>CAVWZL010000003.1:0-414972 GCA_963759495.1 uncultured Chloroflexia bacterium | reverse complement strand
CGACGTCGACGGCTATCGCAGCCGCATCGCCGCCGAAGTCGACCTCGCCGCCGCATCGACGCCGCGCTCACGCCGCTCGAGCGGCGGCGCTGGTCGCGCGGCGATCGGATCGGCGCATCGCGGCGCGACGAGGCGATCGACGACGCCGGGCTGCTCGACGGCGGCCTCGACCGCTCGCGCGTCGGCGTCTTCCTCGGCGCCGGCACGGCCGACCTGCTGCGCAACGAGGACTTCTACCGGACCTGGATCACCGCGGGCCTCGAGCGCGCGCGGCCGTCCGACGTCTGGAACCACTTCCCCAGCACGCCGGTCGACGCCATCGCCGAGCGCTTCGGCTTCGAAGGACCGCGCGGCTGCGTCGTCGCCGCCTGCTCGTCGAGCACGATCGCCATCGGCCGGGCGGCCGAGGCGATCCGCGCCGGCCGCGCCGACGCCGCGCTGGCCGGCGGCACCGACGCGCTGGCGCGGCTGACGTTCAGCGGCTTCAACCTGCTCCGGCTGATGGACCCGGCGCCGTGCCGGCCGTTCGATCGGAGCCGCGCCGGCATGAACATCGGCGAGGGCGCCGGGCATCCTGGTGCTCGAGGATCTCGATCGCGCGCAGCGCCGCGGCGCGCACATCTACGCCGAGCTGGCCGGCCACAGCCTGGCTGCGAGGCGTTTCACCCGACGGCGCCCGAACCGGAGGGCCGGCCGGTCGCGGCGTCGTCACGCTGCGCGCTCGCGCGACGCGCGGCCTGACCGGCCGACGCGGTCGATCACATCAACGCGCACGGCACGGCGACGCCGCAGAACGACGCCGCCGAGGCGCGCGGCTTCCGGCGCGTCTTCGGCGACCGCGCGCGCGCGCATCCCGGTCACCTCGATCAAGTCGATGATCGGCCACTGCCTCGGCGCCGCCGGCGCGGTCGAGGCGGCGGCGCTGGCGCTGACCGTCGCGCGCGGCGTCATTCCGCCGACGATCCACCACAGCGAGACCGACGCCGAGTGCGCGCTCGACGTCGTCGCCAACGAGGCGCGCGAGCAGCCGGTGCGCTGCGCGGTCTCGACGTCGCTCGGCTTCGGCGGCAACGACTCGGCGATCGTGATCACGGCGGTCTGAGTGGCGACGGCTCGAGGCAGTTCGGCCACGAAGACACGATGGCACGAGATCCGTTCGAAGAGCTGTCCTTCGGCGAGCCTCGTGAGCGTCGTGCTGCGTGATCGTCGCGGCTGACGACGTCGGCGCCGTCGCATCACGGTCGCCGGGTCGATGACGCCGTCAGCGCGAACGCGCGCCGAGCGACGGGTCCGCTCGGCGCGATCGCCTGCCAGGTGCGGGCGAACCGCTTCGAGCAGCGCGAAGTTCGCGCTCCAGCCGCTGCCGCAGCGCCTCGTCGTCCATCAGCGGATCGTCGAGGCTCGCCTGCAGCTCGCGCAGCCACGGCACGTCGACGACGTTCGGCGCGTGTCGCGCGTAGCGTGCCGTCGTCGGCAACGGTCCCAGGCGCGGAAGAATGCCTGCATCCGCGCGTGCAGCACGAAGAAGCGCCGCATCAGCGGGTCGATCGACGCGATGAACTCCGGCTCGGTCAGCCGCCGCTGGAAGAACAGCAGCGCGGTGATCGCCCAGTAGCAGGCGTTGTCCCACGCCACCTTCGCCGTCATCACCTGGGCGTTGCCCATGAGCGGGTACTGGCCGTCGTACAGCCGGATGAAGGCGTCGAACAGCCGCAGGTAGGTGGTGTTGAACGCCTCGGCGCGCTCGGCGATGTCCTCGCCGCGCACGCTCGCGGACGATGAGGTCGGTGATGTAGTCGTTGCCCATCGCGATGAAGTCGGAGCCCGGCGAATAGAACGGATCGGTGAACACGCCGGCCTCGCCGATCAGCGCCCAGCGGTCCGGCGAGAACACGCGCGCGCAGCCGTGGGCGAAGTGCTGCAGCGCGAGGAAGTCCTCGAGCTCGTCGGCGTGCGCCGCGCACGACCGCGGCGCACTGCGGCTCGTACTCGCGCAGCCAGTCCATCGCGCGCTCGAACCGGTTGATGCGGTTGAACGGGATGCAGGTCGCCGTCGGCGACGATGCCGACGCTGGTGCTGCCGGAGCCGAGCGGAATCAGCCAGACCCAGTAGCCCGCGCCCATCAGGTGGTTGGTGCTCAGCCAGCGCAGTCGCCGGTCGGCACGCGCGCCTGCCATGCCGGGTCGGTCGACCAGTCGTCGACCTTCAGCGCGCGACTTCACGCGGAACCAGCACGCGTTGGCGCCGTGCGTGACTCGCGCGACCAGCCCGAGCTTGCCGCTTCAACAGCCCGGCGCGGCCGCTCGCATCGACGACCCAGCGCGTGCGTGCACCGTCGCGCCGCCGTCCGGCGTCGTAGGTCGACGCGCGTGCAGGTCGCCGCCGAGCTCGACGATCGCGAACCGTGCAGCCGTCGAGGACCGTCGACGCCGTCTCGCGCGCGGCGTCGAGCAGGATAGTTCTCGAGCCGGCCGCGATCGAGCTGGAACGACGGCACCGGCGGGAACCGCGGCGGTCCGAGCTCGACGCGGTCGCTGCAGATCGCGGTTGTCGTCGTGCGGAAAGAAATAGCGCAGCCCGAGCTTCTCGAGCTGCCGCGCGCGCAGGTGCGGCTCGAGACCGAGCCGCTTCTGAAGTAGTGCGCGCCGATCTCGACGCTCGACTCGCCGACCTTGAACGCCGCCTCGGGCACCGGATGCGGCCGCTTTTCGACGACCAGCACGCGCAGCGCGGGGCTCTCGAGATGCAGCTGCCGGGCGAGCAGAGGCCGGCGAGGCCGCCGCCGAGAATGACGACATCCCACACGTCGCGCATCAGCGGGGAGGTTAACACGTCCGTGCGGCGAACGGCGCAGCGTACCGGGACGCGATTGCCAGGGCTTGTCTGCTCTCCTCGCCCTCTGCCGTCGTCGGCGTCCGGCTCATCTCCCCAGGGATTCGCCTGTGGGCCCGGCACGATGCCGGCGATATCGGGGTCTTCACCACCCGGCCTCGACCCGGCCTGGTTCCGTCGCACCTTGGTCTCTTCGCGACGCGCGGCCTTCTGCTTCTGCCTCTCGACGCGCGCACGTTCTCGCTCACGCTTTCCGCGCGACAGTGGTCCTCGTGTTGCCATCAGGCCCCCAATGAGATTCTGGAACCGTGGCGCGCGCCAGAGGGGCGCGCGCCTGCGACCGTCTATCCGCGCGGGCTACCAGCGGGGCTCGCGACGACGACCGCCGCCACCACCGCCACCGAATCCGCCGCCGCCACCACCACCGCCACGCCGGCCGCCGCCGCCTTCACCGAATCCACCAGCACGCGGTTCACGCGGACGCGCTTCGTTGACCGTCAACGTGCGACCGCCGAGCTCGCTATTGTGCAGCTGATCAATGGCCTTCTGCGCCCCTTCCGGGGTGCTCATCTCGACAAACGCGAAGCCGCGCGCGCGGCCCGTCATCTGATCGCGCATGACGCTCACCGACTCGACCGCGTCGACCTGACCGAACAAATCCTGTAATGCCTGTTCGTCGGTGTCGTAGGGCAGGTTGCCGACATACAGCTTACGGTTACTCATGGACGCTCCTCGTCTCGCCTGCGCGAGACCTTACCCTCTAATGGATCAAACTGAAGGCTACGTCGTGCGGAGACGAGTGAGGTGAGACTCGATTCGGTCCAGAGACGCGAACGGCCGCCTCCTGGCGGCCGTCACCAACAGACGCTGGCATTATACCCAAAATGCCAACCGGCTGCACCGCTCGCCCCCTCAGGACGGCCCTACTTCGCGCGCCGTGACATGCGTCCGACGTCGGGCACGTCCATCCCCAGCGCCGTGGCCAGGTCGATCTGGTGCTCCTGCTCCTGGACGCAGGATCTCGCGGATCTGCTCGGCCATGGCGTACTCGCCCAGCGCCTCGCACTGGCGGACCCGCTCGCGGTAGTTGCGGATCGTCTCGTTCTCGTTGTCCAGGTCGAACCGGAGCATGTCCTCGGCCTTGCTCCGAGGTCTTCACCGGCTTGGGCGTGACCGTCGGCATGCCGCCGAGGTAGTCGATCTGCTTGGCGATCGTCAGGGCGTGCTCCAGCTCCTCCCCGGCGTGCACCTCCAGCTCCTTGGCGATGCTCATGTACTCGGCCCCTTGAGCACCTGCGAGTAGACGACGTAGGCGATGATCGCCTGGTACTCGCGCGACAGGTCCTCGTTCAGCAGCTCGATCAGCTGCTCGCGCGTAAGCACATCTGATCCCTTCTCGGTGGTCACGGCGTCGTCCTTGGCTTCCGATCGGCATCTCCCTGCAGGCTCGACGCAGCATTGCCCGAGCCAATTCGAGTTCACGAGCAAACGCGTTGCCAGCTTGCGCGTCCGACCGAACGCGGGAACCGACGCCGCGCGCAGAACGCAGTGCAGCACGGCCGTAATGGGCAACCAGGTTCACACGTCGATTCGTACAGCTCCGCTCGGTAGATATCGGGCTGCTGAGCGCTCGACGCCGACCAGCGTCCAGCCGGCGCCGCCGCGGCGGAAGAAGAACTCGCCGGGCGGCGCCCATCCCGGGTGTCGGCATGTGCGACCGCCGACCGTCGACGCCGACGTATTCGCCCGAGTCGAGCAGCCCGGCCGGGGCGCGCGCGCTGAGCCGGTCGCCGTGCTCTGCGCTCGCCGACCGGCGTCGCCTGGTCGGTCGGCGTTGTCGAAGCGGAACCACTGCAGCTGATAGCTCTCCGCCGGCGTCGGCCGCGCGCGCGGCGACCGCGGCGTTCGTGAACGTGAAGCGCGCCGTCGGCCGCGAGCACCGGATCGACGGCCGGGCAGACCTGCTTGAGCCAGGCCGCCACGACCTTGTCGCGGCGTGCGATCAGCGTCTCGGTCATGTACTCGCGTCGCGCGCGGGTCCGAGTAGCTGCGCCTTCTCGCACCACCGCGCCGATCATCTCGTCGGTG
This sequence comes from uncultured Chloroflexia bacterium, assembly GCA_963759495.1. Taxonomy (GTDB): domain Bacteria; phylum Chloroflexota; class Limnocylindria; order Limnocylindrales; family CSP1-4; genus DASTYU01. The sequence goes on along the minus strand of CAVWZL010000003.1, from coordinate 410,051 downwards.
AAGCGCGCCACGATCCGCGCCGCCCAGAACGCATCGTCCGGCCGCATGTTGTCGAAGGCCGGGTTGGGATATTCGGGCTTCCATTTCACCGGGTCGAACGCCTTCGCCTCGAGCCGGCCGACCGACGGCGGCACGTCGGGATAGTCGATCAGCATCCACGGCCGGACGTAGACGCCGAGCGTCGCCAGCGTCAGCCATCCGGGGCGCTGCTCGAAGATGTATTCGTTGCCGGGCCGATGGCGCTGGGCGTAGACGGTGCCGCTGCCGAGGATCGAGCCGAAGTCGAACATGTAGTGCTTGACCCAGGCGCGGCCGTCCGTCGGTCTCCAGCATGTCGAGGCTGTTGATGCCGCGCGAGTCGTCGTGATTGAGCCAGGCGCCGAACACGCGCGCGCCGCGCAGCTCGCGCCGATGCTCGTGCGGCGACGATGTCGTTGGGATCGTCGGGACGTGTGCCGTAGTAGCGGAAGTTGCCGAGCGGCTTGCCGGGCGCGAAGCGGCTGACCAGCACACGGTAGCGGCCGTCCGGCAGCGCGCGCCGCGCGCTCGAACACCTCGTCGAGATCGGACGTCCTCAGCCGGCGGCGCTTCCCGTTCAGCGGATCGCGAATCGTGGCCCGCTCCGAGATCGACCAGCGCCGCGCGATCGATCTCCGCCAGGTAGACGTCGACGGTGTTGTAGCCGATGGCGTGATAGAAGGCGGTGCCGATGATCTCGGCGCCGCTCGCCAGCTCGGGGTTCGACGGCGGGTCGACCTCGATCTGATAGAGCTGCCCGGCCGGATCGGTCATGCGGAAGCCGGGCTGGACGCCCGATGCTCTTGCCGCCCGACACGACCCAGCCGTCGAGCGACACGCGCTCGAGCCGGTCGGGACCGCTGACGACCTCGGCGACCGTCATGTCGCGGCGGCCGATCCGGTTGGTGAACCAGCTCGAGTCGGGCACCTCGTCGACGGTGTTGACGTTCAGCGCGCGGACGTCGCGGCGCTCGCCCGGCTTGCGCGAACGTGTTGACGACGAAGTCGTAGCCGTTGGTGTCCTCGATCGCCACCACCTTCGACGCGTCGAACGCGCGGTCGTCGTCGGACCAGAGCGGATCGTCCGGATAGAAGCGCGGCGCCGGCCGACCGCGCCGCCGATCCGGCGCCGCGACGACGGCGAGCGCGAGCGCGCGACCGCGCCGGCGCGCGCGCGGCGCCTAGAAAATGCCGCCAAAGACGATGTAGAGATGCTTGCCATCGCGACTCCCGAAGCCGGCATCGACGCGAAACACGACGCCCTTGTCGGTGTTGAAGCGGAACCCGAAGCCGTAGTCGCGCTCGAGATCCTTGAAATTCGAGATCGGCGCGGCGGTCGGCGACCTTGCCGGCATCGTAGAACAGCGCGCCGTCGAGGCCGCTCCAGATCTCCCAGCGGTACTCGGCCTGCGCCAGCATCGCGTGCGGTCCGCGGAAGCGGTACTCGCGGAAGCCGCGCAGCGTGTCGTTGCCGCCGAGCGTCGGCATCAGGTAGAACGGCATCACGCTGCCCGGCGTCGGTGTCCGAGGTCGAGACGAAGAGCGCGCGTCGCGATCACCCGCCGCCCGGCGAGGAAGCCGACGAACTGCCGGAGATCGGCGTCGAGGCGGTTGAACGTGATAGCGGCCGGTGGTGCGATCGTCGAACCGGAGAAGTCGACGCGATACCAGCCGCCCTTGCGCGCGTTCTTCGGCTGGCGATAGTCGACTTCGACGAACGCCATCGAGCGCAGGAAGTCGACCGATTCGCCGAGGCCCGGGCGCCGCCGCCGGGTCGAAGACCTCCTCGATCGACGGCACGCGGCTGTCCTTCGCCGCGGCCGAGCCTCGGGTTGCAGGTACTCGAGCGCCGCCGCCGACAGAGCACGATCCGACGGGCCGCACGCCGGCGCGGGCGCCGAACAGGTCCGACCGGATCGCGATAGCTGGTCTGGTTGCTCGCGCAGCCGAGTCGGGACCGATGCCGAAGAAGTCCTCCTGCGGGTAGTCGCGGTGCGCCGCCCAGGTTTCGACCAGCAGCCGCTTGTGCGCCAGCTTCGGAAACGTGAGGCGCGCCTCGGTGGCCCAGTAGCGCTGCAGGCTGGCCGCGGCCCAGATATCGAGCGTGCCGTTGTTGTCGAACAGGTCGCGATCGCGAAAGCCGGCGCCGTAGGCGAAGCCGCTCCCGGTCGTGAGCGATCCGAGCTTCGGATAGAAGCCTTCGCGGCCGAGGATGAAGACCGCCTTGCTCCTCGACGAAGTGCATCGCGCGCTCGAAGGCGTTTGGCTTGTACGGCTCGGTCGCGCATTTTCTGCTCGCGCTGCTGCCGTCGGCCTCGGCGCGGGTTTGAGGGGCTCCTGCGCAGACGCAGACGCCGCGCCCAGGCATACTGCCAGCGCGAATCCCACGACATGGCGCATGCGCCACAGTTTAGATCAAGAGATCGTAGATGTTGTAGATATGCAGAATGAAGATTGATCGGAGATTTGAACATCGGCGGATTGCAGATTGGATTGGGTCATTGCCAGAATCGGTGGATTGGGGAGGCCGGCCGAGTGTCACTCGCCGGCCGCACCAATCGACTACGATCGTCCCAGTCGCTAAATCGAATCTACGATCCCCCGATCTCCGGATCGAAAATCAATCTTCAATCTGCAATCTCAAGATCTCAAATTCTTAGGATTTTCCGAATCGAATGATGTATTCGGAGCGACCCGCCATGTAGAATCGCGCGGTTTCCGCCCGCGAGCTTGCTCGGTCCCCGTGCCGGGGGAGAGGCCGATGACCTGCAGTGTACCACGCCCCGCCCTCCAGCAGCAGCGTAGGCGTCGACCACGTCTTCGGATTCCGACAGGTCCGGGATGTATGCCACGTAAGATCCCCCCCTGACCCGAACTCCGCCGACACGGCACGATTGAGCAGCATCACGTAACCGACCTGGAGGAACGTGTTCCAGTGGACCGATGGTCCCCACAGCACATCGATCGCGCGGTCAGCATCGTCCCACCGATTGGCGGCGGGATAGACCGGCGTCGAGACGTCGTAGACCCACGAGTCGGCCGTCGAGGTCTCCGCCTCGACCCGCACCGCGGGCAGCCACGACCCGGTGTTCCACACGGCGAGCTCCCCCTTCGGCGCATCGCGGCTGGCCCACGGCATCCGCGCCGCCGTCACGCCGACGCCGCCGTCGCGTTCCACGTACTGCGAGTAGAAGACGTAGAGGTACAATGCTTGTCGGCGTCGAGCATCACACTGCAATCGCCAACGCCGTCCAGGAAATAGGGATTGGCGGGCTGACACCGCGTCAGGTCCGGCGGCATTTCGAGGATGATCCCGAGGTCTTCCCAGGTTCGTCCGCGATCGGCCGAGCGCGCCGCGCCGATGCGGGGCACGACCTTATCGCGCCACCGGACATCGGTCGGTGGTGACCTTCGTTGTGGTAGTAGCCGTACCACGTGCCGGCATCGTCTTCGATGACCGCTTCCATCCAGACACCGCCTCTTCGGCGCTGCGGCGCTGAACGACACGGTATCGACCGTCATCAGGCGCAGCAGGCTCCGACCTTTGCTGAGCGCGGGCTGGCCGGCGAACGAGTTTGAAGACGTGCAATGTGGGTCGACCGTCGACACGCTCCCAGATGGCAGGGCTGTTGGAGTCAACTTCACTGGCGAACTCGATTGAGGGCGCCTCTTCGAGCGTCGCCGTCGGCGCCGCCGGCGCTTGGGCATGGAGGCGTCGCGGGACGTTGTCACCCGCCAGCCACAGCGCTGCCGCGCCAAGCAGAATCAATCGACCTGTGGACAGGACACGAGAGAGCGCGATCGGCATGCGCCGGCTGCCGGAGCAAGAGAAGTGCCTACTCGCTCAACAGTTCCGCGAGAGGTGCCGAGATCGTCCACCGATTGCGCGATTGTGCTGACGAATCACGAGTCAGCGGCAACGACAGCAGCAGACCGGCACCGCCCCAGAGCCATCCCCAGAAAAGCGCGGAGACCAGCACCGCGGCCGGGTTGACACCGGCCAGACGACCGAAGAGGACCGGCGTCAGCCACAGGCCCTCGATGCTCGTGATCACGATGGTCACGCCGCCGACCAGCGCAGCCATGCCGACATCGCCGAACTGCAGCAGCGCCGTCAGTGTCGCCGCAATCGCGACCACGGTCGGCCCGAGATAGGGAACCGCGTTCAGCAAACCCGCGGCGATGCCGAACAACCCCGCGTAGCGCACGCCCATCCAGGCCAGCGCCAGCCACGTCATGACGCCCACGAGCACGCCGGTCAAGATCAGATGCAGCATCGATGCGCGACGCGCTCGACGATCTGATCGATCGCCTCCAGGTCACGCGTCTCTTGACAGGCGATCGCCGCCGAGCTTACCAGCTTCCGCTTGAAGAAGTGCCGAACGACAAGAGGAAATAGGTGAAGAACAGACGATCACGAGTTGGCCGCCGAGGCCGGCAACCCGCGCGACCCAGTCCAGAACAGGCTCCGCAGGTCGACCGGTGGTTCGACGATCTGCACCGGGTCACGCCATTGGGAATCGCGACCACCTCGTCATTCTCGTCGACGCCGTCGCCGCACGTTCCAGCTCCGGTCGCGCGCTGGATCTGCGAAGCACATGGCCCTGCTGACTCTCGGTGGCGACGCGCAACGCCTGGCGGAACTGTCGACTCATTGCGGCAGTTCGCCGCCGCGGCCGCCGCATCGTCGGCGAGGCTGTAGGCGGTGAGACTGACAATGACAGGAACACGTGACGAGAGCGCGGAGGACACCGATCGCGGCAGCCATCGCGACACCACGCGGACGACCGGCGCCAGCGCCAGCGCGATCACGATGGCGAGCAGGATCGGAATGATGAAGCCCTCGGCCGCGCGAAGCGCCGCGACGCTCGCGATCACCGCCAGCACGACGATCGCGATCCCCTGCAGCCCGACGTGCCGCACGCGCTGCGGTTCCGGGGCCGACGCAGCCTCCTGCGGCTCCGGCGGTTCGACCGCGACGAGTCTGGACGCCGGGTTGGCCATGGATGGGACCATAGACAACTCAGCGTGCCAATCGTTTCAGGCCAAAAACTCGTCGGTGGACGGGATCGACGGGAGCACTCGATGAGACGCGGGATGCCGAAGTTACATGCCTGCGCGGGATATCCGTCCCATCTGACTCATGTATGCGGAGGGTTTTGACCGATACTGTGCGCCATCATCTTCACGGAGACGCGCATGGCCGATCTGGACGAGACGCGACGACGATTCATGGCGCACTTCGCCGGCATCGGCCTGGGCGCCACGCTCGTGCCCGGCGTCCTGTGGGCGCGGATGCAGGACGCCGGCGCGCAGACGATCACGCTGGCGATGGTCACCGACGCGCTGAAGCTGTCGGGCATCGAGCTCACCGAAGACGAGCGCAAGGCGATGGTCGACGGCGCCAACCAGAACCTGACGCGCTACGAAGAGCTGCGCAAGATCCACATCCCGAACGACGTCTCGCCGCCGTTCCACTTCAGCCCGCTCGTGCCGGGCATGACGGTCAACAAGACGAGGCAGCCGTTCCGGCTGAGCGCGGCGCCGGCGGTGAAGCGTCCGGCGAATCTCGAGGACGTCGCGTTCTGGCCGGTCCGCCATCTCGCCGAGCTGGTGCGCACGCGAGCAGGTGACCTCGCTCGAGCTGACCGAGATGTATCTCGCGCGGCTGCATCGCTACAACGGCATGCTGAACAACGTCGTCACGTTCCTCGACGACTACGGCCGCGCCGAAGCGAAGCGCGCCGACGCGGAAATCGCCGCCGGCAAGTACAAAGGCCCGCTGCACGGCATTCCGTGGGGCGCGAAGGACATCATCTCGGTCAAGGGCTACAAGACGACGTGGGGATCGCCGGCGTTCAAGGATCAGGTCGTTCGACTACGACGCCAGCGTCGTCGAGATGCTGCGCGACGCCGGCGCGGTGCTGATCGCGAAGCTGACGACCGGCGAGCTGGCCGGCGGCGACAACTGGTTCGGCGGCCAGACCAAGAGCCCGTGGGATCCGACGCAGGGCTCGAGCGGATCGTCGGCCGGCCCGTCGTCGGCGACGGCCGCGGGCTGCGTCGGCGTTCGGCATCGGCACCGAGACGAGCGGATCGATCCTCAGCCCGGCGGCGCGCTGCGGCCTCGCGGGGCTGCGGCCGACGTTCGGCCGCATCAGCCGCTACGGCGTGATGGCGCTGTCGTGGACGCAGGATCGCCTCGGCCCGATCTGCCGCTACGCCGAAGACTGCGCGATCGTCATGCAGGCGATCGCCAAGCCGGACGGCCGCGACATGAGCGTGTCCGACATGCCGTTCAACTGGAACGCGCAGCTCGACATCAAGAAGCTGCGCGTCGGCTACATCAAGGAGTCGTTCGACGAGCTCACCAACGCCGACGGCGAAGGCGAACGCCGCAGCAAGCTGCTCGACACGCTGCAGGTCGCTCGGCGTCACGCAGTTCATCCCGATCGACGGTGCCGGACATGCACGACCAACGTCGGCGGCATCGGCGTCGAGTCGACCGTCGTTCTTCGACGAGCACGCGCGCGCCGGGCGCATGAAGGACGGCGCGCGGCGGCGGCCGCGCCGAACGGCCGGCTGATGCCCGGCGGTCGAGTACCTGCAGTCGCAGCGCGTGCGCATGATGATGATGATGAAGCTGGCAGAAGGCGACGCGCGCACGTCGACGTCTACGTCGTCGCGTCGAACAACACCGGCGTGCGGCGGCGCCGGCCGCGGCGAGCCGGCGCGGCCGCCGGCGACGCCGCCGCCGCCGCAGCCGACGCGTCCGCAGACGCCGACGCAGCGCCACTTCGACGATGGCGAACCTCGCCGTGCTATCCGGCGATCAACGTGCCGAACGGCTTCGGCGAAACCGGCAGTCCGACCAACGCGGTGATCTACGCGCAGCCGTTCCGCGAGCTGGAGATCCTCGCGCTGGCGAAGGCCTATCAGGACGCGGCGGGCTTCCACCTGCGGAAGCCGACGAAGCTCGATACGTAGAAGCTACCCACAAGGGGCGCCAGGACGAAGACCAGAAGATCAAGGGCCTCTTCGTGGCCTTTGTGGCTGACTTCTTCGTACCGTCGTATCACTCGCCGAGAGTCTTGACGTCTCCTCTGAGTGTCGAGATGTCCAGAGGGCGTGTGTCCGCCGGCAGGGATCGGTGGTATTCGACGAGCGGACGATCGTCGGTGAGCAGCGGGCCCTCGCCGACGAAGCGGCGCATCTCGTCCGGACCGCGGTGTACCAGGATTGCAGCGTCTCGAACGAGGTGAGGCCGATCTCGTCGAGGGCTGCGCGGGTGCGCGGATCGGTCCGCTTCTCGTCGAAGTTTGCGCGAGAGAGCCGCAGCGGCGTCATCCGTCCCACCATCAGGCCGCCGTCGAGCCAGAGAGTCGCGTGCGGAAAGACGTCCAGGAACGTCCGCATGATCAGCTTGTACTGGCTCTCGTCGCGATGGCCGATCCACTGCAGCGCGACGCCGTCTTCCTTCAGCGCGTGGCGCACGAGGGAGAAGTACTCGCGCGAGTAGAGATTGCCGGCGCCGGCGTGACTCGGCTGGATGATGTCCGCCGTGACGACGTCGACGCGCCGATCGGTCAGCAGCAGGAAGTTCCGGCCATCGTCGACGCGCAGCCGCACGTTTGGCTGGTTGAGCACGTCGTAGTTGACGTGCGAAAACCACTGCGCGGCGCGGCGCACGCCGTCCGACAACTCGACGACCTGGACGTTGGCGCCGCCATGCTGGCTGACGGCGCCCGCGGTCGCGCCGCCGCCGAGGCCGACGACGAGCGCGTCCGCCGGCTTCGGGTGCAAGACCATCGGCAGGTGGCCGATGATGCGGTGCAGACGCACCATGTCGAACGTGTCGTTGGCCTGATGGAGGCCGTCGAGAAACAGGATGCGCTGGAACTGATTGGCGTGCACGCTGACGGCCGTCTGCACGCCGTCGTCGCGCCAAATCTCTCGCGTGCCCCCGCCGTGGCGCCGCCCCGACGCGGCGTCGAACGGATCGGGCACGCGTGCCGCCAACGCCACGAACGCGACCAACGCGATCGCGGCGGTCGCCGCGATCCGTCCGCGCCGCGGATGCACCCACACCAGCGCGACGCCGCTGAGCACGTAGAGCGCCGGCCAGTGCGATCAGCGCCCGCCGGCTGCCGAGCATGGGCAGGATCACGAATCCGCCCGCGAGTGCTCCGACGATCGCGCCGACGACGTTGAGCGCATAGAGACGCCCGATGGCGTGCGCAACCGCGGCTGGGCGCGCGTCGCGATCGCGCCCCGCGCCGATGCGCAGCGCGATCGGAAAGCTCAGCCCCATCAGCAGCGCCGCCGGCAGAATGGCCGCGACCGATCCCTGGATGGTGCTCGACGTGCGCCATCCAGCCTGATAGCTCCATCCGAGGAACACCATCGACAGCAGCGCCGCCAGTCCGGTACCGATCTGCGCGCAAATCAGGATGGTGAGCCAATCGCGCTCGCGCCGGAGCAGACGGGACGCCAGCGCCGCTCCTCCGGCGATGCCCAGCAGCACCGTTGCCAGCATCGTGGTGAACGCGTAGGTCGTCGCGGTCAGGAACTGGATGAGGATGCGGAACCAGACGATCTCGAGCGCGAGCGAGGCGAGACCGGAAATCGCGACCACCATCCAGATCGCGCGCGTGACGGCGGTGCTGTCGCGCCGGTGCCCGTCGAGTCCCCGCATTGGCGTCTGCATCGGCGTTCGAAGCATCCTCGACGTCGCGTCCCGTTCCGCACGGGACAATCCACGGCGAGGAGACCGACGATGACGTTCACGTGCGGCCAGCAGAAACGTGCGCTGCATCCCGATGGCACCGATCAGGTAGAAGCCGGTGAGGATCGCGCCGGTGACGGCGCCGGCGGTGTTCATCGCATAGAGTGCTCCGACACGCGAGCCGTGCCAGCGCCCCCGATACCAGCGGCGACGCGCTGAGCAACGGCAGCGTGACGCCCCATCAACATCGTCGGCACGAGCAGCACCGCGAACGAGCCGACAGCCGCGCCAGCGTCAGCAAGCCCATCGATTCGGGCGCCGCGCGGTGCAGCGCGACGTAGAGACGGTCACGAGCGTCGAGCGCGACGGGGGTGGCGAGCGCCGAAAGGCCGATGAGGATTTCGGCCGCGCCGAAGGTCAGCAGCGGGCGGCGGATGCGGCGCAGCAGGCGCTCGGCGAGCAGGCTCCCCAGTGCCAGGCCGGCCATGAACGCGGCCAGCACCGTGCTCGCGGCGTAGACCGTCACGCCGAAGACCAGCGACAGCTGGCGAAGCCACAGGACCTGATAGGTCAGCCCGCAGGCGCCGGAGCAAAAAAGAAGGCGAGGAGGAGGGGAAACGACCGCGGGTCCTGGCAGACACTTCACAAGGTTCTATGGGTTTAGCAGGTTCCAGGGTTCTAGCGTTCTAGGTTCACGAACGTGATAAATTTTCTCCGTGCTATGACGTCTCTCGAAACACGTTTGGTCCGCTCGGAGCTGCGGGTTCTCCAGTCGCTGCTGGCGCACGCCGGTCCGGCCACCGTCCGCGATCTCCACGGCGACTTCCCGACCATCGCCTACACGACGCTGATGACGACGCTCGATCGGCTGCACCGGAAGGGCGTGCTGGATCGGAAAAGGCAGGGCGGGCGTTCGCATATTGGCCGCGCTGCTCGCACGACGAGCTGCGCTCGGAGTTGGCGCACGCGACGCTGGCCGATCTGCTCAAGCCGGGCGAATCTCGATCCGGCCCATCATCTCGATGTTCGTCGACGCCGTCAGCGAGCGCGACGTGGCGTTGCTCGACGAGCTCGAAGCGCTTGTCCGCGAGAAGCGGGACGGGTCCGGCAATGCGGGATCCCAAGAAAGACGCTGGGCCCCGACTCATCCTCGCCGCCCGGTCGGCCTGGCGTCGTTCTTCGCGCTCGGCACCCTGCTGGCCGCGGGCGTCGCCGCGTGGTGGCGCCTCGCGCGTCCGACGACGATGGACGTCGACCGCCTGCTCGCGCTGCGCCTGCTGCCTGTGGTCGGCGCCTTCTGCTGACCTCGGCCTGGTCGCGCCAGCCTTCGTGCGCTTCGAGCCCGCGCACGACGGCGAACAGCCCGGCCCAGTCCTCCTGCTCCTGGCGCCGCGGGGGCGTGGGTGATGTTGGCGGGTCTGGTTCGCATCGTGCGCGCCGTCATCCTCACCCGGCGACTGCGCCTGCACTGGCTCGCATCGGCGTCCCCGGTCCCGCCGCTCCTTGTCCGTCATGACGGCTCGCGCGAAGACGGCGATGCGGGCATGCCGGCACATCTCATCGACGAGCCGTATCCGATCGTGGCCATCATCGGCATCCTGCGTCCGATGCTCGTCGTCAGCGAACGGTGACCGGTGGGTGCTCGACGGACGAAGTCCAGCTGATCACCGATCACGAGCGCGCGCATCTGCGTGCGCACGACAATCTGAAGCGCTCGCTGATCGACGGCTGCCCGGATGTTCTGCGCTGGACCGCGACGGGACGGGATATCGCCGCCGCATGGTCCGCGGCCGCCGAAGACGCGGCCGACGACGCCGCGACCGCCGGAGGTACCGCGCGCGCATCGCGTTGGCGCTCGGTCCTGCTGCGCGTCGCCCGCATGGCCATCGGCGACTCGCCCGCACCGCAGTTCGCCAGCGCGCTCGTCGGCCTCACCGGCGTCGAGCGGCGCGTGCGCCGACTGGCGGACGCATGCCCGCTCCCTCGCGCGTCGCGTGTCGGGCTCCGCCTCGCCCTCGGCGGGGCGATCGCGACCATCGGCGGAGCGGCCGGCAACACCGAGTTCCTCGCCCTCACCTACGCCACCGCAGAGCTCGATCGTCAGCCTCGGCCGATAGCGACACCGCCCGGCGCCTCGTGGGCGCCAACTACCGGTAGAGGCGGGCCCTTAGGCCCGCCTTGGGCGGGGCTGAAGCCCCGCCCCTACGGTGCGGGTGATGTCGCAATGCGCTCCACAGGCTGCGCGCGGCCATTTGCAGGCACAAGAGCACATCGCAAGATGACGCGTGGGGTCCGCCTTCAGGCGGACCTGGGCCGGCTAAAGCCGGCCCCTACGTCATTCTGCAACGCGCTCTAAGGGATCGTCAGGGTTCTCACGAAGCGCGTCGCACTCGCGCCACACGCATTGGTCGCCGCGATCGTGAACGTGTAGGTCCCGGGTGGGACGGTTCCGCTGATGCTCCGCTGGGTGAGCGGGAGCGTCGCGATCACGGCACCGGTGACGTTCAACACGAATCCCGACGGCGCCGGGCCGCTCGCGGCTGGCGCCCAGACGAGGAAGAGCACCCGTCCGACGTTGTATGCCCACGCCTGTGACGGTGCGTCTGGAGCGCCCGAGCATGCGCCCGGGAAGGTCAACGTCACCGGGTTCGAAGCACCGCTCGTGCCCGCCTGGTTCGCCGATCGCACGGCGAACGTGTAGCTGCCGCCGGGGACGCCGGCAAACGCAAACGTGTCGGTCGGAGGAAGTGGAATCGATGCCGACTGCGACCCCGACACTTCGAGGATCGTCGATTGGGTTGGACCGCCGTCGTACGTGTTGCGCCATGCCAGGCCTACGGTCGTTCCGTTGACAAGGCCCAGCAGATTCCTCGGCGCGGATGGCGCCACCGGCATGCCGACGAACAGGCGGATCTCGTTCGACGGAGCCGTGACCTGATCGCCGGATCGCGGGTACCCGTACGTAGAAGGCGCCGGTCGGCGCGACGAAGGTGAAGAAGATGTTCGTGTCACCCGTAGGGATGCTCGCCAGGAGCTGCCCCGGCGCAATGCCGCCTTCGAGGATGAAGCCGGTCGGCTGTGGCCCGTCGACGCTGTTGTAGTCCCACGAGAGCGTGACCAGGTTGCCGACAATCGAGGAGACCGCGAGTCCGAACGGCGGCAGCGGATCGAGGATCGGCTCCGTGGTATCGAGCTGGAGGTAGGTGCCGTTGCCCACGGCACCCGTATCGTTGTGACAGCCGTCGGTGAGCCTGAGCTTCCAGATACCCGCGGCCGGGAGACCGTCGAACGCGGCGCTCAGTTGAGAAGCAGCGCCGGTGCCCCCGGCGCCACCCCTGAAGCTCGTGCGGTAGGCGCCGCTCGGCATCGCCGTGACGTTGTCGAACGACGCGGCGGTACCCCACCACTGGAGCGGCGCGCTATCTGAAAAGATGTAGGTGCCCAGCAGATTGCTGCCGTCGCCGGACGTGGCTGCTACCGCTGCGCCGGTATAGCCGAAGATGTCGTGCGACGTGCCGTTGGGCGCAATCAGCTGCGCGAGCACGTCACCGACCCATGGATGGGTCAACTGCGCGCCGATTTCCACCCCGTGCACGACACCCGGCACGCCCGTAAAGTTGAAGGTCACATCCCGCGGTGGCCCCGGAGTCTGGCAGATCCCGGACGGTGAATCGGGAATCGCGCCGAGCGACGGTTGATCCGCAAATGTCAGGATGGCTTGGGCGGCGGCCGGTGTGGACGACGCGGTCGTGAGACCGAGAATCACGCCGACGAGAAGTCGAGACACCATCATCATCCGCCTCCAGGTGTCCGCTCCTGGGGCGGCGCACGCAAATTATTCGAGGATGCTCAGGCTGTGCACGCCCGGCTGTTCGAGACTGTATCTCGAAGCGCTGGGATGCGACTCACCTATCGACCGCCAGGGTCAGCGCCGGGAGAATCGTCCACGACGCACCCGCGCCAGCGGAGAGCCGTTGCCCCTGAGAAAGGCGCGCAGCTCGGCCGCGACGAGCTCCGGGGCGTCTTCCTGCAGGTTGTGCCCCGCGGGCAACGATCGGCCGCTGACGTTCGCGGCGCGCTCGCGCCAGATCGACGAGCACGTCGTAGAGCCGGCCCATCGGTGCCTTCGCGCCCCAGAGCGCGAGCACGGGACAGGCGATCTTCTTGTCCAGGTCGGCCTTGTCGTGTTCGAGATCGATCGACGCGCCGGCGCGATAGTCCTCGCACATCCCGTGAATGTTGGCGGGATCGCGCCGGACGCGGAGATATTCCGCGTCGCACCTCGGTCGTCATGCGCGCGGCCTGCCGCTCGATCTCCTCTTTGAGCTGGTTCTCCGGCGCCGGGGCCGGCCGCAGATAGTTGAACCAGTGGAAGTAGGCCTGGACGAACTCGATCGTGACGTGCGTGTAGAGGTAGTAGGTCGGCACGATGTCGAGCACGGCCAGGTGCGTCACGCGATCCGGATGATCGAGTGCCAGCCGATGACCGACGCGGCCGCCGCGATCGTGGCCGATGACGGCAAAGCGCTCGAAGCCGAACGTGCCGCATCACCTCGACCTGGTCGAGCGCCATCGCGCGCTTCGAGTAGTTCGCGTGCTTGCTCGCCATCCGGCGGCTTGCTGCTGTCGCCGTAGCCGCGCAGATCGGTGACGACGACCGTGTGGTCTTTCGCCAGCTCGGGCGCGACCAGCCGCCACGAGATCATGCGTCTGCGGCGCCCCGTGCAGCAGCAGCACCGGCGGCCCCTGCCCCGCCATCACGCCGTTGATCGTCGCCCCGCTGACCGGAACGCTGAGCGGCTTGAAGCCCGGAAAGAACCGCGCACCCGGACTGGCGCCTTCAGCGGCCTGCCCCATCGGTGACGGCAACGCGCTTGCCGTCACGATGGCGGACATCTGCCTCAGGGCATCTCGACGAGTGATCTTCTGATTGCCCGTCACGCTCTCCCTCCCGGCCCTAAACAATGATGGTGACGACTATAGCCCTGAAAGCAACGGCGCGAGCGTTTGCCCCGTCCAACCAGCACCATGACCTCTCTCGACGAGCGACCTTCGGCTTGCGGTCCGCGGCCTGCGCCGCAGCCCCTCTGTTCGCCACCGTCGCGATCCTGTCGCTGGCGCTGGGCATCGGCGCCAACACCGCGATCTTCACGCTGATCGACCAGATCCTGCTGCGCAAGCTGCCGGTGACAGCACCCCGACCAGCTGGTGATGCTCTACCAGCAGGGCGCGCACAACGGCAGCAACATGGGCACCGCGGATGCACTCGTATCCGATCTACCAGGACCTCCAGCAGCGCGCCGGAGCCGCTGGCCGAGGTGCTGTGCCGCCGGCTGGTCGCGGCGTCGGTCAGCATCGACAACCAGACCGAGCGGGTCGAGGCCGAGATGGTCTCCGGCAACTACTTCTCGATGCTCGGCGTGAAGCCGGCGCTCGGCCGCGTGTTCAACTCGCAGGAAGACGATCAGGTCTACCAGGGGCACCCGGTCGTCGTGCTCGGCTACGACTACTGGGTCACGCCGCTTCGCGCGCGATCCGGGCGTCGTCGGCAAGAAGATCCTGGTCAACAACTACCCGATGACGATCGTCGGCGTGTCGGCGGCGGGCTTTGCCGGCCTCGATCCGGCGCAGCCGCCGCAGATTCGCGTGCCGATCCAGATGAAGCCGGTCGATGGCTGCCGGAGTGGGACTGGGTGCACATGGACGACCGGCGCACGCGCTGGGTGCAGGTGTTCGCGCGGCTGAAGCCGGGCTACACCGTCGAATCCGCGCAGGCGCCGCTGCAGGGCGCTGTTCACGCAGATCCGCGCCTACGAGATGACGCTGCCGGCGGCCAAGGACTGGTCGCCGTACTCGCGCGAGCAGTTCATGAAGGGCCGCCTGCTCGTCGAGAGCGCGGCGATGGGCTACTCGGGCCTGCGCAACGACTTCTCGACCGCGCTCGTCGTGCTGATGTGCATGGTCGGCCTGGTGCTGCTGATCGCCTGCGCCAACGTCGCGAACCTGCTGATCGCGCGCGGCTTCATGCGGCAGAAGGAGATCGCGGTGCGCCTGTCGCTCGGCGCGTCGCGCGGCCGCCTGGTGCGGCAGCTGCTGGTCGAGAGCCTGGTGCTGTCGTTCGCCGGCGGCCTGCGTCGGCCTCGGCCTCGCGGTGGTGCTGACGCGGGGCCTGCTGGCGCTGGTGCCCGCCGAAGGGCCAGCCGCTGCTGATTCAGCGCCACGCCCGACGTGCGCATCCTCGCCTTCACGCTCGGCCTGACGTTCGTCACCGGCATCGTCTTCGGCCTGCTGCCGGCGCTGCGCGCCAGCCGGCCCGATCCGTGGACGACGCTGAAGGACACGGTGGGCTCGATCGCCGGCACCGGCGGCTCGCTGTTCCTGCGCAAGGGCCTGGTCACCGCGCAGGTCGCGCTCAGCTTCCTGCTGCTCTTCGGCGCCGGCCTGTTCGTGCGCAGCCTGCAGAACCTGCAGACCACCGACACCGGCGTCGCGCTCGACAACCTGGTCACGTTCCAGCTCTCGCCGGCGCTGAGCGGCTACGACGACGCCGCGCACGGTGCAGCTTCTACCAGGCAGCTGCTCGACCGGCTGCGCGCGGCGCCCGGCGTGAAGTCGGCGGCGCTCGCCGGCGGTGCCGATCCTGAGCGGCAACGAATGGGACAGCAGCGATCGCGGTCGAGGGCCATCGCGCGCAGGACGGCGAGGACATGCAGGCGTTCATGAACGCGCTCTCGCCCGGCTACTTCGAGACGATGAAGATCCCGATTCTCGAAGGGCGCGACTTCAACCGCATGGACGTGCAAGGAGAAGCCAAGGTCGCGATCGTCAACCGCCGCTTCGCCGAGCACTTCTTCCCGGGCAAGAGCGCGGTCGGCAAGCACCTCGGCTGCGGCGGCGGGCCGAACACCAAGCTGACATCGAGATCATCGGCGTCGTCGCCGACTCGCTCTACGAAGGCCCGCGCGAAGGCGTGCGGCGGCAGGTGTTCGTGCCGAACTGGGGCCGCGAGCAGCGCGGCGTTCTACGTGCGGACCACAGACCGCCTCGTCGCGCGCCTACAGCCTGATCCGCAACGAGGTGCAGCAGCTCGACGCGTCGATGCCGGTCTACGAGATGAAGACGCTCGAGGCGCAGCTCGACGAGACGCTGCTCACCGATCGCCTGATCGCGCTGCTGTCGGCCGGATTCGGCCTGCTCGCGACGCTGCTCGCCTCGATCGGCCTCTACGGCGTGATGGCGTTCGTCGTCGCGCGGCGCAAGAAGGAGCTCGGCATCCGGCTGGCGCTCGGCGCGCAGCCCGGGCGTCGTGCATCTGGCTGGTGATGAGAGAGGTGCTGCTGCTGCTGGCGATCGGCCTGGCCGTCGGCATTCCGGCCGCGATCGCGCTCGGGCCGCTACGTGTCGACGCAGCTCTACGGCATCCAGCCGCACGATCCGTGGATCGCCGTCGCGACGATGGTGCTGCTGACGCTGGTGTCGGCCGCCGCGGGCCTGATCCCCGCGCACCGCGCCAGCCGCATCGACCCAATCCTGGCGCTGCGTTTCGAATAAAGTGCAACGGCACCCGCAACGGCACCCCCAAAGGGGTGCCCTACGTACGTCGGATACGCACGTCGGATGCGCACGTCGGATACGGGCGTCGGATAGGTCCGGCGGATACGTACGTAGGGCCCGCTTTAGCGGTGCCTAGCCTTTGCTTCCGAATGCGATACAGCTTCGTCTGCGTGCGCACGAACAAGCTGTCCGCATCGGCGGCGGGCGTGGCGAGGCTCATCTCGCCGAGGCTGTTCCTGCGAAATCTCGTCGTACTTGTCACCGGCACGCGAGCACGAACGCCTCGCCGTCTTCGCTGAGAAAGTAGATGCGGCCGTTGCTCGCGAGCGGCGAGCTCGAGAACGTGTTGCCGCCGCCGCCCACGCGCGCCTTGTAGATCTCCTCGCCGGTCTTTGCGTCTGCGACCTGCAGGATGCCGTTGTCGTTGACGACGTACACCCGGCCGCGATAGACGAGCGGCGAGGGCGTGTAGCCCGAGAAGCGCGGCTGCGAACCAAGCGACGAACTCGTTCGACGTCTCGTCCTTCGCCAGCGAGATGTCGCCGCTTGGCGCCCGGCACGGACCGCGAGGAGCGGGCGGTTGGCCTCGCCCTGCGATCCCGATCCGACAAACACCACGCCGCCTGCCGCGACCGGGCTCGGCGTCGCCTGCGTCATGCCTTTCAGCCGCCACAGCTCGCGCCCGTCGGCATCGTAGCTGATGACGAACCCGCGGCCGATGGTCACGATCTCCGTGCGCGCGGCTGTTCTCCCAGATGAATGGCGTCGCCCAGCCGGATGTCATGCTGCTCGTCGCGTCGGTGCGCTGCACATTCCAGAGCTCTTTGCCGGTCTTTGCGTCGAGCGCGGCCAGGAACGACTCCGCCGTCGTTGTCGTGCAGCTGATACACGCGACCCTCGTGCACGACGGGCGACGACGCCGTGCCGAAGTCGAGATAGATAGGCTGCGGCGGCCACGTGTGCTCCCAGAGCAGCTTGCCGTCGAGCGAATAACAGAACACGCCGACGTTGCCGCCGAACGACGCGTAGACGCGCTCGCCATCGGTCGACGGGCGTTTCCGAGGCGTAGGTATTCTTGCGATGCCGGCCACCAAACGGCTTGGCCGCGATGCGCCTCCTGCTCCCAGACGATGCTTGCCGGTCTTGGCGTCGAGCGCGAACACCATGTAGCTCATGTCCCCAGTCTCGCTGGTCAACTCGATGTCGCGCGCCGACGACGCGCTTGCCAATCTCCTCGTCGGACAGCCCCTGCTTGGCCAGCTCGGCGGCGTAGTCGTTGCCGAAGATTCCCGTCGAGGGCGCCTTGAACGCGCCGGGGCTCACCGCGGACGTGACGAACACGCGATCGCGCCACACAATCGGCGACGACCACCCGCGGCCGGGTATTTCGACGCCCACGCGACGTTTTCAGTCGTGGACCACTTCTCGGGTAGCGACGATCCGTCCGCGACCCCCGCGCCACCCGGCCCGCGGAACTGTGGCCATTCGGATGGTCCCTCAGCTCGTCCCGACGACGTGAGCGCAAGGCAGGCAACGAGCGCGAGGATGTGGTTTCGCATGGCTGGCGCCATCATACGGCGGCCGAGCCGATCACGACACTAGGCTGACCGTGAGCGGCGGCAGGTCGAGACCATCGACGATGGCGGTCCACGTTTCGCCCGGCGCGATCGGCTGCGACTCGGTCAGCGTGC
Organism: uncultured Chloroflexia bacterium; assembly: GCA_963759495.1. Lineage (GTDB taxonomy): Bacteria > Chloroflexota > Limnocylindria > Limnocylindrales > CSP1-4 > DASTYU01. The sequence continues at coordinate 392,063 of CAVWZL010000003.1, read as the reverse complement.
CGGAGCTGACGAGCTCGCCGGCCGCGAGCGGCTCCGCGGGCGGCTGGCGCGCGATGGCCGACGCCAGCTCGCCCAGGCAGAGCGCCGGGCTTCGCAGCGAGTTCCTGCCCGACCCTCCTCGACGAGCTGCTCCGTCTCTGCAGCAGCCTGACCTTGAAGCGCGGCAACTGCTCGACGAGCGTGGGAATCAGCTCCGGCTCGACGCGTCGCGGCTCACCGACCACGAGCGCGGCGTGCAGCCCGAACGACGCGACGAAGTCGGCCGGCTGGAACTTCCAGTCGGCAAACACGCAGTCGATGATTTCGAATCCCAGCGCCAGCCATTCGACCGCGTCGAGCACCGCGGCCGGATCGCGGCGTCGCCGGTCCGAGGGGCTGCTTCAGCTTGAAGACGATCTCCGGCTCGATCTTCGGCGAGCACATCCGCGCCGAGCGACAGCGAGCGCGGCGTTGTTCGTCGGCGTACCGCACGGTGTCGTCGTACATGTGCGCCCAGACCAGGGTGTCCAGCTTGAGAACCCGCCACAGCGCCTTGTTGGCGAAGCCGACCTTGCGTCCGACCGGTCGTGTGACCGTCGGCGCCGCGCAGCCGGACGAGCTCGGCTTCGACCGCGTAGGCCGGCGGTCGAGATCGAAGCCGCGGATCACGCGCGGACGGAGGAGTCGGCGATCGGCTGACGGCTCGCGTACGCGGCCATCAGCTCGCGGGCGAGCGCGCGGTCAGTGATCGACATGGTATGGCCGGCGTGCGGCCGGCTCTACTTTCGCCGCCGCGGGGATCCCGACGCGGCCTCGGCGCGCGGTCGCGCGTTCGCCGCGCGCAGCGCCGATCGGCCAGGCCCGCCGCGACCAGCGCCATCACCGCGCTGCCGTAGAAGCCCACCGCCCAGCTGCCGGACTGTTCGAAGAGCAGCGCGCCGAACCAGCCGCCGATGATCGACGCCACGCCCTTCGCCGTGTACAGCACGGCGTAGTTCGACGTGGCGTGGCGGGTGCCGAAATAGTCGGCCGACGTCGACGGGAACAGCGAGTAGATCTCGCCCCACGTGAAGTAGACGAGCACCAGCGTGAACGCGAACCAGGCGCCGGAGATCTGGCCGAGCGACCAGCACCAGCAACAGGCACATCGCCTGCAGGAGGAACGCGATGATCATCGTGGTCTCCCGGCCGATGTGATCCGACGCCCAGCCCCAGAAGATCCGGCTGGCGCCGTTGGCCAGCGGGCTGAGCGTGGCCGCCAGCGTCAGCGCGCCGGCCGTGAAGCCCCACGATCGCGCGATCGGACCGGCGTTGGCGGTGACCAGCAGGCCGCCGGTCGCCATCAGCACGAACATCGCGTACATCACGTAGAACTGCGGCGTGCGCAGCATCTCGAGCGTGGTGAAGTGCTCGCGGCCGAGCTGCGAGCCCGCCGGCCGCCGGCCTTGGCCGCCGCGGCGCGGCCTGCGACGGGCGGATGCCGCAGGAACTGCGCGACGACGACGATCACCAGACCCTGAAACGAGGCCGGTCGCGATGAACGTCGTCTGATATCCGCGCGTCGCGATCGTCGACGAGATGATCGGGATGAACAGCGCCGTGCCGCCGCCGAATCCGGCCGCCATGATGCCCGAGGCCAGCCCGCGCCGATCCTTGAACCATTTCAGCGCCGAACCGATCGATCCGCTGTAGACGAACGCGGCGCCGATGCCGGCCATGCAGTACATCGTGTAGAGCATCGGCAGCGTCGTCACGTAGCCCAGTCCGGCCCAGCCCAGACCGCACAGCAGTCCGGCGGCGCTGATGAACCCGCGCGGGCCGAGCCGGTCGATGAGCCAGCCGTCGAGCGGCTGCACCCAGGTCTGAAACAGGATGAACAGCGTGAAGGCGCCCTGAATGTCCGAGAGCTTCCAGCCGGTGCCCGCCTGCAGCGGCTTGACGAACAGCGTCCACGCATACTGCAGGTTGGCGATCATGATCATCGCGACAAGCGACGCGCAGACGGCGTCGTCGAGCGAAAAGACACCGGCGATCACGGCGGCGGCGAACCGGCCCACACCGATCCCCGCGACGGCGGAGATGCGTGCACCCCCATGCCTTCCATACGCGGGCCATCGCGTACCTCGACCGCGAAGGCCGACGACGGCGTGTCCGAGGGCCAGTCCCAGCGCCCGACCTGCAAGTTCGCCCAGAGCGCGCCATCCCCGGCGGCCTTCAAGGCCCGCGCGGCGTCGAGCAGAGCGTCGCGGAACGCGCGTTCCGCGTCCCACCATGCGCGCGCGCTCGTGACCGATCGGACGTCGCCACGACACAGCATCAGAAGCGGCGATTCGCCGGTGACGGGCGGTCGCGAGCTCGGTCCGGCGGCCAGCTTGCGGAGCACATCATCGGCATCGCGGCACAACAGGGCACGGCGATGAGCGTAGGCGGCGCGGCCACAGGCGAGCGTAAAGGCGGCGTCCGCCCGGTCCAGATCGGGATGCGCCTGCGCGTGAGACTCGAGGCGCGTGAAGGCAGCCGCGAGCGACGTCTCGCTTCGCGCGGACAGCGGCAGTACGTAGAAGGAACGGCCGCGTCGGAACTGTCGCGCCGGCGGCGCTTCTTCGAGAATCACGTGCGCGTTGGTGCCGCCCATGCCGAACGAGCTCACACCAGCGAGGCGCGGGCGACCGTTCGATTCCCACGACCGCAGGCTCGTGTTGACGAAGAACGGCGTCCCCGCGAAATCGATCGCCGGATTCGGCTCGTCGAAGTGCAGGCTTGGCGGAATCTGCCGATGCTGGAGCGCCAGCGTGGTCTTGATGAAGCCGGCGATGCCGGCCGCGCAGTCCAGGTGTCCGATGTTCGTCTTCACGGATCCAATCGCGCAGAATTGGGAGCCGCTGGTACGCTCGCGGAACACCTGCGTCAGCGCGGCGATCTCGAGCGGATCGCCGAGCGGCGTCCCGGTGCCGTGGCACTCGACATAGGCAATGGCGTCGGGTGCGACACCAGCGCGCGCCTGGGCTTCGCGAATCACGGCGCTCTGCCCCTCCACGCTCGGAGCCGTGAACCACATCTTCGCGGCGCCGTCGTTGTTGACCGCCGCGCCACGCACCACGGCGTACACGTGATCGCCGTCCCGCATCGCATCTTCGAGCCGCTTCAGCAACACGACGCCGGCGCCGTTGCCGGCGACGGTGCCGGTCGCCGCCGCGGAGAACGCGCGGCACCGGCCGTCCGGCGACAGCAGATTGCCCTTGCGGTACTGATAGCCGGTGCGTTGATGCACGGAGATGGTGATCCCGCCGGCAAGTGCCAGATCGCATGCATCATCGCGCAGACTGTCGCACGCCGAGGCAACCGCCACGAGCGATGTGGAACACGCGGTCTGGATCGAGACGCAGGGGCCGCGCAAATCGAGTTTGTGGCCCACGCGCAGCACGAGGTAGTCCTTCTCGTTCGAGATCCGCGCGGTCAGAGCATCCACGTCTCCTGCCGGCAACAGATTCGCCAGCAGATAGCTGCTCATCGAGCAGCCGGCGAACACGCCGACCTTGAGATGCGATCGGCCGGCGCCATATCCCCCGTCTTCGAGCGCCTCGTAGGCGAGCTCGACAAACACGCGCTGCTGGGGATCGATCAGCTCCGCCTCGCTGGCGCTGTAGCCGAAGAACTCCGCCGCGAAGTCCTCGTAGTCGTCGACCGCATACGCGGTCTTCACGTAGTCCGGCGCGGAACGCTGCGCTTCGGAGATTCCAAGCGAGGCCAGCGTCGTGTCGTCCACGTACGTGACCGCATCACGGCCCTCCGCGAGCAGACGCCAGAAGCTGGCGAGGTCCGGCGCCTGCGGCATGCGGCACGCCATCCCAATCACCGCGATGTTCGCTGGTGTTCGCGGAGCCATGAGTCTTCTACGCTGGTTGACGACCCGCGAGCGCCACGAGCTTCTCGTGCAGCGACGGATGCCCGTCGTGCTCGTGCGGCTCGCCGAGCGCGACTACGCCAGTCGTGACGGGATAGGTGATCGCGGCAGGATTGCAGAGCATCACCTGGATGAGACGCGGCCCAAAGCCAGGCATGCCCGAGTGCTGCATCTGAAGATTGTCGAAGACGAGCAGATCGCCTCGCTTCCAGGTGAACACCGACGTATGCGTGCGGACCGCGTCGGCCAACGCCTGGACGTCGTTCGCGTCGAGCAGATGTTTGAGCTTGAGCCCCCGTGGAGCCGCCGGCGGCGCGGGCATGGCCGCACGATCGTTCTGGTTCCGCCGGCGCCGGCGGAACCGGCTCAGTGCATAGCCGATCACCGGGCTCATGATGAAGTCGCCAAGCAGTTGAGGATGACGCCAGGCGCGCGGCAGATGCGTCAGATACTTCAGCAGACCAGCGACGCGTTCATCTCTCCACGCCAGGCGATGCACCCACCATCTGGCGCCCTGATACGCTCCCTGGAATCGCTCCACCGCGGCGCGATGCACCGCCGGCGCTTCCATCGAGAGCTGCACCTGCAGTGAGGGCTGCTTCGTGTAGGGATGAACGTAGATGGACGGCTTGTAGCAGCACACCCATTTCTGTGCTCCCTCCCCCTCCGTCGTCGCAATCGCTGCGCCTTCCGCGCGCAGGATCCGTTCCGTGGCGTCTTCCGATAGCTGATAGCGCCTGGCCACGCGCGCGAGCGGAAAGAACGTCGCCAGACATGGGGCGGATTCGAGCTTTCCCCGCAGCCGTGGCGACAGCTCCTGATACGCCTGCGCCATCTGGACCAGCGCCGTCTCGCCACCGAACCATGGCGTCTTGAAGCAGCAGAAGCACTGGAACTGCGGCACGTCGAAGCTGTAGTAGTTCTCGCTATGAAAGCCGCTGAACGTGAAGTCGCCGCCGGATCGGTACATCGTGTTCGTTTCGAAGACCCCCTTCGTACCCGCGACCCGCTCGCGCCCGGCCTCGGACATGAAGTAACCGTCCATCGCCCGCAATCCGCGGACGCTCAGCACGGTGCGCTCGAAATCCGTGGCGTGACGCACGTCGAACCCGCGCAGCAGGATCGCGCCATGCTCGTAGACGGCTCGCTTGATGCTTGCGGAGTTCGCCGCCAGGAACGCGGACAGAGACGCCACGTCGCGCCACCCGCGCGGCTCGATCACCAGCGGCACGCGCGCCTCGGCCGTGCCATACGGCCGCTCATCGTCGCGCAGATAGCGGAGCACGACCTGCTCGTCGGAGAGCGCGGGCGGCACGCGCTCAGAGCGCGAGAGCTGGGATGCGAACGCCACGTTCATGGTTCTCCCCCATACGACAGGTGACCGCCACGATCTGCTCGTCCGGACCTGGCTCGAAGGTCAACGCACTGTCCAGATCGTCGGCATCGACGATGAACTGATGGTCGTGTTCGTGAGCGAGCTCCTGCGGTCGGGCGGTGCCGCCGGTCCCCATGGCCTCCGCCGAGCTCGGCGCGCGGCCGGCCCACACCCACTGCACGAGCAGCGTGCGCTCGACGCATCGGACTTCGAGGACGTAGTAGCCGAACTGGTAGCAGCCGGCATACTTGTTCAACGACGCGGGCGGCGTCGTGCTGGCACGCCGACCGTGCCAGATCGGCGCGTCCACCTCGCCAACCCGCACGAACTTGCGATCCCATCCTTGATCGGTGACGGTCATCGTCTTCGCGGGCTCGTCGCCGCGGCCGTCGAATCGCAGGAGCGTGTCCAACCTGATGCCTGTCGCCGGAATCCAGAACTCGCGCGCGCCGCAGGCTCGCAGCCGCTGCGTCTCGCGGCCATCGCTGATCGTCAGCCCGTCGGCGTCACTGCGGACGTCGAGACGAAATCTCGGTGTCAGCTGGTAGAGGCCCACGAACGGCGCGGCGTCCTCCGCGCCGAGCACGGTGGATGGCGGCGCCTCTCGCGGCGGGCGCAACAGCGGCGATTGCGGCGGCAGCAGCGAATAGGCGGGATTCAAGAAGTGGCGGCACGCATCGGTCACGCCGCCGGGCGCCACGCCGTTCAGCAGCGCGATCATGCCGCGGCGCTCTTGTGGCACGAAGCCGACGAACGCGCGGTGCCCGGTCGAACGACCGTCCTGCACGAACAATTCGATCCCGTTGAGCGCGGTGATGTGCCAGCCCATAGCCATACGTTCGATGCCTGGCCGTCCTGGCCGGCGGATCGACATCGTGCGCGCGATTGCCGGATCGAGCGCCGTCGGCATGCGGCCCGTGCACGCGGCCGCCAGTCGCAGCAGATCGCGTGCGGTCGAGCGGAAGCCATATCCGCCGGTCATGGGCGGAATCCCCGTCGGCGGAAGCGGGACGAGCGCCGTGTCGTGCCCCGTGACGACTCGCGATGCGGATGCCGCGGACACGTGAATGCTCGTATCGGTCATGCCGAGCGGTGCGCAGATGCGCGCGCCGACGAGATCTGCGTGCGACGTGCCGGCGCGTCGTGCGAGGACCTCGCCAAGCAGCGAGAATCCTAACGTCGAATATTCGTAATAGGCGCCGACGTCATGGCGTGGCACGTAGTCGCGGAGGAACTCGTGCACCTGTTCGATCGGCGCGAGCAGTTCGAGCGGATGGTCCGGCAGACCGGATGAGTGCGTCAAGAGATGCGCGACGGTGATCGCGACGCCATTGCGTCCGACCGTCGGCACGTCCGGCGGCAGATACGGCGCGAGCGCCTCGTCGAGCCGGATTTCTCCGCGCTCGAGCATGTCGCCGCACAGCAGCGCCGTAAGGACCTTGGTCACACACCCGAGCTCGAAGATCGCGTCAGGCCTGATCGAGCCGCTCTCGTCGTGCGCCGGATGCCCGTACGCCACCATGCGTTCGCCGCGCTCGTCGACGAGACCGATGATGCCGCCCACGGCGCGCTTGCAGATATCGATGCGCACGCGCAGCACGTCGAGGACGCCGTCGTCCGCTGGGAACGTCCCACTCATGTCGATCGGTGCCGTTCGTCGTTAGCCGTCATGTCGGTGGCCGTCATGTCGGTAGCCGTTACGCGTCCGCGACAGCAGGCGACGGCGTGCTCGCGTCGGGCTGCACGCCGGCCTTGAACACCAGACGATGACCGAGAACCAGACAGTCCATGTCGGATCGGAGGAACGATCGCATCGCATCCTCCGGCGTCTCGACAATCGGCTCGCCAGCGACGTTGAAGGAGGTGTTCAAGACCACGGGGACGCCGGTCTCTTCATGGAAACACTGAATCAGCCCATGGAACGCAGGATTGTCTTCTGCCGTCACCGTCTGCAATCGCGCCGTGCCGTCGACATGCGTCACCGCGGGGATCCCTGGACGGAGTACCCGCGCGACACGCAGCATGAAGGGGCTGTCCTCGAGACCGAACCACGACAGCGCGTGGTCGTTCAGCACCGCCGGCGCGAAGGGACGAAACGACTCCCGAAACTTGACGCGCCGGTTCAGCGTGTCCTTCATCGATGCACGGCGGGGATCGGCCAGGATGCTCCTGTTGCCGAGCGCCCGCGGTCCGATCTCGCTCGCCCCCTGGAACCACGCGACGATCTTGCCGTCCGCGATCAATCGCGCGACACGCCGGCAATAGTCCGGTTCTTCCTCTACGCACACGTCATCACCGAACGCGTGACAGGCTTGCTCGATCCGCTCGTCGTAGTCGCGAACGCCATACATCAACTCCGCGTTCGTGAACCGCCGGCGCGGCCGATCGAGCCGATCGTGCCAGTACCACAATGCCGCGCCGATCGCCGTGCCATCGTCGCCAGACGCAGGATGCAGATGGAGGCGCGCGAACCCGGAATCAGCGAACGCGATCTGATTCGCGACCGAATTGAGCGCCGTGCCACCACTCAAACAGAGGTGCGGCTCGATGCCGAGCGCGCGACAGCGCTGGTTCAGCAGCTGCAGCGCGCGCGTCAGCTGAAGCTCCAGCGCGTGCTGCACGTGATACGCCAGCGCCGCGTTCCACGTGCGCTCGCCTTCGGATACGAACGCGGGTCGCTCGGCCGCCACACGATAGAGATCCTCCATCGTCTCGAGGCGGTCGTAGTCGATCGATTGATCGACGCTCTCGCCGTAGGGCGCGAGTCCCATCACTTTGCCAGCGCCCAGAATGCCGGTGCCGAACAACCGGGTGGCGACGAACGTATACGCCATGTTCGCCGTCAGCGTCAGCTCCGGGCACTCGAACGGCTCCAGCCGGTTCTGTCGGCCGATGTGCACGCACCATCCGCCTGGATCGATCGACATCGCCACGGCGGAGTCGAACGGCGACGTGTAGTACGCCAGCGCGCAGTGCAGCCGATGATGCTCGGGATTGACCGTGCAAGGGACGCTGTGCCCGTCGATCGTGACCGTCTCTTGCCGCTCATCGAGCGTGAACGGGACCCACGTCTCTTTCAACGTCGAGCCGTGGAGGGTGACGACGTCGGGCGAATCCATGTTGTGGAGATTGCAAAGGATGACGTGATCGAGATCCGCGAGCGACACGCCCGCCTGATCGAGCAGTTCGATCAGGTCGGCTTCACGCAGACCGGGGTGCTTCTTCCGGCGGGAGAATCGCTCCGTGTTCACGTACCCGGCGGTCCGCCCGTCGGACAGGATGACACCCGATCCGTCGTGATTGAAGTTGATCGACAGGATGTTCATGCGCGGAACAAGGTGACGGCTCCAGGCGTGGCGCGCGTCAGGCGTGACGCACGGCCGGCGCGTGTATGCCGATCTGCCGCAATATCGCCGACCAGACGTCATCGACGCTGATGTCTGCGAGGCATCGTGGCGTCACCGGTCGCTCGGAATCGAACGCATACGGACAAGCGAATTCGCGGCAGGAATATCTACCGTCACGATGCCTCATGTCGCTGAACCGCGTCAGCTCCTGGCACGGGTACCGCCGCGACACCACCGTCCCGGCGTACATCGGCTCCCACAAGCTGGTGGCCGCCGGCCCGCCGATCACCACGACGGGTTTGCCGAGCGCGGCGGTGACATGCATGGGCGACGAATCGTTGCCGACGAAGACGTGGCACGCGTCGAGATGATTGGCCAGCGTGTTCAGCGTCCGGCCCGTGACATCCGCGATCGCCGCGCTCGGATGGATTGCGCGGACGTGCTCGACGATTCGCCGCGTCTCCCCTGCTTCCGCGTCGTTGCCGACGACGTAGACCGTCGCGCCGAGGGAGAGGCACAGCCTGAGACAGATCTCCTGATACCGTTCGAGCGGCCAGCGGCGGTTCCAGTTGCGCTCGCCTCCCGGATGGACCGCCACCGTGAGCGGTCCTGGCGGCCGTGCCAGCGCGGGCTCGGGTGTGAACGGGAACCGCGGGATCACATCCGCTCGCGTGACAGGTCCGGTCACGCCGAACGCCTCCGCATAGCCGCGGATGAAGTCGAACAGGTGTGGCTGGCCTCGCGCTGGATGCACGACGACCGGCCGTGTCAGAAACCTGTCGTGCATCGTCCCATCAGGCATGCCGATGCGCTGGCGAATGCCACAGAGATACGCATGGAACGCACGTGCTTTACTGCTTGGATCGATGATGGCGAGGTCGAACCGCCGGCGCCGCATGCGGATGACAAACGCTCCCCAGTGCGGCCACGATCGCGTGCCGATTTCCGGACAGGCGATCAGCTCGTGGACGTAGGCATGCTTCAGGAAGAAGTCGCCGGCGCGCCGCAGGAGCCGCGGCCCCGCGACGAGACTGATGGTCGACCGCGGATACTGCCGCGACAGCAGCCGCATCACCGCATTCTTGGTGATCAGATCGCCGAGGCCCGGCACGCGATCGTTCCAGCGCTCGCCGATGGCCGCGAACAGACAGATGCGCGGCGCGGGAATGTCGATGAGTGGCGCGTCCACGCAGATTTCGTTCGAGGCGTGGCGGCTATGGCGTCACGCCGGAATCGGCGGAGCCGACGTTGGGCTTCTGGGCGCCAGGCAAGCCCACCACGCGGCGGAGGTTGTCGAGGAAGGCGCCTCGACGTCCGTACCAGACCTGCTTCGCGTACTCACGCTCGAGGCCGGCCGGAATGGCGGGTGGACCGTGCCACCGCTGCGCCGGCGGCATGCCGGCGATCTCGCTCATCTCGACGTAGAAGCCATCGAGCTCCCGCGCGATCATCAGAAAGCCGCCTTCGTCAGGAGGCCACGAAATCTCGCCGAACTCGGGCAGCACATTGATCCAACTGTCACCGTCCAGCGCGCCGTTCAAGAGACGATCCGTATGCGCGTAGGCGCGGCCGAGCACGGTCCGCGGATGCTGCTCGGCCATGACGACGAGATCTTCGTAGAGCGAGATGTAGTCGCGGACGGGACTGATCTGCTGCGCCCACCATCGCAACAGGCCGAATGAATGGAGCACCTGCACGATCCACGCGAGCATGTAGGCGCGCCGCCAGTCGGCGTGCGGCATCGTCCGGGTGCCGATCACCGTCCATTGATACTCGTCCGGAATATCCGCGGCGGGCGTCCCATGCGTCAGCATCGCGCGCATGCGGACCGACTGGATGCCGTGGGCGGCGACTGAATCCGGCGTGGCCATTTCGGCGTTGGGCAGCAGCGTGCAGAGATAGACGAACAGCCCTTCGTGCTGACCCGCGTCGAGCACGGCGTTCAGCCCTCTCGTGAACGTGTCGTAGGTCTCGTCGGGCAAGCCGAGGATCAGTTCCGTGTAGGTGGGAATGCCTTCCGACCGATACCGCGTCTGTAGCCCGGCGAAATGCGGCATGCCGATGTTCTTGCGCTTGATCGCCCGCTGGGTCGGCTCGTTCGTCGATTGCAGCGCGAGCGTCACTGCCTTCAGTTGCCCGGATTGATGCAGCGTCCTGGCAATTCGGAAGATCCGTTCGGCGATGTTGTTGTTGGTGTATTTCGCGAACGACGTGCGGAACTTCTCCGGATATCCGTATTTCTCCTTGGCCTTCACGACTGCTTCCGCAATCTCTTCGTCGCGCTGCAGGATCCCGAAGTTCGCATCCGCGTTGTCGATGTATTCGACGCGTTGCCGTCCGAACCAGTCGATCTCGGCCAGCACGCGCTCCATCGCAAACGGGCGGATCTTGTTCAAGGCCGCCGCACCCCATTCGCAGAACGTGCAGGCGAACGGACAGCCGCGGTTGGTCTCGTGCAGCACCTGCCAGCGAGGCTCCTGACCGAGGATCGGATCGAACACGCCTTCGAGATACGGCGAGTACAGCTCGTCGATCGCCGGAAACTTCCTCGTCGTCGTCAAATCACGGCGCGACAGGCCTGGCACGGCGGGCCAGTCTCGATCGCCCGCCAGTTCGAGCAACAGGGCCGTGAATGCCGACTCCCCTTCTCCGTGCAGCAGGAAGTCGACGTAGGGATGTGCGTCGAAGAACGCATCGGTCGGCGCATCTGGAACGTGGACGCCGCCGTAGACGATGACCGTGTGCGGCGAGCGCTGCTTGATCGCCGCCGCGAGCGCCTGGTTCCATTCCCAATTCCAGCAGTAGTTGCTGAACGCCACGACGTCCGGCAGCGGATCGCCGAGCCGCGACAACGCATCCGCGAGACGCTCCTTGCGGTACAGGAACACCGGCGCGCCCCAGGATCCGGTCACGTCCTGGGATCGCGCGGCGGTCGCCCAGAGCGTACCCACGGCGAGCGGCAGGTAGATGTTCTCGCCGTACGCCTGATTCACCTGGACGAGCGCGAGACGTCGCTTCACACCAATGACCTGGAAGTGGGCTCAGGACTCAGGAACGCCAGGACAGCGCCGCGTCGGCATGGCTGCCGTGACGCTCGAGGAGCCGATCGATCTGCTCGTTGACGGGCGGATGATGCGCCGGCGGCTGAGCGCCGGCCGCGATCAATGCCTCGATGATCTGCACGTCCTTGTCGGCGTCGCTCCGCTTCGCGGCGGCCCAGAGCGCTTGCTCGAGCACCGTTTCGCCGCGTTCGTCGCGCACGTCGAGCGGCGCACGACGTGCGAGCAGCAGCACGATCGTGTCGAGCTGCCGTTGCTTCACGGCCCAGTGGAGGCCCGTCGGCCGATCGGGGGCCTGCGTGGCCATGTCGAAGCCCTTGTCGAGGACGAACCTGGCCGCGTCCGACTGGCCGAAGATGCAGGCCCACTTGAACGCCGATTCGATCTGCTCGTGCGAAGGCTTCGCCCGACTGCCAGGATCGCTGCCAGGATCGCTGCCAGGATCGCCGCCACGATCGCCATTCCAGAACGTGTGCAGCAGATCGATCCGTCCCAGCCCGGCGGCGGCGTCCATGTCGACGGGCGCGCCGCGCTCCACGAGCAGCCTGGCGGCGGCCGGACAACCGTTGCCCAGACACGCATTGACGATCCCCGTGCCACTCGACACGCGATCGATCGCCGCGCCACGATTGAGCAGCGTCTCGATCAGCTCGAGCTGCACGCCGGCATCGCGCGGCGGCGAGCTCGTCGCGACGAGCCCGAGCGTGCTCCACTCGCCGCCATACACGTCGGCCGTGGCATCCACCCCGGCTCCCGCATCGAGCAGCGCCTTCAGAATCGCGACGGCATTCTTCGGCGTCCGCTGCCGGAATCCCTCGACGCCATTGGCGGAGGTGTAATGGAGCAGCGTTGCGTGATGCTGGCGCTTCGATCGCGCGCGAACGAGCTCCGGCCGCTTGCGCAGGAGATCGTTCAACGCGGATAGATCGCCGCTGACGATGGCGTCGGCGGCCTGCTCGAAGGCGGCGCCTTCAGACCCGGGTTGACCGAGCGCCTGGACTAGCGCGACGAGGTCGTCCCAGCTCTCAAACCCATGGACGCGCGCCACCACGAGACGGGCATCCGCCAGCTCGCATCGAGTGTTGCCACTCTCGGTCGACACCGTGCGGCGGACCAGCGCGTCGACGCCATCGATCCGGCGAGGAACATCCTTTGGCACGGGCGAGCCGATGCGGCCGGCGACGTCTCGCACGAGCGTGTCGGCCCATCCACGCAGCGCGTCGCCTCCCGACTTGCAGGCGATCACCAGCACTGCCGCGAGCTGTTGATAGTGCTCGATCGTGACCTGAGGCGTGAGCGCGAGTGCGTCTTGAGTCATAGCGACTAGCGTAGCCGGAGGCTTACGACGATGCCACCATCTCGCGTTTCCAGATGGGTCGCAGGATCGGCTGAGCCGTGAGGTAGCGGATGTACACCTTGTGTCTCGTCTCCAGCGGGAGACGGAGGCCCTCCGCGGTTTCGATGAACTCGGCGCCGAACGCGTGCAGCTGGCGGAACCATTCGGTCAGGAACGGCGTCGTGCGCGCTTCGTGGAACGAAAGCCCCGTGAGCTTCTGGAAGCGCTCGAAGTGAATGCCCTCGTCCGTCATCAACGCTCCGCCCAGGATCGTGGCGAACAGGGCCGGATTGCGGAGCGAAAATCGCTCCGCATAGCTGAAGAGGCGAGGCGCGCGAAGATAGTCGTCGTAGCGGACACGCTCGTTCACCACGAGATGATGAGCCAGGAGCGAGTCCGCGCCACTGCCGAGCCCCAGCTTGTCGCCACGCATGGCGTAGACGTACATCGCATCCGCGCCGCGATCGATGGCGCGCCGCACCCAGTAGCCGTGACTGTATTCATGGTAGCCGGCGGCCCGCAGCAGGTCGATCGCGATGTCGTACGCGGCAATCTGACGTTCGCCGTCGAGCGCTTCGTAATGCCCCGCCGCCAGCTGATCGGCCATCACCGTGCCTTCGGTCGGGCGGTACGGATACACGGACACGTGCGGCGGATCGAAGGCGATCGCGGTCTCCACGGTGCGTCGCCACGTCTGTTCGCTTTCCTGAGGGAAACCGGCGATCACGTCGATGTTGAACGTGGGGACGCCCATCCGCTTGACGCGTTCGATGGCGCTGCAGGCGGTGGCCGAGTCGTGGCTGCGGCCCGCGAGCCTCAAGTGGTCATCGTCGAACGACTGAACGCCCATGCTGACGCGCGTCAGTCCCCGCTCGATCAGCGGTTCGAGGCGTTCATTGGTCGCGAGGTCCGGTGTCGTCTCGACGGTCCATTGGTCGACCGATGACAGATCGAACGACAACTCGATCGCGGTGCGGATGGCGATCAGCTCGTCGGGATCGAGCCGCGTCGGCGTGCCGCCTCCCCAATACATCACCTTCGGCGTGTAGCCGAGTCTCGCAATCCACTCGCCGCAGTGGGCGATCTGATCGCAGAGCGCGGTGATGTACGCGGCGCGCCCGCCGTGTTCGAGCCTCAGGCGGCGGACCGGCACGTCCGTGACCCAGTCGCAGAAGTGACACTTGGTCCGGCAGAACGGCACGCTCACGTAGATGGACACGGGCCGCAGCGTGCCGTCGGGCGGCGGGAGCTCCGCGCAGATCGTGCGGAGGTCTGCCGACTTCATGGGAACCCTCCGATCGGAAGTGACCGCGCCGAGAGCGCCAGCGCCGGCTGCGACGCGCGATCGGATCGGGCGTCGACGATTTCGCGCCACGCGTCCACCACGGCGGCCCGCTCGCGCGCGGGCGAGAAGGTGGCGGCGATCTGGCGGCCCTGTTCGACGACCGGCTGCCAGGCGTCGAGGCGATCGGGAAACGCAGACGCGACCGATTCGATGTGACGAGCCATGCCGACCAGATCGTCAGGCTCGAACGCGTAGGGCGATGGCAGGACTTCCTTGAGGCCGCCGGTGCCGTAACACGCGAGGATGCACCCGCACGACAGCCCTTCGACGATGGTGCGCGGCAACCCTTCGTGGGTGCTGACCGAGACGAGCATCAGCGACTCGCCGATGACCCGCGCGGCATCCAGCTCGTTCAGATCGCGCAGGAACGTGATGGTGTAGTCGCGGAGTGGGCTCACACCGGCCATCATGCGTGCCTTCAGGATCTGGAGGAGCACCGACAACGCCTCGTGCGCCTTCCAGACGATCGCGATCTGCCGCTTCTTCTCGCGCAGGGGTCGATAACGGTACATCTCGGGATCGATGCCGCAGTACATGCGCTTGATCGTCGCCCCGGGAAACGCGAACCGCAGATGATCGGCGTTGTGGCCGGATACGGTGAAGATGGCGACGATCAGCGGGTCCGTGTAGGGATGTCGAGGCAGCGGCGTGTCGCGATCGAGCGCCTGGAAGCCGTGATAGATGTTCTTGTTGAAGAGCACCTTCCGCCCCGGCAGTCCGCCGATCCAGCCGGCGAAGCCTTCGGGCAGCACCAGGAAATCCTCGCGGGGATCGAAGCGATCCCAGAATTCCGTGCCGATCAGCACTCGCGTGTTGCCGCCCATCCAGGCGTAGCGCTCGCCCTTGAGATGACAGGCGTAGGCCTCGAATCCGGATGCGTTCAACGCGTCGACGTGCCGGTAGCTATCTTTCTCGCCGCCTGACGGGCCGTGCCAGCCGGTCATCCAGTAGAAGATCTTGGGCATGACTCACGCCGTCGTGCTCGTGGCGGCAATCGCTGCGCTCAATTTCGCCGCCTCGAGGTTCCGATGGGTCGCCGTGTTGAGGAATCGCGCCAGGTCGCGCTTGGATCGATCGTCCGCGGCGCGATGACGCTGATAGGTCCGATCGTAGGGCGCCTTGTATTCCTTGCAGTGGATGTGATCGACGAAGACGTTCGAAATCGGGTGCAGCCGCCCGACCCGCCGCGCGATGTCGATGATCCAGATCTCGTTCGCCCAGAATTCGAAGATGCCCGGCGTGAAGTAGCCGAGCGTCTCGTACCAGCGTCTCGTGACCATCGGGAAGTCCACTTCGACGCGCCCCTGGCCGGGAGCCGGTCCGTATTGGCCCTTCTCGAAGAACATGCACGCCACTTCGTCGGCGAAGCGGGCGTACTCTTCGTCGATGCGCACGTCCCAGCCGTAGTCCACGTAGACCTGATCGTCGTTGGTCATCAGCAGCACGTCGCCGGTCGAATGCGCCGCGAGAATGTTCCAGGACCGAGACACGCTGATCGGAGGACCGACGATCGGCACGCACAACATCCCGTGGGTGACGCGCGGATCCGTGAGCAATGCGCAACAGGCCTCGCGCGTCGGATCGTCCGCATCGATGTAGAACAGCAGCTCGATGCGATCGGGCTTCGCGGCGGTCTTCCTGACGCTCGTGATCAGCGCGCGCAGCCCCGCCGGCCGTTCTCGCGTCGGGCACAGCAGCGACAATCGCCTGCTCGCCGGGCATGCGCCGGCCGCGCCCGCCGCAGTGGCCGCGTCCGCCGCGGCGCCCGCGCCCTTGCGCGCATACGACAGGCGCGACCACACCTGACGCCCGCGCAGCCAGACCTCGACGTAGCCCCAGCGGCGCACGTGCAGCGTCAGGTTGACGAGCGTGGCCGCCGCCGCGTGGCTCGCCGGCGCCGCCTGCCACTTCCGCGCGATCGCGTGCAGCTCACCCGTGCGGTTGTCGCGGTAGCGCTTCAGATGTCCCGCGAGTGCTCTGGCGATATCCATCATGAACGTCTGACGTCTCGAGATCGATCAACCCGTATTTGAGCAGCCGCAGCAGGTGTCGCAGATCGTCCTCGCCCGGCTGTTTCCCCACCAGCGCCTCGATGCTCACCGACGCGTGCACCGCGACCAGGCTGAGCAGCGCCGTCAGCCGCGCGCCCTCGAATCCGGGCAGATCGAGCTCGAAGCCCGGAATCACCAACGCCTTCGACAGGACCTGGCGGCCCGCGTTCGTGATGCGCACCACCGTCGGGCCAGACACGACGCCCGAGGCATAGTGTCCGAAGGTTCGGAAGTAATCGCAGGTGAGCGGCGGCATCGCCGCACGTCCGTCGAACGTCGCGGCATGGCTCGTTTCGAGCGACGCGGTCCACAAGCGCTCGGACTGCCCGACGATCGCAGGCCCGCTGAACGTCGTCTGCGCCAGCTCCCTGCCCCGCTCACCCATCGTGCGCCGGAGGTCGGCGTCGAGCGCCAGTTGCACCATCGCGCGGACCGTCGCGGGTATCGACACCGCCACCGCTTGCGCCATCACCCAAAATGGCTCGCCGTTCAGGCGCCACGCCGTCGTCGGTCCCACGCCGGAGACGCAGTCCGACCAGTACGCGGGAATCAAGAATCCCGTTTCTCGATCGCGCACGATGTCGCGATAGCCGCTCCAGTTCGAGGCAATCACCGGCAGCCCCGCGGCCATCGCTTCGAGCAAGGTCAGGCCGAACGTTTCCTGGACGTTGTCACTGAGCGAGACGAACACGTCCGCCGCCGAGTACAACTGCGCCTTCGTCTCGGCCGTCGGATCGGATCTGACGTGCACCGCGTCCGCGACGCCGACGTACTGGCGACCTCCTGCAGCAACCCCGACTCCTTCTGTCCATCGTCGCCCGCCAGCACGAGCACGGATTCCGGGACCTGCGCGCGTACTTCGCGGAACGCCATCAGCAGCGCGCCGAGATCCGCTTTGCGGCTCGCCGTCAGCCGGCCCATGTACAAGAAGATGAGAGAGTGACGCCGCAGGCTGAGTGCATCGCGCGCGGCGCGCTGCTCGACGGATGCGGCCGCGCTGTTCGGCGTCGGCAGCGGAATGATCGGCACCTGCACGGGACAGGATGCCTGCACGCCGAGCCGATGTTTGAGCTGATGCTGCGCGTTCGCCAGCAAGCCCCGAAACGCGATCGCGCCGGCCTCGCTGGAACAGACGAACGAATCGTGTGCGTACAGCTCGTTCAAATACAGCCACACGCACTCCTGCACGACCTGATACGAGCTCAGCGCGTGAGCCACGGCGCTGACGACCCACTGCGGACGGCCATAGGCCGAGCGGAGGTGCGCCGCGAGATTGATCAGCGAATCGCCGGCGAGGACCACGACACGCGTCAGCGCACGGAGCCGGTGCATGTCATCGTACGCGACCAGGTGGATGCGCTCGGGGTGCGGCAACCTCCGATCATCGTATCGACGTCGCGATCGGGCAGGGCGCGAGGCACGAGCGCGATGACGCGCTCGGCGGTGCCGTGAGCGAGCAGATGGTGAATCAGCTCGCGCTCCGCCACTGCCGCGCCATAGATGCCGACGTTGGCCGGGTCTTCCGACTTCAACGCCTCGACGGCGGGCGGGATCTGCCGAATGAGGAGCGTGTACATCTTGGCGCACCTCGTCCGCGCGCGGCGCTCAGGCGACGTATCGCTCGTGCAGCACGCACGCACCAAACATGATCAGCAGGACGGGCTCCAGCGTGCGCTGCTGCGCGAGAGGCATCACGGAATATTGCCTCCACAGCGCTCGCACCGCCGGCGCCTCGAAGAACGGCATGGTGTCCAGCACGCGGCCGCGAAACATGTCATCGACGAGGCGATGGAGCGCCGAGCGCGCATCGGCCAGCCGCGACGGTGCGGCGAAGGGATGCTTCCCACCAGCGTGTACCGCCTCGGAGACGACGCCGTTCGCGACGCGCCGCAAGGCGAGCTTCCCCTGGCGCTCGCCGGCCAGCCAGGCCGGCGGCAGCTGCCGGATCGCCTCGAACAGCTCGTGATCGAGAAAGGGCGGACGCGTCTCGACGCCGAAAGCCATTTCGAGCCGCTCCGCGCCGAGCACGTAGTTCGGGAGCATGGTCTTGTTCCAGAGGTAGAGTGACTGGTGCAGCGGATGACGGTCGACCATCTGGCTGTCGATATCCAAGGTATCCAGGCAGTCGGCGTACGGGCGCCGGTCTCGCATGCGATCGCGGTAGTCACGCGACAGCAACAGACTGAAGATCGATCGTTCGACGGCGAGCCACTGCACCCAGCGCGGAACGTGTCCCAGCCGGGCCCGCATCGGCTCGAGCGCCGCCGGCAGCGGCTCGCGCTCGTCCGAGCCGAGGTCGCCGCCGTAGTGGACGTAGCCGGCCAGCACTTCGTCCGCGCCGTCGCCGGTCAACGCGACCTTGTATCCGGCCTGTTGCACGACCCGACACTGCAGATAGCGCGCGGACGCGTGCAGGTGGCCGGTCGTCTCGGCCTGGGCGATCGCATGCGCGTACGCCTCGGCGAGATTCGGCGTGGCCCAGCGGAATCGGCGTGAAGTCCGCGCCCGCCTCGCGCGCCGTTCGGCACGCCACGTCGCTCTCGTCGTACGCCGGCTCGTCGAAGCGCACGGTGAACGCGCGGCCGGGCGCGTTCCAACGGCGCGACGCGAAGCCCACGACGGCGGACGAGTCGATGCCGCCGCTGAGGAGGTACGCGACGGGCGTGTCGGCGCGCAGGCGGACGCGCACGGCGTCCTTCAGCCGGGCCTCGAACTCGCCGAACGCCGCGTGTTCGCCTCGTGGCTCGCACGCCGAGCGTGCCGGATAGTTCATGTCCCAATAGCGCACTATCCGCGTCGCGCCGTTCTCGAGCACCAGCAGATGGCCGGCCGGCACCTGCCTGATGCCGGCGAAGAGCGATCGTCCCGCGTCGTGAATGAAGAAGAGATGTTGATAGAGCGCGTCTTCGTCCCAGTCGGCGGTCAGGCCGGCGGCGAAGAGCGCCTTGGCTTCGGACGCGAGGAACAGGCCGGTGGCGCCGGCGCTGTAGAAGAGCGGCTTGACGCCGAAGCGATCGCGGCCCGCCACGAGCCGCGCGCGCACATCGTCCCAGATGACGAACGCAAACTCGCCGCGCAGATCGTGGACGGCGTCGAGACCGCGCTCTTCGTAGAGATGGACCACGATCTCGCTGTCGCAGCGGCTGTGAAAGCGATGGCCGCGCGCGGCGAGATCGTCCATGATCCGCTCGTAGCCATAGAATTCGCCATTGACGATCGCCGCGATCTCGCCGGTCTCGTTGAGCAACGGCTGGGCGCCGCCCGGTGGATCGATGATGCTCAGGCGCGTGTGTGCCAGCAGCGCGTCGCCGCGTGGGCTGCGCCACGTTCCCTGGCCGTCAGGCCCGCGATGCCTGAGCGCAGCGAGTGCCCGCTCGGCGAGCGCGTCCGATAGATCCGGCGCGACGGCCGCAAAGATTCCACACATCATCGGTCTCGGCACGGCGCCAGGTGCGCCGAATCGTTCCCTGCCACGAGTGGAACGCGCGCAAGCACACGGGCCGTGCTACTTCAGTGGCACGCCCCACGACCGCGCGAGACAGTGGGACTGCTACTGGGCGACGCCGCTCGCGGTCATCGTCGTGGCAATCATCTCGTTGACGACGCGCACGCCCGCGCCGCGCTCGCTCGTCGCGGGTGCGAGCAGCCCGGTGTGGAAGTGCAACACCTTCACGCCTTCTTCGGTCGCGCCGTAGACGACGGTCTGAGAGACGTCGACGGACGAACCGTTTTCGCTGATGCGCGCGGTCTGGTTGACCACGCATCGGTCCCCGACAACCTGCATGTTCCGGCTGAGGATCGTCTTCTCTCGCGTATGGCCGCTCAGCGCGTCGACGTACGTCGCGCGATAAGCGTCACGGCCGGCGATCGGCTCGTCGCGATCGATCGTGAAGATCTTCGCGTCTTTCGCGAACGCGTCGAAGAACGATGCGTCGCCCTTACAGAACGCCGCATCCAGCCCTTCCAGACTCTTCCTGACTTCGCCTTCGAACGTTGAACTCGTCATTCGTCTTCTCCTCATTGAATCATCGGATGTACGGTTTCGTGGCAGGGACTTCGTGGGGCTGGGCGCGCCGCCGCGCCGTCGCCGTCAGTTGGCCAGCAGGGCGGCGTGCACCCGATCCCAGAGCGCGACGCGCGCGCGAATCGCCGCGTCGGCCGCGTGGGTCGCGGCGCGCCAGGCGTCGGGATCGGTCGCCAGCTCCGCGATCGCGCGCTCTCCAGCCGGGCCGTGATCGTCGCCGTCGAGCTCGATGTGACGCTCGACGTAATAGGCGAAGCACTGCGCCTCGCGCGATTCCTTCCACCGCGGCAGGAAGCGCGCGAACATCTCTGGAATCAGGTCCTCCCGTCCGAACAGGAAGGCCGCCAGGACTTCGAGCGTGGAGCCGCGCCGCACCACATCGAGCGTGTGCGCGACGAAGTCGTGCACGCCGTGTGGTGCGTTGGAAATCGTCAGCGCGCGCGGCACGTCGACGCGCTCGCGCAGCAGCGAAATGAAGTGGCGCACCGGCTCGGTGGAGGCGCCCACTTCTTCCATCGCCGTCAGATACAGATCGAAGTGGCTGGCGGCATGACCGTTCGGATCGACGTCCGACTCCTCGCCCAGCACCACGCTATTGATGAAGCGCGCCAGCGATGGGCGTGACGGCGGCAGCCAGAGCGTGTCGAGCGAGGTCAGGTCGCGCTGCAGGCGCTTGGCGAGACACATGAAGTCCCACACCGCGAATACGTGATAACTCATGAACCGCTGCAAGCGCGGCGACGTGTTGACGGCACGATAGAGTGCGTGATTCAGCAGACGCTCGCGCACCGGATGGATGGCTGCGCGGAGATCCTCGATCGACAGGACGTCATCGACACGACGGGCGGAAGCTGGGCTGATCATCATGGGAATGAATGTCTTGGTGAAAGCGTTCGGGACTCGACAGGAGGTGAGCAGATGTCGCGGGAGCAGGACGTCGCCGTGAATCGCAGGCTACCGCCCTTGCCTTTGCGCGGCCCCCGGCTTCCGGGCCGCGTGCCACCTCCCAGGCAGCTCTGAAGAGCCCTCAGTATCCCGGGCGCGGTGACCAGCAGCAACACCAAAGAGTTGGTAGCCGTTTCGACGCGTTGGCTCAGCCCAGATGCGGATCGAGCGCCGCACGGATGCGGCTCAGGACGAGATCTTCCGCGGTCGACACGAAGAAGTGCCCACCAGGAAATCGCTCCACACACGAGGATGCGCTCGTCTGCCGATCCCAGGCCGTCAACTGATCGGAGTCAACCTCGTCATCCTGCTCGCCGGCCAGCACGGTGATCGGGCAAGACAGCGGAGTGTCGGGCACGTACGCGCACAGCTCGTACATCCGGATGCCCGATCGGACGTTCGACAACACGGCCGATACGATGTCGCCGTACTCGAACACGCCATCGGGCACGCCGCCGAGGCGGCGAACGTAGGCCAGCAGCTCGGCGTCCGGCATCACGTGCTGATACGGCTTGCGATCGGGAGCGTCGGGCGCTCGCGAGGCCGAGACCAGCAGATGCACGGGCTCGCGATGCGTGCGGCGGCGAATCGCGCGCGCCACTTCGAAGGCGAGCAGACCACCGAGGCTATGGCCGAACAACGCATAGTCGCCGGAGATCTGCGTCTCGATCGCGCGTGAGAGCGGCTCCACGATCTCGAGAACGTCGCGACACGCAGGCATGCCCCAGCGTCCCTCGTGTCCCGGATACTGCACGGCGAAGACGCCGATCGCCGGCGGCAGAGATGCCGGCCACTGGCGAAACATCGAGGCGCCGCCGCCCGCATGCGGCAGGCAGATCAGCGTGAGTGCGGAGGGGTGCCCGCCTCCGATCCGCCGAAGCCACTGGCTGGTCTGGACGTGGACGGTGGGAATCACGCTAGACGGGCTCCGGCTCACGCTGGCAGTAAAGGCCGATTTCCTCGACCGTCGGATTGGCGAAGAGCAACTCGAGTGTCGGACGCCGGCCGAAGAGCGCTTCGAGACGATTGGCGATCTGGATCATGGAGCTCGAATCGGCTCCCAGATCGAGCAGCCGCACGTGCGGTCCCACGCGCGGCAGGCCGAGTACAGATGCAATCGTCTCCGACACGCGCGAATCGGCGATCGACGCGCCGCCCGTCCCCGACGAAGCGGCCGGAGCGAACTCGATGCTCGCAATCGCCTGACGATCGACTTTGCCATTTGCCGTCAGCGGCAGCTGATCGACGCACGTGAAGCTCACGGGCACCATCGCCGGCGGCAACGCGGCGCCCACGTGCGCGCGAAGCGACTCGGACGAAGGCGGATTCGCAGTCGCCGCGACCAGACACGCGGCAAGGCGACGCGGCCCGGACTCTGGAATGACGACGACGGCAGCGCGGATGTCGGGATGTTGCAGGAGAACGGCTTCGATCTCACCCGGCTCGATGCGGTGACCGTGCAGCTTCACCTGCGTATCGACGCGGCCGAGCAGCTCCAGCGTGCCCTCGGGACGATAACGCGCGCGATCGCCGGTGCGATACAACCGCTCGCCGGTCTGCGGATGCGTGATGAAGCGCGCCGCCGTGCGCTCGGGATCGCCCCAGTAGCCGACCGCCAGACCGACGCCGCCGAGATACAACTCCCCCGGCACCCACACCGGACACAGTTGCAGCGCGTCGTTCAGCACATACACGCGCTGATTGGTCAAAGGCCGGCCGTACGGAATGCTGGTCCAGTCCGGATCGACGCGTGCGATCGGATATGCGACCGACCAGATGGCGACTTCCGTCGCGCCGCCAAGACTCACCACTTCGCACGCCGGCGCCAACGCGCGCACCGCCGCCGGCAGCGCCAGCGGGACCCAGTCGCCGCTCACCATGGCCAGGCGCAGCGTCTGAAGGCCGCCGCGCCTGGCTGCGTCACGCACCGTCGCGCCATACT
The DNA here is from genome assembly GCA_963759495.1 of uncultured Chloroflexia bacterium. Classification (GTDB taxonomy): domain Bacteria; phylum Chloroflexota; class Limnocylindria; order Limnocylindrales; family CSP1-4; genus DASTYU01. The sequence continues at coordinate 368,756 of CAVWZL010000003.1, read as the reverse complement.
CGGCCACCAGGCCGAGAATCGCCGGCACGCTGTTCCACACCGTGACGCCGGACGCGGCCGCGAGCTCCCACAAAACGCGCGGATCGCGCCGTGCGCCGGGCGGCGGCATCACGACTGTCGCGCCCGCGCCGAGCCCGCCGAAGATGTCGTAGACCGACAGGTCGAAGCTCAACGCCGAGACCGCCAGCACTCGATCGCTCGGGCCAATCGCAAACCGCGTCGTGATGTCGCGCAGCGTATTCATCGCGGCACGATGCGTCATCATCACGCCCTTCGGCTGGCCGGTCGATCCCGACGTATAGATCACGTAGGCGAGCGCCTCGGCATCACCGGGCTCGACGGCGGGCCCCGGCAACGGCGCCGACGGACAGCGATCGATGTCGATCGCCGGCCGCTCCGCCGGCCACGCCCAGCGCGGCGCGCCACGCGTCACCACGGCCGTTGCGTCCGTCAGCAACCGCACGAGCCGATCGCCGGGGGCGTGTGGATCCACCGGCAGATAGGCGCCGCCCGCAAGCAGCACGCCCACGACCGCCACCACCGCTTCCCATCCGCCGTCGAAAGCGACGCCGACCAGCGCGCCCGGCCCCACGCCCGCCGCCCGCAGCGCAGCGGCCACGCCGGCCGCTCGTGCGCCCAGCTCCGCATACGTCAGCGTGGCGTCGGCGCCGATCACCGCGATCGCTTCAGGATGCGCGTGGATCTGCGTGAGGACCGCCTGCTCCAGCCGCTCGATGTGCTCCGGCGCCGCCGTGTCGTTCATCGCGGCCATCATCGCCCGCTGTGCCGGGGGCAGCAGCGGTCCCGCTGGAAGAGATGTCATGTGGCTCACTCCAACCAGCTCGCCTCGCCGGCCGCGAGACCGGACAAGAGCTGCGTGTATGTGGCAAACATCGATTCGATCAGTCCGTCCGGAAACAGCTCGCCGACGAAGTCCCAGCTATAGGTCAACACGCCGGCATACTCGCTCACCTGGTGATCGAGCAGGACCTGCGGCGTTTGCGACACGCTGTAGACGATGCGTCCGGGCAGCGATGGCGGAGGTGCTTCGTCCGCGGCTGACGTCAGGAGGCTGGTGAACACGACCGGGTTGAGCACGCTGCCGATGCGCCCACGCTGACGCGCCTGTTCGCGCGCGATGCGTACGCCGCTGAACATCCGGTGTTCGAGATCGCTCCACATCTGACGCTGGATCGCGCTCGCGGCCGCCGCGAAATCCGGCCCCTCCATCCGTACCTCGAGCAGCGTCGTCGTCGTGAAGTCGCCGATCAGGCGCGACACGTCGGGATGCACCGGCAACCGGCCGAACGTCGTCAGATTCAACGTGAAGTGCGGCGTGTCGTTCCACGCGGCGAGCACGCGCGCGAATGCGGTGCAGAGAAGCGCCGACGGCGTCACGCGGTGAGAAGCGGCTGCGGCCTTCAGCAGGCGCCACTGCTCCGGATCCATCGAGTCGCTGAGCCGCGTGAAGGCGGGCTGATGCACGCGCGAAGGATTTCCCAGGAGCGGGAGCGCCGGAGGCGACGGCAGATCGGCGAGCCGATCGAGCCGGTACCTGACGCGCGCGCGCGAACGGCCGCGAGCCTTCGAGCGCGCGCGCGGCCATGACGTAGTCGCGGAACGAGAATGCGAGCGGCGTCAATGTGTCGTCGTCCTGATTGGCATAGAGCGTCCGGAGCTCGTTGCTCAGAATCCGGAAGCTGCCCCCGTCGATCATCAGGAGATCGACGCTGAGATGCAGCCGATACCCTTCGTCGAGCCGATGGACGAAGAGCTCGAACAGCGGCCACGTATCGGCACGAAACACCTGATGCGACATCCGCGCGCGCGTGGCCGAGATCGCGGCATCGACCTCCGTGGCCGTCAGGCCGCGCAGATCGGCGCACGGGATGCGACATTGCGGGACTTCGCGCAGGATTTGCTGCAAGCCGTCCGATCGGACGATCGCACGCATCATGTCGTGGCGCGCCACGAGCCTGGCGATCGCGGCGGTCAGGCGATCCACGTCGAGATCGTCGAACTCGAACTCCGCGTAGCTGTGCGTGCCGACGCCGCCGAGCGGCACGGGACCCGTCCGGCCGATCGCATAAGCCTGCTGGATCTCGGTGAGTGGGAAGGGTTCGTATCGAGACGCCGGATCCGGCGCCGACAGCGGAAGCAGACCGTCGCCGTCAGCGGCGCCGCCGCGACTGGCGCCGCCGCGCACGTCTTCGATCAGCGCGGCGAGGCCTGCGAGGGTTGGCGCCTCCAGGAAACGCGTGATCGGAATCGTCACGCCGAACACGTCCCGGATCATCGTCGCCAGGCTGATCGCGGTCAGCGAGCTGCCGCCCTGCTCGAAGAAGTTGTCGTCTTCGCGAATGCCATCCACACTCAACACGCGCGTCCACATCTCGGCGAGCACATCGACCAGCGGAGCGCCCACGCCTGTCTCTCGCGCGCGCACCGTCACACCGGCCACGGCAGGCAGCTGGCTTCGATCCACCTTGCCGTTCGCGTTCAGCGGCAGACGTGCCAGTGTGACGAAGACAGTGGGCACCATGTAGTGCGGCAGCGCGGCTCGCGCGGCCGCGCGCAACTCGTCGAGCAGCGCGGCATCGGATAGCACCTCGTCTGACGCGGGCGCAGCGGCAGGCGCGGCGGGGGCAGCGGGCGCAGCGGCCGTGGTCGCATCGGTACGAAACGCACTCCAGCTCGCGGCGTCCTCGCAGGCGGGACCGCCGACGATGGTGTGGAGGAGCAGGTGGCCTGGGTCGAGCGCGAGCGCAGCGCTCAGCCCGTCGCTGTCGAAGCCGCCGACCTGGCAGAGGCCAATCCCTGATGTCGCGGCGGTCGTTTCGAGCAGTTGCGTCATCAACCCGGCCTCGAGAGCGGCGAAGCGCGTGCTGTCCTCGCCGTAGACCGGCCGGATCGCCTCGAGCTGGGCGATCAGGAAGATGGCGAAGCCGGCGGCCTCGAAGACGTGCTCATTGACGGCGCCGAAGCGGCGCGCTTCGAGCGGCGACCCGGTGGAGATGCGCACCAGCTGGTGAGCGCGCGGATCGTAGTAGTAGTAGCCGCTCTCCATCCCGTCGACGGCGCGCGGCTTCAGATACAGATAGGTCTGGACGGGATACAGATTCCCGGCGGAGCCGTAGCGGTACTTGGCCAGCGGAAATCCATCGACCTGATATTGCCGCAGGCAGGACAGCAGCGCGGCGCACGCATCGGGGCTCAAGGGTTCCGCTCGGAAGCGCCGGTGCGATCGCCGGGCGAGATGTTCCGTGCCCGACAGAGGCGGCCCCGCCAGCGCAATCCGCTCGCAGGTATCGGCCAGGCGTCGAAGGCCCGGCTGACTCATTCGCCACTGAAGCTTCTCCCACGCGTCGGGAGACTGTGCCGGGCGAGCGGCTGGCGCGGCCTCGCGTGCCCGGGGCACGACATACGCCGCGAGATAGCGATGGCCGGCAGCGGTCTGCTGCGGAGCGACGACGGCGGCGTGCACGTGAGGATGCTGCAGGAGGACGGCTTCGATCTCACCGGGCTCGATGCGGTGACCGTGCAGCTTCACTTGCGTATCGACGCGGCCGAGCAGCTCCAGCGTGCCCTCGGGACGATAGCGCGCGCGATCGCCGGTGCGATACAACCGCTCGCCGGTCCGCGGATGCGTGATGAAGCGCGACGCCGTGCGCTCGGAGTCGCCCCAGTAGCCGACGGCCAGGCCGACGCCACCGAGATACAACTCCCCCGGCACCCACACCGGACACAGTTGCAGCGCGTCGTTCAGCACGTACACGCGCTGATTGGTCAAGGGCCGGCCGTACGGAATGCTGGTCCAGTCCGGATCGATGCGCGCGATCGGATGCACGACCGACCAGATGGCCACTTCCGTCGCGCCGCCCAGGCTGACCACTTCGCATGCCGGCGCCAGTGCGCGCACCGCCGCCGGCAGCGCCAGCGGCACCCAGTCGCCGCTCACCATCGCCAGACGCAGCGTTCGCAGGCCGTCCCGCCCGGTCGCGTTCCGCACCGTGGCGCCGTATTCGACCACCAGGCCGAGAATCGCCGGTACGCTGTTCCACACGGTGACGCCGGTCGCGGCTGCGAGCTCCCACAAGCCGCGCGGGTCGCGTCGTGCGCCTGGCGGCGGCATCACGACCGTTGCGCCCGCGCCGAGCCCGCCGAAGATGTCGTAGACCGACAGGTCGAAGCTCAAGGCCGAGACCGCCAGCACTCGATCGCCCGGGCCAATCGCGAATCGTGCCGTGATGTCGCGCAGCGTGTTCATCGCGGCGCGATGCGTCATCATCACGCCCTTCGGCTGGCCGGTCGATCCCGACGTGTAGATCACGTAGGCGAGCGCCTCGGCATCACCGGGCTCGACGGCGGGCCCCGGCAACGGCGCCGGCGGACAGCGATCGATATCGATCGCCGGCCGCTCCGCCGGCCCCTCCGCCGGCCCCTCCGCCGGCCAAGTCCAGCGCGGCGCGCCACGCGTCACCACTGCGGCCGCATCCGCCAGCAAACGCGCGAGCCGATCGCCGGGCGCATCCGGATCCACGGGCACATACACGCCACCGGCGAGCAGCACCCCTAGAACCGCGACCACCGGTTCCCATCCGCCGTCGAGCGCCACGCCGACGAGCGCGCCTGGCTCGACGCCCGCCGCCCGCAGCGCCGCGGCCACGCCGGCCGCTCGTGCCCCCACCTCCGCATACGTCAGCGTCGCGTCGGCGCCGATCACCGCGATTGCTTCAGGATGCGCGTGGATCTGCGTGAGGACCGCCTGCTCCAGCCGCTCGATGTGCTCCGGCGCCGCCGTGTCGTTCATCGCGGCCATCAGCGTCCGCTGCGCCGCCGGCGGCCGGACCGCATCGACGTCGTGCCAGACTTCGGCCACATTGGCCATGCGCTCGACGATTGCGCAGTACTCCGTGAACATGTCGTCCACCATGCCCTCCGGAAACAACGCGTCGACGGCGTCCCATTCGATGGCGAGCTCCTCGCCATCGCCGAACGCGACGCGATTGTCGAGCCACACCTGCGGCGTCTGACGCACCGCATACACGCCGCGGAGCCGGGGCAGCGATTCGGCCGGCCGGGCATCGCGCTGGAGCTCGAACCCGAGACTGGTGAAGACGACCGGCAGCGAGAGACGGAAGCCGTCTCGCTGTGCCAGCTCGCGCGTCAGGCGCACGCCGCTGATCACCTGATGATCGAGCGCCCAGGCCATCTGCTGTCGCGCGCGGCGTGCGAGCTGGTCCAATGTCGCGTCGGCGGCCGTATCGAATTCCGCAATGGCGAAATCGGCAAACGGGCCGGCGAGTTCGTTGACGTCCGGATGAACCGGCAGCCTGTTGAACGTCGGCACGTTGATCGTGAACCGCGCGCTCGCGCTCCACCGGCCCAGGATCGCGGCATACGCCGCGAGCAGGATGTTCGGCAGCGTGAGTCCGGCGTCGCGCGCACGTTCGTGCAGCCGCTGCGCCGTCTGCGCATCGAGACGCGTGGCCAGCGTCCGGAACTCGGTGCGTGCAATCGATTCCGGCTCGCGCGCCAAGGGCAGATCGGGATGCGGCGCGAGCGTCGCGAAGCGCGCGCGCCACTCGTCGAGCGCCTGCTGATACGAGGCCGTCCCTGGCAGCGCCGCGAGTGCCAGCACGTAGTCGCGGAACGAGAGGCCCGCGTTCGACGGAGATACGAGCCGCCCGGGATCCGCATAGCCGTCGAGCACGTCACGGAGCAGCAGCTCCTGACTCCAGCCATCCAGAAAGAACGTGTCGATGCTGATGTGCAGGCGAACGATCCCATCCTTCAAGATCGACGCCTGGATGTCGAACGCGGGCCACTGTTCGAGCGGCAGCACCTGATGCGACATGGCGGCCCGGCGCGCCACGATCGCCGCATCGATTTGCTCGTCGGACAGCCCGCGGAGATCATGGACCGCGATGTCGTACCGCGGCGCCGTTTCGAGTACCTGCTGCCGTCCGCCAGGCAGCACGACGGCCCGCAACATGTCGTGACGCGCGACGAGACGCCGCCAGACTTCGGCGAACCGCTCCACGTCGAGGTCGCCTTCGAATTCGGTATAGCCGTGAATCGAGACGTTGCCGAGCGCGACCGCTGTCGAGCGGCCGGCCCAATAGGCCTGCTGCATGTCGGTCAGCGGGAACGGCTCGTACCGGCGCGCCGGATCGGGTGCGACCGCGGGCAGCCACGCCGGCGTGGAGGACTCGGGCGCTTCACGCTCCAGACGATCGGCGAGATCGGCAACCGTAGGCGCCTCGAACAACCACCGGAGCGGAATGGTTCGTCCCAGACTCGTGCCGAGCCTGTGCACCGCTTCGGCGGCCAGCAGCGAGTGACCACCCACGGCAAAGAAGTTCTGATGGATGCCGACGTTCTCGATGCCGAGCGTCTCGCTCCAGATCGCGGCGATACGCGTCTCCAGATTCGTCCTCGGTCCAGCGGTCTGGTCGACCAGCGGCGGCGGCGCCGGCAGCGCGAGCCGATTGATCTTGCCGGTCAACGTGAGCGGCATCGCATCGAGCCGCACGAGCCGGGCTGGAATCATGTGATCGGGCAGACGCCGCCGCAGAAACGCGAGCAGCGACGCATCGGTGACGCCAGCGTCCGACGCGGCTACGTAGTATGCGAGCAGCTGCTGACGCCGCTCCGACAGGACCACGGCCACATCACCGACGCCCGGATACTGCGCGAGCGTCGATTCGATCTCGTTCGGATCGATGCGGTGGCCACGCAGCTTGACCTGCGTATCGATTCGGCCGCCGTACCGTAATTGATCGTCGGCGCCGAGCGTCGCCACATCGCCGGTTCTGAACCTGCGCGTTCCGGGCTGCCGGCCATGCGGATCCGGAACGAATCGCTCGGCGGTCAACGCCGGCGCATGGAGATAGCCGCGCGCAAGACCATCGCCCCCGACGGCGATCTCTCCACGCGCGCCCGGCGGCACCATGCGGCCGCGCTCGTCGATCAACGTAATGCGCGTGTTCTGGATCGGCCGTCCGATCGGCGCCTCGCTGACGTCAAGGCCAGCACGCGGCGCCTCCCAGTACGTCACATCGGCTGCGACTTCGGACGACCCGTACAGATTGAGCAGCCTCGTGGTCGACAGGGCCTGACGGAAGCGCATCACATCGCTGACCGCCAGCGCCTCACCACTCGAGACGACCATGCGCAGCGCGCCGAGCGTGCCCGCTCGCTCGCGCATCGTGTCGAGCACCGCACGCAGCTGGGTCGGCACCATCGTCACACGGGTCACTTCTTCGCGTGCGAGCCGCTCGGCGAACGTTTCGACGTTGCGCACGTCCGAATCGCGCATCACGACCAGGCGCGTGCCCGCCAGCAGCGGACCGAAGACTTCGCAGATCGAGTCGACGAAGCTCGTCGACGTCCGGTGACAGCAGACCTCGTCTGCTTCGACAGGCGCGTAGCGCGCCATCCAGGACAGCCGGTTCACGATCCCACGCGCCGGCGCGACAATGGCCTTGCGCGCTCCGGTCGAGCCCGACGTGTACATCACGTACACGGCACTCTCGGCGGTGGCCGGATAAGCGGCCGGGACTGGCGTGCGAACTGTGCGACCTGTGCGACCCGCACGCCTCGCGCGACCCGCGTTCACGGTCGCCTGATCCACGTCGATCGCAGGCGGCCCACCGGCGCTCCATGGCTTGCCGCCCGACGTCAACACGGCGACGACGCCCGCGTGCGACGCCAGCTCGCGCAGCCGTTCGTCCGGGTGCGACGGATCGAACGGGACGAACGCCGCACCGATACGCACGGTGGCGAGCATCGCCACGATCGATTCGAGCGAACGTTCCAGGTGCAGTCCGACCAGGCTCTCCGCCGAGGCTCCGGCCTCGATCAGACGATTGGCGAGAGCCCCGCTTCTACGGCGCAGTTGTCTCCACGTCACCTGCCGCGCGCCGTCGACCACGGCCACGGCATCGGGCGTCCGTCTCACCTGTTCGTCGAACAGCCGGCCAATCGACGCGTCCCACTCGCACTCTGCCTTGGTGGCATTCCAGGTCTCGATTCGTGACAGATCCTCCGCCGTCGAGATCGGCAGATCGTCGATGCGCCGATCCGGATCGGCGGCGATCGCTTCGAGCAGCCCGTACAGGCGCGACTTCAGGCGGTCGATCGTCGACGCATCGAACAGATCCGTGTCGTATTCGATCGACAGCCGCAATCCTTCGTACTCTTCCGTCACGACGAGCGCGAGATCGAGATTCGTCGTGCTGCGTGCCGTCACGATTGCCGTGGCGTCGACGCCGGGCAGGGCCGGCGCCGTGCTCGCCCGCTGCAAGTGCAGCAACATCACTTGAAAGAGCGGCTGATGGCTCGGATCGCGATCGGGCTGGACACGCTGCACGACCTGCTCGAACGGGGCGTCCTGGTGTCCGTACGCGTCGAGCGCTGTCCGCCGCACGGATCCCAGCAGATCGCGGAAGCTCGGATTCCCCTCCGCACGCGTGCGAATGACCAGCGCGTTGACGAAGTATCCGATGGTCGTGTCGAGCTCTCTCCGCGGCCGGCCGGCCGTCGGCACGCCCATGGCGATGTCGTGCTGGCCGGTGTGCCGCATCAGCAGGACATGGAACGCGGCCAGCAGCGTCATGAAGAGGCTCGCGCCTTCCTCGACACCGACGGCGCGCAGTTGCGCGGTGAGAGATCGGTCGATCGGCAGGAACTGCTTCGCGCCGTGGTGCGCCTGCACCGGCAGGCGCGGCCGATCCGTTGGCAGCTGCAGGATCGGCAGGTTCCGAAGCTGCGCCTCCCAGTAGCGCAAGTGGCGCGCGAGCGCGTCTCCGTCCGCGGCCTCGCGCTGCTGGACCGCGAAGTCGCCGTATTGCATCGCCGGCGACATGTCGGGCATGGGCACGCCGCGCATGGCGGCCTGCCAGCACGCGGCGATGCCTTTGATCAGCAACGCCACGGACCAGTCGTCGACGATGATGTGGTGCAGCGTGAACTGAACGACGTGCTCGTCGTCGGAGAGGCGGACGAGGACGACGCGAAGAAGCTCGTCGCGTGCGAGGTCGAACGGACGCCGCGTCACGAGCTGCGTGAGCCGAAGCGCCTCCTCTTCACGCTGGGACGCGGGCAGGTGACGCAGATCGATCAGAGAAAGGAAGGACGGCCGCGGAGATCTCACGCGCTGAACGGTGCGCCCCGCGTCGAGCTCGAACGAGGTCCGCAGGCTCTCGTGACACCGGATCAGCTCGCGAATGCTGACTTCCAGCGCCGCAGGGTTGAGACGCCCAACGAGCCGGAGCCGCTCCGTACAGTTGTACAGAATCGCTCCCGGGATCGAGCTGATGCAGGAACCAGATGCGCTCCTGCGCGAAGGAGAGCGGAAAGGTGGCCGGCCGCTCGCCCGAGGCCGTCCCCGTCACGACCGATGTGCCGGTCGTGTTCGGCGGGTGTTCGCCGGTGGCGGGTTGCAAGGTGCCGATGGAGCTCATGTCAGTCGTCCGGAAGCCAATCGAAATCGCTGGGCGGCCGAAAATCGAGCTGCTCGGCACAGAACGTCCGCCACGCGTCGGTGGCGCTGTCGAACAGGACGTCTTCGCCGGCAAAAATCGATCGCGTGACGCAATAGTCGCGATGGATGAAGACGATGGCGTCGTCGGTAAGCGTGTCGAGGCTGGCAGGACGCGATCGGCTCTCCATGTCGGTCCAGGCCGGACACTTGCGCAACTCGCGAAGCTCGTAGCCGCGGCAGTAAGGACGATGCGAGGCCTGACCGCTGCTGTGCTCGACCGATGCGCCGCCGACCCGCGCCTCGGCGGCTTGAAGCAGTCGCGCGGCATCCTTCCGGCACGCCGCCAGCGCGATCAGGTATGGCGTGCGCCGATCGCGACCCGTGGCGAACACGTCCGCGCCGTGTTCGAGCAGCAGTTGCACGAGCTGCACGTGTCCGGCGCCCGCGGCCCAGCACAGCGCCGTCCATCCCTGCTCATCGCGCGCATCGACGTCGGCGCCCTGTTTCAGCAGGGCGGCCGCGCGGTCGGCATCGTTCGCACGTACGGATACGATCAATGCGGGTTCACACATGACAGGTGTCGTGGCGTTCATGTCTTTGGGGCGTCGCGTTCAGGCACGGTAGCCGAACGCGTCGAGGATGTCGCCGTGGCGCCGGGCGAAGCGATCGAGATCGGCCGGCGTGAAGCAGCGGCGCCACGCGTCGCGCTGTGCCGTTGCGAACGTACGGGAGCGAGGGTCGAAGATCGCCATGGCGATCTCGGCTGCCTCGCGATCCGAACCGGCGAAGCGCAGGATGCGCTCGACGTCGGCCAGCTGCTCGTCCGCGGATCCGCCGCCCGTCGGCCCGATCAGGCGTTCGAACGAGCAGCACAACACGCGCGGGTGCTTCAACAGCCACGCACTCTCGCGGTAGCTCCTGAACAGAAAATCCTCGAAGTAGTCGATGCCGTATGCGATCCGCTCGGGCTCGGGTAGAGCCGCGAAGATGTCGGCGGCAATCTGCTGCCACGCGGCGCCGCTGTAGCGCGAGCCGAGGACGTAGTTGATCATCGAGACGAGCGCCGCACGCGGATCCCGGTAGTTGAAGAGGATCTTCGGTAGTCCGCGTGTCCGCCAGAAGCTGGCGAGCAGAGGGTCGAGGCCGGACAGGCTCAAGCGATGGAGCACATAACAGGTGTTCGCCGGGAAGCTGTTGACGAATTCCGCGTCGAACTGCCGGCACCAGTACGGAAAGGCGTTGTCGATGCCCTCCCCCGTCACGTGATAGCCGATCGTGGTGAACAACGTGCCGATCAGATTCGTCCCGCACTTCGGAAGCGACACGACGAGCACTCGTGACGCGCCTTTCCCCGTCACCACTTCACTCCCCGCCGTCGTCGCAGCCGGAGCACGTTCCGTCATCGCGCCACCGTCGACACGCGTGGCGCCGTCTGAATGTCGGCGCCAACGGTCGTCTCCTGCTGACGGCTCGCGAGGCGCTCGTCGAGCATCGCGGCCAGTTGCGCGACGGTCGGCGCATCGAACAGCTCGCGCAGCAGCGTCTCCACACCGAGTCGCTCGGAGATCTTCCACGCCACATCGCCGGCAAGCAGCGAGTGTCCGCCAAGCTCGAAAAAGTTGCTGTGGACGCTGATCTGCTCGATCCCCAGCACTTCGCGCCACACGTCGGCGACGATCGCCTCGGTGGGTGTGCGCGGAGGCACGAACGACGGCAGCGCCTTCAAGCGAATCTCCTCCAACGACGGCAGCCGATCGAGATCGACTTTTCCGTTCACCGTGAGAGGCAGCTTGGGAACGGGGACGAAATGATTCGGCATCAGCTCAGCGGGCAGCGCATCAGCGGCGGCCGCGCGCAGGATGGAGATGTCGATCGGACGCCTGGCGACGTAGTACACGACCAACATCTGATTGCGCCGCTCGTCTTCGAGCACGCGCACGACCGTGTCGCGCACGCGAGGCACGTGCGCGAACGCCGCCCGCACGTCGTTCAGCTCGACGCGCACGCCCTTGAACTTGACCTGCTCGTCGCGCCGCCCGAGGAAGTAGAGGCGACCGCACGTATCGCGACGGACTCGATCGCCCGTGTCGTACATCCGCCCGCCGGGATTGAACGGATCGTCGACGAATCGTGCGGACGTGCGATCGGGCTCGCCGAAGTAGCCGTCGGCCAGCGGTATCCCGGCGATCCACAGATCCCCGGGCATGCCGTCCGGCACGAGCCGTCTGGCCTCGTCGAGCAGATAGATCCCCGCGTTCCAGATCGCCTGGCCGATCGGCACGGTGCCATCTGGACGATCGCTGGCCGATACGCGATGCGCCGTGCAGCCGATCGTCGCCTCGGTCGGCCCGTATTCGTTGACGATGACGGCGTCGGGACCGAGCGCACGCTGAAGCGAGGCGGCCATGGGGGCTTCGAACGCCTCGCCTCCCACGATCAGCTGGCTGACGCGCGTGCCGCGCAGACGGTCCGTCCGCAGCAGCTTCAGGTGACTCGGCGTCGCCTTCACAACTTCCACGTCCGGATGCGCGAACACCTCGTTGATGTCCGCCGGGCCATCGTCCGCCGTGAAGACCACGGTCGAGCAGCCTGACACCAGCGGCAGGAAGATCGAGGTCAGCGTCAGGTCGAATGCGATGGACGTGTAAAGCGCGAACACCGGCCTGTCTTCGCCCAGGTAGTAGTCGCGCGCCCAGAGCAGATAGTTGACGAGCGATCGATGCGAGATCGCCACGCCGCTCGGCTCGCCCGTCGATCCCGAAGTGAACATCACGTAGGCGAGCGCGTCATCATCACCTTCGGAACGTTCTTCGATGGGCGGCGCTGGATCGGACACCGCCGACGGATCCCACGCGAGCACTGGGGCGAGCGTCTCGAATGTGGTTTGTAAACGCGGCTCCGCGAGGATGGCGGCTGGCGCGACCTGCTTGACGATCGCCTGCAGGCGCGCGGCAGGATGACGCGGATCGAGCGGCACGAACGCCGCACCGCTCAGCAGCACTCCCAGCATCGCCGTGGGCACGTGCACGCCGAGATCGAGCGCGAGGCCGACGCGGTCTCCTGGCTTCACACCTGCCGCTCGCAATTCGGCGGCCAGCGCTCGCGCGCGGCTGACGAGCTCGCCGCGGGACAGGATCGTCGTGCCATGCACGAACGCGGGCAACGTCGGCTCAGACTGCATGGCCGCGAGCACCAGATCGTCGACTCTCACCCGCGGCATGTCGCGCCGGTCCCAGATGTGAACGCGGGCGGCCGCTTCCTCAGCCGCGATCAACGGAACGTCCCGAACCGCACAGTCGCTCGATGCAACCATGGTCCCCAGCACCGACACGAAACACCGGCCGATGCTGGCGATCGTGCCGGCAGCAAACAGCTCCGGACGATACGACAGACGGATGCGCACGGCCCCGTCCGCTGCCGCACCGATCGCGGTCGCGTCGGCTGCCACATCGTCGAGGGCGTCCATGCGGCTGACACCTTCGAACGCCACCGCCACGTCAGACAACGGCGCGCGATGTGCCGGCCACGTCCGTCCGATCAATTCGAGCATGCGCGCGAACGGCAACTGCTGGTGCGCGAAGCCTTCGGCGAAGTTGTGCGCCACGCGTTCGACCAGCTTGCCGATCGGTTCCGACCGATCGATGGTCGTCGCCACCACCAGCCAGCGATTGCTGCCGGCATCGCCCAGCGCTTCATCCGTGACCGGCGTCAAGACCGCGATCGTCTCCGATGGCGCATGCCTGAAGAGGACCACCTTGCAGGCGGCCGCCAGCATCGCCAGCATCAGCGCCGGCTTGAAGCCCGACGCCTGCAGCATTCCTTCCGACAGCGCTGCGGGAATCGGAATCTCGATCTCCTGCCTCGGCTGAGGAGGCTGAGCGCTACGGACGTAGTCCGGAGGAATGCCTGCCGACGGTGAGAATGGCGAGAGCAGGTCGGTCCAGTAGCGTTCGAGATCTTCGATCGTCAATGCATACACGCTCATCCGACTCGCCTCCGGCTGTGTGGGTGTTCGACGAACGACGCGCCGCGCAGATCGTGGAGGAGCCCAGCGGGCGCGCGCTCGACGGGCATCAGTTCCCGCATCGCTTCGTCTGGATGTTCGAGGGCCGCCGCGGTCAGACGCTGAAAGCGCTCGACGTGCGCACGCATGTCCGAGGCGTCGTAGAGCTCGAGCGAGTAGTCGAGCAGACCGCGCACGTCGGTGCCCGTGTCGCAGCACGTCAGGACGAGGTCGAACTTGCAGAGGCCGAGGTCGATGTCTTCCGGCGTGAGCGTCACGTCGAGCCGGGGCAGCACGCATTCGAGCACCACCGAGTTGACGTAGACGAACATCACCTCGAACAGCGGATGGCGATCAGGCGTGCGCGGCAGGCCCAAGGCCTTCACGACGTCTTCAAACGCGGCGCCCTCGTGTTCGAGTCCGCGCAGCGCGACGGCCCGGACGTGGCGGACGTACTCGCGCAAGGTGCCAGTGGATCGCACTTCCGTCCGGATCGCGAGCGTGTTCGCGAAGAAGCCGATGAGCGATTCGACACTCTTGCCGCGGCGTCCGGCCGTCGTCGTGCCAATCACGAGATCGCGGCGGCCGGTCATCAACCCGAGATAGGCGCACCACAACGCCAGCACGATCACGAACCGCGTTGTCCGCTGCTGGCGCGCGAACGTGGCGATCGCAGCGGCCGCGCGCTCACCGAGCGAGAAATACTGCTTGGCGCCCGCGAACGAGCGGTTCGTCGGACGTCGCCGATGCGTGGGCAACGTCACGGGCTCGGGCGCACGTGCCAGTGCCTGCCGCCAGTACGCGACGTGAGCGTCCGTGCCGCGCTCTGCCCGCACGTCGTAGTCGACCGGCTCGCTGGCCGGCGCCTCGCCGCGCGAGACCGCGCGATACGCATCGCTCAGCTCGGAGACGAGGACCTGCATGGACCACGGGTCCGTGATGATGTGGTGCATGATCATCGCCATCGCCCACTCGCGCGGCGAAAAGCGGAACAGCAGGACGCGAAAGAGCGGTCCTGCCGCCAGATCGAACGGCACGCGAGCGGCGGAGGAGGCCAACTGCCTGTAGATACGCTCGCGTTCCGGTGCGCTCGCCAGCGCGCTCACGTCGATCGTGCGGAACCAGGAGGGCGGCAGTTCGGCCAGCGGGTGGGCCCGGCACGATCCGCGTTCCTCACGGATCGTCCAACGCAGGCTCTCGTGCCGCCGAGCGACGCTCATGAACGATTGCGTCAGCGCGGGCACGTTCAACTCGCCCGTCATGCGCACGCATACGTGCTCGTTGTAGAGCCCCGTCGCGCCATGGAGCCGATGCAGGAACCAGAGCCGTTCCTGCCCCGGGGTGAGTGACCGCGAGGTGTGCGTCACAGGTCGAGGTGCTCGGTTGAGATGCGGTTGAGCGCCGGTCGTCAGTGTGTCGATGCCGCGTGACCGCGGGTCGTCGCGATCCACTCCGCCAGCTGGCCGAATGTCGGCACATCGAAGATGTTGGCGAGACTCTGCTCGACCTCGAAGACCTCGTGCAGACGCTCGATCAGCCGGATCGCGACGAGCGAGTCGCCTCCGAGGTCGAAGAAGTCGTCATCGGGACGAATCTCCTTCACGCCGAGCAGCTCGCGCCAGATGTCGCGAAGCCTCGCCGGGATGTCCAGCTCACGCGTGAGTGCACCGTTGGTCGCCACCGGTGCGATCGCTTCTGCCGCTTCCGCGGACGATGCGCTCGCGGCCGACACACGGGCGGTCCAGAAGGCCTGATGCCCGAGCTCGGACACGACCTCCTGCTGCTGGAGCATCGCGGGCAGATCCTGGGTCGACACGAGCACCTCGGGCCGTCCGCTCGCTACCGCGCGACGGAAGACCTCGACACCTTCGGTTGGCGTCATTCCGTGGACCAGCGTCCGCAGCGCCTGGATCTCGTCATCGCGTCTGCTACGCGGCTCGGCCGGCACACCGGGATAGTCTCCGTCCGGGACGATCACGAGCTTGCCGATGTGTTCGCCGCGCGACATCATCTCGAACGCCTCAGCGATGCGGCTGGTGCCGAAGGTCCGGTACGGCAGCGGCGTGAGCTCCCCTTCCCGAAGCAGGCGCGCGACCTCGCGCCATGCGGTTGCGAGCTCGGCGTCGCGCGCATCCGTCGTCACGGGCAGGAACTGCACGCCCTTGGCCAGCAGTTGCAGGCCGATCGGCCGGTTCTCGAACAGGTCGCGGCGGCCGAGCTCCACGAGCTTCCCCTGCGTGGCCAGCGCCTTGAAGCTCGCGTCCAGCAATTCCCCGGACAAGGAATTGAGGACGACGTCCACGCCTCGTCCATTCGTCCACCCGAGCACAGCATCCAGAAACGCGGGCGATCGCGAGTCGCTCACGTGCTCGATGCCGTGCTCACGCAGATACGACCGCTTCGCGTCGGAACCGGCCGTCGCCACGATCCTGCAGCCAATCCGACGGGCGATCTGGATGGCCGCGAGACCGACCCCGCCGCAGGCGGCATGAATCAGGAGGGAGTGTTCCGGCTGCAGGCAAGCCAGGTGCACGAGCGCGTGATACGCGACGGTGAAGGCCACGGGCGCCGTTGCCGCGGCTTCGAACGTCAGCGCAGCCGGCATCACTTCGAGCCACTCTTCCGGCACGCACGCCAGGGGCATCGTCCAGCCGACGCCAAAGACCATGACGGCATCGCCGGGCGCGACGCGGGTGACGTTCGCGCCGATCCGCGTGACCCTGCCGGCGCATTCGAGGCCGAACGACAGACGCTGCGACATCAGTCCCAGGGCCGTCAGCACTTCCTTGAAGTTCACGCCGGCAGCCATCACCTCGATCTCCACCTGACCGGGCGGCGGATCGGGCGCGGCGATAGGTTGGAAGCCCAACGTCGACAACGCGCCAGGACGGCCAACCGCAAGGCGATGCGTGAGCGGCGTGACTACGCGCGCGTCCGTCGATGCGCGGAGAGCCGGCGCCAGGCGTCGCGCGGTGAGACCTTCGATCTCCAGAAGCGTCTGCCCCGCCGCATCGCAAATGGTGACGTCGCATTGCAGCAGCTCGCCCGCGCGATCGGCTCGCACCTGCCATCGGCCGTGGCTGAAGAGCGCCGGTGCGAGCGGCGCCCAGACGCGGATCCGCTCGTATCCCAACGGCATGAACGCCGGTCCCGTGCCGGCGACGACGTGATTGAGGAAGGCTATGGCACTGTCGAGCAGCGCTGGATGCCAACGATAGTCACGCAGCTCGCCGTGGAACTGTTCGTCCAGTTCCACACGGGCGAGACCTTCACCATCGCCGATCCACACCTCGCGGATCGCGTCCCATCGAGCGTCCAGCTCGATGCCGGTCTCCGTCGGACGAGTCGTGTCGGCGGCGATCCGCCGGGTCTGCGTGCAGCGCTGCCGGATCGCATCCAGCGGCACGGGTTCGGCGGCTGAAGCCCCTGGCAATCGCCCCACGATCCCGGTGGCGTGCGTCGTCTCGGAGCCGTCCGGGTGAGCGAGCGTCAGCTCGCAGCGTGCGTTGTCAGGACCACCGTTCAGCGACAGCCGCAACTGGGCTCGCTGCCAGATCTCGAGTGCGACCGGCGCGTGAATGTAGAGGCCGCGAATCTCACAGCCCGCGCTGTTCGTTTCAAGACGGAAGGCAGAGGCGATCAACTCGGGCAGCGCTGCGCCCGGCAGCGTCGGACGGCCGGCGATCGTGTGGCCATAGAACAGCCATCGCGCGGCGGGTTGAATCGCGGCCGTGTAGCACGGATGCCCATCGACGCGCGTGCGATGCTCCCATACGGGATGTTCGACGTGCGCGAGCTCCTCGCGCGCCTGTCCCAGTCGCTTCAGCGCTTCGGCGCCCATGCCGACGTCCTGCCAGTCCGTCCACGCGATCGCCGTGGCCGGAACGCCGCGATCACGGAGATGATGCGCGAACGCATTCAGGAAGTCGTTGGCGGCGACGTATCCGACCTCACCGAACTTCAAGTTGTAGACGGTTGCGCCGAGCGCCGAGCACAACACGAAGAAGTCGAGCGAGCGGCCGCGGAACACGCGCTCCAGGATCAGCGCGCCACGAATCTTGGCCGCCATCGAGCGCTCGGTCGCCGCGCGGGTCCGGCGCTGCATGACGCCGGCCATGTCCGGCTCGGCGGCCGCGTGGATGACTCCCTGAATCGGTCCGGTGTGAGCCTCCGCCTCTTCGATCACCCGCTGCACGCGCCGGTGATCCGTCAGATCGGCGGATGCGATGTGAACGACGCCGCCCAACGACTCGATCCGCTGTAGACGTCGTACGACGTCACCCTGCGATCCATTTTCGCGTGACAGCTGATCCCAGACGGATCGCGGCGGCACGCCGACACGCCCGAGCAGCACCAGCCGCGCCCGCGCCTCTCGCGCCAGGTGCTCGGCGATCGTCAGGCCGACGCCTCCGAGGCCGCCGGTGATGAGATACACACCGTGTTCGCGGAGCGCCATCCGCTCCGGGCCAGGGACGCCCACCGATTCCACGCTTTCTCGAAGCCACTGCCCCGCGCGGCGTGCGACGAAGCGCTCGCGGCTGTCGCTGTCGAGAATGGCGGCGAGCGCCTGTGCCGCATCGCGGTCGAAGGGCTCGCGCCGCTCGACGTCGACGTGGACGCAGCGGACGTTCGGATACTCCTGCGGGATGATCTTCGCCGCGCCTTTCAGCGACGCCTGCTCGGGCCTGGTCAGATCGCGACCGACCACGGCCTGCGTGTTGTTCGACACGATGCCCAGTCGAAGCGGCGCCGTGACGTTCGCACGCCCGAGCGCCTGCATCAAGCCGATCAGACTGTGTACGCCCCGCGTGTGTTCCTCATCGATCCGATCCGCGATCTCCAGTTCCGACACCTCCCCCATCGTCCACGCATGGACGACGCCATCGAGACTGCCGCCGGTCAGCACATCGGTGATCAGCGTGATGTAGTCGGCGGGATCGCCAGGACGGAGGCGATAGTTGCGCGGCCCCAGACGCACGTACGCAGACGACTCGCGCACGGTGATCACCTGATGCCCGCGCGTGCGCAGCTCCTCCTCGAGCGAGACGCTGACATCGTCATCACCCACGAACAGGAGCCAGCGACTCGCCGGCGAGTGCCGCGGCGCCGGAATGGTCCAGGGCTGCCACGCGGGCGTGTAGAACCACGTCGCGACATCGGCGCGTTTGGGTGGGACTTCCGGAGCTTGGATCGGCTGATGCGAAAGGGCTCCGGCGCCGTGCGCCGAGCCGTTCGTGGTCGGTTCCCTCAGGAGCGATGCCCGGTCCGACGACGCGAGAGGATCGGCGGGAGCAGGAGCAGGAGCGTCGATCCAATGCCGGGTCGAGGCGAACGGATACGTGGGCAGCGAGCACACGCGTCCATCGCGCCCGTCGAGCACGCGACGCCATTCGACGTTCGCGCCTCGTTCCCAGAGCGCGCCGATCCACGCGAGCACGCGCTCCGCCTCCGATGCCGCTCGGCGGACGCGTAGACCCGGAAGCGTGTCAAGCCGATCGAGATGGTTCTTGCGGATCAAGCCCGCCAGCACCGACCCGGAACCAAGCTCGAGCCATACGCCTCCATCACGCGCCGCCGTGTCCAGCGCGTCGTTCACACGCACGACGCGCGGCCGCGCGGACTCCCAATATCGCGGGTCTTCGGCGCGATCGGATGGCAGGAGCGCGCCTGTCTCGGGGCAGATGACGGGCACGCGCGGACGCTGACACGTGATCGTGCGTTCTGTCGTTTTCGCGTTCGAGAGCGTCGACGGCATCGGTCCGAGGCTGCGAGACGCGATGCCCGAACGCCTCAGCATGCGGCGCCACGCGTCGATCGCGTCCACTGGACCAGCAACGACTGACGCTTCCGGTGCACAGACGGCGATCAACTCGACAGATGACGGCAACATGCCCAGAAGCTGCCGTTCCGACAACGCGACGAGCATCGCGCGACGCGTCGCATCCGACGGGGCCAGCGCGCGTGCCAGCGACAGCCCGTCGGTCAATGTCAACGACCCGGCGAGCGTGCCGGAGACGAGGTGACCGACGTCGACGCCGAGCAGCGCGTCCGGCATCACGCCCCAGTCCATCAGCAGGCGGCCGAACGCGTATTGAAAGATGAAGGTGCGAAGGGCGACGACGTGTCCACTTGTCGCGGGTGTCTGCGTTCTTCCGAACGATTCGAGGAGCCACTGGGCTTCGGTGGGATCGCTGACGCTATCGACGCACTCCTTCACGACGCGCTTGAAGTGGGGCACATGCGCAAACAGATCGCGTCCTATCCCGTTCAGCGATCTGCTGATCGGAGGCGCGAAGAACCGCACCCTCACGCGGTCGGCGGCCCGAACCGGAACTGCAGCGCGGAGTTGGGCGAGCAACTGCTCGCGGCTGCTTGCGACGATCGCGCGGCGGTATTCGAAGGCGACGCGGCCGCGCGCGCACGTGTGTTCGACGTCGGCCAGCGGCACGTCATCGGTGAGCGCGTCGGCAAGACGCTCAACGGCGTGGGTGAAATCGGCGGGATTGCGTGCCGACACGGGTACGATCCGAGATCTCGCGCGCGCCTTGCGCACCGTCGCGGGTTGCGCCTGGCCCAGGACGACGTGGACGTTGGTGCCGCCGACACCGAATGCGCTGACGCCCGCGCGCCGCGGCTGCAGGTGCTGGGGCCACGCTCGCGTCTCGCTGTTGACGACGAACGGTCCGCTGGCGAAGTCGATGTGGGCGTTCGGCTCGCGGAAGTTCCCAGAGAACAGTGACACCTCACAAAGCAACCGCCATGTTTCTGCCCTCTACTTCAGCTTCAGCATCTTGCTCACTCTCCGACCTGTTCGGGCGGCGGCCGATCTTCCTCTTCGGCGTCGGCGTGTTCATGGCCGGCTCGCTGGCGTCCGGTCTCGCCCAGGAGATGTGGCAGCTGGTCGCGTTCCGCGGCCTCCAGGGGCTCGGTGCCGGTGCGCTCTTCCCGATCGCGATGGCGACGATCGCCGACCTGTTCGCGCCGCACGAGCGCGGCAAGTATCAGGGGCTGTTCGGCGCCGTCTTCGGGCTCTCGAGCCTGCTCGGCCCGGGCATCGGCGGGCTGCTCACCGACACGGTCGGGTGGCAGTGGGTCTTCTTCGTCAACCTGCCCGTCGGCGCGGTCGTGCTGCTGACGATCCGCCGTTACATGCCCAGCTACCACGCCGAAGGCATGCGGCCGAAGATCGACTATGCGGGTGCCGCGCTGTTCACCGGCGCGCTCGTGCCGATCCTGCTCGGGCTCACGAACAAGTCGGGCGCCGAGTGGACCGATCCGGCGGTCGGCGGCCTGATCGCGCTGGGTGCCGTCCTCCTCGTCGCGTTCCTCTGGGTCGAGTCGCGCGCGGCCGAGCCGATCGTGCCGCTCGGGCTGTTCCGCAACCGCGCGTTCACGGTCTCGGTGACCTCGGTCTTCCTCGCGGCGTTCGGGTTCTTCGCGGCGGTCGTGTTCCTGCCGCGCTGGTTCCAGGTCGTGACGGGCGCCTCGGCGACGGTCTCGGGCTACGAGATGCTGCCGCTCCTCGGTGGCGTGATCGTCGGCGCGGTCGTGTCGGGCCAGCTCGTCGCACGAACCGGTCGATACCGCACGCTCATCTTCGCGTCACTCGTCGTGCTCGCGGCCGGCGTCGCGATGCTCACTCAGCTGCGCGCGGACACCCCGCTGCCGATCGTGTGGGGCTGGATGCTCGTTCTCGGACTCGGCATGGGTCCGGTGTTCTCGGTCTTCGCGCTGGTCGTGCAGAACAGCGTGCCGGTCCATCAGATCGGTGCTGCCTCGAGCGGCGTGTCGTTCTTCCAGCAGGTCGGCGGCACGGTGGGTCTGGCCCTGACGGGCACGATCTTCGCGACGTCGCTCTCGAAGGAGGTCCCGACGGCGCTTGGCGCGAACGGCGTGCCGGCCGAGGTTGGCGGCGTCCTCGCGCAGAGCAACGCCTTCGAAGCGCTGACGGGCGTTGGTGACACCGGTGCCGCGCTGCTCGCATCGATCCCGCCCGAGACCCGGGCGATCGTCGAACCGCACGTGCCCGCGATCATCGACGCGATCCGCCAGGCGTTCTCGCTGGCGACGGCGAGCACCTTCACGATCGGCATCGCGACGACGATCGTCGCCGCGGGTCTCGCGCTCCTCTTCCGCGACGCGTCGGCAACGGAGTCCGAGCGCGAGTGGGATGGCGAGGCCCAGGCGATGTCGGTGTAGGACGCAATGCTGGACCGGGTGCGGTGGACGGTGCTCCGCCGCACCTGATTCTCATGTTCGGTGCCGTGTGGGGGACCACCGGCGGCCCCAGTGGGGACTCATGATGCCGAGACGGCCCGTGAACGGCGGGCGACTATCGTCACGCACGCGCGGCCTCCGTCAGGTCCTGCGCGACTTCGAGGTCCTCCATGTCGACGGTGATCACCGCCGCGCAGCACGGGTCGAGCCGTCATCGACGGGTCCTCGCCGCGGTTCTGGCTGCGCTGGTGGTCGTCACGGCGCAGCCCGCCCCGCCGCCGGTTCGGGCAGCAGAACCGACGTCCCAGACGATCACCTTTGACCTGCCCGACACGGCGCCAACGGGGTCGACGCTCGCCCTGACCCCGACATCCAATTCGGGCCTGACCGTCAGCCTGCTGTCGGACACGCCGGCCGTCTGCTCGATCGACGCCGCGACGCTGACCCTGACGTTCACGGCCGCGGGCACGTGCACCGTGTCGGCGTCGCAGAGCGGAACCGATGACGTCGCTCCGGCCCCCACGCTCCAGTCGTCGACCACGGTCGAGCCCGTCGCCGCCGAGCCGGCCGCCCAGACGATCACGTTCACCCTGCCCGCGTCGGCCGTCGTCGGCGCCACGGTGGTGCTGGGTGGCACGGCGGATTCGGGTCTGCCCGTTGCCTACATCGAGGACAGCCCCACGACGTGCACGGTCGCGGACGGGACGTTGACGGCGCTCGCGGCCGGGTCGTGCCATGTAACGGCGGTCCAGCCCGGGGACGACACCTTTGCGCCGGCGGAGGACGTGCCGGCGGCGATGACCGTCGAACCGGCGCCCGTCGACCCGGCCCCACAGACGATCTCGTTCGTGCTCCCCTCCTCGACCCTCGTCGGCTCGGTGACGGCCCTTGCAGGATCGGCGACGTCCGGGCTGCCGGTGAGCTACGTCTCGAACACGTTGCTGGTGTGCGCGGTCTCGGGCACCACCGTGACCGGGATCGCGCCCGGGACCTGCACCGTGACGGCCTCGCAGGGCGGCGGCGAGGCGTATGAGCCGGCCCCGACCGTCGCGGCATCGATGACCGTCGAGGCAGTGCCACAGGGCGTGAACCTCGGCAAGTACGCGGTCGACGGGCCGGTCCGGGCTGTCACGATCGAGCCCGGTAGCGGGCGCACGTTCCTGGGCGGCGACTTCACCCAGATCGGCCGGCGGACGGGGCCGATCGCCGTCGTCGAGCCACCTGATGACGGCACGGGCGGATTGCTTCCGGCGAGCCCTGAGGTCCTCGGCGCGGTCGGCGCGGTGATCGCCGACGACCGACCGAACAATCCTGGCTTCTTCATCGCCGGCGAGCTGATCGCCGTGAACGGCACGGCGGTGGCGCAGACGCCGGTCATCCGGATGCGGCTCGACGCGACGGCAACACGGTGGGTCGTCGATTCGAGCTGGAAGGTGCAGGACCCGGATGGGCAATGCCTGGGTCTCGGCCGGCATGGTGCCTGGATCGGCACCTCGAGCACGCTCATCGCCGGTGGCAACACCTACGACCACAACAAGTCGGGGCTCTGGTTCATCAACCGGGCGAGTGGTGTGTGCACCGTGTCGCTGCCCGGCGTGATGACGCCGCTGCCGATGCTCGCCGGGTGCGCCGCGCTCGACTACTGCCACGCAACCGTGAACAAGCTGACGTGGGATGCGGACTCGAACCGGCTCTTCGTCGCCTACATCGCGTGGGTTGGCGCTGCGTCGAATGCCGTCGTGTCGTCCTGGCACCTCGCCGGCTACAACCTGGCCACCGGAACGCGCTCGTGGGTAACAGCGCTGCACGGGCCGCCGGTCGCGGGCGAGCAGGGTGGCTGGGTCGAGTCAGCAGTGGAGGAAGGCGGCCGCGTCCTGCTTCGCGGCACGTTCCCGCTCGACGAGGAGCTGAGCGGCGACGATGTGAGCCGCTTCCTGGCGGTCAACCCGGCGACCGGAGCGATCACCCAGCGCTGGAACCGGCTCGGGGAGCAGGCACTCTCCGATGGCAGCCCGCTGGCCGCGGCCGGCGACTGCTTCACGAACCAGTGGTCGCACGGCGTCCTCTTTCCCTTTGACGGCGCCACCGCGCAGTGGGTCGGCACGGAAGCGGCGCTGTGCATCTACACGGTCGTTGCGGGGAGCGTTGTCGCCGACACGGTCCCCGGTGTGACGGCACCCGGCGGCTCCGACGCCCCCTTGCTGCCGACAACGGAGTACCGGGCGGGCAACGACGACCTGTACGTCGTCGGGCCCTGGATGGCGGTGAACGCCACGAACGGCGACAGAGCCGACTGGCATCCGGATCCCGCCGCGCGCCTCGACGGGGCACCGGAATGGCTCGTCGTGTCGTCGGCGGGCATCGTCCTCGGCGGCGACTTCCAGTTCGTGCGCGGCACGCCCGCACCCGGTGTCGTCGCGCTGACCTCGAGCCTCAGCCCCGATCCGAGCTTCCAGTCGCCGTTGCGTATGGACCTGCCGCCTGAGGTGCGAGCCCTGGCGCTCCACGATGGCTGGCTGCTGGTTGGCGGCAGGGTATTCCTGCCGAGCGCCCCGGGAACGTACGACGCGCGGGCCGTCCTGGCGCTCGAGCCGGCCACTGGTGCCGCCGTGGCCTGGCATGCAGGCGAGGAGATGCCGGCGATCGTCGAAACCATCGCCGTCGACGATCGGAACGGGGAGTTCTGGATCGGCGGCCCATCCAGGCCGCTGTGGGAGGCGGACTCGGGCACCTCCCTTCTGCGCTTCGAGCCGCCGTCGTCCGGCGCGGACCGCCTGACCGCGCCGGCGCTGACCTGCCTCACGGCACCGATCGTCAACGGTCACTTCCCCGCGCAGCCGGTGTGCGGCCTCGCCGGGCATGACGGAACGCATGTCACGGCGCTCGCGTTCGATGCTGCCGGTCGCCTCTACATCGCGGGTGGATTTGGGGCCGTCGACGGGACGCCGCGGCGCGGCCTCGCACGTCTCGATGCGACGGGCGCGGTCGATGCCTGGGCGCCGGACCTGCTCGGGGTGCTGCCGATCCCGTCGGGAAGCGGTCTCTACACGCTCGACGCCTCCGCCCTGGCGTTCCAGGGCGGCCGCGTGCTCGTCGGCGGGGAGTTTGCCTGGATCACGCCGAGCTCGGGCGGCGGTGGCAGCATCACGACGGTGTCGCCGCTGCTCGTCTTCTCAGGCACGAGCGGTGCCTTGCTCCGACCGACGGACCCCGATCGGTGGCCCTGGTTCCCGGTGGCCGGATGGTGGAGCGCCGGGTACGACATCGTCGCGCGCGACAGCGGCGTGATCGTGGCGCTTGGCGATACGGGCGTCATCGTCCTCAACCCTGTGACGCTCGACTACGACTCGGCCGCGTCGGCACCCCTCGTCACGCTGGACTGGTGGGGCCGGAACTCGAACAACGGCGTCTTCGCGCTCGCGACGACACCGCAGACTGCGGCGAATTCGACGGTGTCGGCGGCCGATGCGAGCCGTGTCGTGCTCGCTGGCACGATCCCACGCTGGGGCTTCCGGGTTGCCGGCAACATGCTCGCGACCGGCATCGCCGCGACGCCACCGAACATGCAGCCGCCGACGATCACGACGCCGGCGCTCCGCGTGGCGCTCGGGAAGCCGTTGACGGGCTCCGCGGTCCCGGTCCAGCTGACGTGGACCGCCGCGCGCAACGGCGGGGCCGTGCTCGACCACTACCTCGTCGAGCGCTCGACGAACGGCGGCGCATGGGTTCGGCTGTCATCGACACTTGCGGGAACCTCCTTCTCCACCTCGGTCGCGCCGAGCGGCACGGTTCGCTTCCGGGTGAAGGCCGTGAACCAGAACGGCGCGATGAGCTCCTGGGCGCCCGGCCTGACCCTGACCCCGCGCCTCATCCAGGGATCGAGCACGACGGTCCGCTACAGCGGCACCTGGTCCACGTCGAGCTCGACGTCGTATTCGGGCGGATCGACTCGCCAGACGTCGGCGGCCGGGGCGCGCGCCACGTACACGTTCACCGGCCGGTCGGTTGGCCTCGTGACGACGAAGGCGCCGAACCGCGGCAAGGTCAAGGTCTACGTGAACGGGGTGTACCTCGAGACGATCGACCTCTACGCATCGACGTCGCGGCACCGGCTCGTCGCGTGGCAGCGAGCATGGTCGACCTCGGGCACGCGAACCATCGCCTTCGTGGCCGTCGGCACCGCGGGCCGGCCACGGGTCGACATCGACGCGTTCATCTCGGTCAAGTAGGCAGTCGCTGACCGATCCGTTTCGCGTTCGGTAGCCGAACCTCGGGCCTGCCGCACCCGCCCTTTCGTGCCTATGGCGAGCCGAGAACGACCACGTCGATCGGTTCGGTGCGACCCTTCACGGTCAGATGCCGCCGCTCGAGGCCGTCGACCTCGAGCCCGCCGGCGCGCGCCGCGGCCACGCTGACCAGGACCTCCCCTGCTCCGGCCACCGATGAGAGCCGCGCTGTCGTGTTGACCGCGTCGCCGAGCGCCGTGAAGTCCTGGACCTCCGACCGGTCTCCCACCGCACCGACGAAGGCAGGGCCCATGTGCACGCCAACGCCGACCGGCAGGCGCTCGGCCTCGGGTGCCTCGAGGGTCCGAGCCACGATCCGGCGAGCTGCGTCGATCGCCTTCGCGGCGTGGTCCGCACCGCTCATGCCGGGTATGTACAGTCCGACGACGCCGTCGCCGATGAACTTGTCGACCAGCCCGTCCGTGCCGATCAGCGCGTCGCTTGCGATTCGGTAGAAGCGGTTGATCCGTGCCCGGAATGCCGCGGGCCCCACCTGCTCGGCGAGCGTCGTCGAGTCACGGACGTCGGCGAAGAGGACCGTGATTTCCAATTCCACGCCATCGAGCCCGTACTCCAACAGGAACGTGTAGCAGCGGTTGCAGAACTTGGGGTTCTTGTCCCAGGGTTGACGTCCGGCCGCACGGCTGAGCAGCGAGCCCGGGATACCGAACGGCGCGTTGCAGGCCTTGCAACGCGGGTTCGACGGGAGCAGCCGATAGAGCCGGCGCTTCCGGATGGCGTCGGACTCGCCGTTCTCCATGACCTCCTTGAAGAGGGCCCGAGCGCTCTCGGTTGAACCCGGCGAGTGGTCCACGCGCCGACGATACGCCTGCGCTGTCTGGGACGCCATTCGTTGCGCATTCGATACTCGGGATCCGGGCCGCCCCGGTATCGCGCGGGCGCTGTCGGTACCATCGACCGGTGAGCCCAACCCGTCTTCCCGCCATGCCCGCGCCGCGCGTCGTCGACGTCGGCCGGACCACGATCGAATACGTCGTCTCCGGCACCGCGCAGCCCCCGATCGTGCTCATCAACGGCGGCGGCGGGCCGCTCTCCGGCTGGAGCCGCGTGTTCGGTCCCCTGCTCCGGTACGGGACCGTCATGGCGTACAACCGGGCGGGCATCGGCAAGAGCTCGCGGCCCGCGAGCCGCAGACCGGCGCCCTGATCGTCGGCACGCTGCGCGACCTGCTCGCCGAGATCCATCTCGAGCCGCCGTACATCCTCGTGGGCCATTCGCTCGGCGGTCTGTACGCGAATCTCTTCGCGCGGATGCTGCCGCAGGCCGTGCTGGGTGTCGTGCTCGTGGAGTCGGCCCACCCGGATGACCGGCAGCTGGTCGCCGAGCAGCCAGGCTGGCTTCGGGCGGTCAACGGCGTGCTCGGCATGGGCAACCCGTTGCGGCGGGATCGGTCGTTCGACGAGACGCGCTGGGTGAACCAGACCTGTCGCCAGCTCGAGACGGCCGGACCGTTCCCCGACGTGCCCCTGGCCGTCGTCACTGGTGGCCGCCGGCCGCCAAGCCGGCTCATGCCCGAGGCTGCGGCCGACCTGCGCTATGCGAACCAGGTCGCGCTCGCCGAGATGAGCCCCCGGAGCAGGCACGTGGTGTCACATGGGTCGGGCCACTTCCCGCAGCTGTCGGAGCCCGGGATCGTGGTCGACGCCGTCCGATGGGTCGTCGAGCAGTCAGACGCTCGCCAGCCGGGCTGACGGCACGGTACCGGGAACGCCTGGGCGCCCCCTGACGATCGCGATGGCGTGGCGGTGGACCAGCATCAGGACCGTCGTTTGAGCATCCGGGACCGACGAAACGTCGCCCGAGCTGCTCCACAGGCCAAGGAACGTCGCCTCGACCACGTCCTCGGCGCGCGCCCGGTCCCCGGTGATCCGCAACGCGTGCGCGAACGCGGCGGCGGCGTGGCGGTCGTAGAGGGCGGCCAACGCGTCTCTGTCCCCCGTCCCGATGCGGCGGACGAGCTCGCCATCACCGACGGGCATTTCCGCCGCGATCGTCATCACGAGGGTCCGGGGGCCGTGAGCGGCTGCCGCGCCCGTGCGTCGGCGTCGTGGTCGAACGCGATGACGGCATCGGGTGCGCGGTCACCGAGATAGGTCCGCAGCCCCTCCTCGAGGGGGGTCAGACGACGGGGCATCCGTGCCAGCAGCGGCGCGATGTCGACGACAGCCGGCTGGTTGATGAAGTCGACCGCGTCCGGGGTGAGCGGTGGCTGCGGCAGCAGCGTCAGCGGCAGCGCGGCGGCCTTGATGAGGGGCGTCGGGCCAGGCAGGATCGGCCGGCGCAGCCCTGCGACGCGGAGTGCCGTTGCGATGATCTCGCGCATCGAGTGCGTTTCGGGTCCGCCGAGCTCGAAGACCTGGTTGTCCGCTGCATGCTCAGTGAGGGCGTCCGCGACGAGGGCGGCGACATCGTCGATGAACACGGGGGCGAGCTGCTGGCGGCCGCTGTTCGTCATCGGCACCACCCGCAGCCGCCGGGCAAAGCCGACAAACCGGTTGAGCGACACGTCGCGCGGGCCGTAGATCCACGTCGGCCGGATGATCGTCCAGGTGATCCCCGTGCCGCGAACGGCCTCCTCGGCGCGCCACTTTGCCCGGAACCAGTGGCGCTTCGCGTCCGGGGCGGCGCCGGCGCCGGACATGTACACGACGCGACCGATCCCGGCGTCCTTTGCCGCGTCCATGAGCCGCTCGGTTCCGGCGGCGTCCACCTCGTCGAAGGTCTGATGACGGCGCGGTGCCTCGATCGGGTTGTTCTTGAAGGCCAGCGAGATCACGAGGGTGTCGGCGCCCTGGAGTGCATCGGCGACCCCCTCCCCGGTCTGGACGTCGGCCTGGCGGATCTCGACGGCGTCGGGCAGCCCGGCTCGGGCCTCTTCGCCGCGATGGGACAGCACGATGACGCGATGCCCGCGGCGGTGGAGCTCGACGGCGATGGCAGAGCCGACGAACCCCGTGCCACCGGCGACCGCGACGGTTCGACCGGTTGGTGCGCCCGGTGCAGCGAAGGCAGTCCGAACGGCATCCGCCCGGTATCGGAAGATGCGCGCCAGCTCGTCGCGAATGACGAACCGATTGACGAGGTCGCCGAGCGGTCCGAAGGGCGCGGCGTAGTCGACGCTGTCCGTCATCAGCGTGCCGCCCGCGACGGGCTTGAAGGTGTGGCGATGCTCCCATTTCGCATACGGGCCGCGGAGCTGCGTGTCCTCGAACCCGTACGGCGGGTTGTAGCTCGTGATCCGGGTTCGCCACCCCACCGGGATCCCGAGCAGCGGCCGCAGGCGATAGTCGATCTGGAGGCCCTCGCGCATCTCGCGGTCATCGGTCAGGAACTCGAAGCGCATCGACGATGGGGTCAGCCGCGAGAGGTTCTCCGGCTTGGCGAAGAAGGCGAAGACGTCATCGACGGGTCGAGGGATGAATTGGCGGGCGACGAGCCGATGGGTGGACATGACGCTGAGCCTCGGTGGGAGTGTGTTCAGTGTTTGTCCACACTCTATGCCCGCGTAGAGGCTTTGTCAATGGTACAGGGGCGTTGCAAGGGCTCACGCAGCTCGGCGACACGTGCCCTTGCTGTTGCCCGGGGTCGCGCGGGCGTGGCCTCGCCCCGGGTTTGTTCCGTCTACCAATCCCCGTGGTACTGCGCGCGTCATGGGGGCCGAGTTGGTGCCGTTCACCAAGGGCAGTGGTATTCGGACCCGAGAAGGACCGGATTCGGCGCCTGGAACTCGTACCGGCGACCGAGGGCGCGTTCAAGACCACCCGGGTTGGTAAATAGCGCGAAATGGCGTCCAGGCGGCCAACCAGGGCCACGGCCGACCAGGGCCACGGCCGACCAGGGCCACGGCCGACCCAGCTGCCGGATCGCGGCCGCCGGGATCGCGGCCGCCGGGCCACGGCCGCCGGGCACGGCCGCCAGGACGCGGCCGGGTCGCGCCCTACGCCGGAGCCGCCACCTCGGCCTCGGCGTCCGGGACCTTCTGTTCCGGCGCCTGCACGTACTCCTCGGACAGCAGGCGATATGGCCGCGACCGCAACGCGAGCACGGTCACGCCGAGTCCGATCACGCCCGCAATGATGAAGATCAGGGCCATGCCACGAGCGATCCCCGTGCCGAACCAGCCACCGATGAGGTCGGCCAGGAGGCCATCGGTCATCGAGGGCAGGACCCAGAACTGGGCGATCGGCCCGATGAGGAACGCGGTCACGGGCGACGCCGCCGTCTCGAGGCTCTGCGCGAACCCGAACACACGGCCCTGCTCCTTGAACGGGACGAGCTTCTGGATGGTCGTCTGCTCGGAGGCCTCGGCCACGGGGGCGAGCACGAGGTACAGGAAGAAGCCGATGCCCAGCGGCAGGATCTCGGACCGGATCGGGAACAGGATCGTGACCGTCCACATCGCCAGGTTGGCGAGCAACAGGGTTCGTACCGGGTTTCGGCCGAGGCCTCGTCGCGCGACGAGGATCCCGCCCACGATGAACCCGAGGCTCGTGAAGGCGATGAGGATCCCCCACGCCTCGACCGACATGAGCGTGAGCCCGTACGGATCCATCAGCGACATGAAGACGCCGCCGAGGAAGTTGTTGAACGTCGAGAACAGGAGGAGCGCCAGCAGACCCGGCACGAGCCGGACCGCGTGGAGTGCGCCGCCCACGTCGATCATCCGCGGCGCGTCCGCGTTCGGCACAGGCGCCTCTTCCTCGATGCGGATCGTGTACAGGTGGAGAGCGACGACCGCGGTGAGGACGACGGCGATCCCGATGGCCCAACCCATCCCGAGCAGGCCGATCGCGAGACCGCTGAACACCGACGTGATCGCGAACGCGATCCCGTTCGTCGTGCCGACCAGCCCGTTTGCCTTGTCGCGACGGTCCTCCGGCACGAGGAGCGTGACGGTCGTCGAGAGGGCGACCATCCGCAGGTTGCCGGCAATCGCGCCCGCGAGGACGAAGGCGATCAACGCCCACAGCGCGGGGCTGCCGAGATCGCGCAGCGCCGCGGGGGGTGTCAGTGCGTAGACGACGCCCGCGAGAGCAAACGAGACGACCGAGATGACGCTCGACAGCAGCATCGACGTCCGGCGCAGGTGTCGGTCAACGAACGTGCCGAAGAACATGCCGGACACGGCCATCATCAGCATGTAGCCGCCGCCGACGATCGCCGTGGCGAGCACATTGCGCGTCTCGAGGTAGACCCAGAACGTCAGCGCGAACCAGAGGAAGTTGTTCGTGACGCTCGCGATGAGCGTGTTCGCCACGAGGAGATGGAAGGTACGCATCAGGTCAGAAGGATGACGCGTCGACGCGGACGCGCTGGGCTGGTTTCACGGGTTGTGCTCCTGGGCGAGGACTGTCGTCGCTCTCTAGGACGGCCCAACACGCGAGAACTCATCGGCGGTCGCGGCGCTCGAAACGAGCCGGGGAGGGCTAGAGGCGCTCCCCTGCCTCGATCCGATCCGGCAGCCGGTTCTCGGCCGGGGTCAACGGACACGAGAAGCGCGGGTCGTACACGCACGACGGGTGATAGGCAAGGTTGAAGTCGAGCGTGTAGCTGCCGTCCTCCTCGGGATCGAGATCGAGGTACCGGCCCGCGCCATACGTCTCGGTGCCGCTCGTCCGATCGAGGAACGGCACGAAGAGCGAATCGCCATCGCCGTCGTCGAATGTGTAGGCGGTCAGCCGGCGCGGCTCGCCACCGATCTCGAACGAGAGGTACCCGGCGCGGTGGGCTGGGCGGAGCTTGCCGTCGGACGTCGGGATCTGGAAGTCGGACGGCTCGTCGCCGGTGTACGGCTCGAGGACGCGATCGTCGAACACGAGGCGCTCGTCGACCGGGTAGTACGGCAGGCCGGCAAAGGCAGCACGCTCGGCAGGCGGGATCGGGCTGTGCCGGCCCGAGCCGTAGTACTCGTCCTTGTCGGCCCGGTATTCGGCGATGGCATCCGGATAGCTGAGCGTGTGCTCGTGATGCTCGTGGTCGTGTTCGTCGTCGTGGTGGTCGTGGTCGTGTTCGTCGTCGGTCATGGGACGCTCATCCTGCGCCACGCGTCAACCCGCAGGCGGTCAGGAGCTGGTCGATGCCGACCCGCGTGATCAGCGCCGGGCCCAGGGCGGTCTCGAGGCGCCACCGGGAACGCTCGACCCCCTCGGGATCCTCGTTTGCGAGCCAGCGCCTGGCGTAGAACGAGATGAGGTGGCCCTGGACGGCGACCGCCATGCCGAAATCGGACGCCCCGGTGATCCGGGCGAGGCCGCCGGCGGCCGCGTAGGCCCGGACGAGACGGCCACCCTCCTCCGGCCCATAGTCGCCGACGAGCATCGCGAGCTCCTCGACGGGCGCCGCCGGCCCCGAGTTCTCCCAGTCGATCACCACCAGCCGGCCCTCCGAATCGAAGGCGATGTTCGAGTCGTCAAGGTCGAGATGGCACCGGCGGCGGTCCGGGCGAGGCGGCACGGGCAGCATCGCTTCGAGCGCGATGAGCTCAGGCAGCGCGCGGCGGAGCGGTCCGGCGAACGGCGCGGACTGCGCATCAGCCGCTTCGGCGAGCTGCGCCCACGCCTCCCGCCCGACGGGCTGCGTGTACCACTCGTGTGGAGTGGCATCGGTCCTCGTCCCGATCCCGTGCAGGGTCGCGAGCACGCCGGCGAGCGCCTCCGCGGGCCGATCCGCCACCGGGCTCAGGTCCATCCAGGCGTACGCGCGGACCATGATGCCGCCATCGAGGGGCGTGAGTACCCGCCCGTCCGGCCGCAGGCGCGGCCGCGGCAGGACCAGCCCGGCCTCGAGCGCCAGCAGCTGGAACGCGACGTCGTCGGCGGCCTCGCCCTCGGTCGGTGGCGAGAACAGCTCCTTCACCGCGAGATCACCCGCGGTCGTCGGCAGCCGCCACACGCGTCCGAGCTCGCCCCGGGCGACCGCGACCATGGGGCCCGCCGGCGTCCCGCCTCCATATGCCGACGCGATCGACGGTGCCTGTTCCTGGCTGAGGCTCACCCTGGGACGGTAGCAGCCTGGGCCATGCTCGCCCCGCCAGTGCTCGCTCCGCGAGCAGTACGAAGCGTCGGGCTCGACCCGGGAGCCGAGCCGCTCTCCTGGCGAGCCGATCGACCAGTCGAGCCGTCGTTTCGCTCTCCTGGCGAGCAGCGACGGGTGACCAGCCGCCGTACTGCTCGGTGGGCGAACAAGATCACCCGAGCCACATCAACGGCTTGACACCGCACCGCAACCAGTGCCACCATCCGTCTCGGCAGCGACCTGTAAACGTTTACAAGAACGTTTACGTAACGCGGAGCGGAGTCAGCCCGGATGGATGCTCCCCGACCCACGCTGGTGACCGTCGCCCGACAGGCGGGCGTGTCGATCGCGTCCGTGTCGCGCGTCCTCAACGGGCTGCCCGCGACGCCCGCGATGATCCAGCGGGTCCGTGACGCGTCCGAGGCTGTTGGGTACGTGCCCGACGCGGTCGCTCGGTCGCTCCAGGCCGGACGGACGCATCAGCTCGCCTTCTCCGTCGCCGACATCTCGAACCCGGTCTACGCCGCGATGATGCGCGCCATCGTCCGCGTCACCCGGCGCGCGGGCTACCGGCTCCTCCTGGGCTCCACCAATTCCGATCCGGGCGGCGAGATCGCACTCCTGCGCAGCTTGCGCAACAGGTACGTCGATGGCCTGATCCTCTCCCCGATCCGGGTCACGCCCGAGCTCGTCGAGGAGCTTCGCAATCTCGCCCGTCCCGTCGTCGTGATCGGGACCTTGCCCGATGACGTGCCCGTCGACAACGTCCGCGCCGACTCGCGCCACGGCGTCGGCCTGGCCGTTCGGCATCTCATCGAGAACGGCCGGCGGGACATCGCGTTCCTCAACGGGCCCACCGACACCACCCCGGGAACGGCCCGCCTCGAGGGCTTCCAGCGAGCCATGACCGAGGCCAACCTGCCGCTCGATCCACGACTCATCGTCACCGCAGGGGACTTCACCTTCGCAGCCGGTCGCCGAGCGGCGGACCTCCTCTTCGCCGATCGGCGACCGGACGCGATCTTTGCCGCCAACGACCTCCTGGCGATCGGGGCGATGCGGACCCTCAACGAGCGGGGCCTGCGCGTCCCGGACGACGTCGCGGTGGTCGGCATGGATGACACGGAGCTCGCTGAGATGAGCACGCCGGCCCTGACCAGCGTGTCCCTCGCCTCCGAGGAGCGCGGCGAGCTCGCCGCGCGACTCCTGCTCGAGCGACTCGATCACCCCGACACGCCCCCGGCGCGGGCTTCGGTGCCGCCGCGCCTGGTCGTCCGCGATTCGAGTGGAGCGCACGCGTGACCGCCCTGACCGCCGCGACCCGCGTTGGCCGCCCGAACCGGGGACAGCGGCTCGTCCGCAACCCGTACCTGCTCCTGCTCCCCGCGCTCATCCCGATCGTCATCTTCAGCGTCCTGCCGCTGATCCAGGGCATCTATCTCGGCTTCACGGATGCGGAGGCGGGGCTCAACGTCACGACGACGTTCAACGGGGTCGAGAACTACGTCCGGCTGCTCGACAACGATCTGTACTGGTCCTCGTTCCGGATCGGGCTCGTCTGGGCGTTCTCGACGACGATCCTGCAGCTCGTCCTCGGCCTGACCCTCGCGCTCCTGCTCAACGAGCCACTCCGCTTCAAGGCCGTCGTCCGGACCCTCGTCCTCGTCCCGTGGGCGATGCCGCCGGTGATCGTCGCGATCCTCTGGAACCTCGTCTACCAGCCCGACGCCGGTCTGCTCAACCAGATCCTGCGCAGCACGGGTCTCATCGACCGGGGCATCAGCTGGCTGGCCGACTTCAACACGGCGCTCATCGCGGTCATCGTCGTCGGGGTCTGGGCCGGCATGGCCACCGTGACGATCTCGCTCCTCGCCGGGCTCCAGGGGATCCCGAAGGAGCTGTACGAGGCGGCCTCGGTGGACGCGGCCGGCCCGGTCCAGCGGTTCCGCCACATCACGTGGCCGCAGCTGCTTCCCGTGACCGAGGCGATCGTCGCGCTCAACTTCATCTGGAACTTCAACTCGTTCGGGATCGTGTACGTCCTCACGAAGGGCGGTCCCGGCACGACGACCATGCTGCCCCCGCTCTTTGCCTACAACGAAGGCTTCCGCTACGGCCACTTCGGGTATGCGGCGGCGATGGGCAACGTGATGGTGCTCGTGATCGTCGGCCTGCTGGCCCTGTACGCCCTGTACCGGCGGAGGAGCGCGGCATGAACCAGCGCAGCGGTCTCCTGCTCGCCGCCCGCGCCGGGCAGTACGCGCTCCTGATCGCGTTCGTGCTCTTCCTCGCGTTCCCGCTCGTGTGGATGCTCTCGATGTCGCTCAAGGGCCCGCAGGAGCTGGTCGAGCTCAACCCCTCGCTCATCCCGCGCGCACCGACGCTCGACAACTTCATCGACGCGCTCACCGAGCAGGACCTGGTCCAGGCAGCCATCAACAGCGCGATCGTCTCGACGGCGACGGCGATCCTCACCGTGATCGTGGCGTTGCCGGCCGCGTACACGCTCGTCCGGTTCCCGGGGAAGCTCCAGCGCGTCGCGCTCGGCTGGATCCTCGTCAGTCAGGTGTTCCCGACGATCCTCATCGTCATCCCGCTCTTCCTGATCCTCAAGCAGCTCAGCCTGCTGAACAGCCTGCCCGGGCTGACCCTCGTCTACCTCGTCTGGAGCATGCCGTTCGTGCTGTACATGCTCCAGTCGTTCATCCGCTCGATCCCGATCGAGCTCGAGGAGGCCGCCTCCGTCGATGGCGCAAGCCGGATCGGCGTCGTGCGCTCGATCGTCTTCCCGCTCCTCGCGCCGGGCATCGTCGTCGTGCTGCTGTTCGCGTTCATCGCGGCCTGGAACGAATTCTTCTTCGCGCTCGTCGTCCTGCAGAGCGCCGACCTCACCACGATCCCCGTCCGGCTCGCACGGTTCGTGGGCAGCGAAGGCGTCGTCCGGCTCGGTCCGCTCGCCGCCGCGTCCCTGCTCGCGACCCTGCCGAGCCTCGTCGTCTTCATCGCATTGCAGCGCCGGATCACCTCGGGCCTGCTGGCAGGAGGTGTGAAGGGCTGATCCGCGCCCGCCCAGTCGACCACGGTCAACGTCATGGTCAAGGAGGAGAACCAGATGCAATCCAGGAAGGTGTTGAGCGTTCTCGCGGCGATGGTCCTCATCGTCGGTGCGTGCTCGTCCGGTGGCGGCGCGAGCCCCAGCGCGAACACGGCCAGCCAGCCGCCGGCGGCATCCGAAGCTCCCGGCGCCAGCGTTGCGGCCCCCAGCGCAACTGCGGCATCCGGGGAGCCCGTCAACCTGCGCTTCGCCACGTACGTATGGCAGCCGGCGACCGTCGCGGCGACCGAGGAGATCGTCGATGCATGGAACGCCGAGAACCCGAACATCCAGGTCGAGATCGTCCCGATCGACGTGAACTCGGTCCACGACGCGCTCGTGACCCAGTTCCAGGGCGGCACCGCAGCCGACGTCATCCACGACGAGAGCGCCGACCTGACGGGCTTCGTCAACCAGGGCTACATCGCCGACATGACCACCCTCATCCCCGAGGAGCTCAAGGCGGACATCCCCGAAGGGATCTGGAACTCGGTCACCTATGACGGCAAGATCTCGGCCGTCCCGACGCTCCTCCAGTCATACGTGGTCTTTGCCAACGCGGACCATCTCGAGTCGGCCGGGATCGAGCAGCCGACGCTCGAGGATCCGTGGACGTGGGACGAGTTCCGCGAGCACGCGAAGACCCTCACGACCGACGGCCGCTACGGCGTCGGCGTCGGTCTCAAGTCGGCCACCGCGCTGATGCTGAGCACTGGGCTCAACTTCGACGGCAAGTATTTCTACGAGGAAGGCGACAGCTGGACTCTCAAGTTCGATGAGGCCGAGCAGCGCGTCCCGACGACCATCCACGCGATGGCCTACGAGGACAAGTCGATCGAGCCGAACAGCATCGGCCTGAGCGGCTCGGACAACCTCGCCAGCTTCCTCGGCGGCAACTTCTCGATGTTCGTTGGCGGCAACTTCTACGCCCAGCAGCTCACCGAGCAGGCGCCCGACGACTTCAACTGGGTGATGCTGCCGCTCCTCATGGGCGATTCGCAGACCCAGGCCGCAAACCCGCAGACCCTGTCGGTGTCCGCCCAGAGCGAGCACCCGAACGAGGCGATGCAGTTCATCACGTACTTCACGGGCGCCGAGAACCTGTCCAAGTTCGCGCAGGGTGACTGGCTCGCCCCCGCGAGCACGTCCGGTGGCGAGGCACTCCTCGAGGAGACGGGTGGCGAGGGCGGCTGGGATGTCGTCGTCGACTCGGCCGCGAAGCTCGAGGAAGCTCCGTTCCAGAAGCTCGAGAACTACCCGCAGTGGAAGGACCAGATCGCCACCCCGGCGTTCCAGCAGTACTTCGCGGGTCAGATCGATCTCGAGGCCCTCAAGACCCAGCTGGTCGACGGCTGGACCCAGGTCAACGGCGGCTGACGGCCGCCATCGCACCGAACACACGCCGGGGGTCGCTGTCTGCCCGACGCGATCCCCGGCACGCACCCTGACCACGCATGACCACCGCCGAAGGGAGGCCCGCCACGCTGCTCGACGACAAGGCCATGGGCTGCCTGGCCGGTGCCGCCGTCGGTGACGCGATCGGTGGCGCCACCGAAGGCTGGACGGCCGAACAGATCCACGAGCGCTACAACGGCTGGGTCGACGACATCGTCGAGGCATTCGAGGAAGGCACGCCCCGGGCTGAACGCCTCAGCCGCTATGCCAAGGGGCACGGGCGGATCACCGACGACACGCTGATGACCCACGCCCTCGTGGAGGTCTACCGCCGGCGACGCCGCCACCTTGGTGCCTACGACGTGGCCGAGGAGCTCGTTCCGCTGCTGATGGGTCCCGCCCAGTGGATCCC
Organism: uncultured Chloroflexia bacterium; assembly: GCA_963759495.1. Taxonomy (GTDB): domain Bacteria; phylum Chloroflexota; class Limnocylindria; order Limnocylindrales; family CSP1-4; genus DASTYU01. Next base: position 330,827 of record CAVWZL010000003.1, on the reverse strand, counting down.
CGACATGGAGCGCGAGGAGCCGCCGATCCAGCGCCTGTTCCTTGCGGAAAAGTGGCTCGTGGCACGGCTCCACTACGGCCACGTCGACCCGCGCGAGGCCGGCGTCGGCAACATCGTCAACTGCGGCGCGGCGATGTACATGGCGCCCGTGGGCATCGTCAACGCGGCCGATCCCGAGGGTGCCTACGCAGAAGCAATCGACATCGCGGGCGCGCACCAGTCGAGCTACGGTCGCGAGGCGGCCGGGGTGATGGCTGCGGCCGTGGCGGCTGCGATGGGACCGAGCGCCGACGTCGAGACGGTCGTCGACGCGGCGCTGCGCGTGGCCCACGACGGGACGCACGCCGCGCTGAAGTCGGTCATCTCGTGCGCCCGTTCCGTGGCCGGTGGTCGCGATTCGTGGGGCGTGATGCTGTCGTCCCTGCGCGAGGCCATCGCCCCCTTCGACACCGTCGGACCGGACTATCGCAATGGGGGCCTCGGTGCGCGGCGCCCGAGCAGGCTCCATGCCATCGAGGAGCTCCCCGTCGCCATCGGGATCGTCATCGCGACCGGTGGGGACACGGTCGAATCGGTGCTCGCCGCCACGAACTACGGGCGCGACTCGGACTCGATCGCGACGATGGCCGGCGCGATCACCGGCGCTCTCAACGGGGTCGCGAGCGTCCCCGAGCGATGGCGCCGGCAGGTCACGACGGAGAGCCAGCTCGACCTCGAGGGGCCGGCGCTCGCCCTGGCCGAGGTGGCGCGGGAGATCCAGGCGGCTGATGCGGCACGACAGCAGGCGCGCGCGACTGCGTTCGGCCAGCTCATCGACACGGAGCGACATGCGGCTCACCTGGATCCAGCCTGACGACCTCCTGCGCCACGAGCTGGTGCAGGCCGCTGACGAAGGGAAGGACGTCGCCGCGATCCGCGACCGATGGGTTGCCGCGGGCGGTGATCCTGCGCAGCCGAAGGGCGGTGTCTCGCCCGAGCCGTCCTCGCCGGAGCTGGAAGCCCTCGCGCGCGAGCTGGTAGCGGAGCTCGCGGCGATCCCTGCGCCGTCCGCCGCCGACGAGCCGGATGGGCTCGACGCGATCCGGGCGACGTGGCGGCCCGGGCCGGCACTCCCCTCCCCGGCCGCGGCCAGCGATCTGCCGGATCGGCTCCACGGTGCCTGGCTCGGGCGCGCAGTCGGCTGTCTCCTTGGCAAGCCCGTCGAGAAGATCCATCGGGACGGGATCCGCGAGATCCTCGAGGCTACGGGCCGCTGGCCGCTGGATCGCTACTTCACTGCGGTCGGGCTGCCCGAGGACGTTGCGGCACGCTGGCCATGGAATAAGGCGAGCCGGCCCACGAGCCTCGAGGAGAACATCGACGGGATGCCCGAGGACGATGACCTCAATTACCCGTTGATCGCGCTCGCCCTGCTTGAACGTCTCGGTGGCAACTTCCGGACCGACGACGTCGGCGAGTCCTGGTTGCGGGATATCCCGGCGCTCCGGACCTTCACGGCCGAACGCATGGCCTACGCGAACATGCTCAACGGGCTCCAGCCCCCGGCCACGGCGACCGTCAACAACCCGTATCGCGAGTGGATCGGTGCGCAGATCCGGACCGACGCGTATGGGTGGGCACGACCCGGGAACCCGCGCGCGGCCGCCGAGCTGGCCTGGCGCGATGCCCGGCTCAGCCACACACGGAACGGGGTCTATGGCGCGATGTGGGTGGCTGCCATGGCCGCCGCAGCCCTCGTGACCGACGATGTCGACGTGGTCCTCGATGCGGGGATGGCCGTGGTGCCGCCGCGGAGCCGGCTCGCGGCCGAGATCGAGGCGGCCCGGGAGCTGGCACGGTCCTCGTCCGACACCGAGGCCGCGGTCGACGAGATCTACCGGCGGCACGAGGGCCGGCACTGGGTCCACGTCCTGAACAACGCGAGTATCGTCGCGTTCGCGTTGGCCGCGGGACGGGGCGACTTCGAGCGCTCGATCACGCTGACCGTGATGGCCGGCTGGGATACCGACTCGAACGGGGCCACCGTTGGTGCCGTGGCCGGGGCAATGGCGGGTGCCGGCAGGATCCCGGTTCGCTGGAGCGAGCCGTTGCACAACCGGCTCGCGACGAGCGTCACCGGCTTCGATGGCATCGGGTTCGACGAGCTGGCACGCCGGACGCTGGCGGTCGCCACACTGGACGCATGACGGTCCCGGGCTTCAACCCGTACGTTCCCCGCCCGATCGACCTGCCGACCGCGGTTCCGCTCGATCCGGACGCGGACCTGGCGGTGCTCGACGAGGCGAAGATCTTCGTCCCGCCCGACGACCCGGCCGGCTGGCCGGCATGGCGCGATGCGCTCGCCCGCTGGCGGTCCGACGCGCAGGACCGGCTCCGGTACGACGGCTCGCACTACGACGACGTCCCGACCGATCTCTACGCGGTATCGCTGGCCTGGCTCTGGGACGAGACGCTGTACGACCACGAGCGGGGCTGCTTCACGGTCGATCGATACGTCGAGGAGCACGAGCGCGCATTCGGCGGCCTCGATGGGGTGGCGCTGTGGCATGCCTACCCGGTCATCGGGATCGACGATCGCGACCATCTCGAGCTGTACGAGCAAATTCCGGAGCTGCCCGACGTCGTGCGGGCCTTCCAGGCACGCGGGGTTCGGACCTTCGTCACCTACTACCCGTGGGAGCGCGGCGACGGCCCCGAGACGATCGACCGGATCGCCGCGATCGTGCGCTGGAGCGGCGTGGACGGCGTCTTCCTCGACACGGTCAAGGAGGGCGCCGCGGCCCTGCGCGAGGCGCTGGACGCCATCCGACCGGGTCTCACGCTCGAGGGCGAATCGAAAGTGCCGCTCGCCCGCATCCGCGACCACTCGATGTCGTGGGCGCAGTGGTTCGCGGACTCGACCGTGCCCGGGGTCCTCCGCGCGAAATGGTTCGAACGCCGCCACATGCTCCATCACACGCGACGCTGGAATCGGTCGCATCTCGACGAGCTCCACTCGGCGTGGCTGAACGGCGTCGGGGTCCTGCTGTGGGAGAACGTGTTCGGCGTCTGGGTCGGGTGGAGCGAGCGCGACCGGGCAGTGTTCCGGGCGATGCGTGGCGTCCAGGTGTCGCACGCGCCATGGCTCCAGTCCGAGGACTGGACGCCGCTCGCGGACTACCCGGGACACGGATCGGTCCACGCGTCTCGCTGGGAGCACGCTGGCCAGCCCCTGTGGACGATCGTCAACCGGGGCGAGGCGGTCGACGGTCCGTGGCTCGCGACCGACGAGCGACCCGGCGCGACCTGGACGGAGCTCACTGCCGGGATCCCGTTGCGCGTCGAGCCGGCCGGCGCGGGGCGGGTCTCGATCGGCGGGGCGCTACCGGCCGGCGGGATTGCAGCGGTGATCGCCGGAGACGACTCCCGGCCGGCGATGCCTGTTCGCGGCATATCGGCGGGGCAGGACGAAATCCAGTCGACTGCAAAGGTCGCGGAAAGCACGACATTCCCGGCTCGGGCGGTCGTTCGGCGGCCGGCGCCACGGGTCGAGGTCGAGGCTGTGCCGGATGGCATGCGTGCCGTTGCGGCCGGACCGCGCGAGCTGCGCGTCCGATATCGGCTCCGTGAGACCGGTCTGTACGGCGAGGCGCCCTGGATCGACGAGTGGAAGCCGCTCCCGCCACGGCTGCACGCGACCGCAACGCTCACCCGGTCGGTGGACCTGAGCCGCTTCGCGATCGCCGAACGGGAGGTGACGAACGCGCAATTCACGGCCTTCCGGGAGGCGACCGGGTACGCACCGAGCCGCGGCGAGCGGTTCGAGCATGCCGGTCACGGCGCCCCGGATATGCCCGTCACCCATGTCGAGCTCGACGACGCACGCGCTTACGCAAGATGGGCGCGCGTCCGGCTGCCCACCGAGGACGAGTGGCAGGTTGCCGGCGAGGCCGGCCTCCTCCAGTTCGGCGAGCCGCGGGTCTGGAACCTCACCGAGAGCGAGCACAGCGACCGCCGCACGCGCTTCCTCATCCTCAAGGGCGGCAGCGCATACACCAACGACGCGTCGGCCTGGTACTTCGATGGTGGTCCACGCGAGGCTGACTGGTCGGCACGGCTGCTGTTCACCGGCGCAGGCATCGGTCGCTCGCCGTGGATCGGCTTCCGCTGCGCGGTGGACCTGCCCGAATGACGGAGCCGCGCGACTTGGCCGCACCCGGCCCGCTGGCGGGTCTTCGCGTCCTCGAGCTCGCGACGTTGTTCGCCGGTCCGCTCGCGGCGACGTTCCTTGGCGACTTCGGGGCCGAGGTGACCAAGATCGAGCACCCGACGAAGCCGGATGCGTCGCGCGGTCACGGGCCCGTGAAGGACGGCGTCGGCCTGTGGTGGAAGGTGATCGGCCGCAACAAGCGCACCGCCACACTCGACCTGTCGACCCCGGCCGGGCGAGACATCCTGCTTCGGCTCGCCGCGGATGCCGACGTGATCGTCGAGAACTTCCGGCCGGGCACGCTCGAGCGCTGGGGGCTCGGCTGGGATGCGCTCTCGGCCGCCAACCCGGGCCTGGTGCTTGCCCGCGTGACCGGCTTCGGGCAGACCGGACCGAGTGCTCGGCGACCCGGGTTCGGCACCCTTGCCGAGGCGATGAGCGGCTTCGCGGCGCTCACGGGCGAGCCGGACGGACCGCCGACCCTGCCACCATTCGGGCTTGCGGACGGGATCGCCGCACTCGCGACGTCCTTTGCGATCATGACGGCGCTCGAAGCGCGTCGAACAACGGGTCGTGGCCAGGTCGTGGACCTGGCGATCATCGAGCCGATCCTCTGGCTGCTCGGACCGCAGATCAGTGCCTGGGACCAGCTGGGCGAGGTGCAGGAGCGAACCGGCAACCGATCGACGAACAACGCGCCGCGCAACCTGTACCGCACGGCCGACGGTCGGTGGCTCGCCGTCTCGACGAGCTCGCAGGCAATCGCCGATCGCGTCATGCGGCTGGTCGGTCGGGCCGACGTGGTGGACGAGCCGTGGTTTGCCACGGGTCGGGGTCGCGCGGCGCACGGAGACGAGCTCGACAGCGCAGTGGCAGCATGGGTGGCGACCCGCAACGCAGCCGACGTGACGGCCGCGTTCGAATCTGCACAGGCCGCCGTCGCACCGGTCTACGACGTGCGCGACATCGCCGAGGACCCGCAGTTCGAGGCGCTCGGCACGATCGCCCGTGTCACGGACCCCGAGTTGGGCGCTCTCGCCATGCAGTCCCTGCTGTTCCGGCTGTCGGCGACGCCGGGCGCCATCCGCTGGACGGGCCGCCGCGTGGGCGCCGACACGGCCGAGGTGCTTGCGGAGGCCGGCGTCTCCGCCGCCGAGCTCGACCGGCTTCGCGCGAGCCGGGTCGTATGACCGAAGCGCCGGCCCTGACCTGGCTCTACGTCCCGGGTGACCGACCGGACCGGTTCGACAAGGCCCTCGCGAGCGGCGCCGACCGCGTGATCGTCGACCTGGAGGATGCCGTTGCGCCGACCCACAAGGACGAGGCCCGCACCGCCATCGCGCGCTGGCTCGCCACCGACCACAGCCCCGGGACGCCGCCGATCGAGGTGCGGATCAACGCCCTGGAGACGCCGTTCGCGGAGCTCGATCTCGATGCTGTCCTGGGCCTTCCCAGGCTCGCGGGCCTTCGGATCCCCAAGGCCGAATCGCCCGACGATGTCGCCCGGCTCGGTGACCGGGTCGGCTCCCTCGGCGGCGCTGTGGATCTGCACCTGCTGATCGAAACGGCGCGGGGACTCGAGGCAGCCGGCGAGCTGGCACGTGCCCACGCGGCCGTTGGGTCGATCGCACTCGGCGAGGCGGACCTCGGGTCCGAGCTCGGCATCGCGGATGACGCCGGCTTCGCGTGGGCTCGCGGCCGGATCGTCGTTGCGGCCGCCGCCGCGGGTCTGCCGCCGCCGGCGATGTCGGTCTATCCCGCGCTCGACGACCTGGCCGGGCTCGTGGCGTCGTGCCACGCGGGTCGCCGCATGGGCTTCCTGGGGCGCGCCGCGATCCACCCGCGACAGCTCGCGGTGATCGAGGGTGCATTCCTCCCGACCGACGCCGAGGTCACCGAGGCCGCCGAGATCCGCGACGCGCTGGCGCGGGCCGGAGCATCGGGCCAGGGAACGGCCGTGCTCCCCGGCGGGCGATTCGTCGACCGGGCGATGGCGGGTCGCGCGGATCGGATCCTCGCGCTTGCCGCACGCCACGGAACGGCTCGGCTGGCAGACTGAGCCGATGGCGACCTACTCCGTCAACGAGCGCGGGGTCGAATGGGCGAAGGAGCTCATCGACAGGCGTCGGTACGTCCTGCGCAGCGACTGGGGCGAGGCGCAGCCGAGCACCGAGGACGAGAACCGTTACCTCGAGAAGCACACCTGGGACGAGTACGGCGCGTGGCACCTGCCGTTCACCGAGGGACCCGGTGACGAGACCAAGGCGCGCCACGCGTTCGTGTTCGGCGACTTCCGGCGGATCCACCGGTCGGGGATCATCGCCTGCCACTTCCGCGCCGCCGAATGGCGCCACAAGGCGGTCGAGCTGGCGGCCCACGACCTCCTGCAGTACCTCGACCGCAAGGCGGGCATCGGCTAGTCGGTGCCGTCGAGCACCGCGCGGACGCGTTGCAGCAGGTCCACGCCACGGTACGGCTTTGGCAGGAAGCTGAGGCCCGGCGCCACGACGCCGTGCTGGACGACGGAGTCTTCCGTGAACCCCGAGACGTACAGGACGGGGAGGTCGGGTCGGTCAACCTGCAGGCGCTGTGCGATCTCTCCGCCGCCCATGCCCGGCAGGACGGCATCGGTCAACAGCAGATCGATGCCCGGGTTTCGCGCCGCGATCTCGAGCGCCGCCGTGCCGTCGCCGGCCTCGAGCACGGCAAACCCTGCATCCGTGAGCACCCGTCGGGCGAAGCCGCGAACGGCGGCGTCATCCTCGACGAGGAGGATGGTCTCGGTGCCCGAGTGGCTCGTGCCGGGCGCCGTGTCCGTGTCCCAGCCGGTTTCGGGCGCGTCCGTGCGCGGGAAGTACAGCTTGAAGCTCGTCCCGCGGCCGGGCTCGGAATAGAGGTAGATCGAGCCGCCCGACTGCTTGACGATGCCAAAGACCGTCGCCAGTCCCATGCCGGTTCCCCTGTCGGGGTCCTTCGTCGTGAAGAACGGCTCGAAGACCCGGGCCTGCGTGGGGGCATCCATGCCGACGCCCGTGTCCGAGACGGCGATGAGGACGTGCGCGCCCGGGCGCGAGTCGAGGTGCGTCGCCGCCTGTTCCGCGTCGAGCACAACGTTCTGCAGCTCGATGGTGAGCTGGCCACCACGGGGCATGGCGTCGCGGGCGTTCACGGCGAGATTCATGAGCACCTGTCCGAGCTGCCCCGGGTCGACCTCGATCCGCCCGAGGTCAGGCTGCGTTCGCTGGGCGATGGCGATGTCCTCGCCGAGCAGGCGCCGCAGCAGCGGCATGACGTCATCGATCACCTTCGATGGGTCGACCACCTCGGGCTGGAGCACGGAACGACGGCTGAACGCGAGGAGCTTGCGAACGAGGTCCGCGGCCCGATCCGCGGCCCGGCTGACCTCGTCCAGGTCGGCGATGTTCGGGTCGCCGGGTGGCAGGTTGTCGCGGACGAGCTCGGTGTACCCGCGGATGGCGGTGAGGATGTTGTTGAAGTCGTGCGCAACGCCACCGGCGAGCTGGCCAACCGCCTCCAGCCGCTGTGCCTGGCGAAGCTCCGTCTCGAGCCGGCGATGCTCCGTGATGTCGTGCATCGTGCCGTGGATTCGAGCGACCGACCCGTCCTCGCCGAGCTCGGCCATGCCGTTGCTGGCAACCCAGCCGCGTGTGCCGTTTGCGCGGACGATCTCGAGCTCGAGCAGCCAGGGCTCCCCGGACCGGGTTGCCTCGGCGACCGCCGCCCCGACCTTCTCCACGCTCTCCGGCGTGAACAGGTGCGGGATGTCCGCGAGACCGATGGCCGGGCCGTTCACGTCGAGCCCGAAGATCCGGTACATCTCGGCCGACCAGATGGCGTCGCCCGTTGCCGGATCGAGCGTCCAGCTGCCGACGTGGGCGATCCGCTCGATGTCGTCGGGATCGCGGGTCCTCGCGGAGAGCCCGGTTGGCGGAACGGCGCTGGTGGCATCCACGGGCTGGGCGTCCCCTTCGGGCGGTCTGTGCCGCGGACTGTAGGGTGCGCGGGATGCCGGCCGCAACTCGGCGGCTGCACGCGGATCCGTGGGAACCGTCGCGGCGCACGGGGCGTACTGGGGAGAGCGACCCGCACCCGGAAGGAGAGGCCGATGCGCGTTCCGATGTTCCTCGCGCTTGTCGCGCTCGCATGGGCGGCGGGATGCGGCGGAACGACCTCGTCCGCTGTCACCACCACTGCGGCCGCGTCACCGCCGGCGGAGGTGCCGTCACCGTCGGCGGAGGTCCCGTCCCTTCCGCCCGCTTCCCCATCCGGCACGCCCACATCGAGCGCGGCACCGACGGTGACGGGCTCGTTGCCGACCTCCCTCGTCCTGGGGCAGACCTTTGCGCTCGTGTACGACCCTGTCCTCGAGCGCGTCATGCTGGTCAACGGCGCGGTGGAGAACGCCGACCCGCGACCTACCGAGCTGTGGGGCTGGAGCGGCACCGCGTGGGAGCTGATCGACGCCGCGGGACCGGTCGCACGGAGCTTCGGCGGCGTGGCGCGCGACCCGGATCGGGGCGTGATCGTGGTCCATGGCGGTCTGACGAGCGACGGGACGGCGCTCAACGAGACCCTGGAATGGGACGGGCGCGACTGGAGCGTTCACACCTGGACCGATACCGGCCCGGGTCCGCGCGAAGGTGCCGGCCTTGCCTGGGACGAGGGCGGCGAGCGACTGCTGCTGTTCGGCGGTGCAGTCGACTTCGAACAGCCTCCCGACACGTGGGCCTGGGATGGGACCTCGTGGACCCAGGTCGCGAGCGGCGGGCCGCCGCCACGCTTCGTCAGCCTCATGACCGACATCCGGCTCGGCGGCATCCTGCTGCAAGGCGGGCATTGGGTGAACGGCAACGATGGCGGGTTCTACGCCGACACCTGGTCGTGGGATGGCGAGTCGTGGAGCGAGGAGGCGGCGACGCCCGGGCCCGGACCGCGCGTCAACGCACCGGGCGTGTGGGACTCGAACCGGGAGGGCGTCGTGCTGTTCGGCGGCGGGACGGGCTTCGACACGCCGCTCGCCGCTGATACGTGGGTCTGGAACGGGGCGTGGACGGAGCTGGAAATCCCCACGGCACCGCCGGCGCGGAACGGCCATGCGCTCGCCTTCGACGAGCGGCGGGGCGTGCTCGTCCTCGTGGGCGGGCTGGATCGCCCCGGTGGCTCGCAGGAGCTCGACGTGTGGGAGCTCGATGCGGACGGGTGGCGGCAAATGCTCCCGCCGAGCTGAACGACCTCAGGGTCTCGGGCGCGAGGTCCAGGTCGGCCAGCGTCTCGAACGGGATGACGGGGTCGCTTCGTGGGCACCACCTCGATAGGTCGCGCTTCGCTCGTCGTGTCGCCGCAAGACCCGCGCGCACCCGCGATGATGCCCGTGCCGTCCGATTTCGGGCACGGTCGGAGCATGGCTGAGCCTGTCCTCTTCGATCGGTACCGTCTGCTCGAGCCAGCCGGCATGGGCGGATCCGCGCAGGTGTGGCGCGCGCTCGACACCCGAACCGACGAGGTGGTCGCCGTCAAGCGCCTGCATCCGATCGTGTTTGCCGACCCCGCCGCCCGCCAGCGGCTCGAGCGGGAGTCGCGCGCCCTCGAAGCGCTCGTCCATCCCAACGTCGTGGCGTTGCGCGATGTCAGGATCGAGGACGACGAGGCTGCCCTCATCCTCGACTACGTCGATGGAATGTCACTCGCCGAGCGAAACGAAAGCGGCGCGCCCTTCGCGGTCGGCGAGGTCGTCGGCGTCGTCCGGGATGTCGCGGCTGCCTTGACGGCGGCTCATGCGGTCGGGATCGTGCACCGGGACGTGAAGCCAGGCAACGTGATTCTCGGCACCGACGGACGTGCCCTCCTGACCGACTTCGGGATCGCCGCGGACGACACGGCCGCTCCGACCGGTGGTGCGCTGACCGCGACCGGCACGATCGTCGGCACGTTCCGCTACATGGCGCCGGAGCAGCTGCGCGGGGCGCCTGCGACACCGGCCACCGATCAGTACGCGCTCGCGGCGGTCACCTACGAGCTGCTCGCGGGGAGTCCACCGTACGAGGCCACCACGCCAGTGGCCCTGGCCGAGGAACAGCAACGTCCACCCGCGCCGCTCGAGCGCGGTCGCCCGGAGCTTGCGGCCGCTGTCATGCGGGGACTCTCGACTGACCCCGACGATCGGTTCGGTGACGTCGCGGCCTTTGCCGCCGCGGTCGCCGCCGCCGTGCGTCCGAGCTCGTCGGGCATGGAGACGGAGGTGGCAGCGATCGTGCCGGCTGCCGTTGCCCGCGCCGATGTGGCACAGGCCGCGGCATCCGCCCTCCCCTCGCCTGACCCGCGCGGCGCGATCGGTCCGAACGCACGACCCCGTCCCCGGTGGGTGCCTGCCGGCGTGCTCGCGGCGGCACTCCTCGCGGGCGTGGTTGTCGTCGCGGCGATGACCAACACGGGCACCCCGCAGGACGGGAGTGGAGGGAACGACCCGTCGCCGACGACGCCGAGCAGCGCGCCCGCGACCGCGGAATCAGCGCCGATTCCGACCACAGCGCCCGGGGACGACGACGGTGCAGACGGTCGGGACGACGACGCCGGCAACGGGAATGGAAATGGGGATGGGAACGGCAACGGCAAGCCCGACAAGCCCGAGAAGCCGGACAAGCCCGACAAGGGCAAGGGAAACGGGAACGGCGGCGACTGAGCCGCCGTCCCGCTGCGGCCCGCGGGTCAGCTGCCCGGTACGCGCGTGATCCAGTAGGGCGTCGCCGGCGTCACCGGTGTGCCGAACCGGGCATTCACGGCCCACAGGTCTCCGGCAGCACGGGTCGCGGTCGTCGGGACGGCGAAATCGCCCGACGTCAGCTCCCCGGTCAGCGTGCCCGACAAGAGCCGACCGTTGAGCTTGAACGTCGCGACCAGATTGAGCTGATTGCGGACGACGGCCAGCCGGTTGCCGTGGATCTCGATGCCGTCACCTGCGGTCACCAGGTACTCGCCGTCAGGCCCGCGCAACTGGACATGTGTCGCAACGCCGGTCTCGGGATCGACGCGGAAGACCAGCCCGGTGTTCGTCTGCACGATCAGCAGCCAGTCACGCGCAGCGGTGATGCCGTTCACGTTGAAGCCAGTGGTGTAGGCGATGTCGCCCGTCAGCGGCATCGTGAACGCCTCGTTGGGGGCCGGGAGCGACCCGTCGGCCCCAAGCGGAATGACGATCAGCTGCTGGACGTTCGAGTCGGTGACGTAGACCGCATCCTGGGTCGCGACGACATCGTTGAGAAAGCCCGATTCGAAGGTCCAGGTCTCTAGCAGATCGCCGCTCACTGCGTCGTACGCGCGGACCTCGTGCGTGTTCCCGCCGGCGACCCACAGCCGATCGTTCGCCTCGTCGTAGTCGATGCCGACGGCCACCTCACCGGTCTCACCCGGGATCCAGACGTCGCCGGTGCCGCTGGGCAGCGTGCCGCGCCAGATCGCGCCGTCGACGAGCGAGCCGACGTACAGCGTCGTCCCGTGGCTCGTGATGCCCTCGGGCGCGAAGCCGTTCGGCAGGTCGATTTGATCGGGGAAGCTCGAGGCAGTTGCCGGCGCTGCGCCGGCCGCCAGCAGCAGCATCAGGCCCGCGAACGTTGCGCGAAGTCGTCGCATCGATGCACCTCCGTGTCGGCCGCAGGCAGTCAGGCGGCCAGAGTGACGGCGCGAGGTCGGGCCTCTCGGCCAGACCGTCGGCGGAGGCGCCGTCCGATGGGTTTGGTCCACAGAGCGTAACCGGGCATGCACGTCCCGGCGTTGCAGCGACGTATCGGGTCCGTCGACACCGTGGCGACCGCGTTGACGTGGGCTGGCCGATCAGGCCGAAACGGGATCCCGCGAAAGGTCTCGCCAGCCAACCTCGAGGGGTGCCGTCAGCACGAGGCCGTCCCCGGCCGCGCCCGCGAGGACCGCCTCGTCGATCGAGACGGGCTGAAGCCGGTCGTACGCGGCCCGCAGGGCGAGCTCGGATCGGTACGCAGGCTCGAGGAGCGTGAACAGCGGCGTGTACCGCTCGATCGCCTCCCGGATCGCGCCCCGCTGCCAGATGAAGATGCCCGAGCTCCAGTAGGTCGTTCCCGAGGCGTACAGCGCCTTGGTGCGACCCTCCTGCGGGTTTGCCTCGTACCCGCCGACCGGGTAGACGCGCAGGCCACCGGCGCGCACGCCGTCGTCGTAGCGTGGCTGGATGTAGCTGAACTGTGGATCGGCCTCGGTGGGCCGTACACCGAAGGTGACGAGCGGCCGGTCGACACCCAGGACACCCTTGACCACCTCGACAGCCGCGCCGGCGATCGCCTGGCGGAACATGTCCTCCTCCTCGATGTCGTGGTCGGCGCACACGACGAGCATCGGCTCCCCCTCGGGCCGCGGGATCGCGATCGTGGCGAGCGCGAGTGACGCCGCCGTGTTCCGATTCATCGGCTCGGGAAGAATGCGCGCCTCGGGCAGCTCCTCGCGGGCGCGCTGCCCGAAACGGCGATCGGTGACGACCACGACATCCATGGGGTCGACGAGCGGGGCCAGGCGCGCGGCGGTCCGTCGCAGGATCGTCTCGCCATCCACGGTTCGGAGCGCGACCGGGTGCTCGGAGGGGCGCAGGGCCTGGTGACGCGTCCCGCTGGCACCGGCAAGGATCACTGCATACATGCGGGACTAGGGTAGCGGTCCGAACGCGAGAACGAGCCGGTCCGGCGGCGCGGGAACGTTACGTCGGTGCGCCGCCCGGAGAGCGGAGCGAGCGGCTCACCGCGCGACCTGACGGGCTACGCTCTGGGACATGCCCAGGATGCAGCGCCACGTCACGGAGGTTGCCGGGCACCGCATCGGCTGGGCCGAGGTCGGAACGGGACCCGAGGTCGTGCTGGTACACGGCCTCGGCACGGGTGCGACGTGGTGGACGCCCACGATCCCGGCGCTGTCACGGTCACGAAGGCTCCTGCTCGTCGACCTGCCCGGGTTCGGCTCGAGCCGGGGACAGGCCTTCCGGCTGGACATCGCGGCGGACCTGCTCGCCGCCTGGGCGCACCAGGTCGGGCTTGAACGCGTGCCGTTCATCGGCCATTCGATGGGCGGTCTCGTCGTGGCGGACCTTGCGGCCCGGCATCCGGAGCTCGTGGAGCGACTCGTCCTCGTCGACGCGGCGGGGCTTGCGCTCCCCCAGCGGGTCAGCCGGCACCTGCACAACCTGCTGCGTGGCGGCCGGTACCTCCCGTACAGCGCCTACCCGGTGGCGATCGCTGCCGCGCTCCGTGCAGGACCCCTCACGATCGCCCGCGCCGCGCATCAGATCCTCGCGACCGACCTCGCCGAGCGGCTGGCACGCATCGTCGCCCCGACGCTCGTCGTGTGGGGCGAGCGCGACACCCTGCTGCCCGTGGAGTTCGGCCGGCGTACCGCAGCGACGATCCCAGGTGCCCGGTTCGTCTCGATCCCTGACGCCGGGCACTCCCCGATGTGGGAGCAGCCGGCCATCTTCGAGCGCACGGTCGAGGGCTTTCTCGACGAGCCGATGGAGAACGTGCTCCGGGACCGCGACGAGGGCGCCCCGCCTCCTACGCCCCACGCGATCCCGACCGCAGTGACCGCGTCAACCGGCGGGCGGGTCCGGAGCCGCTACCTGGCCGTTGGCGACCTCATGATCCATGCCCGGGTCGGCCGCTCGGAAGGGACCGTCGACACGCCGCCGATCGTCCTCGTCCACGGGTTCGTGATCTCGAGCCGATACCACGTCCCGCTGATGCGCCGGCTCGCCCCGAACCATCTCGTCTTCGCGCCGGACCTGCCGGGCTTCGGCTGGAGTGCGAAACCGTCCGGCGTGCTCGATGTCCCGGGCCTCGCGGCCGCGCTCGTCGCGACGATGGACGCGGCCGGCATCGGGCGGGCGGTGCTCGTGGGCAATTCGCTGGGCTCGCAGATCGTCGCGCAGGCAGCGGCCGACCACCCCGATCGCGTGCTGGCCACGGTCCTCACCGGTCCGACATTCGACCCCGCCGAGCCGTCACTGCTCGGCCACGCAGGACGCCTCGTGGCCGATATCCCGCGCGAGTGGCCCAGCCTCTGGCTCGAGCACGTCCCGGATCTCGTCCTCGCCGGGGTGCGGCGTGCCGTCCGCACGCTCGCGCACGCCTGGGCGCACCGCATCGAGACGGTTCTGCCGCTCGTCCGCGTTCCCTCGCTCGTGGTCCGCGGCGCGCACGATCCGCTCGTGCCTCGGACCTGGGCGTCACGCGCCGTCGGCCTGCTTCCGAACGGACGAGCGCTCGAGGTGGCGCGGGGCGGCCACGCGGTGCAGTACGGCCGGCCAGGCGCGGTCGCCCGCATCGTGGAAGACGTCGTCTCGGCGGTCTCCGCCGGCGGCCGGTCCGGCGGCGAGGCGCTCCCGATGCACATCGTGACGGCCACGCACCGGCGACGACCCGCAGCACGTCCGCGCCGAATGCGGGCGGGCCCGCCGCGCTAGCGTCGGATCAGGGGCGCGTCACGCGGAGATCGTCGACGGCCGCCTCGACCGTGCTGGCGCCGGCGCCGTCCGCCACCTCGATGACGATCCGGATCGTCTGCGCCGCCCACGGCGTCAGCGGAACGCTCGTCCGCGGCCCAGCGCCGGCGTGTCCGCGTTGCCGGCACCGAGCTCCTCGAAGACCTTGGTCCGGGTGCCATCCTCGGCCTCGACCCACGCGCGCAGGTAGTCCGCGGACGAGCAGTTCGAGGCGTGGGCGAGGTACGTACCGGAACGTCAGCGCACCAACCTCCGCCGGAAGCACGATCGGCGGGGACCGGATCGACGTGACGCCGCCGTCCACGTCGTTGACGCTCGCCGCCGCGCCGGCGGCGTAGCCCGTGACGAGCGCCCGCGAGCCGGACGTCGTCCCATTCGCCTGGTAGGCGGTCGTCTCAGGGTTCGCCCGCTCCCAGCGCCCGGCCGTGCGCGGTGTCGGTGCCGTGCGGATCGCGCGCCCAGCCCGTCGGCGATCTCGAAGTCGTCGATGAACGGCCCGCAATGGGTCGCCGCCTTGCCGATGATCCAGTAGCGGCAGCCGGCCCGGCTCGATGAGCTAGAGGATCGGCGTCCTGTTTCGCTCGGTCTCGCGCCCGATGATCTCGTCGGGCGGGTAGAACCGGGCGATGCCGAGACCTTGCGCGTGGCGCGGGATACAGCTCGAAGGTGTACATGAAGATCTTGTGGCGGCCGTACGCCCAGTCGATCTCGTCGCCGTCGGTCACGTACAGCGCGCTCGACTGCTTCGGCGTGTAGCCGTTCTTCGCTGCCATCTTCCGGCCGATTGCGCGAGCGCCGCCTGGTCGTCGACGGTCATGTCGGCCGGCACGTCGGTCTTCGTGTAGCCGTACGGCCAGAGGACCTGCTCGCCCGCGGCGTGGAACGTGATCGCGGCCTTGATCTGCTGGCGACCACCGACGACCCGGCTGGTGAGTGAAGTCGCGCACCGCGCGGGCCTCGGGCGCAGAGAACGGCGACGGGCCTCGGTACGTGTCAGCGACGACTTCGTGCCCGATGAGCCGCCGCAGCACGCCCAGCGGTAGTCGTAGTTGCGGTTGAGGTCGGTGCCGACGGCGGTCGTCCCCGCGTTCGGCTGGCGGTTCTTGCGCCAGCCGGGTACGGCGAGCCGGTGAGGTCGTACTCGCCGCCGTCCGGGTTGACCATGAACACGATCCAGATCTCGCGGCGATCGACGAGGCGCGTGATCCGCGTGTCGCGTCGCCGTAGCCGTCCGTCAGCCAGCGCAGGATCGCGAGGGCCTGCTCGACCGTGAGGTGCTCGCGGGCGTGGTGCAGACCGTCGAACAGGACCTCGGGCTCGTCCTCGTCGGTCGTCGACGTTGTCGGAGATCTTCGCCGCCCAGATCTTGCGGCCCTCGTGGCTCTTGCCGATCGAGAACTTCTGGACGATGGCCGGGTGATCCGCCACGGCCTGGTCAGCTCGGCGACCATCTCGGCGTAGGTGTGGTACTTCGCGTCCTTGGCGGGAAAGTCGGCGGCCGCGACCGGGGCGGCGGCGGCGAGCGGGAGACCGGCGAGGGCAGGCGGGGGGCAGTCGTCGCATGGGCAGCAGTGTGCGTGGTCGGGCGCGCTCGCCGCAATCCGGCGTTGGGGCTACCTGGCACCGGGACCCGGAACCGGAGCGGCGCCCGCGGAGTCTCGGGGCGACGCGGACCGGCCTCCCATCCGCCGGGGCCGGCCGCACGAAAGGGG
This sequence comes from uncultured Chloroflexia bacterium, assembly GCA_963759495.1. Classification (GTDB taxonomy): domain Bacteria; phylum Chloroflexota; class Limnocylindria; order Limnocylindrales; family CSP1-4; genus DASTYU01. The sequence continues at coordinate 314,395 of CAVWZL010000003.1, read as the reverse complement.
GATCGACGATGCTTCGATCACTCGTGCCGGCAGACGCTCCTTCGTCATCCTCGCCGGGCCCCTCGTCTTCGCCTTCGGTGCCGCGCCGGTCCTCGCCTGCGGTGGGCTCATCGGCCCGAACGGCGCGGTCAACCTCCTGCGGACGACGACGTTCGCGGGCTATCACGACGGCGTCGAGCACTACGTCACCGCGTTCGAGTTCGCGGGCGGCGGCGGCGCGTTCGGCAGCCTCACGCCCCTCCCCGGGATCCCGACGAGCGTCGAGAAGGGCGGCGACTGGACCCTCCAGCGGCTCATCCGCGAGACCGACCCGATCGCCGACGGCGGCTTCGTCTGTCGCGGCCGCGGCGCGGCCGCGCGAGCGTGCCGAGGTCCTCATGGAGGTCACAGATCGACGCGCTCGACATCACGGTCCTGCGCGGCGGCGCCGAGGAAGTCGGCCGTGGGCCACCGACCACGGCTTCCGCCTCCCGCCCGACGCGCCCGAGGTCCTCGAGTTCTACGCCGAGCGCAGCCCGATCTTCCTCGCCGCCGTCGTTCGACGCCGACGCCGCCGCGGAACGCGGCCAGAGCGTCGGTGACGGCACGCCGGTCCACATCACGATCCCGACCGACAACCCGTGGGTCCCGCTGCGGATCCTGGCCCTCGGCAAGACCGGCGCGGAGCGCGTCGAGGCCGACGTCTACCTGCTGACCGACGAGCGCCCGCGCTGCTGCCGGCACCCGACCGGCACCAACGGCCTGCCCTCGATCACAGCGCCGCGCGCCAGCTCGACCGCCTGCTCGACGACCTGCGCTCCGACCGCGGCATGGAGTGGATCCCGGACGATGCCTGGCTCACCAAGGTCGCGCATCGACGCCGACGCCTCGCAGCTCGGGTTCGACCTGGCGATCGACGCGAGCGGTGCCGGGTCGTCCCTCGCACGTCGCCGCGGGCTTCACGATGGCGGGCTCGAACGCGGGACTCCTCGCCGGCCTGCGGCTGGCGCTTGCCCTCGGGCTCGTGACGATCGCGGGTGTCGGGACCGTCCTGCTCGTGCGTTGGCGCCCGACGACGCTTCGAACCTGAGCATGGCCCGACCGCGGCGCACCGAGCTTGCTCTCATGGGCGGCATCGTGATCGCGCTTGCCGTCGCGGGAGGTGCGGCCGCCTGGACGGCGTCCCGGTCCCATCCCGGCGACGGCGATGCGCTCAGGATCGAGCTGCGCTACTCCCGGTTCGAGCCGGCCGAGGTGCGCGTCCCGGTCGGCGTGCCGGTCACCGTCGAGCTACACAACGGCGATCCGATCGATCACGAGTGGATCCTCGGTGACGAGGGTGTCCACGAACGGCATCGGACCGGTACCGAGCCGGTCCACGCCGCGCGTCCCACCGAGGTGTCGGTGCCGGCCGGGGAGACCGTCCGCACGACGATCGTCGTGGATGCCGCGGGCACGCTCTCGTACGTCTGCCACCTGCCGGGCCACGAGGCGTACGGCATGACGGGCGTGCTCGTCGCGGGGGGCTGAACGGCACGGAGACGCCGGTGCTCACCGGTATTCTCCGCAGATGAACGCCATGGTGGCCCGTGCCGCGGTGCTCGAGCGTCCCGGCGAGCCGAGCCGGATCGAGGAGCTCGAGCTGGCGCCGCCGGGCCCCGGCGAGGTGCGCGTGCGCATGACGGCGTCCGGCGTCTGCCACTCGGATCTGCACGTCCGCGACGGCGAGTGGGACCGGCCGGGGCCAATCGTCCTCGGCCACGAGGGCGCGGGCGTGGTCGACGCGCTGGGCGAGGGCGTCACGACCGTCCGGGTGGGACAGCCCGTCGCGCTGTCGTGGCTCGTGCCGTGCGGGACCTGCCGCGCGTGCCGGGCAGGACGGCCCTGGGCGTGCCCGAGCTCCCCGTCCTTCCGGCATCGAATGCTCGACGGAGGCACCCGCTGGCGCCGCTCCGGCCAGGACGCCGAGGTCCTCACCTACTGCGCGATCGGCACGATGGCCGAGGCCGAGGTCGTCCCGGCGGGCGCCGCGATCCCGATCCCCGACGGCGTGGATCCGGCCGTCGCGGCGCTCATCGGCTGCTGCGTGGCAACCGGCGTGGGCGCGGTCACGAAGACAGCCGGCGTCCCGCAGGGCGCGAGCGTGGCCGTGATCGGGCTCGGTGGGGTCGGGCTGTCGTGCGTGATGGGCGCCGCGCTGGCGGGCGCCGGCACGATCGTGGCCGTCGACCGGGTCGCCGCGAAGCTGGACACTGCCCTGGCAGTCGGGGCCACGACGGCGATCCTCGCCGGCGATGACCGCGCGGCCACGCTGGTGGCACTCCGTGACGCCACGGACGGTGGTCCCGAGTACACCTTCGAGGCAATCGGGCGGCAGGACACGATCGAGCTTGCGATCGAGGCCCTGCCACTGGGCGGAACGGCGGTGCTCGTCGGGATGACGCCGCTCGGAGTGCGTGCTTCGTTCGACGTCTATCCGTTCGTCGACGGGAGCCGGCGGATCCTCGGCTCGAACTACGGCTTCGCGGACCCCGCGGTGGACTTTCCGCGCTATGCGGCGCTCCACCTCGAGGGCCGGCTACCGATCGAGCGCCTCGTCGACCGGCGGATCGGCCTCGACGACCTGGAGGACGCGTTCGAGGGGCTCCGGCGCGGCCGCTACGCCCGCCAGGTCATCGTCTTCGGATAGTCAGGCCGCGGGTGGGAGCTCCGCCGGCGGCTCGGGTTGCTCGATTGGCGGCAGCAGCCCCTGACCCGTGATGAGCCGCGTGCTCCGGCCACGGGTGAGAAAGCTCCAGGCCCAGCGAATCGTGACGACGATCCGGTTCGCAAAGCCGATCAGGTAGAAGATGTGGATGCCGAGCCACATTGCCCATGCCGGAAAGCCGCGCAGCTGGCCGACCGGACCGAGCCAGCCGATGTTGGCAACCCCGCGCAGCCGGCCGATCGTCGCGACATCGCCTTTGTCCTTGTAGCGGAATGGCTTTGACGCCGTTCCCGCGAGCCGCCGCCCGATCTCCTGCCCGACGTATGAGCCTTCCTGGATCGCGCCCGGCGCGACCCCGGGAACCTGCTTCCCGTTCACCTGGCGGACGACGGCCAGGTCACCGATGACAAAGATCTCGGGGTGCCCGAGGACCGTGAGGTCCGGCCCGACCGGGATCCGACCTGCTCGATCCGTCTCCACGCCGACGGCCTGGGCCAGCGTGCGCCCGAACCGCGACGCTTCGACGCCTGCAGCCCACAGCACCGTTCGGGACGGGATGCGCTCCTCGCCGCCCGCACGCTGGACCATGACGCCGTTCTCGTCGATATCGGTCACCTTGGTGTTCGTCGAGACCGTCACGCCAAGGCGCTCGAGCTGGCGCGCGGCCGACTTCGAGAGCTTCGGTGGATAGGACGGGAGGACCCGATCGACCGCCTCGACGAGAACGATGCGTGCGTCAGGTGGATTGATGGAACGGAAATCCTGCCGGAGCGTGTCGTTCGCGATCTCGCCGAGCGCACCGGCCAGCTCGACCCCCGTGGGACCGCCGCCGACCACCACGAACGTCATCCATTCCCGCCGGGTCGCAGGGTCGGCCTCGCGCTCGGCCGCCTCGAAGGCGATGAGGATCCGCCGGCGCATCTCCTGGGCGTCCTCGATGGTCTTGAGCCCGGGCGCGAACGTTGCCCAGCGCTCATTGCCGAAGTAGGCGTGATGCGCACCGGTCGCGACGATGAGCGTGTCGTAGTGAATCGGGCCGCCGTCGGAGAGCTGGACCTCCTGGCGAACCGGGTCGATCCCGACGGCCTCGCCAAGCAGGACCGTCGCGCGGCGATGGTGACGCAGGATCGAACGCAGCGGCTGGGCGATCTCCCCGGTGACAGGGCGCCCGTCGCGACCTGGTACAGCAGGGGCTGGAACAGGTGGAAGTTGCGCCGGTCGATCACGGTCAGGCGGACGGCCTCGTTGCCCACGAGCCGTCGGGCCGCATAGAGGCCGGCGAAGCCGCCACCGACGATCGTGACGTGGTGCAGCTCGTGATCCCTCGCCATCGCTGCACTCTACGCCGCAGACCTTGCGCAAATCAGCGGATGCAACCCGATCGTGATGCCGTGATGCGCCGTGAACGTCTGCGTGGACGGCTCCACAGGGTTCGATGCGCGGTGATGATGACGGGACGCCTGCTCGCGGGCCGCTACCGCCTGCTCGGCCTCCTCGGTGAAGGCGGCATGGCCGTGGTCCATCGGGCACACGATGAGCTCCTCGACCGGCCGGTCGCGGTCAAGCTGCTGCGCGCGGGCGTGGCGGCCGATCCCGAGTTCGTGTTGCGCTTCCGACAGGAGGCGCGCAACGCCGCGTCGCTCCACCACCCGAACATCGCGACGATCTACGACACGGGCACCGACGATGGGGTCGACTACATCGTCATGCAGCTCGTCGAGGGCGAGGATCTCGAGCAGGTGCTGCGGCGCGAGGGCCGGCTTCCGGTCGGCACGGTCGTCCGCATCGGCATCGACGTGGCACGTGCGCTCCAGGCTGCTCATGACCGCGGGATCATTCACCGGGACGTCAAGCCCGCGAACATCCTCATCGACCGCGACGGCGAGACGCGCGTCGTCGACTTCGGCATCGCGCGCGCTGCCAATGCGAGCGGGATCACGACGGCGGGCGTGATGCTCGGGTCCGCCCAGTACGCGAGCCCCGAGCAGGTGACTGGGCAGGCCGTGATGCCGGCGTCGGATATCTATTCCCTGGGCGTCGTCCTCTACGAGGCCGTGACGGGACGGCGCCCGTTCGATGGACCGTCGCCCGCGGCGGTGGCCCTCGAGCGGCTGCGCGTTCGGCCCGCGCCCCCAACCGCAGTAGCGCCCGATCTCGATCGCGAGATCGACCGTCTCGTGATGCGTGCCCTGGAGCAGGAGCCTGGAGACCGCTACCCGTCCGCGGGGGACTTCGCGGCCGCGCTGGATCGCTGGCGCCTCGGCGTGCTCGGGGGGATCCGCCGCCAGGGCGCCGCGGCGCGCCAGCTCGCGACGGCCGGCATTGCCGGGCGGAGGGCACGTCGCGCGGGCGAGTCGGATGCCCCGACCGGCCGCGTCACCGTTCCCGCGACCGAGGGAGCCGAGACCGCGGCGGCGCCCTCGCCGGGGACACCGCCGTCGACAGCATCCAGTCCCACGCGATCCGCACCGGTGCCGCGCGTCCCGCCGATCAGCCTCCTCCCTGGGCGGAAGACGGCAGCGGCCGGCCGGCCCGGCGTCGCGGATGGTCCCGGCGCCGGGGATCGTGATCCTGGTCCCACGCGTACCGGCGGGGCTGGCGGCCTGCCAGCTGCGGCGGCCGGAGCGGCTGCCGCCTCGATGGCGACATCGGATGTCGCAGCCGGACGGGATGGCGGCGCAGCATCCGCGAGCCGACCCGCAAATCCGCAGCCCTCGTCCTCCGATCGCGAACCGGATTCCACTCCCACGATCGTGGCGCCACCATCGACGCCGGTCCCGCCGCGCGGACCGACATGGCGGCGCGGGAACCGCGACGACGACGATCGCCGGCGCACCCCGATTGCGCTCTTCGTACCCCTGGTCGCGCTCGCGCTGGTCGGGCTGCTTGGCGCGTTCATTCTGTCGAACCTCGATGGGACCGACGGCGGCGTGGTCGGGACGACGCCCGGGCCGGAGGGCTCGGTCGTCGCCGCGATCCCGTCCGCTGAGCCCAGCCCTACCCCGACGCCCACGCCGTCTCCCTCGCCGACGCCGACACCGACACCGACACCGACGCCAACGCCCACGCCGACGCCAACGCCAACGCCGACGCCAACGCCGACGCCAACGCCAACGCCGACGCCCACGCGTCGGCCCGACCCACCCGCTGCGACGCCGCGCCCGACGCAGCGACCGACGCAGCCACCTGCCGCAGGTCTGCCCGAGCGGGACCCGGCCGAGACCGTGGCGCGGTTCTACCGACTCGTCGTCGACGAGCGCTTCGACGACGCGTACGCCCTGTGGAGCCCGGGCATGCAGAGCCGATACTCGCAGTCGGGGTACGTCGACGGCCGGTTCAGGCCGACCACGGAGATCCTCCTGCGGCGAAACGAGATCATCGCGTTCGACCCGGGCGCGGGCACGGCGACCGTGGCGGTCGACATCCTCGAGTATCGCGAGTCAGGAACCTCGCCCCGCCGGTTCATCGGCGACTGGGACCTGATCCTTGTCGACGGCCGGTGGCGCTTGCACGACCCCGACTTCTAGCTCGGTCCGAGTTGGACGCCGCATGACGTGCAACCCGAGCTCGGGCAGCCAGCGGCTGATGGCGCCGACACCGGCAACGCACAGCAGCCCACCGGCCAGCACCGCCTGACCCGGTCCGATGACCGCCGCGACGATCGATGCCTGAATGTCGCCGATCCGTGGCCCGCTCGTCACGACGAGGGTGTGGATCGACGCGACACGGCCACGGAGCTCGTCCGGACTCGAGAGCTGGATGATCGTGTTTCGGAACACCGCGGAGAGCATGTCCGAGGCGCCCGCCACCGCCAGCGCGACGAGCGCGAGGCCGAACAGCACGAGCGACAGCTGACCGGACTGGCCCTGCAGGACTGTGACCGCGCCAAACGAGGCGATCGCGAGCCCCCACGACGTCACCGCGAGCACGACAGCCCTGCCAACGCGTTCGACCCGCACGACCCAGCCGGAGAACACCGCGCCGAAGAAGGCGCCCACGGCGGGCGACGCCGCGAGGAACCCGAGTCCCTGCGGGCCCACGTGGAAGACGTCGAGCGCGATCGCCGGAAACAGCGCGGTTGGCATGGCAAGCACCATCGCGTCCAGGTCGATCGCGAACGAGCCCAGCAGCACGCGCCTGCGGCGGACGTACGCCAGGCCTTCGCGGATCGCCGCAAGACCGGGCCGCACCGCGCTGGCGAGTGGCGGGATGGGGCGCATCGCGACGAGCGCGAGCAGCGCGCCCACGAACGTGAGCATGTCGACGAGGTATGCCCCGGTGAGCCCAACCGACGCGATCAGGATGCCCGCCAGCGCCGGACCCACGATCGACGACGCCTGGTTGTTGAGCTGGTTGAGTGCCAGGGCAGCGGGCAGTCGCTCTCGCGCCACGACCCGTGGAACCGCGGAGGACCGCGTGGGCTGGTCGACGGCGGACACGCCTGCCGCGACGAACGCGACGGCGAAGAGCACCGGCAACGGCGGATCGCCACCGAGCGCGAGCAATGCAAGGGTCCCGCTGCAGAGCAGGAGGCCAACCTGGGTGACCATGAGCAGGCGCCGACGGTCCACCGCGTCGGCGAGCGACCCGGCGGCGAGCGCGAACGCAAGGATCGGCACGAGCTGGAACGCGGTCAGGGCCGCAATCGCGAGCGTCGAGCCAGTGATCGCGTAGACCTGGAAGGGCAGGGCCAGCCGGGTGATCTGGTTGCCCATGCCGTTGATCGCCTGCCCGGTCCAGAGCAGGCGGTAGTCGCGGTCGCGCCGCAACGGCTCGACGTCGAGCAGGAAGCGTCGGAGGCGCCGTCTCACGAGTCGCCGGCAGTGGCGCCCTTCATCGGGCGCCTCGGATTCCCGGTGGCTACTTGCCGCGTTCCGCGGCGTTGCTCATGGCGGCCTGCGCCGCGGCGAGCCGTGCAACGGGGACACGGAACGGCGAGCACGACACGTAGTCGAGGCCGATCCGCTCGCACTTGGCGATCGAGTCGGGGTCACCGCCGTGCTCCCCGCAGATCCCGAGCTCGATGTCGGGCTTGGTCTTCCGGCCCCGCTCCACCGCGATCGACATGAGGCCGGCCACGGCGTCATCCAGCGTCTGGAAGGGGTTGTACGGCAGAATCCCGTCCTCGACGTACTTGAGCAGGAACCCGCCCTCGGCGTCGTCACGGCTGTACCCGAACGTCATCTGGGTCAGGTCGTTCGTGCCGAAGCTGAAGAAGTCGGCCTCGCGGGCGATCTCGTCGGCGGTCAGGGCGCCACGCGGCACCTCGATCATCGTGCCGAACTTGTAGTCCACCTGGAGGCCGGCCTTCGATTCGACGGCCTCCGCCTCGGCCTCGAGCAGCTCCCGGGTCCGGGCGAGCTCGTTCACGTGGCCGACGAGCGGGATCATGATCTTGGCGATCGGGTTGCCACCCGCACCCTTGACCGCGATCTGCGCGTTGAGGATGGCGCGGGTCTGGATCTTCACGAAGTCGGGGATCATCAGGCCCAGGCGGCAGCCGCGCAGGCCCAGCATCGGGTTCTGCTCCTGGAGCGACTTGATCGTCGCGAGGAGCTCGCGGTCCTCGGTGCTCGCCGCATCACCGGCCTTCGTCACCTTGACCAGCTGCTCCTCGAGATTCGGGAGGAACTCGTGGAGCGGCGGGTCGATGAGCCGGATGACGACGGGCAGGCCGTCCATTGCCCGAAAGATGCCCTCGAAGTCGCCCTGCTGGAGCACCTCGAGCTTGGCCATCGCCTCATCGAAGGTCCTGACGGCGTCCTGCTCCTCCTCGCCGAGCGTCTCGCCTACCGCGGTCTTCGCCTTTGCGCGAGTCGCCTGCATCGCGACGAGGATCGCGCCGCGCACGATGTCGAGCCGGTCGCCCTCTCGGAACATATGCTCGGTGCGGCACAGGCCGATGCCCTCCGCGCCGTAGCGGCGAGCCTGCTCGGCCTCTTCGGGCTTGTCCGCATTCGTCCAGACGCCCATGCGCCGAACCTTGTCGGCGTAGCCGAGGATCTGCTGGAGCTCGGGCTGGTCCTCAAAGCGCGCTTCGACCGTCGGCAGCTGGTCGAGGAAGACCTCACCGGTGGCGCCGTCGAGGCTGATCCAGTCACCCTCCCTGAACGTCAGCCCTGAATTGTTCGAGCGCGCCGTCTTGTTGCCGTAGTCGACGAGCAGCTCCGCACAGCCGGCAACGCACGGCTTGCCGATCTGACGGGCGACGACGGCGGCGTGCGAGGTCGCGCCGCCACGGGCCGTCAGGATGCCCTGCGCCACGGCCATCCCGTGGAAGTCGTCCGGGGACGTCTCGACGCGAACGAGCACGACGCGCTCGCCGCGCTTGACCCACTCGACGGCGACGTCGGCGTCGAACACGGCACGGCCGACCGCCGCACCCGGGGAGGCATTGAGGCCCTTGGCCACGCGCTTCGCACCCTGCCGGGCGTTGGGATCGAACTGGTCGCGCAGGAGCTGGTCGACGTGTGCGGGCTCGACCCGGCCGACGGCCTCCTCCTCGGTGATGACGCCACCCTCCACGAGGTCGACGGCGATCTTCACGGCCGCCGCCGCGGTTCGCTTGGCGGACCGGGTCTGAAGGATGTACAGCTTGCCGCGCTCGATCGTGAACTCGATGTCCTGGACGTCGCGATAGTGCTTCTCGAGGTCCTGGCCGATCTTCTGGAACTCCGCGTAGACCTCGGGCATCTCGGTCGCCATCTCGGAGATCTTCGGAGCGGTGCGGACGCCGGCCACGACGTCCTCGCCCTGGGCGTTGGTCAGGTACTCGCCGAAGAGGACGTTCTCGCCCGTGTTGGGGTCGCGGGTGAAGGCAACGCCGGTCCCCGAATCGTCGCCCATGTTCCCGAAGACCATCGTGACGACGTTGACCGCCGTGCCGAGGTCGTGCGGGATGCGCTGGCTGTTCCGGTAGTCCCGGGCGCGCTTGCCGAACCACGATGCAAACACGGCCTTGATCGCGAGGTCGAGCTGCTCGTACGGATCGGTCGGGAAGTCGCGGCCGGTCTGCTCGCGCACGATTTCGTGGTAGCGCCCGACGAGCGTCTTGAGGGCGGCTGCGTCGAGGTCCGTGTCGGACGTCGCGCCGTGCTCCTCCTTGATCTCGTCGAGGGCCTCGTCGAACCGGTTGTACTCGACGGTCGTCCCGTCGTCGCCGCTTTCGGAGCGAGGGGCGACGTCCATGACGATCCGCCCGAACATCGCGATGAACCGCCGGTACGCGTCCCACCCGAACCGCTCATTGCCGGTAAGCGCGATGAGGCCCTGCAGCGTCTGCTCGTTCAGGCCGAGGTTGAGGACCGTGTCCATCATCCCGGGCATCGAGAACTTCGCGCCCGATCGGACCGACACGAGCAGTGGATCCTGCGCGTCGCCGAAGCCCTTGCCGGTGACCCGCTCGACCTCCTTCACCGCCTCGAGCACGTCGTCCCACAGCCCCTCGGGGAGCTGCTCGTTGTTCGCGAAGTAGTCGTTGCAGGCCTCGGTCGTGATCGTGAAGCCGGGCGGCACGGGCAGGCCGGCATTCGTCATCTCGGCCAGACCGGCGCCCTTGCCGCCGAGCAGGTCGCGCATCGTCGCGTCGCCCTCGGCCCGACCCCCTCCCCACGCATAGATGTAGCGCTTGGCAGCGCTGTGCGATCGGTCGCCCGCGGGCGTGGCGGTCTCGGTCATCGGGATCGGTCCTCCGGGGGCTGCGGGCGACCGTGGTCGCCGGCAGTGGGCAATGGCTTCGCAGTCCGTGGATTGTACCGTCGCGTCCCGATCGTCTCGGTGGGCGGCCTGACTGCGCCACGGGGCGGGCCCAGGAGGTCTGGCATCATCCCGGGCATGACCGAGCCCTTCGATTTCGACCACTTCCTGGCCCTGCCGCGGTTGTCTGCGTTGCGCCTCTCGCCTGATGGACGACGCCTCGTCGTCTCCGTGGCCACCGTCGCGCCGAGCGGCACGAAGATGCGCACGGCGCTCTGGTCGGTCGATCCGAACGGGTCCGTCGCGCCGCGCCAGCTGACCCGGTCCGCGTCCGGGGAATCAGCTGCGGCATTCCTGCCCGACGGGTCGCTCGTGTTCGTCTCCGAGCGGGCCGACCCGGACACGAAGCCCGGCACCGAGGACAAGCCGGCGAGCGCACTGTGGCTTCTCCCCGCGGACGGCGGGGAGGCGCAGCCCCTGGTCGCACCACCCGCAGGCGTCGACGACGTCAGGGTCGCGCGGGATGCGGGCACGATCGCCTTCAGCACCGGGATGCATGCGGCCGCGGACGACTGGGACGTCGATCGCGAGCGGGCGAAGGCACGGACCGATGCGGACGTGTCGGCGCTGCTGTTCGAGCGCTACCCGATCCGGTTCTGGGATCACTATCTCGGTCCTCGGCACACCCGGCTTTTCGCGGTCGACCCACCCGCGGGCTCCGACGCCGATCCCCGAACGGCCGCGGACGTGACCGGGACCTGTCGATGACCACCTCGTGGAGCACACGTGGGACATCGCGCCGGACGGTGCCACCCTGGTCACGAGCTGGCGCCGGTTCGTCGTCGGCCACTATGGCGACGACCTCGTGCTCGTCGATCGCGCGGACGGGACGCGCCGACCGCTTGCCGAGGGCGAGGGATTTCACGCGGATCCTGCCTTCTCGCCCGACGGTCGTCACGTCGTCACGGTGTACGGCACCGACGGGACGAAGGACGAGGCCAGCCGGACGGAGCTCGTGCTGTTCGATGTCGAGAGCGGGGAGCGGCGGCGGATCGCCACCTCCCTCGACCAGTGGCCCTCAGCGCCGACCTGGTCGCGCGACGGCTCCGCGATCTTCTTCATCGCGCACGAGCATGGCAACGGCGCGATCTTCCGCGTCGAGATCGCGGATGACCGCGTCACCCGGCTCACGGGCGAGGGCACCTACAGCGACCTGTGCCCTTCACCCGGCGGCGACGTCGTGTACGCGCTGCGTGCCCATCCTGACCGGCCGCCACATGTCGTCCGCCTCGACGCGCGCGCGGAGCGCCAGGACGGTACCGAGCTCCCCTCCCCTGCGAGGGCCGAGTCGGAGCTGCCGCAACGCGGCGTCCTGGAGCGGGTCGTGACCCGTGCCGACGACGGCGTCGAGATCGGCGCCTGGTTGCTGCGGCCGGCGTCTGCCAGCCCGGAGGCACCCGCTCCCCTCCTGACGCTCGTCCACGGCGGACCCCTTGGCACCTGGGCCGGATGGTCGTGGCGCTGGAACGGGAACCTGTTCGTCGAGCGCGGCTACGCGGTGCTGCTGCCTGACCCGGCAATCTCGCTCGGCTACGGGCAGGCATTCATCGACCGCGGCTGGGGCCGCTGGGGTGAGCGGCCCTACACAGATGTCATCGCGTCCATCGAGGGCGCGCTGCAGCGATCCGATCTCGACTCGTCCCGGACGGCGCTCCTCGGCGGGTCGTTCGGCGGCTACATGGCGAACTGGGTTGCAGGCCAGACGGATCGGTTTCGAGGCGATTGTCACGCACGCCTCGCTGTGGGACCTGCGCACCTTTCACGGGGTCGGTGACGACGGCGTGTGGTGGGAGCAGGAGATGGGCAACCCGTACGAGGACCCGGCGCGCTACGTCGAACACTCGCCGAGCCGGTTCCTCGACCGGATCCGAACGCCGATCCTCATCACCCATGGCGAGCGCGATGCACGCGTCCCGGTCTCGGAGGCACTCCGCCTCTTCACCGACCTGCAGCGACACGGCGTCCCGTCGAAGTTCCTGTACTTCCCCGACGAGAACCACTGGATCCTCAAGCCGACCAACGCACGCCTCTTCTACGAGACCGTGATCGGCTTCCTCGATGAGCACGTCCTGGGCAAGGAGTGGGTTCGGCCCGCGCTTCTCTGACGGGCGCAGCCGGGTACCATCGGACCGCAGCACGAAGGAGCTCCCCGCCGCATGACCGACGTCGTTCCACAGCGCCTCGTCCAGGCCGAGGCCGAGCAGTACAACGCCCGGCTCGTGCGACGCGAGGACGAGACCGAGTCGCTCGCGTACTTCTGGGTGCGCTTCGATGGCGAGCCGACGCCGTTCGAGCCCGGTCAGTACATGACGATCGGTGTGATGGTCGACGGCCGGATCGTGCAGCGACCGTATTCCGTGGCGTCACCCCCGGTCGCGGCGGGAACCGATGGCTACGAGTTCTATGTCCGGCTTGTCCAGGGCGGGACGTTCACGCCGCTGCTCTGGGAGCTGCCGGTCGGACATGGGATGCGGATGATCGGCCCCAAGGGCAAGTTCGTCCTTCGGCCCGACGACGACCGGACGCACATCTTCATCTCGTCGGGGACGGGCAACGCGCCGTTCGTCTCGATGATGCGCCAGCTCATGGCGGATGGAGCGCCGCGCCGCGCGGTGTTCATGAACGGCGTGTCGCACGCCCACGAGCTCGGCTACCGCGAGCTGGTCGAAGGGTGGGAGCGGACCGGCGAGTACCCCGTCACGTACGTGCCGACCGTTTCACGACCGAACGACCCGTTGAACGAGTGGTGGCCCGGGCGCACGGGGCGCGTCGAGACGATCCTCGCGCCGGTCCTCGATGAGCTCGGGCTCACGGCCGGGAACTCGATCGCATACATCTGTGGCAACCCCGACATGATCCTGTCGGCCGAGGAGACGCTCCTCGCCCGCGGCTACCCCGAGGACCAGGTCCACAAGGAGCTGTACTGGCCGAAGGGCAAGGAGCCGCGCGGCGTCGCGTCGGCGGACCTCGCGACGGCCATCGAAGCGGCCGAGGCGAACGCCGACCAGTAGGTCCGCGCCGCGGCCCTGCGCGTCGGCCCTGGCCCGCCACCCGACGGCCCGCCCACGGGCCGGCCCACGCGCTCCACCCGCGGCCCTGACCCACGCCCTCGACTGTGGCCCGCTGCGCGCCCCCGACCCGCCGCCCCGGCGCGCCCCGGCCCGCCCCGGCCCGGCCTGCCCCGGCGCGCCCCGGCCCGCCCCGCCGCGCGCCTCTTTGCGCCGTTTACCAATCCGGGTGGTGTAGCGCGCGTCGGGCTGCCCGGGTTCGTGCCATTCACCACCCGGGGTGGTAGCGACCCTGGTTTCGTGCCGATCTGGGCCGAGTCACCCGAATCGAACCCCTCTGGTCGCGCCCAGCACCACGGGTGTTGGTAGATGGAGCAGATTCGGCGTCGCGGATCAGGAGGATGCCGGCCATCGGACCGCTCGGTTGCCGTAGCCAGGCCCGGACCCCGCGGCCGCGCACGGGAAACAGGACCTCGAGAAGTGACGCGTGCGCGAGGATGCTGCGCCGGATCCGGTTCCCGTCCGGCATGACGAGGAGGCGGCCGACGATGATCGGCTCGAACCCGAACCGCTCGCGGCACAGAACCGTGCGCACCAGTCGCACCTTCTCGTCGGTCTTGCGGGCAAGGTCCTCCATCGACGCCAGCACCGACTTGACCTCGACCACGAGAACGACGCGCTCGGAACTGCGAGCGGCCAGGACGTCGATCGACCCGCGTTCGCCGTAGACCGAATAGGACACCTCGATGGCGACCTCCCACCCCGCGGCGGCGAGACGTTCGACGGATCGCGCCACGAGGTCCGCGTGCACGGCATCAAGCAGCCGGTCCAGCTGCCCCCCGCGCCAGCTGACGTGCGCCTCAAAGCGAGCCTCGACGGCACCGAACAGCCGGCGCACCGACCGAAGTGACAGGGCATCGACATGGCCGCGCTCCACGAGCGACACGAGCTGCTGCGAAACGCCGGCCCGCGACCCGAGCTCGACCTGGGTCCAGCCACTTCGCTGGCGAAGGAGCCGCAATGAGCGACCAAGCCGGACGTCGTCCATCGCGGCATGGTCGGCACGGCCGCTCTCCCGGCGATTACCCCGCGATCACCGAGAAGACCCAGACCGCGAACGCGACGCCGCCAGCAACGGACGCCGCAACCGCGGCAGGCAGCCAGCCCGGCCGGGTCACGATCGTCGCTCCGCATCGAGGAGCAGCGCCTGCTTGAAGCGCTCGAACTCGTCGGTGGTGATGTCACCCCGCCGGCGCAGGTCGGCCAGGCGCTCCAGTCGTTCGACCGGATCGGGCCCGGCCGCGGGATCCTCGTCAACAGCACGCGGTGACGGCCGAGCGGCACGCGTAGAACCGGCGCGATGGCTCGGATCCCAGCCGAGCGACGGCGACGGTTCGCGGGGCGCTCGATCGACGGACGGCATCCCGAATTGCGCTGCGACCGGCGTGTCGCTGCCACGCGCCTTCCATGCGATCCACAGCGGGATCCCGCCCATCAGGACGAAGATGGCGCCCGGGATGATCCAGCCCCAGATCAGGCCCTCCTCGCCGCCTGCCGTGAAGCCGTACTCGAGGAAGTTCCAGCCGAGGGTGAGGAACAGAGCGGGCCAGCCCAGCAGCGGCAGCGCCGCCCAGCTCCCACCGACCTGCGCCCCCGCGTAGATCCCCAGGGCACCGAACCCAAAGAGCCCAAACATCCCGATGGTCAGCAGGAACGGCACCCCGTCGGGGCAGGGCTGGACCGGCACGAATGGCCCGCCCTCGGCGCAGGCGCCTCCGATGTCCATGACGGCCCGCATGCCGAGCCAGACGAACGTGACGCACGCCGCGAGCCCGAAGGCGGCGAGGCATACCAGGAGCAGGTTGCGCAGCGACGCCTGCTCGGGCGGTCGGCCAAAGGTCCCCATCGGCGCGATGCTAGCCGACCGCGACCCGCTCTCGCCGACCCCCGGCCCTGCCAACCTGACCCTCAGACCCGGGCCGCCTCCATCCGATCGAGGATCGCGCGCTTCACGCCTTCGAGCGGGATCCGCTCCTGCGTCATCGTGTCCCGATCACGGACTGTCACCGCGCCGTCCTCGAGCGAATCGACGTCGACCGTGACGCACCACGGCGTGCCGATCTCGTCCTGACGCCGGTACAGCTTGCCGATCGCCGCCGTGTCGTCGTAGACCGCCATCAGGTCGCGCTTCAGGTCGTCCTTGAGCCGGTGGCACAGCTCGACGATCTCGGGCCGCTTCTTGAGCAGCGGCAGCACGGCCACCTTGTACGGCGCAAGGTCCGGGTGCAGCGCCAGCGAGACGCGCTTCTCGCCGCGCACCTCCTCCTCCCGATAGGCATCGATGAGGAACGTGAAGGGAGCGCGATCGCCGCCAGCGGACGTCTCGACGATCCAGGGGATGAAGTGCTCCTCGGTCGCCGGATCGAAGTACTGCAGGTTCTCGCCGGACGCCCGCGCGTGGTTGCCCAGGTCGAAGTCGCCCCGGTTGTGGATCCCCTCGAGCTCCTTCCAGCCGAACGGGAAGCGGTACTCGACGTCGACGGCCTTCTTCGCGTAATGCGCCAGCTCGTCCGGCCGGTGCTCGCGGAACCGCAGTCGCGACGGTGTGACGCCGTACCGCTCGTACCACGCCTTCCGTCGCGGCAGCCACTCGTCGAAGGCAGCCGTCGCGCCATCGGGCCGGACGAAGTACTGCATCTCCATCTGCTCGAACTCGCGCATCCGAAAGACGAAGTTGCCCGGCGAGATCTCGTTGCGGAACGCCTTGCCGACCTGCGCGATCCCGAACGGCAGCTTCTTGCGCGACGTGGCCTGGACGTTCTTGAAGTTCACGTAGATGCCCTGCGCGGTCTCGGGTCGCAGGTAGACGACCGCGGCTGCCTCCTCGACCGGGCCGAGGTGCGTCTTCAGCATCAGGTTGAACTGGCGCGGGGCACTGAGCGGCCCGCCGTCCGCCGGGCACCGCAGCCCCAGCCGCTCGATGATGCCGGGGTCGAGCAGCTCGGACGGTCCGAGATCCTCCGTCCCGGGCAGCTCGTCGACGCGGAACCGCTTGTGGTCGGTCTGGCACTCGACCATCGGGTCGCTGAACTCGGCCACGTGGCCGGATGTGACCCAGACCTGCGGGTGCATCAGGATCCCGGCGTCGAGCCCGACGATGTCGTCGCGCTCCTGGACCATCGCCTTCCACCAGGCCTGCTTGACGTTGTTCTTGAGCTCGACCCCGAGCGGTCCGTAGTCCCACACGGCGTTGATGCCGCCGTAGATCTCGGAGCTCGGGAAGATGAAGCCGCGGCGCTTCGAGAGGGACACGATGGTCTCGAGCTCCGCCACGGCAGGCGCAACGTCATTCGGGTCAGCAGTGGTGGGCACGGGTGGGTCGCTCCGCTGATACGCGACCGTGGCAGGGCCGCGCGGGATGGCTGGGGCGCCCGATCCTACCAGTACTGCGCGGTCGCCATCGCCGCGCGGCCGCCGGGCTCATCGCCCCGCTGTTGGAGCCCTCAGCCGAAACGCCAGCGAGTCGGGCGGATCCGGATCGCGACGCCGTACTGCCCGGAAAAGTGCTCGGGGGTCCAGTCGTAGTCATCGAGCAGTGCCTGGTATTTGGCGATGTACGCGGTGTTCTCGTGCGCAGGCGGCTCGTCGGGGACGATCCGCGCTTCGCCTTCTGCCGTGAGCACGTCGTCACCCACCGCGTCGGTGTTCAGGTTGAACGACACGAGCGGCCGCTCCTCGATATTGCCGTTCCGGGGCGCCCGGTTCCGCGAGTAGAGGAGGAGCTCGCCGTCGATCCACTGGAACCAGATCGGCGAGCTCTGTGGCTGGCCGTCGGGGTTGACGGTGGTCAGCCAGCCGATCAGCTCGGTCTCGAGGCGCTCGAGCGAACGGGCGCCGTCGTCGGTGGTCGGGTCAAGCGTGGTGGGCACGGATCCTCCTAGGCGGGCGCATGACGAACTTCGTCGAGGAAGGCGAGCGAGCGGGCGTCGCGTTCGAGCGCCTGCCGGGTGAACTCGCGCAGGGCGGCCTCGGTCTCGCGCTCGACGACGGGCTGGAGTCGCAGCCCGGCCAGGGCCGCAACGTCGAGGCGCTGGTACGCCTTCAGCAGCTTGAGCGCCTCGAGGGTGAGGCCGGCACGATCGTGGGGCGGCCCCGGGCAGCGGTCGCACAGCACGCCCCCCAGCGGTGGCACCCACCGGAACCGCCCCTCGGCCTCGAGCACGCGATCGCATTCCACGCACCGGTCGACCTCGGGGCGGACGCCGAGCTCATCGAGCAGGTGCATCTCGTACCAGCGGGCGACCCGCCCCGGTGCCATCCCGGCATCGAGCAGCTCGTAGGCCCGCCGCAGGAGCGCGTACAGCGGCTCGGCGGCGTGGCGTTCCTCGAGCGACCGGTCGGCGAGCTCGGCGAGGTACCAGGCCGTCGCCGCGGACTCGAGCGAGTCGCGCAGGTTGAGCCACGCATGGCCGACGCTGACCTGCGTCACGACATCGAAGGTTCGACCGCGGGCAAGTGCGACGTTGAGCTCGGCGAATGGCTCGAGGCTGCCACCGATCCGCGAGGTGGGCCTGCGGATGCCCTTGGCGATGGCCTTGAGCTTGCCACCGGCCGGTGTGATGAGGGTCAGCACCCGGTCCGCCTCGCCGAGGTCGAAGCGCGACAGCACGATCGCGTCCGTGGTATATCGACGAGGGATCGGCATCGATCCCGACGGTACCACCGCGGCTGCCTCGCCGCCGGTCAGCGTGCCGGTGGACGGCGGTACAGGTCGTACGCATAGAACGTCCTGAACCCGAGCCGACTGTAGACGGGCAGCCCCAGATCCGTGGCCTGCAGGGTGGCGATCCGCATGCCGAGGGTGCGGCCGGCCTCGAGCGCCGCTCGGGTCAACGCCCGGCCGTAGCCGCGGCCGCGCGCTTCCGGGATGGTCACGACGGCATAGAGCCCGGCCACGCCGCCGACGATCGAGAGCCGGGACGTGGCAACGGGCACGCCCTCGACCCTGCCGACGAACCGCATCGGCGCCGGATCGAGCTCGATCCGTTCGACGATGTGCCGGATGCGCGCCTCGCCCTCGGTCGAGCCCAGGGCGGTCGGCGCGTTCTCCGGACGGTCGGCCTCGATCACCGCGACGTAGTCGCGTGCGTCGCGTTCGGTCGTGACCGGGCGGGTCACGAGGTTCGGGGGCGTGTCCTCGGTCGCGACAAGGGTGGCAAGGTCGAGCGCCATCGCGGCGGTCTCGGCGACCTTCTCGAAGCCATGCGCGACGAGCCGTTGCGGCAGGTCGACCGGACGGTGATGCGGCGCATGCCACCAGAGCATCGTGCTGCCGATCGCATCCATCCGCTCCAGCACCTGCTGGATCCGCCGGTCGGCCTCCCCTTCGGTCATCGTGGCGCGCACGACAACGCTGCGCCACGCATTCGGATCCGGCGCAACGGCCCACGCGATGTCGGGGTCGAGGTGGGGCTCCACCGGCACGTCGACGTTGGTGAGGCGCGTGGCCACCACATCGGCCTCGATCGCGGCGCGCATGCCCGCCGGGGACGTGTCGGTCAGCGGCGGCGGAACCTCGGTGTCCTGGATCTGCACAGGCCGATCATCGCCGATTGTGTCGCCGCCGACACGAGATCGTGCTACTTCGGGGCATCACGTTTGACGCCGAAACGCGATACACTCCGGGCGATGACAACGACCATGCCGGACCTCGAGATCGGTGCCCTCATCGCGGACACCGAAGCAGAGATCGCCCGCCTCGTGCAGGACCGCGACCAGTCGACCCACGGCCTGTACGAGATGGTCCGCTACCATCTCGGCCTGGACGGCTCCGGGGCTCCGACCGGCAAGCGGATGCGCCCGTTGCTCGGGCTCCTGGCCTACGCCTCGATCGCGGGCGACTACCAGGCTGCCCTGCCCGGCGCCGCAGCGGTCGAGCTCGGGCACAACTTCAGCCTCGTCCACGACGACATCGAGGACGGCGACCGCGAGCGACGGCATCGACCCACCCTCTGGGCGCTGCACGGCATCCCGCAGGCGGTGAACACTGGCGACGCGATGTTCTCGCTGTCCCGGATCGCGCTGCATCGCCTCACGGACATCGGGTTCCCCGACGGGAAGGTGCTGCGCCTCATGCGTCTCTACGACGAGACGTGCCTGCGGCTGTGCGAGGGCCAGTACATCGACATCTGGACGTCCGAGCACGCGGACACGATGTCGGTCGAGCTGTATTTCGACATGATCGGGCGCAAGACGGCGGCGCTGATCGCCGCGTCGATCGAGGCGGGCGCGCTGCTGGCCACCGATGACGACACGGTGATCGCCCGGTATCGCGGGTTCGGCTGGGCGTTGGGGATCGCGTTCCAGCTCAACGACGACCTGCTGGGAATCTGGGGCGCCGAGCACGCCACCGGCAAGGCCCCGAGCGACGTCGTCCACAAGAAGAAGACCCTGCCGGTGATCTACGCGTTCGAGCACGCAACCGCGGCGGACCGGGCCCGGCTGACCGCGCTGTACGCGCTCCCCGCCCCCACAGACGATGAGGTCGCCGAGATCGTCGCCATTCTCGACCGCGCCGGCGCCCACGAGTACACCCGCGACCAGGCCCGACGCTACCGGGACGAGGCCCTGGCCGAGCTCGACGCGGCCGGCGTGGTCCGGCCCGCCGCGCGCGAGCGTCTCGAGCAGATCATCGTCTCGGTGATCGCCGCCTAGGCTCGCCTGCGGGGGTCCGGGCGGCGTCGGGGTCTTCCGGGCGGCATCGCCGATGCAGACCCGGCAATCGCCCGGGTTGTGCCACGTACATTCCCGGGTTGTTGAAGTCAGCCGAGTGGGCCGCCGGTTCTGCCACCTACACCCCCGGGATGTCGAAGTCAGCCGAGCGGCCGCGGGTTCTGCCAGATACAACCCACGGGGGTAGCTGACAGTCGTTCGGCCCCAGGACGGCCCATGTGCTGCTTCGAGTGCCTCGCGCCGGTGACTCGTACACCTCCGGGTTGTAGCTGACACAACCTCCCGGCGGTCGGCGGCATCGGCCCCGCGCGAGCGGTGCCGAGGAGCCGCGCAGGCCCCACTCCCCTAGCGGTCCTCGTCGGCGCCGGACTCCTCGTGAACCTCGCGGACGACGAGCACCTTGCCCACCCGACGCCCGTCCGTGGTCTCGACCGTCAGCACGAGCCCGTCCACGCGGACCTCGTCGCCGGGGGTGGGCACGCCGCCGATCCGGTGGTAGATCAGCCCGCCGACCGTGTCGTACTCGTCCTCGTCCTCGAGCCCGAAGCTCGTGTCGAAGAGCTCCTCGAGGTCGTCGACCGCCGCCCGGCCGTCGACGCGTGCCTCGTTGTCGGAGAGCTTCTCGATCATCGGCTCCTCGACGTCGTACTCGTCCTGGATCTCGCCGACGATCTCCTCGATCAGGTCCTCGATCGTCACGAGCCCGGCCGTGCCGCCGTACTCGTCCAGCACGATCGCGATGTGGACCTTGCGCCGCTGGAGCTCGTGCAGCAGGTCGTCGACCGTCATCGATTCGGGCACGAACACCGGCGTCCGCAGGAGGCTGCGCACGTTCGGGCGCGCGCTGTTCGAGTCCTTGAGGAACGGCAGCAGGTCCTTGGCGTAGAGGATGCCGACGATCTCGTCGATCGAGTCCTCGTACACCGGGATGCGGCTGTGCCCTTCGTCGACGATCGTCTCGATCGCCTCCTGGATCGTGGCCGTCGCGGCCAGGCTCTTCATGGCGATGCGCGGGACCATCACCTCGTGCACGCGCTGGTCGCCGAGCTCGATGACCGCGTGGATCATCTGCTCCTCCTCGGCCTCGAGGATCCCCTGCTCGCCACCCTGCTCGATGATCAGGCGCAGCTCCTCGGAGCTGATCCGCTCGTCCGCGGCGACGTCGGCACGGAAGAGGCGGCTGATCCGTCGCGTGACCCAGGTCAGGACGGTGACGAGCGGCGCGAACAGCGTGCCGAGCCCCTCCATGAGCCGGCTCGTCGACATCGCGACACGCTCGGCGTGGGCAAGTCCGATCTGCTTCGGGACGAGCTCGCCGAACACGATCGTGAACAGCGTGAGGAGCACCGTCACGACGACCAGGGCGACACCGCTCGCCGCATCTCCACCGAGCCCGAAGGTGCCGAGCCAGCCTCCTACCTCGTCGACGAGGCTCACCGCGGCGAAGGCCGATGCGAGGAAGCCGAGGAAGTTGATCCCGATCTGGATCACCGCGAGAAAGCGGCCGGGGTTCTCCTTGAGGCGCTGGACGCGGACGGCGGCGCCGTGTCCCTCCTCGATCAGCTGCTGGATGCGGCTCCGGCGGAGCGTGACGAGGGCGATCTCGGCGGCCGAGAAGAGCCCATTGAGAAGGACGAGGACGACGATGAGGCCGAGCTCGACGAAGGAGCCGGTCACGCGGACGGGTCACCAGCGGCGGGTTCCGACGCTGGCGATGCCTCAGGCGACGAGGGCTCGGCCGGGCGCCGGATCTCGCGGATCCGGGCCGGCACGCCGACCGCCAGCTTGCCCGGCGGCACGTCCTTCGTGACGACGGCACCGGCGCCCGTCTTCGCACCCTCGCCGATGTCGCGCGGCGCGACGATCATCGTGTCGACGCCGAGGAACGCGCCGGCCCCGATCGTCGTCCGGTGCTTCTTCGATCCGTCGTAGTTCGCGGTGATGGTCCCTGCGCCGACGTTCACGCGCTCCCCCACGTCGGCGTCGCCGAGATAGCTCATGTGGTGCTGCTTCGCGCCCGCCCCGAGCCGCGTGTTCTTGAGCTCGGCGTAGTTGCCGACCTCCGCCCCCGGTCCGACCGAGCTGCCCGGTCGAAGGTGCGAGAACGGCCCGACGACCGCGCCGTCGTCGATCTGTCGACGACTCCACAATGCTCGCCCACACGCGGCAGTCGCGGCCGACCGTGGAGGCGATGAGCTGGCTGCCCGCGCCGATCACGCTCCCCTCTCCGACCGAGGTGTGGCCGCGCAGGACGACGTTCGGCTCGAGGATGACGTCCTCGGCGAGGGTCACGTCCCAGTCCAGGTAGACCGTCGAGGGGTCGCGCATTGTCACGCCCGCGCGCATGTGCCGCTCGTTCATGCGGACCCGGAGCGCCCATTCGGCCTGGGCGAGCTGCGAGCGGTCGTTGATGCCATCGAACCGGCCGTCATCGTCGAACGTGACCGCGGCGACGATCCGGCCGTCCTCCCGTGCGAAGCGCGACGAGGTCCGTGAGGTAGAGCTCGCCCGTGACCGGCGATGGTGTCAGCGTCGCGATCCGACGCCGAAGCCAGGTCGCGTCGAACGCGTACAGCCCGGCGTTGATCTCGTTGGTCTCGAGCTCCTCGGCGGTCGCGTCCTTCGCCTCGACGACGCGCTCGACCGTGCCGAACTCGCCCCGCACGACGCGCCCCAGGCGGGCCGGATCGGCGGCGAAGACGCTGGTCAGGGCGAGGGCGGCATCGTCCTCGCGTCGAGCCTCGAGCAGGATCGCCAGGTCCTCGCCGGTGACCAGGGGCACGTCACCCGACAGGACGACGACCTCGGTGGCGTCATCGGGGACGGCCGCCAAGGCGGCGCGCAAGGCATCGCCGGTGCCGCGCGGGTCGTCCTGCAGCGCGAAGTCCGCGCGATCCGCGACGGCCTCGGTGATGGTCGCCGTCGGCGGGGAGTACACGACGATCGGGCGAGCGGCGTTCGGGCCGGCGGCCTCATGCCACGCGTCGAGGACGTACTCGAGCATCGGCCGGCCGCACATCTCGTGCAGCACCTTCGGGGTGCGTGATCGCATGCGCGTGCCGAGACCCGCAGCAAGCACGACCGCAACCGTCCCCTGGGACGAGCCGGGACTTGGAGGGTTCACGAAGGGCTGCGCTCAGGGGCGATGGGTCGGAGGCGGCTGCCTCCGCGGCGTTCTGGCCCCGGCGCTTGAGGGTCTGTCTGCATCGGTATGGTGGGCGGCATCGTAGGGGCGGGCCGGATGGGGTGTCAAACCACCAGCGCGCTAGACCGGACGACGAGCGATGGCCTCGATCTCGACCAGACCGCCCTTTGGGAGTGCCCCGACGGCGAACGTCGAGCGTGCGGGTGGCGGCTCCGGCATGAACCGCGCGTACACCGCGTTCACCGCCGCGAAATCGTCGATGTTCGCCAGGAAGATGGTCGTCTTCACCACATCGGCCATCGTCGTGCCCGCCGCATCGAGGACCGCGCTGAGGTTGCGCAGCGCACGCTCGGCCTGCGCCTCGACTCCCTCGACGAGCTCGCCCGAGACCGGATCGAGACCGAGCTGCCCCGAGCAGAACACAAACCCGTCGATCGCGATGCCCTGGCTGTACGGCCCGATGGCGGCAGGGGCGCCGCCCGTCGTCACGGCCTGTTTCGTCATCGTTCTCTCCGTTCGAGGCTGATGAGCGGGGCCGTCGCGGCGGGCCCCGTGATGGTTGTCGGATGGATCGCGGGCCGTCCGCCCGGCGCGCTGAGCTCGCCCGAGGCGACGGCCGCGTCGACTGCGCGGGCGGCCTCCGCGGCCTCCGATTCGGAAGCATAGAGCGCCCAGAGCGTCGGCCCAGATCCGGAAAGGCCCACGGGCCGGCGCAGCAGCCGAAAGAGTGCGCGGCGGAACGGCACGAGCTCGGGCACGAGGTCGGCGGCGGCCGGAAGCAGGTCGTTCGCCGCGGCGAGCACCCCGGCCCGGGCAACGAGATCGGCCGTCGCGAGCCCACCGCGCAGCTCGCCCGCGAGGTGCTCCGACGACATGCGAACCGCGCCGTCACCACGTGTCGCCCGCTGGTCCCAGGCGGCGAAGACGCGCGGCGTGGCCAATGGCACGGCCGGCGTGACGAGGAGAACCCCCGGCGAGCCGCGGACGCCGCTCAACGCCGTCACCCGCTCGCCTCGGCCCTCGATCAGCGCCGCGCCGGGCTCGAGGAAGAAGGGCACGTCCGACCCGAGGCGGGCCGCGACTGCACGCCGAGCGTCCGGATCCAGGTCCCCGCCCCATGCCTCCAGGGCACCATCGAGGGCAGCCGCCGCGTCCGAGGATCCCCCGCCGAGCCCGGCAGCCACCGGGATCTGCTTGTCGAGCCTGGCGGCAAGGGCGGGCGCCGGCCCGGGGCCACCGGCCCAGCCGCCACCGACGGCCCGACGTGCCTCCGCGATCGCGCGCAACACGAGGTTCTCCGCGACCGGTCCCGTATCGGGGCCGTCCACATGGAGCGTGTCGACGGCATTCGGTCCGGGCGGGATCGTGGCGAGGCTCAGCCGGTCCGCCAAGCCCAGCGGCACCACGACGGAATGGAGGTCGTGAAAGCCGTCCCGCCTGCGGCCGAGCACGGAGAGGGTCAGGTTCAGCTTGGCAGGCGCCAGCCGAACCACGGGAGCAAGGCGACGGAAGGGATCGGTCACTCGCCGCCGGCTCCGTGCGGCTCGGTGCGGCTCGGCCGGCCGCGATCCTCGGGCGGCAGCGGTCCGAGCGCGGCATGGAGCGCGAGCCACTCACCGACCGCGACCGTCTGGGGCCGTCGGTCGGGGGCGATACCCGCCGTCTCGAGCGCCGCCATGACCCGCGACGCGTCGATCGGCAGCTGTCGGGAGAGCACGTTGTGGAGCATCTTGCGGCGCTCCCGGAACGAGGCCTGGACCAGTCGCCACAGCCCGTCCTCGGCCTCCGGATCGAGCCGGTCGTCCTCGTCGAAGGGCTCCACGACGATCACCGCCGAGTGGACCGCCGGCTCGGGCTCGAAGGCATCCGGTGGCACACGAACCGCGACGCGGACGCGCGCGTGGTACTGGACGAAGACCGACAGGTAGCTCATCTTCCCGGGCGGCGCTGCGATCCGTTCCCCGACCTCCCACTGGACCATGAGGACGAGCCGCTCGGGGCGCGGCGGTTCCCCGAGGAGCGCGTGCAGGATCGGGCTCGTGATGTGGTACGGCAGGTTTGCGACCACCTGGTAGGGCGGCGGAACGAGCCGAACGAGGTCCTGATCGAGCGCATCGCCCTCGATGAGCCGGAGGGCGCCGGGCGCATCGGGACCGAGCGTCTCCGCGATCTCGATCGGGCCGGCGAAGCGGTTGCGCAGGAACGCGGCCAGCCCGCGATCGAGCTCGACCGCAGTGACCGATGCCCCTGCGTCGAGGAGGGCAGCGGTGAGAATGCCGAGTCCGGGTCCGATCTCGAGCACGTGCCGGCCCGGGCCGGGCTCGGCCTCCGCGAGGATCGTCTCGAGCACGTCGATATCGGCGAGGAAGTTCTGCGACAGCGCGTGCCGCGCCCGGAGCCCCGCGGCCCGCAGCGTCGCCCGCACGTCCGCCGGATCCAGCTGGTAGCTCATGCGCGCACCGCTGTTCGGGCAAGGATCCAGTGGAACGGCACGGGACCTTCGGGCTCTTGGGTGTCGATGACGCGATCGACGAGCAGCTCGAAGCCCGCATCGAGCAGGAGCCGCCGCGTGACGGACGGCGCGTGGCTGCTGAAGAACATGGGCTGGCCGAGCCACTCGCCGGTCCAGTCCGGTCCATCCCGGCCACCGAACGTCGCAAGGAGCAGGCCCCCGGAGACGAGCCAGCGCGAGATCCGTCCGAGCACGGCCGCATGCTCCGCCCGGGGGACGTGGGTCAGCGAATAGAGCGCGGTGACGCCGTCCCAGGCGCCCTCCGGCAGCTCGATCGTCGCGAGATCGCCCTGGAGAAACCGCGCCTTCGGGACATGCTCGGCGGCGAGCGCGAGCTGCCGGGCCGATACGTCCACACCCGTGACCTCGAATCGCGCGGCGAGGAGCGCGGTCGAGGGCAGGCCCGCACCGCACCCCAGGTCGAGGACCCGGGCGCCCCTGGGAAGCCGGGCCATGAACACCTCGAGCAGCTCGTCTCGTGCCGCGTCGCGTGTTGTCCCGGCCCAGTCGCGGTAGCGCTCGACCAGCGCGTCGTAGCCGGCCTCGACGACGGCCTTCGGATCCGAGCCGTTCATGACGGGCGCTATCGAACGGCCAGCGGGAGCGACGGTCGCGCGTCGAGATCGAGCCCAGCCCGCTCCCCGGCCTCGAACCGTCTGGCACCCGCCGCGCCGATCATCGCCCCGTTGTCGGTGCACAGGCCGGGTCGGGGCACGATGAGCGGCCGCCCGATGGCGTCGGCCTCGGCCGCCAGGCGTCCCCGGAGGGCGGCGTTCGCCGCCACGCCGCCGCCAAGCACGATCGAGCGTGCGCCGACGGCCTTCGCAGCACGAATGGTCTTCGTCACGAGCACGTCCACGACGGCGTCCTGGAAGCCCCAGGCGAGCTCCGCGACCACGGCGTCGGGGAGTGGCGCCTCGGGGTCGGCGGCGAGCCCCGCGTCGGCACGGGCCGCGTCCACGATCCGCCGCGCGGCGGTCTTCAGCCCGGAGAAGCTGAAGTCGTAGCTGTCGCCAAGCCACGCCCGCGGGAAGACGCGATCGCGGGCCGTGGCCGCCTCGGCCGCGCGCTGGATGGCCGGTCCGCCGGGATAGCCCAGACCCAGCAACCGGCCCACCTTGTCGAACGCCTCGCCCGCCGCGTCGTCCACGGTCTGGCCGAGGAGCCGGTACGTCCGGTGGTCCTGCATCTCGGCGAGGAACGTGTGCCCGCCCGAGACGACGAGCGCAACGAGTGGGAACTCGGGCTCGCGACGCTCGTCCTCCCCGGGATCGAGCAGCCAGGCCGCGTAGACGTGTCCCTCGAGGTGGTTCACGCCGACGAGCGGCTTGTCGTGCACCCATGCGAGCGACTTCGCGAAGTTGATGCCCACGAGCAGCGACCCGGCAAGGCCCGGCCCGTACGTCACGGAGATCGCGTCGATGTCGGACCATTCGACGCGTGCATCGCGCCACGCGGCATCGAGCACGGGCACGATCCAGCGCAGGTGGGCGCGAGCCGCAACCTCCGGGACGATCCCGCCGGTGGACGCGTGCAGCGCAACCTGCGACGCGACGACATTCGCGTGGATCCGGCGGCCGCCTTCGACGATCGCAAGCCCGGTCTCGTCGCACGACGATTCGATGGCAAGCACGAGCGGGCCGCTCACGACCGGCCCTCGGCACCAGGCTCCGGCCCGTGCGGCTCCGTGCCCGCCGGCGGCTGTGCCGGCTGCCCGTCGGGACGTACCGGCACGGGGGCCGCCTCGAGCTCGTCGCGCAAGCGTGCGAGCCGCTCGCGCATCTTCGGATCGCCCAGCGGCTCGGTCGTCATGATCAGGGCGTCCTCGTTGTCGTCGCTGTAGTAGCGCGGCCGGAGTCCGACGGGCCGAAAGCCGTACTTCTCGTACAGGCGCCGCGCGGGCAGGTTCGAGAGCCGGACCTCGAGCGTGGCCTCGTGCGCCTGGCGGACCACCGCGAGATCGAGGAAGGCGAGCAGCAGCCGCTCACCGATCCGTTGTCGCCGCCACGCCGGGTGCACCGCGAAGGTCGTGATGTGGGCCTCGTCGACCATGAGCCACATCCCGCCGTACGCGACGATGTCCCCGTCCACGCGCACGACGAGATAGCTCGCGAGCCGGTTCGTCTGGAGCTCGCTCCGATAGGCGTTGGGGGGCCAGGGGAGCTGAAGCTGGCCTGCTCGATCGCCTGCACGACCGGCAGGTCCTCGAGCCGCATCGCCTCGATCGCGAACCTCATCGGCGATCGTGCGACCACGCGACCTCCCCGCCTGTCACCGACACGCCGCGCGGCAGCGTCGACGTAATCGGGCACCAGCTCTTCGAGCGCATCGACGTCGCCAGCCGCGAGTCGTGTCGCGCCGAGCCGCAGGAGCGCCGATCCCAGGCCGTCGTGCGCAGCCCTGCCGCGTTCGAGCGCGTCGTCGGGCGCGCGACCGTCGAGGTCGACGGCGATCAGCGTGTCGCTCGGGCCGAGCTCGGGCTCCTGACCCCCCCGGAGCAGCGTGGCCGGCATACCGGCGCGGACCATCACGCGATCGGACGGTCCGGCGGGCAGCAGCAGCACCCGCTGGGCGAGCGCCGCGCGAGATGCGCCAGCTGCGGCGTCGAGGAGCGCCGTCCCGGTCGGGATCCCGACGATCGGGCAGCCCAGCCCGTGCGCAAGTCCCTTGGCCGTCGCGAGACCGACGCGAAGCCCGGTGAACGCACCCGGGCCGGTCCCGACGACGATCGCCGCGATCGCGGTCTTTCCACCGACGGGATCGAGCAGACGCTCGATCGAGGGCAGCAGCGTCTCCCCATGCCGGTAACCGGCAGCCCAGCGGAGCTCCTCGACGATGGTCCCGTCCGGGCGTCCGAGCGCCACGACCACGCGCGTCGTCGCCGTGTCGATGACGAGGATGTCCCCGCCGGACCCTGTCACGGGATCGCCTCGATGTACCGCCGGTACGCCTCGGCGCCCGCTCGAACGGTGATCTCGCGCGGCTCCTCGCCGGTCCCCGAAATCACGACATCGAGCCGCGCCTCGGGGAGCGCGTCGCCCATCCGATCGGGCCACTCGAGGAGGGTCACGCCGGCCGACTGCCGGTCGTCGACCAGGCCGCCCGAGAGCACGTCCGTGGCGTCGGCCAGGCGGTACAGGTCGATGTGAAAGAGCGGCAGCCGGCCCTCGTATTCGGCCATGAGGATGAAGCTCGGCGAGGTGATCGTGCCGCTCACGCCCAGACCGGCCCCGAAGGCCTTGGCCAGGTGGGTCTTGCCCGCCCCCAGGTCACCCCACAGGCAGACGAGATCGCCGGGACGGGCGGCGGGTGCGAGGGCACGGCCGAGCGCGCTCGTCGCCGCCGGGTCTGGGCAGGTGACGCGCCGTTCGAGATCGGTCGTGGCTGGCATCGGATCGAGGGTAGCCGAACCCGCGGGGGTCGTCCGTGGCGCGAGTACCGTCAGGCGAAGCGCTCGAGGTCGCCGATCGCAACGACGGCGGCGCCGTCCGGAAACTGCACCTGTGCCGCCTCGAGCAGCACCCCGTTGGCGAACCGGCGCTGGCCCAGCGACGCGATCCAGCGACCCTCGCGACCCGCCTCCGGGCCCGACCGAACACGGACGAGATCGGCCGGCGGCCGCGGCAGCTCGACCTCGGGATGATCGAACACGAGTGCGGGCGGATCGCTCACGATCGCCACCTCGCGACCGGCGAGAGCCTCGAACAGCCGGACGACCGGACCTGCAATCGGGCGGCGCACGGCTCCGTCGAGGACGAGCACGGCGAACGGCGGCAGACGGTGCAGGGCCGCCCGCTGGCGCGCCTCCGAAGCGAGAAAATCGCGCCGTTCCTTGCTCGGCAGGCCTGCGACGATGAT
The DNA here is from genome assembly GCA_963759495.1 of uncultured Chloroflexia bacterium. GTDB lineage: Bacteria > Chloroflexota > Limnocylindria > Limnocylindrales > CSP1-4 > DASTYU01. The sequence goes on along the minus strand of CAVWZL010000003.1, from coordinate 284,699 downwards.
GCCGCGAACACCCATGGCCCGAGCCCGCGTGAGCGTCTCGGCGTCGACGCGCGACCCCACCACCAGGATCGTCCCCGCGAGCCCGACGTCGAGACCGCCCGGATGGAGCTGGCCGCCGGGGCCCGCGGCAAGCTCGAGACGACCGCGCGACGGGCCACCCAGCGCGACGATCCCGCGCAGGACGCGCCCGGCAGGCTTGATGACGATGCGGACGCCGGGGCGGACCTCGCGGACGATGCCCGCGACGGGTGCGTCGATCGGCTCGCCATGCTCGCCGCTGGCCATGCGCCACGCGTTGCGCCAGCGATACAGCAGCTCGCCGGCCACCGCCCGCCCGCCCGAGCGACGGCCTGCATGCGCCGCCTGCGCCGGCCGATCACCCGGATGCCCTTCCCGACCGGCGGCGAGGACGGCGTTCACAAGCCGAGTGTCGCGGTACTGCTCCGCGAGCGGTGTTCCCACCGTCACGCTCGCCCCGTCCTCGATGCTCACGAGGTCGCCAGGATGGAGGGGGAGGTGCACGTCCACGCTCTCGTCGACAAGCCGGCGGAGCGGCACGAGCTCGATGCCCGCGGCCCGGTCGTGCCCGTTGCGCTTGCCCGTCATCCGTCCGTGCCCGCCCAGAGCGACGACTGCCACGCGTCCAGCAGCTCGCGCCGCCGGTCATGGCGCTCGGGCAGGCGCATCGGGACGTCACGCAGGTCGACGAGCAACCCGCCGAGGCCCCCCGCCACGTCAACCGCGAAGTGCCTGCCCCGGGCACCGAGGCGGACGGTGTCGCGGAAACGGAACTCGGCGACGGCCGTCTGGCCCGGCGGCAGGTCGACGATCTCGAGGCCGCCGGGGACCAGGTCGAGCTCCGTCGCGCCTGCTCGGCCATGCACGACGAGCCGGCCCGCGCTCCGACCGCTCTTCAGCCCGGCCGGTGTCACCACGCTGCCAAGCGGCACGAGCAGGTCATCGGCCAGGTCGCGCACCACGATCCGTCGCTCGTCGTGGTCAGCGATCGATCCGAGTGGACCGAGCAGCCGCGCGTGGTCATAGGCGTACTGCGTGGCACCGGCACGCCGCAGGACGTCGGCCAGTGCCAGCGTGATGACGGGACCCGGTGCGATTGCCCACGCCCCGCCACCGGCGACGAGGAGATCGGGCGGCGTGGCCGTGTCGAGCTCGCGCGTCGCTTCGAGCAGCCGTCCCAACGCCGCCCGGGCCGCGGCAAGCCGCACGACGGCGCCTTCACCGGCCGCGTCGGCCCAGGGTGCAATCCGGAGCTCGCGCAGACGATCGCGCATCCGGTGACGATCGGTCTGGATGGTCGACCAGCCCAGCACCCGGTCGAGCGTGGCGTCATCGGGCTCCGGCGGCACGAGGGCGGCGCTGACGACGACGGCCGTCGACACGGACTGCTCGTCGCGTCCGAGCGAGGGTTCCGCGACGGTGCGCATTCCCGCGTCGTAGGCGATCTCGACGTACTCGACGCGGCGGCCCACCACGTCGGCGAGCGTCGCAACGCCGGAGGCGGTCGATCGTCGTGCGTCATCGGGCGGCATCGAGAGCTCGGTGAGGAGCTCGTCCAGGCCGTGGCCACCGGTCCCACCCCCGGCAGCGGCGCCGAGCAATACCTCCCCGGGACGTGCCGCGACGTCACCGAATCGGGCGAGGTGATCGGCCATCGCCCCTGCGAGCACCACGGTGAGCCCGGACCGACGCTCCGCGACCGCGGCGACGAGCGCTGCCAGCTCCGGCAGCGGACCGCGCTCATCGGCACCGGGCGGGTCGCCCGCGCCGGCGAGGACCGCATCGACCTCGGGATCCAGCAGGAGCCGGCTCATCTGGAGGGGATCGTGCGTGGCCACGCTGCCCGACACGACCGACCAGCCGCTCCGCGCCGCGGCGCCGGCGAGTGGCCCGAGCGCTCGTTCCGAGGCCGCGACGACGGCGAGCCGGCGAGGCGGATGGCTGCGCACGACGACGGTCGGCAGCCGCTCGAGGGCCGCGAGGTCCAGTCCGAGCGCGGCCACGAGGGCTGGGTCCGCGCGCATCGTGCGCTCCAGCAGGGTCCTGCACAGCGCCTCGGGACCCACCACCGCGGGGAGCGCAAGGGCACCCAGGAGACGCCAGCGATCGACGGGCCGGGCGATCAGTGCGCCAGCGACGGTGGCGGCGCCGAGGTCGAGCGCGAAGAAGGCTCGCGGGTCGCTCGTCACGACCCCAATGCTAGCCGGGTCGTCCCCCGGCCGTGGATCGGCCGCTCCGGGAGGTCCGGCTCAGGCGTCCCAGGTGCTCTCTTCGTCGAGCTCCTCGAGCCGCACGATCAGCATCTCGATCCCGGCGTCATCGGCCAGGATCTCGCTCGCGGATGCCAGGCCGCCACCGAAGAAGCCACGCAGCACGGGATCGAAGAACAGCATCGCGTTCGCACCAAGCGGGCGGTACGGGCGGCTTGCCTCGAGGAAGCGAACGGCCGGACCCGTCAGGCCACGCAGCTGGATCTCGCGCGCGACCTGCTCCACGAGCTCGTCCCGCTGCTCGTCCGCGGATTCGTAGGGACCGGTCACCCGGCGCCGCCGGCGGCAGCGGGTGCGGGGAGGAGGGACCCTGGGGCCTGCCGCGGGGCGAGCGCCTGCTCGAAGGCCTGGTACGTCGCGACGCCACGGAGCGCGAAGATCACGTGCGTCATCGCGGGGCTTCGCTCGACCTCATCGTGGACGGCATCGAGCATGACCCGTGCGGCGTCGTCGAGCGGAAAGCCACCCACGCCGGTGCCGAGCGCGGGGAAGGCGAGGCTCGTGACGCCGAGCTCGCGCGCCCGGGCAAAGACGTTCCGCACGGCTCGTTCGATCGCCTCGGCGCTCGTGCGCCGGTCGCGGTCCAGGGAAACGGCGTGGATGACGTACCGGGCAGCAAGCGACCCGGCCGGAGTCACGATCGCGTCACCGACCTCGACCGGTCCCTGGCGGATCGCGGCGAACTCGATGGCGTCGCCACCGGCCCGCTTCAGGGCCCCGCCGACACCGGTCGACATCCACAGCGAGACATTGGACGCGTTGACGATGGCGTCCACCTCGAGCTCGCAGATGTCGCCGTTCCACAGTTCGATCCGTGCCATCACGGTCTCCGTTGCGCGAGGAACCGGACGGACACCGGTCCGGCGGCGGAATGGTACACCCGGGGCAGTCGACGAGCCATGCCGGCCACGACCTCCCAGGCGATCGTGGTGCGGGCCTGCGCCACGTCCCGGACGGTGATCCGGTGCGGACCGTCCTGGCCGATGAGCGTGAACACATCGTCCACGCCGACCGGCTCACCCGGCACGTCGGTGACGTCGACCATGATCGCGTCCATCGCCACGTTCCCCACGATGGGACAGCGCACGCCGCGGACGAGGGCCTCGGCGCTGTTGGAGAGCCGGCGAGACCAGCCGTCGCCGTAGCCCAGCGGCAGGGTCGCGATCCGGCTCGGCCGCGAGGTCGTGAACGTCGGCCCGTAGCTGATCCCCCAGCCCGTCGGGAGGTCCGCAACGCGGACGGGTCGGGCACGCAGCGCGAGCACCGGTCGCAGCTCGTCCTCGGCACGCCCGGCCGCCTGCTCCCCGAGCTCGTCGGGCACGAGCCCGTACACGCCAAGCCCCGGGCGTGTCCCACCGTAGGACCCGATCCCGTCGGCGAGGATCGCCGCGCTCGAGGATGCGTGGCACCGGGGAAGACCGATCCCGGCGCTCTCGAGGGCGGCCGCCGCCGCGTCGAACCGGTCGAGCTGGGCGCGTGTCCGAGGCGCGTCCTCGACCGACTGGAAGTGCGTCCACAGGCCCGTCACGCGGAGGCCGGGAACGGCGGAGAGGCGGCGGCCCGCGGCGGCAAGGGCTGCGACCGCGAGCCCGCCGCGACCGAGTCCGGTCTCGACCTCGATCTGGAGGCGCAGCTCGCCCGGGGCGCCGGCCGCGGCATATGCATCGAGCAAGCGCTCGAGCAGCACGGGATCCCCGACGGACAGGTCCAGCCCCGCCTCGAGCGCGACGGGCAGCCACGGAACGGGGATCGGGTACAGCACGAGGATCTGACCCGCGACGCCACCACTTCGCAGCTCGAGCGCCTCGTCGATCGTCGCCACGCAGAAGCCGTCGGCCCCGGCCGCCTCCAGTGCCAGTGCCACGGGTACGGCGCCGTGCCCGTACGCATCGGCCTTGACCACGGGGTGCACCGGGACATCGACCCCGGTCCGCGCCCGGAGGGCCGCGAGGTTCGCGCCGAGCGCATCCAGGTCGATCTCGAGCCATGCGCTGCGCGGGAGTGCCGGCAGCCCGGCCGCCGCGAGGCGATCGTCCACGGAGAGCTCGGTCGCGGGGCGCGTCACTCCTCGCCGGATCCGGCGCGTTCGCGCAGCGTGAAGCCGACCTTCTTCGCACCCGAGCGGCGTTCGGCGATCACCGCCAGCCGGCGCCGGGCCATCGCGAGACCCTCGGGCAGGTCGGAGGCGAGCAGCCCCGCATCCCCAAGGCGCTCCCGGACCTGCTCGCCGGCCAGGCCGTGGAGGTAGACCCCGAGCCGGGCCGCCGCGAACGGCTCGAGACCCTGCGCGAGGAGGGCGCCGAGCGTCCCGGCCAGCACGTCGCCGGTCCCGCCCGAGGCGAGCGCGGGGTTCTCGAACGGGGCGACCGCAACCTGGCCGTCGGGTGCCGCAATCACGGTCCGGGCGCCCTTGAGCACGACCACCTGGCCCCACGCGGCCGCCGCATCCCGGGCCGCGGCGACCCGCGCCGCATCGTCGTCGACGAGGTCGCCGTCACCCTCGGGGTCGAGCCCGCTGCCTGCCCGCAGCCGGCCGAACTCGCCGGCGTGTGGTGTCAGGATCGCCGGCCGGCGCGATCCTTCCCACCAGCTGTCCATCGTCGCGAGCGAGCGGAGCGCCTCGGCATCGAGCACGATCGGGGCCACCCGTTCGTCGTCCGGTGCATCGAGCAGCTCGCGCACGAGCTCGGCGGTGGCGAGACCGGGTCGCAGCCCGGGCCCGATGACGATCGCGTCGTGGTCGTGATCGAGGATCCGGGCGATCGCGGGCTCCGGATCGACCTCCTCGACATCGTCCTCGGGCAGCGCCATGGTGGTCGCCTCGACCACCTTCGCCGCGAACAGGGGCTGGAGCGACTCGGGCACGGCAAGGGTCACCAGCCCGGCGCCGGCCCGGCCCGCCCCGCGGCAGACCAGCAGCGCCGCACCCGCGTAGTCGAGCGAGCCCGCGATGACGAGGAGCTTCCCGAACGAGCCCTTGTGGCCGCGGATTGGGCGCACTGGGAGGAGGTCCGCCGCGAGCCCGTCATCGATCCCGACCGCACCCTCGGGCACCATGACGGCCGCCGACTCGACCCCGCCCGGGCGATCGTCCGGTCGCTGGCCAAAGCCGATCTGGCGACGCTCAACCACGCTCCACCTCGGCTGCAGGAACGGGCGCGGCGCCCTCGCTGTCAGCGGCGAGCCCGCGCATGCGGTCCATTCGGGCGAGGATCCGGCGCTCGCGATCGTCGAGGCGCTCCTCGATGTCTGGCGGGAAGACATACCGGCCACCGGCGGTCCTGATCCCGAACGCGATCGCGACCGCGTAGTCCGACTCGTGGCTGATCGACACGGCGATCCGGCTCATCCCGAGCTGCTCCGCACGCCGGGCGGCGCGATCGTGCAGGCGCACCGATGGCTGCCCGGTCGGGAGTCGCTCGATCTCGATGTCACGCCAGCCGATGCCCCGCACACCGAGCCCCAGGACCTTCGAGACCGCCTCCTTGGCGGCCCAGCGCCCGGCCATCGTCTCCGGCCGACCGCGGACGTAGCGCTCCTCCGCGGGGGTCAGCACGCGTCGCGAGAAGCGGGCGCCGAACCGCTCGATGGTGGCCTTGATCCGGTCCACCTTGATGATGTCGATGCCCAGCTCCGACGTGCCGGCGGGCACCGGAACGGCGACCTGGCCCTCGGTCTCGGAGCCGCCGCTGGCCATCGCGACGCCTACTCGACCGTGACGGACTTGGCGAGGTTGCGCGGCTGGTCAACGTCGGTCCCGCGGGCGACCGCGACGTGGTAGGCGAACAGCTGCAGCGGGATGATCGCGAGCACAGGGCTCAGCGCCTCGTGCGTGTCCGGGACCCAGCACACGTCGTCGGCAAAGCGCTCGATCTGGGGATCGCCCTCGGTCGCGACCGCGATGACCTTGGCATCGCGAGCACGGCCCTCCATCACGTTCGAGACGAGCTTGTCGTACACCGACGAGCGGGTCGCGACGGCAACCAGCGGGCACTCGGCGTCGAGCAGCGAGATGGGGCCGTGCTTCATCTCGCCGGCCGCGTAACCCTCCGCGTGGACGTAGCTGACCTCCTTGAGCTTGAGCGCGCCCTCGAGCGCTGCGGGATACGTGTAGCCGCGACCGACGAACATGAACCCGCGCGAGTTGACGTACCGCCGGGCGAGGTCGGCCGAGCCGGACGCGTTCTCGATCGCGCGCTGCGCGCCGTCCGGGAGGGCATGGAGCGCGGCCCCGAGCTCGAGCTCCTGCTCCGCGCCGAGCTGGCCGCGGGCCTTCGCGATGGCCGCCGCAAGGATCACGAGCGTGGTGACCTGCGCCACGAACGTCTTCGAGGCCGCGACGGCGATTTCCGGGCCGGCCTGCAGGAACAGGATCCGGTCTGCCTCGCGGGTGATCGCGCTGCCGACCGTGTTCGTGACCGCGATCACCGGCGCACCGCGTTCCCGGGCGAGCCGGGTCGGCGCGATCGTATCGGCCGTCTCCCCGGACTGCGTCACGGCGATGACGAGGGTGCGCTCGTCGATCGGGGGCGGGCTGTACCGGAACTCCGAGCCCACCGTCGCCCGGGCTGGGATGGCGAGCCAGTCCTGGATCGCGGCCGCCCCGACGAGCGCGGCGTAGTAGGCCGTCCCGCACGCAATGAGCTCGACCCGGTCGACGTTCCGGAGCGTCTCGTCGAAGCCTTCGAGCTCCTCGACCCAGATGTGGTCGCGGCGCGTCACCCGCCCGGCGATGGCCTGGCGCAGGGACTCGGGCTGCTCGTGGATCTCCTTGAGCATGAAGTGCTCGTAGCCGCCCTTCTCGGCAGCCTCGGGCGTCCAGTCGATCGTCGTCACCGTGCGCGTCCGCGGGGCGCCATCGACACCGGTGACCTCGACGCCGGTGGGTCGTACGTCGACGACGTCACCCTCCTCGAGGAAGATCACCTGGTCGGTGTGCGCGAGGATCGCCGCCACGTCGCTCGCGATGAAGCTCTCCTCGCCGTTCAGCCCGACCACCAGCGGCACGTCCTGGCGCGCGCCGACGAGCCGGCTGACCTCGCCGCGGTGCATGACCACCAGCGCGTACGCGCCCTCGACCTGGCGCAGCGTCGCGCGCACGGCCTCTGCGAGGTCGCCGGCGTAGTGCTCCTCGACGAGGTGCGCGATGGCCTCGGTGTCGGTCTCGGAGGTGAGCGTGTGGCCGCGCGCCTCGAGCCCGTCCCGCAGCTCCCGGAAGTTCTCGATGATCCCGTTGTGGATGACCGTGATGTCACCCGTGCAGTCCTGGTGGGGATGCGCGTTCAGGTCGTTCGGCCGGCCGTGGGTGGCCCAGCGCGTGTGGGCAAGACCGAGCGCCGCGTGCGGCGTGCGATCGGCGAGGGCGGTCTGGAGGTTGGCCAGCTTGCCGGCCTTCTTCTCGACGAAGAGGACGCCCTGCTCATCGACGAGCGCGATCCCGGCCGAGTCGTAGCCGCGGTACTCGAGGCGCTTCAGACCCTCGATGAGGATCGGGCCCGCCTCCCGGGGACCGGTGTATCCGACGATGCCACACATGGGCGCATGCTCTCCGTTCGAGCCCGGGCGCCGGAGCGCCGGACTGGTGACGCCGCTCTGTGGGGCACCGGGCGCTAGTTTAGTCGCTCCCCCGCGAGGGCCGCGAGCGAGTCGGCGAGCTCTGTGACGAGCGGCGCGTCGGGACCTTCGACCATGACGCGCAGCGCCGGCTCGGTCCCGGATGGACGGACGAGCACGCGACCGCCCCCGTCGAGCCGGCTCTCCGCTTCCCGGATCGCCGCCTGCAGGACCCGATCGCCCTCCCATTGGTCCTTGTGACGGGCCTTGATGGCGCGCTGCTGCTGGGGAAGCATCGGGATTCGCGCGGCCAGGTCCGCCAGACCGGTGCCGGTCCGGCACATGACGCGCAGCACCTCGAGCGCGGTGACGATCCCGTCTCCCGACGTGGTGTGCTCGCGCACGATCACGTGCCCGCTCTTCTCCCCGCCGAGCACCGAACCCGAGACCTGCATGCCCTCGAGAATGTACTTGTCGCCCACCGGGGTCCGGACCACGTGGCCGCCGGCCGCCTCGACGGCCCGCTGGAGACCGCCGTTCGAGAGCACCGACACGACGAGACCGCCGCCGTCGAGCGTCCCGCGCTCGAGCCGGTCGAGCGCGAGGATCCCGAGCACCTGGTCGCCATCGACGACGGTCCCGGTGGCATCGACCGCGATCAGCCGATCGGCATCGCCGTCGAGCGCGAAGCCGACATCGGCACCGCGCTCATGCACGGTCCGCGCAAGCGATTCGGGTGCCGTCGCGCCGCTCTCGACGTTGATGTTCACGCCGTCGGGGTGGGCGTGGATGACGTGCACGTCGGCGCCTGTCGCGCGGACGACCTCGGGCCCGACGGTGCAGCCCGATCCGTTCGCGCAGTCCAGCACGACCCGGATCCCCGATGCCGGGATCGAGCCGGCCAGGGCGAGCCGGTGGTCGCGGTAGCGGTCGACGAGCTCATGCGCGAGGATCGCCCGGCCCAACTGTCCGTTCCGTGCCCCACCAAGCTCCTCGGCGCGCCAGATCAGGTGCTCGAGCTCATCCTCGATCCCGTCATCGAGCTTGAGGCCGGATTCGTCGAGCACCTTGAGCCCGTTGTCGTCTGCGGGGTTGTGCGAAGCCGAGACCATGATCCCGGCCGCGAACTCGCCCTGCCCGGCAAGGTAGGCGAGGGCCGGCGTCGGGACGACCCCCACCTGGTACACGTCGGCGCCGAGGCTCGTCGCGCCGGCCGTGATGGCAGCCACGAACATGTCGCCCGAGCGGCGCGTGTCCTGTCCGACGACGAGCGACCCGCCGGGACCCACCAGCCGGCTCGCGACAGCGCGCCCCAGCGCATAGGCGAGGGTCGGCTTCAGGTCGACGTTCGCGACGCCACGGATCCCGTCCGTGCCGAAGAGGCGAGACATGTGCGGGGGTCTGCTCCGTCAGGGCGCCGGACTCGACGTCAGTGACGCCGATGGGGCGAGCGGGGCGGCGATCGTCACGGAGATCGTGGACGGGCTGGCCGTGACAAGCGTCAGGCCGGCGTCGAGCTCTGCCGAGACCGGCACATCGTACGTGCCCGGCCCGAGACCCGTGACGTCGACGGTAGCCACCGGCCCGCCGCGGGTCGTCAGCGCATCGAGGTCCCGCGGCGTGCCGCCAACCACGAGCAGGACGCGATCCACATTCAGCTCATAGGTCCGTCCGGGCGTCTCGCGGGTCGGGGCGACGCCGGCCGTGAAGCTCCGGCTCTCGGTCACGGGCCGGAACGTGACCCTGACGACGATGGCCTCGTCGTCGACGCGCTCGATGTCCGCCGGCAGCACGAGCTCGGTCGTGATCTCCTCGGTCTCCGACTTGCCCGAGATCGAGATGGGCTGCGTGTCGAGGCTGGCGAGCGCGGAGAGGGCGTTGATGTCCCCCTCGACCGTCGCAGTCTGTGGCGAGACAGTGACCGATTTCGAGCTCGAACCCGGCGGCCGGCGTGCCGTTGATCACCGGGTTGATCGCCAATGAGCGGGTGTCCGCTTCGGAGAGGACCCGGATCGTCACCCGGGCGGTCGTGGGCGAGATCCCGGCAGGGCTTCGCGCGCTTCCCAGCGCATCCACCGGCACGAGCGCCACGTCCTGGTCGAGGTTGAGGCCCGTGGACTGGATCTGGACGTCGGCGCGAGCCCCGACGACCTGGTCGACGATCGACTGCTGGCCGGTCACCGTCACGGTGCTCGGATCGGCACGAACCTCGCCGATATCCACGTTGTCGGGGGGCTCGCCATAATTCACGACGACGGGCACGATCTTCGTGACGAGCGGGTCGAGCGTGACGGTCACGAACTCGGGCTCCACCCCGCGGATCTGGATCTGCGGGTTGACGGAGGTGACCTGCACCCGGACGTCGTACGTCCCTGCGCGCTCCGGCAACCGTCCAAGATCGACCGATGCCCGAAAGGTGCCCTGGCCCGGCCGGTCTACCCCTGCCGGGGCGAAATAGCGAACGCTCGTCACCGGCGGGAGATCGCCGATGAACATGTTGGCCGGCGGGTTCTCCTGGGTGATCGGGATCGGCCCCGGAAAGGTCTGCGTGTCCTGCGACAGGATCAGCCCGCCGTAGAGAAGGGTGGCGAGGCCGACCGCCGCCAGCTTGAGCGGCCAGTTGTGGACGACGATCGCGAGGAACCGGTTCACTGCTGAACCTGCGCCGCGGCAGCCGCGGATTCCTCCTCGGTGCGCCGGTCAGGACGCCGGCTCACCATCCGGCCGAGCTCGGCGAGCCGTGGCGCGCGGTTCCCGGGACCGCCCCGACCACGCGTCCCGAAGGTGCCCCGGCCAGACGTCGGGTCGAGGAGCGCACGGATGGCCCGTGCGAGCTGCGGCTCGTTGAGATTGCGGACGATCCGGGCGCGCTCGACGAGGCTGACCTGGCCGTTCTCTTCCGAGACGACGACGACGATCGCGTCGGTGGATTCGGTGATGCCAAGAGCCGCCCGGTGGCGCGTCCCATAGCGTTCGGTATGGATCGTGGTCTCCGCGAGCGGAAGGAGCGCGCCCGCGGCGAGGATCCGGTCCTCGCGGATGATCACCGCCCCGTCATGGAGCGAGGTGCCCCGGGCGAAGATCGTGCGCAGGAGGTCCGCCGACACGTCGCCGTGGACCATCACCCCGGTCTCCGCGACCTGCTCGAGACCGGTCTCGCGTTCGAGGACGATCAGCGCCCCGTAGCCGTCCCGCGAGAGACCCGATGCCGCCTTCGCAACCTCGTCGGCCACGCGCTCGACGGCACGGACCTCCGCTCCGGTGTGGATCCACGAGAACGAGCCAACGCGTCCGATCCGGTCGAGCGCGCGTCGGAGCTCCGGCTGGAACACCACGACGAGCGCGAAGAGGCCGACGACCGCGCCACTCTCCAGGACCTGGCGCAGGACCCGCAGGCCGGCCGCCTGGGCAAAGACGTAGACGAGGATCAGGACGCTGACACCGACGACGAGGCGGACCGCCTGCGTGCCCCGGATCAGGCTGAAGACCCAGTAGATGAGGAGAGCCGTGATCCCGATGTCGAGCACCGCGGACAGCCCGACCTGTCCCACGATCGACCTGATCAGCTCCTGCATCGTGCGGCGAGTGTAGCATCGGGCACTGCCCGAACCCGTGCTCGCCGGTGCGTGAAGGCCCCGTTCAGCCCGCTTCCGCGACGGCCTCCGCCGGACCCCGCAGCTCCTGGTTCACAAACGCCGCGACGAGCTCGCGACCCTGCGCGTCCTCCGTCAGCTCGGTCAGCCGTGCCAGTCGCGTCACCTCCTCGACCGCACGTCGTCGCCACCCGGCGAGGAGATGCAGCCGGGCGATCGCGAGATGGACGCGCGGATCGGCCGGCGCACGCGCGAGGGCGCGGAAGCCGAGCTCGAGCGCCGTCGCGTATCGGCGGCGACCAGCGTGTCGATCGACGACGGCGAGCATCCCGGCGACATCACCCGCATCCTCGGCCGCATCGGCGAGCCGGTCGAGCTCCTCCGGGTCGTCGACGACCTCGAGCAGCCGGTCCACCAGCCCCAGCTTGATCTGCGCTGCGCCCTGCCAGCCTCGCCGCCGGTACACGGTTGCGAGGGTTCGATGCACGTCGGGGTCGGCGGGCGCCACGGAAAGCGCGTCATGGCATGCATCGATGGCCGCGCGGAGCCGATCGTGCCGCGCGAGGGCAAGGGCGCCCCGCAGGAGCCCGGGGACATCCCCGGCGGCACTCGCGCGCTCGACGTCCTGGGCGATGAGCCGAAGCGCGTCCGATACTGGCACGGGGTCTGCCCGGCCCTGGGATAGCTCTGCCACCTGTCCGGCGGCGATGCGCTCGCGGTCGGTCGACGGCAGGTCACCCAGCCACGAGCTGTCGGTGGCGCCCTGCTCGGCGCGCAACCGCTCCAGCGCCGAACGCCGCCAGCGTGATTCCGCGAAGTCGAGGGCACGCTCGACGGTGGCAAGGGCTTCCGCCTGGCGGTCGTGCTCGAGCAGCGTGATCGCGAGCCGATCGAGCACGTCGGCCGCCTCGGCGCGTCGGTCCAGGACGCTGAGCGCGCGGGCGGCGCCTTCGAGCGCGCCGGTGTCACTGGGCGCCCGCTGGAGCGCGGACTGGAACGCGGCGAGGGCATCGGCCGGTCGATCGGCGACGAGCTCGGCCTTGCCCAGACCGACGTACGGGGCCGCCCGGTCGGGCAGCAGGGCTGCCGCCTCGAGGTAGGCCCGGGTGGCGACGGCTCGATTGCCCCGCAACGCGGCGAGGTGGCCGCCGCGCAGCGCGTCCCGATACCGGTCGTAGAGCGTGCGCTCGCCGGGCTCGGCCGGGCTCGGTGCGCGGGGCGGGCTCGGGTGCCCGGGCGGGGTTGGGCGCCTCGTCGGACGGCTCGTTCGGCGTTGCCGGTTTCGGGGAGTCGTCCCGGGCGGCCGGTTTGCTGTTGCGGCGTCGGGGCCTCATGCGACCGACCCGAGCAGCTCGACGAGCAGCGCCTTCTGCACGTGGAGGCGGTTCTCGGACTGGTCGAAGATCAGGGATCGCGGCCCGTCCATGACGTCGGAGGTGATCTCTTCCTCTCGGTGTGCCGGGAGGCAGTGCATGGCGACCGCCTCGGGGCCAGCCGCCTCGAGGAGGGCCGCGTTCAGCTGGTAGCCGCGGAACGCATCGCGCCGCTCCTCGGCCTGTGCCTCCTGTCCCATCGACGTCCACGCGTCGGTGTAGACGACGGCCGCACCACGGACCGCTTCCCGGGGGTCCTCGGTGAAGGCGAGCCGTCCCCCACCCGCTTCGGCGAGGGCCTGGGCACGCTCGACGATCCGGCCATTCGGCGCGTAGCCCGCGGGGTGCGCGAGCCGGACCTCGAGCCCAAGGCTGGCGCCAAGGAGCGCGAGCGAGTGGTAGACGTTGTTGCCGTCCCCGACGAAGGCGAGGACGAGCCCGGCGAGTCGCCCGAACCGCTCGCGGATCGTGAACAGGTCGGCGAGGGCCTGGCACGGATGCTCGCGGATCGTCAGGCCGTTGATGACGGGGATGTCGGCCTGCGCCGCGAGCTCCACCACGATCTCGTGCGGCCCCGTGCGAGCGACGATGCCGTCCACGAACCGCTCGAGGTTCTGGGCCACGTCGCGGACACTCTCGCGGGCCCCGAGCACCGTCTCGTGGGTCAGGTAGATGGCATGGCCACCGAGCTGGCTCATGCCGGCCTCGAAGGTCACTCGGGTCCGAAGGCTGGGCCGCTGGAAGAGCATCGCGAGCGTCCGACCCGTGAGCGGCGGGCTTGCGTGCCGTCGTGTTGCCCGGAACTCGTCCTTGAGCGCCGCTGCGGTCGCGAAGACACGCTCCACCTCGGCGACCGACAGGTCCGACACGCTGAGCAGGTCACGCCCGACGAGTGACGGGACCGCCTCCTCCGCAACGCTCATGGGCACATGCTAGCGGCCGACCAGCTGTGCCGAAGCAGGAACCGCGTTCGAGGCGGCTCCCACGTTGCAGCTCCCGGTCCTCGCCGACAACGCCCGACGGCCGACGGCACCCTCGTCAACTGCGTGCCCCCCATGCACAAGCTCGACCTGGCCGTGCATCACATGCACATACCGCACCCCGAAGGCCGCGGAGGAGCCGATTCCGTGCATCCCGTGCAGGATCGACGAACGACTCGCCACTCCGTGCACCTCGTGCACGAAACGCACGAGAAATGCGGTCAAGACCCTCACACGTCCGCCGCTATGTGCATGGGGTGAAAGGACGGCCGGGTGCGGCCTCGCCCCGGTAGTGCTCGAAGCGTCATTCAGGCGAAGGCGCGACCGAGCACCCGAACGAGCGCAGCCGCACCTGCGTCAGCAAGGAGCGCAGGGGGCAACGCCCGGAAATTGCCTCAGGACCGGAGCGGCCGATCCGGGCGTTCAGGGGAAGGCGCGGTCCCGAGCACCGGAGCGAGCGCACCCGCAGGTGCGTGAGCAAGGCGCGCAGGGCCGCAACGCGGCCCTGGACGTTCGGTCGGCCGCGACTACCGCTTGGTGTACTGGGGGGCCTTGCGGGCGCGCTTGAGCCCGTACTTCTTGCGCTCCTTCATCCGCGGATCGCGGGTGAGGAAGCCGGCCTGGCGCAGCGACAGCCGATGCCCTTCGGGATCGAGCTCGAGCAGCGCGCGGGCGATCCCGTGGCGGATGGCCCCGGCCTGGCCGGTCACGCCGCCACCCTCGACCTTGATCATCGCGTTGAAGCGACCCTCGGTCCCGGTGACGCGGAACGGCATGCGGAGGTCGACCTCGTTGATCGCGTTGCCGAAGTGCTCATCGAGCGAGCGTCCGTTCACGACGATCTCACCCTCGCCCGGCAGGAGCCGCACGCGGGCGATCGCCGTCTTGCGGCGGCCGGTCCCGGAGTAGAACGCTGGAGTGATCATGGGTCAGGTGCTCCTCGTCAGGCGAGCGGCTCAGGCCGCTGGGCCTGATGCGGGTGATCGGAGCCGGCATACACCTTGAGCTTGCGCAGCTGCTGGGTGCCCAGCCGGTTGTGCGGCAGCATGCCCTTCACGGCCCGCCGGATGACCTCCTCGGGTCGGCGCTCGAGCAGGTGCCCGAGGGTCTCCTGCTTGAAGCCCTGGGGATAGCCGCTGTGGCGGTGGTACAGCTTGGTTTCGAGCTTGTTGCTCGTCACGGTGATGCGCGACGCGTTCAGCACGATGACGTGGTCACCCGAATCGAGGTTCGGGCTGTACGTGGGCTTGTGCTTGCCCTCGAGGACGTGCGCGATGCGCGAGGCAAGCCGGCCGAGCGTCTCGTCCGCCGCGTCCACGACGTACCAGCGTCGCTCGATGTCGGCCTCTCGGACCGCTATGGTCTTCGCGTTCATCGTTCCTCGCGTTCTCCGTTCGCTTGTTCCCGTCGCGGGCCGAAGCCGACACGCCGGAGACACAATCCCCTGGCCGGGGCGGCTGCCCCGTCGAGGGCCGGACCGGGACCGGCAAGTGCCGCCCGGACCGCTGCGTCATCCATGTTTCCTGCACCGACCTCCAGGAGGACGGCCACCATGCGGCGGACCATGCCCCGCAGGAACGAATCGGCCCTGACGTCGATCGTCACGGTCCGTCCGTCCCGCCGGACCCGGACCATCTGCACGGTCCGGACCGGTGAGCGGTCCGTCGCCCCGAATGGACTGAAGTCGTGCCGGCCCTCGAGGACCAGCCCGGCCCGTGCCATCGCGGCGGTGTCGAGCGGGACCCGCACCCCGAGCGCCGTGCGCTCGCGGAGCGGGCTCCGCGGCCCGTTCCAGACGGTGTAGCGATACTCCCGGTATCGCGCCGCGAAGCGGGGGTGGAACCCGTCCGGTGCCGATCGAACGTCGCTGAGGGAGACGTCGCCGGGAAGGACCGAGTCGAATGCCCGTGCCAGATCTGTCGTGGCGAGCCGCCCCTCGTAGGTGAAGGTGATCACCTGTCCGGTGGCATGCACGCCGGCGTCCGTCCGGCCGGCCCCGTCGATCCGCTGTGCCGTCCCACCGTTGAGACGAACCAGCGCATCTTCGAGAACCCCCTGGACCGTCCGGCGTCCAGGGTTCACCTGGAAGCCATCGAAGTCCGTTCCGTCGTATTCGACCCGTGCCCGGTAGCGCACAGGGGCACCCTCTCGGGTACCTGTTAGACCAGTTCGATCTGGACGATCTCGGCCGCGTCACCGCGGCGCTGGCCGATCTTCACGATCCGGGTGAAGCCCGAGCTCCGGTCGGCGTACTTGGGCGCGATCTCGTCGAACAGCTTGTCGATGACGAGCGGCTCGTTTGGAAACTGCGCCACGACGGCCCGCCGGGCGGCGAGGTCACCGCGCTTCGCGAGCGTGATCACCTGCTCGACCCGGCTGCTGATCTCCTTGGCCTTCGCCTCGGTCGTCTTCACCTTCTCGTAGCGGATCACGGACACGGCCAGGTTCTTGTACAGCGCCAGCCGCGGCCCCTGCTTCCGGCTGAGCTTGCGCCCGCCGATCCGATGCGGCATCGGGCTACTCCTCCGACTCGTCCTCGTCCTCGAACGGCTCGTCGCCGTCGAGATCGAGACCGTCGGACTCCGTCTCGGGGACGATGAAGCCGCGCATGCGCAGCCGCTCCTTCATCTCGTCGAGGGACTTCTTGCCGAAGTTGCGCATGCGCAGGAGGTCATCGTCCTTGAGCTGGAGCAGCTGCCCCACCTTGACGATGTTGTTGCGCTTGAGCGAGTTGTAGGCGCGCATCGGGAGGTCGAGCTCCTCGATGGGCATGTCGAGCATGTTCGGCGGCAGGGCCGCAACGCCGGGCGCCTGGGCGGGCTGGCTGGCGGCGACGCCGATCGTCACGAACGGGCGGAACTGGTTGACGAGGATCTCGGCCGCGCGGCTGAGCGCCTCCTCCGGTCCGATGGTTCCGTCGGTCTCGATCTCGATCGTGAGCTTGTCGTAGTTGGTCATCTGACCGACCCGCATGCTCTCGACCCAGTAGTTGACCTTGCGACACGGGGTGAAGATCGCGTCGACCGCGATGACGCCGATGGGCAGGGCCTCGGCCCGCTCGGCACCGAGATAGCCGACGCCCTTCTCGACGGTCAGGTCCATCTCGATCGTCACGTCGTCGGTATCGAGCGTCATGAGGACGAGGTCCGGATTGACGATCTCGACGTCGGCCGACTCAGCGATGTCCGCGGCCGTGACCGCGCCCGCGCCGCTCTTGATGAGGCGGAGCTGGACGGGATGGCTCGCGAAGCTCTTGAGACGAAGCTTCTTGACGTTCAGGACGATCTGCGTGACGTCTTCCTTGACGCCCGGGATCGTCGAGAACTCCTGGTAGACGTCACGGATCTGGATGCTCGTGACGGCCGCTCCTTCGAGCGACGAGAGGAGCACACGCCGGATGGCGTTGCCGAGGGTGACGCCGTAGCCGGCCTGGAGGGGGCCTGCCTCGTACTTCGCGTACGTGCCGGCTTCCTCGACGGGCTCGATCTGCGGGGTCTCGAGTTCGATCATGGGTGGTGGGTTACCTCGAGTAGTACTCGACCACGAGCTGCTCGTTGAAGTCGAGCGGCATCTGGTCGCGGGCGGGCGAAGCGCCGATGGTGCCGGACAGGGTTGCGGCGTCGACCGAGAGCCATTCCGGCGCCTGGTGGCTGCGGAGCGTCTCCTTGGCGAGCTTGAACGGCTCGCGACCGCGACGGGACTCGCGGACCTCGACCCGGTCGCCCGGCTTCAGCTGGTAGGACGAGATGTTCGTCGGGCGGCCGTTGACAGCGAAGTGACCGTGCCCCACGAGCTGGCGCGCCTGCGGTCGGGACGAGGCAAGGCCCATCCGGTACACGGCGTTGTCGAGGCGCAGCTCGAGGTAGCGAAGCAGCCACTCACCGGTGACGCCCTGGTGGGTCTGCGCCTCGCGGAAGTAGTTCCGGAACTGGCGCTCGAGCACACCGTAGGTCTTGCGGATCTTCTGCTTCTCGCGCAGCTGCAGGCCGAACTCACCGACCTTGCGGCGGCGGACGCCGTGCTGCCCCGGAGGGCTCGGGCGACGCTCGAACGAGCACTTCTTCGTATAGCAGCGCGTGCCCTTCAGGAAGAGCTTTGCTCCCTCCCGACGGCAGAGGCGACAGACGGATTCGGTGTAACGGGCCATGTGCTCCTGACTCGGCTCAGACTCGACGCCGCTTGGGCGGGCGGCAGCCGTTGTGCGGGATTGGCGTGACGTCGGTGATGGCGCTGACCTCGAGGCCGGCGGCCTGGAGCGACCGGATGGCCTGCTCGCGACCCGCGCCCGGTCCCTTCACATAGACCTCGACCTGGCGCATGCCGTGCTCCATCGCGCGCTTGGCGGCGCCGTCAGCGGAGAGCGCAGCTGCGTACGGGGTGCTCTTGCGGGAGCCCTTGAAGCCGGCCGTGCCGGCAGAGCCCCAGCTCACCACCGCACCGGACAGGTCCGTGATCGTGATGTGGGTGTTGTTGAACGTCGCCTGGATGTGGACGTGCCCCTGGGGGACGTTCTTCCGTTCCTTGCGGCGCTGCTTGACCGCGCGCTTGCGTTCCGCCATGCCGTGTCGTCGCCTCTACTTCTTGCGCCGGACGCCGACGGTCTTCTTCGGACCGCGTCGCTGACGCGCATTGGTCTTGGTTCGCTGGCCGCGGACGGGGAGGTTGCGGCGGTGCCGCAGGCCCCGGTACGACCCGATCTCGATCAGGCGCTTGATGTTGAGCGCGACCTCGCGGCGGAGATCACCCTCGACCTTGTAGCGTCGGTCGATGAGCTCGCGCAGCCGGTTGACCTGCTCTTCCGTCAGGTCCCGCACCCGGGTGTCCGGGTTGACGTTGGTCTGCGCCAGGATCTTCTGGCTGGTCGGCAGACCGAGCCCGTAGACGTAGGTGAGGGCGACCTCGACGCGCTTCTCGCGCGGGATGTCGACACCGGCAATTCGGGCCATCGGTTATCCCTGCCGCTGCTTGTGCTTCGGATTGGTGCAGATGACCATCACGGTGCCGTGGCGACGGATGACCTTGCAGTTGTCGCAGCGCGCCTTGACGGAGGCTCTGACTTTCAAACGGGTCCTCGATCGATTACTTGAGGCGGTAGGTGATCCGGCCGCGGGTCAGGTCGTACGGCGAAAGCTCGACGCGGACCCGGTCACCGGGCAGGATCCGGATGAAGTTCATCCGAAGCTTGCCGCTGATGTGGGCGAGCACCCGGTGGCCGTTCTCCAGCTCGATCGCGAACATCGTGTTGGGCAGCGGCTCGATGACCGTTCCCTCGACTTCAATCGCGTCTCGCTTGGCCACAGGCTGTGTGCTTCCCTTTCTCATGGTTTGTGCCGGTCCGGCATGGACCGACACACGAACGCGCAGCATATCAAAGATCGCCCGATTCGGGCAAACCCGCCCTCAGGCGGCGGTGAGAATCAGGGGTCCGGACTCGGTCACCGCGATGGAGTGCTCCCAGTGCGCCGCGAGCGAGCCGTCCTTCGTGACGACGGTCCAGTCGTCGGGCAGGATCCGGGTCTCGTGGCCGCCCAGGGTGAACATCGGCTCGATCGCGAGACAGATCCCCGGCTCGAGCCGGAGGCCCTTGCGCCCCGTCCGGTAGTTGGGGACCTGCGGGTCCTCGTGCATCGCGGTCCCGATCCCGTGGCCGACGAACTGGCGGATGATCCCGTAGCCCCTCGGGGCCGCAAGATCCTCGACCGCCGCCGAGATGTCGCCGATCGCGTTGCCTGGGACCGCGGCCGCGATGCCGGCCATCATCGCGGCACGGGTCGTCTCGATGAGCGCCGCGACCTCGGGTGGCGGGTCGCCCACGTAGAAGGTGCGCGCCGAGTCACCGTGCCAGCCCTCGACGATGGCACCGGCGTCGATCGACACGACCTGCCCGGCACGCAACGTCCGCTCGCCGGGGATGCCGTGCACGATCTCGTCGTCGATCGACACGCAGATGCTGCCGGGGAACGGCCGCCGCGGATTGATCCCCGGGTAGTTGAGAAAGGACGGCGTGGCGCGGGCACCCTGAATGTGGGCCATGGCGATCTCGTCGAGGTGCGCCGTCGAGACGCCCGGCTTGAGCTCGGCCGCGACGAGGTCCAGCACCTCGGCCACCACCGCGCCGGCCCGACGCATCCGGTCGATCTCGCTGCGCGACTTCCGGGTGACCATCAGGCCGCTCCCCCGTCCCAGCGCAGCGGCGCCGCCACCGACTCGGCGGCGTGCGCGGCGAGCGTGGCGAGAAGCGACTCGCTGACGGTGTCGATTGCCTGCGTGCCGTCGACCGTGCGCAGGATCCCGGCAGTCCGGTAGTGCTCGAGCACCTCCTTGAGCGGCGGCACCTGCTGGGCCATGCGCGCGCGGACCGTCCCCTCCTGATCGTCCGGTCGCTGGACGAGCGGCGAGCCGTCGAGATCGCACACGTCGGGGAGGGCGGGTGGGTTCGTGGCGATGTTGTAGACGTGCCCGTTTGCGGCGCAGATCCGCCGGCTCGCCATCCGCTCCACGAGATCCTCGATCGGGACGTCGACGAAGAGCGCGTGATCGACGCGGTCGCCGACCTCGGCAAGGGCGCGGTCCAGCGCCTCTGCCTGCGCGCGCGTGCGCGGGAAGCCATCGAGGATGGCCCCGGCGCTCGAATCGGCGCCCTTGAGCTGTGCCAGGAAGATCCGCACGATCGTCTCGTCGGGGACGAGCTGGCCGCGGCTCATGTAGCGGTCGGCCTCACGCCCGAGCGGCGTCCCGGCCGTGACGGCCGCGCGCAGCAAATCGCCCGACGCGAGCACCGGGACGTCAAGTTGACGCGCGAGCACGGGTGCCTGGGTCCCCTTGCCGGCACCCGGGGCGCCCAGCAGGACGACGACCGTCATGAGCTGAGGGAGGCGCCGCCTGGAACGAGGACGGGGCAGAGCAGGCCGATCGGACGAAAACGGGAGCCGCCAAACCTCGCGAACCGAGAATCGGCGTCCATGGCGAGTCGAGGCGAAGGCGGAGCCGAGCACGCAACCGAGCGCACCCGCAGGTGCGTGAGGGCGCGCGCGGAGGCGACAACGCCCGCATCGGCCGCGATGGCCGCCGCCGTTCTCATCGGATGAAACCCTCGTAGTTGCGCATCATGAGCTGGGCTTCGATCTGCTTCATCGTCTCGACCACGACGGACACGACGATGAGCAGGCTCGTGCCGCCGAGGCCGAGGGTCGCGAGGGCCGGGATGACCGCGCCGACCGCCTGCGGTGCCACCGCCACGAGGGCGAGGAACATGGCGCCGGCGAAGGTGATCCGGGTGACGACCCGGGCAAGGTAGTCCTGCGTCGGGCGACCCGGCCGGATGCCGGGGATGAAGCCGCCGTTCTTGCGCAGCTGCTCCGCCGTCTCGTCGGGCTTGAACGTGAACGCCGTGTAGAAGTACGTGAAGCCGACGACGAGCAGGAAGTACAGCAGGATGTACAGGAACGAGTTCGGGTTGAAGAACGTGACGATGCCGTTCGCGATGTCGCGCACGATGTCGACGTTCGAGCCCGTGAAGTACGAGGCGATCTGCTGCGGGAACAGCAGGATGCTGATCGCGAAGATGATCGGGATCACGCCCGCCTGGTTGACCCGCAGCGGCAGGAACGTGGCGCCGCCCTGGTACATGCGTCTACCGCGGACACGGCTGGCGTACTGGATCGGGATCCGGCGCTGCCCTTCCTGGATGTAGATGATCACGGCCACGGCGGCGATCGCGACGAGCGCGAACGCGACGAATGCGGCGAGGTCCGGGTTCGCGATGAACCCCGAGAGAGCGCCTGGCGCCTGGCTCACGATGCCGGCAAAGATGATGAAGCTGATGCCGTTGCCGATCCCCTTCTCGGTGATCAGCTCGCCGAGCCACATCAGCGCGATCGCACCGGCTGTCAGGGTCACGATCTGGGTGACGGTCTCGAAGCTGCCGAGGTCGAAGGTGCCGGTCAGCACCTGATTGCCGTTGAGCAGGGCCAGGAAGCCGTAGCCCTGGAGCAGCGCGAGCGGGACCGTCAGGTAGCGGGTGTACTGGTTGATCTTGTTCCGGCCGTACTCCCCTTCCCGGCTCAGCGCCTGGAGCGACGGGATCACGCCGCTCATGAGCTGCATGATGATCGAGGCGTTGATGTACGGATTCATGCCCAGCGCGACGATCGAGAGGCTCGACAGGCCACCGCCCGAGAACAGGTTCAGCAGGCCAAAGATGGGGTTCCCCCCGAGGAACTGGCTCAGCTGCTCACGATCGATGCCCGGGACCGGCACCGCGGCCAGGAACCGGAAGACGATGAGGATCCCGAGGACGTAGAGAATCCGGCGCCGGATGTCCGGCGCACGGAACGCGTTGAGGATCGAATCGAACACGGCGTCAGGCGTCGTCGCCGGCGGGCGTCTCGGCCTCGACCGGCTCGTCGGACGTCGTCGTCGCGTCGGAGCGTGCTGCTTCTGTGGTATCTGTCACGCCGGCCTCCGTCGCCGCGTCAGTGACGGCTGTCTCGGCCCGGTCGGCCCTGGCGCTCTTCTCGGCACGGCTTGCCGTGCCGGCCGCAGCCGGGCTGGCGGTGGCCGCTCGCTCGGCCGCGTCGCTTTCGCGCGTTGCCCGAGCGCTTGCGTCACGCTCCTGCGCTGCACGGCCGGCGGCTGTTCGTCGCTGGCGTGGCTCCCGCGGCTCCTTGCCGCCATCCTCGACGCCGAGCGCCGCAAGCGGCGTGGCCGGGACCTCGAGGATGTTCACGGTGCCACCCGCGGCCTCGATCTTCTGGCGTGCCGATGCCGTGAAGGCGTCGGCGACGACGAAGAGCGGCGTCGAGAGCTCGCCCGTGCCAAGGATCTTGAGCGGCTTGTTGATCGATCGGACGAGGCCAACGGCGCGCAGGAGATCCTGGTTGACCGTCGCGGGCGCAGTCGAGCCCTTCGCACCGGCCGTGTGCTCGCTCTGGAACGCGCCACGCTCGGCGGCGGCCGCGATGGCGCCGACGTTCACGACCTCGTACACCACCTTGAAGCGGTTCTTGAAGCCGCGCAGCTTCGGGATCCGCATGTGGAGTGGCGTCTGGCCACCCTCGAACCAGGGCGGGATCGAGCCACCGGCCCGTGCCTTCTGGCCCTTGGTGCCACGGCCGGCCGTCTTGCCCTTGCCGGCCGCGATGCCGCGACCGACCCGGGTGCGTTCCGTCTTCGAGCCCGCCGCGGGGCGGAGATCATGCAGCTTCATCGGTTCTCCTGGGAATCGGAACCGGACTCGGCAACCTCCTCGACGGTCACGAGGAAGCGCACCTGGCGGACCATGCCGCGGGTGGCGTCGTTGTCGGTGACCTCGACGGTGCTGCCGATGCCCTTGAGCCCGAGCGCGCGCACGGTGGCCCGGTTGCGGGCGATGTGGCTGATCGTGCTGCGGACCTGCGTGACGCGGAGCTTACCGGCCATTGCCGGCCTCCGCGCCCGAGACGGGCTGACCCGGGATCCGGCTGACGAGCTTGACGCCGCGCCGGGCACCGAGCTCCTCGGCCGAGTGCAGGCCGCGAAGCGCCTCGATCGTGGCGCGGGTCACGTTCACCGGGTTGGTGGAGCCGTAGATCTTGGCCAGGATGTCGTGGATCCCGGCCGCCTCGACGACCGCCCGCACAGAGCCGCCGGCGATGACGCCGGTGCCCTGCGAGGCCGGCTTGAGCATCACCCGGCTGGCGCTGAACTGGACGTTGATCTCGTGCGGGATCGTCGTGCCGACCATCGGGATGCGAATCAGGTTCTTCTTCGCGTCCTCGACGCCCTTGCGGATGGCCTCGGGGACCTCGCCGGCCTTGCCCAGCCCGGCGCCGACGGTGCCTGCGCCGTCGCCGACGACGACGACCGCGCTGAAGCTGAACCGACGACCGCCCTTGACGACCTTCGCCACGCGGTTGATCTGGACCACGCGCTCCTCGAGCGCGAACTTGTTGGGGTCAAGACGTGCCATGGTGCCTTCCTCCGATCAGAAGTCGAGGCCGGCTTCGCGGGCGGCTTCGGCGAGCGACTTGATCCGCCCGTGATACCGGAACCCGGCTCGATCGAAGACCACGCGCTCCACGCCCGCGGCCTTTGCGCGCTCGGCCAGCAGGCGGCCGACGGTGGCCGCCTCGTCCGTCTTGGTCGAGGTGGAGCCCTTGAGCTCCTTCTCGACGGTCGAGGCCGCGGCGAGCGTCCGTCCGGTCGCATCGTCGATGACCTGCGCGTAGATGTGGTTGAGACTGCGGAACACGGCAAGCCGCGGCCGCTCGGGCGTCCCCGCCAGGTGAAGGCGGATTCGCTCGTGGCGCTTGCGTCGTGCGGCGCCGCGGGTGGCGACCTGCGTCATCGTGGTTCCTCGTTCCTCGTGGTTACTTCTTGCCGCCGATCTTGCCGGCCTTGCCCGCCTTGCGACGGATGTACTCGCCCGCGTACTTCACGCCCTTGCCCTTGTACGGCTCGGGCTTGCGGGTCGAGCGGACCTGCGCGGCCACCTGGCCGACGAGCTCCTTGTCGATGCCCACGATCGCGAGGCGCGTGGGGTTCTCGACCTCGAAGCTGATACCGCTCGGCGGCACGATCTCGATCGGGTGGCTGTAGCCCAGGTTGAGCTGGAGCTTCTCCCCGACCTTGGCGGCGCGATAGCCGACACCGGTGATCTCGAGACCCTTGCGATAGCCGTCGGTCACGCCGACGACCATGTTGTTCACGAGGGTCCGGGTCAGCCCGTGCAGCTGCTTGTGGGTCTTCTGCTCGGTCGGCCGGGTGACGACGAGCTTGTCGTCCTCGCGGTTGACCGAGATGTCCGGATGCAGCTCCCGGCTCAGGGTGCCCCTGGGCCCCTTGACCGTCAGCATGCGCCCGTCGATCGTCACGTCGACACCCGACGGGACGGTGATGGGAAGGCGACCGATACGCGACATGTGTCCCGCCTACCAGACGTACGCGAGGACTTCGCCGCCCAGCTGCGCCTTGCGCGCCTGCTGACCGGTCATGATCCCCTGGCTGGTGCTGACGATGACGATGCCCAGGCCGCCCAGGACGCGCGGAATGTCGGTCTTGCCCGCGTAACACGCAGGCCCGGCTTGCTGATCCGCTTGAGTCCCGAGACGACGGGGACCTTCCCGTCGACGTACTTGAGGTGCAGGCGGAGGACCGCGGCGGTCCCATCCTGCTCCTCGCTGACGTCGGCGATGAAGCCCTCGTCCTTGAGGATGCGGGCGATCTCGCGCTTCGTCCGCGACGCCGGCACGACCACTTCGGTGTGGCGTGCCCGCGAGGCGTTCCGAACGCGCGTGAGCATGTCCGCAATCGGGTCGGAGATGTTCATCGGTGTCCTACCAGCTCGACTTCGTCACGCCGGGCAGCTCGCCCAGGAGCGCACGCTCCCGGAAGCAGATCCGGCACAGGGCGAATCGCCGCATGAAGGCGCGCGGCCGCCCGCACACCGTGCAGCGGTGATACGCCTGCACCTTGTGCTTCGAGGGACGCTTCGCCTTGGCGATCATCGACTTCTTGGCCATGGTTCTCCCTCCCCGCGCCTACGAGGCGAAGGGCATGCCGAGGAGCTCGAGCAGCTTCCTGCTCTCCTCGTCGGTCTTCGCCGTCGTCACGATGCTGATCTCCAGCCCGCGGAGACGGTCCACCTTGTCGTAGTCGATCTCCGGGAACGCGAGTTGCTCCCGCAGACCGAGCGAATAGTTGCCCCGGCCGTCGAACGACTTGCCGGGAACGCCCCGGAAGTCACGGATCCGCGGCAGTGCCAGCGTCGTCAGCCGGTCGAGGAAGTCCCACATCCGCTCGCCACGGAGGGTGACCTTGGCCCCGATGGTGTTGCCCGTCCGCAGGCGGAACTGGGCGATCGAGCGCTTGGCCTTCGTCACGATGGGCTTCTGCCCGGTGATCGTGGTCAGGTCGCCGAGCGCCGCATCGAGCGCCTTCGAGTTGCTGAGCGCCTCGCCGAGCCCGATGTTCACGACGATCTTGGAGACGCGTGGCACCTGGTTCGCGTTGGCGTATTCGAACTGCTTGGTGAGCGCAGGGACGACTTCGCCCCGATAGCGCTCGTGCAGCCGGCTCGTCATGCCTTCACCTCCAGCTGCTCGTTGCAGTGGCGGCAGACACGCACGCGCCGGCCGTTGTCGAGGGTCGTGTGACCAACCCGCGTCGGCTTGTCGCAGTTGGGGCAGACCACCATCACGCGGCCGATCGGCAGCGGCTGGGCGATCTCGAAGATGCCGCCCTGCTGGACCTTCGGCATGCGATCGGTGGTGCCGGCCGACTGGCGCGGCTTCGTGTGGCGCTTCGCGAGGTTCAGGCCCTCGACGACGACCTTCACGCCGCCCGCGGTGGACGTCCGCCGGAACGCGCTGCGCGTCCCGGACGGCGAAGCGGCCTGGCGGACGATCCGCTCGACCGTGCCGCGCTTGCCGGCGTCCTTGCCGGAGAGCACGACGACCTTGTCGCCCTTCTTGATCTCGGGCACCTTCGTGCCACGCGTCGGGGCGTTTCGGACGGCCATCACAGCACCTCCGGCGCGAGCGACACGATCTTCATGTAGTTGCGGTCACGGAGCTCGCGCGCCACCGGCCCGAAGATCCGGGTGCCGCGCGGGTTCCCCTGGTTGTTGATGAGCACTGCTGCGTTCTCGTCGAATCGGATGTAGCTGCCGTCGGCGCGGCCGTATTCCTTGTTCGTTCGCACGATGACGGCACGAACCACGTCGCCCTTCTTGACGGCGGCGTTCGGGATCGCCTGCTTGACGCTGGCGACGATCACGTCACCCACGCCCGCGACGGTCTTCTGCGAACGACCCATGACGCGGATGCACTGGATCGTGCGCGCGCCGGTGTTGTCCGCGACCTTGAGACGTGTCTGGGGCTGGATCACGCGTCGACTCCTGCCTCGGACTCGTCCGCGCTGGCGGTCTCAGCGGCATCGTCGGCCGAGCGACGGCCGGGGTGCGCGGCGGCGTGGATCGCCTCCGACGTCGCGGCCTCCTCGCTCACCACGGCCTCCCCGGGGAGCCCGTGGTCGCCGGCGCGCTGAATGACGGCGAGCAGCCGCCAACGCTTCGTCGCCGACAGGGGACGCGATTCCTCGATGAGGACGGTGTCACCCGTGTGGGCCTCATTCGCCTCGTCGTGCGCCTTGAACTTCGTGCTCAAGCGGATGACCCGCTTGTACAGCCGGTGGCGCGCCAGCCGCTCGACGGACACGACGATCGTCTTGTCCATCTTGTCGCTGACCACGCGGCCGACCTTGGTCTTCCGCTTGCCCTGCACCTGTGTGTTGGCTCCTGTCATCGCGTGATCTCCCTCACGCCGGCTGGCGGAGCTTGCGCTCGCGCTGCACGGTCAGGATCCGCGCGATCGTCTGTCGCGTCCTGGGGATCGAGCTGTAGTCCTTGAGCTGGCGCGTCGAGAGGGCGAAGCGGGCCTGCCAGAGGTCCTGCTTCGCATCGATCAGCGCCTGGTCGAGCTCCGTATCGGAGAGCGTCCGGACCTTGTCGATGTCCATCAGCTCGCCTCCTTGCTGCCTTCACGAACGACGACGCGGGTCTGCACCGGCAGCTTGTGGCTGGCAAGGCGCATGGCCTCGATCGCCTCTGCGTGGCCAACCCCGGCCATCTCGAAGAGGATGCGACCCGGCTTGACGACCGCGACCCAGTGGTCGGGGGCGCCCTTGCCGGAACCCATCCGGGTCTCGGCCGGCTTCTTGGTCGCCGGCTTGTCGGGGAAGACGCGGATCCAGATCTTGCCGCCGCGCTTGACCGATCGGGTCATGGCACGCCGGGCCGCCTCGATCTGGCGGCTCGTGATCCAGGCCGGCTCCTGCGTGGCGAGCCCGTACTCCCCGAAGGCGACGCTGTGGCCACCCTTGGCGAGGCCGGACATGCGACCACGCATCACCTTGCGGTGCTTGACGCGCTTGGGCATCAGCATCGGCTAGACCCCCTGCCCGGCCGGAGCCTGGGCCGGCACGCCGAGCTCGGGCCGACGGATCGGCTCCTGCGCGACGTCACCGCGGTAGATCCAGACCTTGACGCCGATGCGCCCGTAGGTGGTGTGCGCGTGGACCTGGCCGTAGCTGATGTCGGCACGCAGCGTGCCGAGCGGGATGCGGCCTTCCTTGTCCCACTCGCGGCGGCCCATCTCCGAGCCACCGAGGCGGCCCGCGACGGCGATCTTGACGCCCTTCGCCCCGGCCTTCATCGAACGCTGGATCGCCTGCTTCATCGCCTTCTTGAACGCGATGCGGCGGCTGAGCTGGCCCGCGATGTTCATCGCCACGAGGTACGCGTCGAGCTCGGGCTGGCGGATCTCCTTGATCTCCAGCTTGACCTTGCGCTTCGTGAGCGCACCGATCTGCTGGCGCAGGACCTCCACGTTCGCCCCGCCCTTGCCGATGACGATCCCGGGCTTGGCCGTGTGGATCGTGACCGTGACGTGGTTGATGCCGCGCTCGACCTCGACGCCGCTGACGCTGGCGTTGGCCAGCCGCTTGGCGATGAGCGTGCGGATCGTGATGTCCTCCTGGAGGGAGGCGGTGTATTCCTTGTCATCCGCGTACCACTTCGCGGTCCAGGTGCGTGAGACACCGAGTCGGAAGCCGTACGGATGGACCTTGTGTCCCATGTCAGGCCTCCTGGTCCGCGACGGTGATGGTGATGTGGGTCATGCCCTTGTGGATCGGGAACGCCCGACCCTGCGCGCGCGGCCGATACCGCTTGATCGTGGGGCCCTCGTCCGCGACCGCGTCGACGATGACCAGGTCATCGGCGGAGAGGTTGTGGTTGTTCTCGGCGTTCGCCGTCGCGCTCTTGAGCACGCGGGCGACGTCCTTGGCCGCGTTCTGCGGCATGAACCGCAGGAGCGCAGCGGCCTCCTCGACCTTCTTGCCCTTGATCGCCGTCGTGACGAGTCGGGCCTTGCGGGTCGAGCCGCGGAGGTACCTGGCGGTGGCGGAAACGCGCATCATCGGCCTACTTCAGCGCCGTCGATCGGTCGGTGTGCTTGCCGTGCCCGCGGTAGTTGCGGGTGGGCGAGAACTCGCCGAGCCGGTGGCCGACCATGTTCTCGGTCACGTAGACCGGGATGTGCTTCTTGCCGTTGTAGACGGCGACCGTATGCCCGATGAACGTCGGGAAGATGACCGACGCACGGGACCAGGTCTTGATGACCTTCTTCTCGTTGCGCTTGTTCATCCCCTCGATCCGGCCGAGCAGGCGGGACTCGATGAAGGGGCCCTTCTTGACTGAACGGGACATCTACTCCTCCTCCCGCTACTTCCGGCGCCGCGAACGGACGATCAGGCGGCCGGTGGTCTTCGACCGCCGGGTCCGATAGCCCATTGCCGGCTTGCCCCACGGGGTCTTGGGCGGCATCCCGGTCGGGGACTTGCCCTCACCACCGCCATGCGGATGGTCGCGGGGGTTCATGACGACACCGCGAACCTCGGGCCGCTGGCCCATGTGGCGGGCACGACCGGCCTTGCCGAGGTTCTGGTTCTCGTGATCGAGATTGCTGACCTGGCCCACCGTGGCCATGCACCGGATGCTGATCCGGCGAACCTCGCCGGACGGCAGCCGGACCTGGGCGTACTCGCCCTCCTTGGCCAGGAGCTGGGCGCTCACCCCCGCGGAGCGGACGATCTGGCCGCCCTTGCCCGGGATGAGCTCGATGTTGTGGATGGTCGTGCCGAGCGGGATGTTCGCGATCGGCAGCGCATTGCCGACCCGCGCCTCGGCGCCCGGTCCGGCGACGACGACGTCACCGACCTTGAGCCCGTGGGGCAGGAGCATGTAGCGCTTCTCGCCGTCGCGGTAGTGCAGGAGCCCGATCCGCGCGGAGCGATTCGGGTCGTACTCGATCGTCGCCACGCGGGCGGGGACGTCGAACTTGTCCCGCTTGAAGTCGATCCGGCGGTAGTGCTGCTTCTCGCCGCCGCCACGGTGGCGAACGGAGATGCGGCCCGCGTTGTTGCGCCCGGAGCCACGGATCTGTGGCTCGAGCAGCGGCTTGTGCGGCTCGCGGGTGGTGATCTCCTCGAAGGTCGAGCGAGTCATCTGCCGGAGCCCCGGCGAGGTGGCCTTGTAGCTGCGAAGCGGCATGATCAGACCCCCTCGAAGAACTCGATCTTCTGGCCGGGGGCCAGCGTCACGATGGCCTTGCGCCACGGCGTCGTGTAGCCGGTGATCCGACCACGCTTCGTTCCGCGACGCTTCTCCTTGGCCTTGGTGGTCAGGACGTTGACGGCGACGACGGTCACCTTCTCCTGCTTGTAGAGCTCCTCGACGGCCGCCTTGATCTGGATCTTGTTGGCCTTGTCGTGGACGGCGAAGGTGTACTTCCCGCGACCCGACTCGTCGATCGTCTTCTCGCTGATGACCGGGCGCAGGATGATCTCGGGCGCGGTGAGCACGGTCACGCGGGCACCTCCTGCTCGTGCTTCGCGGCGACGCCACCGTTGCCGGCGTAGATCGTCTCCATGCGCGCGAGGGCCGGCTGCTCGATCAGCACGACGTCGGCCTTGAGCAGGTCCACGACGTTGAGCGAGTCCGCGAGGATCACCTCGACGCGGGGCAGGTTGCGGGCCGAGAGCTCGAGCTTCTCGTCCCGGCCCGGAGCGACCACGAGGACCCGCCCGTTCGCCGCCAGCGCACCGAGGACCCCGACGAGGTCGCGGGTCCGGATCGCGTCGAGCCCGAACGAGTCGATGACCTTGATGGCCTCGTCGCCGAACTTGGCGGTCAGCGCGCCGCGGAGCGCCAGCCGCTTCATCTTGCGCGGCAGCCGCTGCTCGTACGAGCGCGGGTGCGGGCCGAACACGGCCCCGCCGCCACGGTAGTGCGGCGCGGTGCGCGTGCCCTGGCGCGCGCGGCCGGTCCCCTTCTGGCGGTACGGCTTGGCGCCGCCGCCACGGATCTCGCCGCGGGTCTTCGTGTCGTGCGTGCCGGTTCGCCGGCCGGCGAGCTGGGCTGTCACGACCTGGTGGAGCACGGCGGCATTGACCGGGGCCGCGAAGAGCTCATCGCTGAGCTCGATGCTGCCGAGGTCCTTGCCGGCGCGGTCGAACAATGTGGTCTGCGGCATCGGTCAGGCCTTCTTCACGAGGATCAGCGAGCCGCGCGGGCCCGGCAGCGATCCCTTGACGAGCAGGAGGTTCTTCTCCGGATCGGCCCGGACGACGCGAACCTTCTTGACGGTGGTCCGCTCGTCGCCCATGTGGCCGGCCATCTTGAGGCCGCGGTAGACGCGACCCGGGGTCGTGCCCGGCCCGATGGAGCCCGGCGCGCGGTGATGGTCGGAGCCGTGGGTCTGCGGACCGCGGGCGAAGTTGTGGCGCTTGATCACGCCGGCGAAGCCCTTGCCCTTGGACACGCCGGTCACGTCGACGAGATCGCCGTCCGCGAACAGGTCCGCGAGCGCGACCTGCTGGCCCACCTCGTAGCCGCCCAGGTCGTCCACCCGGAACTCACGGATGGTGCGCACCTGGGGCAGGTCCTTGAGCTGACCGGCCTCGGGCTTCGAGAGCTTCTTGCGGGCGACCGGCTCGGCGCCGAGCTGCACGGCAGAGTAGCCGTCACGCTCGGGCGTGCGGAGCTTGGTCACGGTATTCGGCTCGATGGCCAGGACCGAGACGCCAACCATCGTGCCGTCCGCCTGGAACACCTG
This sequence comes from uncultured Chloroflexia bacterium, assembly GCA_963759495.1. Lineage (GTDB taxonomy): Bacteria > Chloroflexota > Limnocylindria > Limnocylindrales > CSP1-4 > DASTYU01. The sequence continues at coordinate 253,258 of CAVWZL010000003.1, read as the reverse complement.
GGTCATGCCGACCTTGCGGCCGATCAGTCCAATGCTCATCCGGTCACATCTTGATTTCGATGTCGACGCCCGCGGGAAGCGAGAGTCGCATCAGGGCGTCAACCGTCTTCGAGGCCGGATCCAGGATGTCGATGAGCCGCTTGTGGGTGCGGATCTCGAACTGCTCCCGGGAGTCCTTGTCGATGAACGGCGAACGCAGGACGGTGAACTTCTCGATGCGCGTGGGCAGCGGCACGGGACCGACGACATCGGCACCAGTGCGCTGCGCCGTCTCGACGATCTGGGCCGCCGACTGATCCAGCAGTCGGTGGTCGTACGCCTTGAGGCGGATCCGGATCCGCTGCTTTGCCATCTGTCCTATTCCTGGATGCTGACGATGGCGCCAGCACCCACGGTCCGGCCACCTTCGCGGATGGCGAAGCGCAGGCCCTCCTCGAGGGCGATCGGGGTGATCAGCTCGACGGTCATCTCGACGTTGTCACCGGGCATGACCATCTCCACCCCCTCGGGCAGCTCGATCGCGCCGGTCACGTCGGTCGTGCGGATGTAGAACTGCGGCCGGTAGCCGTTGAAGAACGGGGTATGGCGGCCACCCTCCTCCTTGGTCAGGACGTACACCTCGCGTTGAACTTGGTGTGGGGCTTGATCGAGCCGGCCTTGGCCAGGACCTGGCCGCGCTCGATCTCCTCGCGCTCGATGCCGCGCAGCAGGCAGCCGACGTTGTCGCCGGCCTGGCCCTCGTCGAGCATCTTCTTGAACATCTCGACGCCGGTGACGACCACCTTGCGGGTGCCTTGACGCCGACGATCTCGACCTCGTCGCCGACCTTGACCATGCCGCGCTCGATCCGCCCGGTGGCGACGGTGCCGCGGCCCTTGATCCCGAAGACGTCCTCGACCGGCATCAGGAACGGCTTGTCGACGGCGCGCTCGGGCGTCGGGATGTAGCTGTCGACCGCGTCCATCAGCTCGAGGATCGGCGCGTAGGCCGCGTTGGCGGGTCGTCCGGTGCCTCGAGCGCCTTGAGCGCGGAGCCGCGGATGATCGGGATGTCGTCGCCGGGGAAGTCGTACTTGCTGAGCAGCTCGCGGACCTCGAGCTCGACCAGCTCGAGCAGCTCCTCGTCGTCCACCATGTCGACCTTGTTCAGGAAGACCACGATGGACGGGCACCTCGACCTGGCGGGCCAGCAGGATGTGCTCGCGGGTCTGGGGCATCGGCCCGTCGGGGGCGGAGACGACGAGGATCGCGCCGTCCATCTGGGCGGCGCCGGTGATCATGTTCTTGATGTAGTCGGCGTGGCCCGGGCAGTCGACGTGGGCGTAGTGGCGCGTGTCGGTCTCGTACTCGACGTGGGCGATCGCGATGGTGATCCCGCGCTCGCGCTCCTCGGGCGCGTTGTCGATCGAGTCGAAGGCGCGGTACTCGGCCTCGCCCTTCAGGGCCAGGACTTGGTGATCGCGGCGGTCAGCGTCGTCTTGCCGTGGTCGATGTGGCCGATCGTGCCGACGTTGACGTGCGGCTTGTTGCGCTCGAACTTCTTCTTGGCCATCGTGCGTGCTCCTTATCCGGATCAGTGCGGTCCGGGGACTCGCTAGACCTTCGACTTCTGTACGAGCTCGGCGGCCAGGCTGGCCGGGACCTCGGCGTAGTGACTGAATTCCATGGCCGACGTCGCGCGACCCTGGGTCATCGACCGCAGGTCCGTGACGTAGCCGAACATCTGGGCGAGCGGGACGAAGGCGCGGACGACCTGGGTCGACCCGCGTGACTCCATGCCCTCCATCTGGCCGCGGCGGCTGTTGAGGTCGCCGATCACGTCGCCCATGAACTCCTCGGGCATCGTGACCTCGACCCGCATGATGGGCTCGAGGACGACCGGATCGGCCTTGACGAACGCGTCCTTGACCGCCATCGAACCGGCGATCTTGAACGCCATCTCGGACGAGTCGACCTCGTGGTACGAGCCGTCGATCAGCGTGACCTTGACGTCGACGACGGGGTAGCCGGCGTAGAGCCCGGTCGAGCGCCTCGCGGATGCCGGCGTCGACCGACTTGATGTACTCGCGCGGGATCGAGCCACCGACGATCTTGTCGACGAACTCGTACCCGCGCCCTTCTCCTGCGGCTCGAGCCTGATCACGGCATGGCCGTACTGGCCCTTGCCACCGGTCTGGCGGACAAAGCGGCCGTTGCCGTTGGCCGGCTTGCGCATCGTCTCGCGGTAGGCGACCTGCGGCCTGCCGATGTTCGCGGCGACCTTGAACTCGCGGATCATGCGGTCCACGAGCACGTCGAGGTGCAGCTCGCCCATCCCGGCGATCATCGTCTCGGACGACTCGGGATCGGTGTGGACCCGGAACGTCGGATCCTCTTCGGCGAGACGCTGGAGCGCGATGCCGAGCTTGTCCTGGTCGGCCTTCGTCTTCGGCTCGATCTTCACCTCGATGACCGGCTCCGGGAAGGTGATCGACTCGAGGATGACCTGGTGATCCGGGTCGGTCAGGGTGTCGCCCGTGAACGTGTCCTTGAGCCCGACGGTGGCCGCGATGTCGCCCGCGTAGACCTCTTCGATCTCCTCGCGGTGGTTCGCGTGCATCTGGAGGATGCGGCCGACGCGCTCCTGCTTGCCCTTGGTCGGGTTGCATGATGTACGAGCCCGACCGGAGCACGCCGGAGTAGACGCGGAAGAACGCAAGCTTCCCGACGAACGGGTCCGCCACGATCTTGAACGCGAGCGCGCTGAACGGCTCCTCGTCGCTCGGGGTGCGGATCACCTCGGCGCCGGTCTGCGGCATCCAGGCCGATCATCGGGGGGACATCGAGCGGCGACGGCAGGTAGTCGACGACCGCGTCGAGCATCTTCTGGACGCCCTTGTTGTGCAGCGCGGAGCCCGTGAGGACGGGCATGATCTTCGCCGTGAGCGTGCCGAGGCGCAGGCCGCGCTTGATCTCGACCGTCGTGATCTCCTCGCCCTCGAGGAACTTCTGGGTCAGCTCGTCGTCCATCTCGGCGACCGCTTCGACCATGGCCGTGCGGTGCTTCTCGGCCTCGTCGCGCAGCTCGGCCGGGATGTCCACGACGTCGAACGTCGTGCCCTGGTCGTCGCGGTAGTAGTAGGCCTTCATCTCGACGAGATCGATGATTCCCTCGAAGCGATCCTCGCTCCCGATCGGGATCTGGATCGGAACGGCATTCGCCCCAAGGCGGTCCTTGATCGATTCGACGCCGCGCCAGAAGTCGGCGCCGGTCCGGTCGAGCTTGTTGATGAAGCAGAAGCGCGGCACGCCGTAGCGGTCGGCCTGACGCCAGACCGTCTCGGACTGCGGCTCGACACCGGCCACGGCGTCGAACACGACGACCCCGCCGTCCAGCACCCGAAGGCTTCGTTCAACTTCGACCGTGAAGTCCACGTGCCCGGGCGTATCGATGATGTTGATGCGATGGTCGCCCCAGAACGCGGTCGTCGCGGCGGCTGTGATGGTGATCCCCCGCTCCCGCTCCTGCGCCATCCAGTCCATCGTGGCCGCGCCCTCATGCACCTCGCCGATCTTGTAGATCTTCCTGGTGTAGAAGAGGATGCGCTCGGTGACCGTGGTCTTGCCGGCGTCGATATGGGCGATGATGCCGATGTTCCGCGTTCGTGCGAGCGGAACCTGTCGTGCCACGGTGTTCTTACGCTCCTACCACTTGAAGTGGCTGAACGCCTTGTTGGCGTCCGCCATCTTGTGCGTGTCCTCGCGGCGCTTGACCGCCGCGCCGAGGCCGTTCATCGCGTCGACGAACTCCGCGGCCAGCTTCTCGCTCATGCTCTTCCCGTTGCGCTTGCGCGCGGACTGGACGAGCCAGCGAACCCCGAGGGAGAGACGGCGATCGCCGCGGATCTCGACCGGGACCTGATAGGTGGCGCCACCGACGCGGCGAGGCTTGACCTCGATGATCGGGGTGGCGTTGCGCAGCGCGGCCTCGAGGACCTCGAGCCCGGGCCGGCCCGCCTGGGCCTCCGCGCGGGCGAGGGCCTGGCGCAGGATGCGCTCGGCGAGCCGCTGCTTGCCGTCGGTCATGAGCTTGGCCGAGAACCGGGCCGTCGTCCGGTTGGCCGGGACATGCTGGTACTTGGCCTTGCGCGGGATGCTGGTTCGACGCGGCATCTAGCGGGCCCCCGGCTTGGTCGTGGCCTTCGCGCCGTACTTGCTGCGACCCTGCTTGCGGTCGCGCACGCCGGCGGCGTCCAGGGTGCCGCGGATGATGTGGTACTTGACCGAGGGGAGATCCTTCACGCGGCCACCGCGCACGAGCACGACGGAGTGCTCCTGGAGGTTGTGCCCGATGCCCGGAATGTAGGCCGTGACCTCCATCTGGTTGCTCAGCTTCACGCGGGCGATCTTGCGCAGCGCGGAGTTCGGCTTCTTGGGCGTCATCGTGCGCACCTGCAGGCAGACGCCCCGCTTCTGCGGTGCGCCCGGGATCGACACCTGACGGCGTCGCAGGCTGTTCCAGTTCTTGCGCATGGCAGGCGCCTTGACCTTCTTGGTCGCGGGCTTGCGGCCGTGGCGCACGAGCTGGCTGATGGTCGGCACGAAGACGCTGCTCCCTTCAAAAGCGATTGTTGCGGTGGCCTGGCTGGGGGGCCTGACCGACGGTCTCGCGGCGCCGCTGCCCCCGTGGGGACCGGCGGGAAACCGGACTCTGAGTGGCTGGTTATGGATCCCGGCGCGCACGCTGCGGGCGGACCCCTCCTGAGGCCACGAAGGCGGAGTGTAGCAGCGGCCCGAAGCGAGTGTCAAACACGCTCCGGGCCGCCGTCACGCTCGAATCAGCCTGTCGCGGCAGGCCGAGACAGGACCGGGATCAGCCCTCCTCGGCGGCCCCGGAGACGGCTTCGGCGGGCGTCGCCGCCTCGTCGTCGTCCTCGGCGGCGGCCTCGCCCGTCAGGAACGGGTTGAAGTCACCATCGTCGTCCCCGGCATCGCCACCGGCGATCGTCGCGGCCAGCGCCAGGCCGGCCGTCTCGTCGTCCGGCGGTCGGCTGCCGCCGTCCTCGAGGAACGGGTTGTACTCGGCACCGCCGACCTCGAGCGCCTCGCCTGCCAGGGCCTCGATCGCCGCTCGGCGCTCGCGCTCCTTGCGGGCCGCCACGTTGGCAGGCGCACCCGACCCGGCCGGGATGAGCTTGCCGATGATGACGTTCTCCTTGAGGCCGATCAGGTGGTCCTTGGCGCCGTTGATCGCCGCCTCGGTCAGCACCCGGGTCGTCTCCTGGAAGGAGGCGGCCGCGAGGAAGCTCGAGGTGTTGAGCGACGCCTTGGTGACACCCAGCAGGACCGTCTGCGCCGTGGCCGGCTCGCCGCCCTCGGACAGCACGCGGTTGTTGACCTCCTCGAAGTCGAGCCGGTCGATCAGCTCGGTCGGGAGCAGGTCGCTGTCGCCCGGCTGGTCGATGCGGACCTTGCGGAGCATCTGCCGGACGATGATCTCGATGTGCTTGTCGTTGATCGTGACGCCCTGGCTCTTGTAGACCTTCTGGACCTCCTTGACCAGGTAGCGCTGGACGGCGTCCTTGCCCCGGGTCTCGAGATATTCCTGCGGGTTCACAGGCCCATCCGTGATCGAGTCGCCGGCGCGGATCTCCGAGCCGTTCTCGACCAGGATCTTGGCGTTGTGCGGGATGAGGTACTCGCGCTCGACCGTGTCCTCGGCGCGGACGACGAGCCCGGTGTCCCCCTTGACGAGGAACCCCTTGACCGGCGCCGCGACATCGGATGTCGCTCCGTCGGCCTCGACCCGGGCAAGGACCTGGCCCATCTCGACGAGATCGCCGGGCGCGGCCAGCATCTCCGCCCCGGAGGGCAGCCCGAGCGACGTGTCGTAGACCTCGGTCGAGACGACCTTGACCTTGGTCGGCCCGTCGCCACGGATGATCTCGACCGTGCCGTCGATGTGGCTGATCTCGGCCTTGCCCTTGGGGACGCGGGCCTCGAACAGCTCCTCGACGCGCGGCAGACCGGCCGTGATGTCCAGGCCGGCGACACCACCGGTGTGGAACGTCCGCATCGTCAGCTGCGTGCCCGGCTCGCCGATGGACTGCGCGGCAATGATGCCGACCGCCTCGCCCGAGCCGACCATATTGCCGCTGGCCAGGTTGCGGCCGTAGCACGCCCGGCAGACGCCGTAGCGGGCCTCGCAGGTGAGCGGTGACCGCACGAGGACCTCGTCGACGCCGGCCGCATCGATGCGCGCCGCCGCCTCCTCGGTGATGAGCTCGTTGCGATCGACGAGGAAGACCGTGGGCTCCTCGCCCTTCTTCAGCTTGACCGACGGGTCGGCCAGACCGGCCGCGGCGAGGCGCCCGACGAGCCGGCGCTGAAACGCGGCCTTCTCATCGGCAGACTCGGAGCGGATGATCCAGCTCCCCTCCTCCGTGCCGCAATCCTCCTCGCGGGTGATCACGTCCTGGGCCACGTCGACGAGTCGGCGGGTCAGGTAGCCGGAGTCGGCGGTGCGGAGCGCGGTGTCGGCAAGACCCTTGCGCGCGCCGTGGGTCGAGATGAAGTACTCGAGGACGGTCATGCCCTCGCGGAAGTTGCTCCGCACGGGCACGTCGATGATCCGGCCCGACGGGTCGGCCATGAGACCGCGCATCGCGCCCAGCTGGCCGATGTTGCCCTTGTTTCCGCGGGCGCCGGAGGCCGTCATCATCGTGACCGGACCGGTCGGGTCCAGCCCCTTCATCATCTCGTCGGACATCTTCGCGGTCGTCTCCTGCCAGACGCCGACCACCTGCTCGTAGCGCTCGTCCTCGGTGATGAGGCCGCGCTGGAACTGGCGGTCGATCTCGGCGACGGAGTCGTCGGCGGCAGCGAGGCGAGCGCCCTTGTCCTTCGGCATCTCGATGTCGAAGAGGCCGATCGTCAGGCCACCGCGCGTGGCGAACTCGAACCCGACGTCCTTGATCCCGTCGACGAGGTGTGCCGTCTCCTCCGGCCCGAGCCGGCGGTAGCAGATGTCGACGAGGTCCTTGAGGTCGGAGCGCTTCATGACGCGGTCGCTGAAGCGGAGCGGGTCAGGCAGGATCTGGTTGAAGATGACCCGACCGATCGTGGTCCGCACGACCTGCTGGCGGAAGGCCTGCGCCTCGGCGTCCCAGGTTCGAACCTCGACGTCCGCGGGCTCGTGGAGCGTCGCCCCCGTCTTCTCGCGGAGCTGGTAGGCGAGGATCGCCTCCTCCTCCGAGCCGTACGAGCGGACGCGCAGGTTCTTCGCGGCCTTCCCGGTCAGGGTCGAGTCCATCGTCAGGTAGTAGCAGCCGAGGACCATGTCCTGGGTCGGCGCCACGACCGGCGAGCCATCGGCCGGCGACAGCAGGTTTGCCGTCGACAGCATCATCACCTTCGCCTCTTCCTGGGCGGCCGTCGACAGCGGCACGTGGACCGCCATCTGGTCGCCGTCGAAGTCGGCGTTGAACGCCGTGCAGACGAGCGGGTGGATCTGGATGGCCGAGCCCTCGACGAGGACCGGCATGAACGCCTGGATGCCCAGGCGGTGCAGCGTCGGGGCGCGGTTCAGCAGGACCGGATGGTCCTTGATGACCTCTTCGAGGACGTCCCAGACCTCGGGCCGGACGCGCTCGACGATGCGCTTGGCGCTCTTGATGTTGTGCGCAAAGCCCTTCTCGACGAGCTGGCGCATGACGAACGGCTTGAACAGCTCGAGCGCCATCTTCTTGGGCAGGCCGCACTGGTGGAGCTTGAGCTCCGGCCCGACGACGATGACCGAGCGGCCCGAGTAGTCGACCCGCTTGCCGAGCAGGTTCTGGCGGAACCGGCCCTGCTTGCCCTTGAGCATGTCGCTCAGTGACTTGAGGCGGTGGTTGCCGGTGCCGGCGATCGCGCGGCCACGCCGGCCGTTGTCGATCAGCGCGTCGCACGCTTCCTGGAGCATCCGCTTCTCGTTGCGGATGATGATCTCGGGCGCGCCGAGCTCGAGGAGCCGCTTCAGGCGGTTGTTGCGGTTGATGACGCGGCGGTACAGGTCGTTCAGGTCGGACGTCGCAAAGCGGCCGCCGTCGAGCTGGACCATGGGCCGCAGGTCGGGCGGGATCACCGGCAGGACCGACAGGATCATCCAGTCAGGGCGCGTGCCGGACCGGCGGAACGCCTCGATGAGGCGCAGCCGCTTGATCGCCTTCTTGCGGCGCTGGCCGGAGCTGGTTCGAACCTCGACGTGGAGCGTGCGGGCAAGCTCCTCGAGGTCCATCCGGCTGATGATCTCGCGGACGGCCTCGGCGCCCATCCCGGCCCCGAACACGCGACCGCCCTTGGCACCGCTGCCGTAGAGCGCGTCGAGCGCGCGGAACTCGTTCTCGCCGATGGTCATCATCGGCTTGAGGTTCTCGAGGTCGTCGCGGACCTTGCGCAGCTCGTCCTTCAGGCCCTGGGCCTGCTCCTGGAGCTGCTCGCGCTCGTGGCGGAGCGCTTCGTCCATGCCGGCGCGGAGGTCCTCGACCTTCTGCTCGACCGCGCGGGCCTCGTCGACCTCACGCTGCTTCAGGTCTGCGTTGACCTGCTCGGAGTGCTCGGCGACGATCTTGCGCAGGCGCGCGGTCGCCTCCTTGCCACCGCCATCGCCGGCCGCAACGATGACCTCGCCGGTCGGGGCGAAGACGATCGAATCCTCGGCCGTGCCGGCCTTCAGCTCGGCCAGCCGGGCCTCGACGTCCTGCGCGGCGGCGACGATCTCCTCGGTCCGGGTCGTGCGCTGGCCCTCGAGATCCTCGCGGGTGCGCGTCCAGCTCGGCGTTGAGCTCGTCCTTGCGCCGGTTGAGGTCGGAGCGGAGCTCGTCCTCGAGCTCGGACAGGCGCTCGCCGGCCTTGCCACCACGGCCCTCGGCCTCTTCCTCGATCGCCTGCAGGGCGCGCTTGCGGGCGTCCTCGTCGACCCAGGTGATGATGAACAGGGCGAAGTACAGGATCCGCTCGAGGTTGCGCGGGCTGATGTCGAGCAGGATGCCCAGGCGCGACGGCGTGCCCTTGAAGTACCAGATGTGGCTGACGGGGCTGGCCAGCTGGATGTGGCCCATGCGCTCGCGGCGGACCTTCGAGCGGGTGACCTCGACGCCGCACTTGTCGCAGATGATGCCCTTGTACCGGATCCGCTTGTACTTGCCGCAGTAGCACTCCCAGTCCTTCGTCGGACCGAAGATGCGCTCGTCGAACAGGCCGTCCTTCTCGGGCTTGAGCGTCCGGTAGTTGATCGTCTCGGGCTTGGTGACCTCGCCCTTCGACCACTCGCGGATCTGGTCCGGGCTCGCAAGCGAGATCCGGATCGCGTTGAAGTTATTGACTTCGAGCATGGTTCTCCTCCGCGCCGCCGTCTGGCTCGGCGACGCGATGCTGACCGTGAGCGAGCGGAACCAGGCCGGCCGGGACCTGGCTCCGCGAGGGTGCGGTTGTAGGTCGATGACGGCTAGTCCTCGAACCCGGCGAGGTTGATCCCGCCGAGGTCGGGCAGCAGATAGCCCGAGGCGTCGTCCTCCGCCGAGCGGGATCTCCTCGTCGTTCTGGTCGAGGATCTCGGCGTTCAGCCCGAGGCTGCGCAGCTCCTTGATCAGCACCTTGAAGGATTCCGGCACGCGCGGCGGCTGGATCTCCTCGCCCTTGACGATGGCCTCGTACGTCTTGACGCGCCCGACGACGTCGTCCGACTTGACGGTGAGCATCTCCTGCAGGATGTTGCGCGGCGCCGTAGGCCTCGAGCGCCCACACCTCCATCTCGCCGAAGCGCTGGCCACCGAACTGCGCCTTGCCGCCCAGCGGCTGCTGGGTGATGAGGCTGTACGGGCCGGTGGACCGGGCGTGGATCTTGTCCTCGACGAGGTGGTGGAGCTTGAGCATGTAGATGTAGCCGACGGTGATGTGCCGGTCGAACGGCTCGCCGGTGCGGCCGTCGCGGAGCTCGATCTTGCCGTCGTCGGGCAGGCCGGCCCGCTTGAGCTCCTGCGGATCTGCTGCCTCGGTCGCGCCGTCGAACACCGCGCGTGGCGACCTTGAGGCCCTTCTTGTGGAGCGCCCAGCCGAGGTGGGTCTCCAGGATCTGGCCGATGTTCATGCGGCTCGGCACGCCGAGCGGGTTGAGGATGATGTCGACCGGCGTCCCGTCGGGCAGGAACGGCATGTCCTCCGCGGGCAGGATCTTCGCGATCACGCCCTTGTTGCCGTGGCGGCCGGCCATCTTGTCGCCGACGCTGATCTTGCGCTTCTGGGCGACCGAGACGCGCACCAGGCGGTTCACGCCGGGCTGGAGGTCGTCGTTGAGCTCGCGCCGGAACTCGCGGACCTCGACGACCTTGCCGCGCTCGCCGTGGGGCAGGCGCAGCGAGCTGTCCTTCACCTCGCGGGCCTTCTCACCGAAGATCGCCCGCAGCAGGCGCTCCTCGGCGGTCAGCTCGGTCTCGCCCTTGGGCGTGATCTTGCCGACGAGGATGTCGCCGGGGCGGACCTCGGCGCCGATGTAGATGATGCCCTCCTCGTCGAGGTCCTTCAGGGACTCCTCGCCGACGTTCGGGATGTCGCGGGTGATCTCCTCGGGCCCGAGCTTCGTGTCGCGCGACTCGATCTCGTGCTTCTCGATGTGGATGGTGGTGAACAGGTCGTCGCGGACGAGGCGGTCGCTGATGACGATCGCGTCCTCGAAGTTGCCGCCCTCCCAGCTCATGAACGCGACGAGGATGTTCTGGCCGAGCGCCAGCTCGCCCTTGCTCGGTCGAGGTCGAGTCGGCGATGGCCTGGCCGTCGGCGACCCGCTGCCCCGACGTCGACGATCGGGCGCTGGTTGATGCACGTGCCCTGGTTGCGAGCGGACGAACTTGAGCAGCTGGTACTCGTCGAGCTCGCCGGCATCGGTCTCGATGCGGATCCGCTCGGCGGTGACGCTCGTCACGACGCCGCCGCGACGGGCGACGAGGACCTGGCCCGAGTCGCGCGCGGCGCGCTCCTCCATGCCGGTGCCGACGATCGGCGCCTCCGGCTCGAGCAGCGGCACCGCCTGGCGCTGCATGTTCGAGCCCATCAGCGCGCGGTTGGCGTCGTCGTGCTCGAGGAACGGGATGAGCGCCGTCGCCACGGACACGACCTGCTTGGGCGACACGTCCATGTACTCGATCTGGTTCGGCCGGGCCTCCGGGAACGTCTCGCGGTAGCGCGACGGGATCCGGTCACCGATGAAGTGGCCGTCCTCGTCGAGCGGCGCGTTGGCCTGCGCGACGACGTGCTCCTCCTCCTCGTCGGCGGGGAGATACTCGATCTCGTCGGTGACGATGGGCCGGATCGGAAACGCGTTCGCCTTCTGGCGCTTGAGCTCCGCGCCCGCGCCGTCGCCGAACGGCTCGCCGGCCTTGAGGACGACGGTGCCGTCCTTGCGCGACGAGGTCCGTGCCGGCCTCGAACGAGGACAGGTCCGGGTCGTCCCAGCCGACGGTGCGCTTGACCTTGCGGTAGGGCGTCTCGATGAAGCCGTAGCTGTTGATCCGGCCGTAGGTCGCGAGCGAGCCGATCAGGCCGATGTTCGGGCCTTCCGGCGTCTCGATCGGGCAGATGCGGCCGTAGTGGCTGTGGTGCACGTCGCGGACGTCGAAGCCGGCGCGCTCGCGCGACAGGCCTCCGGGGCCGAGGGCGCTGACAGGCGGCGCTTGCGGGTGAGCTCGGCGAGCGGGTTCGTCTGGTCCATGAACTGGCTCAGCTGGCTGCCGCCGAAGAACTCCTTCATCGCGGCCACGACGGGCCGGATGTTGATCAGCGCGTTCGGGGTCGCCTTGTCGATCTCCTGGATCGTCATGCGCTCGCGAACGACGCGCTCCATGCGCAGGAGGCCGATCCGGAACGCGTTCTGGATCAGCTCGCCGTTGGCGCGGATGCGGCGGTTGCCGAGGTGGTCGATGTCGTCCTTGACGTGCAGCCCGCGGTTGCACTCGATGAGGTGGCCCACGATCGCGGCGATGTCCTCGCGGGTGATCGTGCGCTGCTCACGCGGCAGCTCGATGCCCATGCGAGCCGGCGACGCCGTCCAGCTTCTTGTTGAACTTGTAGCGGCCGACGCGACCGAGGTCGTAGCGGCGGAAGTTGAAGAACAGGCTCTCGACGAGCTGGCGGGCGTTGTCACCGGTGGGCGGATCGCCCGGGCGCAGCTTCTTGTAGACCTCGATCAGCGCCTCGGCCTGCGTCTTGGTCAGGTCCTTGTCGAGGTGTCTGCGCGATGAACGGGTGCTCGGGGTCGGCGTCGATCGAGCCGAAGAGGGCGCTGATCTCGTCGTTGTCCTCGTAGCCGACCGCGCGCAGGAGGGTCGTCGCCGCGATCTTGCGCTTGCGGTCGACCTTGACCCACAGCTGGTCCTTGTTGTTCGTCTCGAACTCGAGCCACGCGCCGCGGTTCGGGATGACCTTCGCGCTGAACAGCATCCGGCCCGAGGCGGGATCCTCGGCCTCGCTGTAGTAGACGCCCGGCGACCGGACGAGCTGGCTCACGACGACGCGCTCGGCGCCGTTGATCACGAACGTGCCCTGGTCGGTCATCCACGGGAAGTCGCCCATGTAGACGCGCTGGCGCTGGATCTCGCCCGTCTCCTTGATCAGGAGCTCGACGTTGACGTACAGCGGGCGGCTGTAGGTCAGGTCCTTGGTCCGGCACTCCTCCTCGGAGTACTTCGGGTCCCCGAACTCGTAGTCGAGGAACTGGAGCTCCATCACCTTGCCGGTGAAGTCCTTGATCGGGCTGATCTCGTCGAACAGCTCGCGAAGCCCCTTGTCGATGAACCAGGCGAACGAGTCGAGCTGGAGCTCGATCAGGTTGGGGATCTCGAACTTCTCGTAGCTCACGCCATCGACCTTCTTGTCGATGCGGGCGTAGGAGATTCGCCCTGATGGCGTCAGGGCACGAGTCGACGACTCAGCGAGACAGCATGAAATACCGCTCCTTGACGGAGGAGAAAGGGAGAAAGGGAGGCCGCGCTCACAGAAGGAGTAGGATACCGCAATTTCCTCTCTTGTCAAACGGCCCGGTTCATGCTAGGCGCACCGCCGCCCTGCGGTAGCAGACCAACCCCTGAGGACCGGCGTGACGGCGCCGCCGAGAGCAAACCTCGGTGCCAGAACCGAGGGCGAGAACGCCCAAGGGGACGGTTGCCCGCTACCGGGAATTGAGAATCCACCGGCAGGGTGGATGCAGCCGAAGGCGCGCCGTGAGCACGAGTCGCGAGCGCACCCGCGTGCGTGAGTGACCGGCGGAGCGGCGCAACGCACGGATGCGCCGCCCTGCCGGTGGCCGTCTACTTGACCTCGACCTTGGCGCCCTGCTCTTCGAGAGCTGCCTTGATCTTGTCGGCCTCGTCGCGTGCGACGCCTTCCTTGACGGGCTTCGGCGCCGCGTCGACCAGGTCCTTGGCCTCCTTGAGGCCCAGGCCGGTCAGCTCGCGCACGACCTTGATGACCGGGATCTTGTTCGGGCCGACCTCGGTCAGGACAGCGGAGAACTCGCTCTGCTCCTCGACCACGGGCGCGGCCCCACCGGCGTCGCCACCGGCTGCCGGAGCGGCCGCAACCGCAGCGGGAGCCGCGGCTGTGACGCCGTAGCGATCCTCGAAGGCCTTGATGAAGTCGGACAGCTCGAGGACGGTCATCTTGTCGATCGCGTCGAGCAGGTCGCTCTGGGAAAGTGCCATGGGTCTGTCGTCTCCTTGGATTGTCAGTGGTGCGGGTGGGGTCGAAGGATCAGCCGGCGTCCGTGCCGGCAGCCTGGGCCTTCTGGTCGGCGACCTGCTGCAGGGCGTAGCCCAGGTTGCGCAGCGGGGCGGCGAACAGGCTGGCGAGCTGGGCGACCGGCGCCTGCATCCCGCCTGCGAGCTTGGCCAGGAGCACCTCGCGCGACGGCAGGGCCGCCAGGCGGGTGACCCCATCGGCGTCGATGGCCCGATCGCCGAGCACGCCGCCGGTGATCCGGACGATGCGCGCGTAGGGTCGGGTCGCGTCGAGCAGGGCCTTCGCGGTTGCCGCCTCGTCCGTGCCGAATGCGATCGCGCTCGGGCCGGTCAGCAGGGGGCTCAGCGCCTCCCCGATCCCGTCCTGCGCTGCGATGCGCAGCAGTCGGTTCTTGACGACCCGGTAGCGGACGTCCTGCTTGGCGAGTGCTCGCCGGATCTCGGCGATCTCCTTCACCTTGAGGCCGCGATATTCGGAAACGATGAGCGTCCGACTCCGCGCGAGCTCCTCGCGCAGCTCGGCGACCGTCTCCTGTTTGGCCTCCGTCGGCATTGCTGCCCTCCAGTGCTTCGGCACGCAACCGGCGTGCGGCGGTGGGGCGCTCGATCGACGAGCGATCGAGCTGCTCCTGCGACGGTCCCATGGCGGCTTCCGTGGAAGCCCGACCCCGGCTTGCAGGAGCGCGGCCCACCCTGGAGGGGTGTGTCGTGCCGTTCCTGCCTCGGCGTGCTCGCCGTCGTCCCCGGTCGCCTCACGGCGTCCGGTCCGGTCCGGCGGATCAAGCCCCGACCGTCAACCCGGCTGGGCTGGCGGTCTGCGGGCGCAGGCTGTCTGCGGCGGATCCGTCTTCTTCAAATCCGTGACGCGCCTCTCGGCCGTCACTCGTGATGTCGGGCGCGCTCCGCCCGGCGTGGGGCTAGGCGGCGGCAGCCGCGAGCACGGCCGGCACGTCGACCCGGATCCCCGGGCCCATGGTGCTGGCGATCGTCAGCCCACGGACGTACTGGCCTTTCGCACCCGATGGCTTCGCGCGGTTGATGGCATCCATCAGCACCGCGAGATTCTCGACCAGGGCAGCGGGCTCGAAGCTGCTCTTGCCCACGGGGACGTGGATGATGCCCGCCTTGTCGACCTTGTACTCGACGCGGCCGGCCTTCACCTCGCGCACGGCCCGCTCGAGGTCGAACGTGATCGTGCCCGCCTTCGGGTTTGGCATGAGCCCGCGCCGGCCGAGGATCTTGCCGAGGCGTCCGACCATGCCCATCGAGTCGGGGGTCGCGAGCGCGACGTCGAAGTCGAGCCAGCCGGCCTCGATCTTCTTGACCAGGTCGTCACCACCCACTTCGTCGGCGCCTGCGCGGAGCGCCTCCTGGGCCTTGTCACCCTGGGCGAAGACGGCGACGCGGACGACCTTGCCGGTGCCGTGCGGGAGGACGACCGTGCCGCGGACCATCTGGTCGGCGTGGCGGGGATCGACGCCGAGGCGGACGTGCGCCTCGATCGAGGCATCGAAGCTGACGGTCGTCGTCTGCTTCACCAGCTCGACGGCCTCCGCGGGGCCGTAGGCCTGGGTGCGGTCGACGAGCTTTGCCGCCTCGAGATACTTCTTGCCGTGCTGTGCCATGTGCAAGTTCCCTTCCTGTCGGTCGGCGTTCCGACCTCCCCCTGCGCGGGGTGGGCGCCGGCAACCTGCCGGAAGCTCGCGTTCGAGCCGGTGGATGTTACCCGACGACTTCGATTCCCATTGATCTCGCGGTCCCCTCGACCTGCTTCATGGCAGCGTCGATGTCGTTCGCGTTCAGGTCGGTCATCTTCGTCTCGGCGATCTGACGGACCTGGTCGCGGCTGATCCGACCGACCGTGTCGCGCTTCGTCGCCTGGGCGCCCTTGTCGATGCCGGCCGCCTTGCGGAGCAGGTCCGCAGCGGGCGGGGTCTTCAGGACGAACGTGAACGAGCGATCCTCGAAGATCGTGATCTGCGCCGGGATCACCTGGCCGGCCTTGTCGGCGGTCCGCTCGTTGTAGGCCTTGGTGAACTCGACGATGTTGATGCCGTGCGGGCCCAGCGCGGTGCCGACGGGCGGGGCAGGCGTTGCCTTGCCAGCCGGCAGCTGCAGGGTCAGGACGATTCGGATCTTCTTGGCCACGGGGCGTGCGTTCCCTTCCTTGGGTGGGCGGGGCTAGAGCTTCTCGACCTGCAGGAAGTCGAGCTCGACGGGCGTCTCGCGGCCGAAGATGCTCACGAGCACCTTGACCTTGTTCCGCTCGGGGTTGACCTCCTCGACCGTGCCGATGAACTCGGCGAACGGCCCGTCGGTCACCCGGACGCTCTGGCCCTTCGTGAAGGCGACACGGTACTTCGGCGTCTCAACGCCCATGTGCCGCAGGATCTGCTTGACCTCGTTCTCGTCGAGCGGGATGGGCTCGCTCCGAACGCCCGGGATGTTGGCCCCGCCGACGAAGCTCGTGACGCCCGGCGTATTCCGGACGACGAACCAGCTGTCGGGGTCGAGGATCATCTCGACGAGGACATATCCCGGATAGACCTTCTTCTGGACAGTGTGCCGCTGGCCCTGGCGGATCTCGATCTCGTCCTCCATCGGCACGAGGACCTGGAAGATCTTGTCGTCCATGCCCATCGACTCGATGCGGTGCTCGAGGTTCGCCTTGACCTTGTTCTCGTACCCGGAGTACGTGTGGATGACGTACCAGCGCTTCTCGGGCGCGCGCGTCTCGGTGCTGCTGATCTCGGTCATCGCCATCAAATCCCCTGGAGCACGGTGATCACGCCGCGGAAGATCTGGTCGAGAACCGTGATGTACACGCCCACGACGAAGCTGATCGCGAACACGAGCACCGTGAGGTTGCGCACGTGCTCGCGGGTCGGCCACGAGACCTTCTTGAGCTCGGACCAGACCTCGTCGAGGTATCTGCGAATGCGGGTCACGTCGGTTGGTCTTCTTCCCTCTGTCGATGCGTTCCTGCGGCCGCGATCCTCGGCGGCCGTGGCGACATCGTGTCGCTCAGCGGCTGGGGATCGTGGCAGGGGCGATAGGACTCGAACCTACAACCGCTGGTTTTGGAGACCAGTGCTCTGCCAATTGAGCTACACCCCTGCGGCAGAACCGGCTACTTCGCCTCGCGGTGAAGGGTGTGCCGGCGCTCCCGTGGACAGTACTTCAATAGCTCGATCCTGTTCGGATCGTTCTTCTTGTTCTTGCGCGTCGTGTAGTTCCGCTGCTTGCACTCGGTGCAGGCAAGCTGGATCGTGGGACGTGCCTCGACTCTGGCCATGGACTCCTATTCCTGGATGCTGACGATGGCGCCAGCACCCACGGTCCGGCCACCTTCGCGGATGGCGAAGCGCTGGCCGACCTCGAGGCCGATCGGGGTGATCAGCTCGACGGTCATGTCGACGTTGTCACCGGGCATGATCATCTCGGCGCCCTCGGGCAGCCCGATCGCACCGGTCACGTCGGTCGTGCGCAGGTAGAACTGCGGGCGGTAGCCGTTGTAGAAGGGGGTATGGCGGCCACCCTCCTCCTTGGTCAGGACGTACACCCGCGCGGTGAACTTGGTGTGGGGCTTGATCGAGCCTGCCTTGGCCAGGACCTGGCCGCGCTCGATCTCCTCGCGCTCGATGCCCCGGATGAGGCAGCCCACGTTGTCGCCGGCCTGGCCCTGGTCGAGCAGCTTCTTGAACATCTCGACGCCGGTGATGACCACCTTGCGGGTGGCCTTGACCCCGACGATCTCGACCTCGTCGCCGACCTTGACGATGCCGCGCTCGATCGCGCCCGGTGGCGACCGTGCCGCGACCCTTGATCCCGAACACGTCCTCGACCGGCATGAGGAACGGCTTGTCGACGTCGCGCTCGGGGGTCGGGATGTAGCTGTCGACCGCATCCATCAGCGCCTGGATCGGCGCGTAGGCCTCGTTGGCGGGATCGTCCGGTGCCTCGAGCGCCTTGAGCGCGGAGCCGCGGATGACCGGGATGTCGTCACCGGGGAACTCGTACTTGCTCAGCAGCTCGCGGACCTCGAGCTCGACGAGGTCGAGCAGCTCCTCGTCGTCGACCATGTCGACCTTGTTGAGGAAGACCACGATGTACGGGACCTCGACCTGGCGCGCCAGCAGGATGTGCTCGCGGGTCTGGGGCATGGGCCCGTCGGTGGCGGCGACGACGAGGATCGCGCCGTCCATCTGGGCGGCGCCCGTGATCATGTTCTTGATGTAGTCGGCGTGGCCCGGGCAGTCGACGTGGGCGTAGTGGCGGCTGTCGGTCTCGTACTCGACGTGGGCGATCGCGATGGTGATCCCGCGCTCGCGCTCCTCGGGCGCGTTGTCGATCGAATCGAAGGCGCGATACTCGGCCTCGCCCTTCAGGGCCAGGTACTTGGTGATCGCGGCGGTCAGACTCGTCTTGCCGTGGTCGATGTGGCCGATCGTCCCAACGTTGACGTGCGGCTTGTTGCGCTCGAACTTCTTCTTGGCCACGAGACCGTTATCTCCTTACAGGCGCGGCGATGCCGCTGGTTGCCGATCCAGCAGGGGCAGGTTACCGCCGCCTGGGATGGTGGAGCCCACAATCGGACTCGAACCGATGACCTCTTCCTTACCAAGGAAGTGCTCTGCCAGCTGAGCTATGTGGGCCCGGAACCGATTGTGTGGGATACGAGATGCTGGTGGGCAGGGAGGGAATCGAACCCCCAAAGCCGAAGGCGGCTGGTCTACAGCCAGCTGAGCTCACCACCTGCTCAACCTACCCACTGAAGGCGCAGCGCCGGATCGAGACTGCGGTCCCGTGGTGATTCCGGTCGCCGATGGACGTATTCGGAGCCGACGACGGGACTCGAACCCGGAACCTGCGGTTTACAAAACCGCTGCTCTGCCAATTGAGCTACGTCGGCGCGACGCGCATGGTCGTACCGCAGACGACCCGTTCGTGCGCCGTGGAATGATAGGGCCGTTCGCCCGAACGGGTCAAGCGCGCCGGGGGCCTCGGCGCCGGGCGGGACGTGCGGGCGGATCACCGGCATCGGCTGGTGGACCGCCGGGCAGGAGGTCCTCCGCGTCCGGGTCTGCCGGCGCATCGCCCACCTTCTCGGGCGCCTCGGAGAGCGCAGTGACGGCCCGGGACGCGCGGGCTCGGCGGGGCTTGGGCGACGGAGCAGCAGAGTCCGCGTGCTCGGCTTCGGGGGGCGCGGTCGGCGAGGCGGTGACCTTCGGCGTCCGAGTGCGGCGAGGCCTGGCGGGCGCAGGCTCGGCTGGCTCCGCTCCGGGTGCGGTCGCGGAGGCGGTGACCTTCGGTGTCCGCGTGCGGCGGGGCTTGGCCGGTGCCTCCGGCCCGGGGCCCGGAGCCCCGTCTTCGGTTCGTGTCTCGTCCGGCGTCTCCGGCGCCTCGGGTGCCACCGCTGCGTCCGCTGCCGGCGGGCTCGCATCTTCGAACGGCACCTCGGTCGCGTCGGGCGGAAGCGCGTCCTCAGCGATGTCGGGAGCGACCGTTTCCAGGGCCGCCGCTGCCGCCTCGCGACGCTCCTGGGGCGCAGCGACGAAGCCGCCCGAATCCTCGGACGCACTGCGTGGCGGGGCTCCGGCTCCCTCTGGATCGCGCTGCGCCACCGCCTCGAACAGCAGGATCGAACCCGCAACGGCCGCGTTCAGGGAACCGACCACACCCCGCATCGGGATCCGCATCAGCGTGTCGCACCGGCGCCGAACGGCTGGGCCCAGACCCTGGCCTTCGCTTCCGACCACCAGGGCGAGCGGCCCGCGCAGATCGGTCTGACGAGCCGTCATCGGCGCGTCGGCCTCGGCACCGGCGACGCGCAATCCGCGTGCATGCAGGTCCGCGAGCGCTCCGGCCAGGTCTTCGACCGGGCACAGCAGGAGGTGCTCAACGGCGCCCGCGGACGCCTTGATGGCGGACGGCGTCAGCGGTGCCTGACGGCGGGTCGGGAACAGCACGCCATGAACCCCGGCCGCCTCGGCGCTTCGCAGCAGCGTGCCGAGGTTCTGCGGATCCTCCAGCGAGTCGAGCACGAGGACGAATGGAGGCTCGCCTCGTTCGAGGGCGCGTGCGAGCACATCGTCGAGCGTCGCCAGGCGTCGGGGCTCCACGACCAGCGCAATCCCCTGGTGTCCATCGAACCCCGCGACGGCCGTCAGCGACCCGCCTTCGACCTCGACGATCGGGATCCGCAGGCGCGTGGCGTGCAGAACCAGCTGCTCGAGCGCATGCCGTCGCTGCGGGACGACGAGCAGACGTATGCGCGGTCCGGCCGGCAACGAAGGCCTCCTCCACGGGTCGACGGCCCGCGACCAGCTCCTCGTCCTCGCCGAGGGGCTCGACCGGGGCACCATCGACAGCCATGCCGCGATACGGCGGCCGCTCCATCGGGCGGCGATCGCGCTCCCACGGCCGATCGGGGCGGCCCCGAGGCGGCGGGGGTCCGAACCGACCACGAGGAGGACCACCGGGACGGGGCGCCGGGCGCTCCCACTGACGCTCCGTCTGTCCTTCGAAATCGCGGCCGTGCGTCCTCCGGATCGCCCCCCGTCACCCGACGGATCGACGCCGCCAGGGGCACGGAAGGGTGGCGGTCGCTGACCCTGGAACGGTCGAGGAGAAGCGGGTGCGTCGCGTCGGGGTGGTGGCCGGCGGAAGGGCCGGTCCGCGGGCGGCCCGCTGAATCCTCCCTGGTCGTCGTCCCCGCGCCACCCGAAGCCGCGCCGTCCGGTGCCCGCGTCCGGGCCTGACGGCCGACGGTCGAAGGGGCGGTCGGCGGGCGAGCCGGGAGCCGATCCCCCATAGCCCGGCCCCGGGCCACCGGGTCCGGGGGCGAGGACGGGGACCACCCGGGCCACCGGCCGGCCGAACCCCGCGGCCAGGCCGGCCGCGGTATCCACCCGTGCCACGAAATCCCTGATCGCCCGGACCCCCCGGTCCGGCCGGGCCCGCTCGTCGATCCGGACCGCCAAATCCGCCCGGCCCAGCCGATCGGTCTCCGCCGGCACGGCCGTATCCGCCCGGGCGCGGTCCGCCGGGTCGCGGGCCGGATCCTCCCGGCCGGGGTGGCCCGCCCGGTCGTGGTCCTCCCCCCCCTGGCCTTCCCGTCGAGGGCCGTTGGTGGGCCGGAAGGATCCGGGCTCGCGTCGTTGCCGGGGTCGGTCAGCCATGCGGGGAGTCTGACAGCCTGCGCCAACGCTGGCCATCGCGCGTGTCCTCTACCGCGATCCCTGCTTCGGCCAGCTGGTCGCGCAGCCGGTCGGACGCAGCCCAGTCACGGTCCGCCCGCGCCTGGGTGCGGGCTTCGAGCAGCCCCGCCAGCTCCGGTTCGAGCTCGTCAACGTCGGCCGGAAGCACACCAAGAACGCGGTCAAGGTCGCGCAGCGCCTCGAGCGCCCGTCCCGCATCAGCAGTGGAGAGCGCCCGACCGTCGATGCGCCGGTTCAGCTCCCGCACGAGGTCGAACACGACGGCGAGCGCGGGCGAGATCGCGAGGTCATCGTCGAGTGCGTCGCCGAACGCAGCACGGCTGTCCCCGAGGAGCAACGGGAGCTCCGGGTCGTCGGGACGGTCCTCACGATAGGCGTCGAGGGCTGCAACGACGGCATCGAGCCGATCGACCGCCGACGCGGCCGCGGCCAGCGACTCATCGGAGTGGTTGATGGCCGCCCGGTAGTGCACGGCGATGAGGGCGTACCGGAGGGCGCGCGGCGAAAGGCCGGCATCGAGCAGCTCACGGACGCGGGCGATGTTGCCCGTCGACTTGGCCATCTTGCTGCCCGATGACTGGAGATGGGCGCAATGGAGCCACGTTCGCACGAACGGCTGACCGGTCGCCGCCTCGCTCTGCGCGATCTCGTCCTCGTGGTGCGGGAAGATCAGGTCCACGCCGCCGGTATGGATGTCGAACGAGGAGCCGAGGTGGCGCATGCTCATCGCGGAGCATTCGATGTGCCAGCCGGGCCGGCCGTCACCGATCGGTGTGTCCCATGACGGCTCGCCGGGCTTGGCCGCCTTCCACAGGGCGAAGTCGCGGACGTCGTCCTTGGCGTACTCGTCGGCCTCGACTCGCTCGCCCACCCTGAGCTCCTCCGGATCGAGCCGGGCGAGCCGGCCGTAGGACGGCCACGAGGCGATGCGGAAGAAGATCGACCCGTCCTCGGTCCGGTAGGCATGGCCTCGTTCGAGCAGCGTCGAGATGAGCGCCACGATGTCGTCGATGTGCTCGGTCGCGCGCGGCAGCACGTCCGGGCGGGTGAGCCGCAGCGCGTCGGCGTCGTCGAGGAAGGCGGCCAGGTAACGTGCCGCGAGCTCGTCGATCCCGATGCCCGCCCCTGCAGCACCACGAATGATCTTGTCGTCGATGTCCGTGATGTTCATGACCCACGTCACGTCGGTCCCGCGCCAGCGCAGGTGCCGGACGAGCAGGTCCGCGAACAGGAACGAGCGGAAGTTCCCGATGTGGGCGGGACCATAGACCGTCGGGCCACACGAATAGATCCTGGCCCGCTCGCCGTCCAGGGGCTCGAACGGCCGGGTCTCGCCGGTCAGCGTGTCGTGGAGGCGGACCGTCATCCGAGCGGCTCCACGGTTGCGATCGCGAGCGCGGACAAGCCACGACCCGCACCCTCCATGCCGTCCAGGTTCCCGGTCGAGGCCTTGACGTTCACGCGCCCTGCATCGATCCGAAGGCGGGCCGCGATCGTGTCGCGCATCGCGTCGAGCGATGGCCCGAGCCGCGGGCGTGCACCGACGATCGTGAGGTCCACGCCCGCCGGACGAAGACCCGTGGCATCGAGCCGGCGCCGCACCTCCTCGAGCAGCTCGACGCTCGAGATCCCGCGTGGTGTCTCGGGACCCGCCGGGAACAACCGCCCAAGATCCCCCAGCGCCGCCGCGCCGAGAAGCGCGTCACACACCGCATGGAGCGCGACATCCCCGTCGGAATGGCCATGGAGCCGCGGCGCACCCTCGATCGTGATGCCGCCAAGGGCGAGTGGCTCGCCAGGGCCGAACGGATGCGAGTCGTGGCCGATCCCCGTCGCCGTGCCGGCCGGCGCGAGACTGGCGGCAACACGCCGAAGGTCGGTTGGCGTCGTCACCTTGATGTTGTCGGGGTCGCCGTCGATGACATGGACGGGAATGCTACAGGCCTCGAGGAGGGCGGCCTCGTCGGTGAAGGTCCGCGCTCCGGCCGGCTCGAATTCGCCGGTAGGCGTCCTCGAGCAGCGACCGCCGCACGCCCTGCGGGGTCTGGGCCGTCGCCAGCGCGCTTCGATCGATCGTCTCCACGACGACGCCATCGGCGATGCGCTTCACGGTCTCCGCGACGGGGACGACCGGGAGGGCCGCACCGTGCCTGGCCGCAGCGAGCGCCACGGCCTCGACGAGGGCCGCCCGGACGACGGGACGCGCTCCGTCGTGGACGAGCACGACGCGATCGCGCGACCTCTCGTCCGGATCCGAGAGGGCCGCAACCCCTGCGGCGACCGAGACCTGTCGCCGCTCCCCGCCGGCCACGACCGCAACGACCTTCGACGGCGCCAGGCGGCCTGGCGCAGGCCGTCCACCCGCTCGGGGGCCGTCACGAGGACGATTCGGTCGACGAGGGTGACGGCCGCCAGGGCATCGATGGTCCACGCGAGCAACGGTCGGCCGCCCACGAGCGCAGACAGCTTGTCGATCCCGCCCATCCGGGTCGAGAGGCCGGCCGCGACGATGACGGCATCGGCGCGCACGTCCGGGGCCGTGCCGGCGTCGCTTCCGGAGCCGCTCAATCGAGCCGCGGCAGGCCGAAGATCATCCGCCCCGCGACGGTCTGCAGCACGCGGGTCACGGACACGTCGAGCTCCTTGTCGATGTGCCGGGCCCCGCCCTCGATCACGATCATCGTGCCGTCATCGAGGAATCCGACACCCTGCCCGGCCTCCTTGCCCTCCTGGATCACCCTGACCCGCAGCTCCTCCCCGGGCAGGACGGCCGGCTTCACCGCGTTCGCCAGCGAATTGATGTTCATGACGCGGACGCCCTGCAGCTCGGCGACCCGGTTGAGGTTGAAGTCGTTGGTGAGGATGACCTTGCTCCGCGTTCGTGCCAGCGCGACGAGCTTGGCATCGACCTCGCTCTCGTTGGGAACGTGGACCTCGACGATCTCGACCGGCGTCGCTGGATCCTTCTGCATGCGGGCAAGGATGTCGAGCCCGCGCCGCCCACGATTCCGGCGAAGCGTGTCGGAGCTGTCCGCGATGTGCTGGAGCTCGTCGAGGACGAAGCGGGGCACGACAAGGGTCCCGTAGATGAAGCCCGATTCGACGATCTCGGCGATCCGTCCATCGATGATCGCGCTCGTGTCGACGACGATGTGCGGCTCCCCGATCCGATCGCGCGCCTCGCGGTCCGCATCGGGTCGCCGGACGAGCCCGATCGTCTCGGCGGCGAGCACGAGGTCCTTGCGCTTGGCCACGGTCAGGCCGACCATCCCGAGGCCGAGGAACAACGACACGCCGAGCGGCAGGATCCGCCCGAACGGGTCCGGGAAGCTGCTCAACGGGAAGCCGAGCAGCAGCCCCATCAGCAGGCCCAGCAGCAGCCCGACGACCGCGGTGACGAACTCGGCGGTGGAGAGCTCCTCGACGCGCCGGATGAGCCACATCGCGGGCACGACCGTGAGGTACGGGAGCAGGCCGAAGCCGACGACGATCCAGGCGACCACCCACACGGCCAGGAGCGCGCCGGCGTAGTCGGATCCCGAGAACAGGCCCTCGCCCGCAGTCGCCGTGGCGAGACCCACGAGCCCACCGATGGCGGCGCCAAGCACCCGGATGTAACGGATCAACGGCTTCCTCGACGGCTCGCCTGGACGCCGGCACCGACGATCGGCTCCGCGCGGGCGGTCAGCCTAGCATCGCCGAACGGCGGCTCGCCACGCGACGGCCCATCGTCATCGAGCGCCCGGATGATCGCGTCCCGCAGCGTCCCGACGGCGATCACCTCCAGCCCGTCAACCACGACGCCTGGCTCCGACCGTGAGCCGCGCGGGACGATGGCCCGGCGGAACCCGAGGCGAGCTGCCTCGCGCAGGCGTCGTTCGAGGCCGCCCACCGAGCGAAGCTCGCCCAGCAGGCCGACCTCGCCGATCGCGGTCGTGCCGGGGGCAAGGGGTCGGTCGCGCAGCGATGACGCGAGCGCCAGGGCCAGGGGCAGGTCGAGCCCCGGCTCATCGACGGCAAGGCCACCGGCCAGGTTGGCATAGACGTCGTGACTGGCCAGCCCGATCCCGGCGCGTCTGCCGAGCACCGCGACGAGCAGCGCGAGACGGTTCGGGTCGATCCCGCTGGCCCGGCGTGCCGGCGTGCCGTAGCCGGACGGTGCGACGAGAGCCTGGACCTCGACCAGCAGCGGCCGGCTTCCCTCCAGCGTCGGCGCCACCACCGATCCGGGAGCCGGCGTCTCGTGCTCGACGAGGAAGGCGCGTGACGGATCGGCGACCTCGCGGAGACCGGCCTCCGCCATCTCGAAGACGCCCACCTCGTCGGTGGAGCCGAAGCGGTTCTTCGTCGCGCGGAGTACGCGCAGGGCGGCATACCGCTCGCCCTCGAGGTTGAGCACCGCGTCGACGAGATGCTCAAGGGTCTTGGGACCCGCGATCGAGCCGTCCTTGGTCACGTGCCCGACGAGCACGACCGCGATGTCGTTGCCCTTGGCGAGCTCCATGAGTCGCAGGGTCGCCTCCCGAACCTGGCCGACGCTGCCCGCCGCGCCATCGAGCTCCTCGACGGTCGCGGTCTGCACCGAGTCGACGATCACGACCGCCGGCGGCCGCGCCGTCGCCAGCTCGACGATCCGCCCGACCGCGCTCTCGGCGACGACGCGGATGCCCTCGCCTGCCGCGCCGGAGAGCAGCCCGAGACGGGCCGCCCGGAGCCGGACCTGGCTCGCCGATTCCTCACCCGTCGCGTAGAGGACCTCGCGCCCGTCCTGGGCCGAGCCTGCGATCCCGGCGGCCGCCTGCAGGAGCAGCGTCGACTTGCCGACCCCCGGCTCGCCGCCGACCAGCACGAGCGAGCCGGCAACGAGTCCGCCACCGAGCACGCGGTCCAGCTCGGCAATGCCGATCGGGAGGCGCGGCACGGCCGCCTCGTCGACCTCTCGCAGGGGGGTTGGCCCGGTCCCGGCACCAATGGCTCGCGCACGCGAGCGCGAGCGCTCGCTACCCGATGGCTCGCGAACGACGGTCTCGACCAGCGTGTTCCAGCCGCCACAGGCACGGCACTGGCCTTCCCATCGAAGGAACGCCTCGCCGCAGGACTGACAGACGTAGCGGCTCTGGGCCCGCGCCATCCCGTGCGCCCTAGGACGCGTGGGCGAGGCGCGGGGTCACCGAGCCTCGACCGGCGTCCTGGGCTCGGAGGCGTGAATGTCGAGACCGGCTTCCGGGTCCTTGTCGACCACGATCGTCGTGCCCGGCTCGTACTTTCCGAGCAGGAGGTGCTCGGCGAGCACGTCCTCGATCATGTTCTGGATGACCCGGCGCAACGGTCGCGCACCGTACGCCACGTCGTAGCCCAGCTTGATGATGTGGTCCTTCGCGGCCTGGGTGACCTCGAGAAACATCTGCTGTGCCCGCAGCTGGTCGCGGACCCGCTGGAGCATCAGGTCGACGATCAGGGTGATCTCCTCGACCGTCAGCGAGCGGAAGACGACCGTGGCGTCGATCCGGTTGAGGAACTCCGGTCGGAAGTTCTGCTTCAGCTCCGCCGCGACCTTCTCCTTCATCAGCTCGTAGGAGGACTCCGCGCGGGCCGCGTCGGTCGCGCCCTGCGCCCGGAACCCGAGCGAGCTGTTCGTCTGGAGGGACTTCGCGCCGAGGTTCGAGGTCATGATGATGACGCAGTTGCGGAAGTCGACGCGGCGACCCTTCGCGTCGGTGAGGTGGCCGTCCTCGAGGATCTGCAGGAGGATGTTGAACACCTCCGGATGCGCCTTCTCGACCTCGTCGAGCAGGACCACGCAGTAGTTCTTGCGACGCACGGCCTCGGTGAGCTGGCCTCCCTCGTCAAAGCCGACGTAGCCCGGGGGTGCTCCCACGAGACGGCTGACGTTGTGGCGCTCCATGAACTCGCTCATGTCGATCTTGATGAGCGCGTCCTCGCTGCCGAACATGAACTCGGCGACGGCCTTCGCAAGCTCGGTCTTCCCGACGCCGGTTGGACCAAGGAAGATGAACGACCCGATGGGGCGCTTCGGATCCTTGAGACCGGCGCGCGCACGGCGGACGGCCTTCGAGACGATCTCGATCGCCTCCTGCTGGCCGATGACGCGCTGGTGGAGGGCATCCTCCATCTTGAGCAGCCGCTCGGACTCCTCCTGGGCGATGCGAGTGACCGGGATGCCGGTCCACATCGCGACGACCTGGGCAATCTCTTCCTCGTTGACCGTCGGCTGGTCGCCGGAGATCGAGGTCTGCCACTCGCCGCGCAGCGTCTCGGTGGTCTCGCGCGCGGTCGCCTCGGCCTCGCGCAGCGCCGCGGCCTGCTCGTACTCCTGGTTGTTGATCGCCGCGTCCTTCTCCTTGGTGATCCGGTCCAGCTCCTTCTGCGCGGTGCGCAGGGCAGGTGGCGCGGATGCATGGCGGAGTCGGACGCGCGAGGCGGCCTCGTCGATGAGGTCGATCGCCTTGTCGGGCAGGTGCCGGTCCGTGATGTAACGAGTGGACATGTCCACCGCGGCCTTGACCGCGTCATCGCTGATCGTGACCTTGTGGTGCTGCTCGTAGCGCTCGCGGATCCCCATGAGGATCTCGATGCTCTGCTCGACCGTCGGCTCCTCGACCATGACCGGCTGGAACCGGCGCTCGAGCGCGGCATCACGCTCGATGTACTTGCGGTACTCGTCGAGCGTCGTGGCACCGATGCACTGCAGCTCCCCGCGCGCGAGGGGCGGCTTCAGGATGTTCGCGGCATCGATCGCGCCCTCTGCGGCGCCCGCACCGACAAGCGTGTGGAGCTCGTCGATGAAGAGGACCGCGTCGTTCGTGTTGCGCAGCTCCTCGATGATCTTCTTGAGCCGCTCCTCGAACTCGCCACGGTACTTGGTGCCGGCGACGAGCGACCCGATGTCGAGCGTCAGGACGCGCTTGTTGAGCAGGATCTCGGGCACGTCGCCCGCGACGATCCGGTGCGCGAGGCCCTCGGCGATCGCGGTCTTGCCGACGCCCGGCTCACCGATGAGGGCGGGGTTGTTCTTCGTCTTGCGACCGAGGATCTGGATGACCCGCTCGATCTCCTTCTCGCGACCGATGACGGGGTCGAGCTTGTCGGCCCGTGCGGCGTCGGTCAGGTTGATCCCCAGCGCGTCAACGGTCGGGGTCTTGCTTGCCCGCTTCGTCTCCTGGGTCGGGCCGGCGGAGGAGCTCTGTGACAGGACGCGGATGACCTCGTGGCGCACCTTGTCCAGGTTGACGCCGAGGCTCTCGAGGACGCCCGCCGCGATCCCCTCGCCCTCGCGGACCAGCCCGAGCAGCAGGTGCTCCGTGCCGATGTAGTTGTGGCCCAGACGGCGTGCCTCGTCGATCGCCAGCTCGATGACGCGCTTCGCGCGCGGGGTGAGCCCGACCTCTCCGACGACCGGACGATCGCCGCGACCGATGATGAACTCGACGGCGGTGCGGACCTTCGCCAGCTCGACGTTCATGTTCTCGAGCACGCGCGCCGCGACACCCTCGCCCTCGCGAACCAGGCCGAGGAGCAGGTGCTCCGTGCCGATGTAGTTGTGATTGAACCGCTGTGCTTCGTCCTGCGCGAGTGTCAGGACCTTGCGCGCGCGATCCGTGAACTTGTCGAATCGATCCATCGAGTCAGGTCGCCTGTCCGTGTCCCTTGGAGGTCCCCACCGGGCCACCTCTGGTCATGCTAGCACGGGCTCCCTGCCGGATCGCTTCACCCATACGGCGTATGGAGCCCACTGAAAGTATCGTTCATTCGGGGTCCCCGGATGCCCGTTTGGGGATAGGGTCCAGTGAAGGAATCGCAACGACCCGCCGGGATCGGCGGGTCGTCGTCGTGAATGGGAGCGTCTGGACCCTCTCAGGCCGGCGGGGTCTCCGCCTCGTCGCCATCGCCGCGGGCCGTCTCGTTCGACGGCGCCGACGGCTCGGTCTCCGCGGTTGTGTCCGGGTCCGGGAGCGCGGGGGCGTCCGGGTCGGCGACGACCTCGTCGGGAGCAACATCGACGTCCGTCGGGGGGACGCCAAGCTGGGCATCGGGCACCTCGACCTCGGCGGTCGGGGCCGCGGTATCGGGCTCCGTCTCCTCGGTCGCCGCCGGAGCGTCCGGTGCGGTCTCGACAGGCGCGTCGGCGACGGCCTCGGGCTCCGGGCTTGCGGCCTCGGGCTCCGGGCTTGCGGCCTCGGGCTCGGGCTCGGCGTTGCGGCCTCGGGCTCCGGGCTTGCGGCCTCGGGCTCCGCGGTCTCGACAGCTGACGCGGTCACCGGCTCGGCCGTGGCGTCGGGCTCGGGTGCCTCGACGGCCTCCGCGGTGCCTGCCTCGGCCGTGGCGTCGGGGGCCGCGGGCGCCGTGGCCTCGGTCGCCTCTGGCGCTTCCGTCGTCTCTGCCTCGGCGACGTCCGCCGTGCCAGTCTCAGCCTGCGCTGCCGGCTCCACGGAACCGCTCTCGGCAGGTGCCTCACCCGGCTCATCGGTGTCGGCTGCCTCGGCGGCGGCCATCTGCTCGCGCACCTGGGCGAAGGCCGCAGCGAGGGTGTTGTCGATCCCGCCTTCGGGCTCCTGGACGGCGTCCGAGGGCGAGTAGGCGCGCTCCGGTCGCGGCCGGCGCTCGGGTCGTGGCGCACCGGGCTCCGGTGCGGGGCGGGCGGGCGGCCTCCTCGGCCTGCTTGAGGCTCAGGCCCAGACGATGGCGCTCGGAGTCGAGCGAGATGATCCGCAGCTTGAGCGTCTGGCCCTCGTGGACCACGTCGCCCGGATGGGCCACGCGCTGATGCGACAGCTCGCTGATGTGGATCAGGCCCTCGAGCCCGTCGCGGACGCGCACGAACGCGCCGAAGTTGACGAGCTTCGTGACAGTGCCGTCGATGATGTCCCCGACCTTGAAGTCGGCGACCGTCGAGTGCCACGGATCGGGCTGGAGGCGACGGATCGAGAGGCTGATCCGGCCGCGCTCGTGGTTGATGTCGATGACCTCGGCCTCGACCTCGTCACCGACCTTGTAGCCGGCCTCCGGGTTGTTGACCTTGTTCCACGACAGCTCGCTCTTGTGGACGAGGCCGTCGATGCCACCCAGATCGATGAAGACGCCGAACGGGGCGATCGAGCGGACCGTGCCGGTGACCTTCTGGCCGACCTGCAGGCTGCTGAACAGCTCGTCCCGCTTCTCGCGGCGCTCCTCGTAGAGGGCGACCTTCTCGGACAGGATCAGGCGGTTGGCCTTGCGGTTGACCTCGAGGATCTTGAGGCGAAGCTTCCGGCCGACGAACGGCTGGAGCTTCTCCGCGATCTCCTGCGCGGCGTCGCGCGGCTGGTCGTTCTGCGGCCGGCGCGGGAAGTCGACGATCTGGCTGATCGGCACGAACCCGCGGATCCCGCAGTCGACGATGAGACCGCCCTTGTTGTGGTCGATGACGGGCGCCTCGATGATGAGCCCCGCCTCGAACTGCTCCTGCATCGAACGCCACTTGCGCTCGAGCCCGGCACGGCGCAGCGACAGGACCGCGTGACCCTCCGGCGACTCGGGCTGCAGGACGTAGACGAGGACCGTGTCCCCGATGGCAAGCTGCGGCTGGGACTCGGCGTTCCGGCCGTAGAGCTCGCGGTTGCTGACGACGCCCTCGGACTTCGCGCCGATGTCGACGAGGATCTCGTCCTTGTCGATTCGCACGACCTGGCCCTCGACCACGTCGCCGTGCTTGAAGCTCTTGATGTCCTCGTTCTGCTCGGCGAGGAGCTCCTCCATCGTCGTCGGCTCGGGACCCAGGTCGCGCACCGGCTCCGGTGCTTCGTCCTCGGGCTCCGCTGCAGCCGGCGCGTCGGCGAACTCGGACTCGTCCACGGCTGTGGCGCTGCCCATCGCGGGCGCGGCCTCGTCGGCGGCGGGCGCGGGCGCCGTCGCGGGCGCGGCCGCATCGGCCGCGGGAGCGGGCGTGGGCGTTTCGGGCTCCGCCGTCGGCGCGGCCGTGTCCGGCGCGCTCGGCGCGACGGCCTCAGGTGCCGTGGCCTCGTCGGACGCCGGGCTCTCCGGCTCCGGCGCTTCAGGATCTGCGGCCGCGGCGGCGTCCGCCTCTGCGTACCGGTCACGGGCGCGTCCGCGTCGGGGGCCGCCGTCTCTGCTGTCGCGGCGGCGGCGTCTGGAGCGGTCGCTCCATTGGTGTCGGTCGTGGCGGTCGCCGCTGGGGTGGCGTCCGTCGTCGCGGCGGGCTCGTCGGCGACGGCAACTGCCGTCCCACTCTGCTCGGGCGCCGGGTCGGTGGTCGAGGCAGCTGCCTCGGATTCCGGCGCGGTCCCGCCCTGCTGCTCTTCGGTCAAGGGTCTGGTCACTCCTGGTCGGATGGACTCCCGTGAATCAGAACGGCCTGAGCAACGCTCAAGCCGTGTCCGGTGACGATCAAGAGGTCCGTGGTCCCGTGTGTCCGCGGTCCGCTCCTTCGCGTGTGGGATGGCCTGAGGATGCTTCTTCAGCTGTCCTGCCTCTCGGGGCCGGGAGAGTCTAGCACACGCTTTCCGGCGGCTACAATCGCCTCGCCGTGCCCGAACTCCCCGACCTGACGATCGTCGCCGAAGCGCTGCACGCCGCTCTCGCCGGTCGAGCCATCAGGTCTGCGGATGCGCCCGGCCCGCTCGCCGTTCGCGGCACCCCCGCCGAGCTCCAGGCCCTCGTCGGCCAGCGGCTTGATCGGGTGGCGCGCCGCGGGAAATTCCTGCTGCTCGACCTCGAGCGCGACCGCGT
The DNA here is from genome assembly GCA_963759495.1 of uncultured Chloroflexia bacterium. Taxonomy (GTDB): domain Bacteria; phylum Chloroflexota; class Limnocylindria; order Limnocylindrales; family CSP1-4; genus DASTYU01. The sequence goes on along the minus strand of CAVWZL010000003.1, from coordinate 221,545 downwards.
CGTCGTCAATCCGATGCTGACCGGTCGGTTCCAGCTCGCCCCGACCGCGAAGGTGAAGCGGCCGGCCAAGACCGCGTTCGTCCTTGCATTCGGGGACCGCGCGCGCGACCCCCGCGGACGCAGCTGCGCTGGACTGCCGGCGCCACCTGGCTCCCCGACGACGGCACACATCCGGAGGTCCGGTACCGCGACCCGACGCAGATGGGCAAGGTCTACCTCCTGCCCGCGGGCGTGGAGCGGGAGGCCCCGGGACTCGATGCCGAGCAAGGCCCCGATGCCGACGATCCCGCCCTGACGCTGGAGGCATGGCGTGAGCGGATCCGGCGTCACCCCGGGGAGCTGAAGAACCTGCTGCGGAACCAGTCCTTCGTGGCCGGGATCGGCAATGCGTACAGCGACGAGATCGTGCACGCCGCGGGGCTCCTGCCGTTCCGCAAGCGCTCCACGCTCGCGGCGGAAGAGATCGACGCGCTCTACTCCGCGATGCGGACGACCCTCGCGCGCGCGATCGACATCCTGCGCCAACGCGTCCCGCCGACCTTCGAGACGCAGGTCCGCGACTTCCTCGCGGTCCACAACAAGGGCGGTCAGCCGTGCCCCCGCTGTGGCACGCGCATCACCGAGGTCAAGGCCGGTGGCTTCATCACGTCGTACTGCCGCGGCTGCCAGCGCTGACGCAGCTCAGGGAATGTCGAGCACGGCCCCAACGCGAAGCTGCCGGGTGTTGCTGATCCCGTTCCTGTCCATGATCGCGCGCACGCTGGTGCCGAACTCTGCCGCGATGCCGCTGAGCGTGTCGCCGCGCCTGACCGTGTAGGTTCGGGTTGGGGCCACCGCAGCAGTTGGTCGGGCAGTGGGAGCAGGCGCCGGGGTCGACGTTGCCGGAACGGCTGTCGACGGGGCGATCGTCCGCACGGCGGGTGCTTCGGTGGCGGCCACGATGGGCTGCGAGGTCGCGCCCGCGACGTTGCCCGAGGCGTCGCCGCCGGTCAGTCGCGTCACGGCGATCGCCCCGAAGGCGAGTGCCATGAGCCCGGCAAGCAGGAGCCCGTTGCCAGTGCGGGTCGGACGCACGTGCGGGACGGCGGGGCCGAGACGGCCGTGGTCCAGCCGGACCGGTGCCATGCGCGGGTACGGGCGCACCGAGGACGCGTTCGTGCCCGTGCTCCGCGCCTCGCCCACCGCCGAGGCGCATCGCGGCGCCATATGTCGCGCAGGTCCGATGGGCGTCAACCAGGCAGAGGCGGCGCTGCTTGTCGAGAGTGAGCGCGATGTCCGGTCCCAGCGCCGCACAGCGATGCTCCCGAGCGGCCGTGGCACTCCGCCAGGCGCCCGCGTCGGCCAGGAGCAGCGGACACAGATCGGCCACGGTGGCCGGTGTCGTGTTGGGTCGAGGGGACCGTCGGACCGGGGGTGGGCCAGTGGGCCGCGGCGCCGGGTCGGCGGTCTGGGTCATGGACGCAGGATAGCGAGCGCGGCCGCGCGAATCCCGGTGCTTTGGCTCGGTCCGGAGACCATCGTTGATCCCCGGGAACGCAAAAATCCTGGCGACGACCTATTTTCCCGAAAGGCTGCCCTCTCAGTATCTTCGGCGCTGGAGAGCTTAACTTCCGTGTTCGGGATGGGAACGGGTATGGCCTCTCCGCTAGAGTCACCGGGATCTTTGCGGCTGGACGTGTTTCGGCTGCGACCATCGCGCAGCTCGCGCAAGGCGAGCCGGCGCGCGGGCGCCGGTTGAGATCTTCGATTTCGTGGGTTGTCAAGGATCGATATCACACGATCCACAGCCACTGACCCTTGGTCAGTTGCTGAAGTGGTCAAGCCCTCGACCATTAGTACCGCTCAGCTTCATCCGTCACCGGACTTCCACATGCGGCCTATCAAACAGGTGGTCTCCCTGCGGTCTTACCCGGTTGACCCGGTGGGGAACCTCATCTTGAGGCGAGCTTCGCACTTAGATGCTTTCAGCGCTTATCCCTACCGAACATAGCTACCCAGCAGTGCCCCTGGCGGGACAACTGGCACACCAGCGGTTCGTCCACCCCGGTCCTCTCGTACTAGGGGCAGCTCCTCTCAAGTTCCCTACGCCCACGGCGGATAGAGACCGAACTGTCTCACGACGTTCTGAACCCAGCTCGCGTGCCGCTTTAATTGGCGAACAGCCCAACCCTTGGGACCTACTCCAGCCCCAGGATGCGACGAGCCGACATCGAGGTGCCAAACCTTGCCGTCGATGTGAACTCTTGGGCAACATCAGCCTGTTATCCCCGGGGTAGCTTTTATCCGTTGAGCGATACCCCTTCCACTCGGAGGTACCAGATCACTAAGCCCGACTTTCGTCTCTGCTCGACTTGTAGGTCTCGCAGTCAAGCTCCCTTATGCCTTTGCACTCTACGGCTGGTTTCCATTCAGCCTGAGGGAACCTTTGGGCGCCTCCGTTACTCTTTAGGAGGCGACCGCCCCAGTCAAACTGCCCACCTGACACTGTCCCGCGCCCGGATTACGGGTCGCGGTTAGAACCGAAATTCAGCAAGGGTGGTATTTCAACGTTGGCTCCACCGAGGCTAGCGCCCCAGCTTCTCAGCCTCCCACCTATCCTACACAAGCTAAACCCCAATCCAATGTCAAGGTGCAGTAAAGCTCCACGGGGTCTTTTTGTCCTGCTGCGGGTAACCCGCATCTTCACGGGTACTTCAATTTCGCCGGGTCCCTCGTTGAGACAGCGCCCAGATCGTTACGCCATTCGTGCGGGTCGGAACTTACCCGACAAGGAATTTCGCTACCTTAGGACCGTTATAGTTACGGCCGCCGTTCACCGGGGCTTCAATTCAGAGCTTGCACCCCTCCTCTTAACCTTCCGGCACTGGGCAGGCGTCAGCCCCTATACGTCCGCTTTCGCTTTCGCAGAGACCTGTGTTTTTGGTAAACAGTCGCCTGGGCCATTTCACTGCGGCTTCGATCGTGCCCATTGCAAGCAATGAGCCGCGAAGCGCCCCTTCTCCCGAAGTTACGGGGCCATTTTGCCGAGTTCCTTAACGAGGGTTCTCCCGTTCGCCTTAGTATTCTCTACCCGTCTACCTGTGTCGGTTTGCGGTACGGGCACCATTGATCTCGCTAGACGCTTTTCTTGCCAGCGTGGCTCACTCGAATTGGGACTAATGCCCCTTTCACTCGCTGCTCGGGGTTTAAACTGACCGGACGGATTTGCCTGTCCAGTCCCCCTACCGGCTTGGACGCGTATAGCCAAAACGCGCTCGAACTACCACACCGTGTCATGCCATTGCTCTCACCTGGGATCAGATCCGGGACTCGACCGGCTTGCGCCGGCCAACCTCCGTTCTCCTACCCCCAGGCGACACCTTGCGGTGCAAACGATCGTTAGTGGTTCCGGAATATTAACCGGTTGTCCATCGCCTACGACTTTCGTCCTCGGCTTAGGCCCGACTAACCCTGAGCGGACTAACCTTCCTCAGGAAACCTTAGGCTTACGGCGTGTGAGATTCTCACTCACATTGCGCTACTCATGCCGACATTCGCACTTCCGCCCACTCCAGCCGTCCTCACGGTCGACCTTCACTGCTGACGGAACGCTCCCCTACCACCACGCCCGGCGAACCGGTCGTGGAGTCCGTAGCTTCGGTACCAAGCTTGAGCCCCGTTGAATTTTCGGCGCAGATCCACTTGACCAGTGAGCTGTTACGCACTCTTTCAATGATGGCTGCTTCTAAGCCAACATCCTGGTTGTCTATGCAAATCCACATCCTTTACCACTTAGCCTGGATTTAGGGACCTTAGCTGACGGTCCGGGCTGTTTCCCTTTCGACCACGAAGCTTAGCCCCCGCAGTCTGACTCCCGGGCTCTGAAATCACGGGATTCGGAGTTTGGTTGGGGTTGGTAAGCGGGAAGCCCCCTAGCCCATCCAGTGCTCTACCCCCGTGATTGAACACCCGAGGCTAGCCCTAAAGCTATTTCGGGGAGAACCAGCTATCTCCGAGTTCGATTGGCATTTCACCTCTATCCACAGCTCATCCCCCAGCTTTTCAACGCTAGTGAGTTCGGTCCTCCACGGGACATTACTCCCGCTTCAACCTGGCCATGGATAGCTCACTCGGTTTCGGGTCTACTGCGTGCGACTCGACGCCCTATTCAGACTCGCTTTCGCTCCGGCTCCGTCCTTCTCGGACTTAACCTTGCCACATACACGTAACTCGTCGGCTCATTCTTCAAAAGGCACGCCATCAGGCTACCGGCAAGCCGGCAACACCCTCTGACTGCTTGTAGGCACGTGGTTTCAGGTACTATTTCACTCCCCTTCCGGGGTGCTTTTCACCTTTCCCTCACGGTACTCGTTCACTATCGGTCGCCAAGAGTATTTAGCCTTGGACGGTGGTCCGCCCAGTTTCCCACATGGAGACCTTCCACGTGGTACTCAGGTGGCTGTTCACGGAGGTCGGTCGCTTTCGCCTACGGGGCTCTCACCCTCTCTGGCCTGCCTTTCCAGGACAGTTCAACTAGCGATCGACTTGGTGACTCCGCAGGGACCTTGCCGGGTCCCAATGAACGGCTCCTACAACCCCCACTCAGAAACGGCGGCAACCTATCGCGCTGAGTGGTTTGGGCTCTTCCCTTTTCGCTCGCCACTACTCAGGGAATTGTCTCTTTTCCTCCAGCTACTGAGATGTTTCAGTTCGCTGGCTTACCTCTACCTGGCCTATTTGATTCAACCAGGAGTAACTGGGCATGACCCCAGCCGGGTTTCCCCATTCGGACATCTCCGGATCACTGTCTGCTCGCGACTCCCCGGAGCTTTTCGCAGCCTGCCACGTCCTTCATCGGCTCTTGGCGCCAAGGCATCCACCCCGTGCCCTTTGTAGCTTGACCCCCTCCAGCATTGACCAGGCGGTCAGTCGCGGGCGGGATCGTATCGGGATATTTCCTTGACAACTCGGCGAAATCGAAGATCTTCAATCTGCCGAACACTATCCAGTTGTTAAGGTGCGGCCCGCCGAAGCGAGCCTCCGCAGCGCGCGACCGAAGTCGTGTGCCGCCCCAGCGATCCGCTGGTCGGTGACCTCCAGACATGGAAGGCACGGAGCAGGGGTTCGATGGATCTCGGTCCACCGGTGATACGAGCGGCGACGTGTGCCGTCGAGACCGGTGGCTCCCGGGGTCGTCCCGGGTCTCTTCGTTTGTCGTGCGGCCAGGGGTGCGGAGATGGTGGAGACGAGGAGACTCGAACTCCTGACCCTCTCCTTGCAAAGGAGATGCTCTACCAGCTGAGCTACGTCCCCTTGGCCGGCGGGTGAATGGTGGGCGTTTCTGGACTCGAACCAGAGACCTCTGCCTTATCAGGGCAGTGCTCTAACCAGCTGAGCTAAACGCCCGCCGCGGTGAGCCTGATCGCTCCGGTGACGCGAACGTCGCCGGCGGTCGGCTGCACCTTGACCCTTGAAGAGTGACAGAAGAGCGAGCCTGGATGCTCGAGTGGGCTTCGGTGTTTCTTCGTCAGGTCGCGATCGGTCTCCGAACCGCGTCTTGCGAGCGCCTGACGAGCTCCACCTGACGGGGGAGCTCGAGCGACCGTGCGATCAACCCTAGGAGCCATCAACGCCCCGACCCCACCGAGAGGTCAGGACTCGGATCTCCCTAGAAAGGAGGTGATCCAGCCGCACCTTCCGGTACGGCTACCTTGTTACGACTTCGTCCCAATCACCGACCCCACCTTCGACGGCTGCCTCCTTGCGGTTGGCCCACCGGCTTCGGGTGTTGCCAGCTTTCATGACGTGACGGGCGGTGTGTACAAGGCCCGGGAACATATTCACCGCCGTATGCTGACCGGCGGTTACTAGCAACTCCGGCTTCATGTAGGCGAGTTGCAGCCTACAATCCGAACTGAGACCGGCTTTAAGGGATTCGCTCCACCTCGCGGTTTCGCAGCCCGTTGTACCGGCCATTGTAGCGTGGGTGTAGCCCAGGACGTAAGGGCCATGCTGACTTGACGTCATCCCCACCTTCCTCCGAGTTTCTCTCGGCAGTCCCGTGTGAGTGATACAACACACAGTAGGGGTTGCGCTCGTTGCGGGACTTAACCCAACATCTCACGACACGAGCTGACGACAGCCATGCAACACCTGTGGCCAGGCCCCTTGCGGGGAGCCGACGTTTCCGCCGGTGTCCTGGTCATGTCAAGCCCTGGTAAGGTTCTTCGCGTTGCGTCGAATTAAACCCCACGCTCCGCTGCTTGTGCGGGCCCCCGTCAATTCCTTTGAGTTTTAGCCTTGCGGCCGTACTCCCCAGGCGGGACACTTAATGCGTTAGCTTCGGCACTGGCGGGGTTGATACCACCAACACCTAGTGTCCATCGTTTACGGCTAGGACTACCGGGGTATCTAATCCCGTTTGCTCCCCTAGCTTTCGCGCCTCAGCGTCAAGAACAGGCCAGGTAGTCGCCTTCGCCACTGGTGTTCCTCCCGATATCTACGCATTTCACCACTACACCGGGAATTCCACTACCCTCTCCTGCCTTCGAGTCGATCAGTATCGCGTGACCCTCCCCAGTTGAGCCGGGGGCTTTCACACGCGACTTGAACGACCGCCTGCGCGCTCTTTACGCCCAGTAAATCCGGACAACGCTTGCCACCTACGTATTACCGCGGCTGCTGGCACGTAGTTAGCCGTGGCTTATTCGTCAGGTACCGTCATTATCTTCCCTGACAAAAGAGGTTTACAACCCGAAGGCCTTCATCCCTCACGCGGCGTTGCTGCGTCAGACTTTCGTCCATTGCGCAAAATTCCCGACTGCTGCCTCCCGTAGGAGTCTGGGCCGTGTCTCAGTCCCAGTCTGGGTGATCGTCCTCTCAGACCACCTACCGATCGTCGCCTTGGTGCGCCGTTACCCCACCAACGAGCTAATCGGACGCAGGCCCCTCCCGAAGCGCCTTGCGGCTTTACTGATGCGAATGAACGCATCACCACATGCGGTATTAGCCACCCTTTCGGGCAGTTATTCCCCACTTCGGGGCAGGTCACCTACGCGTTACTCAGCCGTCCGCCACTAACGATCAAAGCAAGCCTTGATCGTCCGTTCGACTTGCATGTCTCATGCACGCCGCCAGCGTTTATCCTGAGCCAGGATCAAACTCTCCGAAAAGATGCACAGCCTCGCGGCTGCGACTTCATCCGAGGGTTTGACCACTCGCACATCCTTGCACGGATCTTCTGTCACTCTTCAGTTGTTAAGGTGCAGCGTTCCGGGCGCGACGGCCCGCGGCGCAGAGCCCTGATGATGAGGCTTTGCGGTCGCGGTGTCAAACCCGACGACCCTTCGGGCCAAGGTCCTTGACCCGGGTGTCTGCCGCCTTGTGGAGCGGCATCGGTTGGGAATACTAGGGACGGCGTTGCGGCCTGTCAAACGGCCCGGTGTCTCGTCCCTCCCGCCTGGCCCCTGGGTCCCCGGCGGGTCTGCTGTGGTGGTCTTGGTTCCCTGGAACAGCACGAATGCTCGTTTCTTGATCGTCACAGCGGGCTGGTCTCGACGAGCAGGATGAATGCCGCGGCGCTGAGCCACGAGAGCAGTGCGAGCTCCACCGTCGGCGGCGCGCCGAGGACGCCCACGAGCACGGCGTAGACGACGAGACCGAGGATCGCGGCAGCACCCGCCTTCGCGAGCCGCAGCAGGATCTCGTAGACGAGATGGCTCACCGGTCAGACGGCCCGCCGGCCCTGCAGCGCACGGATGAGGGTCACCTCGTCCGCGTACTCGAGGTCGCCACCGACGGGCAGGCCGCGCGCGATCCGGCTGACCACGCCGACCGATGCCTCGAGCCGCTCCGCGAGATACATCGCGGTGGCCTCGCCCTCGAGCGTTGGGTTCGTGGCAAGGATGACTTCCTCGATCGGCTCGCCGGCTCGCTGTGCCTCGTCCGCCCGTCCGAGCAGCTCCCGGATCTTCAGGCGCTCCGGGCCGATGCCGTCGATCGGTGAGATCGCGCCGTGGAGCACGTGGTACAGACCCTTGAACTCGCTCGTCCGCTCGAGCGCGAGGACATCGAGGGGCTCCTCGACGACGCACAGCCGTCTCGTGTCACGGCCCGGATCCCGGCAGATCGGGCAGAGCGGCTGATCGCTGATGTTGAAGCAGCGATCGCAGAAGACGACCTTGTCCCGAACGTCGACCAGGGCCGCGGCGAGAGCACGCGCCTCGGCATCGGGTGCCCGAAGGAGGTGGTACGTCAGGCGCTGCGCTGTCTTGGGCCCGATACCCGGGAGACGGGCGAAGGATTCGATCAGCCGCGCGACGGGCTCGATCAGTGGGCTGGCCACGCGACCTCTGGGATCCCGCTACATGCCCGGCAGGCGCAGCCCGCCGGTCACCGCGGCCATCTTCTGCTCGGCCAGCTCCCGCGAGCCGCGCAGGGCGTCGTTCACGGCCGCAACGATGAGGTCCTGGAGCATGTCGACATCGGCCGGGTCGACCGCGTCGGGATCGATCGTGACGCTCACCAGCTCCTGCTTGCCGGTGACGACGGCCTTGACCACGCCACCACCCGCCGAGCCATCGACCTCGACGGTCTCGAGCTCGCCCTGAACCCGGACCATCTCCTGCTGCATCTGCTGCGCCATGCGCTGCAGGTTCGCCATGCCCATCGCCGTCTCCTCGTGCTGTGTCCGATCGTCAGTCTGGCGGAACGCCGCGTCCCGCGCCGAACCGGCCAGAGACCCCGCTAGGTGACCTCGCCGACGTCGACGAGATCGTCTGCGAAGATCCGGCGCGCCTCGGCCATGACGAAGGCGTCATCCGACCCCGGCGCGGTTCCGGCCAGCTCGACGTTGGCGACGACGCAGCGCACCGAGACCGGGTGCCCGAGGCTCTCCCCGATCCCCTGCTCGATCTGCGCGCGCTTGCGCTCGGCCACGTCCTTCAGGAATGCCTGCTCCTCGGGGAAGCCCAGCGTGACGATGTTGCCGTCGACCGCGACCGGGCGGCACGCGACGATGATCGGCTTGGTTGGCGGATGCTGGCTCACGCGCGCGACGATCCCGGGCCAGGCAGCGAGGAGCGCCGCAAGACCGTCGGACGCTGGCGCGGGGGCAGGGTCGGGGGCAGGGTCCGCGACCGGCGTCGCGCCGTCGGATGCCTGCGCGGTCTCGGCTGGCGCGGGCGGCTCCTCGGTCACCGGGGCCGCCGGGGTGACCGCAGGCGCAGGCGCAGCCTCAACCCTGGGTTCGGCTCGTGCCGCGGGCGCCTTCGGTTCGGCCTGAACCGGCGGCGCCGCTGCCGCGGCAGGCGCACGCTGCGCCGGCTCGCGACGCTCAGCCGGTGGCTCCGACACGACCGGATTCACGGTGACGACCCGGCCCGCGGGCACCGCGGGTCGCGCGTCGGTCGCCTGGGCGCTGCCGGCGCGTGTCGCGAACAGGGCAAGCTCGAGCTGCAGTCGAAGGCCGCCAACGCCTGCGCGATCCGGGTCGATCGCGGCCAGCCGTCGTGCCGCGGCGGCAAGGGCCTCGGTAGAGCGCGATCCCGAGGCCGGATCGGCGAGCGTCGCCATGAGCTCGGTGCGGAGCGCCTCGACGACCTGGTCGAGGAACGAGCGGGTGTCCCGGCCGCGCTCCTCGAGACCGTCGAGCAGCCGGATCCCGGTGGCAGGATCGGCCGCGACGAGCGCGTCCACGAACGCATCGACCGCCTCGGCGTCGGCGAGCCCGAGGAGCGCTCGAACCCGCGCCTCGTCGATCCGTTCGTCGCCCGAGGAGAGCAGCTGATCGAGCATCGACTCCGCGTCGCGCATCCCCCCGGCGGCGAGCCGGGCGATCAGGCGGACCGCGCCCGGCTCTGCGTCCCGGCCGTCGGCTTCGAGGATGCGGGCCAGCTTGCCTTCGATCTCGGGCACGGTGAGGCGGCGCACGTCGTAGCGCTGGAGCCTCGACAGGATGGCCGGCGGAAAGCCGGACGGCTCGGTGGAGGCAAACATGAAGACGACGAACGGCGGCGGCTCCTCGAGCGACTTGAGGAGCGCGTTCCAGGCATCGCGCGTGATCTGGTGGGCCTCGTCGAGGATGTAGACCTTCCGCTTCAGGTCCGACGGCGGGTAATGGATCCGCTCGCGCAGGTCACGAACGGCATCGATCCCCCGGTTCGAGGCTGCGTCGATCTCGACGAGGTCGAACGCCCGACTCTCCCGGATGCTGACGCACGAGATGCACGCGTCGCATGGGTCACCGTCCCGCAGGTCCGTGCAGTTGACGGCCTTCGCGACGATCCGCGCCAGCGACGTCTTGCCCGTGCCGCGCGGTCCGACGAACAGGAGGGCATGGGACACGCGGTCCGACCTGACGGCGTTGCGGAGGGTCTCCACGACGGCCTCCTGGCCGACGATCTGGCTGAAGGTCTGGGCGCGCCAGCGCCGGTAGAGGGCCTGATGCGGGACGGGCGACGTCACGTCCCTCCTTCGCCGATTCCACGGTGATGCGTAATGCCGTGCACCCTCCGTCGACCAGGGCGCCCTCGTGCCCACATGAACACACGGCTCGGACCAGGCCGTTCCGCGGCACCCGACGATGATCGCTTAGTGCTGCTTCCTTCCGGACCTGACACGGTTCGCGGTTCGCCGCTGCGCGGGACCCGGTCCTCAACGTCGCGCGTTCCGCGGCGTACGAGGACGGTGACCTCGGGAGGGAATTCAGCCCTGCTGGAGCGGATTGCAGGTACAGGGCACCGCTAGTTCCCCGCCTAGCACGGCCCCGGAAGGATACCGCGGATCGCGTGCCCGGGAGTTGTCAGGCTCGGTCGGCTCGGTGCCACGTTCGGCGGTCGTGGCCGAAGTGCACGGCGGCCGGGTCGAGTTCCCGAAGCCGATCGAGCGACCGATCGTAGTCATCCGAACGTGGGGCATTCGAGCGGCCCTCCAGCTCGTCCGGGGTGCCCGACCACTCCTCAACCGTGTAGACGGCCTGACCCGCAAGGACCACCAGGCCGCCGTCCGTCTCGACCGCGAGGGACTGGTGGCCGGGCGTGTGACCTGGGGTGGCCACGACACGGATGCCGGGCGCGACGTCGTGGTCGCCGGCCATCCGCTCGTAACGCGCGCCCGGGAAGTCGATCCACTCCAGGAGGGTGTGCTCCGTCGTGTGGGCCACGTCCCACTCGAGGGGCTGGACGTGGATGGGGACGCCGGGCAGGGCGCTGTTCTGGCCGGCGTGGTCGACGTGCAGGTGGCAGTTCACGACGGATGTCACGTCATCGAGTTTGAGATCGGCTTCCGTGAGGACCGCCTCGATCCGCCGGGCCTCGATCCGGTAGCGCGCGTCGAGCTCGTCGTTCCCGAACCCGAAGCCCGTGTCGAACAGGAGCAGCCCGCCCGAGTGCCGAACCGCGTAGCCCATGACGACCCCGCGCCGGTGCGCGAGCGCGGGATCGGGAAACCGAAAGTCTGCGTAATGAAGCGGGAAGATCTGAGGCAGTCGCGTCACGGAAGGCTCCGTTGGGCCGCGCAACCCTTCGGGATCGTCGGACCATGACCGTTTGGCCTCGACCGACACCGCAAGGGCTCGCCGGAGGTCCCGATGTCGTAGTTCACGCCCACTGTTCGGGCATGGGGGTCGTTACCGAGCCGGCGGCGACCACCAGACGCGTCACGCTGGGTAACGCCCGCGCGGAGCGCAGGCGCCAACGCTGCGATCGGCGTTCAGCTCGGTGAGCGGTGTGGCGGAGAGGGCGGGATTCGAACCCGCGATGGGTTGCCCCAAACCGCATTTCCAGTGCGGCGCCATAGTCCACTAGGCGACCTCTCCCCCGACGTGAGAGAACCGGCCGACTCAGTTCGCCGACCGGTTCCGGAGGGATCTGTACGTGGCGGAGAGGGTGGGATTCGAACCCACGCTGCTTTCGCAGACCGCTTTTCGAGAGCGGCACCATCAACCACTCGGACACCTCTCCGCGGGAGAGGATACCAAAGAGGGTGCCGACCCCCGGACGCGGGCGGGGTCAGCGAACGGCGGCGGGTGCCAGGAGCCGTTCCGCCTCGTCGCGGCGGATCCCGCTCACGATCTTGATCCGGCGAGGCAGGCTCGGGTGCTGGGCGAGCTGGAGGACAGACCCGGCCGCGCCGTCGACCGTGTTCGGCATGGCGTAGACGAGCGCCTCCACATCGCTCTCGAGCAGGGCCCCGACGCACATCGTGCATGGCTCGTGGGTGGTGAAGATCGTGGCGTCGGCGAGCCGTTCGCGACCGAGCTTGCGGGCCGCCTCGCGCAGCGCGACGACGACCGCATGGGCGGTGGGATCGTTCATCTCGCGGACGCGATCGTGGCCTCGCGCCACCATCGCCTCGTCGACGACGGCGACCGCCGCAATGGGCCGCTCGTCGCGGGAGAGCGCCAGCTGCGCCTCCGCGAGCGCCTCGCCCATGTACAGCTCGTAGTTCATGGCAACGACTATACAGGGCGGTCCGAGGCGGGCCGTTGCGACCATTCGGCAACCGCCGATCTCGCGCGCGTGGCGGTAGCATTGCCGCTCATGACACGACCGCAACGTATCGCGATCCTGACCGGCGGCGGCGACGTGCCGGGCCTGAACTCGGTCATCAAGAGCGTCGTCTACAGGGCCACCGAAGCCGGCTACGACGCCATCGGGATCCGCCGCGGCTGGGAGGGGCTCACGCACCTCAAGGTCGGCCCGGAGCCGGACCCGAACTACGTGCGCCGCCTCGACCGGACCAACACGCGCACGATCGACCGCACCGGTGGAACGGTCCTGCACACGTCGCGCACGAACCCGCGGAAGATGCGGACCGGCGCGATGCCGTCGACGATTCCGCAGTCACGCTGGCCCTCGCTCGAAACCGGCGACGGCGTGTACGACGTGACACCCGTCGTCCTCGAGCACCTCGACTCGCTCGGCGTCGACGTCCTGGTCACCATCGGCGGCGACGACACGCTGTCGTACTCGCAGGTGCTGACGAACGCGGGCGTGCCGCTCGTGGCGATCCCAAAGACGATGGACAACGACGTCCAGGGGACCGAGTACTGCATCGGCTTCTCGACCGCGATCACGCGCGCCAAGGAGGCCATCAACCGGCAGCGCACGACGCTCGGCTCGCACGAGCGGATCGGCGTCTTCCGGATCTTCGGGCGGGATGCGGGATTCTCGGCGCTGTACACCGCGTACGTGACGTCCGCCCGGTGCGTCATCCCCGAGATCGCATACGACCTCGATGCGCTCGCCGACGTGGTCGCCTTCGACCATCGCGACAACCCGAGCCACTACTCGTTCGTCATCACGGCCGAGGGCGCGATCTGGGCCGGCGCATCGATGCAGGACATCGGGGACGCAGACGCCTTCGGACATCGCCACAAGGCGAACATCGGCGAGGCGCTGGCCGGCGAGCTGAAGCGCCGGACCGGGATCGAGACGCTCGCCTCGGAGCTGACCTACGACCTCCGGAGCGGCGAGCCGGACTCGATCGACTCGCTGGTGGCGACGACCTTCGCAAATGTCGCGATGGACCTGGTCGAGTCGGGCACGACCGGGCGCATGGTCGCGATCCAGGACGGCAAGTACGCGCACACGGCGCTGCCGGACCCGGCGCTCGGCCCGCGCAAGGTCGATGTCGCGACGATGTACAACGAGGTCCGCTTCCGGCCGCGCTACGACGGCAAGCTGGGCGACCCGATGCTGCTGGTCGGCCTCAGCTGATCGGCGGGGCCCGGCGCGGACAGGACTCCGGCGTCAGCCGTCCAGCCCCGACAGCTGCCGGATGGCACGGGCGACGGCGGACAGGTCCTCATCGCCGTGGCCCTGCGCAACGAGCCCCGATTCGATCGTCGCCGCCAGCGCCGTGACCGGCAAGGTAGCCCCCAGCTGATCGGCCAGCCCCAGCGCGATTCCAAGGTCCTTGCGATGCAGGGCGAGCTTGAACCCCAACGGGTACTCGTTGTCGAGCATGCGGCCGCTCCGGTTCGCCAGGACCCAGCTCTGGGCGGCACCGCCCCCGAGCGCGGTGATGACCTGCTCGACGTCGAGGCCGGCCTTCATCGCGAGGACGATCCCCTCCGCAACCCCGAGGTAGGCGCCGGCGAGGATCACCTGGTTGACGGCCTTGACCGCCTGCCCCGCGCCGATCGGTCCGACGTGGGTGATCGTTCGCCCCATGGCGGTGAGGACCGGGCGAGCTCGTTCGACGTCGCGCTCGTGCCCGCCCACGAAGATGGTCAGCGTGCCGTTGCGCGCGCCCTCGCTGCCGCCAGACACGGGCGCGTCAACCATGGCCAGGCCCATGGCGTCGAGGCGTTCGGCGAAGCGCCAGCTGCCGGAGGGAGCGATGGTCGAGCAGTCGATGACGAGCAGCCCTTCCTGCGCGCCCTCGCTGATACCGCCAGGCCCGAACAGGACGGCCTCGACATCCGCGGTGTCGGCCACGCAGACGACGACGATGTCGCTCTCGGCGGCGACACCGGCCGGCGTGTCGGCGACGGTTGCGCCGAGGTCGGCGAGCTCGGGGGCGCGGCCGGGGGTCCGGTTCCAGACAGTCAGCGGGAAGCCGGCTCGCACCACGTTCGCCGCCATGGCGGCACCCATCGTGCCAAGACCCACGAAACCGATGCGATCCATCCATCCTCCCGGGATTGCGGGTACGGTCTGATGGTAAACGCCCGGTGAGGCGCGCCGATCGAGGTACTGAGATGGACGACACGCGCACGGCCGCGCAGGCGCACATCGACGGGCTGCCGGAGCCGCGTCGCTCGCAGATGCAGCACCTGCACGAGACGATCCTCGCGGCCATCCCCGACGCCGACGTCTCGATGTGGGAGTACGGCGGTCCGCTCATCGGGTACGGCTCGTACGACTACACGAACAGCGCCGGCAAGGCGAAAGGCCGCTGGTTCTCGGTTGGCCTTGCGAGCCGGAAGCACTACATCTCGCTGTTCTCGATGGCAGCGCGCGACGGGGGCTACCTCGTGGAGGCCGTCCGGGACCGCTTTCCGGAGGCGTCGATCGGGCGGAGCTGCCTCAACATCACGCGTCCGGAGCTCGTCGATGACGACGCGGTGCGCGACCTGGCACGCGAGACATGGGAGCAGTACCGAGAGGGGTTCCAGCGACCGGAGCGGGGCTCACGGAAGAGGTGATGGCGCGCCCGGCGAGACTCGAACTCACGACCTTTAGGTCCGCAACCTAACGCTCTATCCACTGAGCTACGGGCGCGCGCGGGTCCGGAGCGACGACGGCTCGCGAACCCGGGCAGTGTAGCGCGTTCAGTCCGCGAGCCGTGATTGCGGGGCGATCCGGGCCGGGGCCGTGCGGGTGCGAGGCCGCAACGCAGGACGCCGCCCGCGTTCGCCCAGGCAGAACGAAATCGACTGCGAACGGCCGACGGACATCGGATCGTTCGGGCTAGCCGAACAGCCACGCACGAGAGGGAGCCGTCGGCAGACCCTGGCCGGCCTCAGGCCCGGTTTCGTTCGGTGTGGCCGAACGGCCGGTTGTCGACGAACCTGCCCTCGGGCTACAGCTTGCCGACGACCCGCTTGCCGAGCTCCGTCGCGACATCGAGCTGCTCGATATCGCCGTTGAGGAACATCGTCAGCATCACGGCGACCGGCCCCTGCCAGATGAAGGCACGGTTCTCGCCGACCGAGTTGAACGCCCCGTCGCCGATGCCCGTGATGTCGGACGCGTCGTCGTATGCGCCCCGGGCGGCGTCGTAGAGATTGGCGCCGTCCTCGGGCGTGAGGTCGACGATCACGCGCCCGAAGTCCCCTTCGTACGTGCACTCGGAGCGGCCGGGCGAGAGCGTGCTCGGGTTCTCCTCGAACGTGCCGTCTGCGACGCCCTCGATCCCCGTGGCCGCGGCGATGTCGGCGGCGGTCACGATCTCGCAGGCATTGAGGTCCGTACCGGGCGTGGGCTCGGCTTCGGCCGCCTCTGTCGGGACCGCCTCGGCGGTGGGCGGCTCCGTGCCCGGATCGCCGGTCGGGGCTCCGCCGTCCCCGCAGGCGGCAAGGATCAGGGTGAGCGCCAGGAGGGACGCGCCGAGCGCGCTGAAGGAGCGAGTCATCTGGGGGTCTCCGCTTGTGGTCGTCAGGCGGCCCACGCTACGAGCGGCGGGGGATCCAATCGATGGACGACCGCAACGAACCTGGGGTCGTCATCCGACGATGGACGAGCGGGATCTGGCGGAGAGGGAGGGATTCGAACCCTCGATGCAGGTTACCCCACATGGCGGTTTAGCAAACCGCTGCACTAGACCTCTATGCGACCTCTCCGGGCGTGCAGCGCGGGCCATGCTACCACGCCGGGACGCGCCGGCCGTGCCGCTGGAACCGGCCACATTGACACGCGCGAGGCGGCTCGGCTACCGTCCTGACACGCGCATGGACCACCTTTTCTTTTATCGAGGCCCGGCATGACGGCTTCCGGTCGCTAGACCGGGGCACGGGTCGTGTCGGGCAGACGGAGCAGAGGTGAGACCTCTGCTTTTTTGTTTGGCCGCACGACCGACGAGGAGACACAAGCGGGATGTTCGTCGTGATGGCCATCGGCGCCAGCGAAGCCGAAATTCTCGGCGTCAAGAGCCACATCCTGGCCGAAGGCATGTCGCCGTACGACCACACGGGCGCCGAACGGGTCGTGATCGCCGTCGTGGGCGAGGTCGGACCGAAGAAGCAGGTGCTCGCCAGCCGGCTGGCCGCGCTTCCGGGTGTCGAGACCGTCACGCCGATCAGCCGCCCGTTCAAGCTGACCTCTCGCGAGTTCCATCCCGAGGACACCGTGATCCGGGTGCTCGACGCGGTCGTGGGCGACGGATCGCTGACGATGATGGCCGGCCCGTGCTCGGTGGAGAGCCGCGACCAGCTGTTCGAGACGGCCGATGCGGTGAAGGACGCCGGGGCGACGATCCTCCGCGGGGGCGCCTTCAAGCCACGGACCAGCCCGTACGCCTTCCAGGGGCTCGGCGTCGAGGCGCTCCGGTACCTCGCCGAGGCACGCGACCGCACCGGGCTGCCGGTCATCACCGAGGTGATGGAGCCGAGCCAGGTCGACATCGTCGCCGAGTACGCCGACATCCTCCAGATCGGCACGCGCAACATGCAGAACTACTCCCTGCTGACCGCGGTCGGGCGGGTCGCGCGCCCGGTCATGCTCAAGCGGGGGTACGGAGCCACCGTCGAGGAGTGGCTGATGGCCGCGGAGTACATCGTCAGCTCCGGCAACCCGAATGTGATCCTGTGCGAGCGCGGGATCCGGACCTTCGAGACGTATACGCGCAACACGATGGATCTCGCCGCCGTTCCCCTCCTCCATCACCTCACGCACCTGCCCGTCATCGTCGACCCGAGCCACGCGACCGGCAAACGCTGGCTCGTCAAGCCGCTCGCCATCGGCGGCGTGGCGGTTGGCGCGGACGGGGTGATGGTCGAGGTGCACCCGAACCCGGAAGAGGCGCTGTCCGATGCGGAGCAGCAGCTCAACTTTGATGAGTTCCGGTCGCTGATGGCCGCGATCGTGCCGGTCCACGAGCATGTCAGCGGGATCCACGGCGAACCCGTGCTGGCCGGATCCGCGCTGGGCATCGGTGGCGGCGGCGGGCTGGGCAAGCATTGAGCACCGCGTCCACCGCGACCGGCGGGGTCGCACGGGTCAGGACCGCTGCGCGGCTGCGTGGCGAGATTCGGCTGCCGGGTGACAAGTCGGTCAGCCACCGGGCCCTGCTCCTCGCTGCCCTGGCCGAGGGTGTCAGCACGATCGACGGCGCGGGCGATGGCGCCGACATCCGCTCGAGCGCGGGCATCGTGGCCGCCCTCGGTGCCACCGTGGAGCGCGTCCGCGACGACGGCCGAACCGTCGACTACCGGGTGGTCTCACCGGGTGCCGATGGACTGGGCGCACCCGCCGACACGCTCGATTGCGGGAACTCCGGAACCAGCCTGCGCCTGTTCGCCGGAGCGCTCGCGGGCCTGCCGATCCGGGTCGTCCTCGACGGGGACGCCTCGTTGCGGCGCCGTCCGGTGGCTCGTATCATCGAGCCGCTGCGCCTGATGGGCGCGGCGCTGCAGGCCCGTGACGGGGACTCCCACCCACCACTGACCGTGGTCGGTGCTACCCCGCTCCGGCCGATCGACTATCGGACGCCGGTGCCGAGCGCCCAGGTCAAGTCGGCGATCCTGCTCGCCGGACTGCGGGCTGACGGCGCAACCACCGTCCGTGAGACCGTGGCCACGCGCGACCACACGGAACGGATGCTTCGAGCGCGCGGCGTAGGCGTGACACGGCACGACGAACCGGACGCCGTGCAGTGGACGATCGAAGGAGGGCGGACGGTGGACGCGGTGGCGGAACGGGTGCCGGGCGACGTCTCGGCGGCCGCGTTCTGGCTGGTTGCCGGCGCGGTCCACCCGGACGCCGAGCTCACGGTCCGGGACGTCGGGGTCAACCCCACCCGACGAGCCGTCATCGACATCCTCCGCTCGATGGGCGCCCGTATCGACGAGCGGCCGCGCAGGGCGGGGCAGGACGACGGCGTGGGGGAGCCGCTGGCCGATCTGACCGTGCAGTCGTCGACGCTGGAGGCGATCGAGCTGGGACCGGCCGACGTGGCGGCGGCAATCGACGAGATCCCGATCCTCTGTCTGGCCGCAACGGCGGCCCGTGGCACGACCGTGATTTGTGGGGCGGGCGAGCTGCGGCACAAGGAATCGGACAGGATTGCGGGGGTCGCGACGGGCCTGACCGCGCTCGGGGCGGGCGTTCGCGTCGAGGGCGACGACCTCTACATCGATGGCGGCGCCTCACTCCGGGGGGCGACGACCGACAGCCTTGACGACCATCGCCTGGCCATGACCTTCGCGGTTGCCGGGCTCATCGCGGCCGGCGAGACCGAGATCGGCCGACCGGCCTCGGCGGACATCAGCTATCCCGGCTTCTTCGACGAACTGGAAAGGTTGCGAGCATGACGAAGCGCGTCGTCCTCATCGGGCACCCCGTTGCCCATTCGCTGTCCGGGGCCATGCAGCAGGCCGCGTTCGACAAGCTCGGCATCGACGCGACCTACGAGCTGTGGGACAAGCCGGCGATCGAGCTGACCGAGGCCATCGGCGAGCTGCGTTCGGATGACTTTCTCGGCGCCAACGTCACGATCCCGCACAAGGAACGGGTCGTGCCGATGGTCGACCGGCTGACGGAGGACGCCCACGCCACGGGAGCCGTCAACACGATCACGCGCGAGGGCAAGCGACTCGTCGGCCACAACACCGACGTGCCCGGCTTCCGCGTTGCGCTCGACCGGCTCGTCGGCAAGCAGAAGATGCCGCGGCACGCCGTCGTCCTGGGAGCCGGCGGTGGCGCGCGCGCCGTCGTCTACGGCCTGATCACCGAAGGCTTCCAGCGGATCATCGTGTTCAACCGGCACCTGCATCGCGCCGAGGGACTGGTGAAGCACTTCGGGCGAAGCGCCGCGCACATGGAGCTGCGCGCGATGCCGTGGCACGAGTCGATCATCGAGGCGGAGCTCGCCAAGACCAAGGTGCTCGTCAACGCGACCTCGATCGGCCTGACGACGGACGTGAGCCCGATCCCGGCTGAGATCATCCCGGGTGACCTCCTCGTCCTGGACCTCATCTACGCGAAGACCAAGCTGCTCCGCGACGCCGCATCCGCTGGCTGCACGGTGGCCGATGGGGAGCTGATGCTGCTGCACCAGGGTGCCGCGGCCTTCAACCTGTGGACGGGCCAGGCGGCCCCGCTCGAGCTCATGCAGGAGAAGCTGGCCGAGGCTCGGGCCGGCGGCATCCGCTCCGCCGAGGGCGAGCCGGCCGGCGAGCCGAGCGGCGCCGGCGTCGACTGAGCCGCGTCCCGGCATGTCCGCGTTTCGATTCCTGACCGCCGGCGAATCGCACGGCCCCACGCTCGGGGTCACGGTGGAGGGCGTGCCTGCGGGGCTCGGGCTGACCGCCGACACCCTCGCCGTCGACCTGGCGCGGCGCCAGCGCGGCTACGGTCGCGGGGCTCGCCAGGCCATCGAGCAGGACCGTGCCGAGATCATGTCGGGCGTCCGCCACGGCGTGACGCTCGGGTCGCCGATCCTCCTTTTGGTCGCGAACCGTGACTGGGAGAACTGGACGCGGGTCATGCAGGTGGGGCCGCTCGACGACGAGGAGTCTGCGACCCTGGCGGCGCTCGCGGACGACGGCAACAAGCGCGCCACGCCCGTGACGCGAGTCCGGCCGGGCCACGCCGACCTGGCCGGGGCGCTCAAGTACGGGTTCAACGACGTACGGAACGTGCTCGAGCGGGCATCGGCACGGGAGACCGCGGCGCGGGTCGCAGCAGGCGGCGTTGCGCGCGCGTTCCTGCGCGAGCTCGGCATCGAGACGTGGTCGTTCACGGCCGAGGTCGGTGGCGTCGCAATCGATCCCGCGCGTGCGACGCGTTCGCGCGACGAAGCCGACGCCTCGCCACTGCGCTGTCCCGACCCCGAGGCAGAGACCGCGATGATCGCCCGGATCGACGAGGCGCGCTCGAATGGCGACACGATCGGCGGCGTCTTCGAGGTCGTCGTCCACGGCCTGCCGATCGGACTCGGCAGCTACGTCCACTGGGATCGACGGGTCGACGCGGCCATCGCCGCAGCGGTCATGAGCATCAACATCGTGAAGGGCGTCGAGTTCGGGCTGGGGTTCGAGCAGACACGGCGCTTCGGGTCGGCGGTGCACGACGTGATCGAGGGACGGGCCGACGACGGTCGGTGGGTGCACCGGACGAACAACGCGGGGGGTCTGACGGGTGGGGTCACGAACGGCGAGCCGCTCGTGGTCCGTGGCGCCGTCAAGCCGATCTCGACGCTCGCACGGCCGCTACCCTCGGCCGATCTCATCTCGGGCGAGCCGGTGCCCAAGGCCCACTACGAACGGAGCGACATCAGCGTCGTCCCCGCTGCGGGCGTGGTCGGCGAGGCGATGGTGATGCTGACCCTGGCCGGCTTCGTGCTCGAGAAGTTTGGCGGGGACACACTCGACGAGATCCGCGACAGCATGGCCCGATACCAGGCACGGATCGCCGCGCCGTTCGAGGCGCCGGTCGCGGGTGGCCGGGCTCGGCAGTCGGCGGTGGCCGCCGCGGACGCTGCCGCTGGCGACGGCGCAGGAGACTTCGGCTCGGGCGGAGACGACTGACCGTGGACGTCGTCCTGGTCGGGTTGCCGGGGAGCGGCAAGAGCGTCGTGGGCCGGCGGCTGGCACACCGTCACGGCGCCGCCTTCATCGACCTCGACGAGCGGATCGAAGCACGCGCCGGACGACCGATCACCGAGATCTTCAGCGAAGAGGGTGAGGCGGCCTTCCGTGGCCACGAACGGGCCGCGATCGCCGCATTGGGACCGGCCGACCAAACCGGAAAGATCGAGCGGGTCATCGCGAGCGGCGGCGGCGCGGTCGTGGACCCGCGCAACCGGTGGCAGCTGTACCACGGCCGGCTCTCGGTCTGGCTCGACGGCGCGCCCCGAGGTGCTTGCCCAGCGTCTCCGGCGCTCTCCACATGTGCGGCCCCTGATCGTCGGGCGCGAGCCGGTCGCGGCGGTCCGCGATCTCGCCGACGAAGCGCGAGCGGTTCTATGCCGCGGCGGCGGTCAGGATCAACGGCGTGCCAGAGGTCCACGGTGTCGTCGAGGCGGTCGAGACCGCGCTCCGCACAGCCAGGGGTGGTGGCAGCCGCCTGCTGTGCGCGGAGACCCGCATCGGCACATACCTCCTTGGAGACGGAATCGCGGCCGATGGCATCGCCGAGGCCCTGCGCCGGACGGAGGCACGGCGGGCGATCCTCGTCTCGGAGCCCGGCGCGTGGAGCGCGGCCGGAGAGGCGATCCGCGAGGCGCTGCGTGCGGACGGCTGGCCGGTGGAGCATGTGCTGCTGCCGCAGGGCGAGGACGCGAAGCGACTCTCCGTGGTGGAGGACGCGGCCCGCGAGCTGGCCCGGCTCCGCGTCGAGCGGTCCGAGGCGATCGTCGCGATCGGTGGCGGCGCCCTCGGTGATGCGGCCGGCTTCCTCGCCGCGACGTACCTGCGTGGCATCCCGGTCATCCACGTGCCGACGACCCTCGTCGCGCAGATCGATTCCTCGATCGGCGGCAAGACCGGCGTCGACCTGCCCGAGGGGAAGAACCTCGTGGGCGCCTTCCATCAGCCGATCGCGGTCGTGATCGACGTCGGGCTTCTGGCCACGCTGCCCGAGCGGCATCGACTGGCCGCCCTGGCCGAGGCCGTGAAGATGGCGGCGCTCGGCGATGCGCGGCTGTTCGAGCTGCTCGAGTCGGACGGCGGTGCGATCGCGCGCGGCGACCCGGATGCGGTGGCGCGTGGCGCCCACGCCGAGGTCGTGGAGCGTGCCGGCTGGGCGAAGGTCGAGGTCGTGACGGCCGACGAGCGGGAGCGCAATGCCGCGGCGGGCCGCATCACACTCAACCTCGGGCACTCGCTGGGCCATGCAGTGGAGGCCGCAGCCAGGTACCGCGACCTGCTCCACGGCGAGGCGGTCGCGTACGGGCTTCGGGCCGCGTGCGACATCGGCGAAGCCATCGGCCTGACGCCGCCCGACCGACGGGCGCGGATCGTCGCCCTGCTCGACGCCCTCGGGCTGGGGGTGGCGCCACTCCCCTACCCGCTCGACACGGTCCTCGCGCACCTCGGCAGGGACAAGAAGCACGCCGGCGGGCGGCTGCGCTGGGTCCTCCCCACCGATTCCGGCGTGGAGGTGCGGTCGGACGTTCCGGACGACGTGGTCGCCCGAGCTGCCGCCGGCCTGCTCGCAACCCCGAGCGCGGCGTGACGCGCGTGCTCGTCCTCCAGGGCCCGAACCTCAACCTCGTGGGCACGCGCGAGCCGGAGATCTACGGGCACGAATCGCTCGAGCAGATCCACGCATCGATCTCTGTTCGGGCGGAGGAGCTCGGGCTATCCGTCGCGTTCTTCCAGTCGAACCACGAGGGGGCGCTCATCGACCGGCTGCACGAGCGCGACTTCGACGTCTCGGTGGTGAATGCGGGCGGGTTGACGCACACGAGCGTGTCCCTGCGCGATGCGCTGCTCGCCATCCAGCGGCCGTTCGTCGAGGTGCACCTGTCGGATCCAGCCACGCGCGAGCCGTTTCGGCAGGTCAACTATCTCGCCGACATCGCGGCCCGCTCGATCGTGGGACTGGGACCGCGCGGCTACCTGCTGGCGCTGGAGGCGATTGCCGAGGGGCTGATCCCGGAGCCGGCACATGACTGACCGCCGGCCCGACGACTCACCCGAGCTGCGCCGCCTGCGAAAGCGCATCGACGCGCTCGATCGGCGGATCGTGGCGCTGCTCAACGAACGTGCCGAGCTCGGCCGGGAGGTGGGCAGGGCCAAGCTGGAGGCGGGACGCCGGGCGATCGCCGACCCCGATCGGGAGCGCGAGGTGCTGCTGCGCGTGACGATGGCCAACACCGGTCCCCTGCCGCAGGCGGACCTGCTGGCTGTCTATCGCCGGCTCATCGCTGCGACGAAGGCGCTCGAAACCCGGGACCGGGGCCGGACGAGGTCGACTGACGGAGACTGACGCCGGGACGCGCGGCGCAACCCGTTTCGCGCCCGCGCCAACCGGGTATCTGCACCTCGGCCATGTGGCGAACGCCCTCTTCGTCTGGGGCTGCGCCCGCGCCACGGCCCGCCCCGTGGTGCTGCGGATCGAGGACCACGATCGGCAGCGGTCGCGGCCCGAGTACGCAACGGCGCTGCTCGAGGACCTCGAGTGGCTCGGGTTCGAGCACGATCGCGGGCCGTACCGCCAGGCAGACGAGCCGCACGTCTACGAGGCCGCGCTGCTCCGCGTCGCGGAACGCGCCCCGGTCTATGGCTGTGACTGCTCCCGCGCGTCGTACGCGGCCTGGGCCGAGGCGCACGGTCGACCCTGGCACGGGCCTGGGTGCCCGAACGACTGCCGGGCGCGCGGCCTCACACCGGATGGGGCTCCCGGGATCCGGGTCGCGCTCCCCGATCGCGACGAGCCATGGACCGACCTCCGGCTTGGGCCGCAGCGTGGGTCACCGACGGTCGATGGCGACCTGCTGGTCCGGGACCGCGACGGGAACTGGACGTACCCGTTCTGCGTGGTGATCGACGACCAGCGCCACGGGATCGACCTCGTGGTTCGCGGCGAGGATCTCCTTGCGACGACCGGGCGCCAGTTGAGCCTTGCGCGCGTGCTTGGCCGGCCAGCAGCCCCGGCCTTTCTCCACCACCCGCTGATCCTGAAGCCGGATGGCTCGAAGCTCTCCAAGGCGGACGGCGACACGTCGGTCCGCGAGCTGCGGGCGGCGGGCGCCTTCGCACACGACCTCATCGGTCGCTCCGCGGCGGCCGTCGGATTGATCGACCGCCCGGTCGCGCTGTCCGCCGCCGAAGGTGCGGCGCTCGCCGCCGCGAGCGTCCCGCTCTCGCGGGCTCTCTAGCCGGCGGGCGGTGTCTCGCCCCCGGAGATCGGCTCGAGATCGATCGTCCGGACGCGGCGCGTGCCGCCCGACTCGGTCCGGACCATCGCGGACGGGATGACGCCGCCCGGGACGGAGACCACGACCGCGATCTCACCGCTGTAGAGCCCGCCCCCCACGATCCGTACCCTGCTGCCATTCGTGATGCCGGCTCGACCTGCACCCGCCGAGAGGTCGATCGATGCGACCGTGGGGCGGACCTGGGGCGGTTCCGGCGCGCCGAGCGGGCCTGGTGGCCGGCGACTCGTGCGTGCAACCGGGTACGTCGTCTTTCGCTTCCGCATCGAAACCTCTGCTACCTCCAGCACATCACCGCTGGCTGCGCGCAGTGTAGTGCCTTGTGCAATCCGGACGGCCGGACCCAGGCCGTTCATTCCCCGGTGGTACTTCGGTCCTCGATCTCCCAGGCATGGTCCAGCGCGTACCAGGCCAGACGACGGGCGGCGTAGCGAACGGGCCACTTCCTGCCGGCCAGCGAAGATCCGTCGGAGGGTGTGCGAATGAGCTCCAGCATCGCGGCCCGGAGCGCCTCGTGCGACGCGTGGTCGCGGGCCTTGATCCCATCACCCGTGCGTAGCCCTCGTCCGACCATGCCCCGAGGATACGGTCAGTGGCTCCGGGTCGTGGCGGCTCGCAACTGTCGAACGAGGCGTGCGAGCCCATCGACATTCCGGCCATCCGGGCCGAGCGCGTCGACGAGGGCCGACGCGACGATCACCCCATCGGCGCCAGCCTTCGCGATCGACCGGACGTGGCCTGGACGGCTGATCCCGAAGCCCACCGCCACGGGCACCGGCGAGCCGCCCCGGACATCCCGAACGAGCCGGTTGACGGATCGCGGAAGCGATGCCCGCGCCCCGGTGACACCAACCAGCGAGACGCAGTACAGGAAGCCGCCGGTCCTCGCCGCGATGGCGACCCGTCGCACGGGCGGCGTGGTCGGCGCGACGAGGTACACCACGGCGATGCCGGCCTCGCGCGCGACGGCCTCGAACGGAAGGCCCTCGTCGGGGGTCAGGTCCGCCACGATCACGCCGGCCGCACCGGCCTTCGCGAGCCGGCGTGCCACCGCCGTCCCGTCGCCGCCACCGAGCACCTGGTTTGCGTAGGCCATCGGGACGAGCGGCAGGTCGGGGCGCGCGGCGCCGATCTGCTCGATGAGGCGCAGCGATCGCTCGAGGGTCGCGCCGGCGGCAATCGCAACCCCTGACGCACGCTGGAGTGTCGCGCCATCGGCCAGCGGGTCGGAGTACGGGAGACCCACCTCGAGCAGGTCCGCCCCCGCGTCCGCCGCGGCCAGGGCGATCTGCAGGCTCGTCTCGGCATCGGGGTAGCCCGCGACGACGTACGGGATGAGCGCCGCGCGGCCCTCGTCGCTCGCTCGCGAGAAGGCGGTGGCGATGCGCCCTGCCCCGGCTGTCTCGTTGGTCCCGCGCGCGTCCAGGGCCGGCCCGTCGGGGCGGTCGAGGAGGTCGGTCACCGAACCGATTCCCACGGCTCGACGTCGGCGAAGCGCGACAGGGCGGCGAGATCCTTGTCGCCACGCCCGGAGAATCCGAGGAGGACGATCGTCTCGTCCGGCCAGCGGCCCGGCTGCGCCGAGCCGGCGCCCAGCAGCTTGGGAAGTGCCGCGATGGCATGCGAGGTCTCGAGCGCCGGCAGGATGCCCTCGGTCCGGGTCGTCGCACGCATCGCCGCGACGGCCTCGCGGTCGCTCGCAGCCGCGACCTCGATCCGGCCCGCCTCGGCGAGCGCCGCGAGCTGGGGACCGATACCCGGGTAGTCGAGGCCGGCCGATGCGGAATGCGCCTCGATCACCTGGCCGTCCGCGTCCTGGAGCATCAGCGAGCGCGAGCCGTGGAGGATCCCGATCGTTCCGCCGAGGATCGCGGCAGCGTGCCGGCCGGTGTCCATGCCATCGCCAGCGGCCTCGCTCACGGCAAGGCGGACGGTGGGCTCGCCGATGAAGCGTGCCAGCAGCCCGATGGCATTCGAGCCCCCACCGACGCACGCCAGCGCGAGGTCCGGCAGGCGGCCCTCGACGAGCTGCAGCTGGGCGGCCGCCTCGTCACCGATCCGCCGCTGCAGGTCCTTGACGATCGTCGGGTACGGGTGCGGTCCCATCGCCGATCCGAGCACGTAATGCGTCGACTCGACGTTGGTGACCCAGTCGCGCATCGCCTCGTTGACCGCGTCCTTCAGCGTCGCCGTGCCGGACGTGACCGGTCGAACCTCGGCACCGAGCGCCTTCATCCGCAGGACGTTGGGGCCCTGGCGCTCGATGTCCTCGGCACCCATGTACACGACGCATGGCAGGTCCAGCAGCGCGCAGGCGGTCGCGGTCGCCACGCCATGCTGGCCGGCACCCGTCTCGGCGATGACACGTCGCTTGCCGAGGCGCCGGGTGAGCAGCGCCTGGCCGAGCGCGTTGTTGATCTTGTGCGCGCCTGTGTGGGCGAGGTCCTCGCGCTTGAGGTACAGCCGGAGTCGGGGAACGCCTGCACGGCTGCCACCGAGCCGAGTGGCCTCCGCCTCGACTGCCTGCGCGAGCCGGTCCGCGCGGTACAGCGGCGTCGGGCGTCCGGCGAACCGCTCGAGCAGCACCCGGAGATCCGCCCAGAACGCCGGGTCGTGCCGGAGTGCGTCGTATGCGGACTCGAGCTGCTCGAGCGCGGCCATGAGCGTTTCGGGGACGTAGCGGCCCCCGAAGTCGCCTTCGAGCCCCCAGCGCCCGGCGCCATCGGCATCGAGCAGCGCCCGATGGACCGGCGTCGGCCGGAACGGAATGTTCGGCCGGTCGTCTCGTGCCGCCTTCGCACGCTTGATGAACAGCGCCACGCGGAGAGGGTCCTTGTGCGGCCGCTCGTCGGGGATGCGCGGGCCTTCGACCCCTGATGCGACGTCCACCGCCACCGCGGGGACGGATCGGAGGGCTTCGGCGACGTTCCCGGGATGCAGACCGCCCGCCAGCATGACCGGGAGCTGCGCGCGACCGCTGCGGCCGTCTGGATCGATGCGCGCCGACCGGTCCCGCCACGGGCCACCGTTGAGGCGGTGTCGACGAGGATCCGCTCGACCCCGGCATCGAGGTACGCCCGGGCCGATGCCAGGGCAGGGTCGTCGTGACTGCCCGGTCCCATTGGTGCCGTGGGCGTCCTCTTCCGCCCGGACGTGCACCACCTTCCACGCCGGCCGGGGCGAACCCTGGACCGTCGGGAACGGCTCCGCGCCATGCCACTGGATGCGGTCCGGATCGACGGCGCCGACCAGCGCGGAGAGGTGATCGGGCGACGGGTCGGCGACGACCGCGACGACCTGGGGCCGGGCCCCGGTCGGACTGGCGGAGCGGATGAGTCGCGCCAGGACTGCGGCCTCGGGGATCTCGAGCGCCCGGGGCGTCCCGGGAACGAGGTTCAGCCCGATCGCGTCAGCCCCGGAACGGATCGCGGCGAGCGCGCCGTCCGCATTGGTCACGCCGCAGATCTTCACGTACGGTCGGCGCACGACATTGGCCGGGTCATTCGGCTGGCGGCCGGCCTCAACAAAGGCGGCGGCGGCTGCGGCCGGATCGGACGAGCGCATGAGCGCCTCGCCGACGAGCGCACCGTCGAAGCCATGGGCACGCCAACGGGCAACGACCTCGACAGCGCGGACGCCGGACTCGGCGATGACCAGGCGATCGTCCGGCACGAGGCCACGCAGCCGATCGGCCAGCTCGGGATCGATCTCGAGGGTGCGCAGATCCCGGTTGTTGATCCCGATCAGTCGAGCATCGGTCGCAAGGGCCGCGTCGAGCTCCTGCTCGTCATGGGCCTCGACGAGCGGCTCCAGGCCGAGCTCCAGGGCGCGCGCGACGAGGCGGGCGAGCCGCCGGGGCGGATGGAGGACCGCGAGGAGCAGCACGAGATCGGCACCAGCCGTCCGCAGCATCGGGAGCTGGATTTCGTCGACGACGAACTCCTTGGCCAGCACCGGGATCCGAACGGCCGCCCGGACCGCGCGCAGGTCGTCGACCGACCCGCCGAACCAGTGCGGCTCGCACAGCACCGAGATCGCCGTGGCACCGCCCGCGGCATAGGCACGCGCGCGCCGGACGATGTCGTCGCCCCGGTCGGCGATCTGTCCGGCGGACGGAGAGGAGCGCTTGATCTCGGCGATGAGATGGAGACCGGGACGGGCCAGGAGCTCGGCCACGGGTCGCGGCGGTGCGGCCCTGTGAGCCGCCTCGAGCGCGTCGCGCATCGTCAGCCCCGTCGTCGCGTCGGCAATGTCGCGGCGGCGGCGCTCAGCGATCTCGCCGACGACCCCGGCCCGAGCGGCACGGCCCCGGGAAGCGGCGGCCGGTGCGACCGTCATGCCGGCACCTGACCGGTTGTGGTGGACGATGAGGTTGCGGCCGCCGCCTCCGGCTGGTGCTCCCGGGCCGCTTCCTCGGCCGCACGCCGCTCCTCGCGCAGCCGGGCGAGCAGGTCGCTGACGAGCCCCGCATCGATCGTGAGCGCCGCGCGGGCCACTCCGTCGGCCAGGGTGTCGACCGAACCGGCGACGAGCAGCGCCGCACCGGCGTTCAGCACGACGACATCGCGGCGGACGCTCGGCTCGCCGTTGAGGATGCCTTCGATCATGCGCGCATTCTCAGCGGCGGTGCCGCCGGCCAGCTTCGATGTGGCAGCACGGCGGAGACCGAGCGCGAGCGGATCGACGGTCAGTCGCTCGATGCCGTCCGGCGTCACGTCATGGATGACGCCCGTGCCGTCCAGCGGCAGCTCATCGACCCGATCGCCGTGGATCACGAACGTCCGCTCGGTCCCGAGCAGGCGCACGACCTCGGCGATACGGGGCGCGGTGCTGGCATCGCCCACCCCGACCAGCTGCCGGCGCGTCCCGGCCGGGTTCGTCAGTGGACCGAGCAGGTTGAACGCGGTGCGCACGCCCATCTCGCGCCGCGTCGGCCCCGCGTGCCGCATTGCCGGGTGGAATGACGGCGCGAAGAGGAACGCGAACCCGATTGCGTGCAGCGAGGCGGCAGCGGATGCCGCGTCGTGATCGATTCGCACGCCGAGCGCGTCGAGCACGTCCGCGGAGCCCGCCTGTGATGTGACGGCGCGATTGCCGTGCTTCGCGACCGGCACGCCGGCTGCGGCGACGACGAGCGCGGCGGTGGTCGAGATGTTGAGCGTCCCGCTGCCGTCACCACCCGTCCCGACCACGTCGATCGAGCCGTCTGGCGCCTCGACACGCGTCACCCGTTCGCGCATCGCAGCCGCAAACCCGGCCAGCTCCTCGACGGTCTCGCCGCGCATCCGCAGCCCCATCAGCAGCGCCGCCAGCTGGGCAGGGGTAGCCTCGCCGTCCATCACCGCACCCATGGCGAGACGCGCGTCGTCCATGTCGAGCGTGCCGCCCTCGACGATCGTCGTCAGCGCGGCTCGAACGCGATCGCTCATCGGGCTGTCTCCGCTGGACGGCCGGCGACTGCGAGCGCCTCCTGGTCCTCCTCCGCCAGACCCGACGTCGCAAAGGACCCGGTGGCTGCGTCGAGGCGCCCGGCCTCGCCTTCGCCGGCCTGTCGAAGGAAGTTCGCGAGCAGGTGCGGACCCTGTGGCGTGAGCACGGACTCCGGGTGGAACTGCACACCCTCGAGCGGCAACGCGACGTGGCGGATGCCCATGATGACCCGGTCGACCTCGCTCATCGCCGTCACGCGGAGCACGTCCGGAAGGGTGGCCGGATCCACGCTCAGGGAGTGGTAGCGCGCGGCCATGAAGGATGGCGGCATGCCTTCCAGGAGTCCCGCGCCGTCGTGGGTCACCTCCGACGCCTCTCCGTGGACGAGGGTTGGCGCACGGACGATCGAGGCACCGAACGCGGTCGCCATTGACTGCATCCCGAGGCACACCCCGAGGAGGGGGATGCCGCGATCGGCGGCTACCTGGATCGTCGCGACCGACACGCCGGCGTCGTCCGGGTCACCTGGGCCCGGCGAGATGACGATGCCGTGCAACTGCTGGTTCGGGTCGTCGGCAAGTGCCTCGACCCCGGCTCGATCGATCTGGTCGTTGCGCACGACCCGAACGTCGGCCCCGGCTGCCTGCAGCGCCTGGACCAGGTTGAACGTGAAGCTGTCGTAGTTGTCGACGACGAGGATCATGGGCGGGCCCCGGCGACCGGGTCGGCCGCCTCGTCGATGGCGGGCACAGTGCGAGGAGTCTCCGGGATGCCGGCGGCAATCTCGAACGCCCGTCGAAGGGCGGCCGCCTTGTGCTCGGTCTCCTCGAATTCCGTCGCGGGGACGCTGCCCGCCACGATGCCACCGCCCGAGTGGATGTGGGCGTGGCCGTCCTTCAGCACAGCGCTGCGGATCGTGATGGCCGTGTCCATGTTGCCGTCGTAGCCGAGATAGCCCACGGCGCCACCATAGAGCCCCCGGCGCTCGCCTTCCGCTGCCGCGATCAGCTGCATCGCGCGGACCTTGGGGGCGCCCGAGAGCGTGCCTGCCGGGAACACCGCCCGGAGCGCGTCGAGGGCGTCCAGCTCGGGGCGAAGGCGTCCCTCGACGTGCGAGACGAGATGGAGGACGTGGCTGTACTTCTCGACCTCCATGTACTTGCTGACGGTCACCGTGCCGGCGCGAGCGACGCGACCCAGGTCGTTTCGACCGAGGTCGACGAGCATCACGTGCTCGGCTCGCTCCTTGGGGTCGCGCTGGAGCTGCTCGGCAAGGATCGTGTCCTCGCGGGCATCGGCACCGCGCGGCCTCGTGCCGGCGATCGGGTGCGTCGTGATGCGGTCGCGCTCGACCTGCAGCAGCAGCTCCGGGGATGCGCCGACGACCTCGAAGGACGGCGTCCGAACGAAGAAGAGGTAGGGGCTCGGGTTGACTCGACGGAGCGCCCGATAGAGCCCGATGCCGTCGAGCGTCGCGCCCGTCGCGATGTCGGTCGGGAGCGGGAAGGTCTGGCGCCGCGCGAGCACGACCTGGATCGCCTCCCCGGCCGCAATCGCCTCCTTGGCCACCTCGACCGCCCTGATGTGTGCGTCCCGCCCAAGGCTCGTCTCGATCGCGAGCGGGGGCGTGGCGCCGGCGCCGTTCCGTGCCGGGACACCGATCATCTCCGCGGCGCTGGGACGCGATGTCCGCTCGAGCGCCTCGTAGATCGCGGTCTCGGCGATGCGGTAGCGACCCTCGAGGTCGGGGGCATCGGTATGGAGCGAGGCGATGGCCGACAGGGTGTGCGTCAGGTGGTCGAAGACGATGACGAGGTCGGTCTCGATGAACGCGGCCGTCGGCACGCCAACGGGATCGCGCGCCGGGAGCGGCACTGTGGGCTCGAAGATCGAGACGGCGTCGTATGCGAGGGCACCGACGGCACCGCCCGTGAACCGTGGCATGCCCTCGGTCGGCGCGACCCGGCGTCGAGGCACGAACCGGCGGATCGCCTCGAGGGGATCCGGCGCGTCGGTGATCTCGATCGGCAGGCCGGGGTCGTAGGCATTGACGTCCAGGGGTCGGGTCTGCGTGTGGGCCTTGCCGTCGCGGACCTCCAGGAGACGGCGCGGGCCGATCCCGAGAAACGAGTAGCGACCAAGGCGTTCCCCGCCTTCCACGGATTCGAGAAGGTAGGCGGGTCCGCCGTCATCGAGGCGCAGGAAGGCGCCGATGGGTGTCTCGAGGTCGGCCGGGCGCGTAGCGCGCAGCAGGATCGTGTCCGTATTCGGGGCGAGGCGCTTGGCCTCGGCCAGGCTCAGCGGTTCGAACGTGCTCATCGCGATGGGGCCTCGAGAATCAAGAAACGACCTTCGTCTCCGGGACGAAAGGTCGTGCCTTCCGCGGTGCCACCCTCATTCGGCGATGCCGCACTTCCGTGACCGACGGGCCGGTGTCACCACCGCCGATCGGCGCTGCCCTGTAACGCTGGCGCTCTGCGCCGGAGCCTACTGGCGCCTGCGGCCTGGCCGCTTCGCGTTCGGTCCGGAGGCTCCCGGGTCCATTCCTCGTCGTCGCCGTCCCGGCTCGCACCAACCGCCGGATCTCTGAGTCGACGTGCGACGGGTACTCGTCCCGTTCACAGCCCGTTCTTCATGATGTGGCCGGGAGTATGGCCGTGGCTCGCCGGGATCGTCAAGCGTGGGCTCACGAGGCCTCGGGAGCGCTCTGTCGTGGGCGATGCCTGTTCGCGGCATCACCGGCCGACGGCTTCTGGTCGGCAACGAGCGCGCGAGCGCGGATCAACCCAGGCCGAAGTCGCCGATCTTGCGTCGAACCAGCGGCAGCCAGGCGAGCGCACCGAACGCCTGCGCGGCGATCGCGAGCATCAGCAACAGGCCCGGCACCGTCAGCATCGCTCCGGGAACCAGCCAGTCGAAGGCTCTGCCGATGAACCCGAGGGTACTTGCGGCGAGGTTGGCGATCGGCATCTCGGCGGCAGGATTGGCATCGCCGCCGTCAACGCCGATGGACCACGTCTCGACGACCTCCTCCGGGGACGAGCCGGGGCGCGGATCAGTCGGCCGAGCCGAAGCGGGCGGGGTTGCAGGCGCCGCGGACGGTTCGGTCGACGGCACTGCGGACGCGATCGGCGTGGGCTCCGCTGACGGCTCCGCACTTGGCGCGGCCGTTGGCTCGGCGCTGGGCTCGGGCGATGGCTCCGGCGACGGCGTCGGGTCAGGATCGGGCGGAGGGGCGCGCACCACGATCCGGACGGTCGCCCCTGCGGAGGTTGCCAACAGGTCGGTGGCGACGTACCGGAACGAGTCGGTGCCGACAAACCCTGCGTCCGGGGTGTAAATGAAGGCGCCCGATGCCTGCAGGAGGACGGTGCCGTTGCCCGCGCTCGCGATCAGCTGCGCCTTGATCGCGTCGCCGTTCGCGTCGTCGTCGTTTGCGAGCACCCCGGCGCCGGTGCCGATCGTCAGCGTGCCGTCGGCGGCCATGGCGTAGCTGTCGGATTCTGCGACGGGGGCGGCATTGGTGACGGTGAGCGTGACCGTCGCGGTCGAGGTGGCGACGCCGTCCGACACGGTGTAGGAGAAGGTGTCCACGCCGACAAAGCCCTCGTCCGGCAGATAGACGATTCGACCGGTCGAGCTCAGTGAGAGGGTTCCGTGCAGCGGCGGCGCGGTCACCACAACGTCGAGCGGGTCGCCGTCGGGGTCGTCGTCGTTGCCGAGCACACCGGGCGCCGGAACGACCAGTTGCCGGTCATGGTGGACGCTGTAGGCGTCGTCGCCCGCGACCGGGTCGCCGTTGCGGACGGTGATCGTCACCGTGGCCAGGTTCGAGGTGGCGATCCCGTCGTCGACCGTGTAGGTGAAGCTGTCGTCGCCGGTGTAGCCCGGATCGGGGTCGTAGGCAAAGCCGCCGTCGGTGCCGAAGACGAGGCTGCCGTGGGCCACGTCGCCGACGAGGGTCGGGCTGATCGGGTCGCCGTCGGGATCGCTGTCGTCGGTCAGGACGCCCGGGCCGGCCACCGTCAGCACGTCGCCATGGTGGACGCTGTAGGCGTCGTCGCCCGCGACCGGGTCGCCGTTGCGGACGGTGATCGTCACCGTGGCCAGGTTCGAGGTGGCGATCCCGTCGTCGACCGTGTAGGTGAAGCTGTCGTCGCCGGTGTAGCCCGGATCGGGGTCGTAGGCAAAGCCGCCGTCGGTGCCGAAGACGAGGCTGCCGTGGGCCACGTCGCCGACGAGGGTCGGGCTGATCGGGTCGCCGTCGGGATCGCTGTCGTCGGTCAGGACGCCCGGGCCGGCCACCGTCAGCACGTCGCCATGGTGGACGCTGTAGGCGTCGTCGCCCGCGACCGGGTCGCCGTTGCGGACGGTGATCGTCACCGTGGCCAGGTTCGAGGTGGCGATCCCGTCGTCGACCGTGTAGGTGAAGCTGTCGTCGCCGGTGTAGCCCGGATCGGGGTCGTAGGCAAAGCCGCCGTCGGTGCCGAAGACGAGGCTGCCGTGGGCCACGTCGCCGACGAGGGTCGGGCTGATCGGGTCGCCGTCGGGATCGCTGTCGTCGGTCAGGACGCCCGGGCCGGCCACCGTCAGCACGTCGGCATGGTGGACGCTGTAGGCGTCGTCGCCCGCGACCGGGTCGCCGTTGCGGACGGTGATCGTCACCGTGGCCAGGTTCGAGGTGGCGATCCCGTCGTCGACCGTGTAGGTGAAGCTGTCGTCGCCGGTGTAGCCCGGATCGGGGTCGTAGGCAAAGCCGCCGTCGGTGCCGAAGACGAGGCTGCCGTGGGCCACGTCGCCGACGAGGGTCGGGCTGATCGGGTCGCCGTCGGGATCGCTGTCGTCGGTCAGGACGCCCGGGCCGGCCACCGTCAGCACGTCGGCATGGTGGACGCTGTAGGCGTCGTCGCCCGCGACCGGGTCGCCGTTGCGGACGGTGATCGTCACCGTGGCCAGGTTCGAGGTGGCGATCCCGTCGTCGACCGTGTAGGTGAAGCTGTCGTCGCCGGTGTAGCCCGGATCGGGGTCGTAGGCAAAGCCGCCGTCGGTGCCGAAGACGAGGCTGCCGTGGGCCACGTCGCCGACGAGGGTCGGGCTGATCGGGTCGCCGTCGGGATCGCTATCGTCGGTCAGGACGCCCGGGCCGGCCACCGTCAGCACGTCGGCATGGTGGACGCTGTAGGCGTCGTCGCCCGCGACCGGGTCGCCGTTGCGGACGGTGATCGTCACCGTGGCCAGGTTCGAGGTGGCGGCGCCATCCGATGCGCGATAGGTAAAGGTGTCGGTGCCGACATACGAGGGGTCCGGGTCGTATGTCCACGATCCGTCCGCATCGAGCGACAGGCTGCCATGGGTGACATCGCCGACCAGGGCGACCGTGAGGGCGTGTCCGTTGGCGTCCGAGTCGTTCGCGAGCACATCGCCACCCGTGCCCGTGTCATGCAGCGTTGTGGCGCTGTCATCGTTCGCCACGGGCGTGGCGTTGATCACACCGAGGGTGACCGTGGCGGGCGCCGACCATGACGAGCCATCCGACACCCTGTAGGTGAAGCTGTCGGATCCCAGGTACAGAAGATCCGGCTGGTACGTGAACCCGCCATTCGATGCCAGCGAAACGTTTCCGTGGGCTGGACCGGTCACGACCTGGGCCGAAAGCGGATCGCCGTTCGGGTCATCGTCGTTGCCGAGCACGCCCGGAGCGGCGACGGTCAGCGGCAGGCTCATCGTCGGTGAATAGGACTCGGGGTTCGCGACGGGTGCCTGGTTCGTGACGGTGAGCGTCACGGTGCCGATGGCGCTCGTCGTCACGCCGTCACTCGCGCGGTACGTGAACGAATCCGTTCCCGTGAACGAGGAGGTCGGCACGTACGAGAAGCTGCCATCCGGGGCGAGGCTCAGGGTCCCTGACACCGGCCCGGAAACAAGAGCGGCCGTGAGGGCGTGCCCGTCGGCATCACTGTCGTTGGACAGGATCCCGGTCCCTGCAGGTTGCCGTCAGCGTCAGGTTCTTCTGCGCGCCGTAGGCATCGTCGGCGGCCGTTGGGATCGTGTTGCTGACGGCGATCGTGACCGTCACGATGGCGCTGAGAACGCTCCCGTCACTGACGTTGTAGGTGAACGAGTCCGTCCCCGAGAAGCCCGCGTTCGGCGTGTACGTGAAACCGCCATCACTCGCGAGGGCAAGCGCCCCCGATGAGACGTCCGTCGCCAGCACCGCCGTGATCGGGTCACCGTCACCGTCACTGTCGTTGGCGAGAACGCCGGTCGCCGGGACGTTCAGGGTCGCACCGGCCACCACCCCATAGGCGTCGTTGGCGCCGCTCGGTCCGACATTCGCCCCGGCCTTGACCGACATCGGCAGGGTGGCGCTGAGCTGTTCCTGGTCGCAATCGGGCTTCTCGTACTCGGTCGCGGTCCAGTTGGCGGTGCCGAGGACGGTCCCGGTGACGTTGATCGTGGCGAGAAGCTGATCGTATTCCTCGTCGCCGCGGAGGCGGTTGCTGTCGTCCTGCGCCGTCAGGGTGATGATCCACGCGCCGCTGTTGCTCGACGTCGAGGAGGACCAGATGAAGCCGCGAGAGACGGAGTCGATCGTGACCCCGTTCAGGGTGTAGGCGCTGGGGACGTTGACGATGACGCAGCCGATCGAGTCGCCGCCGCCGTCGTTCGTCGACGTGTTGCGAACGCTCAGCGTGATCCCGGTCGAGACGTTGTGCACGACCGAGGAGGGCGTCGCGAAAATCCACCAGTTGTGGGCGGCGAAGACGCCGGACGGCAGCGCCAGGGACGTGACGAGCGCGACGAGCAGGGCGGCCAGCCCACAACGCCCGGTCTGCCGCCTCGCCGACCGGTCTCGGACCCGACGGCCCTGCACCTCAGGCGACCTGGGCTCGGGGCGTCCAGAGACTGGCCCCGGCATCGCGGCCCGGCAACGGGGCAGCGGCATCCGTCGACATGCCCTCGACGAACGTCACGACGAGTGCCTCGTCGAGCTGCGTGCCCGCCGCATCCTCGAGCCGCCGCAGCGCCTCCTGGATGTCCAGGGCCTTCCGGTACGGCCGCGTCGTGGTCATCGCCGAGAAGGTGTCGCCGACGGCGAGGATCCGTGCGACGAGCGGGATGTCCTCGCCCTCCAGGCGGTGCAGGTAGCCCTTTCCGTCCCAGCGCTCGTGGTGATGACGCACCCCGGCGCGGATCAGGTCGACGTTCGGGAGATCGCGCACGATCGTGTCGCCCAGGGCGACGTGCTGCTTGACGACCTCGTACTCCTCGCCGGTGAGGGCACCGGGCTTTCGGAGGATGTAGTCCGGGATGCCGATCTTGCCCACGTCGTGCAGCAGGCCGGCCAGATGGACGGTCTGGATGTCGGTCTCGTCCAGACCGAGCCGTCGAGCGAGGAAGACGCCGTACCGGGCGACATCCTCCGAGTGACGCTTCGTATAGCGATCCTTCGTGTCGACGGCGAGGATCAGGCCCTGGAAGACGTCGAAGGTTCGGGTCTCACCGGAGTCCGCAGCACCGGGATTCGCGTAGCGCACGCTGTCACCGCCGCTGGCCTTGGCCTCCTGGAGCGTGGTCGCCGCCACGGTCAGGAGCTCGGTGACTGACGCCGCGTGCTCGGGATAGGTGCAGACGCCGACACTCACCGAGATCGGCAGGCGCTCCGATGCCTGGAACTGCAGGGCGGCGTCGACGAGCCGCGCCCGGAGCCGCTCGAGGCCGGCGCCCAGACCGGCCACGTCCGAGGCTGTCGGATCAACAGGAATTCGTCAGGACCGTACCGGCCACGGGCGATGGATGCGGGGATCTCGGTCGCCAGCGCATCGAGCACCGTCATGAGGGCGGCGTCACCGGCCTCGTGTCCGTAGGTGTCATTCAGGAGGCGGAAACCATCGAGGTCGACGAGCGCCACACCGATGGCGCCGCCATCGACACGAGCCCGCTCGATCGCCATTGCAACCTCGTTCACCACGGCGCCGTGGTTCAGCAGGCCGGTCAGTGGGTCGCGACGCGTCGATTCGACGAGCGCCGCCGTCTGACGCGTGATCCGCCGCTGCGCGGAACGGAAGACCATCGAGAGCACGAACGCCGCCACGAATGCGGCGGACAGCGTCGTCAGGACGATGTCGCGCCGCAGTGCATCAAGCTGCTGAAGGACAGGAGCGGCGTCACGCCAGACACCGACGATGGCCCGCACTGTGCCGTCGGCCTTGAGGGGGAAATACTCTCGCAGGACGTCGTCAACGTCCGGGATCGACCCGACGACCTCGCTGGTGGCGCGCTTGTCGAGGCTGGCTGACACGTTTCCCGCCAAGGCGGCGTCGAAGTCGGGCGAGGTCTGCGCGGGCAGGCCTGCGGCGCCGGGTCGATCGGCCGCAACCACGCGGCCGTCCGGCAGTCGCAGCTCGAGATGCACGATCTCGGTGCGCTCGACAAGCAGTGCGAGCATCGACTCCAGCTCGGCTCGGCGCGTCGGCGTCATGGTCGCGATCTCGAGGTCCGTCGGCGACACATTCGCGTTGACGAAGCTGCGGACCAGTGCAGCGTCGGTCCCCACGATCGACTGCAGCGTGGTCTGCGAGAAGTTGGCCGAGACCATGAACGTCTGCGCCGTCGCGGTCACGCCGACGATCATGAGGAAGATGCCGTAGACCAGGATGAGCAGGATGGGCCGCGGGACCCGGGTGGCGGTGCCGAACACGCAGTGGCGCTCCGAACCAGGAGTTGATGCCACAACGGTAGGGTTGTGATGCCTCCCGGCACCACACGCCGAAGGTACGGTTGGGTAC
Organism: uncultured Chloroflexia bacterium; assembly: GCA_963759495.1. Taxonomy (GTDB): domain Bacteria; phylum Chloroflexota; class Limnocylindria; order Limnocylindrales; family CSP1-4; genus DASTYU01. The sequence continues at coordinate 182,801 of CAVWZL010000003.1, read as the reverse complement.
CGTACTCCGGGGTCTCCTTCGGCCCAGTCAAACGAAGGACTACGCGTCCGGTATCAGGGGCAATCGGGTCGCGACAGCTCGAGATCGACTGGCGGAGAGGGTGGGATTCGAACCCACGGAGTCTTGCAACTCTGCGCTTTTCAAGAGCGCCGCCATCGACCGCTCGGCCACCTCTCCGCGAGGCAGGATACCAGCGGGCCGAGCGCTCGGCCCGGCTCGGACCTACGGCTTCGCCCGGAGCGTGTCGACGACGGGTTCGAGGGTCGGGGCATCGGCGAACCGCGTGTCCCTTTCGACGGAGCGGGAGATGAGGAATGAGGCGGCACCCGTCGTGACGAGCACTCCGTCGTGCTCGACGAGGAAGCCGCGGCCCGACGCGACCGTCACGACTCGATGTTCGAACGCGATCCGGATCCCGTCTCCAAGCGGCGTCGACATGTCGGTCCGCTCGATGTTCGATTCGATCGAGAAGGCATTCTCGAGGGCCGAGGACGTGAAGTCGGCGCCGATCTCGAGCAGGAGCGGTGGCAGGGCCGGCTCAACCGCCACCACCGATATGATCGGCGGGAAGGCGCCCGTGCCCGCGGCCCGCGCATCGATGGCAAGGAGCACGATCCGGGCACTTCGACCCTGCGCCGCCAGCTGCGAAAAGAGCGCTTCGGCGCCTTCGAACCGCTCCTCGACGTCGGACTGCACGGCCGGATCGGCAAGGGCCGCCGCATCGAGGACGATCCACGCCTCGGGAAGCGCGAGGAACACGCCCGAGTCGTCGAGCTCGTGCTCGAGCCACCCCGCGGGGACGACGATGGCGGGCTCGGCCGACGGTGTGGGAGGAGGCGTGGGCGGCTGCGGAACGCAGGCAGCAAGGACTGCGACGACCAGGACCAGCAGGGCAGCACGCCGACCGCGATGCCGGCGCCCGGACGGGATCAGGTTCGCTCGAGGATCGTTCGCCCCAGGTATGGCTGGAGCACCTCGGGGACATCGACCGTGCCATCCGCGCGCTGGTACGTCTCCAGGATGGCTGCAACCGTCCGTGGCAATGCGAGCCCCGAGCCGTTGAGCGTGTGGACGAGCTCGGGCTTGGCGCCGGTCTCCGGTCGATAGCGGATGGCCATGCGGCGCGCCTGGTAGTCCCGGAAGTTCGAGCACGAGCTCACCTCGAGCCAGCGCTCGACGCCCGGCGCCCACACCTCGAGGTCGTACTTCTTGGCCTGGACGAAGCCCATCTCGCGCGTGCTCATCAGGAGGACGCGGTACGCCAGGCCCAGTCGCTGGAGCAGGATCTCGGCACGCTCCGTCAGCCATTCGAGCGCCTCGTTCGAGGCCTCCGGTCGCTCGAAGAAGACCATCTCGACCTTGTCGAACTGGTGCACGCGCACGATCCCGCGCGTGTCCTTGCCGGCCGCGCCCGCCTCGCGCCGAAAGCACGGGGAGTAGGCGGCATACCGGATCGGCAGCTCCTCGGGCTCGAGGATCTCGTCGCGATGCAGATTCGTGACCGGGACCTCGGCCGTCGGGACCAGGTAGAGGTCGTCGCGCGTGGCGACGTACATCTGGTCTTCCTTGTCGGGGATCTGGCCGGTCCCGCGAGCCGAGTCACTGTTGACCACCGCAGGCGGCCAGACCTCGGTCATGCCGTTCTCGCGCGTGTGGACATCGAGGAACCAGCTGATCAGGCCCCGCTGGAGGGCCGAACCCGCACCCTTGTAGACCGGGAAGCCGGAGCCGGCGATCTTTGCGCCGCGCGGGTTGTCGATGATGTCGAGCGCCTCGCCGATCTCCCAGTGCGGCCGGCGGGTCCAGCCGTCCTCGGCTGGCCCGAGCTGGTTACCCCAGGTACGAACCGTGACGTTGGCCTCCTCGCCACCGACCGGCACATCCGGGTCGGCCGGATTGGGGATGCGCAGGAGCTGCTCGTCGAGGGCGGTCTCGATCTCGGCCAGTGATGCGTCGAGCGTCTTGATCCGGTCGCCGGCGTCGGTTGAGCGGGCCTTGAGCTCCGCGACCTCTGGGCCGTCCGGCCGCGCGCCGCCCTTGATTGCCTCCCCGATCCGCTTGCTCGCCTCGTTGCGCTGCGCCTTGAGTGCCTCGGTCTCGGCAAGCAGTCGGCGGCGCTCCGCATCGAGCTCCAGCGCGCCGTCGACGAGCGCGGGATCCTCGCCCTTGTCAACGGCGCCGCGCCTGATGACGTCCGGCTCAGCTCGAAGCCGCTGCAGGCCGACGCTCACGAAACGGCCTCCGCAGGTGCGCCGGCGGCCTCGTGAAGCCGCTCGATGACGAAGCCCGGGTCGAGCGACGCAAGGAGCCACCCGGCACGGGGTCCGTTGGACCGACCGAGGAAGGCGCCGTACAGCGTGGAGAACGCCCGACCCGCGGCGAGGCCGAGCTCGCCCGCAACCGCGAAGATCAGGTTCTGCCAGGCCTCGCCGTTCGCCGGAGCCTCGGTCCCCGCTCGGCGAGCGAGCAGGCGGAGATAGCGGCGTTGCTCGTCGTCGAACGCGGCGACGTCACCCGGGAGCGTGTCCTGCACGGCGAGGATCGAACGCTCCGGCGCATATGACTCGAGCCAGCCGCGAGCCGCCCGGATCCGCTCCTCGAGGATCTCCGTCTCGCGCGGCGTCAGCGGGCTTCCCTTCTCGGCCTCCATCCTGGCGGCCACGTCGACGTTCGGGATCTGGAGCAGCAAGGCGAGATGACCGAACGCCGGCCGGAATGCCGCGGCTTCGGCGGCCACGTCGGCGCCGGGGTCCTTGAGCGAATACCGGAACGTGGCCCCGAAGCCGGCCGGCAGCTCGCCACGCACCTCGCGACCCGCGGTCGCTGCCGCAAACCGATCCGACTCGTCGAACAGACGCGGGATCGCATCGGTGCCGTCGGGATCGAAGTCGATCGCCTGGTTCGGACGCGGGCGGAGGAACAGGAAGCGCAGCTGTTCGGGCGGGACGACCTCGGCGATCTGGTGCGCAGCCGCTCCCCTCCCCTTGGAGGTTGACATCTTCTTGCCGCCGATGTTGAGGAACTCGTAGGCGACGTTGAGCGGCGGCTCGCGCTCGTACACCTCGCGTGCGATCGCATCCGACCGGTCGCGCGACCCGCCTGCCGTGGCGAGGTCCTTGCCACACGGCTCGATCGTCACGCCGAAGAGGCTCCACTGCGCCGCCCATTCGAGGTTCCAGGGCAGCTTCGCCGTGCCGCCGAACGGCGCAATCCGGCCGGTCGTCCCGCATCCGGTTGCCCATTCCACGTAGTCGGGTCGACACGCGAAGGCGACAGTCTCGCCGTCCCAGTCCGTCGCCAGGGTCGTTCCCACCTTGCCGCAACGTCGGGCACACGACCGACAGTGGGAGCCAGCCATCGGCGTGGTGCACGTTCGCCACGCGCGCGTAGATGTCACGCACGAGCGCCGCGCGGTCGAGCGCCGTCCGGATGTAGGGATCGAGGTCGCCGGTCGGGTAGATGTCCGACATCCAGTAGTAGCGGTCGGGTCGGATGCCGAGGCCATCGAACGTGTCGATGAAGAGCTGTGCGAAGTGGCGCGCGTAGCTCGGGTGGCAGTCACCGACGGGATCGGCGACGTGGGCGAGCGGCCGGCCCATCTCCCGGTCGATTGCGTCGGGCGTGAGCAGGGCCTGCGCATCCATGGGGTCCATGTCGTCGACGCCGTAGAGGTACGTCGTCTCGAGCCCGGCCGCGCGCAGCGCCCGGACGATGACGTCGAGGATCACCGGCCCGCGCAGGCTGCCGACGTGCACCGTCCCCGACGGCGTCTTCGAGTCGTTGACGACCTGCGGGCCCGTGACGCGTGTCGCGAGCTCATCCGCCCAATCCATGGAGGAAGCCTATCCGGGCAGGTTGGGGCGCGGCGGCCCCGACACACGCCCTAGGTGATGCCGACGATCTTGTAGGTGAAGTCGCCCGCGGGCACCCGAACGACGACCTTCTCGCCCTTCTTCTTGCCGAGGAGGGCGCGTCCCACCGGCGACTCGTTCGAGATCCGGCCCTCGTTCGGGCGTGCCTCGGTGGAGCCGACGATCGTGAAGGACTCGGAACCGTCCGGGCTCTCCACGGCAACCGTCGAGCCGATCTGGACGTGCTCGGTCGAGTGGTGCTCGTCGATGATCGTCGCGTTCTTGATCAGGGCCTCGAGCGTCTGGATCCGTCCTTCGACGAAGGCCTGCTCGTTCTTCGCGTCCTCGTACTCCGCGTTCTCGGAGAGGTCGCCGTGCTCCTTGGCGTCGTGGATCCGCTGCGCGACCTCGGGACGCTTGACGCTGGTCATCTCGTCGAGCTCGGCGCGGAGCTTCTCGAGGCCGTCCTTGGACAGGTAGGTGGGCTTGTTGCTGTTCACGGTGGTCGGGCCCCACAGGAGGTGTCGATCGCAGGGGATCGAGCGGTCGTGGATAAGGAAAGAACTCCAGGCTCCGCGGTTCTCCTCGCGCGCCTGAAGTTCGACCGGACGCGAATGGTAGTCGGGCGTCCGCGGGGTGTCAAAGCAGGGATGACCGGCCGTCAGGCCGGCGGCGACCCCTCGGCCAGGCGCACCAGCCGCCGCTTGATGCGCTGCAACGAGCCCCGATCCGTCATGGCCACGAACAGGGTGTCGTCTCCGGCGATCGAGCCCGCGACCTCCGGCCAGCGGGCGCGATCCAGAGCGGCAGCGATGGCATGCGCGGACCCGGGCAGGGTGCGGACGACGAGCAGCAGGCCGGCCTCGTGGATCTCGACCGGCAGGTCCGCCAGGAGCTTCCGTAGCCGGTCCTCACCCGACGTCTCGGCTTCAATGAGTCGCGGCGGCAGCGCGTACGCCTGGTCCCCTCGCGAGAGACCTTGATGAGGCCGAGCTCAGCCACGTCGCGCGAGATCGTCGCCTGCGTCGTGCGGAAGCCGCGTTCGCGGAGCGACGCTGCGAGCTCCTGCTGGGTGCGGATCGGGCGCTGATCGACGAGGTCTCGGATCGCGCGCTGCCGGAGCTGCTTCATGACCTCCATGGGACGCCTACGCGAGCCAGGCGACGACGACGACCACGGCAAGCGCAATCCGGTACCAAACGAAGACGTCGAGCGAGCGGCTGCGCAGGAACCGAAGGAGGACGGCGATCGCGAGGATGCCCGACACGAAAGCCGCCGCGATGCCGACGGCCAGGGCGAGCGGATCGGCGCCCGCCGGCGCGTCCCCGGTGACGAGCTGGAGCACCTCGTATCCGGCTGCCAGCGCGGTGATCGGGGTGGCCATCAGGAAGGCGAACCGCGCGGCGGACGGCCGGTCGAGGCCCGCGAAGAGCCCCGCCGACATCGTGATGCCGCTGCGCGACACGCCCGGGATGAGCGCGACGGCCTGGGCCACACCGATGACGATTGCGCGACGGAACGTGAGTCCCTCCACCGTCCGGTCGCGCGATCCGGATCGGTCGGCCAGCCAGAGCACGCCCGCGAACACGACGAGCATCGTGACGACGAGGCCCGGCTGACGGAAGGTCTCGCTCGCGACAATGTCGTCGAACGCGAGTGCCGCGAGACCGGCGGGGATCGTGGCGAGGGCGATGAGCCAGGCCAGGCGCCGGTCCGTGGAGCCCGCGAACGATCGGTCGCGCAGGGCCGCCAGCCCGGCCGGCACGAGCCGGATCCAGTCCTCGCGGAAATAGAGCAGCAGGGCGCCCAGCGTCCCGAGATGCAGCACGACGCTGAACGCCAGCGAGTTGAGGAACGCGTCGTCCCAGCCGAGCAGGGACGGCACGAGGATCAGGTGCCCGGACGACGAGATCGGCAGGAACTCGGTGAGTCCCTGCACGATCCCCATGACGAGCGCCTGAAGAATTGTCTCCATCGGCAGGTGCGCGGCCGGCTACCGAGCTCGCAGCGGCCGGCCGGTCGCGCCCTAGATGAACAGCGGGGCGAGAACCAGCGTGATCGTGGCCAGCAGCTTCACGAGGACGTGGAGCGACGGGCCAGCCGTGTCCTTGAACGGATCGCCGACCGTGTCGCCGACAACCGCGGCGGCATGGGCATCGGAGCCCTTGCCCAGCACGTTGCCATCGTCGTCCTTGAGGTTCCCGGACTCGATGTACTTCTTGGCGTTGTCCCAGGCACCACCACCGTTGTTCAGCACGGTTGCGAGCAGGACGCCCGCGATCGTACCGACCATGAGCATGCCGGCGACAGCCTCGGCGCCGAGCAGGAGCCCGACGATGATCGGCGTGGCAACGGCCACGACGCCCGGGGCGATCATCTCGCGGAGGGCTGCCTTTGTGGTGATGTCGACGACGCGCGCGTAGTCCGGGCGCTGGGTGTAGTCCATGATCCCGGGCATCTCCCGGAACTGGCGGCGGACCTCGACGATGATCGCCTGGGCCGTCGTGCCGACCGCGCGGATCGCCAGCGAGCTGAAGAAGTAGACGAGCATCGCGCCGATCAGCGCCGCGATGAACACGTTGACGTTGGCCAGGTTGACCGACTCGAGCAGCGCGGCTCCCGGCACGCCCGCCGCGATCCGCCGCGTCTCGATGAGGTTGACCTTGTCGATATACGCGCTGAAGAGCAGGAACGCGGCGAGCGAGGCCGACGCGATCGCGTAGCCCTTCGTGAGCGCCTTGGTGGTGTTGCCGACGGCGTCGAGACGGTCCGTGATCTCGCGCGCGCCCGCTTCGGCGCGGCTGAACTCGGCGATGCCGCCGGCGTTGTCGGTGATCGGCCCGAAGGTGTCCATCGCGAGGATATAGGCCGTGGTCATGAGCATGGCCATCGTCGCGACCGCCGTCCCGAAGATGCCCCCGACATCACGGCCCTCGGCGTTGACGATGCCAGCCTGTGAGCCGAGCCAGTGGCTGGTGAACAGCGCGATTCCGATCGTGATGGCCGTGACGAAGGTCGTCTCGAAGCCGACCGCGGTGCCCGAGATGATGTTCGTCGCCGGGCCGGTGCGGGAGGCCTCGGCGATCTCGCGAACCGGGCGGAACGAGCCCGCCGTGTAGAACTGCGTGATGTAGACGAACGCGACGCTCGTGGCGAGGCCAACGATGCCGGCGCCGAAGAAGTAAATCCAGACCGGGACGCCCGACGGCGCGTTGCCGTTCGTCTGGAGCATCACGTTGGTCGTGATGAGCAGCGCGACCACGGACAGAATTGTCGTGACCCAGTAGCCCCGATTCAGCATGTTCATCGGGTCCTCGGTCTCCTTGCCGCGGACGAAGAAGATCGCCACGATCGTGGACAGGAGCCCGAAGGCGCGAATGACGAGGGGGAAGAAGATCCACGCGGCCGGGTTCGGCCAGCCCGCCGCCTCGGCGATCGCGTAGACGCCGACGCCCAGGATCATCGCGCCGATGTTCTCGGCGGCCGTGCTCTCGAAGAGGTCGGCACCGCGGCCGGCGCAGTCCCCGACGTTGTCACCGACGAGGTCGGCCACGACACCGGCGTTCCGGGGATCGTCCTCGGGGATGCCCTTCTCGACCTTGCCGACGAGGTCCGACCCGACGTCCGCGGCCTTCGTGTAGATGCCGCCGCCGAGCTGGGCGAAGAGGGCGACGAACGAGGCACCGAAGCCGAAGCCGACGATGAGGAACGGCGCGTCCTTGGTGGCCTGTCCGCCGCCGAGGCCGCCGAAGAGGGCGAAGATGCCGTAGACGCCGAGGAGCGACAGGGCGACAACGAGGAAGCCCGAGACGGCGCCACCGCGCATTGCGACCTGGACCGCCTCGACGAGGCTCCGGCGCGCGGCCGAGGCCGTGCGCACGTTGGCCTTGACGCTGATGTACATGCCGATGATCCCGGAGGCCATCGAGCACGCAGCGCCGACGAGGAACGCAAGCGCGGTCCGCCAGCCGAGGTCGAGCCCGAAGACGTCGGTCTCGGCGACCTCGCGCGTCTCGAAGAGCGTGATGACGGCCCCGATGACGAGGGCGCCCACGACGGCGAGGATGCCGATGGTCGTGTACTGGCGACGGATGAAGGCGACGGCGCCCTCGAGGATCGTGCCGGCGACGTCCTCCATCTCCTTGGTGCCCGTGTCGCGCGAGAGCACGTCACGGGCCAGGTAGATGGCGAACAGCACGGCGATGAGTCCAGCCAGCAGGATGATCAGCTGGAGCGCACTGGCGTCCAAGGCGGGGGGTCCTCCACGAAGCTGCGGGTTCCGGCGGGGTCGAGCCGGGCGCGTCGATTGGCCGACGCTGCGGGACGAGGGAATGCGGCGCGCCGGGATCCGGTCCGCTTGCATGTGGGACTGGAACCTTGCAGGGCCTGCGCGAGTGTAGCAAGGCGCCGGAACCGGGGTCAACGTGAACGCGCACCGGTTTATGCAGTGCCGATCCAGCGTTTCGGTGAGGGCGCTCGGTGCGGCCCTATACTGCCGACCTTGTGAGCCAGCGACCCCAACTCGGGTGTCTTCTCGAGATCGTCGAGACACTCGTCCTGACCCTCATCATCTTCGTCGTCATCCAGAACTTCGTCGCACAGCCCTACAAGGTCCAGCAGAGCTCGATGGAGCAGACGCTGCTCCAGGAGCAGTACGTCCTCGTCGACAAGCTCTCGCCGCGGTGGGACACGTACAAGCGCGGCGACATCGTCGTGTTCACCCCGCCGTCGGACTGGGTCGGCACCAACGACACCCCGTTCATCAAGCGCGTCATCGGCGTGGGTGGCGACACGGTCGAGATCCGGGACGGACTCGTCTACATCAACGGCGTACAGCTCGACGAGCCGTACATCTACATCGAGCCCGATGGCTCCCCCCAGCCGACCGAGGCGAGCCGCGACAGCTGGCCGGTCCCCGCAGGCGAGCTGTTCCTGATGGGTGACCACCGTGGCGACTCGGCCGATTTGCGCGCCTTTGGCTCCGTGCCTGTGGGTCAGGTGATCGGTCGGGCGTGGCTGCGCTACTGGCCGTTCGACGTCTTCACCGTGCTCCCCACCCCGACGTACACCACCACGGGCAGCACGGTTCCGTGAACCCGGCGCTCGCGGGGGTCGCGGTGGCGGTCCTCGTGGGCGCGCTCGTGGCGGTGACCGCGCGCGACGGACGGATTGCCATCGTCGGTCTTGCGCTCACGCTGATCCTGTCCCCATTGCTGGCGGACCCGTTTCCCGAGGCGGTGGGCCTCGCGCCGCGACTCGCGGGATCGATTCTCGGTGCCTTCCTGCTGTGGATTGCCGTCCGCCGCGGTGGGCTGACCGGCGGGTCGCATCTCGGCTGGCCGGCCGAGGCGATGCTTGCGGTGGCCGCGTTCCTGGTCGGGCTCGGGACGCACGGGCTGGGCGCGTCGCCACTCGGGCCGGTCGAGGCGCAGGCCGCAGGCTTCGGCGTCGCGACCCTGGCGATCGTGCCGGTCGCGACCGGCCGGGATGTCGTCCGCATCGGCATTGCGCTGTGCCTGCTCGTCCAGGGCGCCCTGCTCGTCCGGGTCGGCCTCGGCGGCAACCCCGTCGCGTTCGAGCAGCTCCTGACCGGGGGGCTGGTCGCCGCGCTGGGTGGCTCCGTCGCGGCACTCGCCTACGCGGCCCGCTCGGACGGGGCCGGCGGGTACGCCCTCGCGACCGAGTGGCGCGTCCGGTTGCGCCGGCCGCAGGACGTGCGGCGGCGAAGCCCTGGACCGTCGGACGCACCGGAACGCCCGGCGCGGGTCAGCCCGGCCGACTCGTGAGCCTCCTGCCGTTCCTCGTCGTGACCATCGTCGCGGCCGCAGCGTCGCTGCTCCTGCGGCAGCGCCGCGAGATCGCCGTCGCGATCGGCGTGCTGGGCCTGGCCGTCGCGTTCGTGGCCGCGATGACGATCCGACCCGGCGAGCAGCTGGATATCGGTGGGACGACGCTCGCGACGACCGCCTACCAGCGGCTGTTCCTGCTCCTCGGGTGTGCCGCTGGCCTGTGCCTGGCGGTGATCGGCGTGACGGCCGGGAGCCGCCGCGACGCGCCGGCCGTGATGCTCGGGACGCTTGCCTCGGCGGCCTTGACCCTCGGCCTGCCCGACGTGCGGGTCGCGATCCTGGCTTCCACGGCCGGCGGGCTCCTCGGCGTGCTCGTGACCCTCGTTCCGAGCGGGGCGCGCGTCGGCGCGACGGTCGGGATCCGGGAGATTCGAGCGGTGATCATCGCCGGGACGCTCGCGATCGCGGCCGCCGCCTGGGTCGGGCGCCCCCTTGGCGACCTGTCGGTCCAGCCGGTCGTCTTCGGGCTGGCGTACCTCGCCTTCGCGCTCGCCGTCGCGGTCCGCTTCGGGGTCATCCCGTTTCATTTCTGGGCAGCCCGTCTGGCAGACGCGGCCCCCGAGGTGACCCTGCCAGTCCTGACCGCGTGGGGTCCGGCGGCTCTCGCGGTCGTGGCGCTCGCCTGGATCGACGCGTCCGTCGCCCCACTGCTCCCCGAGGTCGGCGCCGAGCGAGCGGTCCTGATCGCCATCGGGCTGCTGACGATCGTCCTGGCTGCCCTCGCCGCGACGATCCAGGACGATCTCGAACACGTCCTCGGCTATTCGATCATGGGCGACGCGGGAGTCGTCGTGCTGGCCCTCGGCTCGCTCGGGCCCGAAGCATGGGGACCCGCCCGGACGTGGATCCTCGCGTTCGTCGTGGCCCGAAGCGCCTTTGCAGCATGGGCGGCGGCGGTTCGGGCGTCATTCTGGACGGGACGCATCGACGACCTTCGTGGCTGGGTCCTGCGCTCACCGCCGCTCGGTCTTGCGCTCGTCCTCATCGTCGTCGCCAGCGTGGGGCTCCCAGGTTTCGCCGCCTGGGAGGCTCGCTCGTCGCTGGTCTCGCTGCTGTTCGGGTCGCCCTGGGCGGTGGTCGTGACCCTCGCGATGCTGCTGCCGCTCGCCTACTACGGCCGGCTGCTTGCGGTCGGCGTGCGGCGGCCGCATGGCGGCTCGTCGGCCGAAGACTGGCGGCCGCACCAGCGTGCGCTCGACGTCACCGCGGTCCGCGCCTCGCTCGCCGCGCTGGGAAGGGCCAATCGCGGGATCGCCACCGCGCTGGTGTCCGTCGTCCTGGCGGTCATCGCAGCGGCCACGTCCGCGGGTGCGCTCGGCGTGACCGATGCGGCGGAAGGACTGGCGCCAATGTCCCTCGAGGCCCCGCCGGACGCGACCCCCTGACGGCGCGACCCCGGCTACTCAGCCGGGGCGAGCACCCAGCGGTCCACGTCACGCTCGTAGTCCTGCAGCTCACTGGCCTCGAACCAGAGGTCGAGCTCGGCGGCCGCGTTCTCCGGGCTGTCCGAGGCGTGGACGATGTTCTGCGCGGTCTCGAGCGCGAAATCGCCCCGGATGGTGCCGGGTGCGGCCTCGTGCGGCCGCGTCGCGCCGTTGATCGCGCGGACCACGGCGATCGCGTTGGGCCCGTCGAGCGCGAGCGCGACAAGCGGACCGGACGTGATGAAGTCGACGAGCCCGCCGAAGAAGGGCTTTTCGCGGTGGACCGCGTAGTGCTCCTCCGCGAGGGCGCGCTCGACGCGGACCAGCTTGAGGCCGACGACCTTCAGGCCGCGCTCCTCGTAGCGGGCGAGGATGCGGCCGGTGAGCAGCCGCTGGACGCCGTCGGGCTTCACGAGGACGAGGGTCCGTTCGGTCACGCGTTCTCCTTCGGTGCATGCATGGGGGGCGTTTGCGGAAGGCCGTTCACGGCGGCGGCAAAGGCGATCCGCGCATCCCGCTCGTGGCCGGCGAGCCGGTACGCGTCGCCGCGGACCAGCGCGATCTCGGGGCCGTCTCGGCCGTCGAGCAGCTCGAGGACGACCGGCGCCAGCCCTGGCGCGAGTCGAAGCGCGACACCGAGGTGGAGCGCGGCGGGACCGCCATCTCCCGCGTCGAGCGCCGCGCGACCCTGCTGGATCAGCGTTGCGGGGTCCGGGAGGTTGTCGAGATCGTGGCCGTGGTCGTCCCAGAGACCACGCCCGCCCGATCCGGACACCGGCCCCACCTTCCCGCCGCCAGCCGGGTGCGCCGAGGCGCCGAACAGCGGCTCCGTCGTGGCCGCCTCCGATGGCTCGATCGGCCAGACCGAGGCTCGGGGCATCCCGGCAAAGACGTCACTGACCGAGCGATCCGCCAGCTCGAGCGCGCGACTGGCGAGCCGGCGAGCCTCGGCAGGGCGGCCGACCGCAGCAGTTGCCTCGGCCGAGATCACATAGGCCACGACAGCCTCGTTGCCGGCCGCAAGCGCGGCACTCGCCGCCTCCCCTGCCCCCGGCAGGTCGCCGGTCCGCCAGCGCGCCTCGGCGAGGTCGACGAGGCCCTCGTCGTCGAGCACGCCACTGCCGGCCATGCCCTCGAGCTCTGCGCGGGCGAGTCCAAGCGATCCGAGGCGCAGGTGCAGCCGCGCGAGCGCGAGGTCGGACGATCGATCGCCGTCAGGCGCCGACGGTGCGGCGTGCAGCGCCTGGCTCATGCGGGCAGCCGGAGGCGCGACTCGAGCCCTCGCAGATGACGCGGTCGAGCGACGGCAGCCAGCCGAAGCGCTTCGTCGCGGAACAGCTCGCCCGCCAGCGCCTGCACGCTGGACGCATCGACTGCATCGATCTTCGCGAGCGCCTCCTCGATCGTGAGGACGCGTTCGTGGAGCGCCTCCTGGCCACCGATCCACGAGGCCACGTGCCGCGTCTCGTCCATGCGCAGCTCGAGGCCGCCGGCCAGGTACCGCTTCGCCTTCTCGAGCTCGTCCGGGGCGACGGGCTCATCGCGCAGGCGGGCCAGCTCGGCGAGGATGGCCTCGATCGCCTCGGGGAGCTTGTCGGGGTCGACGCCGGCCGAGACCTCGAGAGCCCCCGCGTCGGCGTAGTCCATGATCCCGCTCGACACGTCGTAGGCCAGCCCGCGCTCCTCCCGAACGGAGAGGAAGAGCCGGCTGCTCATCCCGTCGCCGAGGACGCCGTTCAGCACGGACAGCGTCCACGCGTCGGGATGGTCGCGGCGCAGGGCGGGGACGCCGATGCAGATCTGCGCCTGGGTCGTCTCGCGCTTACCGACCATGATCCGGGGCCCGGCCGGGAGCAGCGGCGCCGGGCCGAACCCGGGCACCGCTCCGTTGCCGGTCCCGAAGGCCGCGCTCGCCAGGTCGACGGCCTCCTGGTGGTCGAGGTCCCCGGCGATGGCGATGACGGTGTTGGCGGGACGGTACGTCTGCTGCCAGAAGTCGCGGATCGAGGTCGCGGGGAGCGCCCGGATGCCGGCCTCGTCGCCGCAGATCTCGCGACCGAGCGGTCCGTCGCCGAACATCGCGACCTGGAAGAGGGTCTGGCAGAACTCGGTCGGATCGTCGAGGTACGACCGGATCTCCTCGATGATGACGGTGCGCTCGCCTTCGATCTCGTCATGGTCGAGCGTCGGCCGCACGATGAGCTCGCCGAGGACATCGACGGCTCGCATGGCCTCGCGGCGCGGGACGCGGACCCAGTAGACGGTCGACTCGCGGTCCGTCGCCGCGTTGAACGATCCGCCGACGCCTTCGATCGCCTCGCTGATCGCACGAGTCGTCGGGTACGCGGCCGTGCCCTTGAACGTGATGTGCTCCATGAAGTGCGCAACGCCGGTCTGCTCGGGCGTCTCGAGACGCGAGCCGGCCAGGACGTACGCGGCAACGGAGACGGAGCGGGCACCCGGGATCCGGGCGCTGACCACACGCGGCCCGGCGGGCAGCGCGGTGCGTTCGAACATTGCGCTGATCGTACCGGATTCGGCACGACGCCCCGGACCGATGGCCCGAGGCGCCGGAGGTGTCGCGTTGAGCCTACCGGTCAGGCGAACGCGAGGATCCAGTTCTGCAGGAAGTACACGAGGAACGCGATCGCGACCGCCCAGAGCAGCGGGTGGATCTGGGTCAACTTGCCACGCACGATCTTGACGATCACGTACGTGATGAAGGCGGCGCCGATTCCGACCGTGATGCTGAACGTCAGCGGCATGAGGATCAGGCCGAGCAGGGCCGGCAGACCCTCTTCGATGTCGTCGAAGTCGATCCCCTTGATGAGGCTGACCATCAGGAAGCCGACGAAGACGAGGACGGGGCCGGTCGCCACGAAGGGCACGAGGATTGCGAGCGGCGTCAGCAGGATCGCGCCGAGGAACAGCAGCCCCGTGACGACCGATGCAAACCCGGTCCGGCCACCCTCTGCGACACCGGCGGCGCTTTCGATGTAGCTCGTGTTCGAGCTCACGCCCGCGGCCCCACCCGCGGCGGCGGCGATCGAGTCGACGAGAAGGATCCTGCCGGTGTCGATCGGCTGTCCCTCCTCGTCAACGAGCCCCGCCTGCTCGCTGATCGCAGTGGCGGTGCCCATCGTGTCGAAGAAGTCTGTCAGCAGGAAGCTGAAGATCGTCAGGACCGCGGCGAGCCCGCCAAGGACCTGGAACACGTTGAACACGTCGAACTGGCCGAGCGTGCCGAAGCTCGGCGTGGCGACGAAGTTTGTCGGGAGCGGCTGGACTCCCGTGACGATCGCGACGATCGTCGTGATGACGATGCTGAGCAGGAGGGCCGCGGGGACCTTTCGCGCATACAGGACGATCGTGACGAGCAGGCCGAACCAGAAGACGAAGTGGGCCGGTTCGGTCGGATAGACGAGCGTCGTCGGGCACCGGGTTCTCGGCGGACGTGCCACCGGTCTTGACGATGACGCCGCCGTCGATGAATCCGATGAACAGGATGAAGAGTCCAATGCCGACGCCGATCGCCCGCTTGAGCGACATCGGCACGGCTCGCATGATCGCCTCGCGGAGGCCGACCAGGACCAGCAGCAGGACGATCAGGCCCTCGAGGACGATGACACCCATCGCTCCGGCCGGCGTCAGCCCGTTCGTCAGGACGAGCCCGAACGCGACGAGCCCGTTGATGCCGAGGCCGGCGGCCAGCGCGATCGGCACGTTCGCCACGACGCCCATGAGGATCGTCATGAGCCCGGCGACGAGCGCCGTGCCCGCAGCGAGAGCGGGGACCGATGCCACTGCTGCCTCGGACCCCGGACCGAACATGTTCGAGAGGATGCTGGGGTTCACCAGCAGGATGTAGGACATGACCATGAACGTGGTCAGGCCCGCCTTTGCCTCGGTTGCGAGGTTCGTGCCGCGTTCGGCGAACTTGAAGTACTCCGCGATCGCGCCGCCACCACCGCGGGGCGAGCGATCGGACACCGTCGTCACCTTGGTCCCTGCCTCCTTGCCGTCCTCAGGCACGCCGCGACCCCTGGGGTAGGCCCGGTCCGCGCCACCTTCAACATCGACCGGTCAGCTCCCCGCCGGCCGCTTCCCTCCTGTCGCCGGCCCTGATCTGCCGGCTCCCGATCTGCTATTCGTCCTCGTGGGCATCGAGGCCGAGCAGCTCCATCTGGACGTACTCACGGGTGTCCCATTCGAGCTGGCGCGGAGCGAACGGCGACGCGTCCTCCGTCCCCGGCCCGACGGGTGCGAACTCGACGATGACGCGCTCGTCGCCCTGCACGAGCGTGTAGACGAGCAGCTGGTCCGGCCGCGTCTCGAACTCGAGATGCTCGAACGAGTCGATGTTGAGCGTGATCGCGAGAGGCGTGAAGTAGGTCGAGATGTCCTCCGCGTCGACGACGATCCGCTCCACCCAGCCGGTGCCGTGCGACACGGTCTCGCGCCCGCGGATGTAGCGGTACGAGACGGTCTGCTTCAGCAGCGGGCGCAGGAGATGCAGGATGTCCGTGCGGCTGGTGACGACGCCCTGGTTCACGAAGAACTTCGCCGGCGGGTTGGGCACGCGGACGTCTCCTGGCACCTGGGGGAGCGACGGACCCGCGGATGGTACCCCATCAACACAGTCCCAGACACCCGAATCACGCGGCGTCCGAGTCGCCCCGGCGCACGCGTATGATCGGGCACATGCTGCTTGCGATCGACATCGGCAACTCGAACGTGACCACCGGCCTCGTGCGCGCCGGTGCGCTCGGGGCAACTCGTCGGGCTGTCACGCCGGCACGCGCGACCGCCGATGAGCTGGAGATGCTGCTCGACGGCCTGCTGCGGCTCGACGGTCGATCGTGGGCCGATATCGACGCCATCGCCTGCGCCTCGGTGGTTCCCGCGCTGACCGGCGCGGTGGAGGCGATTGCGGGCCGCCGGGGCCTTCGGGTCACGCTCGCCGAGGCGGGCACCGTGCCGATCGCCATCCGCGTGGACCGGCCCTCGGAGGCCGGCGCTGACCGGCTCGTCAACGCCCTCGCCGCCCAGCGGCTGTACGGCACGCCGGCCGTCGTCGTCGACTTCGGGACCGCGACCACGTTCGACTGCGTGGCGGGCGACGGCGCATACGTCGGCGGGGCGATCGCGCCGGGGCTCGAGCTCGGGCTGGAGGCACTGGCCGCCCGGACCGCCAAGCTGCCGCGGATCGAACTGGCCGTGCCGCCTCGTGCGATCGCTCGCGACACGATTGGCGCCATGCAGTCCGGCGCGGTGTTCGGGTACCTGTCCCTCGCCGATGGCCTGCTTCGACGCATCCGGCGCGAGCTGGCCGAGACCCACGGCATGGACCCAGCCTCGGTTCGTGTGATCCTGACCGGCGGGCTCTCGCAGGCTCCCTGGGCACGGGGGCTCGACGGCGTCGACGCGATCGACCCCGAGCTGACGCTGAAGGGTCTGGCGATCCTCCACGCCGAGGTCGCGGGTGGCGAGCCGCTCCTGCTCGGTCTGCCATGACGGAAGCCCGCGGACGCCTCGATGGCCGGCTCATCGGGCTGGGCGTCACCGGCTCGATCGCCGCCTACAAGGCCGTTGAGCTCCTCCGGTTGCTGCGGGCGGAGGGTGCCGACGTCCAGGCCATGCTCACGCCGTCGGCGACGCGATTCGTCGGCCCACTGTCGTTTGCCGCGCTGACGCGTCACCCGGTCGAGACGGACCAGCTCGAGCTCCTGCCGGACGGCCGGATCGGCCACATCGTGCTCGCGGACAGCGCCGACGCGATCGTGGTGGCGCCCGCCACCGCACAGTGGCTGGGTGCCATGGCCCACGGGCTCGCGGCCGATGTCATCACCGCAACCTGCCTCGCCACGAGCGCGCCGGTGGTCGTCGCGCCGGCCATGGACGGCGACATGTGGACGCATCCGGCGACGACCGGCAACGTCGACCGGCTGCGCTCGTTCGGATACCGGCTCGTCGAGCCCGAGGCGGGTCCGCTCGCGTCCGGTCAGAGCGGGGTGGGCCGCCTGGCCGACCTCGGCACGATCGTCGACGCGGTCGTGGCCGCGCTGGATCGCCAGCCCGTCCGCTCCCCGGACCCGGCTTCCCGGCCCCCGCTCGTCGAAGGGGCTCGGGACGCCGACCTCGCCGGGCGCCACGTCGTGATCACTGCGGGCGGCACGCGCGAGAAGATCGACCCGGTCCGGTTCATCGGCAATCGTTCGACCGGTCGGATGGGCGTCGCGGTCGCGGCCGCCGCGCTCGAACGCGGTGCTCGCGTGACGCTGATCGCCGCGAACCTCGAGGTACCGCCGCCCCTCGGCGCGGAGCTGGTCCGGGTGACCTCCACAGCGGACCTGCGTGCAGCCCTGCTGAACGCGATCGGCGGGGCCGATGGCCGCGCCGGCTTTGACGCCCTGGTCATGGCGGCTGCCGTGTCCGACTTCCGGCCGACCAGCAGCGCGGATCACAAGCTCGAACGCGGGGGCTCGCTGACGCTCGAGCTCGAGCCGACGCCCGATCTGCTCGTCGAGGCGGGTCGCATGGTCCGTGGCGAGGACGTGACCGGTGCGGTCACGCGTCGCCCGCTCCACCCCCGGCCCGTCCTGGTCGGGTTCGCTGCCGAGACGGGGAGCCTCGATCGAGCCGCCGGACAAGCTCCGCCGCAAGGGCGTGGACCTGCTCGTCGCGAACGACGTCGCCGAGCCGGGCTCGGGCTTCGGGACGGACACGAACCGGGTAACGATCCTGGCCGCGGACGGCAGCACGAACGCGCTACCGCTCCAGTCGAAGCGCGACGTCGGTCACCACATCCTCGACCGCGTGGGACGCCTGCTGGACGACCGCGATGCGGCCCCGCAGACTGATCCGACCCCCGAGCCCATTCCGGAGCACGTTCCATGAGCGCACAGACACCCAGCCAGGGCCGACTGACCGTCGCCGACATCGGCAAGCTTTACGCCGACGGCCAGCCCATCGCGATGCTGACCGCGTACGACTACCCGACGGCCCGCCTGCTCGATGAGGCCGGTATCCCGTTCATCCTCGTGGGTGATTCGGTCGGCACCGTCATGCTCGGCTACGACAGCGAGATCCGGGTCACGATGACCGAGATGCTCCATCACACCGCCGCGGTGGTGCGGGGCACGAACCGGGCGTTCGTCGTCGGCGACATGCCCTTCCTGTCCTATGCCACGCCTGCCGAGGCGGTCGAGAACGCGGGCCGGTTCCTGCAGGAGTCGGGGGCGCAGGCCGTCAAGCTCGAGGGTGGCGTTCGGAGCGCTCGCACCATCGAGGCGATCGTCCGGGCGGGCATTCCGGTCATGGGTCACATCGGGTGGACGCCGCAGGCGAAGCACGCGCTCGGTGGCAAGGTGCGCGTGCAGGGCAAGACGACGGACCGCGCCCGCACGCTGCTCGCCGACGCGCTCGCGGTCCAGGAGGCCGGCGCCTTCTCCATCGTCCTCGAGCTCGTCCCCGAGCAGCTCGCGACCGCCATCACGCAGCGGCTCCGCATCCCGACCATTGGGATCGGTGCCGGTCCCGGGTGCAGCGGCCAGGTCCAGGTCCTCACCGACCTGCTCGGCTGGAGCGACTGGCAGCCGAAGCACGCACGGCCGTTCGCGAACCTCCGGGAGACGGTGCTCGAGGCCGCCCGGGCGTACGCGGCACAGGTCGGCGAAGGCTCCTTCCCCGGCCCGGAGCAGACGGTCCGCATGGACGACGCGACGCTCGGCGAGGTCCTGGGCCAGGGCAGGCTCGACCGGGCGCCGGGCAGCATGCCGGCCGGCGGGATCCCGCTCGACCGCGACCTGTGATGCTCTCCGCCCGTTGACGACAACCCTCCGGACGCGGGCCGCGCTGCGGGCGGCACTCGCGAGCGCGCCCAGACCGGTTGGCCTCGTCCCGACGATGGGCTGGCTGCATGACGGTCACCGGGCACTCATCGAGCGCGCACGCGGCAACAGCGAGACGACGGTCGTGTCGATCTTCGTGAACCCCCGTCAGTTCACGGTGTCCTCCGACTACACGCGCTATCCCCGCAACGAGACGCGCGACCTCGCGGTCTGCGAGGAGGAAGGCGTCGATTTCGTCTTCGCGCCCGACCTCGAGGAGATCTACCCGCCGGGGTTCGACACGACCGTCTCCGTTGGGGAGGTCGCGCGACCGCTCGAAGGGGCTGCACGGCCCGGGCATTTCGCTGGCGTGGCCACGGTCGTCGCGATCCTGTTCAACCTCGTCGGTGCCGAGCGGGCCTATTTCGGGCAGAAGGATGCGCAGCAGGTGATGGTCATCCGGCAGATGGCCCGGGACCTGGCAATCGGGACCGAGGTCGTGGCATGCCCGACGATCCGGGAGCCGGATGGTCTGGCCCTGTCGTCACGCAACGTCCACCTCAGCGCGGAGCAACGTGCCGCGGCACCGATCCTGCACCGCGCGCTGGAGACGGCACGGAGCCGCTGGCAGGCCGGCGAGCGTTCCGCGCACGCGTTGCGCGCCGCGATGCGCCAGGTGCTCGCCACGGAGCCGCTCGCCGAGGTCGAGTACGTGTCCGTGGCGGACGGCAGCACGCTCGCCGAGCTGGACCGCATCGAGGGGCCCGCGCTTGCGTCCCTGGCTGTCCGGTTCGGGTCGACCCGACTCATCGACAACGAGCCGCTGGACTGACCCGGCGGAACCGCGCACCACCGGCCGGTGTACCGGTGATGCACCGGATCGGCGCGGGTCGCGGCCCAGGCCCGCGCCGGTCTCCGATACCGCTCAGGCGGAGATCGTGGCCTCGGTTGCCACATCGAGCACCCGATCGATGAAGAGGTGCTCCCACACGAGCGCCTTGATCTCCTCGATCTTGCCGGTGTCCGATGGGTGCGTCTTCACCAGCAGGTCGTGGACGTCCGACGCAACCGCGTACGTGTCCGCTTCGACGAGCGTCGCGAAGAGATCGGCCCGGTGGATGGCATCGAGGACGGGCGGGCGCGGCCGGTAGCCGCCGGTCAGCACGAGCCCCAGGGCGCTCGACGGGCCACCGTCCAGGTGGGCGTTCGCGATCGCGAGGACGACGTCCTCCCGGTCCCCCGGGACGATGACGAGCGTGCGCGGCCCCACCCGCTCGAGCATGTGCTCCGGCTCCATGGCACCGATCGCGACGCCGTCGATCACCTGGTCGAGGTCGGGGCCGCGATTGATCGTCTCGCCGCGAACCCCTTCGAGGACCATGGCGAGGGTCGGGTTCGAGAGGATCGACCGGTACGGGAGCACGCCGAGCAGCGGGATGCCGACCTTCGCCAGCCCATCCTTGAGGACGGTGCCGAGGTCGGGCCGCGCGTCGAGGTCGACCTTGTTCACGATTGCGCCGGCGACGTGGACGCCGTGCCGTTCGAAGAGCGCGGCATTCAGGACGATCTCGTCGATCGGGCGGCCGACGCCACCCTCCGAGACGATGATCGCCGGCGCACCGAGCATCGACGCGACGGCCGCGTTCGACAGCCCGATGACGGCACCGACCCCGGCGTGCCCGGTTCCCTCGATCAGCAGGATGTCCCGATCGGCAAAGGCAGCGTGGGCGCGTCGGATGCGGGCGCCGAGGTCCTCGACGACACGCCCCTCGATGTAGTCACGGGTGAAGCCACGCGGGATATGGACCGGGCTCATGCGGTCGAGCGGCTCGGTCAGCCCGAACACGCTGCGCATGAGGATGGCGTCCTCGTCGGCCGGGATGCCGTCCTCGATGACGGTCCGCTGCCCGACCGGCTTGATGAAGCCCGTCGACAGGTCGCGCTTCAGGAACCCGTCGAGCACCCCGAGGCTGATCGTGGTCTTGCCACGGTTCTGCCCCGTTGCGGCGAGGTAGACGTGCCGCACGCGGGCGGACTAGCCGCGTGACGCCGTCTTGCGCTCGATCAGCTGCAGCGCGTCGCGCAGCCGGCCCATCGTCTCGGCGTCGACAGCGTCCGGCTCCAGGTATGGGCCGAGCCGCTCCATGATGTCGGCGACGAGGCCAAGGAAGACGCTCGCGTCGGCCACGAAGAACTGCGGCTCGTTGTTGTAGCGAACGAGCGTCAGCCGGCCCTGCAGGACCCGGCGCTCCTCGACGTGCGCCACCTGTGTCGCGAAGTTGTGGCCCTGGATCCCGTCCGGGTTGTTGAGGTAGTTGAGCGCGTTGTCGATCGCGAGGCCGAAGCGCGCGCGCCACGCGACGAGTCGCTCGTGGACCTCCGAGGCGATGCGGACCTCGGCGACCTCGTCGAAGACCTCCGGCGCGACGGTCAGGAGCCCGACCAGGGTCGTTCCTGCGCGTGGCCCGAGCATGACCTGGAGGCTGCGCTCGAGCGTGAACACCTCGGAATCGAAGCGCGGGCTCGTGATCACGTCGGTGAGCAGGTCCTCGACGTTGTCGAGGATGCCGGGCTCCGCGACGGAGTTCGCGAGGTGGAGGATCTCCTCCTTGAACAGGAACTTCTCTTCGTGGTCGAGCATGGCGGCGATGGTAGCACCGACCCTTCGCCGGCCCCGCGCGGCAGGTCCCTGCAACGCCCGCCGGGGTCCGGGCACTGACGGCGTCACGGTCGCGGGCGAATGCTCACGGCTGGAGGTGCCCAGATGCACGAGAACGACAGCGAACGACGCGAAGACCTGCCCGAGCACGAGTACCGCGACATCGAGCGCGACGGCGACGTCGGCGGCGGCGTCATGAGCACGGGCGGGACGGTGACCGACCGGGGAACCGGCACGCTCGGTGGCGTGGCCCAGGGCGACGACGACATGGAGGACCAGGGGCTGGAGGAGCGCCGCGATGGCGTCACTGGTGGCCTCGGAGATGCCTTCAACAGCGCAGTCGAGGGCGACGAGCCGCCCCGGACCGGCACGCCGGCGGTCCCGACCCATCCAGACATCGACCCGACGCGATCAAGTCCCTAGGCCTGCGCCCGAATCGACGGAACCCCGGCCTCCGGCCGGGGTTCCTCTGTGTCTGGAGCCGGAACGGCGACCCTACGGGTAGAGGCCGCGCATCGACGTTGCGTCCGCCACGCGCTCCACGGCGAGCAGGTAGGCCGCGGTACGCATGTCGACCTCCTCGCGATGCGAGATCTCGAGCGTCTCCGCAAAAGCGCGCGTCATGATCGAGTGGAGCTTCTCGTTGACGACCGTCTCGCTCCAGTGGTCGCGGTTGAGGTCCTGCACCCACTCGAAGTAGCTCACGGTCACCCCGCCGGCGTTGCACAGGATGTCCGGGATCATGAACACGCCGTTGGCGTGCAGGATCGCGTCCGCCTCGGGGGTCGTCGGGCCGTTCGCGGCCTCAGCCACGATCTTCGCGGTGATCCTGCCTGCGTTGCGAGACGTGATCTGGTTCTCGAGGGCGGCCGGGATCAGGATGTCGCATGGGATCTCCAGGACCGCGGCGTTCGAGATGTCCTCGCGCCCGGGAAGCCCTGGACCGTTCCGTGCTCCTTCTTCCAGTTGATCACCCGGCCGATGTCGAGCCCGTTCGGATTGTGGATCCCGCCGGTCGAGTCGGAGACCGCGACGACCGTGGAGCCCTCCGCGGTGATCAGGCGCGCGGCGATGGAGCCGGCGTTGCCGAAGCCCTGCACGGCCACCGTGGCTGGTCTTGAGGTCTATCCCGAGATGGCGCGCCGCCTCGATGATCGTGAAGACGCAGCCACGGGCCGTCGCCTCGTTGCGCCCCTCCGATCCGCCGAGGCTGATCGGCTTGCCGGTGACCACGCCCGGGACGGTGTGCCCCTGGTGCATCGAATAGGTGTCCATGATCCAGGCCATGACCTGGGCGTTCGTGTTGACGTCCGGGGCGGGGATGTCGCGCTCGGGGCCGATGAGGACCTCGATCTCGGTCGCGAACCGGCGGGTCAGGCCCTCGAGCTCCTTCTGGCTGAGCTTCTTGGGATCGACGATGACGCCGCCCTTGCCGCCGCCGTACGGGATGCCCACCACGGCGCACTTCCAGGTCATCCACATCGCGAGGGCCTTGACCTCGTCGAGGCTCACGTCCTGGTGGTAGCGGATGCCGCCCTTGGCCGGGCCGCGGCCCAGGTTGTGCTGAACGCGGTAGCCCGTGAAGACCTGGACACTGCCGTCGTCCATCTTCACCGGGAAGTGGACGGTGAGCTCGCGGCGTGGCTCGCGCAGGACTCGGCGCAGCCCCGGATCGAGGTTCAGCCGCTCGGCGGCCAGGTCGAACTGCTGCTGCGCGACCGTCCAGGGGTTGATCTGCGCAGCGGCGTGCTCGGTTGTCATCGAACGGAGACCTCCGTGTCGGGTGGCCCGTGCCAGCACGGTTCGAGTCGTCTCCCGGACGACCCCACGGGCGCGGGTGCCTGCTCGTGGCCATGACGGCGAGCGGGACGGCGCGCGGATGGTTTCAAGGCGGCGAGTATAGCGTTGACGGGCTTTCGATCGCGCATCCCCGTCACCGTGCGACAACGTTACGGCAACCTTGCTGCAACCGTTGTGGCCCGATGGTCCTGTCCCGAGGCTAGGTCCCCGGCTCGTACAGGATGGCGGCGCCGAGACAGCCGGGGCCCAGGTGCGGCCCTACGGACGGCCCCACGAGACCGATCGACACGGCGCTTCGGTCGAGGCTCCCGGTGGCGCGGGCGACGACCTCGTCGCGGAACTGCTCGACGTCCGGGGTGAGCGTGTGCAGGATCTCGATCCGCTCGATCGGGCGCGCGCAGATGAGCTCGATGAGCCGCTCGCGAGCCTTTGACCGCGTCCGCACGCGGTCGGCCGTGTCGACGACGCCCTCCTCGACCGAGATGATCGGCTTCACCGAGAGGAGTGTCCCGATGGCTGCTCGGGCCCCGCTGATGCGGCCACCCTTCTTCAGGTATTCGAGCGTCTCGAGCGCGACGTAGACCCGCAGGTCCTTCGTGCGCCCGCGAAGCGTCTCGGCGATCTGCGCGGCCGGCATCCCGTCAGCCGCCATCGCGACCGCCATGCGGGCCAGCAGGACCTGCGACATCGATGCGCTCATCGAGTCGACGATGTGGATCTCGCGGTCGGGCAGCATGTCGCGCGCGATCTGCACGGCCTTGATCGTGCCCGAGAGCGTGCTTGCGACGTTCACCGAGACGATGGCGTCGGCGCCCTCGGCAAAGGCCGCTTCGAAGGCTGCCTTGAAATCGCCCGGGCTCGAGGCAGCGGTGGTCGGGAATGGTGCATCCGGCGCCGTCATCCGATCCCAGAACGCCTGGGTCGACATCTCCACGCCCGACTTGTAGCTGTCCTGGCCGAACGACACGATCAGCGGAACGACGTGGATCCCCGCGGCCGCCGCGGCGTCCGGCTCGAGGTCCGACGCCGAGTCGGTGAAGACCGCGACACGAGCCATGACATCCTCCTGCCCGCCACGAATGGTTGCGTGGATGATACGGGCCGGGATCGAGCGGGGATCACTGGTTGCGCCGTGTCACGCGGCGTGCGGCCTCTCGGGCCGAGCCGCTACGCTTCCGCACGATGGATCGCTCGCTGTGGGCCGTGATGGGCGGCACGTTCACGCTCCGCTTCAGCACCGGTCTCACGGGCGCGATGCTGTCCGTCTACCTGGCCAAGCTTCCGGAGCACGGCGGTGAGCGGGTCGACGGCCTGATCGTCGGGCTGTTCGCGGCGACGTTCTACCTCGCGGAGCTCGTCCTGTCGCCGTTCTTCGGGATGCTGTCCGACCGGATCGGGCACCACAAGGTGATGCTCTACGGCCCGGCGTTCGGCGCCGTCGCGGTCGTGCTGACGGCGCTGACGACGAACCTCCTCGTCCTCGGCGGGACGCGCTGGCTCGAGGGCGCCTCGACAGCGGCCAGCGTCCCCTCGATCCTCGGCTACATCGCCATGGTCACCGCCAACGACCAGGTCCTGCGGGGCAAGGCAGCTGCCCGGTTCGAAGGGGCGACGCTCCTCGGGCTCGGCTGCGGCATCGTCCTCGCGCCGATACTCTTCGCGGCGATCGGCCCTGTCGCGTTCCTCGCCAACGCGCTGATCTACGGCGTGTCGTTCCTCATCTACTGGCTCGGCGTGAAGGAGCCGCCCGGGGAGGCCGCCTCGCTCACCACACGGCACGTCGGCCTGCGCCGCTACCGGCAGCTGCTCTCGAGCGCGCACGTGTGGCTGCTCGCACCCACCTGGATCGCAGTCAACGCCTCGATCGGGCTGTGGTTCCACCAGTCGATCTTCCAGCTCACCGCCGAGAACCCGCGTTTTCCCGACCAGCTCCTCCATGGCGGGTTCCTGCCGTGGCAGATCAGCCTCGGCGCGGCCGGCGTGGCGGTGCTGTTCGGGGCCGGGCTGCTCTACTGGGGCGGGCGGTTCAAGCGCTACCGGCGAACGACGATCATCCTCTACGGCCTGCTCGGCGGCGGATTGATGGTCGTGGCGGGTCTCGTGCTGAACCACTCGGCCGGCGTCTCCCCGCTCATCGTCGTCCCGGCGCTCCTCGCGGCCGCCTTCGGCCTGTTCGTCCTCGCCGGCGCGACGCCCGCGGCGCTCGGCCTCCTTGCCGACGTGTCCGAGCGCTTCCCGACGGACCGGGGCGCGATCATGGGCCTCTACTCGGTCTTCCTCGCGGTCGGCCAGATCATCGGCGCGGTGATCGGCGGGTTCGCGGCGGACGTTCGCGGGATCGATGCGATGTTCATTGCGACCCTCGCCCTGCTCGCGGTAGCCCTGATCCCGCTGAGCCAGCTCCGCCGGGACGAGCACTACGTCGATGGACCTGCGGCGACCGCCGTCCTCGACGGCGAGACCGGGTGACCGACGGCCTGACAGGCCGGGCAGGAGCGGCAGCGACGGGTCGGCGCGGCGCGGTCGTTGCGCCGCACCATCTCGCCAGCGCTGCCGGGCTGCGCATGCTCCAGGCCGGCGGCTCCGCGGTCGACGCCGCCATCGCGACCAACGCCGTGCTGGGGGTCGTCATGCCCGGTGCGTGCGGGATCGGTGGCGATGCGTTCTGGCTGGTCTGGGATCCCGTCGCGCGAGAGCAGGTGGCGCTCAATGGCTCCGGTCGCGCCCCTGGCGGGGTGGAAGCCGAGGCGTTCCGGGCCCGCGGCCTCGCTGCACTGCCGGACCGCGGTCCGACCACGATCACCGTCCCGGGCGCCGTTCGGTCATGGGCTGCAGCGCACGATCGATGGGGGCGGCTCGGCCGCGACGAGCTTCTCGCGCCGGCAATCGAGCTCGCCAGCGACGGCGTTCCCGTGTTCGCCGAGCTCATCGAATCGATCGAGGAGGTCGCGGGCGAGGCCGGCGCCGAGTTCGAGCGGGTCTTCCGGCCGGCCGGCCGTCCCTGGCGGCCCGGCGAGTCGTTGCGGCTGCCTGCCCTTGCCCGGACGCTGGAGACGCTTGCGACGGAGGGCTGGGACGCGTTCTACGACGGTGACCTTGCCGCCCGGCAGGTTCGCGCGCTGACCGCGGCGGGCTCGCCGATCCGTGAGCGGGACTACGCGGCGCAGGACGCCACGTGGGGCACACCGATCTCGACGCGACTACCGAGGTGTCCGCCTGACGACGCACGGGCCGAACAGCTCGGGTGTGGTTGCGCTGGAGACGCTGCGGATCCTGGAACGGTTCGAACCGCCTCCGCCCACGGTCTTCGGGGACACCGGCGTCACCGATGCACGCTGGACGCATCTCGGGATCGAGGCCGCCAAGCTCGCCGCGGCGGATCGGATCGCGCTACCTCGGCGACCCCGCGACCACGCGGATCCCGGTCGAGGAGCTCCTCGATGACGCGCGGATCGGCCGGCTCGCGGCGACGATCGATCCCCACCGGGCAGCGCGGCCACCGGACGCGACGCTGCCGCCTGGCGGCGGAACGGTCTCCTCGGCGCGGTCGATGCGGACGGCAACGCCGTCAGCCTCATCCAGTCCAACTACTACGGGTTTGGCTCGGGTGTCGCCGATCCGGAGACCGGGATCCTGTACCAGAACCGCGGCACGCTCATTCAGCCTGGTCCCGGCGCACGCGAACGTGCTCGCGCCGCGGAAAGCGGACCGCTCCACACGCTGCTCCCCGGGATGCTGTTCCGTGACGGCGTCCGCCGGCCCGTGGCTCGTCGTCGGTTCGATGGGCGCCGACGCGCAGCCGCAGATCCACGCCCAGTTCGTCGTCCGCTGTCGTCGACGGTGGCGTCGACATCGCCACGGCGGTCGCGGCGCCGCGCTGGTTCGTCGAGCGCGCCGGAGCACTTCGACGCCGCCGATCGACGTCCTGACTCGAGCCGCGCATCGAGCCCGGTCCGTGGTCCGAGCCCTCGAGGCGATGGGCCATCCCGTCGTGCCGACCGCGCCGTTCGATTCGATCGGCTGGGCCACGAGCACGCGATCGAGCTGGTCGACGGCGGGCCGGCGGGTCCCGGCGGGTCCTGCGCGGCAACGACGGACCCGCGCAGCGAGGGCCCCGGCGACGTGGTGATCGGCCCGCTCGCTGTGCCCGCGTCGCTGCCTGCGGTCCTGTGCGATACTGCCGCTCGGCCGGTGGCAGGCAGCGCTCACACGACGCCGCCACCGGCCTTCGTCTCCGAGCCGAGCCAGCGAGGGAGCCGCGTGACCTCGAACGTCAGCCAGAACTACCCCTACACGAGCGAGACCGAGGCCGACCGCGCCGCCACGGATCGCCGCCCTCGTCGAGGCCCGCGAGGATCTGGCCGGGAAGCTCGGCCGAGACCGACGCCGCTCGACGAGCGACGAGCGCTGGTGGGCCTGGAAGTGCCCGACGCGCGGCTGCCCCGGCCTCCTCCACGCCGCCGGCTACGCGCTCGAGCAGCACGCCGTCTACGTCGTCTGCGACGGGACCTGCGGCAAGACGTTCCTGCGCTGAGCGACACCTCCGAGCCGGCCCCAGGCCACGACGCCGCGGGCCCGGAGACGTCCCCGAAGACCTCGAGCCGCCGCCGGCTCCTCGTCGATCGCGCGGGCATCGCGGCGGCCGCTCGGGTTCGGCTTCGTCTACGGGCTGTCCGCCCGCGATGCCGGCTTCTCCCCGATCGAGGCCATGGCGATGAGCATGATCGTCTTCGCGCGGCGCCGCCCAGTTCGCGGCCGTCGGCTACGTCGCGAGCGGGCTCGCGTGGCCCGGCATCGTCCTGCTCACCGCGTCCTGCTCAACGCCCGGCACCTGCTCTACTCCGCCGCGCTCGCGCCGTGGCTCCGGGACGTGCCCGATCCGGCGACGCGCCTGATGGCCCATCTCCTGACCGACGAGGCGTTCGCCCTGACGATCGCGCACTTCCGGCGGCTCGGGCGGACCGACGAGTGGGGCTACTGGATCGGCGCGATCGTCGTCGACGTTCATCCCGTGGAACCTCGCGACGCTGGCCGGCGTGCTGGCTCGGCGGCCAGATCCCGGACCCGACGCGGTTCGGGCATCGACATCATCTTCCCGGCGGCGATGGTCGGCCTCGCGGTCGGCCTGGTCACGGGCCGGCGCGAGCTCGTGGCGGCGATCGCCGGGGCCGCGGTCGGCGTCGTGGTCGGCCTGGTCGACGAGCCCGGCGGTCGGGATCATCGCGGGCGGCCTCGTCGGGCCGGCGGTCGGGCTGGCGATCCCGGCGCGCTCGCCCGCGAGACGGCACCGCTCGGGTCGCACGCCTCGCGCGGACCGGTTCCGCATGCCGAGCTCGCCACGTCCGCGACGCCCGGAGCCGAGCGCGATGACGCCGACCGGCGGCACCCGATGAGCACGGACCTCGTGCTCGCTGGCCGTCCTCATGTTCGCTGGTCACCTACCCGTCGCGCGCGCTCGGGCTGCTGCGCCGGGCCTCGACCGGCTGCCACGCCGGGCGCTCGAGTACCTGCAGCTCGTCGGCCCGGCCGTGCTGGCCGCGCTCGCGGCCGTCGAACGTCATGGTCGTCGTGCCGACGCAGCGGACCGGCCGGTCTTCCACGTCGGCATCGAGTGGCTGGCGGTGCTGGCGCTGCCTCGCGCGTCGTCGCGCCTGGCGACGGAACCTGCTGCTCGGGCTCATCGCCGCGGTCGGTCGCGATCGTCGCTCGTGCGCGCGGCGCCGACCGGGCTCGCCGCGCTGCCGACCGGCCGGCCGGCTAGCCGCGCGGCGCGCCTCGGCCTCGATCTCGACGAGCAGGCTCGGAGTGCATCAGCGCCGGCGACCTCGACCAGCGTCGACGCCGGCCGGATCTCGGCGAAACGCTCGCCGTGGACCGCCGATCGACCGTCGCGATCGCGCGATGTCGGTCGACGAACATCCGCGTCCGGACGACGTCGCGCCAGCGCGAACCCGGCCTCGGCGAGCGCCTGCTCGATGATCGCCGAAGACCGCCCGCGCCTGGCGCCGCGACGTCGCCCGGGTGGCGCGACGGCCGTCCGGTCCGGCATCGGTCGTGCCCGCGACCCAGCACGTGTCGCCGACGACGACCGCCCGGCTGTAGCCGGCGGTCGCCTCCCACGGCCCGCCCGACGAGATCGCGCCGGCGGCTCGCGTCGACGTGCGGCGTCGGTCGCCGCCAGGCGAGGACCTCCGGGTCGCGCGCGATCGCCAGCAGCAGCCCGGCCAGCAGCGCGGTCCGCGGCACGATCGAGTCGACCTCGAGGTACTCCGCCGGCGAGTGGTCGTTGCCGCCGATCGGGCCCAGGCCGTCGAGTGTCGGCACGCCCATGCCCGCGGTCGTGTTCGCGTCCGACGCGCCGCCGGTCGCGGCGTCGTCGACCTCGAAGCCCGAGCCGCGGGCGACGCGCCTGCGCATGCGTCGACCAGCCGGCCGGATCGCTCGAGCTTCTCCATCGGCCGCCAGCGAGCCGTGGTCTCGACCTCGACGGTCGTGTCCGGCACCTCGGTCGCCGCGGCGAGCTCGCGGATCGCGGCCTCGGCCTCCATCGAGCGCCTCGCCGCGCGACCGCCCGGACGTCGACCTCGAGCGTCGCACTCCTCCGCGACGACGTTCGGCGCGCGTGCCGCCCGCGATGACGCCGACGTTGACCGTCACGCCCGGCCAGCGGCCGTTGAGCGCGTGGAGGTCGCGGACGATGCGCGGCCGCCTCGAGGATCGCGCTGCGGCCCTTCTCGGGCTCGACGCCGGCGTGCGCCGCACGGCCCGTGGACCGTGAGCCGCAGGTCGGCGATGCCCTTCCGGGCCGACACGATGTCGCCGTTCGCCCGGGCGCACTCGAGCACGAGCGCGACGTCGGCGTCCGCGGCGACGTCGCGGATGTGCGGCGTCGAGCGTCGGCGAGCCGATCTCCTCGTCGGGGTTGGCGACGAACGTCAGCCGCTCGAACGGCAGGGCTCGCCGCGGCTCGCCGACGAGCGCCGAGCGCGTAGAGGCCGGCGAGCAGGCCGCCTTCATGTCGGTGACGCCCGGGCCATGGGCGATGCCCGCTCGTCGATCGGAACGGGCGCTCCGCGGCGGTGCCCGGGTCGAAGACCGTGTCCATGTGGCCGATCAGCAGGAGCCGCGGGCCGCCGGCCGTGCCCGCGAACGTGCCGACGACCGTGTCGCCGAGCTCGCCGGCCGGATCGGGCGACGCTCGACCTCGGCGCCGAGCCGCGCGAGGAACGCCGGCCGTCAAGCGGCCGACCTCGTCGACGCCGGCCGGCGTGTAGCTCCCGCAGTCGATGTTGACGAGCCGCTCGAGGTCGGCGAGGTAGGCCGGCAGGTCGTGCGGCGATCGCGCCCGGAGCGCGTCGAGCTCGAGTCGCGGTCGTCGGCGGTGCGTGCGTCGTCATGGCGGCGCAGTCTAGCCGACGCGACGCGCGTCTGCTTGCTATCCTGCCCGGACCGTGCGACTGGTCGAGATCCGCCTGCTCGAGGGCCCGAACGTCTACCGGCTCGAGCCGGTGGTCAAGATCGAGGTCGCCATCGGCCGGCGGCGGACCTGGTACGGCCAGCGGCGCCCGGAGCGGCATGCGCTCGTCCGGCTCGGGCGCGCCGATCCCGCCGCGGCAGTGGCCGGACCGGTCGCGGCGGTCGCCGCCTGGGTCGCGCCGGCTGCGCGGCGACGCACGGCGAGGGCGCGCGGCGGGCTGCGCGGTCCATCGCTCGTCCGATCCCGGGCCACTGGATCGTCACCTTCCCGTGGCGCGGCGCGGAGCGCGCGCCGGGCCATCGCCGAGGCGGCGCTCGCCCTCGCCGAGCGTGACGTCTCGCCGTCGCGGACCGCGCGGCTGACCGGACGCCAGGAGCGGCTCGTCGCCCGCTGGAACGCCCGGATCGCCGAGGCGCGCACCACGCCGCCGGCGTGGATCCGCGACGCGGAGCGCCGCGTCCCGGTGGTCTCGATCAGCGGCACCAACGGCAAGAGCACCGTCACCCGGCTGATCACCCACATCCTCCTGCGGGCCGGCCGCCACGTCGGCACGACCACGTCGGACGGCGTCCTCGTCGACGAGCGGATCGTCGAGGCCGGCGACTGGACCGGGCCCGGCGGCGCGCAGCAGATCCTCGGCCGAGCGACATCGACGTCGCGGTGCTCGAGACGGCCCGCGGCGGCATCGTCCTGCGCGGCGTCGGCTACGAGTCGAACGACGCCAGCGTCCTGACCAACGTCTCGTCCGACCACCTCGACCTGCAGGGCATCCACACGCTGCCCGAGCTGGCCGAGGTCAAGTCGACGATCTGCCGGATCACGAAGCCGGACGGCTGGGTCGTGCTCAACGCCGACGACCCGCTCGTGGCGGCGCGTCGCGCCGCGGGTCCGGGCGCGGGTCGCCTTCTTCTCGATGGCGCCGGGCGGCTCGCCGGCGGTGCGCCGGCACGCGGCGGGCGGCGGGCGCGCGTACGTGCTCGCGCGACGGCTGGCCTGTTCGAGGTCGAACGGCGACCGCGCGTCGCAGATCGTCGACGTGGCGCGCGGTCCCGATCACGATCGGCGGGCTTGCGCGGCACAACGTCGCGAACGCGCTGGCCGCGGCCGGCGCGGCTCGCGGGCTCGGCGCGACGCTCGAGCAGGTCGCCGACGGGCTGCGTCGACTTCCGCCCCGACCGCCGAGCATTCCCCCGGGCGGCTCAACCTGTTCCGGCTCGGGCAGCGGGTCGTCATCGTCGACTTCGCCCACAACGAGGCCGGGCATCTCGGCCGTGCTCGACGTCGCCGAGGGGATCGCCGGGCGGTGCCGCGGGTCGCGCCGCGCCCGATGACCGCGATCGTCGGGACGGCCGGTGACCGGCCCGACGACACGCTGCGCGGCATCGGCCGGATCGCCGCGGAGCGGGCGCAGCGGGTCGCGATCAAGGAGACGCTCCGGTACCTGCGCGGCCGCACCCCGGCGTCGGTCGTCGGCGAGATCATGGCCGGGGTCACGGCTGGCGGCGGCTCGCGCGACGGACGTGCCGATCTACGAGTCCGAGACCGAGGCGCTCCGGGCCGAGCTCAATGGCACCGGTCCGCATCAGGCCGAGCGGCAGCCGTCCCGACGACCGCGGGTCATCGTGCTCATGTGCCACGAGGAGCGCGAGGCGGTGTTCGAGCTCCTCGGGACGCTCGGTGCGCGACCCGTCGACGTCGCCTCCGAGCTCACCGGCCTGCTCCCGCGGCTGCAGCAACCGCCGCCGGACTGAGTCGCCACGAGGACGCAGCGGCGGGCGCGACTAGCCCTCGGGCGCGTTGAGCTCGCCGGGGTCGGCGAAGGCCGTGCCGCGACGTTCCCGGCGGCCGCCATCGCCTCGCGGTAGACCGCGATCGCATCGTCGACGCAGCACACCACGAGGTCGCCCGGGGCCGCGCGCCGGAGCGCCGCGCGGACCGCAGCCATCTCCTCGAGCACCTTGTCCGCACGGGTGGCACGGGCCTCGCCGGCCGCCGCGCGCCGCGCGCACGCCCGCGACGACGTTCGAGGCCGACTCGCCCGGGGCGCGCCCGCGCAGGTTCTTGTCCTCGCGGACGATGATCTCGTCGAAGGCCGTCGCCGCGATCGCCCCGTACTCGCGCTGGTCCTCGTCCCGCCGGTCGCCGGGGATCCCGAGCACACCGATCGCGCGGCCCGAGCGGCCGCGCTTGCCCGAGGGACCGATCCGCCCGGCCTTCGTCTGCGGGTCGACCATCATCCGTTCGACGAAGTCGGCCAGCTGGCGCATCCCGTCGACGTTGTGGCAGTAGTCGATGACGAGCCGGATGCCACCGACGTCGAGCAGGTTGAGCCGGCCCGGCGCCTGGAAGAACGAGGTGGAGAAGGTCCGCAGCCCCTGCCGGATGTCGTGCAGATGCGCGCCCGACGCCCACGCCGCGGCCGCGGCTGCGAGCGCATTTGCCACGTTCATCCGCGCCCGACCGGCGAACGTCGCCGGGATGAGGTGCGTGTACAGGACCGGCATCTTGCGCGAGCCGTGGCGCAGGACGATCAGCTCGCCCTCGGCGCGTGGGCTCGAGGCAGAACGCGGCTCCGCCGCGACTCGTGTGGCCGTCGACCCGGTCGAAGCCATCCTCGCCCTTGTCGGTGGACATCGAGAAGATGACGACCCGCCCGCGGCAGTGGCGACCCATGCGGTACACGTGCGGGTCGTCGGCGTTGAGCACGGCCGTCCCGGAGCGTGGCACGGCCTCCACGACGACGCCCTTCACGTTCGCCAGCTGGCCGAGCGAGTCGATCCCGCCGAGCCCGAGGTGGTCGCCGGCGACGTTGGTCACGACGGCCACGTCGTTGCGGTCATAGCCGAGGCCCTCGCGCAGGATCCCGCCGCGGGCGACCTCGAAGACCGCGGTGTCGACCGTCGGGTTCTGGAGGACCATCTGGGCCGACTTCGGGCCCGACATGTCGCCCTTCTTGATGAGCCGGCCGTCGATGACGATCCCGTCCGTCGAGGTCATGCCCGACCCGCCGGCCCATCAGCTTGAGGATGTGGGCGATCATCCGGACGGTCGTCGTCTTGCCGTTCGTGCCGGTCACGGCGAGGATCGGGATCCGCGGCCGACGAACCGGGCGGGAACAGCAAATCGATGACCGGCTTGGCGACGTACTGCGGCTCGCCCTCCGTCGGGTGCGTGTGCATCCGGAAGCCGGGCGCCGCGTTGACCTCGACGATCGCGCCGCCGGTCTCCCGGACCGGGGTCGCGATGTCCGGGCAGATGAAGTCGATCCCGGCGACGTCCAGCCCGACGATCCGGGCGGCCGTCTCGGCGATCTCGACGTTGTCGGGGTGCGCCTCGATCGTCCGGTCGATCGAGGTGCCGCCGGTCGACATGTTGCCCGTCAGCGCGAGCTTGATCCAGGTGCCCTCGGGCGGGACTGCGTCGAGCTCGAACCCCTGGGCGCGCGACGAGCTCGCGCGGCCGCGTCGTCGAGCTTGATCCGGGTGAGCACCTTCTCGTGCCCGATGCCGCGCCGCGGGTCGGCGTTGGCGATGTCGACGAGCTGGCGGACGGTGTGCTCGCCGTCGCCCGTCACGCTCGCCGGGCACCCGCTCGGCCATCGCGGCCACCTTGCCGCCGATGACCAGGCAGCGGTAGTCGTTGCCGGCGACGTACGTCTCGACGACCACGTCGCCGCGATCGGCTCTCGCGGAGCGCGCCGGCGAACGCGGCGCGGACGGCGTCCTCGTCGCGCAGGTCGAGGTGGACGCCGCGCCCGTGGTTGCCGTCGAGCGGCTTGACGACGCACGGGTAGCCGAGCCGCTTCGCGGCTGCGACCGCTGCTCCTCGGTCTCGACCACGTGGATCGCGGCACGGGCAGGCCGGCCGAGTCGAGCAGGCGGTTGGTCAGGCTCTTGTCGGACGCGATGTCGACCCCGATCGCCGAGGTCTGCGACGTCATCGTGGCCCGGATCCGCTGCTGGTGGACGCCATGGCCGAACTGGACGAGCGAGTGGCGGTCGAGCCGGATGAACGGGATGTCGCGACTGACGGCCTCGTCGATGAGCGCCTGCGTGGACGGGCCGAACGCGCGCTTCTCGGCGAGCGAGATCAGGCGCTCCATCTCGACCGCGAAGTCGAACAGGTGGGCAGGATCGGTGGGGGCGACGAGATGGTTGACGAGCCCGACGGCCATCCGGCCCGCCTCGATCCCGACCTGCTCCTCGCGGTACTCGAAGATGCAGTTGTACTGGCCCTTCACCCCGGCAGAGCGGGTCTTGCCGTGACGGACGTCGGTGCCGGCCAGGTTCTGGAACTCGAGCGCGATGTGCTCTGCGACGTGGCCCATCCACGTCCCGTCCTCGAGTCGAGAGATGAACCCCCCGCGCCGGCCCAGCGAGCAGGCGTGGTCCTCGAGCGTCGGCATGAGCTCGACGAGCGTCTCGGTGAAGGCCGGGATCTTGTTCGAGGGAAAGTCCTCGAGCACGCCGAGGTCGACGAGCATGCGCACGACCGGCTCGTGTGCCCAGTAGTTCGGCCCGCGCAGAATCCGGGTGTCGAGGATGCGCAGCGTGGGCTCGGGGCGGCCGGTCCCGTTTCGATCCGAGGCGCGGCGGCGGGGGCGCTTCGGCGCCGCAGTGGTGACGGACGTCGCCGCTGGGTCGGTGCCGGTGACGGGCGGGCTCTTGGCCACGGATCTCCCTCCTGGTCGCCGGCCGCCTGGCCGGGCTCGGGTCAGCTCGAGGCGGCCTCGCGGCCGGGAAGTGCATGCAGGGCCGGGGTGGCGACGCGATGCCGGCGACGCAGGTCGAACCGGTAGCCGGCAGGCAGCGAGTGCAGGACGACACCGCTGATCATCAGGGGGCGGTGGCCGTGGATCTCCCATGCATCGGTCTCGGAGCCGGCGCCGTCCACGACCGTGATGCTGCCCCGACCAATCACCTCCATGACGTGATCGGCACCGACGACGCCCGCGGTGTCCTCGTCAACGCCCAGTCCGAGGAGGCTCGGGTTCTGCGCGATGAGGCTGAGGAGCCGCCCGAGCCTGTTTCGCTGCTGGAAGTGCTGGTCGACGATCACGCCCGGCAGCACCCCGAGCCCGGCTGCGATCTGGGCCATCCGGTGCTTTGGCGTCGCGCCCGATGCGCCGAACGCGATCATGTGGCTGCTCATCGCGCTCGCGCCCGCTGAGGTGCCGGCCACGACCGCGCCGTGCCGGAAGCGCTCGAGGATTGCGTCGGCCAGCCGCGTCCCGCCGATCGTCGAGGAGAGCTTGAGCTGGTTCCCACCGGTCAGGAACACGCCGGTCGCGTCACGGACGACGCGCGCCGCCGTTTCGTCGTTGGCCTGTGGACGGGTCATCGCATGCAGCGGCCGCACCTTGCCCACGCCGAGCTCGGTGAACACCTGGCGATAGCGCTCGCCGGCTTCCGCACCGAGCGAGGAGGCGGTCGAGATGACCGCGATGGTGGCGTCGCGGCCACCGGCCAGGCTGACGAAGCGGTTGAGGATGACCCGGTCGCGGACCTTGTCCTCTGCGCCGCCGATGATGATGACGGTCCCTTCGGCCACGGCTCCTCTGAACGTGCGGTGAGTGTGCACGAGAGCATAGCGTGGCCGGCGGTTGGAGCGAGGTGGCCATCCGGGGATGCCTGCATCACAGGAGCGTTCCGGGATTGACGCAACGCCCTGCGTGCGAGAATGCGCCCTCGATGGCCGACGACGAGGAGCCAAGGGGTCTCCGACCCGTCCCCGGGACGGCACTCGGGCGCGGCCGGATCACCGTCGGCTTCGCCGAGCTGACCGACACGGTGATCGACCGGCCCACGCGCCGGCGGGCGGGCGTCTTCCGGCGCGCCCTCCGACGCGAGGTGTCGCGGCTGCACGATCCTCGGCGCATCGCGGCGATCATCCTGCTCAGCGTCACGTTCTCGCTCGTGCTCGCCGGGATGCTCGGTCGCGGCGAGCCGGCCGGGGCGGACGCGCGGGCGTACTGGGCCGGCGTCCGGCTGTGGATCGGTGGCGCCAACCCGTACGAACCCAGTGGCCCGTTCCTCCCCTACGTCTACGCGCCGTGGATGCTCCCCCTGTTTGCGCCGTGGGCCCTGCTCCCGTGGGACGTGGCCTGGTTCGCCTGGCGGGTTGGGACGATCCTCGCGCTGCTGTGGACGTTCCACTGGGCGTACCGGCGCCGCCCGCTGGAGACGGCGATCCTCATCGCCCTCCTCGCGTTCCCGTTCGGCGCCAATCTCGACACGGGCAACATCAATCTCCAGCTCACGCTGATGCTCTGGGCGGCGCAGTTCAGCGGCCCCCGCCTGGCGGGCTTCCTCTGGGCGCTCGCGGCGTGGATGAAGTGGATCCCCGCCGCGCTGTGGGTCTT
The DNA here is from genome assembly GCA_963759495.1 of uncultured Chloroflexia bacterium. GTDB lineage: Bacteria > Chloroflexota > Limnocylindria > Limnocylindrales > CSP1-4 > DASTYU01. The sequence continues at coordinate 145,551 of CAVWZL010000003.1, read as the reverse complement.
CCTGCGCCCGCGCGCACGGCTCTGGGGTCTCGGCTGGCTGGGCCTGTCCATCCTGCTCAGCCTGGCGACCCTGCCGCTCACGATCATCCAGCTCCAGACCCTGTTCGGGTTCGGGGCGCGGCCGGTCCGGCTCGACTACCTCGTGTTCCTGTGGGCCGTCGTGCCGTGGCTCTATCGCCGCAGGGAGCCGTTCGACTGGCTCCACCCGAGCTGGTGGACCAACACGGTCGGGCGGCTGGCCCGGCAGCTTCGGGAGCTCGCGCGAGGGACCGCGACCCGGCGACCGAACACGGCGGTCGGGGCGTTGCGGCGGGGCGTGCGCGACTTCCTCGGCCTGCGCGCGTAACGCTCAGATCGGCGGCGTCACCGGGACCGTCATGCCGCGCCGGCGCGGCTCGACGACGGGTCGCAGCGCCAGCGAGCCGAGCGCGAAGTACAGGATCCCGAAGACGATCTCGATCCGCGGACCTGCACCCACCCCCAGCGAGCGGTTGAGGATGTCGATCGCCGGTCCACCGATGGCGACCGCGATCGTGGTCGAGGATGCAGTGACGACGTTCGAGATCCCCATGTACCGGCCTGACGCGGCCTTCGGGATGATGTCGGTCATGAGCGCCCAGTCGACCGCGAGGAACGTGCCCTGCGACGCCCCGAAGAGCGCCGAGCCGACCGTGGCGACGAGGATGTTCGGTGCGGTCGCCATGATCGCGAGACCGATCATCCCCAGGACCGAGCAGCCATAGATGACGGGCTTCCGCCCGATCCGGTCCGACAGGCGCGAGGCGGGGACGATCGCGATCAGGGCGACCACCGTCGTCACCGCGAGGATCTGGAGGAGCGCCGCGCCGGATTCGGCCTCGCTCAGCCCGTGCGCATCGGCGAGGTAGAGGATCACGAAGTTCAGCACGGCCGCGCCGCCCATGAGGATGAAGAGCCGCGAGGCGAGGAGCCACAGGTAGCTCTTCTCCTGCAGGATGTCGGTCCCCCACGTCTCGGCGGCGATGGTCGCCCAGGACCTGCCCTGACGGGGCTTTGCCGGCGGGCCATTGGGGACGCGGACGACCACGCTGAACATCGTGACGAGCTCGATGACGGCGATCGCGAGGATCGCAACCCCGACGTTTCCCTGGCTTGTCGCGATGGCCGCCAGCGCGAACCCGAGCACGTTCCCGAACACCTGCATGAGGCCGACCATGGCGCTCGCCAGCCCGACCTGGGAGTCGGGGACGAGGTCAGGGACGTAGCCCTGGAAGGGGCCGCGGGCGACGTTGGTGCTCAGGGCGAGGAGCGTGACGAAGGCCGCGATGGCGACGAACGAGTTGGCGGTCGCGATCCCGACGAGGAACACGACGTCGAACACGGCGCCGGCAACGATGTACGGCTTGCGCCGGCCCCAGCGCGTCGTCGTGTAGTCGCTGATCGATCCGATCGTCGGCTGGATCGCGACGGAAAAGACGAACGTGAGCACTGCCACGATCGCGAGCGACGTGCCGGCCGTTCCTTCTGCCGCCAGGCCATCGAACTTGAGGCGGGTCTGGACCGCGGCATTCACCACCGCGTCGATCGAGGTGAGCCCCAACCAGAACGCCGAGATCCGCACGAGCGCGCCCATCGGCAGGAGCGAGGTCGGCCGCTCGTCACCCGAGATCTGCGCGTCCGGTGGCAAGCCGGGGCGTGCTGCCGCGACGGGCTCGGTCATTGCGCTCCCTCCCCGGCCGTCCCTCAACGACCGCCCTGCGACAACCCCGGTCGGTCCTGTGACGCGCGTCGCGCACCATTGTTGCGTGTGAGCGGGGGCGATGATACGGCCGAGCACGCGCGGCGAATGCGATCGACCCGTTGTGAACGGTTCGGGGCGCGCCATCGTCATGTGGGAGGACGGAGATCCTGCCTGAGGGAGACGAGGTGCTGGTTCGGTCGCTCCGGCTCGTGTACCGCGTGCTCGGATGGACTGCCTCGAACCGGTCAACATGCCGACGACCGTCCACGTGCCCCAGAACCTCGACTGCCCCGGCCTTGAACGATCAGTCCCCGGCGTCGCCGATCGCACGCTCCCATTCCGGGAAGTAGCGGCCGATGACCGGGAGGTCGAACGACCGCAGGATCGATTCCTTTGGCTCGCGCTCGAGGAGGAACGCAAACGAGCGGCCCACGAGATCGGTCGGGTCGTTCGCGCCGGGCGCGTGACGTGCGAGGTCGGACTCCGTGACCCGGACCTCGTGCTCGCTGCCCGATCGGGCGTCGCGGACTGTCACGGCGCACGTCCAGGCAGAACCGGCCGGGCGGCACACCACGGAGACCTCCGTCACGCGGGGTCGGGTTGGCAGGTCGGGCACCAGTAGGTGACGCGGGGCAGATCGGTCCCCTGCGTCTGCGACTGGACCCTCGTCCCGCATCGACGGCAGGGCCGGCCGCGCCGGCCGTACACGTAGAGCGGGCCGGCGTCGGTTCGTTCAGTCGTCACACGCTCGGCGCCACGCTTCGGCTCGATGTTCGCGAGCATCAACCGGCGAGCGGTGTCGACCAGCTGTTCGAGGGTTTCGTCGCTCACCTGGCGCGTGGGCAGGAAGGGCGAGACACCGTCGATGAAGAGCGTCTCGCACTTGTAGACGTTGCCGATGCCCGCAAGCGCTCGCTGGTCGAGCAGCGCCTCCGCCACCGATCGATCGGCACGCGAGGATCGCGCAGCCGCCGCAGCGCTTCGGCCCGATCGAAGTCCGGCGACAGGATGTCCGGCCCGAGGCCTGCCAGCCCCGGATGGAGCGCCTCGGCGCGTTGCTCGAACAGCTCCACGACGGGAGCGTCGAAGCACACGGCGACCGCGCCCGGGACCTCGAGGACGAGCCGTGCACGGGCCGGTGGTCGCCGCCACCGTTCGCCGGGCCGGTAGCGGTGCCACGAGCCGTTCATGCGGAGGTGCGTCCGCAGCTCGAGGTCGCCGGTGAAGCGGATCAGGAGGTTCTTGCCCACCGCCTCGACCGACTGGATCTCGCGCCCCACGACCCGCTGGATCTGGGGCACGGCGCCCGGACCGTTGGCGCGGGCAGCGCTGACCGTCCGGCCGACGAGATGCGGGCGGAGGCCGGCGGCGGTCCGGTGGAGCGTGTCGCCTTCGGGCATGGCGGGTCGATCAGCGCCGGGCGGTGGCGCCGGCGGCCGGTGTCGCCCGCAGGGTCGGCCCGCGATATCCCGCGACGAAGCCGGCATCGAGCAGCGCCTGGCGAACGGGCGACTCGGCGATGGGCAGACCGTCGGCACGGGTGATGACGAGCTCGCGGAACCGTCCGTCTGCCACGAGCGTGCCAAGCGCCCGCAAGGCGACCGACCCGATCGCAGGGTCGTCACCCGGTGCGAGCACCTGGAGCGTCGAGCCGCCGCGCTCGAGGTAGGCTGCCGCCTCGCCGTCGACCAGCACGACGTAGGCGCCCGCCGCGCGCTGCAGCGGCCGCCGGTCCTCCTCGCCACGGCGTGGCCACGGGAGCGCGGCGCCGTACGGGTTCGCCGGGTCGGCCGCGGCGAGCACGTGGACGGTACGGGCGCCCGCAGGGGCATCCGATGGATCACGAACCGCGCGCAGCCGATCGAGTGCGCCCGGGAGCGCGAACTGGGCCGCGCCGAGCCCGTCGACGAAGTAGCCCCGCCGGATCCGCCCCGACTCCTCGAGCGCCCGCAGGACCGGATAGACGGCGCTGAACCCGCCCTCGATGGACTCGCCCACGACCGCCTCGCGCGTCAGGACGCCGTGGCGCTCGAGCAGGGCGAGGCTCTGGGCGTGGAACCGCTCGGTCGTGGTTGCACCGGGCGGCTCGACGAGCGACCACCGGCCTGCGGCTTCGGGCGGACCAAGCGATGTCAGGCGGCCGGGCCGGCGACGACCCTCCCGACCCGTGCGCTTCCATCGGAGGGCGCGAAGGGGAGCGAAGGTGTCATTGGTGACCTCGCCAGCCCACACCAGATCCCAGAGTGCATCGAGGACCTCACGGTCCGATCCCCCACCGGCCGCGGCGAAGAGCTCGCGATAGAAGGACGCGCCGCGGCGCTCGAGGTGCGCCCGGATGGCGTCGTGGCGAGGATCGCCCGGTCGGTCGGCCTCGGCGGCAAGGCCGGCTGGCCGCAGCGCCTCCCGGCCAGGGCGGTAGAGCGCGATCCGGCCGTCGTCGCGGCCGAGACTGCCGCGCCCGACCCAGCCGACCTCGCCGAGCGCACCGAGCTCGTCGAGGAGGCGTGGCTGGTAGCCCGGGACCCGGGCGGGCAGCACGTCCCGCTCCAGAACCGACGCCGGGATCGCCAGGCCGGCCAGCTGGTCGACGACCTCCGCAAGCCGTTCGAGGGCGCCCGAGCCACGGAACGGGGGCGGGGCACTCCCCACCAGGGCGATGCCGTGCCAGTCGGGCAGGAACCGAGCCAGCGCTGCGGGATCGACGGGCTCCACCTCGCGCCGGAGACGCGCCAACGACCGGCGTCGAAGGAGCCGGAGCACGTCCGGGTCGCACCATTCGCGTTCGGCACCACCCGGCCGGAACTCGCCGCGCAGGATGGTGCCCGTGGCAAGCAGCCGTTCGAGCGCGTCCTCCACGATCCCGACCGGCAGGCCCCAACGACGGGCGGGATCGGGCGTGAGGAAGGGGCCATGGGTACGCGCCCAGCGAGCGAGCAGGCCGTCGAGCGCGCCGGCGGCCGGGGCGAGGAACGCGGACGGGACCCCGGCCGGCTCCTGCACGCCGACGCCGTCGCGGTACCGGGCGACGTCCTCGATGGCGATCCAGCGGCCGTCACCCGCAATCCGGACGAGCACCGCCCGTCGCGTCCGGACCAGCTCCTCGAGCCACGGACCGGCGGCCTCGGCACCACCCTCGGTCCGGGCGGCCACCTCGCCGGGAGCCAGATCCCCGAGCCGCCGGAGCAGGTCGTGGACCTGGTCGGCCGTCGTCGCCTGCCGATCGTCCGCGAGCGACTGGAGCGACAGCTCGAGATCGGCCAAAGCGTCCGGATCGAGCAGCTCGCGCAGCTCCTCCTGCCCCAGCAGCTCGCGCAGCAGGTCGCGGTCGAGCGTCAGGGCGCCGGCCCGTCGCTCGGCCAGCGGCGCGTCGCCGTCGTACATGTACGCGGCCACGTAATCGAACAGGAGCGAGCTCGCGAAGGGGGAGGCACGCACCGTCTCGACGCTGTGCACCGCGATGTCCCGGCGCTGGACCCCCGCGAGGATCTCGCGCAGCGCCGGCAGGTCGAACACGTCCGAGAGGCACTCGCGATACGTCTCGACGAGGATCGGAAACGAGCCGTAGCGACTTGCAACAGCCAGCAGACCTGCAGCCCGCTGGCGCTGCTGCCAGAGCGGCGTCCGCGTCCCCGGCCGGCGGCGCGGCAGGAGCAGGGCCCGTGCCGCGTTCTCGCGGAACCGGCTCGCAAACAGCGCCGATGACGAGAGCTGCCCGACGACGAGGTCCTCGAGCTCCTCCGGATCCGGGAAGAGCAACGCCTCGACCCCGTCCAGGTTCGCGTCGCCCTCGGGGAGCCGGATCGCGATCCCGTCGTCCGACCAGATGGTCTGGACCTCCATCCCGAGGCGCTCCTGAAGCCGCGCCTCGAGCGCCAGCGACCACGGCGCATGAACGCGGCCACCGAACGGGGTGAGGAGGCACAGCCGCCAGTCACCGAGCTCGTCGCGGAACCGCTCGATCACGATGCGCCGGTCGGTCGGCAGCGCGCCGGTGATCTCGCGCTCATCCTCGAGGTATGCGAGGAGGTTCTCGGCCGCGCGCTCATCGAGGTCATGTGCCTCGCGCAGCCGGGCGGCGGCGCCACGGCGGCCCGCATCGCCGCGTGCCAGGTCGCCTTCGAGCTCCCCGACAAAGGCACCGACAGCACGCCCAAGCTCGATCGGCCGGCCCACTGCGTCGCCATGCCAGAACGGCAGCTTGCCGGGGACGCCCGGCGCGGGGCTGACCGTGACGCGGTCGTGCCCGATCTCCTCGATCCGCCAGGAGCTCGCGCCGAGCGTGATGACCTCACCCACCCGGCTCTCGTAGACCATCTCCTCGTCGAGCTCGCCGACGCGCCGCCCGACCTGCCCCGGCTCCCCGACCATGAACACCCCGTAGAGACCACGGTCCGGGATCGTGCCGCCGCTCGTCACCGCGACCACCCGGGCATCACGACGGCCCTCGACGACATCGGTGATCCGGTCCCAGACGACGCGCGGCTTGAGCTCGGCGAACTCGTCGCTCGGGTAGGCGCCGGCGAGCATGCCGAGAACGCCTTCGAGCACGTCCCGCGTGAGCGTCTCGTACGGCGCCGCCCGTCCGACGGTCGCTGCCAGCTCATCGACGGTCCAGCGGTCCATGACCGTCATCGCCACGAGCTGCTGGGCGAGGACATCGAGCGGGTTGCGCGGCATCGTGGTCGCCTCGATCGCGCCCTCGTGCATCCGGCGGGTGACGACAGCGCATTCGAGCAGGTCGCCGCGGTACTTCGGGAAGATGACGCCCTTGCTCGGGGCGCCGACCTGGTGGCCGGCACGGCCGACGCGCTGGAGACCGCGGGCAACCGAGGTCGGGCTCTCGACCTGGATGACGAGGTCGACCGCGCCCATGTCGATCCCGAGCTCGAGACTCGAGGTGGCGACCAGCGCCGGCAGGCGACCGGCCTTGAGCTCCTCCTCGATCTGGAGCCGCTGCTCGCGCGCGACGCTGCCGTGATGTGCCCGGACGAGCTCCTCACCGGCGAGGTCGTTGAGCCGCTGCGCGAGCCGCTCCGAGAGCCGGCGGCTGTTCGTGAAGACGATCGTGCTCTTGTGCGAGCGGATGAGCTCGAGGATCCGGGGATGGATCGCCGGCCAGATGCTGCTGCGGGCCTCGGCGCGCATCGCCGGCCCGCCGGGCTGCTCCTCGAGGGGCAATGGCTCGCCGAGCGAGGCCATGTCGTCGACCGGGACGATCACCTCGAGCTCGAGCGGCTTTCGCGCGCCGGCGTCCACGATTGCGACCTCGCGACCCGGCCCGACCCCGCCGAGGAAGCGGGCGATCGTGTCGAGCGGGCGCTGCGTGGCGGAGAGACCGATCCGCTGGAGCGGTGGCGCGTCCTCACCACGAAGGCGCTCGAGCCGCTCGAGGCTCAGCGCGAGGTGCGCACCGCGCTTCGTGCCGGCGATGGCATGGACCTCGTCGATGATCACGTGCTCGACGCCGCGCAGCGCCTCGCGCGCGGCGCTGGTCAGCATGAGATAGAGCGATTCCGGGGTCGTGATGAGAATGTCCGGCGGGCGCCGTGCGATCTGGCGCCGATCCTCCTGCGGGGTGTCGCCGGTCCGGCTCGCGACCGATATGCGGGGCTCGGGCTCGCCAAGGCGGGCCGCCGCGAGCGCGATGCCGGCCAGGGGCGCGCGGAGGTTGCGCTCGACGTCGTACGTCAGGGCCTTGAGCGGGCTGACGTAGAGGACCCGGATGTGCCCGGGCTCGGTCCGGCTCGGCGGCGGGCTGGGATCGCGGACGAGCCGGTCGAGCATGTACAGGAATGCCGCGAGCGTCTTGCCGCTCCCGGTGGGCGCATGGATCAGCGTGTTTCGGCCTGCGGCGATCGCCGCCCATCCCTCGGCCTGGGCCTGGGTCGGGGCCTCGAAGCTGGTGCTGAACCAGTCGCGCACAGCCGGGCTGAAGGGGGCGAGCGGGTCCGTGCGCGCGAGCGTGGCCATGGGACGGATCAGTATAGGCGGCGCGCCCTATTTCGACCGGATGTTCGGATGCAAGGCGGCAGGCCATGGGCGCTGGCCCGTTCGCTCCCAGCGAATGAACTCCGGGCGCAACCGGCCCCGTCCCGCTTCGGGCGGCGAATCGTTCGTCCCCGGCGTCCACCAAACGGGGCCACCCGTCGGACGGCCGTCTCGACCGGCTTGTCGTTCGCTACTGGCGAACGCCGGCGTGTCAGCCGCGGACTGCCTCGATCGCCAGCGGATCGATTCGTCGGCTCGCGGCCGGGGCGGGACGGACCTCGAAGCCGGCGCGCGTCAGCATCGACCGGGCGACCTGCGCACGAGTCCCCCGATCGAGTGGCTCGACAGGGTCGCGCTCCGCAACGGTCACGAGGCCTCGTATCGCCCCCGGGTTTGCGCGCAGATGCCGTTCCAGCAACTGTGTCCCGAGGCCGGCGCCACGCGCGGCGGGAGCAACGCCGACCCCAAGCAGCTCGCGCGCGCCACCGTCGGACGAGCCGGCGCTCACGACCAGCCCGACGACCACATCGCCGGCGACGGCTGCCGTGACGCCAGTTCCGGCCCGGGGGTCGGCCAGCGCCGCGGCGAGCAGGGCATGGCCGGCGGCAGCATCGGCAGGCGCGACGACCCGCGGAGCGAGCCGAAGCCGGGCCCAGGCCTCGACGTCGATGCGATCGACGATCTCGGGAGTCCCGGTCGGCGCACCTACAGCGGAGCCACCGCTCGCGGCGCCCGACGAACCGGACCACCAGCCCCGCGCGATCGCGGCACGAAGGAGGGCCGGCACCAGCGTTCCTTCCACATCCGCGACTGTCTGCCGCGACCGCGCCTCGGCCTGCTCCTGGGTTGGATCGACGGGCTCGCCGGCATTTGGGGGGTCGGTGAACGTGGCAGGGAGCGGCGCCTGTCCATATCGCGTCGCTTCACGGTCCCAGCGTTCCCGCCAGGCGTCGGGCGTCGCGTCCGGAACCTCGCGGTGCGCACCGGCCAGCCAGGTCAGTGCCCACGCTCGCGGCACCACGCGGTAGGCGTCGTAGCCGCCGCCGCCCGTCGCCAGCCATCGACCGCCCGCCCATCGGTGCGCGACCGCGTCGACGATCCGCGCGGCCTCACCCATCGCCGTGGTGGTGACCCGCAGGTGTGCGAGCGGATCCCAGGCGTGGGAGTCGGCGCCGTGCTGCGACACGACGAGATCCGGGCCAAAGGCGGCCGCGAGCGCCGGCACCAGCCGCCGGACCGCGTCGAGCCAGGGCCCCTCGCCACAGCCGGGCTCCAGCGGGACGTTGACCGCGGTCCCGGCCGCCCTCCCCTCCCCGATCTCGTCCGCGAAACCCGTGCCCGGGAACAGGTAGCGACCCGTTTCGTGGAACGAGATCGTGAGCACGCCGGGGTCGTCCCAGTGGAGCGCCTGCACGCCATCCCCGTGATGCACGTCGAGGTCCACATACAGGACACGCAATCCCTCGCGCCGAGCGCGCGCAATGGCCAGTGCCGGATCGTTGTAGATGCAGAAGCCTGCCGCCCGATCCCGCATGGCGTGGTGGAGGCCGCCGCCCGGGTGGTACGCGTGCTCCGCGTCTCCGCGAAGGACGGCTTCGAGCGCGCGCAGCGATCCGCCGGCCACCATCGCCCCGGCGTCGTGCATGCCCGCGAACGGCGGCACGTCACCGCCCTCGCCGATCCCTGCGGCCGGCAACCCGAACGGGTCGCGCCCAAAGGCCCGGACCGTCGCGATGAAGCGGGGGTCGTGGCACCACGCCAGCTCCTCGTCCGGCGCAACCTCGGGAGCGAGACCGGGCTCGGCGCCGACGGCCGCCAGCAGGTCGAGGCCGGGACCGAACCTGTCGCGGCGTGAGTGGGTGGGCGGGACCGAAGTCGTACGTGGCCGATCGTGGCCCGTACACGAGCAGCATTCGATGACCTTACCGCGCGCACCCTGCGAGGGGTACCATCACGCGCATGCCGGTCGACATCATCGTCATCCTCCTCGTGATCCTCGTCGTCGTGCTCATGTGGCGCGGCCCCAAGACGCTGCCGAAATGGGGCGAGGCCCTCGGCCATGCGTTCCGGGGCGCCCGGACGGAGGCGTCGAAGGCGCAGGCCGGGATCCAGAAGCGGCTGGACGATCCCGCAGATGAGGACGTCCGGCCGCCGGCCTGACGATGACGCCGGACGAGCTCGCGGCCCTGACCCATCGGCCGGGGCCAGGACGGCATGACGCCACCATCGCGATCGACGGCGTGCCGACCGAAACGCTCGCCGATCTCCCGCCCGAACGCGATCGACTCCTGTTCGTCGCGCTTGCGCCGACGCCCGAGAGTGTCGAGGCGGGGCACTACGAGCAGGGTCGTCTCGGCCAGACGTTCTGGCGCCGCCTGATGCTCGCCACCGTGCTGCCGGCCGGTACGGCCGTGGCCACCGCCGACGACGTCCTCGCTGGCGAGGGGCACGGGATCACCCACCTGCACCCGCGGCCGGCCCAACCTGACGGACCCGACGGTCCTCGCGATGCCGACCTGAAGGCGGGCGTGGGTCCGTTGTGGCAGAAGGTCGCCCTGTGGCGTCCCGCCGCGGTCGTGTTCCTCTACAAGCGTGCCGCAACCACCTGCGCCGGGCGCGAGCTGCGCGAGACCTGGGGCCATCTCGAAGGCGTCGCGATGGCCGGACGGCCGTGCTTCCTGATGCCCGGGACCCACGCCTCGGTCGAAGAGGTCGACGAAGGGCTGAACTTCCTGCGCAACCTCGCGGCCGCGCTGCCCCGCGACCGAGCCTAACGCCCGACGGAACCTGTGCCACCGGGACGGCAAGGCCGTGGTCCGTCTCGGCGCGGTCAAAACCCCTCATCTCAGTCGTGCGCCGCGAGCCTCCGCCAGTGGCGCGGGAGCCCGTCGACCCGCGCACGGGAAAGGCCGAGGGCCGCCGCATCGATCGGCCTGAAGATCGATCGCGCGCCGCGCCGCCCGTCCAGGTCGCCGGTCAGCACCGCGGAACCGTCGTCCACGACGAACGCGAGGTGCTCGGGTCCAAGCCCCGGTGTCGACATGACTCGTAGCGGTACGTCGCCATGCTCGAGGACGGCCCCGTCGACGACCTCCTCGATGGCGTACGGCAACCGGCGCTGGGCGCCAGGCCCGGCAAGCACCGGGACCGCGAGACGCTCGGCCAGCGCCTCGGCACCGCCATGGTGGTCGGGATCAACCGACGTGAGGGCGATCGCGACGATCGCCCCGTCCCGCCTCGCCGCCTCTTCGAGACACCGCTCGAGCGCAGGTCCGGTTGGATCGCCCGGATCGACGAGCACGAGGTGCCGGCGCCCCACCAGGTAGGCGCAGACCGGCTGTCCCGAGACGCCGCCGGCTGCCGGCATCACGATCCGTACCACGTTGGGCGCGACGTCCGCCATCGCCACGTCGCCGAGCGCACCCGGAGCAAGTCGAGCGAGCTCGTCCATCCGTGCCACATGCTCGAGCTGCTGCAGCGTCGTGCTGGTCGGCAGCCAGAGGCCGATCCGGCCATCGGCCATCGCGTCCAGCGCATCGCGCGGCACGTGCCAGGCCATCGCGGCGACCTCGCTCCCACCAATGGAGGCCTCGCCCGTCTCGGGCATGACCGCGGCGAAGAACCGGGCATCGAATCGTCGCGGGTATCCCACCGGCGTGACCCAGCGCGAGAGCGGCTGCAGGAGATCGGTGCGGAGGCGAAGGCCGAGCGAGGCTACGAGACCACCGAAGCCGGCGGAACCCGCAACGAGGGCCGCGCGCGCCGACTCGACCTCGGACGGCCTCCGATCGGTGTCGGCCAGCAGGATGCCCGCCTCCTCCCAGAGCTCCCGGATCGCGGCGACGTGGGTCGCGAGGGCAGCAGTCCCGTCCAGCTCGTGCCCGAGCCGCTGGGCTGCGGCAGACCGGTCGAGCGTGGACCGCGCCGCCAGCTCGTCACCGGCATCGGCCGCGTCGACGCGCCCACCCGGGAACACGTGCATGCCCGCGGCGAAGGCCATCGTCGACGGGCGGTGGGTGAGGAGCACCTCCGGGCCCTCGCGTCCAGGCCGCAGCACCACGACCGTCGCGGCCGACGCAGGGACCGCGGCTGGGTCGTGGGGCACCTCAGAACGCCAGCTGAAAGGCCAGCAGGATGTGCCCGGGCTCGTACTCCCAGTCGCGGATGGGATCGCGCTCGAACCCGAGCGACGTGTACAGCCCGTGCGCGGGAGCATTGTCCGGGCGGACATACAGGGCGACACCCGTCCGGCCCTCCGCGCGGGCACGCTCGATGCAGGCAAGCGCCAGCGCGCGCCCGACACCCAGCCCCTGCGCAGCGGGATCGACCGCCAGCATCCGGATCCCGGCTTCGCCCTCGCGCTCGAGCTCGGACAGCGGGTTCGATCGATCCGGAACGTACGCCACGCCGCCGAGGAGCGATCCATCCGGGCGAACGGCAACGAGCACCGGGCACGCGGACGCGCGGCTCGTGACGTCGCGCAGCTCGCGCATGTAGCCGGCGCCGAGGTCGTCGTTGTTCCCGTCGTACGCAGCGACGGTCACGGCCCCGAGCGCTGCGTGCTCGGACGGATGGATCGGGCGGATCTCGAACGGCGCCCCCGACTCAGCGGACAGCGACAGGCTCCTCGAGCTGGCGCCGCAGGCTCTCGGCGTCGGTCACGGGGAGCCGGCAGGCAAACCCCCGGCAGACGTACGCCGTCGGGAGGCCGTCGCGGGCTTCACGACCGTGGAGCAGCGGAATGGCGCTGACGTCCGGTTCGGGGCTGAGGGCGAGGACCTGGTTCGGACGGTAGCCGGTGGCAACGGGGTCGAGCAAGGCGGCCACGGCCGCGTCCCCCGGCTCCCCGACGACGGCAACCTCGATCGCGTCCCCGAGCGCAAAGTCGATCGCGCTGAGCCACTGGGCAAAGCCGGTCGGATACCGCGTCGCGAACGGCGTCACCGTGCGGATCGCCGACTCGGCCGCCTCCCGGTATCGGCCCTCACCGGTCCAGGCAGCGAGACGGAGCAGCACGGTGGCAGCCATGGCGTTCCCGGACGGCACGGCGTTGTCCTGCGGGTCCTTCGGGCGCGTCACGAGTCGCTCGTGATCGTCCGCGGTGTCGAAGAAGCCCCCGGCCGGATCGGCAAAACGGGCAAGGACCCGATCCATGAGCGCACGGGCCGTCGTGAACCAGCGCTCGTCCCACGTCGACTCATACAGGGCAAGGAGCCCGTCCGCGAGGTGCGTGTGGTCCTCGAGCACGCCCTGCCCCACCGCTCGTCCGTCCTTCCACGATCGACGAACGGAGCCGTCAGCGCCAACGAGACCGGCGACGATGGCCTCGGCCGCACGAGACGCAGTCTCCGTGTGGGCGGAATCACCGAGCAGACGGCCGGCTTCCGCAAACGCCGCGATCGCGAGCCCGTTCCAGGCGGCGAGGGCCTTGTCGTCGCGAGCGGGCTGGGGCCGGGCGGCGCGATGCTCGAGCAGCCGGGCTCGGCACGCTGCGAGCGTCGTTTCCACCGTCGGTCCTGCGGGCGGCGTTATCCGGCGAAGGATCACGTGACCCTCCCAGTTGCCCTCCGGCGTGACGTCGTAGTGCGTCGAGAAGAGTTCGGCGTCATCGCCGAGGACGTCCCGGATCTCGGCGTGTCCCAGACAAAGGTCGCGCCCTCGACGCCCTCGGTGTCCGCGTCCTGGCTTGCCGCGAATGCCCCGTCGACCGTGGTCAGCTCGCGCCGCATGTAGCCGAGCACGCCCTCGCACACCTCGCGGTAGCGTGGATCGCCCGTGATCGCCCATGCGTGCAGGTACACGCGCGCGAGCTGCCCATTGTCGTAGAGCATCTGCTCGAAATGCGGCACGAGCCATTCCGCGTCGGTGGAATAGCGGTGGAAGCCGCCGCCCAGCTGATCGTGGATGCCGCCGTCCGCCATGGCATCGAGCGACCGGCGAGCGATCGCCAGCGGCCGCGCATCGCCCGTCGCGGCGTGGCGTCGCAGCAGGTACTCGATCGTCATCGGCTGCGGGAACTTCGGCGCACGACCCCAGCCGCCGTGAACGACATCGAACGAGCCCTCGATCGCGGACGTCGCAGCTTCGAGGAGCGCGACCGTGGGAGCGTCGGGCGCCGCGGCGACCTGGCTCTGCGCGACGAGGGCCTGCACGAGCCGCTGACCCGCGCCTTCGACCTCGGACCGTTGCTCGCGCCAGGCCCGGTCGACGCCTTCGAGCACCTGGCGGAATGACGGCATGCCGTGGCGCGGCTCGTCGGGGAAATACGTGCCACCGTAGAAGGGCCGGCCTTCCGGGGTCAGGAACACCGACATCGGCCAGCCGCCCTGCCCGGTCATGGCCTGTACCGCGCCCATGTAAACCTGGTCGAGGTCGGGCCGCTCCTCGCGATCGACCTTGACCGCCACGAAGCGGCTGTTGAGGTACGCCGCCGTGGCCTCGTCCTCGAACGATTCGCGTTCCATCACGTGGCACCAGTGACAGGCGGCGTAGCCGATGCTGAGGAAGATCGGCCGGTCAAGGAGCTTCGCGCGCGCGAGCGCGTCCGGCCCCCACGGCAGCCAGTCCACGGGATTGTTGGCGTGCTGGAGCAGGTACGGGCTCGTCTCTCCGGCCAGGCGGTTGGGCATGAACGGATGGTAGGCGGCGTCGCCGTGTGGCGTCCGCGCACCGCTCGGGGAGAGATAACGGCCAGATAACGGCGGATGGGTATGGTCCTTGTAGCACCCGGTGGGGTACATTCGTTCGGACCATCTCAGGAGTCGTATCGTCCTGTCCGTGAAGCGCCTGCTTGCCTGCCTCATCGCGGCGTTCATCGTCGTCGGGCTGACCGTGCCCGTCGCGTCCGCCGCAGCGCGCCCGCCAAAGGTCGTCATCGTGGTCGGACCGGTCGGCCCGGGCATGACGGATCGCTTCCGCGCGCAGGCTGACGAGGCGGCCCGGATCGCCCGCAACTACACCCCGGACGTCGTGAAGATCTACTCGCCCAACGCGACGTGGCCGGCCGTTCGCGAGGCCCTGCAGGGCGCGTCGGTCGTTGTCTACATGGGTCATGGCAATGGCTGGCCCAGCAAGTACCGGGACTCGCTCTATCCGCCGACGCAGAACGGCTTCGGCCTCAACCCCAGCGCTGGTGCGGGAGACTCGAAGCACCAGTACTTCGGTGAAGGCATCGTCGGCAAGCAGGTGAAGCTCGCAAAGAACGCGGTCGTGCTCCTGCATCACCTCTGCTACGCGAGCGGCAACACCGAGCCGGGCTTGCCCGAGGGCACGCTTGACCAGGCTCGTCAGCGCGTCGACAACTACGCCGCGGGCTTCATCCAGGCCGGCGCCTCGGCCGTGGCCGCCGATGCATGGGCCAGCCCGGCATACATGGTCCGCTCCGTCCTCGCGGGCGACCGCTCGATCGAGCGGATCTGGAAGAACGCTCCTTCCGTCAATGGCAACTTCCTCGGCTTCAAGAGCGTGCGCAGCCCCGGCTACGTGGCCCAGATGGACACGCTGCAGCCCGGCGTCGGGTTCAAGCGATCGCTCGTCCTCAAGACGGGGCTGGCATCGAAGGACGTGCTCGCCGGTGGTCGCGGGAACGCCGCTGCCCCCGCCGTCGCGACCGAGCCCGAGGCCCCCGCTGCCCCGACGCTCGCCGCTGCCGGCGTCACACTCGAGACGCCGATCGTCCGCGGCGGGATCACGTCAGCCGGCACGGATCGGAAGATCCGCATCACGTTCGGCAAGAAGGATCGCGCCAAGTTCCCCGAGACGATCCAGGCGAGCGTCCGCTGGGATCCGATCGACGTTGCAGTCGTCCCGGCCGACCCGGCAAACGAGGTCATCGAACCGGAAGCCGAGCCAGAAGCGTCCCCGGAGCCGACGCCGGAAGCCACACCGGAGGCCACCCCCGAACCGACGCCCGAACCGACGCCCGAACCGACGCCCGAACCGGCCCCGGAAGCTACGCCGGAGCCTTCACCGGAGCCCGCTGCCGCGGAGCCCGCTGGTGTGACCCCGTTCGTCGATCCGGGCGAGGCGCCTCCGGCAGCAGAGCCCGCGAGCAGCGACACGCCGCCCGCGACAGACGAGCCCGCCCCGAGCGCGACCCCCGCGGCCTCGGATGTGCCGGCAGCATCTCCCGAACCGGACCTCGGCACGAATCGCGACGAGGGCATCGGCCCGAAGCCATGGATCGATCAGCCCGAGGCCGTACCTGCGCACGAGCCGCCCGTGCCCGCGGCCCCACCCACGGACCTTGGCCTCGTCCAGCCCGAGCGGGTGGGCGACGTCGTGCAGCCGGTCAAGGTCACGTACCAGCGTTCCGGCCTGTCCGTGCCGGTGACCCTGCCCACGGCGCCAGGCCTCTACCGGCTGTCAGTGACCCTGCATGACGCTGACGGTGTCGCCTACGACACCGCCACGCAGGCGCTCCTCTCGCCGATGCTCGTCCGGGTCGTGGGCGACCTCGACGCACGTATCCTCGCCACGGACTCGACCACGCTCGAGGCAGGGACCAGCGTCCCGCTGGGCGTTCGGGTGGCCAACCTCGGCAAGGCAACCTGGGGCCGCGCCGCGGTGGTCGATCACGGTCGTCGCGGCGGCGCCGAGCCGGCAACGTCCGCGCTGGTCGTCGGTCACTGGGTCGCGCTCGACTCGGCCGCCTCGGATGCGCTTCCCGCAACGGTGCGCACAGCCCTGCCGCCCGCCGTGGCGTCGGGTGACACGGTCGACGCCTCGCTCGAGCTCACCGTCCCGACCGAGGCCGGTGAGTACCTGCTGATGCTCGACGTCGTCACGCCCGAGAGCGGCTCGCTGGCGGCCCGCGGCGTCCAGCCGACGATGATCCGCGTCACGGTTCTGCCCGCCCCCTAGTCGCGCTGTCGGTCGCAGATCGGGTCAGCGCAGACCGCAACGGCCTGGAACCTGGCCGTCCCCTCTCTGCAAGGAGCCTGCAACTCGGCTCCGCCGTGCGGCTGGACCGTCAGCAGCCGCGTCGCGTAGATGCTCGGCCTCCGAAAACGCCCACACCCTGGGCCGGAGGAGGACACACCATGCAGTCTGCTCGACGCGCAATTGCGCCCCTGATGGCCCTTGCCCTGCTGGCGGCGGCCTGCGGCAGCAACGACGGAGATGGCGGTGCCGCCGGCGCCAGCGGAGACGTGGGCGGCGCCACGAACGCACCGGCGAGTGCCGGTGCCGGCGCGAGCGCGGGTACTGACGGAAGTGCAGCCCCCGCAGGTGACCTGTCGGGTGACCTGACGGTCTGGGCGATGGGCAACGAGGGCGCGCTCCTCGGCTCCATGGCGGACCTGTTCATGGAGGAGTACCCCAACGTCAACGTGCAGGTCACCCCGATCGACTGGGGGCAGGCCGTGACCCGGCTCCAGACCGCGATCGGTGGCGGCGAGACGCCCGACGTCAGCCAGATGGGCACCGACATGATGGGTCAGTTCGTCACGACCGGGGCGATCGAGCCGGTCGGCGAAGGCTTCGACCAGAGCGCCTTCTTCGAGAGCGCATGGAACACGAACGTCGTCGACGGTCAGACCTACGGCGTGCCGTGGTACGTCGAGACGCGCGTCCTCTACTACCGGACCGACATCGCCGAGGAGGCCGGCATCACCGGCCCACCGACCACCTGGGACGAGCTCAAGACCATGGCCAAGGCCATGCAGGAGCAGGGCGGCGCCGAGTGGGGCATCTCCCTGGGAACCAAGAATTACCAGGAGTTCGCGCCCTTCCTGTGGTCGAACGGCGGACAGATCGTCAACGACGCAGGCGAGTTCGCGCTGGACAGCCCCGAGGCCGTCGAGGCGCTCGAGTTCTACGACTCGTTCTTCGAGGAAGGGCTCTCCCCGACCAACGTTCCCGAGGGCTTCGACATCACGCCGGCCTTCGTGAGCGGCTCGCACCCGATGTTCTTCTCCGGTCCATGGCACGTCGGCCTCATCAGCGAGGCGGGCGGCGCCGATATCGAAGGCAAGTGGGCCGTCGCGCCGCTGCCGACCAAGGGTTCCGCCACCTCGTTCGTCGGTGGCAGCAACCTCGTCGTCTTTGGCGACAGCGAGAACAAGGACGCGGCGTGGGCGTTTGTCGAGTTCATGACCCGGCCCGAGACCCAGGTCGCCTGGTACGAGGAGGCAACCGTCCTTCCCGCCGTCCAGGCCGCCTGGGACGACCCGAAGCTTGCTGACGACGAGAACGTGGCCGTGTTCGGCGAGCAGCTGAACGACACCCAGGCGCCGCCCCCGATCGGCACCTGGAACGAGGTCGCGAACGCCATGAACGAGAACCTTGAGCGGTTGACCGTCGGCGACCTCAGCGCCGCGGACGCGGCCGCCGCGATGCAGGAGGCTGCCACCGGCATCGGCACGGGGAACTGAGATGGCGCAGGGAACTGGCACGGTTCGGCCGGCCGCTCCGGGAACGAGGGCGGCCGGCCTGGGCCGGACCACCAGGCAGGAAGGCTCGGCTCCACGCAACCGCGCGATCCGGGAGCAGCTCACGGGCTGGGCGTTCGCCCTCCCGTTCCTCCTGATCTTCACGATCTTCCTGGCCGGCCCGATCCTCGCCTCG
The DNA here is from genome assembly GCA_963759495.1 of uncultured Chloroflexia bacterium. Taxonomy (GTDB): domain Bacteria; phylum Chloroflexota; class Limnocylindria; order Limnocylindrales; family CSP1-4; genus DASTYU01. Next base: position 127,277 of record CAVWZL010000003.1, on the reverse strand, counting down.
ATGGTCCTGTCGTTCACCGACTTCGGGCTGCGGGACCTCCGGAACCCCCTCGGGACCGACTTCGTCGGCCTCGACAACTACACGGCGCTGCTGTCGGACACGAAGTTCCGGGCCGCGCTCTTCAATACGGCCTACTTCGTCATCGTCGGCGTGCCGCTGACGCTCCTCCTCGGTCTCGGCGCGGCGTTGGCCCTCGATCGCGGCATCCGACGCTTCCGGACGCTGTTCCGGGTGGGCTATTACCTGCCGGTCGTGACGAGCATCGTGGCGATCGCCGTGGTCTGGCGGTTCGTCTTGAACCCGGACCAGGGCCTCCTGAACATGGTCATCGGTGCCATCGGCTTCGAAGGGCCGAACTGGCTCGCCGATCCCACGCTTGCGATGCCGTCCATCATCGCGATGGCCGCGTGGCGAAACCTCGGGTTCGCGATGATCGTGTTCCTCGCCGGCCTGCAGACGATCCCTGCGCAGCTGTACGAGGCCGCGTCCATCGACGGGGCCGGTCGCTGGCAGACGTTCCGTGGCGTGACCCTGCCGCTCCTCCGCCCGACCATGCTGTTCCTGCTCGTCATCACGACGATCGGCTACCTGCAGCTGTTCGAGGAGCCGTTCGTCATGACCGACGGCGGGCCACTCGACAAGACCCTGTCGATCTCGATGTACATGTACCAGCAGGGCTTCGAGTTCTTCAAGCAGGGCTACGCGGCGGCGATCGCGTGGATCCTGTTCATCCTCGTGGCCATCGTGGCGGTGGTCCAGTTCCGCCTCCTTCGCAGTGAGACGTAGGAGGGTGATGCGATGACCGCCCAGGCCCAGCCCGCTGCTCCCGCCGCCGCGCCGGCCACTCCCGCCGTCCTTCGAGACCGAAGACCGCGACGGGGCCTCAGCCGTGGCAGCCTCCTGGTCTACGTCCTGCTGTTCCTCGGCCTGCTGCTGATGATCGGCCCGTTCATCTGGATGGTCCTCGGGTCGTTCAAGGCCCAGGCCGAGTTCCTGCGCGCGCCCACGTGGCTGCCGCAGGCCCCGACCTTCGACAACTACCAGCGGCTCATGGACCGACTGGACTTCCCGCGCTACTTCTTCAACTCGACCGTGATCGCGGGCGTCGTCACGGCGGCGAACCTCGTGTTCTCCCCGATGCTCGGCTACGCGCTGGCGAAGCTCCGCTTCCGCGGCAAGGGCCTGCTGATGGGGCTCGTGCTGTCCACCCTCATGCTCCCGGCCGCGGCGACCCTCGTGCCCGTGTTCGTGCTCATGAGCAAGCTCGACCTGGTGAACACGTACCCGGGGCTGATCCTGCCGTTCCTCGCCGGTCCGTTCGGCGTCTTCCTGACCCGTCAGTTCTTCCAGGGCATGCCCGATGAGCTCATCGAGGCGGCCCGGATCGACGGCGCGAGCGAGTTCCGGATCTTCTTCCAGATCGCGATGCCGCTCGCGGCGCCGGTCCTGGCAACGCTCGGCATCCTCACGTTCCTCGGCTCGTGGAACGGCTTCATCTACCCGCTGATCATGGCGACCGAGCCGGACATGTACACGCTGCCGGTCGCGCTCGCGACGTTCGCAACCGGCCAGTTCCAGGCGGACCACGGCATGCTCATGGCGGGCTCCGTGATCCTCGTCCTCCCCGTCCTCGTGGTGTTCATCCTGCTCCAGCGCTGGATCACCGAAGGCATCGCGACCACCGGCCTCAAGGGCTGACACAGGAGATTGCTCATGCTTCGACGCCTCGCCGCCCTGCTCGTCGTCGCCGCCCTGGCCCTCCCGGCCGCGGGTGGCAGCGCCACTGTCGTGACCGCCGCTTCGAACCACCTCGACAAGGCGCAGGAGGCAACGCTGCTGCGCTATGCCACGGACACCTGGGCGGGATTCGTGGCCATGACCGACGAGGACACCGGCCTGCCGGCCGATAGCCTGTCGTCGGACGGAACGCGAAGCGTCCAGACCTCCACGACGAACATCGGCGCCTACATGTGGAGCACGGTCGTGGCGGAGTCGCTCGGGCTCATCGACCACGAGGAGGCGGTCAGCCGGCTCGAGCAGACGATCGCGACGCTCGAGACGATGGAGCGCCACGAGCCCAGCGGTCAGTACTACAACTGGTACGACCACACCACCGGCGAGAAGCTGACTGTCTGGCCGTCGTCGGGTGACCCGCTGACCCCGATCCTGTCCTCCGTCGACAACGGCTGGCTCGCGACCGGTCTCCAGGTCGTGTCCAACACCGTCCCCGAGGTCGCGGACCGAGCCGCGGCGATCTACGACAGCATGGACTTCGGGTTCTACTACCGCCCCGAGGTCAACCGAATCGCCTTCCACGTGGCGCCCGACACCGGCGCATCGCCGTGCTGCTACGACACGATCGTGAGCGAGAGCCGGATCGCCAGCTACATCGGCATCGCAAAGGGCGAGCTCCCGGCGAAGGAGTACTTCGGCGCCTGGCGGACGTTCCCGGACACGTGCGACTGGAGCTGGCAGGAGACGAAGCCGATCGGGTTCAACGCCACGTACCTCGGCGTCAACGTCTTCGAGGGCGCCTACCCGTACGAGGACTTCGCGGTCGTGCCCGGCTGGGGCGGCAGCATGTTCGAGGCGCTCATGCCGGCCCTCTTCGTCCCCGAGGAGAAGTGGGGTCCCAGGAGCTGGAAGGTCAACCATCCGCTCACGATCACGGCCCAGATCCACCACGGGCTCGTCGAGGCCGAGTACGGCTACTGGGGCTTCTCGCCGGCCAACATCCCCGAGGGCGGCTACACCGAGTACGGCGTGGACGCGATCGGGATGAACCCCGAGGGCTACAAGTCGAACAACGACGCCACGTACGTGGACCGTGGGTTCGAGGGCTGCCGTGCAGGTGTCCCGGATCCGGCTCCCGAGGAATACACCAACGGCGTGGTCACCCCGCACGCGGCGTTCCTCGCACTCCGCTGGGCGCCCGATGCGGTGATGGAGAACCTGGGCAACCTCGAGGCCGACTTCGACATCTACGACCAGTGGGGCTTCCGTGACACGGTCAACGTGGACACGGGGGTCGTCTCCGATGCGTACCTGTCGCTCGACCAGGGGATCATCATGGCCGCGATCGGCAACGCGCTCTCCGGCGACATCCTGCGTGACGCCTTTGCGACGAAGGAGGTCCGCAAGGTCCTCCAGCCGATCATCAGCATGGAAGCGTTTGCCGCCGGGCCACGCTCGGCCGCCGACTACGACCCGGTGCCGTGACCGAACCCGGGCACCGCTCGGGACCCAGTGCCCGGATCCCCTGGTTCGACACACCCGACGCCCAGACCGCGCGCGACCGGCCCGGCGCCGGACGTGACCCTGCCACCGCCCGCCGACGTGCGGGCGGTGCGCGGTCGAGGACAGGTGACGATCTCGTGGACGCCGGTCCCGGGCGCCATCGGCTACCTGGTGTCGCGTTCGGATGATCCGGCCGTCGGACCCTCCCCCATCGATCACGAGGGCGGTGACGTCTTCGCCGTGCCGCACGGGCCGCAGGTCGACACGCTCGGGGAGATCGATCGCGCGGCGATCTACACGGTGGCGTCCCTGGCGAGCATCGAGGCGCCGGTCGGCGAACCGTCAGCACCGGTCGCGGTTGAGGACGGCGATCCCGCCCGTTGGGGGCTGATCAGGATCAGCGTCGATGCCTCGACGGCGATCGGGCCCGTTCATCGCCCGTGGCAGCCGTGCATCGGCTCGGAGCACCTCGCGCTTCTGCTCGACGGCGAGGGTCCGGGTGGCCTGCCCGTGGGCGACGACCTGGCCGAGGCGTTCCGGATCGTCCACGCCGAGCTCGGCGTGCGATCGGTGCGTGCCCACGCGATCCTCCACGACCGGCTCGGCGTCTACCGCGAGGAGGAGGCCCGTCCGGTCCACGACTTCAGCACGGTCGACGCCGTCCTGGACCGCCTGCTCGAAACCGGGCTCCGGCCGATGATCGAGCTGTCGTTCATGCCGCACGACCTTGCGTCGGACCCGAGCCGGACCACGTTCGACTATCGCGGGATCATCTCGCCACCCCGCGACATGGACCTGTGGCGGGACCTCGTCGAGAGCTTCGTTCGGCACCTCGTCGCGCGGTACGGTCGCGACGAAGTGGCCATGTGGCCCTTCGAGGTCTGGAACGAGCCCAACCTGCAGCTGTTCTGGACGGGCAGCCAGGCCGACTACTTTGACCTGTACGACGCGTCCGCAGCCGCTGTGAAGGCCGTCGATCCGGCGTTCCAGGTGGGCGGGCCAGCAACGTCGGCAGTGGGCTGGGTGGAGGACCTGCTGGCCCACGCCGCAACGACCGGCGTGCCGGTGGACTTCATCACGACGCACACGTACGGTGTCGCGCCGCTCGACCTGCGCCCAAGCCTTGAGCGGTTCGGGAGGTCTGGCACGCCGCTGGTCTGGACCGAGTGGGGCATCTCGCCACGACACGGCGGCACGATGAACGACGGACCGTGGACCGCCCCGCTCGTGGCCCGCGGGATGCGCTCGGCGGCAGGCCGGCTCGAGTCACTGTCGTACTGGGTGGCGTCGGACCAGTTCGTGGAGCTCGGAGCGCCGAAGCGTCTCTTCCACGGCGGCTTCGGCCTGCTGACCGTCGGCGGCCTCCGCAAGCCGCGCTACTGGGCCCTGTGGATGCTCCAGCAGCTCGGCGAGCAGGAGCTGGCGTGCCGGGTCGACGGTGACGGCGCCGGCAGTCTCGTCGAGGCGTGGCCGACGCGGACCGGCGACCGGATCGCGGTCGTTCTGTGGAACGGGACCCAGGATCGCACGAAGGGCGGTGGTGATCCGCGCCTGGACCGGGACGTGTCCCTGACCGTCAAAGGGCTCCGGCCGGGCTGGTACCAGCTGCGTCATCGACGCGTCGATCTCGATCACTCGAACATCCACGCCCACTGGGCGTCCTTCGGCGACGACGACTGGCCCGACGACTTCGGCTGGGAGCGGCTGCGCGAGGTCGATCACCTCGAGGATCTCGAGCCGCCGGGCTCGATCGAGGTGGGGCCGGACGGACTGGCAAGACTCGAGTTCCAGCTGCCGATGCCCGCGGTCTCGCTCATCGAGCTCGAGCGCAGCGCGCTGCCGATGCACTGAGGGGCTCCCGGGCGGGGCTAGGACACGCGAGCCTTTCGCAAGGTGCCGGTCCGGCCCGGAGAGACGGTTCGGCCCCGCGGTCTGGTTGCATCACCTCAGCATGGAGATCGGACGACCCAGCCGTTCGCTTCGCATCGCGCTCATCTCGCCGCCGATGCTGCCCGTTCCGCCGCCGACGTACGCGGGCACGGAACGGGTTGTCGCCGCGCTCGGCGACGCGCTGCTCGACCGGGGGCACGACGTCACCCTCTTCGCCCCGGGCGATTCCACGTTTCGGGGCACGCTCGTCCCGACCATCGAGGAGAGTCTCTGGACGCGTGAGTACCGCGGCGAGACCACGACGTACATCACGGCCACGCTCGCCAGGGCCTGGCAGGAGCATGCCCGCTTCGACATCATCCACTCGCACGTCGAGCTGCTCGGCTTCCTGTTCGCCCGGCACTGCCCCACGCCGGTCCTCAGCACGCTGCATGGGCGTCTCGACCAGGGTGGCGCGCCCGATCTGATTGCCGCGTTCCCCGACATCCCGCTCGTCTCGATCAGCGACAGCCAGCGACGGTTCGCGCCGGACGCGAACTGGATCGGGACGATCCACCACGGCCTCCCGTTCGATGCGGTGCCGTTCAATGAGCGTCCGGGCGACTACCTCGCGTTCGTGGGGAGGATCACGCCGGAGAAGGGCGTGGCCGACGCGATCGAGCTGGCGCGACGGGTCCGGCTTCCGCTCCGAATGGCCGCCAAGGTCTACGACGACCACGAGCAGGCCCACTTCGAGGAGGTGGTGCAGCCCGCGCTGGACGATCCGGATGTCGAGATCGAGTTTCTCGGCGAGGTCGGCCAGCACGAGCGCGACCCCCTCTACGCCGGTGCGCTGGCCACCGTGATGCTCGGCGCCTGGCCGGAGCCCTTTGGCCTGGTCGCCATCGAGTCCCTCGCGACCGGCACGCCGGTCATCGCCCGTCGTGCCGGCGGGCTGACCGAGACGATCGAGCACGGGGTGGACGGCTTCCTGGTCGACGACGTGTCCGAGGCCGAGCTGGCGGTTCGCCAGGTCGAGGATCTCGACCGGAGCAGGATCCGTGAACGCGCGCTCGAGCGCTTCTCCCCGATGCGGATGGCGCGCGAGTACGAGGAGGTCTACGAGGAGCTGCTCGATCGATCCCGGCCGGTCGCGCCACGCGAGCCCGCGGTGCAGGTCCGGTGACGGCTGCAACGGGCCCGATCCAGGGCGTGATCCTCGACGTCGACGGCACCCTCGTCGACAGCAACCGCCTGCACGCCCAGGCGTGGTTCGACGCGTTCCGCGAAGCTGGCCTGGACGGCGGAACGGTCCTCGACATCCAACGGCTCATCGGCATGGGCAGCGACAGGCTCCTGCCCCAGACGGTCGGGATCGATGCGGAGAGTCGCGACGGTGAACGCCTCAGCAGCCGCCGTGCCGAGCTGTTCCGACGCCTCTACCTGCCGACCGTTCGGGCCATCCCCGGCGCGAGGGCACTGGTCGAGACCCTTCGGGACCGCGGCCTGCGGCTGGCCGTGGCCAGCAGCGCCCAACCGGACGAGCTCACCGCGCTGCTCGAGATCGCATCCCTTGGCTGGCTGCGCGAGCAGGCGACGTCCGGCGAGGAGGTCGAGGAATCCAAGCCCGATCCGGCTGTCGTGAACGCCGCCCTTCGCGAGCTCGGCCTGCCGCCCGATCGGGTCGCATTCCTGGGCGACACGCCGTACGACGTCGAGGCGGGACGCCGGGCGGGCGTTGCCGTGATCGGCGTCCGGAGCGGGGGCTGGGACGACATCGGCCTGCGAGGAGCGGCGGCGGTCTACCGCGATACCGCCGACCTGCTCGAGCGCCTCGAAAGCTCGCCCCTGGGGTCAGATCCTGCCCGGGACACCGCCTGAACCAGTCAAAGGGTGGCAGGTTCGCCTGCTAGCGTGTGGCCATGACCGACGCCATCCATGATCCCGGCCCGGATGTCGCCGCCGACCGGCTCGAGGGTCTTGCCGGTGACGTCGCCGCCAGTCCGCTGCGCGTGGACGCCGGTGGCACCGTCCGCATCGGCACCGCCTCCTGGACCGACCCGACGATGACCGCGGCGGGCGTGTTCTATCCAGAGGGGGCCGATTCGGCCGAGGAACGGCTCAACTACTACGCGAGCAAGTTTCCCGTGGTGGAGGTCGACGCCACCTACTACGCGCTTCCCGTCCGCCGGACCGCCGAGCTGTGGGTGGCACGCACGCCGCCCGACTTCGTGTTCGACATCAAGGCCCACGCGCTGATGACGGGGCAGCCGACGGAGACGAAGCGGCTGCCGAAGGAGCTGCGCGAGGCGCTGCCCGCGGAGGTGGCCGCCAAGAGCCGGATCTACGCGAAGGACCTGCCCGACGAGCTGCGCGATGACGTGTGGGCCTGGTTCGCCGACGGCCTCGAGCCGCTCCGCGAGGCCGGCCAGCTCGGCTCCATCCTGCTGCAGTACCCGCGCTGGTTCTTCACATCGTCCGAGAATCGCGACGAGATCGAAGGCGCGGTCACGCGGCTGCGCGAGGTCGGCCTCACCGGAGCCGTCGAGCTTCGCAATGCGTCGTGGTTCAACGAGAAGAACCTGGATCGCACGATGCGCTTTCTCGGGGACCGCTCGATCCCCATCGTGATGGTGGATGGGCCACAGGGCTTCAAGTCGAGCGTCCCGCCGATCCTCGCGACGACATCCGCGGACCTGGCCCTCGTGCGCTTCCACGGCCGCCGGACCGAGACCTGGGAGAAGCAGGGCATCAAGACCGTCGAACGATTCCGCTACCTGTACGAGCGGGACGAGCTCACGGACTGGGCGCCGCGCGTCCGCGAGGCATCGTCCCAGGCGAAGGAGACGCACGTCCTGTTCAACAACTGCTACGCCAACTACGGCGCCACGAACGCGATCGAGTTTGCCCAGATGCTGCTCGACCTCGAAGGCGCGGAGCCGGCCTGAGGGCCGCTATCCTTCGGCCATGTCCGAGTCGGTGACGGTCCCGGGGTTCCTGCCCAGCACCCATGGCCTGCACTTCCCGAACAGCTTCCCGCCCGGCCCGACGCTCAAGCTCGGCTTCCTGGACGCGAGACGCATCGGCGTGGGCGACGCCGCGCAGGGGCTGTGCGGCGGCATGTGCGTGTACGTGCGGCGTCGGGTCGAGAACGGCCTGTCCGTGCCGCTGGATAGCGTTCCGCCGCCCAACGGATCGCCGCTCTTCCGGAGCCTCGTCCGCGAACAGCTTCGGTCGCTGCGGGCCGGTCTCGTGCCGTTCCGCTTCTGGCGGATGTCGTCCCTGCCGGAGCTCACCCGCCTCCGCCGGACGCGCCAGCGCGAGTGGCCGATGATCCGCACGTCGCTTGACGACGGTCGCCTCGCCGTGATCGGGCTCATTCGGGTCGAGGGTCGCAACCCGTTCAAGCTGGTCGGCAACCACCAGGTCCTCGCCTTTGGCTACGAGGAGGACGGAACCTCGATCCGACTGAAGGTGTACGACCCGAACTGGCCGAATCGCGACGACATCTGGGTGCCGGTGGACGGCTCCGGGCCGCAATCGACCGGTGAGAACCTGCTCGGGGTGGTCGCGCTCGACTAAGGCCCTCAACTGGGCGACGTCCGCGGATCGTGGCAGCATGGCCATGGCGCCAATGACCTCCGCAGCCGTCGACCGCCTCCTGGCCCTCCTCGTCGTCCTGCTCGCAGCGACGGGGCTCCTCTCGCTGCGTGCCGGCTCACCGGTCGAGGGCTGGGTGTTCGTCGTCCACGGCGTGCTCGCCGGCTGCCTGGTGGTGGCCGTCGTCATCAAGCTGCGTGCGAGCGTGCCCCGTGCGGTTGGCGCGCGTCGCTGGCGACGCCTCGTCCTCGGTCTCACGGTCGCACTCGTCGCGATCGCGGCGCTGACCGGCGGCTACCTGTCGGTTGTCGCGGGCGAGCTCGTGTGGATCGACATCGCGGGTGTGATCAGGTGGACCCTCGTGACGATCCACGCGTGGCTCGGCCTCGTGCTCGTGCCACTGGTGGTGGTCCACGTGCTGCCCACGCGCTGGCGCCTGCTCCGACCGCGCTCCCGGACCACCGTGGCGCGGTCGACGGGCCGCCTCCTCACGCGACGATCCCTGCTCGTCGGCGCGGGTCTCGTTGCCGCAGGGGTGGCGTTGCGCGGCGTCGCCGATGCCCTCGACGCGGCACGGGGCGGGACGCGTCGCTTCACGGGGTCGCGCTGGCTGCCGGCGGGTGGGGTCCCGCCGGTCACGACGTTCTTCGGCGAAGGCGCTCCGGCCATCGATCCGGCGACCTGGCGGCTCGACGCCGCCGGCACGGCGTTCAGCCTGGCCGAGCTCCGGGCCCTGGGCGCGACATCGCGTACCGCAGTCCTCGACTGCACGTCGGGCTGGGCGATCGAGACGTCGTGGGAGGGAGTGCCGCTGCGGTCCGTCATGGACGCCGCCGGGATGGCCCCCGATGCGCGCGTCCTCGTCCGCTCCGCGACGGGCTGGTCGACGGTGCTCGATCCCGCCGTCGCGGAGACGTGCCTGCTCGCCTGGGACTGCGCTGGTGCGCCACTTGCGATCGGCAACGGCGCACCGTTGCGCCTCGTGGCGCCCAACCGCCGCGGCCTCGACTGGGTCAAATGGGTCGCCTCGATCGAGCCGGCCTGACCGGGACGCTAGACCGCGGGCAGCTCCTGGTGATCGCTCTGCGCGGCCGCGAAGAGATCACCACGCTCCGCGACACGATCCACGATGGTCCTGATCGTCCAGGAGTTCGGACGCAGGCCCGGCGTGTCGAGCTCGTCCCAGCTGATCGGCGCTGAGACCGGCGCCCCGGGGGCGGGACGAACCGCGTAGGGCGCGACGAGCGTCTTGATCGACGCGTTCTGCGTGTAGTCGAGGCGCGCCCGGCCCTTCCGATCGGCCTTCGACCACTCCCACGACACCAGGTCGGGGACGATCGCCCCGACGGCCCGGGAGACCTTCTCGACCCAGTTGCTCGTGTCCGCGTACGTGTACCGATCCGGAATGATGGGGATCCACGCCTGCAGCCCGCGCTGGCCGGTGAGCTTCGGATAGGCGCGAACACCGAGGTGCTCGAACGCGGTCCGGTAGAGCCGCGCGAGCTGGAGCGTCTCCTCCCAGGTCGTCCTGTCGCCGGGGTCGACGTCGATCAGGGCGAACGTCGGCCGCCACGGATCGTGGATGGTCGAGGTCCACGCGTGGACCTCGAACGCGGCCTGGTTGCCGAGCCAGCAGAGGGTCGCCACTCGATCGGCGAGCAAGTGCGTGTTGAGCTTCCGGTCCTCGCGCTCCTCGACCCCCGTCTCCTTCCACCGTGCGAGCCATGGTGGCGTCGACGCCGCCAGGTCCTTCTGCCAGAACCCTTGGCCGCCGGCGCCGTTCGGAAAGCGGTGCAGGTTGAGCGGACGCTCGACCAGGTGCGGCAGCATCGTCGGCGCGATCCGGGCGAAGTAGGCAATCAGCTCGCGCTTCGTCACCGGCGGGTCATCTGTCCCTGGGAGCGGCGGGAACAGCGTCTTGTCGAGGTTCGTGAGCTTGAGCTCCTGCCCACCGACCTCCCAGACACCTTCCTTGCGCATGGCCTGGAGCGCCTCGAGCTCCGCCGGGGTCGCGGTCCAGGCGTGATCAGCGGTCTTCGCCTTGCCCGCGACGGAGACCCTGGCCGCTCGCGACGCGGCGCGTCCTCCTCTGGTCGGTGACTCCGTGGTCGCTGTCGGCGCGGGCGCGGCCGCGCGTTCGTGGCGGCGGCGCTCTCGGCTGCCTCCACGGCCGCGTTCGTGTCGATCGCCTGCTCCCGCTGGACGGCCGTCGGGTCGCGGCCGTCCTCGAGCCCCTTGAACGAGGTCTGCCGCACCATCCCGTCCCGCGACCAGCCGCCGAGCTCCGACCGGATCACGAGCTCGGGTCGGACCCAGGTGACCGTTCGAAGCTCCCCCTTGCGCTCGGGCGCCGGGTCGAACGGCGCGACGTCCGTGGCGAGAGGCTTCAGACGCGCGAGCATCATCTTGCGGGTCGCACCGGTGAAGCCCGAGCCGACCTTGCCCGCGAACCGCAGCTTGCCGTCCTCGTACACCCCCACCGCCAGCGCGCCCAGGTCGCGTGCATTCCCCTCCCCCGGCGTCCAGCCACCGACGACCAGCTCCTGCTCGGGCCGAATCTTGATCTTCAGCCAGGCCGTTGAACGCCGCCCGGGCTCGTAGCGCGACGTCCGGAGCTTGGCCACGATCCCCTCGAGGTTGCGCCCCTGGGCCGCCGCGTGAAAGGCGAGCCCGGCGCCGTCCACGTGCGCGGCGAACCGGACACGCGGGTGCTCCCGCAGGACGCTCTTGAGCAGCCGCTTGCGATCCTCGAGCGGGACGTCGAGCAGCGATCGGCCATCGAGATAGAGGAGATCGAAGGCCTGGTACACGAGCGGCCCCGAGGTCCGCTTGCCGCCGGCCCGGAGCTCGCTGATGCGCTCCTGGAGGAGGCCGAAGTCGGGGGCGCCCGCCTCGTCCAGGGCAACCACCTCGCCATCGACGATGGCCTCGGACGCCTCGATCCAGCGCGGCGGCGAGAGCAGGCGGCCGAAATACGTCTCGGCGTCCTTCAGATTCCGCGTGTAGAGCCGGACCTCGCCGTCGCGGACGACCGACTGCACGCGGAAGCCGTCCCACTTGATCTCGAACAGCCAGTCCGGGTCATCGAACGGCTTGCTCGCGAGGGTGGCCATCATCGGCTCGATGTGCGGCGGCATCCGCTTCGTCTTCGCGCTGGAGAGGTCGATCTCTGCCTGGGCCGCGGGTGCCTGGCTGATCCAGACGGCGTCCGTGTTGGCCTTGACCTCGTCATTCGTTCTGCCCGTCTTGACGCTCTTCGAGTGGTCCTCGGCGTCCCAGCCGTCCCTTGCGTGCTCGTCACGCTTGTGGATGAGCAGCCACTGCTCCGAATCGTCCTCGAAGGCGCGACCGGTCTGAGAGCCGGGCCGTCCGCTTGTCCGGACGATCGTGAAGCGGCCCCGGAGCTTCTCGCCATGCAGCACGAACTTGAGCTCGCCATCGGCAACGGCCTTCTCGCCGTCGACGGTCGGCGCCTCCGCCTCCCAGGTCCCCCAGTCCCACACGATCACGTCGCCCGCGCCGTACTGCTTCGCGGGGATCGTGCCCTCGAAGTCGAAATACTCGATCGGATGATCCTCGACGTGGACGGCCATCCGCCGGATCGCGGGGTCGAGCGTTGGACCCTTCGGGACGGCCCACGACACGAGCACGTCGCCGATCTCCAGCCGGAAGTCGTAGTGGAGCCGGCTCGCGCGGTGGCGCTGCACGACGAAGCGACCACCCTGGACCGGTGTCGGCCGCGGCGCCGTGCCCGCAGCCGCATCGCCCGCGGGCTCGGGCGTCTTCGCGAAGTCACGCTTGCGGTGGTAGTCCTTGAGGGGCATCCCCGTCAGTGTGCCAGCCGGACCCCGGTCCCCGTGGCAGTAGCCCCACTCGCCCCGGGCGACGTTCCTGCCAATCGTCCACCCCGGGAACCTTCGGCAGCGAAGGCGACATGGATCCCGGCCACCTGACCCCCGGGCGCGACGTATGACAGAAGATGCCGGGCGCGTTAGTCAGGAGTGGCTAACGCGGACATCGGGATCGTTCGTGTGGTCGCCCAAGGTTCCGGACGTGAACATCTGGCCATATCGCGGACGGGTCGGCGAAATCGGATCACGGGCGCGCGACCGCCGGCGCGAGCGCGACCTGCTCCCCTACGAAGCCTTGCGCTTGCGGCGGCTCCCCGAGGCATTTGCGGCGGCCTCGTCCTCATCGGCATCCGCGTCGCGCGCGGCTGAGCTCGCGGCCTTGGCCTTCCCCGCGCTCTTGCGGGCGGTGGGCTTGGCCTTCTGACCATCCTCGTCGCGCTTGGCGCGTGCCGCCTTCGCCTCGGAGACCGAGACCGGCTTCTCGCGGGCCGACTTCGCGGCATTGACGGATGCCTCGAGCGCGGCCATCAGGTCGATCAGCTGGCCACCCGGCTCGGGCTCCTCGACCTCGACCACCTCGCGACCCTCGACCTTGGCCTCGATGATCTGCTCGAGCGCCTCGCGGTACTCGTCCTTGTACTGGTCCGCCTGGAACTCGCCGGTCATCGCGGCAACGAGCTGCTTGGCCATCGCGAGCTCGGCGGGCTTGAAGTCGAAGTCGTCGGCCGGCAGGTCGAGCTCGCCGGTGGACCGGATCTCGTCGGGCCAGTGCAGGGTCGTCATGAGCATCGTGTCGCCGAACGGATCGATTGCGGCGAGCGCCTCGCGATCCTTGATCACGACCTTGCAGATCGCCGTGAGCCCCTCGTCCTCGAGCACGGAGCGCAGCAGGTAGAACGCCTTGCGGCCCACCTTGTCGGGCTCGAGGTAGTAGGCGCTCTTCACGAAGCGGACGTTCGAGTCGTCGCGCTCGGCCTTCGTGAACTGCTCGATCTCGATCGACCGGACCGTCTTGAGCGGCACGCGCTCGAGGTCCTCATCGGTGATGACGACGTACTCGCCCGGGGCGTATTCGTAGCCCTTCACGGTGTCCGAGCGCGAGATCGGCTCGTCCTCGACCGGGCACCAGACCTTCATCTGGATCCGTGACAGGTCGTCCTTGTGGAGCATGTTGAAGCTGATGCCCTTGGACTCCGTCGCGAGATAGAGCTTGACCGGGATGGTGACCAGCCCGAACTGGATGGCCCCCTTCCACATCGATCGCGCCACGGTCAACCTCGTCGCTGCACCGCTCGCGCGGCGGCGATACCCGGGCCGCCGGCGTCGGACGGTCACGATAGCGCACGCGCGCAATCGGTGGCCGAACCTGAATCGCCTCGATCGTGGCGGACGCGTTGCGTCCGCCGGCGTGCGAGGCCTAGCGAAGCACCACGAGTGCGTCGAGGCTGGCCTTCGTGCGCGAGCTCGACTTGAGGACTCGCAGCTCGATCGTGTGCGTCCCGCTGGTCGCCCAGGCTGTTGAGAACACCGTCTGGCGATGCTTGAGGGTCGAGGAGCCGAGGCTCACGGTGCCGATGTAGACACCGTCGATCCGCACCTCGAACCAGCCTCGGGTCGGGCTCACCGGTGCCACGACCGAGATGCCGCGGCCGGTGAAGGTGTAGCGAACGTTGGCGCCATTCCGGTCCGAGCTCCTGAGGGTCTGGCTCGTCGCGCTGGCCGACACCGAAGCCGTCCAGGTCCCGGCATAGCGCAGCTCGGTGTTCCGATCGTTGTAGACGGTGGCTCGATACGCCGTCAGGGTCGGGGCCCACTCGCTCCACTTGCCTGCGGTGTCCCGAGCACGAACGCGGAACTGGTAGGCGCCCCGAACGACGAGGTTCGTCAGAACGCTTCGCGCCGACCCGGGCAGGGTCGTCGACCCCGTCCACTCGCCGCCATCGAGGCTCGACTCGAACTCGTACGCGGCGATGGTGCTGGTCGGGTCGGTTGCCGCCGGCCACGCCACGACCACGCTGGCCGTGCTCGCGCCGAGCTGCATGTTCGTCTTGGCCTTCGCCGACGAGGGCGGGAAGGCGGTCGGCGTGTCACCGGCAACGACAACCTGGGCGATGGCCGACACGGACCGTCCCTGGTTCGTGCCCGTGACCGTGAGGTCGTAGACCCCCTCGGCCGTGCTTGGCGGCACGGTGACCGTGAGCGTGGCCGACGTGGCGGTCCAGCCGAGGAGGCTCGTGGTGTTGAGGGCCGCCGTCCAGCCGGCAGGGACCCCCGAGACGGACAGCCGCACGCGCTCGAAGAAGGTCGAGCTGCGGGTGACGATGACCGGCACGACGGTCGAGCCGCCCTGCTCGTCGATGAAGCCGTCGGGGCCTGCGGCGACCTTGTAGGTTCCGAGGGCGCCGAGCTTCGACACGTCGAGCAGCTTCTCGTGCAGCGTGTCGGGGTCGGTCGAGGTCCTCCAGCCGCCGTTGGCGAGGTACATCAGGGCCTCGCGGACCTCGGCAGGCGTCGCATTCGGGCGGCTGGCCTTGTACAGGGCCGCGGCACCGGTGACGGCGGGGGTCGCCATGGACGTACCCGAGGAGTACCCGTAGCTCGAGCCCGGGACGGAGGACCAGATGCACTTGCCCGGGGCGATGATGTCGACGTCCGAGCCGTAGTTGCTGAAGTCGGCGAAGCTCTCGTCGCTGTCGTAGCCACCCCATGACCAGCAGCGGGGAGCACCCAGTGCACCCGCCTTCCCGTCGAGGTCGGCGAGGGCCGAGACGGTGATGACCTCGTTGTATGCGGCAGGGACGCGCGAGGCCGAGCTGCGGCTGTCGTTGCCGGCCGCGGCAACCACGGTGATGCCGGCTCCCGTCACGCGGCAGATCGCCTTGTGGAGCACGTCGTTGCTGGCGGTGCCGCACGTGTGATCGTCCTTGCCGTCCTTGACGACGCTCATGTTCACGGCCTCGATCAGCGGCCGGCTGCTGTCCGCCGGGTCGCGCTGCGCGGCGATCCAGTCCAGGCCGCAGACGTACCAGCTCAGCAGGCCGTAGCCGTCGTCGTTGAGGATCTTCACGGCCCACAGCCGCGCGCCGGGGGCGACGCCTACCACGCCCGCGGCGTTGTCGATGGCTGCGACCGTCCCGGCCACGTGCGTGCCATGACCCTGGACGTCGCGCCACGCACCGCGGTTCGAGGTCGAGCAGTTGTAGCCGCCCACGACATTCAGGTCCGGGTGGTTGCTCTGGATGCCCGTGTCGACGATCGCGACGTCGGCGTTCACGCGCTCGTCGACGCCGTTGATCTTCGCGATCGTGTTCGACTTCGTGCCGATGCGCGAAACCCCGGTCGGCGTCGTCTGGGCAGTGATCTCGATCACCTCGTCGGGCACGACCGCAACGACGCTGCCGTCGCCCTCGATCGTGCGCCGCTGCGCGGGGGTCAGGTGTGCGGTGAAACCCCGAACGGCGCGCGTGAAGCTTCGATCGGCCTTGACGCCGGTCCGCTTCGCGACCCGCTCGACGACGTCGCCGGTGTTGGCATCCGAATCGAGGATGACGATGTACCGACCCGTCACGTCGGGACGACCGCGCGTGTCATCCGGCGCGGCACCACGGCGGGACGGTGCCTTGGTCGCCTCGGGCTCGGGCGCAACGGAGGACGTGGGCGCAACAGATGCCTCGGGGCTGGGCTCGGGGGACGGCGCAACACTGGCATCCGGCGCCTCGGTCGGCGCGGCGGTCCCGGGAGCAGGGGACGTTTCGGGAGTCGCGGACGCGTCGGGCGTGTCGGAAGCCTCCGGGGCAGCGCTGGGCGACGCTGTCGGCATCGGCTCAACGCTGGGCTCCGGCGAGACCGGCTCCGCGGCACGGACGGGCGCGACGACAGGCAGCGTCATGAGCGCAGCGAGAACGATGAGGCTGATCCGACGGCGCATCCGAGGACTCCGGTTCGATGTGGCGAGCCAGGAGCGGCACCCGGCGTGGGTGTCGCGTTCGTGGCAAGCCTCGCGGTCGAACCGGGTCGGACCTAGGACCCGGTGGTCCGGGTCACGGCTAGGTGACGGGTCCTAACCGCTCCGCAGTGAACACGGGACTGTCAGCCCGGGTTGATGGCCCGGATCTCGGCCTCCGCCTCGAGCACGCGGGCGAGGATGTTCGTGCGCATCCCGTCCAGCCCGGTCGCCACGGATTTCGCCGTCGTCGCGATCGAGGTGAGCTGCGTCTTGAGCGAACGGACGGCGTCGAGCTGCTCGCGCACACCGCTGAGCGCCGCTGCGATCGCGGCCGCATCGACCTCGACGTCACGCTCGGCGAGCGACGCGAGCGCCAGCAGGCGGGCGAGCCGCAGGGCCGCCTCGAGCGTCGCGGCCTCCGGGGCTTCGGGATCGATCACACAGTAGACGTGGCCGCCGATGATCGCGAACGGCGCGACGCCCGTCGGCGCGTGCGCCGGCGTGAAGACGACGAGCGCAACGGCGGCGCTCCGGTTCTCGCAGGCGTCCCGAAGCTCGTCGCGCATCGCGCGCATCGACATCGGCCGGTCCTTGGCCTCGATGACGACTCGCAGGTCGGCACCGCGGGCCAGACCCGGGTCGATGGTGAGCACGAAGTCGCCCTTCTTGGACTTCGCCACGGAGCCGGGCTCGAGACCGGTCCGATCGACCAGGTCGCCCGCGCGACGCGCAAGGTCCCCGAGCATCGCGTCCAGCAGGTCCTCGAAGTCGGCGCCCTTGGCGGCAGAGCGGGCCCGTTCCGCCCCCCGGGCGGCCGCAGCCGCCTCGATGGCGACGAGCCGTTCCTCGAGGCTCTTGAAGCCGGCCGCGATCTCCTTCCGGAACTGGTGCATGGGGGAGTTCAGCCGCGTTGGATCGAGGAGCACCGCCAGCTTGGACGCGTCCCCGTCGAAGTAGCGCTCGAGCATGCTGCCGATGCGCCCGATCGCGCTGTCACGCTTCGTCTCGTCGAACAGCTCGTCGACCATCGATCGAAGCGCCCCACGATCCCCGAGGAACTTCTCGAGCGTTCGCGGCAGCCGGCCGTCGCCGTCGGCGAAGTTCGCGCGAAGCGTCTGCTCGAGCGCTGCCGCCGCCTTCTCGTTGACCTGCTCGGTCTGGCGCAGCACGCGCTCGAACTCGGACTTCACGACGTCGACGTTGACGCTGACGCCGGCATCCTGAAGGGCGATCAGGCCGATGCGAACCGCCCGCTCGACGAGAGCCGGACGATCCTCTGCCGGTCGGTCACCGAGGTACGCGGCAAGGCCGGGATCGTGAAGGACGAGGCGGTCGACGACGATCCGGTCCCCCAGGACCTGGATCCTCGTATTGGCCGGCGGGTCGGCTGGCGACGGGAGCGGGACGAGCGTTCGTGCTTCCATGACCCGAACGGTGCAGCGTGGCCGTGACATCTAGGCTGTCACGGTTGCGACGCGGTGCCCGTACGATGCGCGGACATCCGGCCCTGCCGGTCCGTCACCGAGGTCACCCCTGTGCCAGTCAGCGCGCGGTCCCGCGCCCGCACCGTCGCCGCACTGCTGGCGCTTGCCGTCATCGTGCCCACCGCCCCCGCAACACTGGCGGCCTCGCCGGGCAGCCGCCCTGCGGACGGCGGGCGGGCCTGGGACCAGCCGGTCGATTTCGCGCCGGTCCGGCTCGTGGCACGCATGCGGCCCGCGGCAGACAGCGCCGACGCTCGGCGGCTCGAGGATGCGGTCACGACGCTCGTCGACTTCGACGCGGAGGCGGGAACCGCCGTCTACAGCGTCCGCACGGGCGGACTTGGGACGGGACGCCGGCGGCTGGCCGCA
Organism: uncultured Chloroflexia bacterium; assembly: GCA_963759495.1. Taxonomy (GTDB): domain Bacteria; phylum Chloroflexota; class Limnocylindria; order Limnocylindrales; family CSP1-4; genus DASTYU01. The sequence goes on along the minus strand of CAVWZL010000003.1, from coordinate 108,921 downwards.
GACTCGGCCGTCGCATCGGTGACCGAGAGCCGCATCCTGCAGCGCCATGTCGACCCGACATCCGAGCCGTACTGGCCATGGATGTGGGGTCTCCACAACACCGGTCAGACGATCCTCGAGCTCGACGGCGAGCCCGACGTCGACGCGGACGGCCTCGAGTCGCTCGCCCTCACGACGGGCAGCGGGGCGGTGGTCGCGGTGATCGACGATGGCGTCGACTTCAGCCAACCCGACCTCGCCGGCAGCGCGTGGGTGAACCCGGGCGAGTCGGGGGATAACAAGGAGACCAACGGGCTCGACGACGATGCGAACGGCTACATCGACGACGTCCATGGCTGGGACTTCTGCCACGACGACAACACCGTCCACGACGCGAACGACGACTACCACGGCACGCACGTCGCGGGAACGATCGCCGCGCGGCGCAATGGCTCCGGGATGGTCGGCGTCGCGCCGGACGTCCGGATCATGGCCCTCAAGTTTCTCGGCAACGACACGGATGTGAACGGCGACCCCCTCTGCGGCTGGGACCACCAGGCGGTTGAGGCGATCGAGTACGCCGCATCCTTCGACGTCCAGGTCTCGAACAACTCGTGGGGCCGCCGGGCCGTCCGCAACAACCCGGCCGACGGCGCGACCCTCAAGGCCGCGATCGCTGCGTCCGGCATGCTGTTCGTCGCATCGGCCGGCAACACCGGGATCGACAACGACACCGACCCGAATCCGGCGATCCCTGCCTCCTTCGACCTGCCGAACGTGCTGACCGTCGCCGCGATCGACAACACCGGCTTCCTGGCTGACTTCTCGAACTACGGCTCGACGTCCGTCGACCTCGCCGCCCCCGGCGTCGCGATCCTGAGCACGGTCCCCGCGTACGACGATGGCGAGAACGCGTGGGACGCCGGGCACGTCTTCTTCGACGGCACGTCCATGGCCTCACCGCACGTGAGCGGAATCGCCGCGATCGTCGTGGCCGAGGCGTCGTCACCGATGTCGCCGACCGCGCTGAAGGCACGGATCCTCAACTCGGCCAAGGCCAAGGGCATCACCACAGGTGCCACCGCGACCGGTCGGATCGCGAGCGGGTTCCGCGCGCTCGACGGCGTGGCACCGACGTCACCGGCCCCGGGCACCTATACGTTCCTCACCGGGACGACCGTCGGCAGCACGATCGCCACCCGCGTACGGTGGCCGGCAGGGACGGACGATCTCAGCGGCGTAGGCTCCTATGCCCTGCGCCAGTCCATCAACGGCGGTGCCTGGTCCACGATCACGGCCGCGACCCCCAGCCTCTATGCCGACCGCTCCCTGACCATCGACACGCGCTACCGCTTCCGCGTCCGCGCTCAGGACCGGGCGGGCAATGCGGGCGGGTACGTGGACGGGGCCGAGGTCATGCCGCGCCTCCGACAGCAGACGAGCTCGGTGGCCACGTACGGCGGAACCTGGACCACGTCCTCCAGCTCCACGGCATCCGGCGGATCCACCCGCTACGCCACGCGCGCCGGTGCCTGGGTCACGTTCGCGTTCACCGGCCGCGCGATCGCCGTTGTAGCCCCCCGCAGCTCGAGCCGGGGAAGCGTCAAGGTCTACATCGACGACGTGTACGTCGGGACCGTCAGCGCCTATCGATCGTCGGGCCAGAGCCGGGCCGTCCTCTATGCCAAGAGCTGGAGCTCGTCCGGGAACCACACGATCAAGCTGGTCGTGGTCGGCACCGCCGGACGTCCGCGGTTCGATATCGACGCGTTTGCGTCGATGAACTAGGTCAGCTGCCCCGGTACGTCGTCATCGAGTACGGCGCGAGGAGCAATGGCACGTGGTAGCTCCGCGCCGTGTCGGTCACCCGCAGGTCGAGTGACAGGCGACGGAAGAACCGATCGCTCTCGGCCGGGGCATCAGGATCCTGACGGTCGCGAACGAGCGTGAACTCGAGCCGGTAGTCACCTGGCGCCATCGGCCGTTCGAGCAGGTCGCGAACCCGCCCATCCGCGTCGGTCAGCGCCTGGGTCAGGCGGATCGGCCGCGCGTCCTCGCCAAGCCGGTACAGCGTCACGTGCACGCCGACCGCCGGCATGCCGCGCTCGGCATCGAGCACGTGCGTCGAGATCGTCGGGACGCCGGTTGCGGGCGGGGTGGCCACGCTATCCTCCGCGCATGGGTACCTTGCGAATCGAGGTCGGTGACCTGCACTTTAACGCCCGCTGGGAGGACGCCGCGCCTGCGACGGTCGAGGCGATCCGGTCGATGCTGCCGGTCGACTCGCAGCTGATCCACTGCCGCTGGAGCGGCGAGTCCACGTGGATCCCGTTCGGAGACTTCCGGCCGGGCATCGACTACGAGAACCACACGTCGCATCCGGCGCCCGGGATGCTCGCGATCTATCCCGGTGGCATCAGCGAGTGCGAGATCTTCTTCCCGTACGGGGCCTGCGCGACGTCGTCGAAGGTTGGCCAGTTGGCAGCGAACCACTTCGCCACGCTGGAGCCCGACGACGGCTGGCAGGACCGGCTCCGCGAGGTCGGGCGCCGCTGCCTGTGGGAAGGCGCCCAGCCGATCCGGATCGTGGAGGCCGAGGGCTGAGGATGCCCGAGGTCGGCGAGGGCGATTGAGCCGGCTGCTGGTCCGTGGCGGCACGGTCGTGACGGCGGGTGGGTCGCGGCTTGCCGATGTGCTGGTCGAGGACGGACGGATCGCCGCGGTCGAGGCTGGCATCGGGTCGCACGAGGAGACGGCTGATGAGCTGGTCGAGGCGGCGGGCCTCCTCGTGCTGCCAGGGGTCGTCGACGTGCACACGCACACCCGCGTTGCCAGCGACGAGCACCCGGACCGCTTCTTCCAGGACTCGGTCGCGGCGGCGTTCGGGGGGACCACGACGTTCCTGTCGTTCAACAACCCCGGCACGGGCTCCTCACCGCAGGCCGAACGCTCCCTCCTCACCGGGCTCCGGGAGTGGCGCGCAGCCACGGGCAATGACTCGGCGATCGATTACGGGGTGAGCCTCGCGATCAGCGGCACGATGGACGACCCGATCGCGGAGCTTCCGGCCGTCGTCGACGCGGGCGTCCCGACCTGCAAGGCCTTCATGGTGTTCGACTTTCGGCTCGGGGACCGCCAGCTCTTTGAAGCGATGCGGGCGATGGGCCGGCGCGGCGGCATGCTCCAGGTCCACTGCGAGGATCCAGTCCTGATCGACGCGGCCGTGACCGACGCGCTGGCCCGTGGCGACACCGCGGGTCGCTTCCATGCCACGACCCGGACGACTGCCGCCGAGGCCGTGGCGACCCACCGGGCGATGGCGTTCGCCGACGCGGCCGATGCGCCTGTGTACGTGGTCCACCTGTCGTCCGCGGCCGCGCTCGACCAGGTCCGGGCCGCGCGCGCACGGGGAACGCGGGCCTTCGCCGAGACCTGCCCGCACTACCTGACGCTGGACGCCGGCCGCTACGAGCAGTCCGACCCGCTCGACGTCGCCTGCGCGATCATCGCTCCCCCACTCCGTGCGCCCGCCGATCGGGACGCGCTCTGGGCGGGACTGGCCGCAGGTGAGCTCGACCTCGTCGCGACCGACCACGTGCCGGATCGGCGGTCCCTCGAGAAGGCCGAATGCCTGTCCGGCGTGCCGTTCGACCGCATCAGCAACGGAGCGCCCGGGATCGAGACGCTCCTCGCGGTCGTCTACGCGCGCGGCGTGGCCACGGGCCGGATCACGGTCGAGCGCCTCGTGGACCTCCTCTCGACCACCCCGGCTCGACTCTTCGGCTTCGAGCGGAAAGGCGCGATCGAGCCGGGCCGCGATGCCGATCTCGTGCTGTTCGATCCCGCCGTCCGGGGAACGATCCTGGCCACGGACCTGCACCACACCAGCGACTACACGCCCTACGAGGGCCTCGAAAAGGCCGGTGCCGTCCGGAGCGTCTTCGTGCGCGGCAGGGCGGTCATTCGCGACGGCGTCTTCGTGGGAACCCGCGGCGCAGGCCAGTTCGTCGAGCGCGGGCGGGCCGGCGTGGCGTGACGGAGGCTCGAATGGTCGGCGTCCCGGGCGGACGGCTCGCTGCCCAGGCCGACGGCGTGGGGCCGCCCGTCGTCCTGGTGCACGCCGGGATCGTGGACGCGCGAGCCTGGGATCCGCTCGTACCGCTGCTCGTGAACGCCGGGCTCCGTGTGATCCGATACGACGTGCGCAACTACGGCAGCTCGGAGACGGAGAGCGTCCCGTTCAGCGACAGCGAGGATCTGCTGGCCGTCCTCGACGCGTTCGATCTCCCCCAGGCGACGCTCGTCGGGAACTCGCGCGGAGGGGTGATTGCGTTCGATGCAGCGGTGCAGCACCCGGGCCGCGTCGCGCGCGTGGTCCTGCTCGCATCGAACATCTCGGGCCACCAGCCGGAGCCAACGGACGAGGAGCGGCTGGCCTACGAGGAGATGGAGCGGCTCGAGCAGGCCGGCGACCTCGAGGCTCTCGTCGACTTCGAGCTGCGGCTCTGGGTCGATGGGCTCGGCCAGCCCGAGGACCGGCTCCCCAGCGCGACCCGAGACTGGCTGCGCCCGATGATCCGCGATGCTGAGAGCCCCGACCGCATCCGGGCAACACCCATGCGTCTCGACCCGCCGGCCTCCGGTCGGCTGGAGGCGGCCACGATGCCGGTCCTCTGCGTCGTGGGCGGTCTGGACCTGTCGGACAACGAGGCCACGGCGCGATACCTCGTCGCTGTCTTGCCGAACGCGACCATGACGGTGCTGCCGGATGTCGCCCACCTGGTCGCCGCGGAGGCACCCGAGCGCGTCGCGGCCCTCATCGTCGAGCGCGTGACGGCGCGCTGAGCGCGTTGCCTCAGTCGAGGCGGCCGTACGCGGGGAGGGTCAGGAACTCGGGCGGATCCTCGGTGAGGACGAGCGAGTCGAGGATCTCGGCCGCCCCGCCGAGCCGTCCCGACCCGGCGCCACCGAGTCGATCCAGCTCCTCGTCCCGGATGACGGCGTAGAGCGCGTCGTCCACCGTCCGGCCATCGTCGAGCACGGTCCCGCGCACCCGCCAGTGCCACAGCAGCGAGCGCGAGATCTCGGCCGTGGCCGCATCCTCCATGAGGTTGTCGATCGCGGCGGCGCCCGTGCCACGCAGCCACGAGTCGAGGTACGCGAGCGCGACCCGGACGTTGGCGCGCAGACCGGCCTCGGTCACGCGACCGCCGGGCACGGTCAGGTCGACGAGCGCCGCGGCCGTCACCTCGACCTCCTCCCGCAGCCGGTGCTTCTGGTGCCGTGCGTCGCCGAGCACGTCGTCAAAGATCGCCGTCGCGACGGGGACGAGGTCGGGATGGGCAACCCACGTGCCGTCGAAGCCGTCCCGGCTCTCGCGCTCCTTGTCCTCGCGGACCTTTGCGAGGGCCGCGGCGTTCACGGCCTCATCGCGCCGGCTGGGAATGAACGCGGCCATACCGCCGATCGCGTGCGCGCCGCGGCGGTGACAGGTTCGAACGAGCAGCTCGGTGTAGGCGCGCATGAACGGCACGGTCATCGTCAGCTGGGCCCGATCCGGGAGCGCGAGCGACGGGTCGTGGCGGAATGACTTGATGCAGCTGAACAGGTAGTCCCAGCGACCCGCGTTGAGCCCGGCAGCGTGCTCGCGCAGCTCGTAGAGGATCTCGTCCATCTCGAACGCGGCATGGATCGTCTCGACGAGCACGGTCGCCCGCACGGAGCCGCGCGGGATCCCGAGCGCGTCCTGGGCGCGGACGAAGACCTCGTTCCAGAGACGCGCCTCGTGATGCGACTCGAGCTTCGGCAGGTAGAGGTACGGGCCGGTGCCACGCGCCAGGCGTTCGGCGGCGTTGTGGAACAGGTAGAGCCCGGCATCGAACAGCGAGGCGGAGACGGGAGCGCCGTCGACGAGCACGTGCGCCTCGACGAGATGCCAGCCACGCGGCCGAACCACGAGGGTCGCCGTGCGCTCCCCGAGCCGGTACTGCTTGCCCTCCGGAGACGTGAATGCCAGCGTGCCGCGAACCGCCGCGGCGAGCGCCGCCTGGCCTTCGACGACATTTGCCCAGGTGGGCGACAGCGCGTCCTCGAGATCGGCCATGAACACGCGCGCGCCCGAGTTGAGCGCGTTGATCATCATCTTGGGCTCGGCCGGGCCGGTGATCTCCACGCGCCGATCGTCCAGGTCTGCGGGGGCAGGCGCGACCGTCCAGTCCCCCGCCCGCACGTCCGCCGTCTCCGGGCGAAACCCGAGCGACGCTCCGGCAGCAAGGCCGCGGTCCCGCTCGGCCCGACGCTGGAGCAGGTCTTCGCGCAGCGGTCCGAACCGCCGCTGCAGGTCAGCGACGAACTCGAGGGCGTCATCGGTGAGCACGCCCTCTGCGCCCGGCACGGCCGGTCCACGGACGTCCACGCCCGGCACGGCCATCATCAGCTCTCCCCCCGGCGGACGGTCGCCTCGATGAGCCCGTGCGGCTCGGTCGTCGCGAGGAAGACCTCGTTGTCGTTCTCGAGCCCGAACGGTCGCAGGTCCACGAGCCAGTGGTGCAGGTTCGGCAGTGCCATGCGCACCTCCTCGACCTCCGCGTGCCGTTCGAGAATTGCCTGGGCCATGCGCCAGACCGAGGTCTGGACCGACGGGCTGTCGTGGTCGGCGAAGACCTCGAGCAGCGTGGCCTGGACGGCGGCATGGGCACCGTCCGTGGCGAGGTCCGGCGCCCCGTAGCGCCAGATCGCGGTCAGCTTCGTGGCCATGATCCGGTCATCGGTCTCGGGGAGCGTGGTGTACGCGTCGCGCGGGAAGCCACTGAACCCGGAGCGGGCGGTTTTCATCACGACCAGGTCCTCGACCCCGGCCTCGACGGTCGTGCCACCCATGTCGGTTGCGATCGTCGCGACGCGCGTGCCTGCCTCACCGCGGAGGAACGCGTCCGGAGCGGGACCGGCGGCAGCCGCGATCGGCGCCCAGCCGTGCTCCCGGAGCGAGACCGTCGCGCGATCCACCTGCGGCTCGGCCACGAAGTGCTCTGCGAGCGCGCGACCGAAGGCCTCGAGCGAGCCCTCGAGCCGATCCTTCGCGAACGCGTAGACCGTGTTCTTCATCGTGTCGGTGGCCACGACGAGGGCGTTGTCACCGTCCGTGTGGGCGGCCGCAAAGTCGCCTTCGAGCGCGATCGCGACCGTGAGATCGCGGAGCCGGTGCGGTCCTTCGCCGCGCCAGACGCGGACCAGCCGGATCGCGGCCTTCCCGTACCGGTTCGGGCCGAGCTCGATCACCCGTCCAGGCCGGCACCGAGCCGGGAGAAGCGGTCGCGAGCGATGTCGACGACCGCGTCGATCGCGCGGCGCAGCTCGACGGGCCGGCCCCGCTGCAGCGCCGTCTTCATGTCGGGCAGCAAGGCAGCACGCGACCTGCCGGCGACGTTGACGCAGTACCGGAACCCGAAGCGCGTCTCGTACGCCGCGTTGAGACGGTCGAACTGCGACGTCAGGCGGGCGCGGTCCTGGTCGGCGATGGCCGAGTTGTAGCCCTGCTCCCGGTACGACAGCGGCGAGACCGAGCTGGGTGGGGCGCCGAGCCGCGGATGCGCGTCGACGAGCTCGACCTGCTCCTCATCGGGCATCGCGTGCGCGATCTCCCGTGCGGCGTCGAACATGCCATCGACCGACGCGAACGGGCGGGCCTCCGCCAGCCGGGCGAGGAATCGCGGCGCGTTCTCGAACAGCGGCCCAACGGCGGCCGAGAATTCCGCGGCCGAGGCCTCGTTCAGGGTGGCCAGGTCCGGGATGCGGATGGTGCGGGGGTCGTCCATGCTCACCATCCTCCCGCATCGCGGACAAGTCGGTGCAGCACTCGTGCGGCGACGGTCCGCCGGTAGTCGGCGGTGGACCGCACGTCATCGATCGGATTCAGCTCGCCGGCCAGGGTCTCCGCCGCCGCATCGGCCGTCCGGGCGTCCGCCCGCGCCCCCTCGAGGACGGCCTCGGTCGCCATGGCACGCACGGGACGGTCCGCCACGGAGCCGAGGGCGAGCCGAACATCGGACCACGGACCTTCCTCGCCGGTGGAGCGCCATGCGAGGCACATGACCACCTTGCTGATCGCCTGCGCGCGGCGCGTCCCGATCTTGCGAAACCGAAGCTCACGGTCCGGCACGAGCGGAATCCGAATCCGCAGCAGCAGCTCATCGGGCTCGAGGGCCGTGCGACGGTAGGCGACCCAGAAGTCGGTGACGGGGATGGACCGCTCGCCGCGCAGCGAGCCGGCCACGAGGACGGCATCGGTCGCGAGCAGGACCGGGAGCGTGTCGCCGGCCGGGGAGGCGTTCATCGCGTTGCCGCCGAGCGTACCCCGGTTCTGGATCTGGGCCGCGCCGATGGTTGCCGCGGCATCGACGAGCGCCGGCAGATGCTCGCGACACAGCGCCGATTGGCGGATGTCGGTATAGGTCGTGAGGGCACCGAGCTCGATGGCGTCATCGACGCTGCCGGATCCCGCGCAGCTCGTCGAGCCGCCAGAGGTCGACCATCCGCGCAGGAGGCTCCCCGAGCTCGCCGTTGAGCTGCACCATCACGTCCGTGCCGCCCGCAATCGGCCGATGTGGCGCCTCGCCGAGGACGGCATATGCCTCGGCGAGGGACCGGGCGGTGACCACCGGCGGCTCGATGCTCACGCTGCACCTTCGGCGGCATGCGCAATGGCCTCGATGATCTTCGTGTAGCCGGTGCAGCGGCACAGATTGCCCGCGATGGCCTCGCGGATCGCGTCCTCGTCGGGGCCTCCGCCGGCATCGAGGTAGGCGCGTGCCGACATGAGCATGCCGGGGGTGCAGATCCCGCACTGCGCGCCACCGGCTTCGAGGAACGCGGCCTGGAGAGCATCGAGACGCGGCGGACCGCCTGGCACGACCGGAGAGCCGGCCAGCCCTTCGACCGTCCGGACGTCCGAGCCGTCCGCCTGGCAGACGGGCACCAGACATGCGTCGACGACGGCACCGTCGAGGAGCACCGTGCAGGCGCCGCACTCGCCTTCGCCGCAGCCCTCCTTCGTGCCGGTCAGCGCCAGCTCCTCGCGCAGCACGTCGAGCAGCCGCCGCATGCCGGGGGCCTCGACCTCGACCTCGGCCCCGTTGACCGCAAACCGGTAGGCCGTCATGCGGACGTTCCGTCGTCGGGCTCGGCACCGGTCGGGATGTCGCCATCGGGCTGGACGCCGCGGAGGGGCAATGGGTCGGTCGGCGCATCGGGTCGCGGATCCGTGCCGGCCCCGATTGGCGCATCGACCGCCGCATCGGTCGTGGCCGGGCCGGCCCGCCCGGGCTGCGGCGCCACGCCCGGCCGGCCGGTCTCGGGCGGCGGCGCAACGGCATGGAGCGCCGCGAGAATGCGTTCGGGCGTGGCGGGCAGCTCGTGGATCCAGACGCCGGTCGCGTCGTGGATCGCGGCGATGACGGCGGGCGCCCCGACGTCCATCGGCAGCTCCCCTACTCCCTTGGCAAGGTGCGGCGCGCTCGGAAACGGCGACTCGACGAGGATCGTGGAGATGCGCGGTGCATCGAGGGCCGTCGGGATCAGGTAGGTGGCGAGCCGGTCGTTGAGATACCGGCCGTCGCGCAGCTTCATCTCCTCGATCGTCGCGTACCCGACGGCCTGCAGCGTGCCGCCCTCGACCTGTCCCTCGGCGAGCACCGGGTGGATCACCTTGCCGATGTCGTCGGCGGCGACGACGTCCTTCACCGCCACCTCGCCCGTGTCGAGATCGACCTCGACCTGGGCGACGCAGGCCGCCCAGCCGAATGCGGGATAGGCATCGCCGCGATACGTCTGATCGTCGAAGTGGATGCCGGGGTACGGCTCGAAGCGCTGGTCGATCCGCAGCGGGCCGTTGGCCTGGGCGTACTCCCGGTAGGCGTCAACGAATGCCCGACCTGTCGCCGTCTCGACCGTCTCCCGGAGCCGGCGCGCGGCGTGGATCACGAGCCCGCCGACGACCATCGCCGTGCGCGACGCCACCGTCGGCCCCGAATCCGGTACGTAGGCGGTGTCCTGCGGGGCAATCTCGACATCCTCGTACGGCACGCCGAGGGCGTCGGCGACGAGCTGCGGGAAGATCGTCTTGGTGCCCTGGCCCATCTCGGTCGAGCCGGTGAGGATCGAGATCCGGCCGTCCCCGGTCAGCTCGACCGACGCAACCGATGCGAGCTTCACCTCACCCGAGCCCGTGAATCCGGCCCCATGCCAGGCCAGCGCCAGCCCGATCCCCGACGCACGCTGGCGCGCGCCCGAGCGAAGCGAGCCGTCCTTGCCGTTGGTCACGGCGGGCTCGAGGGCAGTGCGTTCTGCCGCGAAGCGCTGGCGCAGGCGCTCGAACTCGGCCGCTTCGACGGCTCGTTCCAGGACCTCCTCGCCCGCGACGCTCTCGCGCAGCACCTGCCCCGTCGGGGTCGTGTCCCCCGGGACGTACACGTTCTGTCGCCGCACGTCGAGCGGGCTCCGGCCGATCGCCTCGGCCAGGCGGTTCAGCTGGATCTCGGCGGCGAACTCGGTCTGTGGCGCGCCAAACCCGCGAAACGCGCCGTTGGGCGGCGTGTTCGTGCGGGTCGCCCGCGCGCGAATCCGAACATTCGGGCAGCGGTACGGCCCGCCGGCATGGAGCGCGCCACGTGAGAGCACGACCGGCGTGAGCGTCGAGTACGCGCCACCGTCCATGACCACGTCGATGTCCTGCGCCACGAGCGTGCCGTCGCGACGGATCCCGGTTCGGTGGGTCACGACCGCCGGGTGACGCTTCGTCGTCGCCGAGATGTCCTCGTGCCGGTCGTAGATCATCCGGACGGGCTTTCGGCAGGCGCGGGCAAGGAGCGCGGCGTGGATCGCGAGGATCGAGGGGTACTCCTCCTTGCCGCCAAACCCACCCCCGGTCTCGGCCTGGATCACGCGCGTCTGGATGTCGTCGAGCGCGAGCGCCCGCTTCATCGCCTTGTGGACGTAGTACGGGCACTGGAGCGAGCCGTGGACGGTGATGCCGCCGTGCTCCTCGGGCACCGCGATCATCGCGTTGTTCTCGATGTAGAGCTGCTCCTGGTGCCCGACCCGGTACGTGCCCTCGAGGACGAGATCGGCCTCGGCGAAGCCGTCGTCCAGATTGCCCGACGCGATCTCGTAGTGGGCGAAGACGTGCTCGCTCGCGAGCGGGTCGAAGACGGGCGGCAGCGGCTCGGTTCGGGCCGTGATCGCGTGCCGGGCCGCACGGAGCGTCGCCCGGTCGGGCGCCGCGATCAGCGCGAGCGGCTCGGCGTGATGCTGGATCTCGCCGCCGATCGGGACGAGGACAGGCTGGTCGTCGCTGATGAGCGACACGATGTTGTCACCCGGGATGTCGGCGGCCGTCACGAGCACGACCTGTCCCCAGTCGAAGGCCTCGTCCCGATCGAACGCGATCAGGCGCGCGTGGGCGTCGCTCGATCGGATCGTCGCGCCGTACCAGGCACCGGGAAACACGAGGTCGTCGGTGTACAGCGCGGCGCCGGTCAGCTTCTCTGGACCCTCACGGCGAAGGGGTCCCCGACGCTCGGCTCGACCCGGGATGACGGCACCCGTTGGAACGACGAGCGGACCGGGTGCGGGACGCGGTACCGTGGACACTCGGCGGCACTCTCCTTGGCGCGAGAGGGTATCACCCGGGAGAGCCGTCACGGAGGTTCCGGCGTCCGCGCGCACTCATCCGGCCCGGACGCCACCGAACCGTGCCGCGTGGTGACGTGGGTCACCGGGAAGTGGTCCGAGGACGATGGGAAACGGTCCCGTTCCAACGTCCCGTCCGTATAGTCGGGCCTCGACATCGCGTCCCTGGCCCGTTTCTTCCTTCCTTTTTTTCCTGGAGTCATCCCGGACCATGGATAAAGACACCGTCACGTATCTGCTCGTGGCTGCCCTCGTGGCGACCGCGATCCTCATCGCCCTGGCCGTCGCCGTGCCGCGCTTCACGCGTCGCGGTGGACGGTCGCTGGCCGCTGCGTCGGCCGGATCGGCCTCCGTCGCGTTCGACACCGCCGACCGCGGCTACACCGCGATGACGCTGCATGAGACGGTCCCCGCGCCGGTGCGTGCGCGAGCCGCCGACTCGAACACCGGTGATGACCCCGGATTGGCCGGCACCGACCCCGCGACCGGGATGCTGACGCCGACCGGCTGGGGTCGGGTCATCGCCGATGAGGACGCCCGTGTCCGACGATATCGCCGTGCCGCGACGATCGTGATGATCGAGCTCGACGGGCTCGACCGACTGACCTCCCGCCTCGGTGAGGCAGCCGGCGAACGCCTGATCCCGGCGGTCGCCGAGACAGTCAAGCGCCTGGCCCGCGAGGCGGACCATGTTGCCCGGCTCGACCGGGGACGGTTTGGCGTCCTGCTGCCGGAGACCGACGAGATCCAGGCAATCCACTACGTCGAGCGCGTCCGCCGCACCTGCGACCTGTGGCTCGAGTCCGGTGCCGTCACCCTGCGCCTTGCGATCGGCTGGGCGAGCGCCACCGGCGACGACAGCCTGCACGAAGCTGGCCGCGCGGCGACCGAGCGGATGTTCGGCGAGATGCATCAAAATGCGCTGCGGGCCGCGGAAGTGCCGGCACCCATCTCGGCGGACGTGTCGAACGGCGCGACGGCCCGCCGGGCCGAGGTCTAGTCCCGGCCCTTCCTGATGCCGCGCCCGGGAAGCGCGCCGGTGTGGGTGCCCTCGTCGACGACGAGGACGCCGTTCACGATCACGGTCTCGATCCCGACCGGGTAGGAGCGCGGCTCGTCGTACGTGGCGGTCGCCCGGACCGTCGCCGGATCGAAGATCACGATGTCCGCGATCGCCCCGTCCCGCAGCGTTCCCCTGCGCTCGAGTCCGAGCCGCGCGGCGGGCGCGGAGGTCATCTTGCGCACGGCCTCCTCCAGGCTGAGCAGCGCCTCGTCGCGCACGAACTGGCCGAGGATCCGCGGGAACGATCCGTAGGTTCGCGGGCTGGGCTTGGCCCCGACGAACGTTGAGTCCGTGCCCACCATGCCGACCGGATGCTGGACGAAGGGGCGCAGCGTCTCCGCCCAGGGTCCGCTCGTGACCTGGTTGACCCGCAGGCTCTCGGCGAGGAGCAGGTCGCAGATCACGTCGACGGCGTCCTTCCCCGTCGCCTGCATCAGGTCGGCAACCGTGTGTGCCTCCCAGTGCAGGTTGGCCGGCGATCGAAAGGCACCGAGCCGGACGTCGGCCCAGCCGGCGGGGCTCGTGTAGGCGGCACCGCGCTCGCGGAGCTCCCGGCGAAGCCTGTCCCTCGCTGTGGTGTCGGCGAGTCGTTCCTTGAGCGGGCCTGGGCCGCCGTCCTGGATCCAGCCCGGGAAGCTGGATGAGGAGCCTCGTGCTGGCCCACTCATAGGGGTAGGTATCGAACGTCACGTCGAGCCCCTCGCCACGGGCGTCGTCGACAAGCGCCAGCAGCGGCTCGGGGCCGCCCGGGTGCGTCTGGCGGTGATAGAAGTGCGTGATGTGCGCTGGTGCTCCGGCTCTCCGGCCGATCTCGATCGCCTCGAGAAACGGGTCCATGTAGCGGTCACCGAGCGTGTACCGGACGTGGGTGTGGTAGAAGCCGCCGGCCCTGCCCGCCTCCTGGGTGAGCGCGGCGAGCTCCTCCGTGGCCGCGTAGCTGCCGGGCGGGTAGTCGAGGCCGCTGCTCAGGCCGACCGCGCCCTCCTCGATCCCTTCCCGCAGGTACGTGCGCATGCGGTTCAGCTCGTCGGGCCCGACTTCGTCGTCGCTCCAGCCCATGGTTGCGATCCTGAGCGCTGAGTTGCCGATGAGCGTCGCCACGTTTACGGCGATGCCGCCGTCGTAGCGCACAAGGAGGCTCGCGACCGAATCCCAGTCATGCGCGATCGGCGGATCGCCATCGAGACCGGCGTCCATCTCGATCAGCGCGTCGAGATCCTCCCGGTTCGGGATCGGTGCGAAGCTCAGCCCGTCCACGCCGACGACCTCCGTGGTCACGCCCTGGCGCACCTTGGGCTCGTGACGCGGGTTGGCCAGGATCTCGAGGCCGCCGTGGCTGTGCAGGTCGATGAACCCGGGCGCCACGACCCGTCCCGTGGCATCGATGGTCCGTCCCGCAGGTGGCGGTTCCACGCCGGCCGGGATGAGCCTGATGGCGTCCCCCTCCACGAGGACGGTCGCGGGCCTGCCGGCGGCTCCGGTCCCGTCCACGACCGTGCCGCCCCGGATGACGATGTCCACGACGTCACTCACAGCGGTCCCCCCGTCCTGGGGCGGTGGCCGCCCGCCTCTGGAACGCCTGCCGTTCCAACCAGCGAACGAGCCCTGACCCCAGGGTCGTATGGACCGCTGGGCGTCCCAGGCGACCGCCCGGGGAACCTGAAACGGTCGGCTGGAACGTCGGCCGTTCCAAGGGGCCGGCCACAGGGTGCGCGGGCCGATGTCGTTCGCCCGTTGGAACGTCTGGCGATCCAGGCCGCGAGCGATACGCCGCAGGTGAGCCACGCTTTGCATCCTTGGCCCGATGGGAACCCGGGAGCGCGCGGTGGAACGTGCCCGACGCGCCGCGGAGCGGCATCGGTCTGAGGCAGCCCGCGAGCTCCGACTCGCGCGTATCACCGCAGGGCTGAGCCAGAGAGCCGTTGCGCGCGAAGCACTCGTCTCGCATTCGACCGTCGGGCGCGTCGAGCGCGGCCAGGAGCCCGAGGTGAGCGTGGAGCTCCTCGCTCGCCTCGCGTCGGTCGTCGGCCTCGACATGGCCCTGCGGTTCTACCCCGGAGGGGACGCGGTTCGCGACACCGCCCACCTCGCGCTCCTCGAGCGGCTTAAGGCGCGGGTCCATCCGGGCCTTCGATGGCGCACCGAGGTCCCGCTTGCCATCGCCGGTGACCGCCGGGCCTGGGATGCCGTCATCTCGGGCGCGGGCTGGGCGATCGGAGTCGAGGCCGAGACACGCCTGCGCGATCTGCAGGCCGTCCAGCGGAAGCTCGCCCTCAAGGTGCGCGACGGCCAACTGGATCACGTGCTGCTGCTCGTCGCAGACTCGCGCGGCAACCGCCTGGCCGTCAGGGAGGCCCGCGAGTCACAGCCCGGCAGCGTCCAGCAGCGCGACATCCTCGCTGCCCTTGCGGCCGGTCGTGATCCGGGCGGCAGCGCCGTTGTCATCCTGTGAGGCCGGCGGCGCGGTCGCCGGGACCGGCGAGCGCTCGGCCGCGCACCCACGCGGCACGGACCATGTCGGGGTGAGCCCGGAACATGAGCCGGCTGATGAGGTCCTCGGCCGCGTCGTCCTCCTCGCCCGGGACCGGCGCCACGAGCGACGGGTCCACGACGATCACGTCGGCTTCCTTGCCGGCCTCCAGCGATCCGACAGCGTCGTCAATGCCCAGCACCCGGGCGCCGCCGAGCGTGCCCATCCGCAGCCACTCGAGGGGCGGGAGCACCGGCGCAGTGAGCCGGCCCTCCACCCGCAGCGCGTTCCACGCGTAGAAGCCCACGCGCATCGCGCCGAAGATCGACAGGTCGGGCCCCGCCGACACGTCAGACCCGAGCCCCACCATCAAGCCGGCCTCCAGGTACCGGCCAAGCGGCATCACGCCCGAGGCAAGGAACAGGTTGGACGCCGGGCAATGGGCAACCCGCGTCCCGGTCTCGACGAGGCGGGCCAGCTCGCGATCGGACAGGTGGACCGCGTGGGCGAGCACCGTCGACTCCCCCAGCGCGCCGGCGCGGTCGTACACGTCGACGTAGTCGAGCGCCTCTGGAAACAGCCGGGCAACCTCCGCGATCTCGCCGCGGTCCTCGGAGACGTGCGTCTGCCAGTACGCCCCCGCCGCACGCGCCGCCGCGGCTGACTCGCGCAGCATGTCGGCCGAGCACGAGACGGCGAATCGCGGCGTGAACGCGTACCGGAGCCGGCCCTCGTCGCGCATGTGCCAGCGCGCACACAGGTCGGTCGACTCGCGCAGCGACCGGTCGAGGATCGTCGCGGGATCGATCGTCTCGTCGTAGGTGATCCGATCCATCATCACCTTGCCGATCACCGCACGAATGCCGTGCTCCTCGGCCGCCGCGAAGGCGACGTCGAGGCTCGCTTCGAAGACGGCCCCGTACACGAGGGCGGTCGTGGTGCCGGCTGCAGCAAAGGCGCGCCACGCGGCCGGCGCTGCGATCGCGGCCCGCTCCGCCGAGAAGTCGCGCTCGACGGGAAAGACGTACCCGCGAAGCCAGGTCAGGAGATCGAGTCCGGCCCCGAGACCCGCGTTGGGTAGCTGCGGCAGGTGCGCGTGAAGATCGACCATGCCCGGCATGACGACCCACGGCCGGACATCGACGGCACCCTCAACGTCGGCCGGGCGCTCCGATGCCGCACCCACGAACGAGATCCGACCGCCGGCGTCGACCACGAGCAGACCATCGGGCTCATGCAACGTGCCACCGTCGTCGAGCGGTGTCAGGAGTCGCGCCCGGAGGGCGAACGGCGCGCGCTCGGGGAGGAGCGAACGGGGGGTCACGGTCGGCGATGCTAGCACGCGCCGAGGTGCGGTCAGGCCGCGGTCAGGGACCGACCGCGCGTATCAGAACGTGGCGATCGCAAACCCGAGGGGCTAGCGCTTCTTGCCGCGAACCTCGATGAGGTGCGCCGTCCACTCCGACGGACCGCGATCGATCTGTGCCGAGCTGCCGTGCCAGCCACACGTGCAGGTGATCGTCTGGTCGCGGTGCTTGTACTCGTCGATGACGTGCTTGAACGGCTCGGGGGTGACGGGCTTGGCGGGTGGACGGGTGTTCAAGCGATGCATCTCCCCTGGGCATGGCAGGCCACGCAGACGTGACCGGGATCGGAATAGTATGCCCGAAAATGGCCAAATCCGCTCGGGATACGGGTCCGGCGCCCCCGTTGCGCCTCAGTCGCCGGGCGGCAGGAGATCGTCGCGGAGCACGTCCTCGATCGTGATCGGGTTCGGGACGAGACCGAGGTCCTCGAGGAACGCAATCGACTCCTGCCAGCCGTCGCGATCGACCGCCCCCAGCCCGCGCTCGGCCTGGAGCGTCCCCCTCCACGCGTCGATCGTGGCCGCAAGGATGGCCTCCTGTGTCGCACGGTCGGTCGCGAGCTCGGGCACGGCCTCGATTGCGGCGTCAAGTCCGGCGGCTGGATCCGCGCTGACCTCCTCCATCGCCCTGAGCGTGGCAACGACGAAGGCCTGGACGGCTTCGGGCTGCTCCTCGAGCGTCCCGACGCCGGCGATGAGCCCCGGACCCGGCAGCGGCACGATCTCGTCGACGCGCAGGAGCGATGCCGGGTCCCCGCCCAGCTCGAGCTGCACGGGCTCGTTGTTCGCAAATCCGGTGGCGGCATCGACCGCGCCCGCCGCCACCGCCGCACCCTGGCCGAAATCGGGGTACTCGACGATCTCGAGGTCTTCCTCGGAGAGACCGGCCGACCCGAGCAGTGCCTGCACCATCACCCAGCTCGACCCGAACCGCCCCGGCGTCCCCAGACGCTTTCCCGCAAGGTCGGCAGCGGTCTCGATCCCGGCCGACTCCTTCGCGAACACGATCGAGGGGAACTTGCCGTACACCGTGGCCATGTAGCGCACAGGGATGCCCTGGCTGACGGCGGGGATGACGCTCGTCCCGTCCCCGAGCCCGATGTCGATCGTGCCCTGGCCGACGAGCGTGATGAGGTCGGGATCGATGCGGTTCTGGAACTCGACGATCAGCCCGGCCTCCTCGTAGTAGCCCTGCTGCTGCGCGTAGTAGAACGGGGCGAACTGGACGCTCGGGATGTAGCCGAGCCCCACCACGAGCTCGACCGGCGGGAGGCTTCCGGCGGGCGTCGGGGACGTCGTGCCGGCGGACGCCGACCCGTCGGGGCCGTCGCTCTCGACCGGCGGCGCGGTTGTCGACGGCCCGCAGCCGGCAAGCAGCGCGATGAGCGCACCGACCGCCAACAGGGCGGCGGACCGGTTTGACCGAATGGAGCGAGCGGACACGGAGACCTCCGGTGACGGTTCAGCGGGCGCCGACGAGCCGGCGCTCCACGAGGACGACGATCAGGTAGAGCGCGATGCCGACGAGCGCGATCGTCAGCAGCGTCGCGAACATCAGCGGGATATCGAACAGGGCACCGCGCGCCTGGAGCATCAGGACGCCGAGCCCACGGCTTGGCGCGGCCCACTCCCCGACGATGGCGCCGATCACCGACAGCGTGACCCCGACGCGCAGCCCGCCGAAGATCGATGGCAGCGCGGCCGGGACCTCGATCGTCCAGAGCAGCTGCCGGCGGGTCGCCCGAAGGCTGCGCCCGAGCTCGACGAGCTTCTCGTCCACCGATCGAACGCCCACCATCGTCGCGACCGCGATCGGGAAGAACACGATGAGGGCGCAGATCACGGCCTTGCTCACGAGCCCCGTCCCGAACCAGATCGTGAGCAGCGGGGCGAGCGCGAGGATCGGGATCGCCTGCGCGGCGACGATGTATGGCGACAGGAGGCGCTCGGCGAGCCGGGAGCGGGCCATCGCGTACCCGACGGTCAATGCCAGCACGGCCCCGATGCCGAAACCCCACGCGATCTCGGTCAGCGTGACCCCGAGGTGCGGCTGGATCGTCCCGTCACGAAACGCCTGGAGAAACCGGTCGGCAACGCGCCCGGGTGGCGGCAGGATCGAGGGCTGCAGGCCGCCGAGCACGACCGCCAGCTGCCAGGCGCCGAGGAACGTCACCAGCGCAACCAGGACGGGCAGCGAGCCACGCAACCGCGAGCTCGTCACGAGGCGACCTCCAGATGGGAGTCGGGCCGCCCCGTCGTCTGGCCGGCCGCCACGGGTTCCGCCGCAGGCTCCCCGAGGAACGCGCGGATCTGACGGGCCGTCGAGGACACCACGGCCGCATCCATGTCCGCGAGCGTCCGCGGGCGCGGCAGGTCGACGGGCAGGTCGGCCACGATCCGACCGGGTCGCGGGCTCATCACGACCACACGGTCGGCGACGAGGATCGCCTCGGCGATGCTGTGCGTGACGAGCACGATCGTGGTCGCTGCGCGCTCCCAGAGGGCGAGGAGCTCGAGATCGAACCGCTCGCGCGTCAGGGCGTCGAGCGCGCTGAACGGCTCGTCGAGGAGCAGGACCTGGGGCTGGAGCGCGAGCGCCCGTGCCAGCGCGACCCGCTGCCGTTGGCCGCCCGAGAGCTCCCCGGGCCGGGTTGCGGCTGCGGCCTCGTCGAGCCGGGTGAGCTCGAGCAGCTCGGCGAGCCGCGCCGCGCGTCGTGGTCCATCCCAACCGGCCAGCTCGAGCGGGTACGTGATGTTCGCCGCCGCTGTCCTCCAGGGCAGCAGCCGCGGCTCCTGGAACACGAGTCCGACACGTGCATCAGGGCCGGCAACGGTCGTGCCGTCCAGCCGGACTGCGCCGCCCTGTGGCGTGAGCAAGCCGGCAATCACGCGGAGCAGCGTGGACTTCCCGCAGCCATTGGGACCGATCAGGGCGATCACCTCGCCACCCGGGACCACCAGATCGACGCCGCCGAGCACCGGGTGCGGCACGCCGGTGCGCGTCGGAAAGGCGAGCGTGACGCCAGCCAGCTCGATCGTGCCGGGCCCAGCCACGGGGACGGGGCGATCGGTCATCGAACGACCACCGGCTCGGGCACGTGCAGGGGCCGGAGGATTGGCGCGGTTGCCGGGTAGAGGGCCGTGTACGCCCGATACAGCGCGTCGTACGTCGCTCGATGCTCGTCGCGCGGCTCGAGCGACCGGTCGATCCCGGTCATCGCCCCGATCGCCGTGCGAAGATCCGGATGCGCCCCGATCCCGACAGCGCCAAGGATCGCGGAGCCGACGACGCCCGTCTCGAGCACCTTGGGCACGAGCACGCGGAAGCCGGTGACGTCCGCCTTGACCTGGTTCCAGACGTCGCTTCGGGCCGGGCCGCCACAGACCCGCAGGTCGCGCACGGTGACCCCGGCAGCGAGCATCGGCGCGGCGACGTGCCGCAGGGCGAGGGCCGATCCTTCTACAACTGCGCGGGCGATGTGTCCGCGACCATGGCCGAGCGTCAGGCCGGCAAGGACCCCTCGCGCGGTTGGGTCCCAGATCGGCGACCGCTCCCCCGCCAGGTAGGGCAGGAAGACGAGGCCGTCGGCGCCGGGCGGGGTCGCTGCCACCTCGTCGAGCAGGTCCGCGGTCGAGACGGTGCCGCCGAGGACCTCGCGGCGGAGCCAGTCGAGCGCTCGACCGGTCGCGGCCATCGCGGCACCCACGCTGTACATGCCGGGAAGCGGGGCGGGCGTCACGAACCCGCCGGGCACGTGAACGGGCCGATCCCAGTAGACGCCAAGACCACCGGCCGTCCCGCCCGGATCGAAGGCGTCTCCCGGCTGCAGCAGGCCCGCCCCGAGGTAGCTCGCGAAGGCGTCGACCATCCCGCCGACCACGGGCGTGCCCGTGGCAAGGCCGGTGACGCTGGCCGCCACCTCGGTGACCGCCCCAACGACCGTGCCTGCACTGCCGGTTGGCGGCAGCTTGTCCAGCGGAATACCGGCCGCGGCGATATCCGGGGGCTCGGCGACGAGCTGGTTCGCAACGCGGGGCGCGACGGCCACACCAGTCAACCGGAGCGCGAGGTACTCCCAGGTCGCGAGGTACCAGCGTGTGCGGCTCGCGACCTCGGGCTCGTGCCGCTCGACCCAGAGCGCGGCCGGCAGCCCACCCAGGGCCCAGCCGCGCACCCCGGTTCGGGCACCGAGCTCGTCCGCCTCCCCGGTCGACCGGGTGTCGAGCCAGGTGATGGCGGGGCGCGTGGCCGCTGCGTCGGCGTCGACCGCGACGAGCGTCGGCCCGTGACCGTCGGCGGACACGGCGACGATCTCCGCCACGTCCCGGGCGACGAGCTCGCGGACGGCCGCGACGACCGCATCCCACCATGCGGCGGGATCCTGCTCGGCCCACCCCGACTCCCCGCCCAGCTCCATGGCGTACCCGGCACGAGCCGACGCCAGGAGGCGACCGTCGAGCGTGACGAGCCCGGCCTTGACCTCGTTCGTCCCAAGATCGAGACCGAGAACGGCTTGCTCGCGAGTCATCTGGCCACGCCCGACGGACCGCTGAGCGTCGCTCGGTCGAGGGCGACGACTGCTTCGGCAGTCGCGACGTCCGTCACGAGCGTCTTCACGACGCCGGCACGCAATGCGCCGAGGATCGGCCGAACCTTGGACTCGCCCGAGCCCACCCCGATCGACGTCGCGACGCGGCCGAGGCCACGGGCATCGAAGGCGATGACCCGCTCCCGCAAGGGCTCGCACACGAACCTGCCATCCAGGTCGAACGGCGCGATGAGCACCTCGCCGACGGCCTCGGCCGTGTCGAGCTCCCGTTCGACTGCTTCGCCGACCGAGGCCGTGCTCCAGCTGCGCCCGCCGATCCCGAAGCAGGCCAGGTCCACCCGCTCCCACAGGTCGAGGACCGCGCGAACGCCGGCATGCGCGGCGAGCGATCGACGCGTCGCAGCGTCATCGACCAGTCCCGGCGACATGAGTCCCTGCACCTGGGCACCGAGGGCGTCGGCGATCCGACGGAAGGGCTCGCGTTCAGGTCCCGCGGTCCAGTGACCGCCGGCGAGCGGCACGACGGTGGCCGACACTGCGGCGGGCGCCTCGTCGAGGGCATCCGCCACCGCGGAGATGGAAGCGCCATCACCGATGCCGACGATCATCCCGTCGCGCACCGCCGCACGCAGGACCTGCGCTGCGAGCCGGCCGACCATGCGCCTCGTCAGATCCTCCGGGCCCTTGATCGTGGGAGCGAGATGGACGGCTTCGAGGTCGTACGTGCCCCGCAGCTCGTCCCCTGCAGGCGAGTCAGCCGTCGTGCGATCGACGATGCGGATCTCGACGATACCCTCGGCGCGGGCCCGCTTCAGCAGGCGCGACACCTGCGGCCGTGTTACCCCCAGCTGGGCCGCGATGGCGTTCTGCGTCTCACCGAGCTCGTAATAGAGCCGGCTGGCGCGGACGAGCTGCTCGAACTCGCTCGTTGGCTGTCGGGACGTCTGCACGTTTGCACTATACAGATGTGCAGCGGAGCCGAGTAGCGGGAGCCGCGCCCGCTCGCTCCCCGCCGGGCCTTGCCGCCTGGTCCGTCCCTCCCCCCTGACGCAAGGAGGATCCGTTTACCAACCCCCGTGGTGTTCGGCGCGGAGAATCGGTCGAAAGGGCCCGGTTCCGGGCGATCTACTCCCCGTGTTGGTAGCTGGGTGCGTTTTCGCCCGAAGGTCGTGCTCAACACCACCCGGGTTGGTAAACGGCGCGATTTCGGCGTGGCCCCGAGCCCGGGCCGCGCCTCAAACCAGCACGCGACCCGGGTTGAGGATCCCGAGGGGATCGAGCGCGTCCTTGATCTGGCGCATCACCCGGACGGCATTGGGGCCTCGTTGCGCCTCGAGATACGCCCGTCGCGCGAGGCCGACGCCGTGCTCCCCGGTGATCGTGCCACCCAGCGCGATCGCCGCCCGGTACAGGTCGCCGCGGGCGGCCTCGGTGATCCGTTCCGCGTCGGGGTCGTCATGGTCGAACACGAAGTTCGGATGCAGGTTGCCGTCCCCCGCATGGCCGAACGTCCCGCAGCGGACCCCGTAGCCCTCGGCGATCCCGGCGATCGCGACGAGCAGCTCGGGCACCCGGGAACGGGGCACCCCGACGTCCTCCATCCGCACCGTCCCGAGCCGCTCCAGCGCGTGGAACGCCCCGCGTCGGGCCTGGCGCAGCCAGTCGGCCTCCTGGGCATCGGCGGCAAGGACGACGCTCGTGGCACCGGCCGCCTCGCACACGATCCGGGCGGCGTCCATCTCCGCCGCGGGCGGCATCCCCGGGCAGGTCCGATTCGATCATGAGCATCGCGGCCGCCTCACGGTCCAGGCCGAGGTCGTACACCTCGTCGACAGCCGCGATCGTGAACGCATCGAGGAGCTCGAGGGTGACCGGTGACAGACCGGCCTGGGCGATCCCCGCCACCGCGTCGCCCGACGCCTCCAAACGCTCAAAGAAGGCCAGCAGGGTCAGGCGCGGTGGTGGGGTCGGCCGCAGCCGCAGGATCGCCTCGGTGATGAGCCCGAGCGTCCCCTGGCTCCCGACCATCAGGTGGGTCAGCGAATAGCCCGCCACGTCCTTGACGTTCTTGCCGCCCGTCCGGAGGACCGTTCCGTCGGCCATCACGACCTCGAGACCCAGCACCGATTCCCGCGTCTGGCCGTACTTGATGCAGCACAGCCCGCCCGCGTTCGTGCCCAGGTTGCCGCCGATCGAGCAGATCTCGTAGCTGGCGGGGTCCGGGGCGTAGAACAGGCCCTGCGCGGCAACGGCGGCCTTCAGCGCGGCGTTGATGATCCCGGGCTGGGTGACCACGACCAGGTTGTCGGCGTCGATCTCGAGGATCCGATCCATCGCGGTGAACGCGATCGTCAGCCCGCCCTCGATTCCTGCCGCGCCACCCGACAGACCGGTCCCCGCCCCGCGGGGCACGATCGGCACCCGAAACTCCCCCGCCAGTCGAACCAGCTCGGCGACCTGGCGCGTCTCGGTCGGCAGCGCCACACCGCACGGCAGCCCGGTGACCAGGTACGCGGTCTCGTCGCTGCGGTATGACTCCCGGTCGGTCGGATCGGTGAGCAGCCGCAGCTCGGGTAGCTGCGTCCGGATCGCGCCGATCAGGGCCTCGGTCATGGCCCGCAGTCTAGGCCGGGTCGACGATGCCGCGGTAGGCTGCCCGGGTGATGCGCCGGATCGCGCTCGTCCTGCTCGCCGCGCTCGCCGCCATGAGCGGGACGCTTGCGCCCGCGCCCGGCGTGCCCGCCGCCGACGCCACGTCCCTCGTGGGGCTCCACCAGCTCGTCCCGGGCAGCGTGAACCGAACGAGTCTCCGGCTCGAGGCCTCCTACGACGCGCGCATCCGTATCGGCTGGGAGACGCGCAACGTCAAGGTCGAGTCGGTGGCCACGATTCGCAACACGTCC
Source organism: uncultured Chloroflexia bacterium (assembly GCA_963759495.1). GTDB lineage: Bacteria > Chloroflexota > Limnocylindria > Limnocylindrales > CSP1-4 > DASTYU01. The sequence goes on along the minus strand of CAVWZL010000003.1, from coordinate 84,905 downwards.
CCCTCCTCGATCGACCGGATCGAGCTCAACACCGTTGCCGCTCGACTCGGCACGATGACGCTCACCGGCACGTGGGTGAACGGGGTCGTCGTCAAGGCCACCGTGACCGACCAGACGATCATCGTGCCGCTCGGTGGCGTGCTCGCGGTCGGCGCGACCGTCCAGGTGGAGGTGCGCTACGCGGCCCGATTGCGCACCTCGCTGTCGGGCTCGAGCTGGATGTTCACGAAGGCCAACGGGATCGCAAACCTGTACCGGTGGCTGCCCTGGGTCAGCCGCGAGATCGACTTCGACCGGCCGAACTTCGGCGATCCGTTCGTCACCCCCACCAGCCCGCACGTGAAGGTCAGGATCGTGCCCGACCGGGCCCTTGTCTTTGCCACGAGCGGCGAGCGCGTCGCGACCGACGGTCTCGCCCAGGTGTTCGAGGCGCGCAATGTGCGCGACTTCACGATCACGGCCGCCCCGGATTTCATCACGAGGACCACGACCGTCGGCTCGACGAAGGTCGTCGGCGTCGCTCGCACCGCGACCGTCGCGGCACGGCTCCGCGACGAAGGTGCGCGCGCGTTCGGCCGGCTTCGGACGCTCCTCGGGCCCTACCCGTACCCGTCCTTCCGCGTCGTGCAGTCAGCCGGTGGCACGGCCATGGAATCACCTGCGCTCGTCTGGCTGCCGTACGGACTGGCCGCGGCCAACACGCGCTACCTCGTGACCCACGAGACCGCGCACCAGTGGTTCTACGGTCTCGTCGGCAGCGACCAGGTCCGCGAGCCGTTCACCGACGAGGCCGCGACGGATTTCGCCGCGCGCTACGTCCTCGCGAGCACACGGTCCAGCGGGTGCTCGACGGCGCGTCTCGACCGCTCGATCTACCGCTATTCGGGCGCGTGCTACTACGAGGTCGTCTACATCCAGGGCGGCAACCTGCTCGACACGGCGCGCCGGCGCATGGGAAACACGAGGTTCTGGGAGACGATCCGCGCGTACATCGCACAGAACCGCCACGGGCTGGTCGCCTCGCAGACGCTGCTCGATGCGCTCGACGACGCGACCTCGGCCGACCTCTCGACGCTCTTCGGACCGCGCTTCCCGAAGCTGTACTGACCGAGAAGCTCAGCCCTCGCCGGCCATCCGTCGGTCGGCCGCCCGTGCCTGCGGCATCCAGCGCCAGTCGGTGGGAATGAGCGGGAGCCACGCTCGCCACGCCGAAACGAGCCACGCGCTCACCGACCGCTGGAGCGGACCCCAGCGCAAGCCGAACTCGGCCCGGACTCCGTCCGGCAGCAGCCCGATCGCCGGCCACGTCGTCCAGGCATACGTCTCGACCGGGAGCCGCTCGAGCAGCGGGCGCGCGAGCGGCGCCACCTGCGGGATCAGCCCGGCCAGCGGCGCCAGAGGCGGCCGAAGGATGACCCGCGCGAGCTCCCGGGCAACGGGGCTGACGTGGACCGGTCCGTCGGGCGCCAGCATGCCCGCGACGTAGGCCCGAAATGCGTCGAGGTCGGCGGGAAGCAACGCGTCCGTGATGCCGAAGGCACGGCCGATCGGCTTCGTCTCCTCGTAGTAGCGCGCCTGTCTGTCCTCCGACATCGGCTCATACCAGCGGTCGTACGAGACGATGGTCGAGTCGACGAGCGTCGCGTGGACCCACAGCGCGAGCTCCGGATCACGTGCGCTGTAGCCGGCGCCCGTGATCCCACGATGGAGCGCATTCAGGCGTCGGATCTCGGCGCGTGCCTGCGGCGTGGAGCCGTACACGATGCGCAGATAGCTCCGAAGGGTGCCGTCGAGCCGTCGCCACGGGTCCGACTCGAAGTCCGAGTGGTCGGCGACCCCGGCCGCGACCAGCGGGTGCGCGATCTGGAGCAGGAGGGCTCGCGGACCGGCGCCGAGCAGGAGCATCGCCTCGCGGTCGAGCCGCCAGGCCTCGCTGTCAGGCCCGAACAGGCCCGGATCGGCCGTCGCGGACGGTTCGGCGATCAGCGCGCGTCCGGCCGGCGCCCGACCACCCACCATGCAAACGGGAACACCGCAGCGGCGATTGCGAGCTTGACGAGATCTGTGATGAGAAATGGCGTGAGGCCGTTCTGGATCGTCCAGGCGGCTGTCTGCCCGGTGGCGGCCATGAGCCAGGGCAGGCCGATGGCATAGATCACGACGTTGCCGATGGCCATGGCACCGAGCGCGCCGCCGATGTGCCGGTCCCAGCCCAGCTCCGCGAGCCGGCCGACGAGCCCGGCCGCGACGACAAACCCGATGAGATACCCGCCCCTTGCGCCGAGCACAACGGTGGCGCCATCGACGGCCACAATCCGCTCAATTCCGGACGACTGTTGCGCGTAGACCGGCAGGAAGAAGCCCAGCACGAGGTACAGCAGCGTGGCGAGGAAGCCGCGCCGGAGGCCGAGCGCGCCGCCCACGAGCAGGACCGAGAACGTCTGACCGGTGAGCGGCACGGGGCTGCCGGGGATGGGCACCCACAGGTTCGCGGTCAGCGCGATCAGGATGGCGCCCGCGATGACGAGCGCGACGTGGCGAGCCCGGGAGCTGATCCGCTCACCGACCCGGATCGGGACCAGGAAATCGGCGATGGTGATGCCGCGCTGCTCGGCGGTGGTTCGGTCGAGCCTGGGGAGAGCGAGCGTCACTGCGACTCCGCGATCGATGGTCGCTCCCTCGGCGACCCCTCGCCCGAGTCTAGCATCGCGTCAGGCGGGTCGAGCGACCCACATGAGCGGCATCCCGGCAAGGAGCCCGGCCACGCCACCGATCAGCGATTCGAGGATGTCGGGCTGGGACTCGGTGGCGGTCCGTGTTGGCGGCGGCGTCTCGGCACCGGTTGTCGCCGCGGCGACCTTGGTCTCGTCACAGCGCTCGGCGAACAGCACGGTCCAGAACTTGCGACCGTCGGTCCGCTTGAAGGTGCCGACGCCGATCGCGTCCCAGGTCCTTCCCAGGAGCACAGTTCGGTGCGTCGGCGACTGCAGGAACATCTCGTGGACGCGCGCCTCGGCGCCGGCGTCCCTGCCCCCGAGCCACCCGATGTTCTCGCCCGCGAGCACGTAGCAGTAGCCCTTGGCGGTCATCGTGTCGAACACCATCGCGCCGGTCGCCGGCATCTCATGGCTGAAGTAGTCGCGCTCGGCCATGTCGCGGCTGCGCTCCCGGGCGAAGGCGACGAGGGCCGGATCGCTGTGGAGCGCGGGCAGACGCTCGCGCGCCCGGCTGCCGTTGGTCAGGTCTGCGAGCGTTGTTTCGGAGGGGGTGCTCGGCGCGCCGCCGTCCCACGCCCCGACCGGCGCGGCGGTGACGAGCGACCCGCCCGAGCCGATCGCGAGTGCGAGCACGAGCAGCAGGGACAGGCGTCGAGCCGGGCGCGACCGGGACGAGAGACCGGGAAGGAAGGGCGCGGGCGACATGCGGTCGGTGGGTCCTGCTGCAGTCCACCGGCAGGGCGTCCGGTGCAGTTCCCACCGTAGGGAGAGGGTCCGGTCGGGTCAGCCGACCGGTGGTCCCGGCACGCAGGAACCGAGGTACCGGTCCGCCGTCATCCCGATTCCGCGTCCTCTGGGTCAGCGACCCGCGCGATGGTCCGCGAAGGAGGCCACGAGCTCGCGCTCGAAATCCGGGATGTCCTCGACGACGCGGCCCCACACGAGCGTGCCGTCGCGGAACGCCGGCTCGTCGACCCATCGCGCTCCCGCGTTGACGAGGTCGTCCTTGATGCCAAGCGAGCCCGTGGCGGGCCGGCCCTGCTCGATGATCCCCGCCGAGATCGCAACGAGGCCGCCGTGGCAGATGATCCCGATCGGCTTGCCGGCCTCGTGAACCTCGCGCACGAGACCGGTCATGGCTTCGTACCGCCGGAGCTTGTCCGGTGCCCAGCCCCCGGGAATGACGAGACCGTCGTAGCTGGAGCGGTCCACATCGGCCGCGAGCCGATCTGCACGGGCCTCGAGCCCGTTCTTCCCGCGGACCGGCTCGAGCGTCGTGCCGATCGACTCCACGGTCGCGCCGGCTTCGCGGAGTCGCATGACGGTGACCCAGTACTCCAGGTCCTCGACGCCCTCGGCCAAAAGGACACCGACGCGCATCCCGGTCAGCGGCGTCTGGTTCGGATCGGTCATCGGTCGGGCCTCGTGCGGGACATCAAGCGCCAATTGGCGCGGAGCGTTCCTTCCGGTACGCGTCCTTGAGGGCGATGTGGTCACCGACGAACCGGAAGACGTCAACGCCGCGGTAGACGACACGGCGGCCGTCGGCGAGCGTTCCGTGGAAGGTCCACGTTGCGTGGCCGCGGTCGCCCCTCCGAGCACCGTCGTGTCGGTGTAGTGCGCGCCGCGGTACGTGCCCAGGAAGGCGGTGACGCCACGACGGACCTCCTCGCGCCCGCGGAACGCCGTCCCCGCGTCCTCGGGCCCGATCGACGCGAGGTACGCCCCGTCGTCGGTGAAGCAGGAGACGATCGTCTCGACGTCGTGCGCGTTCCACGCGTCGAAGAAGACCTGGAGCCGCTCCTCGGTCATGGCCGGCGCGTCCACCGTCATCCTCATTCCTCCAACATTCGTCGTGGCCGCGATCGTACCGCTCCGCCGCGCCGTGGTCGCCCGCGCCACGAGGGTTCGTCTGCGTTGCTGTCCTCGGTTTCCGGTACACTCCGGTCGCCCCGTGGCCGGATCGCCGAGCGCGATCGCCGCTGGCACCGTGGTGGCCTTAGCTCAATGGCAGAGCATCGGATTGTGGCTCCGAAGGTTATGGGTTCGAGCCCCATAGGCCACCCCACCACCCGGCGACGACATCACGCGGCAGGGCCTGGATCCCCCCCGGTCGAACCACGATCCATGCATCGTCGGCGCCAGCCGCCCATCGCCACGGGCGTGCTCATCCATGACGCGGCGTTGCCTTCGATCATGAACACTCCGCCACGGCCGGCGCTTACCGCGCCGGGGTGTCGACGACGACCGCATTCAGCAAGCGGGCAAGCCGCTCGGCGAGACGTGGCCACCCATAGCGGTCGATGGCGACGGTTCGCGCCCGAGCGCCGCGACGGGCTCGCTCGGCTGGGTCATCGATCGCATGGAGCAGCGCCGCCGAGAGCCCGCCCACGTCGTCCGGTTCCACGAGCCAGCCGGTTTCGCCGTCGGCCACGATCTCCGCGGGTCCAAACCGATCCACCGCGACTGGCGGGACCCCGCACGCCATCGCCTCGACCAGGACCAGGCCGAATTGCTCGCGCACCGACGCAAGGGCGAACACGTCGGCGGCGGACAGGAAGTGCGGGACCTCGTCGTGGTCGTACCAGCCGGCAAGGAAGACGTCACGCGCTCCGAGGCGAGCGATCGTGTCGGCTGGGTGCTCGCCCTCCCACTCGCCCGGATGGCCGCCCACGATGACCAGGCCGGCTGGTGCCCGCGCGCGGTTTCGTGCCCGCGCGAATGCCTCGATGAGCACGGGGAGCCGCTTGACCGCAGTGAACCGGCTCACCGTGACAACGACGACGCCGTCGACGAGGGGCATGAGCTCATCACTCCGGTACTGGACGCTGCCCGGGTGCTGGTCGCCATGCCAGCCCCGCGGTGCCTCGACGAGCGCGCGACGGAACAGCGCCGCGCGATCGACGTCGTTTCCCACGAACAGGCGCGGGTCGAACCCGTTGGGCAGAACGACCAGCCGGTCCGCTTCGATCCCGAGCAGGCCCTGGGCCCGCGTCATCTGCGTGGGCGAGGACAGGATGAGCCGCTGGCACCCGTGCGCCCAGCGACGCATCCGCTCAGCCCATGCGTCGGCGTGCGTCCAGCTCGACGGCGGACCGGCCGCGATCGCTTCGAGCATCAGGAGCTCGGTGCCGTGCAGGTGCCCGATGACCGGTACGCCCCGCGCGACTCGGGACGCCGCCTCGTGGATGGGCGTCAGATGGTGCAGGTGCAGCGCGTCGTATCCGGCAGCGCCCACGGCTGCCAGCGCGCCCGCCCAGGCCGCTACCTGGCGCTCATAGGCAAGGTCGTCCAGCACGGCGAATACCCGATCCGGAGCGCCGGACCGGTCCTCGTAGGACGGCTGGATCGGTGCGAGGCCGGGCGGCGGATTGAGCGGGTCCGGTGCGGTGAGCGCCTCGTCGAACGACACGGGATGGACATCGAGCCCCCCGTAGAAGCGCCTCGCGTCACCAGAAGTCCCCGAGGTCCGTGCGTGAGCCAGAGAGCACAGTCACGTCCCAGCCGTGCGCCGGCAGCTCGCCGGCGAGCGCCCGGGCGACGTGCGACGAGCCTCCGCGTGGAAAGAACTGGAGCGCGCTCAGGAGCCGACGACGGATCACGTTGATCAGTGTGCGGTGCCGAAATGCGCGCCGGCCAGCGACGCGGTGGGCTGAGCCCGACGCATCAGTCCCTGGCGAGCCGCTGCAGCGCTGAGCGGGCGGCGTACCAGCCGGGGATTCCATGGACCCCGCCGCCCGGCGGCGTGGATGCCGAGCACAGGAAGATGCCTGGATTGGGTGTCGCGTACGGGTCGAAGAGGCGCAGGCTGGGCCGCGTGAACAGCTGCGGAATGTCGAGCCGGCCGCCGGCGATGTCGCCGCCAACGTAGTTCGGGTTGTACGCCTCGAGGTCCGCGGGCGAGAGGCGGGCCGTGGACAGGATCCGGTCGCGGAAGCCGGGGGCAAAGCGCTCTATCTGGCCGAGGATCGGCTCTGTCATGTCCGCGGTCGATCCGTTTGGCACGTGGCAGTAGGCCCAGACGGTGTGCCCGCCGTCCGGTGCACGGCTCGGGTCGAAGGGGGTGTGCTGGACCAGGAGCACAAACGGCCGATCGGGAACCCGCCCCGCCGCGACGGCCCCCTCGGCCCTGGCGATCTCTTCGAAGGTGCCACCCAGATGGACCGTGCCCGCCTCCCCTGCGCCTTCGGCGGCCCACGGGATCGGGCCATCGAGCGCCACGTCGATCTTGAAGACACCCGGTCCGTGCCGGAACCGCTCGAGGCGTCGTCGATAGCCTGAGGGCAGACGGTCGCCGGCAATCGAGGCAAGCGCGCCGGGTGACAGGTCGAACAGCGCCGCCTTGTGCTCGGGCAGGTCGTTCATGCGTGCAACCCGCCGGTCCGTGACGAGGTCACCGCCGTGCGCCCGGAGCTCGGCGACCAGCGCCTCGCCCAGCCGTCCCGACCCGCCCTCCGGAAACGGCCAGCCATCCGCGTGCGCGGAGCCGAGCATCACGAGCGCGGCCGCCCCGCTGATCGGCTCCGTCAGGGACAGGATCGAGTGCGCGCCCACGCCCGCGATCAGGGCACGCGCCGGCTCACCGCGAAACCGTCTCGCGAGGCTCGCCGCCGACTGGATCGCGGGCCAGCCAAAGCGCGCAAGCGCGATCGCCCGAGGGGGCCAGAGCGGCACATGGAACGGGGCCAGGATGTCGCGCTGCAGTCGCGGGAACTCGCGGGCGAGCCAGCCGAACTGTCGCCGGTAGGCGCGCCCGTCCTCCGCACCCAGTCGCGCAGCGGTCGCGTCGACGTCACGCTCGACGAGCACCGCGGTTCCGTCGTCGAGCGGGTGCGCGATGCTGTACGGCGGCTCGATCCAGCGCAGCCCGTGCCGTTCAAGGTGCATCTCGGCGAGGACCGGCGAGAGCCGGCCGAAGGGATGGATTGCGCTGCACGTGTCGTGGATGAACCCGGGCAGCGTCAGCTCTGCGGATCGGACACCGCCGCCGGCTGACGCCGCCGCCTCGAGCACCGAGACCGAGTGGCCGGCACGCGCAAGCGTGATGGCGGCTGCGAGCCCGTTCGGGCCGCTCCCGACCACGACCGCATCGACAGCGTCCGTCGCTGCGGAGGCGGCGGTCACGCGGTCCCCCGGAGGCGCACCGGCCCGACGAAATCCCCCACGACCTCCCGGTTCCACCAGCGGCCAGTGGCGCGCAGCTCGTCCCAGCTCGTGTACCGGTAGCGGAAGAGCCGGGCACGGACCTGCACCGGTGGCGCGTCCGGAAACGGATTCGGACCGAGGAGGGCGAGCACGGCGCGATCTCCTTCCAGCAGCCGGGCGAGGAACGGCATGAACCACGGATCGGCGTACTGGGAGGAGAGTGGCAGGAACCACATGAGCCAGTCGAGCCGGAGGTGATACGGGGCGTATTGCGGTGGCATGCGTCGAGGATCGCTCGGCTTCGCCTTGAATGCGTATTCGCGCCAGTCCGCGGTGTCCGGGTCGCCGTCCATCGAGCCCTCGACCACGACCTCGTACCGTTCACGGCTGACGGACCCGAACGCCCCGTACGTGTTCACCAGGCGCAACGGGTCGAATGAGGCGTTCATCCGCTGGTTCGGGCTGAGCATGTTCCGAACCGGGAACCAGCTGAGGATCACGACGACGGCCGTGAGCACGAGTGCCGCGCCGACAAACCAGTCCGGCGCACTGCCCGGGACGGCCGTCAGCGGCGCGACGCCGAGCACCGCCGCGATCGTCCCGTCATCGACGGCCGCGAACAGGATCACGATCGTCACCCAGTTGAGCCACGCGTAGTTGCCGCTCACGACCAGGTACAGCTGCGTCCCGATCATGAGCAGCGCCGCGACGGTCGCGAACGGCTGCGGGAGGAACAGCCCGAACGGCAGCACCAGCTGGGCCACGAAGTTCCCGATGACCTCCACCCTGTGGACCCGGCGTGGCAGGCGGTGGAAGAACCACGAGAGCGGGTTGGGCATCGGCTGGGTCTCGTGGTGCCACTCCATGCAGGAGAGGGTTCGCCAGCACCGATCGCCGCGGAGCTTGATGAGACCGGCCCCGAACTCGACCCGGAACGCGAGCCATCGAAACAGGAGCAGCACCGGGAACAGGGGTGGCGTGTCGGCGTTGCCGAGGAAGATCGCGAGGAAGCCCGCCTCGATCAGGAGCGTCTCCCAGCCAAAGGAGTAGAACGTGCCGCCGATGTTGACGATCGAGCTGTACAGCACCCACAGCACGAACCAGGCCAGCATCGTCACGGGCAGCGGCGCGGCGTGGGCAACCCCGAGGACGATGAGGATCGAGACGACGAACCCGGTCCATGCGACGACGCGGAGCCGCCGGTCCGAGTAGCCGAAGCGGAACAGGCTCGGTGCCTGGCGGAAGGTCGTGGCCGCGATCAACCGCGGTGCCGGTTCGAGGCCCCGCTCACCGCTCAGCGCCGGGAACTGGCGCGCCGCCACGAGGAATGCGATGGCGTACAGGACGCCGAGGCCACGTTCGATGACGAACCGCGCGAGCTCGTACTCCGGTGCTTCCAGGGCAGGCACGACAACCCTCCAGCGAGTGCGGTCATCGTCGCCGATCGGTCACAGAGCCGCCGCGATGGCGTTCGCAAAGGTATGTTTGCAAATGATTCTTTGCAATGGTACGGTTCAGGCATGCCATCCCCCGCGTCCGACTCCACCACGACCGTCGTTCGCGACGTTCGAGCGCTCCGGGCGATTGCCCATCCGCTCCGGGCACGACTGCTGGCAATGCTCCGGCTTGACGGCCCCGCGACGGCCACCGCGCTGGCGGCCCGAACGGGTGAGTCCAGCGGGTCGACCAGCTACCACCTGCGCCAGCTCGAGCGATACGGCTTCGTCGAGGATGCCGATCCGCGCGGTGGCCGTGATCGGCGGTGGCAGGCAGCCAGCCGCGAGACCTCGTGGGAGCCGGCGGACTTTGCGGACGACCCGGCCGGCATGGCGGTCAGTGACGCGCTCGAACGACGGCAGGTCCAGCTCGCGGTGCGGCAGTACGAGCGGTGGGTCGCCCGTCGCGACGAATCGGACCCCGCATGGCTTCGCGCCGCCACCATGGCCGACGACGTACTCCGCCTGACCCCGTCGCAGACGCGCGCGCTGACCGAGGAGCTCCTCGCCGTTCGACAGCGCTACCTCGATGCTCCGCCGCCCCCGACCGAGGCCGGCGAGCCGACAGCGCTGGTTGCTCTCTACCTCCAGCTGTTCCCGTTTGAGCGGCACGAGGATCTCGAGCCATGAGCCCCGACGTGCGGCCACCGCTGAGCGCGGTCCAGGCGGAGCGGCGATACGTGCTGCTGAGTGCCCTCCAGTGGCTGCCGACGGGCCTGGTCATTCCGGTCATGGTGCTGCTGCTCCAGGCCCGTGGCGTCGCCCTGCCCGTGGTCGGGGTCATCTTCGCCCTGTACTCGGCCGTCGTCATTGCGCTCGAGCTGCCCACGGGGAGCCTTGCCGACGTGCTCGGCCGGCGCCGCACGTTGCTCGTGTCACGCGTGCTGTCGGTCGTGTCGATGGTCTGGATGGCCGTCGCGCAGGATGCAGCCGGCTTCGCGCTCGCCATGATGGTCGGTGGCGTCGCACGCTCGCTCCAGAGCGGACCGCTCGAAGCCTGGTACGTCGACGCGGTCCACGCCGCGGATCCCGATGCGGAGGTGCGCCGGGGCATCTCGCGCGGGTGGGCCGCGGAGGCAACCGCGCTCGCCCTTGGCGCGGTCGTCGGTGGGTTCGTGCCGACGATCGCTGCCAGCCTCACGCTGCCGTTCGGGCTGACGCCGCTGGCACTCCCCTACCTTGCCGCGGCCGCCCTGACCGGCGTCGGGTTCGTGGCCGTCCTGGGTCTCATGCGGGAGCCGGCACGGTCAGGCCCTCGGCCGGCCGTCGGCGACGTGGTGCGTGACGTGCCACGCACCGTGGCCGCGGGCCTGCGACTCGCGGCGCGGGACCGCACGGTCCGCCTCGTGCTTGGGGCGATGGCCGCATTCAGCTTCGCCCTGTCGGCCCTCGAGCTGCTCTCCCCGCTCCAGTTTGCGGCGCTGCTCGGTGGCGAGGAAGAGGCCAGCGGTGCCTACGGGATCCTGGTGACCCTGGCGTTCCTCGGGTCGGCCGGGGGCTCCGCCATCGCGCCCCGTGCGGCCGCGGCTGTGCGGTCGGGTCCACGTGCTGCCGCCCTGATGACCCTGCTCATCGCGCTCGCACTCGGCGGCATGGCGGTCGGGTCCGCCTTCGCAGTCGTCGCCGCCATGTACGTTGGCGTCTATGTCTTTGCGGGCATCGCCGGCCCGCTCAAGAACGAGGCGCTGCATCAGCGCGTGGATGCAGGGCAACGGGCGACGCTCCTCTCCGTCGCGTCCCTCGTGCAGATGCTTGGTGGCCTCGTCGGCAGCCTCGTCATCCCGGTCGTGGCGGTCGGCGGCTTCGGTCTCGCCTGGCTCCTCGCCGGGGGTGTGGTCCTGATGGGCGCGACCCTGCTGGCGTTCCTGCCGGTTGCCGTTGACCGGATCCGCCGCGAGCCGGTCGCGGCCTGAGCCACGCCGACTGACAGGCGTTTCGTCAGGCGGGGCGCGGCGCCGCGAGCGGACCAGGGGGCGGCGGGTCGCTGGTCAGGCGTGGCGCTCGGAACGCGCGCAGCCGGAGTGCGTTCGACACGACCGTGACCGACGACAGCGCCATGGCGGCACCCGCAAGGATCGGGTCGAGCAGGATCCCCGTGAACGGATACAGGGCGCCCATCGCGACCGGGATCAGCACGACGTTGTAGGCGAAGGCCGCCACGAGGTTCGTTCGGATGTTGCGCATCGTCGCGCGCGACAGGGCGATCGCGGTCACGAGCCCACGCAGGTCCCCCGACATCAGCGTCACCCCGGCCAATTCCATCGCCACGTCGGCGCCGGTCCCCATCGCGATCCCCACGTCCGCTGAAGCGAGGGCGGGCGCGTCGTTGATGCCATCGCCGACCATGGCGATGACGCCGCCCTCGGCCTGCAGCGACTGGACGGCGGCGGCCTTGCCCTCGGGTCGGACATCGGCCAGCACGCGATCGATCCCGACGGATCGGGCGATGGCGGCCGCGGTCCGCTCGTTGTCGCCGGTGAGCATCGTCACCGCGATACCGAGCCGTCGGAGCTCCGCGACCGCGCCGGCCGATCCCTGCTTCAGCGTGTCGGCTACGGCGATCACGGCCGCTGCACGACCGTCGATGGCGGCCAGGACCGGCGTCTGGCCGTCGCGGGCGAAGGCATCGGCGGCGTCCGCCAGGGACGTCACGTCGACGCCCTGCTCTGCGAGGAACCCGGCCCGGCCGACGAGTACGCGTTGACCCTCGACCCTTGCGGCGATCCCCCCGCCGGCGGTCGCGAGGAACTCGTCCGCGGGCTGCAGGTCGAGGCCGCGGTCCTGGGCATCGCGAACGATGGCATCCCCCAGCGGATGCTCGGAGCCGCGCTCGGCGGCGGCGACCAGCGCGAGCAGCGTCGCTTCCTCGGGCGCGCCCGGCGCGCGGACCACATCCGTCACCCGAGGCTTGCCCTCGGTCAGGGTGCCGGTCTTGTCGAGAACGATCGCGCGCACGGCGCCCAGCCGTTCAAGCGCCTCGGCGTTTCGGAACAGGACGCCGGCCTCGGCACCCTTGCCCGTCCCGACCATGATCGAGGTTGGGGTGGCCAGGCCGAGGGCGCACGGGCAGGCGATGATCAGCACGGCGACCGTGTTGAGCAGTGCGAGGTTGAATGCCGGCGCCGGGCCGAACAGGAGCCAGGCGACGAACGTCAGCGCGGCCAGACCGAGGACCGCCGGGACGAAGTACCCCGTGACGAGATCGGCGAGCCGCTGGATCGGCGCCCTGGAGCCCTGCGCCTCCGACACGAGCCGGATGATCCGTGCCAGGACCGTCGCCCCGCCAACACGGGTGGCCCGGAAGGCGATCGTCCCGCTCGTGTTGAGCGTGCCGCCGATGACGAGGTCCTCCGAACGCTTCGTGACGGGCAGGCTCTCGCCGGTGATCATGCTCTCGTCGACGCCCGACGCCCCCTCGGTGACGACGCCGTCGACCGCGATCGTCTCGCCCGGTCGGACGCGGACGATGTCGCCCACGCGGACGTCCCCGACCGCCACATCGACGTCGATGCCGTTGCGGACCACGCGCGCGCTCCGTGGGGCGAGGTCGAGCAGTCGCCGGATCGCATCGGAGGTGTGGCTCCGGGCACGAGCCTCGAGGTACCGCCCGAGCAGGATCAGGGTGACGATCACGGCGGCGGTGTCGAAGTACAGCGGCAGCGGCTCGCCGTCCATCCCGATCCCGGCATCGCGGAAGAACGACGGCGCGAGGATCGTCGCGAGCGAGTAGCCGTATGCCGCCGTCGTCCCGACCGCGATGAGCGTGTTCATGTCGGTCGCGCGGTGGCGCAGCGCCTTCCACGCACCGACGTAGAACGGCCAGCCGGCCCACAGCTGGACCGGTGTGGCGAGCAGCAGCTGGAAGACGGGATCCGTGAAGAAGTGCCGGGAGATCGGGCGCGAACGCCATCCGGGCAAGCCCGATGAGTAGCGGGATCGTGAGCACGGCCGCGACGATGAGGCGACGACGCAGTGCCTCGACGTGACGTCGGCCCGCATCCTCGCGCTCGGATCGGGCCTCGGCGACATCGGCGATCTCGCGCTCGTCGTTCGCGGTGGCCGCCCTGTCGACGAGCGCGACGTAGCCCGCGGCATCGACGGCTTCCGCGAGGTCGGCGATCCGGACGCGGGCCGGATCGAATCGAACCGTGGCCGACTCGGAGGCGAGATTGACGTTCGCCGCCTCGACGCCATCGACCTTGCCGAGGAACCGCGTGATGCGGTTCACGCACGAGGCGCAGGTCATTCCCTCGACCGGGAACGAAACGATCTCGATGGGCTGCAGCGGCGGGGTCATGGGGTCCTCGAGCAATACTCCTGGGGGGTATCGTACACCAGGGCCCAACCACCCCGAAAATAAGGCCGGTCCGGTATATGCGACAGGTCCTGGCAGCTTCGGGTGGAACATGCAGGCATGGACGAGCTCTCCGCCGAGCTGCTGCTCGAGACGGTTCCCGGCCCGATCCGCGAGGCCGCGGACCGGCTGCGCGCCATCGTCCACCGCGTCGTGCCGGACGCGCTCGAGGCGGTTCGGCCGGGGTGGCGGCTCATCGGCTACCGCGTGCCGGTCGGCCGGCGAGCGGCGTACTTCGGGTTCATCGCCCCCGAGCCGATCCATGTCCACCTCGGGTTCGAGTACGGCCATCTCATCGACGACCCCGACGGCGTCCTCGGCGGAACCCAGCTTCGCCAGGTTCGCTTCTTCACCTTCCATCACCCGGACGAGGTGCGGGAGCGCCAGCTCGCGCGCTACATCCGGGACGCCGCAGCCGTCGCGAGCCTCACGAGGGCCGAGCGTTTGGCACGCTCCCTTGACCGCGAGGACGGGCACGCACGGTCAGTTTGAGAGGCCCCGCGGCCAATCCCCCGGACGGCGTATCGGCGGACGATCTGGTAGGGTCCACGTGCTTCGGGCCCCGCGTCCGCCCGCAGCCCAGGCGTTGACGCCGAACGGGAAATCAGCGACTTGAGCATCGAACCGGAGCTGCACGCAACGTCCGACGCGCTCCTGGCCAGCCTCGACCGCCTGCGCGAGCTCGAGATGGAGAAGCGCCAGACGCCGCTCGAGTCCCCACGCCTCGTCGAGCTGGCCGAGGAGATCGAACGGCTGGCCCAATCGGTCCTCGGCGCGAGCGATGTGCAGACCGACCTGGCCCGCCTCGCCAGCGACATGGTGGGCAAGGGCGAGCTGGCCGGGTCCGAGACGATCGAGACGCTGGCAAACACGCGCGACGTGCACACGGTCCTCGCCGAATGGCGTGATACCGAGCGACGGCTGAGCGAGCTCGAGGCAGGCTCCCCTGCCGCGACCCAGCTTCGGGCCCGGGTGGAGATGCTCCGGTCGGAATACCGCCGCGCGCACGACGCCGCGGCCCGTCGCTCAGGCGACTAGCGAGCACGGGAGTCCCGGGCCGGCCGGCGTCGGGACATCGGTGACGAGATGGGTCGATGTCCCGATGCGGGCGAGCCCTGAGAACGTTCGCACAGCATCGCCGTGCGGTAGGTCGGGCGGCCATGCGGCAGTTGCATGAGATCGCCTACGCAAAATTGCGTAGCGCCCACGGCCCCGTCTCGCGGATTCGCAATGCCGTTGATGCCCTGGCCGGGGGGCGAACGCCGGAAATCCGGTTGCGCGCGCGGGACCCCGAACGTACGATGCGGCCAACCCGTGCCAGCCACGTACGGGGCCCGTCCACGACGTCCGCTTCGGCGGCGGCTGGATGCATGGGCCCGCGATGCGCCGGTCGGGACAGGAGGAATACTCGATGGCAACCGTGACCTTCGAGCACGTCAACAAGCAGTACGGCGACTTCATGGCCGTCAACGATCTCAACCTCGAGATCGGCGACGGGGAGTTCATGGTCCTGGTCGGACCGTCGGGCTGCGGGAAGACGACCAGCCTGCGGATGATCGCTGGTCTCGAGGAGATCACCTCGGGCACGCTGCGGATCGGTGACCGCGTCGTCAACGACGTCCCACCCAAGGATCGCGACATCGCGATGGTCTTCCAGAGCTACGCGCTGTACCCGCACATGTCCGTCCGCGAGAACCTCGCCTTCGGGCTCAAGCTGCGCAAGGTCCCCAAGGCCGACATCGAGCGGCGCGTCAAGGAGGCTGCGGAGACGATCCAGCTCCAGAAGCTGCTCGACCGCAAGCCGAAGGAGCTCTCGGGTGGCCAGCGCCAGCGCGTTGCGCTCGGTCGGGCGATCGTCCGCGAGCCGGCCGTGTTCCTGATGGACGAGCCGCTCTCGAACCTCGACGCCAAGCTGCGCGTCCAGACGCGCGCCGAGATCGCACGGCTCCACCAGCGGCTCAAGACCACGATGGTCTACGTCACGCACGACCAGGTCGAGGCGATGACGATGGGCACGCGGATCGCCGTCATGAACGAGGGCCTGCTCCAGCAGGTCGGTACGCCGCAGGCGCTGTACGACGAGCCGATCAATCGCTTCGTGGCCGGCTTCATCGGCAGCCCGTCGATGAACTTCATTGACGTGACGGTCGAGGGCTCCGGGGAGAGCGCACGCCTGGTCGGGCCCGGTGACTGGGCGCTGCCGACGCCACCGCGCCTGCGCGGCATCGCCGGTGACATCGCCGGCAAGAAGCTCGTCGCGGGCTTCCGCCCGGAGCATCTCGAGATGTCCGAGCTGGGCGGCAACAGCGCATCGTTCCAGGCCCGTGCGGAGGTCGTGGAGTACCTCGGCCACGAGGAGCTGCTCCACGTCAGCGCGGCCAACCAGGACATCGTCGCGATCGTCGAATCGGAGCACCACGTCCGACCGGGCGACATCATCAAGCTGTCGCTTCCGCTGGACAAGCTCCACCTCTTCGACAGCGAGACCGGCGCCGCGCTGACGACCGACAAGGCGGCAGCCAACGTCACGGCGGAGCAGGCCGCGGCACTCGCCTGACGCCAATCCCCGATCGAACAGGTTCGGCCCCGGACGACGACGTCGCCGGGGCCGATCTCGTTGAGCGCGTCGTCGACTCGCGCGTCCTCCACCAGGGCCGCTACCTGACGTTCCGGATCGACACCATCGAGCGCGCTGACGGCACGCGCGCGACCCGCGATGTCGCGTGGCATCCGGGGGCCGTCGCGATCCTCGCCCTCGATCCCGATGAGCGCGTGCTCCTCGTCCGGCAGTACCGGAGTCCCGCCGAGCGGCTGCTCCTCGAGATCCCCGCCGGCACCCTCGATCCACAGCCCGATGGCTCGATCGAGGACCCGGCGCTGGCCGCGCCCCGCGAGCTCGAGGAGGAGACCGGCTATCGCGCCGGGCGGTGGCAGCTCCTCAGCCGGTTCTTCACGGCACCCGGCTTCACCTCGGAGCTCATGCACCTGTACCTGGCCAGCGAGCTGGTGCCGGCGGACGCGGACCGGCTTGGACCGGACGAGGACGAGCGACTCCACCTCGTTCGATTGCCTTGGTCCGACGCGCTCGCGGCGATCGACAGCGGCGAGATCGCCGACGCCAAATCGATCGTGGCACTCCTCTGGCTGGCGCGGCTGCGGAGCGGCTGAGCTCAGCCCTCCGAGGCGGTCGGGCGGTCCTCGTCGAGACGTGACTCCGCGCCGGGCAGACGGGCCAGGGCCTGCCTGTACAGCGCGGTCCTGGGACTGAGCGCTACCGCAAGCTTGAGGTGCGTGCGCGCCTCATGAACGCGACCCAGGCGCTTGAAGCTCTGACCCATCGCGTAATGGGCGTAGTGAGCCGAGGGGTCGAGCTCGAGCAGGTCGCCGAAGGTCGCCCGGGCACGCTCGTGCTGACCGCTGTTGTAGTAGGCGCGCCCGAGGGCCTCAAGGATCGACTGCTTGCCGGGCTCCAGCCGCGACGCTCGCTCGAGCACGATCGCGGCCTGTGCGTGGTGCCGGCGGGAGAGCAGCTCCTCGCCTCGCTGCAGGAGGTCGTATGCGGTTTCGCGGGGGTCTGCCGGGGACGACTCCATGTCCCCACGATGGTCGCACGGCCCGCGCGACCTGTCGCGGAAGTCAGCCGGAGCGCCCCTCGCGCCATGCCCCGATGTCGACCGGCTTCAGGCGCGGGCTCTCGGTGGTGCCCGGAATCCGGCCCCGCTTTGCGATCGGGGCGCCGTCGATCTCCTTGATGTCACCGGTGAAGTCGATCGGCGTGGCGCCGCTGATGTACGACCCGACGGCGTATGAATCGACCGGCGCGGCGGCGTCCTTGAAGTAGCGGATCCGATCCGGGTTCAGCCCGCCGGACACGACGATCCGGACGTGGTGGAAGCCGGCCTGGTCGAGCCGCGCGCGGATCTCGTGCACGAGGTCCGCGGTGACCCTGCCACGCTCGGCGGGCGTGTCGAGCCGGATGCCGTAGAGCCGGTCCCCGAGGGCGTGGGCCACGCGGAGGGCCTCCTCGGCCTCGTCCTTGAACGTGTCGATGAGCACGATCCGGGGCACGTCCGGGCCGATGTGCCGGTCGAACGCGAGGGCGGCGTCGACGGTGTCGCCAAAGATCAGCACGAGCGAGTGCGGCATGGTGCCGGTCGGGTTCAGGCCGGCCAGGCGGGCACCGGCGGGTGTCGAGGCCCCCACGCAGCCACCGACCATCGCCGCGTAGTCGAGGACATCGGTGATGTCCGGATGCACGTGCCGTGCGCCGAAGCTGACCACCGGGTCGGGCTTCGCCGCCTCGACGCACTCGCGCGCCGCGGTGGCCCAGCCGGTGGACTGCGCGAGCATGCCGAGGAAGGCTGTCTCGTACAGGCCGAAGCGCCGGTACCGGGCGCGGATCCGAAGGACGATCTCCTTCGAGGTGATCTCGTCGCCGTCATCGAGCGCCTCGAGGCAGGTCTCGGACGGGTCGGCGTCGGCCAGGGCGTGGGCCAGCAGGTTCTTCGCCTCATCCACGCCGCACAGGACGGCGTCCTTGCGCGTGAACACCTCCATGGTGACGAGAGGATCCCGACCCTCGGCCTCGAGGATGCTGTCGGCCCGGGCGAAATACACGTCCGCCGAATCGCCCGACAGGATCTCGACCGACGGCCGGGTCCGCAGCAGGCGGCTCATGCGCCGGCGTCCAGTCGCTGCGCTCGCTGACGCACGATCCCTCCTCGGCTCGGACGGCTCGGGCGACACCCCGGCCGGAGTGGCCGCGAGTGTACCGCAGCCCCTGCCCGCACGACCCGTGCGGCGGGCGAGGTCACGGCTCGCGCGTCCCGGGCGGGGCGCCGTCGGGCGGGAGCGGGTGTGGATGCACCTGGGTCGCGTCGAGGTCCGGGTCTGGGGCCGGAGCGGGCTCTACGGGGTGCGGGGCGGGCGCGGCGTCGGGACCCGTGTCCACCGCGTCGCCACCGGTCGGGGTCGCGAAGGCAAGCCGGGATGCTCGCCTGCGGGAACGGCGCTGGACGAGCCCGACGAGCAGCAGGATAAGGGCGAGCAGGAGGCCGACCGCGATCGCGGCCATGACCAGCGCCCGGCCCTGTCCGACCTCGCCGGCAGTGAGCCACGTCTGTCGCGCGGTATCGGCGGCGGTTGCCGATACCTGGAGCTCACCGGCGGCAAAGGCTTCGGATGCGGCCGCCAGGTCCGCTTCAGGCGTGGCGTCCCACAGACCGAGCTCCACGAGCGGGTCGGGGTTGACCGGCCGCGCCGCCTCGGCCTCGACGTACCGGTCGATGGTTTCGAGCTGGGCGTCGATCTGCGTTCGCGCGTCGCCGAAGCCGTCGTCGCCCTCGAATGCCGTCTGGAGGCTGTCCGGCGTCGTGAGGCCTGCGTCGGTCGCGGCCGCACTGACCTCCTCGCGACCCTCGAGGATCTCGGCCGCCTCGTCGAGCAGGTCGGTCGCAGCCTCGAACTGCCACGCGCGCATGGCATCACGGATGGGCCGTGGCAGGGACCACCCCGCTGCCTGGTCGATGACCGCCGCGTATCGGTTGCGCGCGGCGTCCCGTTCAGTCAGGAGCGCGGCGTCGTCCGGCCGGATGATCCACTCGCGCCACAGGTCCCCGTAGGTCTGGTCGGTGTGCTCCTCCAGCAGGTCGAGGAGGCTGCGCCAGTCGGGAGGCCCGGTCACGGTCTCGGCATTCCCCGGGGAACCCGTGTCGTCGCCGCCCGTGGTCGCTGCATCGGTGGCCTGCGGCGGCTGGTACGCACCGGCCCGATCGCTTGCCGCCTGCCACACGTCGGCAAGGCTGTCGTCCCCTGCCCGCTCGGCGATGAGGCGTGCGACCGCGAGCGTCGCCGCGTAGGCGTAGTCCTCGGTGGCACGCTCCTCGCGGCCGACCGGGCCCCACGCGTTGAGCGGGATCCGCGCCTCGCGCAGCTCGTCGGTCAGCTCGTCCCCGGTCGCCTCGATGCCGAGGTCCTCGGCCGCCTCGAGTGCGTAGTACGAGGCAAAGCCTTCGAGTGCCCAGCGATCGACCAGCAGCTCGCCGTTGAACCACGCGTGGGCGGCCTCGTGGAGCACGACGAAGTCGTCCGCGTAGTACGCGACCTCCACCTCGCCGCTGGTCGGATTGAACAGGCCGGCATATCCGCCCGTGGACCGGCTCACGGATTCCTGCACGACGAGCCCGCCGTCCCGCGGCCAGCCGACGCCGATCCGTTTCTCCAGCGCCGGCAGCCCTCGCTCGAACAGCCCGGCAATCCGCTCGGCCCATTCGGGGTCCTCCGGCCACGACCGGACGACAACGTCGACCGGTGTCTCGCCGACGTTCGCGCTGACCTCCTGCTCCTCGTAGGCGCCCGGCCGGTCGGCGACGAAGTACGCGAAGAACCGCAACGGATCGTCGAGGCGACCCGAGCGGAAGATCGTCCGTCCCGTCTCCGCGTCGATCTCCGGCTCGGGGAAGCTGCCGGTCTCCTGCTCGACCGTGTAGCCCTTCGGAAAGATGACCGTGACCCTGCTGCCGGGCGTGTCGTCCGATGCGAACGCCCACACGGGGAACGACGCGAGCGACGTGCCCACGCGGACGTCACGGGTGCTCGCACCGCCCGTGTCGCGCAGCTCGAAGGTGAGCCGGTAGTTCGCCGAACGGCCGCTGAACAACCGCTGTCCAAGGCTGATCCGCAGCAGCGTGAAGTCCTTGTTCCGCTGCGTGGCACGCACGGACGGGCTTCGCCCGCTCGAGCTGACCCGGAAGCCGGTGGTGCCCGGCAGGACCGCGATGAACGCCCGGTCGAAGTAGAAGCGTCGGCTCGCGGTGTCACGCAGCCGGTTCTGCAGCGTCATGTCGACCGTCACGCGGACGCGCCGGTCGTCGGGCTGCACGTCGTAGCGCGCATTCGTCACGATCGTGAGGTCGGGCAGCGCCGCGCGAACCTCCTGGGCTGCCGGCGGCGCGGCCACCAGACCTGCTGCGAACAGCACCGCCAGGACGAGCGGCACGATCCGACGGCTCATGCCGGCACCTCCGCCGGCTCGCCGAAGAGCTCCGGCAGGCGGTCGGTGTACCGGTCGAGCAGCTGCCGGTTGCGTGGGGTTCGCTCCGGCGTTCCGGGCCGGACCGGCTCGCGGCCGCCGATCCACAGCCAGTCGCGCGTCTCGTCGAGCAAGGCGTCGGCGATGCCGACGATCCGGGCGAGAGCCAGACCGAGCGCGTCGGCCGTGGCGGCTTCGGGTGGCAGCTCAACGGCCAGCTGCGGGCGCTCGTCCTCGCCGACCGAGAACTTGGCAAACGGGAACTCGTCGTTCCAGCGCAGCAGCTTGCGGTACGACTTGCGGAAGAGGTCGTTGATCGGGGGCGCGTAGTGCGCCCAGCAGATCAGCCCGAGGGCCGGGTCGAGGATGACCGTGACACGAAGGTCGAAGCGGCGACGACCGTCGAGGACCAGATCCCAGCTGGTGACCGACGAGCGGTCAGCGCGTTCGAGCGGGTCAAGACCGAGCTCCGCGAACCACGCCTCGACATCGGCCGGGCGCACAGGGGGTGCGCCGCGATTGGCGGATGGCATAGCCCGCGGAGTCTAGCCGAGTTGCCGCGGAGCGTCCCGGCTGGGTCAGGGCTCGGGATCGGCCCGCTTGCCGCCGCCGCCACCCGCCGCGGTACCGGCCGGGGGCGTTGCGGTCGCCGTTCCCGCCGACGCCCCGTCAAGGTCGACGGCCTGGCGCCGGACCGGATCGCGGATCTCGACCGACTCGCCCGACTTGACGATTCGGCTCGTGAAGTCGACGGCCCTGGCGTCGGCGGCAATCTTCACGTTGCGCCCCAGCCGGGCGCCGCGCGGGATCACGGCCCGCTTGCCGACCACCGTGATCCCGGTGTTGAGCCGGTTCGGCTCCTTCTTGTTGGGGCGATCGAAATCGGGTCCGTCGCCGACGATGGCTCCCTGGCCCACGACGACCTCCTTGTCGAGGATCGCCCGGTCGACGACCGCGCTGGCACCGATGACGCAGTCGAACATGATGATCGAGTCGCGCACGACGGCGCCCTCTCGACGCGGACGCCCGGCGACAGGACGGAGTTCACGACCGTCCCGTTGATCTGGCAGCCGTGGCTGATCAGGCTGCGGTGCACCTGTGCGGTTGGCCCGATCTTGGCCGGCGCGCGCTCCTCCGACCGGGTGTGGATGACCCAGTCGGTGTCGTACAGGTCGAACTCGGGCGCGTCGGTCAGCAGCGCCATGTTCGATTCCCAGTAGGACTGGATCGTCCCGACGTCCTGCCAATAGCCATCGAAGTGGTAGCCGAAGACGCGCGCGCCCCCATCGAGCATCGCCGGGATGACGTGACGCCCGAAGTCGGCGAGGTCGTCGCTGAGCCACTTCCGCAGGGCCTTCTTGGAGAAGACGTAGACGCCCATCGACGCGAGGTCGCTCTTCGGCTGCTTCGGCTTCTCCTGCCACTCGATGACGCGATCGCTGTCGTCCAGGGCGAGGACGCCCATTCGAGAGGCATCGGCCAGGGGGACGCGTCGGACGGCGATCGTGACATCGGCCCGGCGGCGTCGGTGCGCCTGGACGAACGGCTGGTAGTCCATCTTGTAGATGTGGTCACCGGCCAGCACGAGGATCGTGTCCGCGTCGCTGTGCTCGAGCTCGCTCAGGTTCTGGAGCACGGCGTCCGCGGTCCCGCGGTACCACTCGGCAACCCGGCCGCGGGCGATATACGGCTGGCGCAGCTTTACGCCGCCGTAGTTGCGGTCGAGGTCCCATGGCCGGCCGAGCCCGATGTGGTCATTGAGCGACCGCGGGTTGTACTGGGTCAGGACGACGACGTTCGTGATATCGGAGTTGACGCAGTTCGACAGCGTGAAGTCGATGATCCGGTACTTGCCGCCAAACGGCACCGCGGGCTTGGCGCGCTTCTGCGACAGGATCGAGAGCCGCTCGCCCTCGCCGCCCGCGAGGATCACCGCCATCGTCGTCTTCACGCCCGGATCCACTCCCTAGCTGGGGCGTCTGCGTCTGGAGCTCGATGCTAGCACGGGGCCCCGGTGCAGCCTGCACCGTGGGCATTGTGGTTGGGTCAACGTTTCGTGGCAGTACCTGCGCCGGATTCTCGTCAGGCGAGAGCAGCGGACCCATCCCGGGCTCAGCTCTCCCGATCATCTCGTGGGGCGAGAACCGCAGACGTGAGCGGGCAAAACCTGGACGGTTCCTCGCCCACAACGGGCAGCTGCTCTCGTGGCACGAGAATGACGCCGGCCCGTGTCCGTTCGGTTCCCGGGCCACGCTCGAGCGCAATTCGTCCGCCCGTCTGCCGTCCGGCGGGAGCTGTGATGGATGTCGCGCGTCTCGTGCCGTCCTGCGGCAGGCGGGACGGCGTGGTCCGTCCAGCGTGCCGGACCGACGGGCGCCCAGGCGGATGGGACGGGTTGAGCCGTCACTGCTCTCGGCGCCACGGCACGCCCGACCGCGAGGGGCAGGGTGGCGCCGGGTCCGCGCGGACCTAGAGGAACAGCCTCGGGTTCTTCCACGCGCCGTTCAGCTCGACCATCCAGTGCAGGTGCGAGCCCGTCGAGTTCCCCGTGTTCCCCTCGTACCCGATGACGTCACCCGCGCTCACCCGCTCGCCGACGCTCACCGGGTTGCGCGGCTCCATGTGGGCGTACCAGGTCTTCAGGTTCGAGGAGTGCGCGATGATCACGATCCAGGCCGGGTCTGCGCCGTCCGCAAAGTTCCACCCGACGTAGACAACGACACCCTTACCCGCTGCCCGGACAGGGGCGCCGTGCGGGGCCACGATGTCGATGCCGTTGTGGAAGTGGGCGCAGCCATTGCCCGGTCCGTAGCCCGGATAGCTGCTGCAGCCGAACTCGCCGCTGATCGAGCCGACCAGGGGCCATCGGAACTGGCCGTTGTACTTCGACGGGATGTTGCCGGCGCGACGCTGCTTCTCGATGATCGAGTCGATCCGGCGGGCAAGGGCGCGCTGGCCGGCCTCGGCCTTGGCGATCGCCGCCTTGACGTTCTTCTTGTTCCGGATCAGCTCGGCGTAGGCATTCTTCTGCTTCTTGAGCTGTCGCTGCGCCGCCTTTTCCAGCTTCTTGAGCTGCGCCTGTGCCTCCTTGAGCTCGACGAGGCTCTTGTCGAGCGCCAACTTCTGGACACGCGTCTCCTGTCGCAGCACCTCGTTGGCACCGCGGGTCTCCTGGACGGTCTGGTGGATCGCGGCGAGAAGGGCCTGGTCACGCTCGATCTGCTCGGCGAGCGCCTTGTCCTGCTCGCCGACGTCGATCATGTAGCTCGCCTCGGCGAGCAGGTCCGTGAACGTGCCGCCTGACAGGAACGTCTCGAGGAGCGACGTTCGATCCGTGTCGTACGCGCTGCGAATGCGCTCGCTCAGCTCACGCTTGCGGGCGGCGAGCTCCGCGGCTCGCTTGGTCTCCTCGGCCTCGACCCGCGCCAGTGAGGCGCCGAGCACCTGTCCCTGCGAGACGAGCCCCTGATAGGCCGTCCGGACCTCGTCGATCCGGATGACCATGCGCGCGACCTTCTTCTTGACCGTCGCGAGGTCGGCATTGATCGCCTTGAGCTCGGTCTTGGTCGCCGAGATATCCGCCGCGAGCCCCTTCTGCATCCCGTTGAGGCGCGCGACCTGCGCCTGCTGCTGCTTGATCTGGCGCTTGAGCGCGCTCTGGCGGGCGCGTGCGTCGGAGAGCTCATCAGCCTGTGCGCCAGGGGCGTTCGGCGCAGCGCCGATCGAGCCGAGCAACATCGGCAGGGCAAGGATCAGGAGGAGGAGTCGGCGGCTTGGCCGAGGGGGTCGGCTCGACGAGGACCAGGTGACGGTCTTCTGTTGCTCGCGAACTCGCATCAACTCGTGGAGATCATCGTGACGGGACTCCGTTGTTCGCGCGGGGCCTGCGCGTGCGCGTTGACGGTTGCTGACCATAACCGGGTGAGCGCCGTTCGAGGTGAGCACCTGCTCGAGCGGCACCGGCTGTCAGGCATTCTAGCCGGTCGAGTCTACCCCGTTACAACCTGCATTCGGACTAGAACGATGGTCCGGGGTGGTCAGGGGTTCGGCAGCAGAAGCACGGCCCACAGCGCCCCGATGATGAGAAATGGCCCGAACGGGACGTACGACCGGCGCCCGATCCGCCGCGCCGCGAGCAGGATCACGAGCACGAGCCCGGCCAGCAGCAGGCCGGCAACGACGCCGCTGACCGATCGTGACAGCCCGAGCAGCAGCCCCGCGCCGATCAGCAGCTTCACGTCCCCGAGGCCGAAGGCGCCGGCCCCGAACGGGATCGAGGGCAGGTACAGGATTGCGGGGATGAGCACGGCCGCAATGACGGCCCCGACCCAGCCAGCGCCAACGAGCGGGTTGAATCCCACGACGGCCACGACGAGCGCGACCGGGATGACGGGCAGCGTGAGGACGTCGGGGAGCAACCGCTGATCGAGATCCGTTGCGAGGCCAATGACGAGGGTCACGAACCACGCACCGAACAGCACCAGGCCGAAGGGCTCGTCGGCGAACCGTCCAGGAAGCAGCCCGAAGGCCACCGCCGAGACCGCCACCACGACCAGCGTCCGCCAGCCGACTGCCCGGCCCGCCGGATGTTGTTCGGCCTCCTCGGGATCGTGCTCGGGCCAGCGAACGGCGAACCGGTCCGACGCGTAGCCGAGGAGGGCACCCGCGAGCGCACAGAGAGCCGCGACGAGCGGCGAATCGAGCGTCACGACCAGGGTTCGAGCGTCCGACCGGCCCGGCCCGCCCTGCCCGGCTAGCTCGGCCGGGCGCCGGCGAGCGCCAGCTCCACGAGCGTGGCATGCGAGGTGCCGGTTGCGCCGCGAGGCGCCCAGGGGGTCGGCTTGCGGTAGTAGGCCGAGCCGGCGATGTCGAGGTGGACCCACGGCTTCGTCGTGAACTCGCGCAGGAACAGGGCGCTGCGGATCAGGCCCGCATCGGCCGTCCCGGCGTTCTGGAAGTCGGCGTACCAGCTCTCCATCTCGGCCCGGTACTCCTCGACGAGCGGGAGCTGCCAGTAGCGCTCACCCGCTGCGGCGCCGGCCGCCGTGACCGTGTCGTAGAAGTCCTGGGGCGTCCCGAAGGCCCCCGTGACGAGGTGGCCGAGGGCACGCACGACGGCGCCGGTCAGCGTCGCGACGTCGACGAGGTGCGTGGCGCCGAGCTGCTCCGCGTACACCATCGCGTCGCCGAGGATGAGACGGCCCTCCGCGTCGGTGTTCGTGATGTCGACCTTCTTGCCGTTCATCGCGGTCACGATGTCCCCCGGCCGCGTCGAATGCGGGCCGGGCATGTTCTCGACGGCGGGGGCAAGCGCGAGCAGCGGGGTGCCCGGGGCGAGCCGGGCGACGGTCTCGATGGCCGCGATCACGGTGCACGCACCGGTCTTGTCCATCTTCATCTCTTCCATCCGGTCGGACGGCTTGATGCTGATCCCACCGGAGTCGAAACAGACGCCCTTGCCGACGATTGCAAGGTGTCGTCCGAGGGCGTCGGTCTCCCCCTCCCCGCCCGAGCGCATGACGATCATCCGCGGCGGGTTGTCGCTGCCACGGCCGACCGCCATGAACATGCCCATGCCCAGCTCGGTGGCCCGGTCGGGCTCGAGGACATCGATCCACAGGCCATTGCGCTCGGCGACCGCGCGTGCCTCGTCGGCGAGCACCTCCGGGGAGACGTCGTTCGAGGCCCGGTTCGACAGGTCGCGGGCGAAGTTGGCCCCTTCTCCGATGATCTGGCCACGCTCCGCGGCGGCGGTCAGGGCCCCCACGTCGGCACCGGGCGCGACGATGATCAGCTCGTCGAGGATCGGCGGCGCGGTCTCGACCGTGTCGCGATAGATGGCCTGCGGCTCATACGAGCCCTCGACGACGCCACGGGCCACGAGCTCGGCCACGCGCGTCGCGCCGTCGGCCAGGGCGTCCGCAAGCGGGGTGATCCAGATGGCGAGGCGATGTACCTCGCGACCACCAAGGCGTCGCTCGGCCGATGCGGCGACGCGGACGACGGCCTCGCGATCGAGCTCCTCTGCGTCACCGGCCGCCACGGTCAACAGACGGCCCGCAGCAAGGTCCCCGGCCGAGGCGAGCGACGTCGCGTAGCGCTTCGACCGGATCTCGCCAAACGCCGCGAGAGATCGGAGCTCGCCGCCGGATCGCCGGTCGATCTCGTCAAGCGGACCATCGAAGGCCGGCTCGCCGAGGATCGGCACCACCAGGACGTCGGCCTGGACATCCCAGGGCTGATCGGGGACGACGCGAATCTGCATCGGGTCAGGAACCTCCGGAAGGCGAGGAACGGCGCGGAAGGGCTGCGCGCGCGGATGGAAGTGGCCCGCAGTGTACCCGCGGGCCGCCGCGGGGTCAGGGAGCGGGCGACTCCACGGTCAGGTCGACGATGGCAGCGGCGAGGCTGCCCCGCGCCTTCTCGATGGTGATGACCGCACCATTGAGCCCGCCCCGGCCGATCTCCGCCATGATCACGATCAGACCGCGTGTGTCGGGCGGCAGCTGGTCGCGCGCTGCTTCCTGTGCGGCGAGTGCCTCACGCACGGCAGGGTTGCTCCGCCCGCCCGACGCGTCGAGCGCCGAGTAGAGCGTCCGCAGGGCATCGTCGAACGTGCGGTTGCGGCGGAGCCACTCGACCAGCGTCGTCACGTCGACCGTGTTGGCCAGCTGGCGCCGCAGCTCATCCGCCTGGTCGAGGAGGGCCGTCGCCTCGTCGATCGTGGCGTTCGCCTCGTCGTACCGGGCCGCACGACCTGCCTCGACGGCGCGAACCATGGTCTGATCGTGGTCTGCCAGGAGCTCGGACAGGCGCGAGGCGGCAATCGCGCCCACGGTCAGCCTGGCCCAGGCCGGGCCGAGTCCCTCCGTGGCATCCAACGCCTCGAGCATGGCCGCGTGGCGATCCCTCACCGCGTCCGAGGTGACGAGCCGCGCCGCGGGGCCGTCGATCCCTGGCACGTCGGCGAGCTGCGCTCGAAGGGTTGCGGCCGCCTCCCGGGTCCGGGCCACGAGCCGCGATCCCTCGTCGACGGCGGACTCGACCGTATCGAGGTCCTGGCCGGCCAGCGACGCGAGCGCGCCCCGGGCCTGGACGCCCAGGTCCGCAAGCTGCGGCTCGAGCGCGAGGAGACCCGCCTGGGCACGATCGAGGTCCGCGGCGGCTGCCCGGTCCGCGGCCCAGGTGAGCTCCGCGCGTGCCGGCGTGCCGGGCACGTGGTCGAGCCCGACGACGATGCCGGAGGCGCCTGCCGCCACGAGCAGCGCGATCAGCGTGAACCCGAGTGCGCGGGCGAGGCCCCCCACTCGGGTCACGGGCGCGGGCATAGCGGGTGCGCGCCCGACCGGTCGTTCATGGCCCGGGATCGTAGCATCGCGTCATGCTCGAACCCGCCCGCGCCACGCTGTCCGGTCCGCCGCTTCGGCGCCTCGTCGAGACCATGCCCAAGGCCGAGCTCCACCTGCACCTCGACGGCTCCCTCCGCGTCGACACGGCGCTCGAGCTGGCACGGACACGGGGTGTCGACGGACCGCGCGACTGGGCCGGGATGTTCGACGCCCTCGTCGCCCCCGAACGGTGCCGGGACCAGGCCGAGCTCCTCCGCGCGTTCGACCTGCCGATCGCCCTGATGCAGGACGCCGAGGCGCTCGAGCGCATCACGACCGAGCTGGTCGAGGCAAAGGCCGCCGAGCACGTGCGCTACGTCGAGATCCGCTGGGGTCCCCTGCTCCACGTGGCGGGCGGGCTGTCGCTCGCCGATGGGATCGCGGCGGTGTGTCGGGGTGCCGCCGAGGCGGGCGGGCGAACCGGCACGGTCGTCCGGCTCATCTGCACGGCACTGCGCTCGCACGACCCGGCCGACAATCTCGTCCTCGCCGAGACGGCGGTCCGGTTCCGGGACCAGGGCCTCATCGGGTGGGACCTGGCCGGGCCAGAGGCCGCATTCCCCGACCCGCTCGTCCATGCGCGGGCATTCGAAGCGGCACGGGACGGCGGCCTGCGGATCACGCTGCACGCCGGGGAGTGGGGCGGCGCCGCCCAGGTCCGCCGTGCCCTCGTCGTGAACCCGGAGCGGATCGCGCATGGTCCCGGCACGATCGACGACGCCGAGCTGTGCGAGGAGCTCATCGCGCGCGACGTGACCCTCGATCTCTGTCCGACCTCGAACGCGCAGGCCGGCATCGTGGACTCCGTGGCCGACCACCCGCTGGCGCGCCTCCACCGGGCCGGCGTCCCGGTGACGCTCAACACGGACGACACGACCGTGTCCGACATCACGTTGTCGGAGGAATACGTCCGGGCCGTCGAGCGGATCGGCGTCACGCTGCCCGAGCTGTGGGCGATGAACCGGCACGCGCTGGACGTGGCATTCGGCGAGGAGACGGCCGTCGCGCCGCTCCGCGAGTCGTTCGATACGTGGGCGGCGGGCGTCCCGGAGCTTTCGGCCGGCGGCTATTCGGCGGCGAGCACCCGGTAGCCGAGACCCTTGCCGTTGGCGTCGGAGAGCGTGAGCGCCTGGCCGTCGACCGCGGCCCGGAATCCATCGCCGAGCACCTCGATGACGTGTGCGTCCTGCCCGGCGAGCTCGGCCGGACACTCGCCCTCGGTCGACAGCTCGTTGAAGGTGATCTCGGCACCGGTCACGACATAGCGTCCGGTGATCGCACGGCAGCCGGTCGAGCCGGTCAGGGTGCCGTCCGCGTTGAGCATGAGGGTCGCCGGCTCGCCGACCGTCGAAGAGACCGCATCTCCTGCGATGACCGATTCGAGGAGCCAGCCCGTTCCGACGATCTCGGCTGTCGGCGGTGGCTGAAGCCGTTCGAACTGGAGCTCGACGCCGGGGCCTCCGAGCGTGAGGCTGTCGCCGGCGATCGTCGCCGCTTCGACCAGGGCGAGGCCCGCCATGTAGGCCGCCTCGAGGGTCATGGTGGGCTCGTCGCAGGCCATCTCCGTGCCGCCGAGCCCGGTCAGCCGGACCTGTCCGTCCTGGAGCCCGAACTCGCCGAAATAGTGGTTGCAGGCCGACTGGCCGGCGACGGTCTTCCCCTCGACGATGAACGTGACGGGCCGCCCTTCGACGAGGACGAGCGGGGCGCCGTTGACGGTTCCGCCGGTCAGCTGCCACGGTCCTTCGGGTCCGGCGGCGGCCGGCGGCGGCTGGCTCGGCGCGGCACTCGGGTTGGCGGTGCCGGAAGGGCCGGCACTGGCCGTGACGCTGCCGCACGCTGAGACGACGAAGAGCAGGGCCACGAGGGCCGTCAGGGATTTCATGGCGGCGAGACGCTGCGACGGTGCCGCCCGGTTCCGTCAGCCCGCGCCGGCGGGTACCTCCGCGGCCGCCAGGCGGTCGAGGGCGGCGGCGAGCTCGTCCGCGTTCTCGGCCACTTCCGCGGGCTGGTCCGCCGGTGCGAGGCCGCGCAGCTGCTCGCGGGTCGAGACGCCGGTCAGCATGAAGACGCACCTGGCCCCGAGCGCGTTGGCGGCCGCGAGATCGGTCAGGATCCCGTCGCCGATCATGATCGCCTCGCGCGGGTCACGACCCACGGCGTGTGCGGCGATCTCGAGCAGACGCGGGGCGGGCTTCCCGATCGACGTCGGCACGACACCAGTCGCTGCTTCCACCGCGGCGACGAGCGAGCCGGCTCCCGGTCGGAGGCCGCGCTCCGTCGGGTACACGGGGTCTCGGTTCGTCGCGAAGAAGCGGGCCCCTGCCCGAACGCAATCGGCGGCCGCGGCGATCCGCAGATAGGTCAGGTTCGGATCGAGGCCGACGAGGACAGCGTCCGGGGACCCGGCGGCGGCGAAGCCGTCGATCCCTTCCTGCTGCATGCGGGTGGCCGCGTGGGCCGCGGTCACCACCTCGAGCCCCGCATCGCGCGCCTCGCGTTCCAGCCCTCCGGCCCCGAGAACGAGGACGCGCCGCAGCGGCGGATCCTGCTCGGCCACGAAGAGCGCCGTTGCGCGGGCGGAGGAGACGACCGTGTCTGGCGTGATGGGTGCGCCCATCGACGCGAGTCGGGTCACGTAGTCGGCCCGGTAGTGCATCGAGTTGTTGGTCACGTAGACCACGTCGTCGCCTGCCGCGGCGCGAGCAGCGAGGACGGCCGCGACCCCTGGAACCGGGTCGGCGCCGCGATACACGACCCCGTCGAGGTCGACCAGCAGGAGGAGGCTCACGCGGCGGATCGTAGCGGAGCTGGGGCGGAGGCAGGGCTGTGGGGCCGGGCGGGCGAAGGTGGAGCCCCGGCCGGTCGCGGGCGAAGCCCCCGGTCCACGCGAGCCCCCACCGCGGCCCGCTCGCCCGCCGATATTCGCCCTGCTGATCGATTCCGCATGAATGAGCACAAAGGGGTGCACGATTGGCCCTGGATCGACAAGGGGTCACGCTCAATAGTTCCAGGTTGAGTACGAGGGCTGATATCGGGAGCAGCCATCGCCCAGGGCACCTGATCGGCCGACGCCGTGGCCGTATCCTCGGGCGATGACCGCTCGCGAGCTGCCGACGGGGACCGTCACGTTCCTGTTCTCGGACATCGAGGGCTCCACCCGCCTCGTCCAGGACGTCGGTCCCGCCGTCTTCACCGACGTGCTCGACCATCACAACGCCGTGCTTCGGGAGGCGTTCGGACGGCATGGCGGCGTCGAACGCGGCACGCAGGGCGACTCGTTCCTCGTGCTGTTCCGCGACGCACCGGCCGCCGTGGCCGCAGCCGTCGATGCGCAACGCGGGCTTGCAGCCGCCGCATGGCCGATCGCCCAACCGATCCGCGTCCGGATGGGCCTCCATACGGGCCTTGGCACGCTCGGAGGCGACGACTACGTGGGCGTCGATGTTCATCGGGCAGCGCGCATCGCGGGGCTCGCCCACGGGGGGCAGGTGCTGCTCTCCGACGCGACGCGTGCCCTCGTCGAGGACGGGCTTCCGCCCACAGTGCAGACGCGATCGCTGGGCGAGCACCGCCTGCGGGACCTCGGCGGCCCGAGCACCTCCACCAGCTCGTCATCCCGGGCCTGCCCGCCGAGTTCCCCGCAATCCGAAGCGGTCAGGCGGCGCGCGGCAACCTGCCCGTGCCCCTGACGAGCTTCATCGGGCGCGAGCGCGAGCTGAGCGAGGCTGCCAGCCTGCTTGCGTCCCACCGTCTCGTCACGCTGACCGGCCCCGGCGGAACCGGCAAGACGCGCCTGGCGATCGAGCTTGCGCGCGCACAGGCCGGCCGCTTCGATGACGGGGTGTGGTTCGTGCCGCTCGAGACCGTCCGTGATCCGGCCCTGGTCCCGGGCGCGATCGCGGCAGCCTTCTCGCTGCTCGAGGCGCCCGACAGCACGCCGCTCGACCGGATCACGTCGTTCCTCGCCGAACGGTCCGTCCTGCTCGTGCTCGACAACTTCGAGCAGGTCATCGAAGCCGCCCCGATCCTCACGGGCCTGCTCGCGCGCGGCGCCACGACTGTCGCTGCTGGTCACGAGCCGGGCGCCGCTCCGCCTCTCGATGGAGCAGGAAGTCGCCGTGCGGCCGCTGGCGATGCCGGAGTCCGCTGCTGACAAGGACGCGGGTGGTGCGGACGCCGTTCGTCTGTTCGTCGAGCGCGCCGGGCGCGTGCGGCCCGGCTTCGAGCCCGGGATCGACGAGCTCCAGGCCATCACCGAGATCTGCCGGCGGCTCGACGGCCTGCCGCTCGGGATCGAGCTGGCGGCGGCTCGCCTTGGGCTGCTGGGCACGGCGACGATCGCCACCCGACTGGCCGGCCGGCTGGACCTGCCCGGCACCGGCTCGCGCGATCTGCCCGAACGACAGCGAACGCTCGATGCCACGATCGGCTGGAGCCACGACCTGCTCGAGCCGTCCGAGCAGCGGCTGATTGCCCGCCTGTCGGTCTTTGCAGGTGGGGCGCAGCTCGACGAGATCGAGGCCGTTGCCGGTGCAGCCCTCGAACCGGGTGTCGAGGCGATCGACGGCCTGTCCGTCCTCGTCGACCAAAGCCTGGTCCAGGCCGTTCCCGCAGCCGTCGGCCCGCGCTTCCGGTTGCTCGAGACCATCCGCATGTTTGCGAGCGCCCGGCTGGCCGAGCTGGGCGAAGCAGAGGCTGTCCGCGCCCGTCACGCAGCGACCTACCTCGAGCTCGCCGAGGAGGCGGCCCGCCACATGCCGGGAACAGGTCAGGTCCCATGGCTCGACCGGCTCACCGCCGAGCACGCGAACACGACCGCGGCGATCGACTGGGCCATCGAGACAGGCGACGCCGAGACAGCACACCGGTTCGTCGCCGCGCTGTGGCGCTACTGGCAGTTCCGCGGGCGGATGGCCGAGGGGTGGGCGACAACGTCCCGCGTCCTGGAGATGCCTGGTGCCGATCCGCCGACCCTCTGGCGCGCCCGTGCGCACGACGCAGCTGGCGGTCTGCGCTGGTGGGCGGGAGACGTGCCTGGTGCCGACGCCCACTACGCGCAGCAGGTACGGATTGCTCGAGCGGTCGGAGACCCCAGGGCGATCGCGGACGCGCTCTTCAACTACATGCACACGCAGTTCCGGCCGGACGGGCCCGAGATGGAGCTCATCGCCCTTCGCGACGAGGCGCGCCGTCTGTACCTCGAGCTGGGCGAGGAGCGCTCACTCGCGAGGCTCCACTGGATCATGGGCTACGTCCACATGGCGGCCGGCGACTTCGCAGGGGCGCGCGAGATCGTCGAAACGTCCCTCGGCCGCTTCGAGCGCAACGGCGATGACTTCTATGTCGCGCTCGCGGCCACCGGGCTTGCGGGTATCGACGTGGCCGAAGGCAAGCTCGCCGACGCCTTTGCCCGTGGCCTTCGAGGCCTGCACCTGCAGGACCGCATGGGCGACACGGCATCGGCGACGCTTGGACTCCGCGCAGGCGCGATGCTGCTCCTGTTTACCGGAAAGCTGGACGAGGCGGCAGTCGCGATGGGCGCCTATGTGGCGCACGCACGCCGGCTCGGGTACCGGCCGCCGCTCGACGTCGAAAGCTGGCTACAGGTCGGCTTCTCGGCCGCGCAGCTTGATGCCGCACTTGCAGGCCCCGAGCTCGCCGGCGCCCGGGCCCGCGGGGCGGAGATGTCGATACCCGAGGTGCTCGCGTTCCTCGAGGACGTCCGAGCGCGCGGGGAGCTTCCGGCAATCGTGGACGTGGCCGTCCCGGACGGCTCCCCCGGGTGAGGCTCGGCGCGGGCCTGCTCGCGGTCCGCGCCGGCGAGGGACGCCTCGTCGGACTGCTCGCCGCGCTCTTCGCCACGATCGAGGCCGGTCGCGGGCTGGGCGATGTGGCCGTCACGACGCTCTTCCTCAACCGCGTCGGAGCGGCCTCCCTTCCCTGGCTGTTCATCGCGCTCGGGCTCGTGAGCCTGGTCGTCGCGCTCGGCTACGGGACCGCGATCGGGCGAGTTCCGCGACGTCCGTTCTTCGTCGGGCTGCTCGTGGCTTTTGCCGGCACGCTGATCGTGCTCCGGGTGGCGGCCGTCGCGGACACCGTCGCCGTCTACGGACTGCTCTGGGTCGTCGTCAACGTCGTGAACGCCCTGCTGCTCACGGTGGTCTGGACGGTGGCAGGAACGACGCTCGACGTGCGCCAGGCCAAGCGCCTCTTCCCGCTGTGCACGAGCGCGGCGATCGCGGGCAGCTTCGTCGGGACCCTCGCATCGGGTCCGCTCGCCTCCGTGCTTGGGACCGAGAACCTCATCGTGCTCGATGCCGTGCTGCTGGTGGCGGCCGTGGCCCTCGTCGCGCGGATCGTCGGCGCCCGACCGGGCAGCCCAGCAGGCACGGAACGGGGAGCCGGCAGGGCCCCGAGTCGGGTGTCGCTCCGGGCACAGCTCCGGCGCGGCTTCGACGACGTCCGCGCCTCTCCGCTCCTTCGCCTCGTCGCCGTGGGGTACGTCCTGTTCTCCGTCCTCTTGTTCTCGGTCACGTTCCCGTACCAGGGCGCCCTGCAGCGCGCATTCGAGGGCGACGAAGCCGGTCTCGCGACGACCGTCGGACTCATCCAGGCCGGGGTCACGGCCGTGTCGTTCTTCGTGTCCCTCGCGCTCGCCAACCGGGTGTACGCCCGGTTCGGGGTCGCGACGGCGGCACTGATCCTGCCCGTGGTCTACCTCCTCGGCTTTGCGACGTGGCTCGTCCAATTCACGTTCGCGACGGCGGTCGGGTTCGTCGTCGTGCAGCAGGTCGCGCAACGGAGCCTCTCGAACGCGGCCTGGAGCGCCATGTTCACGGTCGTGCCGTCGGACCGGCGGCCGCAGGTGCTGGCGTTCATCGATGGCGTGCCCGGACAGCTCGGGATCAGCCTCTCCGGGGTGCTCCTGCTCGTCGCGACGGCGCTGTTCAGCGCGACCCAGGCACCGATCTTCCTCATGGGGCTGCTGACGGCCCTCGCCCTGACCTGGGTCGTGGCTCGGATCCGCCGGCGGTACGGCGAGGCGCTCGTCCGAACGCTGCGGGCCGGCCTCGCAGAGCAGGTCCTCGAAGGCGGCGCCGGCCTCCAGGCACTCGGACGGGCGCCCGGGGTGTCGGACGAGCTCGCGGCGGCCCTTCGCGATCCGGCGGCCGGCACGCGCCGGCTTGCTGCCGACCTGCTCGGGCGCCTGGGCAGTCGGGACGCGACCGATGCCCTGGCGGAACGCCTGGCCGATGACGACCCCGAGGTCCGCGCCGCCGCGCTGCGTGCGATCGCCACGCTCGATCCAGGCAGGGCCGGTGCAGCAGCCGAACGTCTCGCCGCGGAGTCGAATCCCGCTGTGCGAGCAGAGCGGGTCGCCGCACTCGCCGCGTCGGGCGACACGAACGGTGCGCGCACGGCACTCGACGAGCTGTTGGGAGGGAGCGACGTCACCACGCGCCTCGCGGGCCTCGACGTTGCGGGCCGTCTCGGGGACCTGGCCCCGGCTGCGACCCTCACTGCCGCACTCGGTGATCCGGATGCGCGCATTCGTGCTGCCGCCGCACGCGCCCTGGGCGCTCTTCCGGCCGGCGAGGCGGCCACCGAGGCGTTGCTCGCCGCGCTCGACGACGATGCCGGCACCGTCCGTCGCGCGGCAGCCGCCGCCATCGCACGCCACGGAACGGCGACCCAGGCACTCGTCGAGATCCTGGGTCGTGGCTCGGAGCGCGCGCAGGAAGCTGCCGTCCTCGCACTGGCCGGTGCCGGCGCCACGAGCCGCGGGCCGATCCGGACCTGGGCGCTGGGACGCGTCGAGCGCGCGAGCGCGCTTCGACGGCACGCGACCGCGCTCGGCGACGGGGCCAACGACCCTGCGCTCGCGTTCCTGCGCGTCGTGGTCGATCGACGCGGTCGCCGAATCGAGGACCAGCTGATGACTGCGGTTGCAGCGCTTGGTGCGCCCCAGGCGTCAGGCTTGCTGCGTCGGTGTCTGCGCTCGCCCGATCCCGACACGCGTGCCCAGGCGATCGAGGCAATCGATGCGCTGGGTGACCGGCGGCTGGCCCAGGGGATCGTGGGGCTGCTCGACAGCGACGGCTCGCGCGCCGGCGCGCCAGCGGACGCCGCCGTGCACGAGCTCATGGACGACCCGGATCCGTGGCTTCGGACGATCGCGATTCGCGCCGGCGCGGAGGCGCTCGCGCGACAGCAGGCCGCACTCGCGGCGCGGGCCGGCAACGACCCCGATCCGGCCGTCCGCTCCAGGCTTGGCCCCATGCAGCACAACGGAGGACCGACCATGGCGGATACCGATGGGACGCTTGGCGAGCTCGATCGCATGCTGTTCCTGCGCGGCGTACCCCTCTTCAGCCAGCTGGACCCCGAGGACCTGCAACGACTCGCCGCGACCGCCACGGAACGGCTCTACGGGCAGGACGAGGCGCTCGTGCGCGAAGGCGACAGCGGCGACGAGCTGATCGTGCTGGTCGACGGTCGTGTCCGGGTCGTCCGCACCGAGGGCGACACGGAGCGCCTGCTCCGAACGTATGAGGCGGGCGACCACATCGGCGAGCTCGCAGTCCTGCGCGACCGGCCCCGCGCGGCGACGGTCATTGCCGAGACGCCGGTCCGTGGCCTCGTCATCGGGGGCGAGGGCCTCCGCGCGATCCTCACCGAGCGACCAGAGGCCGCGATGGCCATGCTCGGGACGCTGGCGGAGCGGATCAGCGCACAATAGGCGGCCGTGACGCAGCCGCAGCGACAGCAGCCTCGATGAGCGGTCGACCGCGCGACCCGCTCGAGGCGACGTCACGCCTCATCGTCGACGGCACCAACCTCCTCCACGCCCTCTCCCGAAGCGCGGAGCGGCTGCCATCCGCGGCCCTCATCGGACGGTTGCGCGGCATCATCCCGGCCGGAATCGACATCGAGATCGTCTTCGACGGCCCGCCCGAGCACGGCCTGCGCGGCGAGCGGATTGCGGCAGGTGTCCGGGTGCGCTACTCGGGCGCACGGAGCGCCGACGCCGTCATTCTCTCGCTCGTCGACGAGGTGGCGGGCACGGAGGGGGGCGCAGCGACGGCCGGTGTCCTTGCCGTGACCGACGACGGCGACCTGCGGAACCGGCTCCGGATCCGGGGCGCCCGATCGGCCGGCGCGGCGTGGTTGCTCGGCCGGCTCGAGGCGCGGAAGCTCTCGTCACCGGGTCCCGGCAACGCTCGCTCGCCGAGTCCCCCGGACGTCGATGACGAGGACGCGCCGCGCTGGCAGCCCGGCCGTGGCGCCACCACGAAACGGGGTCCCGGGCACCGTCCGCCGGGCCGCCGCTCGCGGGGCAATCGACCGCCGCTCTGACCCCTCACCCGGACGCCGATCCGCGACACTGGCTGGTACGATGCGGACGACATGCTGATCGACGCCCTCGAGGGCCTCTGGAACACGTTTCTCGACGTCACGTCGCTGTTCGTGATGCCGGACTGGAACTCTGTCATCGCCCTGCTGCCGCTGCTGATCTTCCTCGGCGTGGTCGGCCCGCTCGTGACGTTCTTCATGCTCGGCACGTTCATCTACCAGGTCCGGAAGCCGCGCGTGAAGGTCAGCTACGAGGAAGGCCCGAAGCAGGCCCTGCTCGACGAGGGCGGCCAGCCCGTGTACCCGGTCGGACTCCCGCAGTGCCGTCGCGACGCCCTCGTCTACACCTCGGGGACGACGCGCTGCGACGTGTGCCGCCAGGACCTCGCCGTCACGTGCCCGATGTGCGGCGTCGGCCGCGCTGCGGCGATCGACACGTGCGGCAACTGCGGGCTCGTGCTGAAGATCGAGAACCGGGGCGTCACGGTCCGTCGTGGCCGCGCAAAGCCGGGCGGTGCGGCCGTCGCGTGAGCGGCCGCAACCAATGACGCCGTTCACGCGTCCCTGAGCAACGCATGGAACAGGTCTCGTTCGCCCTCTACTCGCTCGGGACGATCCTCGTCGGCCTCGGCTTTGCCGGACACGTCGGCCACGCCGTGATGCTGGCCAACGGCCGTCGGTCGCTCAACCTCGTGCCCGCCCGCCAGCAGCCTGCGTACGCGGGCGTCGTCACCGGGTCGTTCGTGTCCGGTCGAGAGCGTGCCCGTGCCGCAGGTCCCGACCTCGCTGGATCACCCAGCCCGCTGTCCCGTCTCGGGCTCGGGCTCGTCCTGGCCGGGTTCGCCGCCCTTGCCGCTGCACTCGCCATCCGCGGCGTGCTCGTGGGACGCGGACCTTGGGGCAATCTCTACGAGTTCAGCGCCGCATTCGCGACGTCGATCGTCGGCGGATACCTCTATCTGCAGCGCCGGTACGCCATCGGCTCGATCGGCTTCATCCCGGTCGGCGTGGCGTTCGCGCTCCTGCTGTACGCCTCGAGCCTCCCATCCGCCATCGACCCGCTCCAGCCCGCGCTCCAGAACCCGCCGCTGCTCACGATCCACGTCGGGATGGCGGTGATCTCGTACGGGATCTTCGCGACGAGCTTTGCCGCCGGCGTCGGCTACCTCGTGCAGGGCACGACCGATCGGTTCTCGTGGCTCCCGTCGCACAAGGTGCTCGACGAGGTCGCCTATCGCGCCGTGATCATCGGGTTTCCGATCTTCGCGACGATGATCATCCTCGGCTCCTGGTGGGCCTCGATCGCCTGGTCGCGCTACTGGGGCTGGGACCCGAAGGAGACCGCTGCGCTCGTCACGTGGCTGACGTACGCGGTCTACCTCCACGCGCGAAACCAGCGCTCGTGGGCGGGCCGGCCGGCAGCATTGCTGCTCGTGCTCGGCTTCGTGATGGTGCTGATCACCTATTCCGGATCGCTCTGGTTCTCGGGCCTGCACGCGTACAGCGGGCTCTGAGATGGCCCGGGGCGGTTCGGCTCGCGCGAGCCGGGCTGCGGGCCTGAGCCTCGCGCTCGGCGCGGTCGTCGTCGCCCTCGCCGGCTGCGAATACCTCTACGGCTACGACATGACCGATCCCGGGGACTTCCCGCCCGCGCCCATCGCGACGTTCATCGAGGGAAGCGCCGGGGTGACGATCGGGGACGACGCCGAGATGACCCTGGGCGAGCTCGGCAGCGCCGCGATGTACGGGGACGAGTGGCTTGGCGGCGAGGCGACATTCTCGAGTGGCGACGGCTGGTATCTGCGCGTGTCCGGCATCGCGACGGGGAGCGTGTTCGGGAGCAGCGCCTTCGTGACGCTCGACCGCGTGTCGGGCGGGCAGCACTGGACCACCTACGACCCGTCGCGCTGCATCGTCACGATCGAGACGGCCGATGCGAAGGGCATGCGCGGTACGGCGACGTGCAAGGGGCTGCGCTGGACTGATGCGATCGGGGGCTACGGCATGCTCCCCGAGCCGGCCTACATCGCGGGAGAGGACCCGTTCGACGCCGAGATCCGGTTCGAGGCACTCCCCGCCTCGACCACGCCCGCCTGAGCTCCATGCGCGCGCTGCGGGGCGTGCCCGCATCGACGGGCGTCGCGCGCGGCCCGTGGGTTCGGCTCGGCTCCTCGCAGGCCCCGGTCGGCGGCCGGATAGCGCCCGAGGCCGCCGACGCGGAGGTCGAACGCCTGATCGAAGCACGGGACGAGGCCGCGGCCGAGCTCGAGGCGCTGGCCTCCCAGCTCACCGCGACCGGTGCGGCGGAGGGCGAGATCTTCGATGCCCAGGCCGCAATGGCCCAGGATCCCTCGCTGCTCGACGCCGCGACCCAGGCGATCCGCGATGGACACGATGCCATCGGCGCGATCCGGATGGCCGCGGCTGCCGTTGCAGACCAGCTGCGCGCACTCGGTGACGAGCTGCTCGCCGCGCGGGCCGAGGACGTCCTCGATGTCGCCGAGCGGATCGCCTACCGGCTTGCGGGTCTCGAGCGTGCCGTGACGCTCGACGGGCCCGCCATTGTTGTCGCGGAGGACATCCCGCCGTCACTTGCCGCCGGGCTGCCGCGGGACCGGTTGCTCGGGCTCGCGCTCGAGGCCGGGTCGGCGACCTCGCACGCCGCCATCCTCGCCCGCGCCTTCGGGATCCCCGCGGTCGTCGGGGTCCGCGGGCTCCTTCACGGTACGGATGGGACCGCCGGCGCGGATCTCGTCATCGACGGCGGCACTGGGGAGGTCGTCTTCGAGCCCGACGAGGCGGCCGGCGAGCGACTCGAAGGTCGACGGCGGGCGGCCGTCGCCGCAGCCGAGGTCGCGCTCGCGGAGGCGGGGCTGGACTGCGTCACGCGGGACGGGGTCGAGGTGACGCTGCTGGCCAATATCGGCACGCCGGCGGAGGCCGCGCGGGCCGTCGCGCGCGGGGCGCGTGGCGTGGGCCTGTTCCGAACCGAGTTCCTGTTCGTCGAACGCTCGTCACCGCCCACCGAGGATGAGCAGACGGCCGCGAACCAGGCCGTCGTCGAGGCCTTTGCACCCGGGCCGGTGACGATCCGGCTGCTTGACGTCGGTGGCGACAAGCCGATCCCCTATCTGCCCATTCCGCCCGAGGCAAACCCGTTCCTCGGCGTTCGCGCGCTGCGGCTCGCGCCCGAGCAGCCCGCCATCTTCGTCACGCAGCTCCGGGCCGCGATGCGTGCGGCCGTGACCGGGCGGGTCAAGGTGATGGCACCGATGGTCGCCGACGCCGCCGATGTCGCGATCCTGCTCGACCTCGTGGAGCAAGCTCGGGCCGGTCTGGCGGCCGCCGGGGTGCCCCACGGCGACGTGGACCTGGGGGTCATGCTCGAGATCCCGTCAGCGGTGCTCGTCGCCCGGACGTTCTTCGCGCAGACTGCGGTTCGCGAGCCTTGGCACGAACGACCTGCTCCAGTACACGCTCGCCGCAGACCGCGGCAACCCGTCGCTCGAGCGCTACCGGGATTCGCTCCATCCCGCGATGCTTCGATTGATCGCATCAGCCGCGGCCGATGCCGAGGCGGCCGGCGTCGAGCTCTCCGTCTGCGGCGAGATGGCCGGTGATCCCGTCGCCGCGCTCGCGCTGGTGGGACTCGGCGTGACGGTGCTGAGCATGGCCGACTCGAGCCTGGCCCCCGTCCGTCGCGCGATCCGGGGATCAGCTGCCGCCACGCTCAGGGATGCGGCGCGCGGCGCGCTGGATGCATCGACGGCGGCCGAGGTTCGGGCCACGTTTGCCGCGCTGCGCCACCTCGCCGACCCCACCTGACGGCCTCGACTCAGGCCGAGCGGTCCTCGAAGAACCGGATCTCGGCCCGCGGCGGTCCGTCGCCGACCTCGAGCAGCGCCCACGAGTAGCGGTACTCGCGCCGTTTGTCGGTCGGCGAGCCAGGATTGACCAGCAGCGGCCCATTCGGGACCTGCTTCACCAGCGGCGCGTGACTGTGCCCGAACGCGACGACGTCGACCGAGCGCGACTCGAATGTCCGGCGGGCGCGCTCCGGGGTCGTGGGACCAGGGCCCAGGTCACCGTGCGTCAGCCCGATGCGCACGCCCGCCAGCGCGATGACCTTCTCGCGACCGAACCGCCCGACGAGCTCCGGCCCGTCGTTGTTGCCCGCCACGGCATCGAACGGGGCGAGCGCCTCGAACAGCGCCGGGACGAAGGGCTCGGTGAAGTCGCCGAGGTGCAGGATCTGCTCCACACCCGCTTCGGTGATGCCGCGAACAAGCATCGCGGGGAGCCGTCGGCCATACCGCGGAAGGTGCGTGTCCGACACGAGGGCAACGTGCATCGGGGCATCATGCCGGGGAATTGACGCGCGTTCCCGAAAAGTTTGCGACACTGCCGCGCATCCGAACGGTACGGACCTGGGGGCAGCCGCCGCCGACCCAATGACGGCGGTGCGCACTAGAGGAGGCACATGAAGCGTTCCTTGTGGCGGCACGGCCGTCTCTCGCTGAGCCTGCTGGCGCTGACCGCGCTCGCCGTTTCGGCCTGTACCGGTGGCGGAGGCTCGAGCCCGAGCGCCGCTGCATCGACCCCGACGGCAGCGGCCAGTGAGCCGGCCATGTCCGAGGCCCCCACGAGCCAGGCTCCCGCGAGCCAGGCGGCCGAGTCCGCGGCCCCGGTCGCGGGCGGGCTGCTGGAGAAGGTGCTCGATGCCGGGTCGATCACGATGTCGACCGATCCGGAGTACCCGCCCCAGTCGTCGCTCAAGGCAGACGGCACCTACGAAGGCTTCGACATCGACGTCGGGACCGAGATCGCGACGCGCCTCGGCGTCGACATCACGTTCGAGACGCCGGGCTGGGATGCGATCACCGCCGGCAACTGGAATGAGCGCTGGGACTTCAGCGTCGGATCGATGACGATCACGACCGACCGCGAGAAGGTCATCGCCTTCACCGAGCCCTACTACTACACCCCGGCACAGCTGGCCGTGCAGGCCGACTCGACGATCGCGTCGGTCGCGGACCTCGCGGGCAAGAAGGTCTGCGTGGGCAGCTCGACCACCTATCAGCAGTGGATCGAGGGCACGCTCGACTTCGGGACGAAGACGCCGGATGCGGCCCCCGAAGGGATCGAGGTCGTCGCGCTCCCGACCGACCGCAACTGCGCCGAGAGCTGGGAGTCGGGCCGGAGCGACTTCGACGCCTGGCTGAGCTCGTCCACCACCGTGCAGGGCGCGATCGACGAGGGCCTGAGCATCAAGGCGCTTGGTGACCCGGTCTACGCCGAGCCCCTTGCCGTCGCCTTCGACAAGGCCGGCCCGGACCCGAGTGACATGGTCACGCGGGTGAACGCCATCCTCGAGGAGATGCGCTCGGACGGGACGCTCAAGGAGCTGTCCGAGAAGTGGTTCAGCCTGGATCTGACCGTTCCGGCACCGGAATGAGCCGGTCCTGACCTGAAACCGATGGGGGCGTCGAGAGGCGCCCCCATCGTCGTATCCCGGGGAGGCATCCTGTGGGGTTCGGGCATCATGGCGCGGCGCAGGGCCGGCTCGAGGAACAGCGCATCCGGCTGTCGAGCGAGGCGGTCGTCGAATTGGTCGCGCGCCACAGGCGGCAGAGCCGGCTTCGATTCCGGGTCATCTTCTTCGCGACCTGGCTCGTCCTTCTGGCGGTCATCATCGGCGGCCTGGCCGCGGCGGACAAGATCGATCCGGTCTTCCTCGGCGAGTGGCAGGGGTACATCCTTGCGGGCGTTCAGATCACGGTCGTGGTCGCGGTCGCGTCGATCATCTTCGCGACCTTCCTGGCCGTGCTGGGGGCGCTCGGCCGGCTGAGCTCGAACCCGGTCGTCTACGGGATCGCCAGCTTCTACGTCTCCCTCGTGCGCGGCACGCCGCTGATCGTGCAGATCCTGTTCGTCTACGCGGCCCTGCCCCAGGTCTGGGAAGGCTTCGCCCAGGTCCCGCTGATCGTGCTGGGGATCGTGGCGCTCGCCTTCAACTACGGCGCGTACATGACCGAGATCTTCCGGGCCGGTGTACAGGCCATCCCGCGCGGCCAGATCGAGGCGGCGGCCGCAATCGGGATGACCGACCGGCTCACGATGCGTCGGGTCGTCCTGCCGCAGGCCGTCCGGATCGTGACGCCGGCGATCGGCAACGAGTTCATCGCGATGGTCAAGGACTCGGCGCTCGTCTCCATCATCGGGCTGCAGGACCTGCTCTGGCGCGCCCAGACGGTCGGCTCCCAGAAGTTCCGCTCGCTCGAGACGCTCCTGCTGGCCGCGCTCGTCTACTGGATCCTGTCGATCGTGCTGTCCGTCGGCCAGGACTGGCTCGAGAAGCGCATGGCCGAAAGCGACCGCCGCACATGACGACGCCCTACCCCGAGGTGCATCGCGATCCCTTCGCGGCGCCGGGCAAGCTGACGCCGGCCGGCGCCGAGGCGATCGTGCGGCTGACCGATGTCGAGAAGTACTTCGGCTCCAACCACGTGCTGCGTGGGATCACGCTCGAGGTCTACCCCAGCGAGACGATCTGTCTGATCGGCCGGTCGGGGTCGGGCAAGAGCACGCTCCTGCGCTGCACGAACTTCCTCGAGGAACCGACGCTCGGCTCGGTCGAGGTGGCCAACGTGCGCGTCCAGGCAGATCCCCTCGGCGCTCGATCGAAGCACCATCGCGAGCAGATCCGCCAGATCCGGCTCCAGGCGCAGATGGTCTTCCAGGAGTTCAACCTGTTCCCGCACATGACCGTGCTCGAGAACGTCATCGAGGGACCGACCCGGGTCAAGGGCGTGCCGAAGGACCGAGCGGTTGCCACGGCCGAGCGGTTCCTCGACAAGGTCGGCCTGCGCGACAAGCTGGACGAGCACCCGGCCCGGCTGTCGGGGGGCCAGAAGCAGC
Organism: uncultured Chloroflexia bacterium; assembly: GCA_963759495.1. Taxonomy (GTDB): domain Bacteria; phylum Chloroflexota; class Limnocylindria; order Limnocylindrales; family CSP1-4; genus DASTYU01. The sequence continues at coordinate 40,500 of CAVWZL010000003.1, read as the reverse complement.
GCGTGGCCATCGCGACGGGCACTTGCGATGGAGCCGAAGGTGCTGCTCTTCGACGAGCCGACCTCGGCCCTGGACCCGACCCTCGTCGGCGAGGTGCTGCACGTCATGGCCGAGCTGGCCCACGAGGGCTCCACGATGATCGTCGTCACGCACGAGATGGCGTTCGCACGCGAGGCTGCCGACCGGGTCTACTTCATCGAGGAGGGCGTGTTCGTGGAGGGCGGCCCGCCCGAGCAGGTGATCGATGCGCCCCAGGACGAACGCACCCAGGCCTTCCTCTCGAGGCTGCTGACCCGGGTCTGAGCCCATCGACGGGCGTCTCCTGGCGCCGATCTTCCTACCGCGCAACGAAGCGGGAGTTGCGCCCCAGGGTCTCGGCCACACGTTCACCAGCCGGTCGCTATCCCGCCGGCCGACCCCTCGGCGTCGGATCTCCTGTCACGCGTTCACCCGCAGAACCTTCGGCTGGGTTTTCGACGCTCCGAGAGGGGCGGGGCGGCGACCCCACGCACGGGACGGGTCGCGCGAGTGGCCAGGATGCCGCCGGATCACGCACAAGGTTCCGTGGGTGAACCTCTGGCCTGGTTGGTCCGCGCGACGCGGGCGACGCGGGCCGAATGCGGAGCTACCCGGCCGCGGCGACCTCCGGCTTGGCCCCCCTGACCAGCCAGCCCGGCTCGGGCTCGCCGAACGTCTGAGACCAGGTAGTCACGCGACGCCTCGACGGCCTGCCGCGGCCGCGTCCAGCTCGGCCACGAGCCGGAAATCGTCCTTCACGATCCGGCCGTCGACGAGCACGGTCCGACGTTCGAGATGTCCGCCGCGCAGACGACGGCCGCGACCGGGTCGATGACCGGCGCGACGTTGACGCGCCTTCGTGTCGATGATCACGAGGTCGGCCTTCTTGCCCGGCGTGATCGAGCCGGTCCGGTCGGCGATGCCGGCGACCTTGGCGCCATCGAGCGTCGCCCAGCGCAGCACCTGGCGGACGGTGATCAGGTCCGGCGTCGGTCGAGTCGCCGTCGAGGTCCTCGTCCCAGGCCGCCTGGTGCCGGCGACCCCGCTCCGAGGCGAAGATCGCGTGCATCTGGGTGAACTGGTCGGACGAGGCCGTCGTCGCCACGTCGGACGACAGGCCCGACCGGGATGCCCGAGCGCGAGGCCGTCGCCGCCGGCGCCCAGCCGTGGCCCATCTGGAGCTCGATCTGCGGCGCGAGCGACACGTTGCCGCCCGAGTCGCGCGACCAGCTTCCACTCGTCCTCGGTGCAGGTGCGAGGCGTGGATGTAGGTCGTGTTCGGGTAGAGCAGGTCCATCTCCCGGAGGGCCGCGAGCTGCATCTTCGTGTAGCCGAACCGGTCCATCGCCACGTGGACCGTGATGTTGATGCCCAGCTCCTTGGCCAGCTCCCACTCGTAGCGGACGACGTCGGGCTTGCAGAAGTTCGTGCCCCGCGTGGCCAGCGCCATCGTGATCAGGCCCTGGTCGTCGCTCAAGTACTGCTTCCGGATCCGCCGCGCCTCGTCGCCGTCGATGCGCTCGACGCTGCCGCGCGTAGTCCGGCCCGAACCACCAGTCGACTGGATCGACGTGTTCGGGAACCCGAACGCGAAGACCGATCGGATGCCCGGTCCTGGAGGCCCTGGACCGCGGCATCGGCATGGTCGGGCGTGTTCATGATGTGCGACCAGTCGACGAGCGTCGTGATCCCCGCGTTGATGCACTCGAGCGAGCCCCACAGGTTGGCGGCGTAGACGTCGTCGGGCCGGTAGTTCGGGGCGAACTTGTCGAGGATCGCGCTGAAGTAGGCGACCAGCGTGTAGTCCGGCGCGCAGGTCCGGATCGACGTCTCCCACGTGTGCCGGTGGGTGTCGATGAAGCCGGGGATGACGATGTCGCCGGTCGGCGTCGATGACCTTCGCGCGCCGGCCGCCGCCAGGTTCGTGCCCGACCGCCGCGATCCGTGTCGCCCTCGATGAGGATGTCGGCGTCGCGGCAGCTCGCCGAGCGCGGCGTCCTGGGTCAGGACGATCGCGCCCTTGATGAGGATTCGGTCCGTCACGCTCGTTCCCTCCTTTCGATCCGATTGCGTCGTGGTCGCTGCGTCGCGTGCCCGTGGCTCGCTCCGTCAGCGGCCGTTCGGTCACCGCCGGCCGCTCCGTCACGCAGGTGGCTCGGCGACGCGTCGAGAAGTCGCGCGTCGCCGCCGTCCGACGTCTCGGCGGCCCGCGATCGACCTCGAGGTTCGTCGCGGCCTGGGGCATCGCCGAGCCCGACGTCGCCGGCAAGCTCGGCGATCAGCCGCAGGTCCTTCTCCGCGAGCTCGAGCGCGAACGCGACCGGCGTCGCCGTCGGGATCGAGGAACGCGGCCCGCTTGTAGCCGACGTACGGCGCCCGCCGCGCTCGCGGCGAGGACGTCGTAGGCGAGCGCGCGGTCGATGCCGGCCGCCTCCGCGAGCACGAGCCCCTCGGCCAGCGCCTGGTTGAGCCCGAAGATGACGGTGTTGACGGCGAGCTTCATCGCGGCGCCCGTCCCGAGCGGACCGACGTGGAAGACGCGCTTCGCGAGCGGCTCGAGCACCGGCCGCGCCCGCTCCAGGTCCGCCTCGTCGCCGCCGACCATGATCGTCAGCTCGCCCGCGCTCCGCCAGGCGCGACGCTGCCCGAGACGGGCGCATCGAGGATGCCGGCGCCCCGGCGCGCGGACCGCCGCCGCGAGCGAGCGGATCGTGGCCGGCGGCGACCGTGCTCAGGTCCACGAGCGACCGCGCCGGGCCGGAGCGCCCGCCAGCGACGCCGTCCGGCCCGCCGTACAGGGCCTCGACCGCGGCCTCGTCGGCGAGCATCGAGATCGCCACGTCGGCATCGGCCGCCGCCTCGGCGGGCGTCGCCGCCGCCGTGCGCCCGAGCTCCGCGCAGCCAGCGCCGCGTGCCCGTTCCGGGGTCCGGTTGTAGAGCACGAGCTCGAACCCCGCCGCGGCGCCAGCGCCCGGCCATCGCCGAGCCCATGCGGCCGGTCCCGAGCACGCGCGACGCGTCGTCACCGTCGCGCCTCGCTCGGCAGCGTCGAGCCGCCGCTTGACGGTCTCGACGATCCGGTCCACCGTCGGCGATCGCCGCGTCCTCGAGCACCGCGGCCGACGGCAGCGGGACGTGCGGCGTCGTGATCCGGACGATCGGCGCGTCGAGGGAGTAGAACCCCTCGTCGGCGACGATCGAGGCGATCTCCGCGCCCCAGCCGCACAGCCGCGGGTTCTCCTCGACCGTGAACAGCCGGCTCGTCTTCTCGACCGAGGCGAGGATCGTCGCGACGTCGAGCGGAACGAGCGAGCGCAGGTCGATGACCTCGGCCGAGATGCCGTGCTCGGCCTGGAGCCGTTCGGCCGCCTCGACGGCGCGCGGCACCATCGCGGCGAGCGCCACGATCGTCACGTCGCGTGCCCCTCGCGGACGATCGCGGCCTTGCCGAGCGGGACGACGTGCTCGCCGTCGGGCACCTCGCCCTTGATCGCGAACAGCGCCTTGTGCTCGCAGAAGATCACCGGGTCGGGGTCGCGGATGGCGGCCGCCATGCAGCCCGAGCACGTCGGCCGGGTTCGACGGCGCGACGACCTTGAGCCCGGGGATCGCCATCGCCCAGTTCTCGACGCTCTGGCTGTGCTGCGCGCCGAACCGAAGACCCGCGCCGTTCGCGGTCCGGAGCACCAGCGGCAGCGCGACCTGCCCGTCGGTCATGTAGCGGGTCTTCGCGATCTGGTTCGCGACCATGTCCCAGGCGACGGCGAAGAAGTCGCTGAACATCAGCTCGGCGATCGGCCGCAGACCCGGTCATCGCGGCGCCCATCGCGGCGCCGACGATCGCCTGCTCGCTGATCGGCGTGTCGCGGACGCGCTCGGGACCGAACTCGTCGAACAGCCCCTCGGTCGTCTTGAAGACGCCGCCGGCGGCGCCGACGTCCTCCCCGACGAGCACCACGCTCTGGTCGCGCCGCATCTCCTGGGCGATCCCGGCGGCGACCGCCGCCGCGGTACGTCAGCTCCGCCATGGGCAGCTTCCGCCACGCGAGCCTCCGTCGGCCCAGACCTGGGTCTCGAGCACGTCCGGCCGACGGCTCGGGCGCGGCCCGGGCCTCGGCCTCTGCGGCGGCGACGGCCTCGGCCGCGGCCGCGTCGATCGCGTCGAGCTCGGCCTCGTCGACGCCGTCCGCGACGAGCCGGGCCCGGTAGTCGCGGGATCGGGTCCTCGCGCCAGCCACGCCTCGACCTCGTCGTCGGGCCGGTACTTGCCGGGGTCCGCCCGCGAGTGGCCGCCGTGGCGGTACGTGACGCGCCTCGACGAGCGACGGCCCCTCGCCGTCCCGTGCCCGTTCGATGGTCCGCTGCGCGACCTCGTACACGGCCTCCGCGTCGTTGCCGTCGACCACGATCGGCTCGAGCCCGTAGGCCGCGGCACGATCCGCGGCCGGCCGCGCCACCGCCGTCACGTCCTCGATCGGCCGTGTACTCCATGTACTGGTTGTTCTCGCAGACGAACACGACCGGCGCCTTCCAGACCGCGGCCATGTTGAGCGCCTCGTGGAACGCGCCGATGTTCGTCGTGCCGTCGCCGAAGAAGCAGACCGCGACCTGCCCGGACTTCGCGGTACTGGGCGGACCAGGCGGCGCCGAGCGCGATCGGCAGGTGCGCGCCCGACGATCGCGTACGAGCCCATCGCCCCGTGCTCGACCGACGTGAGGTGCATCGAGCCGCCCTTGCCGCCCATCAGACCCGTGCCGCGCCCGAACAGCTCGGCGTAGATCGGCGCCATCGGCACGCCGCGGGCCAGCGTGTGGTTGTGGCCGCGGTACGTGCAGAACGTGTAGTCGTCCTTCGCGCATGGCCGCCGCGAACCCGGCGGCGACCGCCTCCTGCCCGATGCCGAGATGCGTGGTCCCCCGGACGAGCCCCTCGAAGAACAGCTCCTGTGCCCGGACCTCGAACTGCCGGCACTCGACCATGATCCGGTACAGCCGGAGGCCGGTCGTCGCGATCCGACGGCAGGCGCGGTCGTGCCTCGCCTCGGTCTCTAGTACGCGTTGGCGACGAACAGCTCCTGCGGACGGGAAGCGGGTGATGACCTGGGGGCCGTTCGCCGTGACGACGACCTCCTCCTCGATGCGGGCGGCCGAGACGCCGTCCTTGGCCGGGCAGTACGTCTCGAGCGCGATGACCATGCCCTCCTTGAGCTCGACCGGGTGGTCGAGGGAGTTGAGCCGGCTGATGATCGGCCGCTCGTGCAGGAACAGCCCGACGCTGTGCCCGAACTGGAGGCCGAAGCCTCCATCTCGCTGTCGAACCCGAACTCCTCGGCCTTCGGCCAGACGCTCGCGACCTGGTCGGTGGTCACGCCCGGCCGCATCAGCTCGATCGAGCGCGTCGATCCACTCGCGTGCCCGCTTGTAGGCGTCGCGCTGCGCATCGCTCGCCGTGCCGACGACGAACGTCCGGTAGTAGCAGGTCTTGTAGCCGACGAACGTCTGGATGATGTCGAAGAACGCCTGGTCGCCGGGCCGGATGAGCCGGTCGGAGAACACGTGCGGGTGCGGGACTGCAGCGCTCGCCCGACACGGCGTTGATGTTGTCGACGTGCTCGGAGCCCATGTCGAACAGGAGCTTCGTCACGTTCGCGACGAGCTGGCTCTCGCGGATGCCGGGCTTGAGCTGCTCGGCGATGAGCTGGTACGCGCCGTCGACCATGGCGCAGGCCGTGTTGAGCAGCATGATCTCGTCGAGCGACTTCACCTCGCGTGCATCGAGCATCACCTGCTGCGCGTCGCGAACGGTGATGCCCTCGGCCTCGAGCGCCGCGAGCATCGGCGGCTCGACGATGTCGACCCCGAGCGGCATGTCCGCAACGCCCTCGGCGCGAGGATCGCGGGCGATCTCGCGCGCCGCTGCCCGTGAACAGGCCCGGCTCGGGGGCGACGGCACCGCGCAGTCCCACCATCCCGCCGCGGATGTTCTCCGGCGGCAGCCACGGGCAGTTGAGCCGGTGGTGCTTCGCGGCCGACCCGAAGTCCCAGAGGTGCGGCGTCCCGCCGCGCGTCAGCAGCGCGTACCGGGTCATCTTGTCGCGGGCCCACTCGCCGATGTGGGTGCTCGTCGTGTATCGGATGTTGTTGAAGTCGAACAGCAGCATCGCGCCGAGGTCGGATGCGGCCAGCGCCTCGCGGGCACGTCCGAACCGGTACGTCGCGCAGCCGCTCGGGTTCGACGCGCTCCTCCCAGTCGACCGTCATCGATCCGGGGGAGGCAAACGGGCGGGAGCCGAGCACCGGGCTCGTGGAGGCGGCCACCGGGGCAGCTGCGTCGACGGCGCTCACAGCATCCTCTCCTTGCGATGACGGCGAACCCGATCGCGAGGGCCGCCGAAAGAGTCCGGGACGAACAGCCAGTGCGTCCTCGGAGTATGCCTCCGCGGGCACTCGAATTCAATGCTGCTCCACACCTTGACGAGGTGTGCAGTGGCACTACACTGGGCCGACCCGCGTCACCCGCCTCCGGCAACAGGAGCATCGCGTGTCGCCAGAGTTCCTCGCCCTCCAGGTGCTCAACGGCCTGACGTTCGCGGCCCTCCTGTTCCTCGTCGCCAGCGGCTTCACCCTGGTCTTCGGCGTCATGCGGATCGTGAACCTGGCCCACGGCGCCATGTACCTCCTCGGCGGGGCGATCGGGATCTCGGTCGCCGCCACGACGGGCGTGTGGGTCCTCGGGATCGTTGCCGCGGGACTGGCGGTCGGGATCGTCGGCTTCGCCTCCGAGCGGGTCCTGCTCCGACGGGTTCGGGGCCGGGAGCTCCCCGAGGTGCTGCTCACGGTTGGCATCGCCTTCGTCATCGCCGACCTCATCCTCGCGGTCTTCGGGGGCAACCCGCGGTCCGCCGACCCGCCGCCGCCCCTCGTCGGCGGGACGCCACTGGGGCCGGTGACCTACCCAACGTACCGGCTGTTCGTCATCGCGTTCGCGGTGGTCGTCGGGGTCGTGCTCCAGCTCGTCCAGCAACGGACGCGGATCGGCGCGGTGCTTCGGGCCGGCGTCGACGACCGGGAGATGGTGTCGGCCCTGGGGATCGACATCGACCGGATCTTTGCCGCGATGTTCGTCGTCGGCGCTGTGCTGGCCGGGACCGCCGGGATGATCGCGGCCGGCCTGCTCACGATCCGGCCCGGCGCCGACACGGAGATCCTGCTGTTCGCCCTCGTCGTGGTCATCGTCGGCGGGCTGGGCAGCATCGCCGGGGCCGCGCTGGGCAGCGTCCTCATCGGCCTGATCGATGCCTTCTCGCGCGTCTGGGTTCCCGAGCTGTCGTACTTTGCGGTCTTCGCCCCGATGGCCCTCATCCTGGTCGCACGCCCCGCCGGCCTCTTCGGGCGGACGACGTGAACCGGCGCCAGGCCGGCCGCGGTGCGCTCGTCGGCGCGTCCACACTCGCGGTTGCCGCCGCCTTCATCCTCCCGTCGTACCTCGTCACCCTGCTGTCGCTCGCCTTCATCGCGGCGCTGCTCGCGTCGAGCGTCGACATGCTCGCCGGACAGGCCGGTCTCGTGTCGATCGGGCACGCCGGGATCTCGGCGAGCGCGGCGTATGCCGTCGCATGGGGGACGGGCAATGGCATCGGCCTGCCGGCGCAGCTCGCCCTGGCCCTCGTTGTCACGCTCGTCGTGGCTGCGGTCTACGCGCTCACGACGATGCGGACACGCGGGATCGTCTTCCTGATGATCACGCTCGCGCTCGGTATCGTGGTCTACGGGCTCGCCCTCAAGCTCTCGACGATCACGGGCGGCCAGAACGGCCTGACCGGGATCGGGCGACCCGACGCCCTGGCCAGCCCGACTGTCTTCTACCTGCTGACGGTGGCGGCGTTCGGTGCTGCTGTCGGCTTTCGGCACGTGTTCGCGCGATCGCCGTTCGGGCTCGTCCTGCGCGGCACGCGCGAGAGCGAGACCCGGATGTCGAGCCTCGGCTACTCAGTGACCAGGGCGAAGTTCGTGGCCGTGATCCTGTCCGGTCTTCTTGCCGGGGTCGCGGGCGTCCTGGCCGTCTGGCACGCCGAGTTCATCAGTCCAAATGTCGCCTCATTCAGCCGCTCCGCGATGGCCGTGGTGATGGTCATCCTCGGCGGCGCCGGCTCGCTCGCGGGGCCTCTGGTGGGCGCCGGGATCGTGGTCGGGATCGAGCACTGGCTGAGCTCGTACATCGAGCGGTGGCCGACGCTCCTTGGGTTGGTCTTCATCGCCGTGGTGCTCTTTGCACCGGGCGGCGTCGTCGGCGCAATCACGCACCGATTGTCAGGAGGCGTTCGTGGCCGGCAGCAGCCCGGCTCCAGTTCGGGCGCGGCGATCCCGTCGTTGCTCGAGGACGAGGCACTCGTCGGGGGACCAGACGTGCGGCCATCAGGGTCGCAGTGAGGAGGAGCACGCGCATGGGCGTCGATCGGTATCTACGGCCAGGACTCCGGCGATTCGGAGCACTCGCCGTCGTCGCAACCCTCGTCGTGACCGCCTGCGGTGGCGCGGCGCAATCCCCGACCACATCCGCTCCGGCCTCGGTGGCGCCGGCTTCCGTGGCACCGGCATCGCCGGACGAATCCGGTGCAGCCTCACCGGCCGCGTCGCAGGGCACCGGATCAGGCGAGACCGTGACCGTCGGCTTCATCTCGCCGACCACCGGCTTCGTGGCGGCCCTCGGAACCGACATGAAGCGCGGCTGGGAGCTGTACTGGGAGCTCAACGGCAACACCGCCGGCGGCGTCACGGTCGAGACCGTGTACGAGGATGACGCCGGCGACCCGGAGGTCGCGCTCACGAAGGCACGCCGCCTGGTGGAGGAGGTCGGCGTCGACATGACGGCCGGCCCCGTGCTGGCCAATACGGCCTACGCCGTCGCCGACTACGTCGCCTCCGCCGGCGTTCCTTCCTTCCACATCAGCGGCGCCGACGACCTCACGCAGCGCCAGTTCGACCCGCTCGTCATGCGCGTCGGGTACACGAGCAGCCAGTCGAACTTCCCGGCGGGCCAGTGGGCCTACGACCAGGGCTACCGCAACGCAGTCACGATCTGCCCGGACTACGGCTTCGGCTGGGAGAGCTGCGGCGGGTTCGTCTCCGGCTTCACGGGCGCCGGAGGCACGATCACGACCCAGATCTGGCACCCGCTCGGCACGCAGGACTTCGGGACGTACGTCACCCAGGCATCGACCGAGCAGCCCGACGTCGTGTTCGTTGGCTCCGCGGGCGGCCCGGACGCCATCCTCTTCTGGGAGGCCTGGACAAGCTTCGGCCTGCAGGAGACGGTGCCGCTCATCGGCAACTGCTGCTTCGCGGACCAGGTCCTCCTGCGCGATCAGGGCGAAGCGGCGAACGGGATCATCAGCTTCAGCTACTGGACCGAGGGTCGCGACTCGGCCGAGGTGAAGAAGTTCGTCGAGGCCTACGAGGAGCGCCACGGCGAGATCCCCTCGCTCTACGCGGCCGGCTCGTACCTGATGGCCCAGGTGATCGCCGGAACGCTCGAGGAGACAGGCGGCGCAGTCGAAGGCGCGGACTTCGTCACCGCAGCACAGGGGCTCACCTTTGACGACAGCGTCTACGGCCCGATCGCCTTCGACGACACCAACAACCTCGTTGGCGGGGTCAACCGGGAGCATGTCGAGGCGCGCGCGGACGGCAAGTACTGGAACGTGGTGGACGAGACCTTCGAGGACGTCAGCCAGTTCTGGACGTACGGCAAGGAGGACTTCCTGAGCAATCCGGTGTACAGCCGCGACTACACCGGCCAGCAGTAGCGATGACCGACGCCGGCCCGCCCGCGCTTGCAGTCGATGCCGTCACCCGCCGGTTTGGCGGCGTGGTGGCTGTCGATGGCGTCTCCGTGACGCTGGGCAAGGGCGAGCGGGTCTCGGTCATCGGCCCAAACGGAGCCGGCAAGACCACGCTGTTTCGGCTGATCGCAGGTGAGATGCGGCCCTCCGCGGGACGCATCCACCTCCTCGGCCGGGACGTGACGACGATGCCGGCGCATCGACGAGCGGCGCTCGGGCTCGCTCGCACGTTCCAGGTCTCGAACCTCTTCGCGGGCCTCACCGTCCTCGAGAACGTGCGCCTGGCGGCCCAGACCGCGGGGCGCGATCGGTGGCGGTTCTGGCGGCCGATCGCCGCGGACGACGAGACCGGCAGGGCAGCCCGGGCGATGCTCGTGCGTGTCGGGCTGACGGACCGCGCCGATGACCGCGTGGCTGACCTCTCACATGGGGAGCAGCGCCAGCTCGAGGTCGCGATGGCGCTCGCCAGCCGGCCGCGGGTGCTCCTGCTCGACGAACCTGCCGCCGGGCTTGCGCTTGCGGAGCGGGCCAGGCTTCGCAAGCTGCTCGAGTCGCTGCCTCGGACCATCCCCGTGCTCCTCATCGAGCACGACATGTCGCTGGCGCTCGGTCTGGCCGACCGCGTGCTGTGCATGCACAACGGCCGGGTCATCGCGTCCGGGACGCCGAACGACGTCCGGCAGGACGCGACGGTTCAGGCCGTCTACCTCGGGCGGGTGGCGAGCAGTGCTTGAGGTGATCGGCCTGGAGGCGGCCTACGCGTCCGCCCGCGTCCTCAACGGCGTCTCGCTCGAGGTGCAGGAACGCGAGGTGCTGGCCGTCCTCGGCCGGAACGGGATGGGCAAGACGACACTCCTGCGGGCGATCTGCGGCCTGCGTCCACCCGTCACGAAGGCCGGATCGATTCGCTTTCGCGGCAGGGACCTGGGTCGGCTGGCAACGCACGAGATCGTCCGGTCCGGGATCAGCCTCGTTCCCCAGGGTCGGCGCGTGTTCGCGTCGCTCAGCGTGGAGGAGAACCTCTCGATCGCGGCTCGCCGCGGCCCGGCTGGCGCGTGGGACCTCCGCCATGTCTACGAGCTGTTCCCGCGGCTGGGTGAGCGTTCGGGCCAGCGCGCCGGAACGCTCTCCGGCGGTGAGCAGCAGATGCTGTCGATCGGGCGCGCCCTCATGACGAACCCGGAGCTGATCGTGATGGACGAGCCATCCGAGGGTCTGTCCCCGGCGATGGTTGCGCACGTCGGGGAGAGCATTCGTGACATTCGCACCCGCGGCCACGCGGTGCTGCTGGCCGAGCAGAACGTCGACCTTGCGCTGTCCGTGGCCGATCGCGTCGCGGTCATCGGCGATGGCGGCGTCCTGTCGTGGACGGGCAGGCCCGACGAGCTTCGCGCTGACGACGCCCTCGTCTCGCAGCTGGTCGGGCTGCACGCAGAGGAGGAGCTGGCGCGAGCATGACGGAGACCCGGGACCTGCTGATCCGAGGCGGAGCCGTCGTGTCCGTCGATCCTGGCATCGGCACGCGCCTCGGCGCCGATGTCCTCGTCCGCGACGGGCGGATCGCCGAGGTCGGCGCGGTGTCCGGCGTCCGGGATGTCGAGACGGTCGACGCCGCGGGGATGATCGTCATGCCAGGCCTCGTCGAGACGCACTGGCACATGTGGAGCTCGCTCGGCCGGAACTTCGTCGCCGACGACTTCGAATACTTCCCCGCGAAGTGGGCCACCGCCGCGCTGTACGAGCCGGACGACTTCTATCGCAGTGTCGCGCTCGGGCTCGCGGAAGCGCTCAACGCCGGGATCACGACCGTCCACAACTGGTCGCACAACACGCGCACGCCCGAGCATGCCGACGCCGAGCTGTCGGCCCATCGCGACATCCCGGTTCGGGCTCGCTACGCATACGGTCACCGGGACGGGCTGCCCGGCGACGAGCCGCTCGACTTCACCGACATCGATCGCGTGCGGCGGGACTGGTTCGACGCGGATCCCGGGTTCGCCGCGCGCGTCCATCTCGGTCTCAACCTTCGCGGACCGGATCTCGGGTCGGTCGCTTCCTTCGAGCGCGAGATGACCGAGGCCATGGCGCGCCGATTGCCGGTGGCGATCCACACCGTGCAGGGTGCGTCCACGGCCGTCGACGCAACCTGGCTGGAGCGCAAGGGATACCTCGGGCCGGCGTTCCTCATCGCCCACTTCCTCGCCGCGACCCCGGCCGATCGAGCGGCGCTCGCCCGGACACGGACGCCGCTGAGCTACGCCGTCCACTCCGAGCTGCGACTCGGCGACGCCGGCGATGCGCGGGCGGCGCTCCTGTCGATGCTCGCCGACGGGGTCGACGTGTCGTTCTCGATCGACGCCACGTCCATCGCCCCCGTCGACCTGTTCCAGGCGATGAACGTCGCATGGAACATGGGCATCCCATGGGAGGGCAGCCCAGGCTCGTCCCTGCCGGCGCTCACGTTCCGTCGCTGTCTCGAGATCGCGACGATCGCGGGGGCACGCGCGCTCGGCCTCGGCGACACCGTCGGCTCGATCACGCCCGGCAAGGCCGCGGACATCCTCCTCGTCCGAGCGGACGACCTGAACGTCGGCCCGCTGGCGGCCGTCGAGTCGGCGATCGTGCGGGCGGTGACGCCGGCCAACGTGGACTCCGTGCTGGTCGACGGCCGGTTCGTGAAACGTGCTGGACAGCTCGTCGATATCGATGCCGGGCGGCTGATGCGCCAGGCGACCGAGTCGGCGGAGCGCATTCGACAGCTGGCCGGCGGCCGGCTCGCGCAGCCGAACCTCGAGCCAGTCGAATGAGCCGCTACCATCCGCGACCGAAGGAGGCTGCGTGAGCCGCACAGTCGGGAACGGCAACGGGCTCGAATACGGGGAGATGGGCGATCGGCTGCGCGAAGCGAGGCTCTCCCGCGGTCTCAGCCTCCGCACGCTGGCGGAGCGGCTGGGCGTGTCGCCGAGCCTCATCTCGCAGGTGGAGACGGGGCGCGCAAAGCCGTCGGTCAGCACGCTCTACGCGATCGTGACCGAGCTGGGCATCTCCCTCGACGAGCTCGTCTACCCGGACGCCCGCCGGCCGTCACCGCCCGCCGAGGTGGCTGGACCCGGCGCCGCCGACCTGTCGATGCCCGCGGGGCCGGTCCAGCGCGAGTCGGGTCGGAAGTCCATTCGGCTGGCTTCGGGCGTGGTCTGGGAGCGCCTGACGACGGCGTCACTTCCCGATGCCGATTTCCTGTACGTGACCTACGAGGTGGGCGGGGCGTCCAGCCCCGAGCAGGAGTTCCAGCGCCACGGCGGCCAGGAATGGGGGTACGTGCTCAGCGGCCGCCTCGGTGTGACGATCGCGTTCGACGAGCACATCCTTGGTCCGGGCGATGCAGTGGCATTCGACTCGGGCCGGCCGCACCGGCTGTGGAATGCCGGTGACGAGCCGGTGCACGCGGTGTGGTTCGTCCTCGGTCGCGCGCCGGCCGATCTCCGGGACCTGGCGAAGCGGACCGACGTGGCCGCCCCGACCGAGGTCACCAAGGGCGACGGCTCCGTGAGGCCCGTCGGCCAGGCGGTGCTCGAATGACGCATTTCGTCGGCCGCGTCGACTGGGATCGGCTGAGCACGCCCCTCCCCGCCTCCGCGAATGCGTCGGGACTGTCGCGCGAGGTCCTCGTGGGACCGGTCCAGGGCGCCGTCCATACCGAGCTCGCGGTCGGGTCGCTGGAGCCCGGCGGCTGGATTCAGCGCCACGTTCATTCGGTCGAGGAGGCGCTGTACGTCCTCGATGGTGAGCTGCTCTTCGATCTCGACGGGCACGTCCATCGGCTGGTGGCCGGTGACTACGTCTTCATCCCGATCGGCGTCTGGCACGCGCTCGGGAACAGCGCCGGCGGCCCGGTTCGCTGGCTGTCGGTCAACACGCCGCAGCGGCTGCCACCCGACGCCGGCAGGCGCGACACGTGGTACGCCAGGGATCCGTTCGACCTCGCGGATCTCGACGGCCGGGCCGAGCGTCCGGCCTTTGGCAACCCGACGCTTCGGCTCGTTGGCCACTACGCCGGCACGCCACCGCAGCTCGAGGCGCTCGCGGTCAAGGACCCGGCCCGCGGACGAGCGCCGATCGGGATGGACATCGCGATCCTGGCCTACAGCGGCATCTCGGTGAAGATGCTCGTCGATCGCGTGTTCGGGGCCGACCTGCTGACGATGTTCACCGTCGACTACGAGCTGGGCGGGGCCGCGCAGGCGCATGACCACCCGTTCGAGGAGACGTACTTCTTCCTCGAGGGCACCGTGTCGGCCGAGCTCGACGGCACGCCCTACACGCTCCGCCCGGGCGACGTCGTGTTCGCGGGCGTCGGCAGCGTCCACGGGTTCTGGAACGAGGGCACCGAACGCGTGCGCTGGATCGAGACACAGGCACCACAGCCGCCCGTTCGGCATGCCTACCGGTGGGCGCCTGCCTGGGAGAAATTCGAAGCCGGACTCGAAGAAGGAGGCTGATGGTGGACAGGGGTACGGTCGTCGTCGTTGGCGGCACGCGGGCCATCGGCCTGGAGATCGTGAAGGCGTTTGCGCGGGACGGGCATTCGGTCGTCCTCGCCGGGCAGACGCAGGGCAACGTCGATGCGGCCGTCGCGGAGGCGTCGGGCGTGGCCGCGGAGGGGGCGAAGGTCAGCGGCACGACATTTGATCTTTCGCAGCCTCACTCGATCGGCGCGGCGCTCGCCGGCGTCGGTCCCGTGCAGTACGTCGTGCTTGCCGCGATCGACCGTGACGCGAACACCATCAAGGAGTACGACATCGAGGCGCGCCATCCGGCTCGTCACGCTCAAGCTCGTCGGGTACGCCGCGGTTGTCCATGCGTTGCTCGACCGGATGTCGGACGAGACCTCGGTCGTGCTGTTCGGCGGCATGGCGAAGGAGCGGCCGTACCCAGGTTCGACGACGGTCTCGACGGTCAATGGCGGTGTCGTCGGTCTGACCCGGACCCTGGTCGAGGAGCTCAAGCCGATCCGGGTCAACTCCATCCATCCCGGAATCGTGAGCGACGCCCCGTACTGGGCCGAGAAGCCCGAGGCGGTCGAGTTCTACCGAGCGCAGACCCCCACCGGCCGGCTCGCGACAATGGCAGACATCGTCGGGGCCACCCGGTTCCTGCTCGAGAACCGGGCGGTCAACGGCGTGGAGCTGCTCGTCGACAACGGGTGGCACTGTCGCTGACGTGGCCGTCGGCGCGAATCTCCGCCAGACGTTCACCACCCGGTCGCTATCGCCGTCCAAGCCTCCTCAAGACCCGAAATCGTGTCAGACGTTCACCCGCAGAACCTTGGGCGGGAACTTCCGCCCAGTACGGCGCTTGACGAGTGCACGAACGTGGCCCGATGCGCCTGTCACGGCGCCCGCTATGACAATCATCGTGCCGCAACGACCAACACGACTCGCCACATCGCGCGAGTCTATACCTCGCCCGGGGCGCCGCGGACCGTCAGCCCAGACCTTGCGACCGCCGCTTCGCCTCGTGTAGCCTGCCCTCACAACACCAATCCGAACGGACCGAGGGCTTGACCTGCATGATGAATCGCCGTGAACTGCTGGCCAGCGTGGCCGCGCTGGGGGTCGTGGCGAGCCCGACGACAGCGACGGGACAGACGCGACCCCTCAACATCCTCTGGCGCAACGCCTGGGCGATCGTGAACATCGGCGACATCGGGCATGTGCCCGGCGCGCTCGCGCTCCTGCGCCACTACATTCCCGAGGCCGCCGTCACCCTTTGGGCCCAGCAGGATCTGGTCTTCCGCGGCACGATTGCCCAGCGCGCCCGGTTTCCCGAAGGGAGCGTCGACGCGACAACGGTCAGCCGCAAGGTCATCCCGGATCTGAAGGTCGTCTACGGCAGACTCGACGAGGCCGGTCGCGCCGACGATCCCGCGCTCGAGGCGGCGGTCGCCGCCGCCGACATCATGGTGGTCGGATCGGGTGCCGGCGTGAACGCCGGCGCCGACCTGCTCCGCTTTCATGCGCGGACCAAGAGGCCGATCGGCATCTTCGGCGCCACCACCGACTCGTTCAACTTCACGAACTTCGCCGACGGCGACGCGTCGACCGACGTTCAAGCCCTGCGCGCGTGCCGCTTCGTGTTCACCCGCGAGCGGACATCGCTGCGTCTGATGGATGCCGAAGACGTTGATGGTCCTGACGGCGCTGCCCGGGACAACCCGAAGACGACCGTCAACGAGACCATCAACCGCGCGCCCATCACGGTGGATCTGCGCGGCGTGAACAAGGCGTTCGTGCCCGATACGACGTTCGCCTTTCCGGTCCGCGACGACGCGTCGGCCGATGTGTTCATGAAGACGCACGGTCTGGAGGCAGGACGGTTCGTCTGTGTCCTGCCGCGCCATCGCTGGACGCCCAACACCTCGCCAACGCGACAGGGCAACTCCAGGGAGGTCTACAACAACTATTACGGAAAGGCGGATCACGCCAAGCTGCAGGTGGCCATCACGACCTACGTCCGCAAGACCGGGCACAAGGTGGCGCTGGTCCCGGAAACGATCTATGCCCTGGAGGTGCTCGGTCCGTGGCTGAAGGACGGTCTGCCGGCCGATGTCACGGGCCAGGTCGTGGTGATGGACCGGTACTGGCTGCCCGACGCGGCGCAGTCGCTGTTTGCACGCGCACAGGCGGTGGTGAGTCTCGAGAATCACTCGCCGCTGCTCGCCGCGGCCGCGGGCACGCCGTTCGTGATGGTGCACCAGCCCGAGGACTCGTTCAAAGGCGACATGTTCAACGACATCGGCCTGGGCGACTGGTACGTCCCGGACATCAACAGGGTGACCGGTGACGATATCGCCCTGAGGCTGATGGGCATCGTGTCCGACATGCCCGCGGCCCGCGCGAAGCTCTCCAAGGGGATGGCGGTCGTCCACGAACGTCAACGCTTCGGGATGATGGAGGTGCGACGGACGCTGGGGCTCTCGACTGACGGCACGCCCGGATTCCCGGACCGGGTCTACAGATAGACAGGAAGGCACCTTCAGCGTCGTCCATCGTCCTGCCATGGCAGGCTTACTCAATCCGTTCTGCGACTCCCGAACTGCGACAGGTCCGTCAGTCACTGGCGGGCGCTGGCGGCCACGGCAACGACGGCATCGAACGCCGGCCTCGGCTGCCTGTCCCTCCTGAAGAGCAGCGGGTAGTTCATCCTGCCTGGCACCGGGTAGTTGTTCTTCCACGACATACCGTCGTGCGCGCCCCAGAACGTCACCCGGTCGATCTTGTCCCTGCGGGTATAGAAGATGCGGAACAACTCCGCCCATCGCGCCGTCACCTGCCGCTCCACATCGTCGGGCAGCCCGCCGCGGTACGGATCGAGGTAGGCCTCGAACTCTTCGAGCTGGAACTGCGGATCGCTCATGACGGTGCCGACGACCTGCCCCTCGCGCGTGAGTGGCAGGACGTCGACGTCGAGCTCGGTAATCATGACCTTCACGCCGAGGGCCGCGAACGCGTCGATCGCCGACTCTATGTACTCGCTTGTCGGGTAGTTGAGTCCCCAGTGTCCCTGCATCCCGATCCCGTCGATCCTGATGCCCGCTGCCTTGAGCATCTTCACCATGCGCACGATGCCGTCCCGCTTGGCTGGCCTCCAGGTGTTGAAGTCGTTGTAGTAGAGCTCGGCACCGGGTGCGTACTGGCTGGCGAAGCGGAACGCCGCCTTCACCAGCTCGTCGCCATTTCCGACGGCGTTGACCCACGAGGTCGGCCGGTACGAACCGTCGTTGTCGATCACCTCGTTCACCACGTCCCAGGCGTGAACGCGCCCTTTGTAGCGACCCGCGACCGTCTCGATGTGGCTACGCATCCGTTCGATCTGGACCGCGGGCGAATTCGCCTTCCCCGAGTCGTCCTGGAAGAACCAGGCCGGGGTCTGGTTGTGCCAGACCAGCGTGTGACCGACGATGAACATGCCGTGGGCCTCGCCGAAGGCGACAAAGGCGTCGGCCGGGCCGAAGTTGAACTCACCGGGCCGCGGATTGATGGGGCCCGCCTTCATGGCGTTGTCGGCCGTGATGCTGGCGAAGTGCCGCAGGACGAGGTCGCGCGACTCCGGGTCATTCCCTGACACGATCGCGTTGTTGGCCGCCGTGCCGATCGCGAATGCGTCTTTGAAGACGTCCTTCAGCGCAGGGCGGCTCTGGACGGTTTCGACGAGCGCGCCGCCGCCGAGCAGCAGACACACACCCAGGGTAGAAATCGATCTGATCATGGTTTGAATCTCTATCTCGTAGCCGCTCACCAATCCCCTGAGACCAGCGCAGCCATCGCGTCTCATACGATACGTCGCAACCGTCACCAAGGCGGCTACCACCGGATTACCGAGGCACAAGGCCATGGTCAGGATGATGTAGGTCTCCGCCGCTATCGTCGGCTGGTCTTCAGCGTTGGAGCGCCAGTTCACGCACAATTCGCGAGGGAGGCTGCGATCGCTCGAGCCGCGACAGACCCATCCGGCTCGGCGCGCGTGCGGCCCGGGGTCTTGGCCGCCGCACCGGCAGCGAACGATTCGGCTGCGAACCCGGCGGAAGTGAAACCGAGGCACGAGATTGTGCGCGTGCCCCAGACCCCTTCGGTGGCTCGCGACATCGTCCCGGCGCCTGCGGCGGCCCGGGCCGATGCCCTGGCGGGCGCGCCGAGCCGGCGTGTTGAACAGGTCGGTGAGCAGTTCAGCGCCGTCCAGGCCGTTCTCCGCGCGACGAATGCGAACGCCTTCTCTCCGGCCTTCGCATCGGACGGCACAACGATCTTCTTCCACACCGGCCGCGAGCGCGACGCGCGCAGCGCGATTGAAGTCGCGACCGCCGGCAGCCAGGCAGGTGGAGATCCGGGCATCATGACGATTGTCGACGACGGCTCGCACAACTATCACGCGAAGCCGTCCCCGGACGGCCGTTTGGTGGCGTTCGACTCGGACCGGGACGGCGAGCGTGGTATCTACGTGGCGAACCGGGATGGATCGCAGGCCCGCAGGGTCAGCGGCGCCGGCTACGCCGCGGTGCCGACGTGGTCGCGGAATAGCGAGTGGCTCGCCTACATCCGGCCCGAAGCGGACAAGCCCTCGGTGTGGAATCTGTGGGTGCAGCCCGCCGCCGGCGGCCGTGCGCGCCGCGTCACGAACTATCGATATGGCCAGACGTGGGCGGCCTCGTGGTTCGCTGACAATCGCCGCATCGCCTACAGCCACGAGGACACGCTGGTCGTGATGGACCTGCAAACCGGCGCGGCCACTCGCTACCGGACGCCCGTCAAGGCGCAGTTGGTGCGGACGCCCGCGGTCTCGCCCGATGGCACCAAGATCATCTTCCAGGTTTTCCGCCACGGCGCCTGGCTTCTCGACCTTGCCGATGGCTCGATGCAGCGCGTGCTCACGGATCCGACGGCTGAGGAGTTCGCCTGGTCGCCGGATGGCCGCCGGGTCGCGTTCCACAGCCGCCGCGACGGCCAGTGGGGCATTTACGTGCTGTCGCGCAGTTAGCGCGTCGCCAGGACTTAAACCGGCGTGACCACAGTGCGGCGTTACCGGGGAGGTGTCGCCGGGACCGGCGTCAGCAGAAACGGGCGCAGGCCTGGGCGATCGCCGAAGTCAGCGTTGCCGACAATCTGCCCACGATCGTTAATGCCGGTCGCCGTGTGAATCCGGGTCCAGCCGTTCTCGTCGTGGTCGATCGCATCGTTCAGATCTGCCATCGTGCTCGCTTTCCGTCGCCCGAAGGCACGGCGCTCGAGGAGCGAAACGTGCGGACGGTGAGCGGCGTAGAGCGACGCGGACGCAGCGGCCCCTCGTCACGCGAGGCTCGCCTGGAAGTCGCCTTCGAGGGGTACATCGCGTATGTGACGCCGGCAACGGCACAGGAGATCGCATGAATCGCAGGGCTCTCTTGAAGACTGTCGCCGGGGGCGTGCTCGCCAGCCTTCCGGCCAGGACCGGGGCGCAACGGCAACGGCAGACGACCGTCGCCATCACGGGCGACCGCTTCCTGATCAACGGCCGCCCGACGTATGAGGGGCGGACCTGGCGCGGGATGCGGATCGAAGGGCTGCTGATGAACGCGCGGATGGTTCAGGGCACGTTCGATGATCTGAATCCCGAGACGCGGGGCAAATGGGCCTACCCTGACACCGGACGGTGGGATCCCGAGCGGAACACGCGGGAGTTCCTGGCCGCGATGCCCGAATGGCGCCGGCACGGTCTGCTCAGCTTCACGCTGAACCTGCAGGGCGGCAGTCCGCAGGGATACTCGCAGGACCAGCCCTGGCACAACAGCGGGTTCCATCCCGACGGCTCGCTGCGTCCAGAGTACCTCGCCCGTCTCGAGCGCATTCTCGATCGCGCGGACGATCTCGGCATGGCGCCCATCGTCGGCTACTTCTACTTCGGCCAGGACCAGCGCCTGCAGGACGATGCGGCGGTGAGGCGGGGGGTGCGGGAGGCGACGAACTGGCTGCTGGAGAAGCGCTACCGGAACGTCCTCGTCGAGATTGCCAACGAGGCGGACAACCGGGCGTACGAGCAGCCCTTGATCCGGGCGCCGCGCGTCCACGAGCTGGTCCAGCTGGCGCAGTCGATCGCCGTGGACGGCCGGCGCCTCCCCGTGAGCGTCAGCTTCAACGGGGGCACGATCCCGCCGCCGAACGTCGTCGGGGTCGCCGATTTCCTGCTGCTGCACGGCAACGGCGTGCCCGAACGGGAGCGTGTCGCGCGCATGGTGCAGCAGACCAGGGAGGTGCCCGGCTACCGGACCGTCCCGATCCTCTTCAACGAGGACGATCACTTCGACTTCGACAAGCCCGACAACCACTTCACCGCCGCCGTCAGCCAGTACGCGTCCTGGGGCTACTTCGACTACCGGATGAAGGGGGAAGGGTTCGACGAGGGCTACCAGAGCGTGCCGGTGAACTGGGGCATCAGCTCCGCCCGCAAGCGGGGCTTCTTCTCGCTGGTCGCGGCTATGACGGAACGCTGAGGGGGAGTGACCGACCTCGATCGGGTACTGCGGAAGGGCAGCGCTGGACGACCTTCTACTCTGCGGGATCCGTCTGCCACCCAGCAGCCCAGGCCCCGGATGCGAACGATTGGCTGCGATTTGGGCTCAGTTCGTCCCCCGGTTCGCAATCACGACATCCAGCATGCGAATCCGCTGACTTCCCTGAGTCACCCAGCTCTCGACGTGTACACCCAGGTCGCCATACCCCTGGTCGTCGCTGATGATCAAAAGAATGTTGGGGGCTGCGCCTGGGCGACGGCAGGGCGCTCGGCGGCATGCCCGAGCGCTGCGAGCAGGAGAATGGCGCTTGCTGCACCAGCTGTCATCGCCGCAGGGAAGCGCGTCGCAGTCATGTCCTCGGGCCTTTCGGAATCGACTGGGCATTGTAGCTGCTGGCGCAGCGATCCTTCCGGCTGAAGTCAAAGCCACAAGGTGCTGCAGCCGATTCTCGTCCGGGCAGGTGCATCCGAGCCGCGCGGCGCGCACGCTGCGCACTGGCGCTTCCCTCAGCGGCGCCGCGGGAGATAATCCGGCAGCCATGCCAAACTATCGACATCTCGAACTGCTCGAGCAAGGCGTCGATACCTGGAACGAATGGGTACAACGACGGACCGAGACGCCCGATCTTCGCGACGCGAACCTCGCGGCTCGCAACCTCAGGGGCTTCGACTTCAAGGAGGCGGACTTGAAGCGGGCCAACCTCGCGGAAGCCAATCTGCGAGACGCCAGCTTCACTGATGGCTACTTGAGAAGGGCCAACCTGACTGGTGCCGATTTGACCGGAGCCCGGATGCGGGCGGCCAATTGTCGGCACGCAGTGCTGCGCGGCGCCACACTCGTGGACGCGTACCTGAGACGGGTCGACCTGAGCTATGTCGACTTGAGTGAAGCGAATCTGACCGGCGCCGATCTCGAGTACGCCAGGTTCGTGGACGTCAAACTCGATGGCGCGACGTTGAAGAACTGCTCCATATACGGCATTTCCGTCTGGAACGTCGCTGGCACGCCCAAGGAACAGTCGAATCTGATCATTACCCGGAGGGCCCTCGACGAAGACGATGCCGATGTAGCGTCTGGCCCCTCACCAGCGCGTGACCACGTCATCACCGTCGACGATCTCGAAGTCGCCCAGTTCGTGAACCTGCTCGTCAACAACGACAAAATCCGGAACGTCATCGACACCATCGGCAACAAGGCGGTCCTGATTCTCGGCCGGTTCACTCCTGAACGAAAGGCGGTCCTCGACGCCATTCGCGAGCGGCTTCGCGCCTTCAACTTCGTTCCGATGATGTTCGACTTCGAGCGACCGGCGCCGCGTGATTTCACCGAGACCATCAAGATTCTCGCAGGGCTGAGCCGATTCATCATTGCCGACATCACCAAGCCGCGAGCGAGTCCGCTGGAGCTTCAGGCGGTGATGCCCGACTACATGATTCCCTTCGTGCCGATCATCCAAGATGGCGAGGAACCGTTTTCCATGTTCAGGGACCTACAGCAGAAGTACGGGAGCTGGGTCCTGGACGTGCTTCGGTACAACACCGCCGAGAACCTTCTGGCAGTCCTCGACAGCGCGGTCATCGGGCCGGCGATCGAACTGGAGCAGAAACTCTTGGAAAGAAGGGCGGCCGACATCCGCACCCGCCACGTGCACCAGTATCTTTCCTCGAATCGACCGGGTGACCGGTCCTGCTAGCTCCAACGTGAAGGGGTTCTGTGCGGTAGAGTGGCTCAATCAAGCCCAGGGGAACATCACATGGGAGCGACCGGATTCGGACAGAGAATAGCGGACGGGGCGCTGTTTCGGACCTTGAAGAAGCAGGCTGCGGCGTATCTGCGCGACCCACAGAAGCTGTCCCGGTTGGTGCGCAGCGCCAGTGACAAGGCGGCGTCCATAGGGCGGAAGAAGCCTCTGGACGAGGTGTGGACCTCGCTGATGGCGTTCTTCAGGCTGATACGTGCGGTTGTGCGCCGCGAGTATACGGAGATGCCGTGGCAGAGGCTGGTGCTGATTGTCGCTGGCGTCTTGTACTTTCTCACTCCGATTGACCTCATACCAGACTTCATCCTCGGCGTGGGGTACCTGGATGACGTGGCAGTCATTGGGTGGGTGATAAAGGCGGTCCAATCCGACCTCGACGCATTCATCATGTGGGAGTCTGCACGAGCGCAAGCGCAGCCGAACAGCTCGGTATGAGCGACGGTGTGCCGGTCCGTGCCAACTCATCAGCCGACTGTCACCCCGCGGCGTCACACCAGCGGCCGCAATCCTCCATCGTAGGTTGCTGAAGGGGCGCTCCTGCGGCGTGTTCGCCCACACGTCGGATGAGCGCCACGATGCGGAAGGCGTCTGTCAGCCGAGACGCGAGTCCGCCCTGTTACTCCGGTGTGCGCCGGACGCTGGGGCCGTCGACCGACGGCACGCCCGGATTCCCGGACCGGGCCTACAGATAGACAGGAAGACCCCCTTCAGCAGCCGACGACGATCTTCCTGCCGAATTGATCGGGCAGCGGGCAGTTGATTATCGGCGGACCGACTTCTTTGCGGACCTGGACCTCGCGGCCGGTCTTGACACTGACTTCTTCGCCGCCGGTCTTCTCGCTGCAGTTTTCTTGGCCTTGGTCTTCGTTGCAGACGTCTTCTTGGCGGTGCTTTTCTTTGTGGTCTTCTTCGGAACTCCGGCTTTGGCGGTGAGCGACCTGACCGCCTTGCCGACAGGAATTCTGCTCACCTGCTTTGCGGCAGACGTCGCGGCAGCCACAGCTTGCGTTGGCACGGCGGGTTCGCCCTGCTCGACGCGATAACCCATCACGGCTCCCGCGAGACCTCCGACGATTGCGCCTGCGGGCCCGGCGACTAGGCTGCCCGCGACTGCGCCAGTCACGGCACCGGCAGCCTGCTTGGTGAGTGGGACGTTGGAACTCGGGTTTGATTTCTTTGCCATGAAAGCAGTCTATATGCGATCCGCACGTGCTCAGCGCCCTTCCCGGTGAAGAAATGACCTCGAAATGTGAGACGGAGATCGCCAGCAGCGAGATCGTCCTCTCGTCACGGTGATCCGGGGTCGCGCGGGGCGACGACGTGTTCCCGACTGTCGCTGCTCGGGTCGGTGACGCCTTGTTCCGTGAGGCTGGCGTCATCGAACCGCTGGTGTTGCCGCATGCCTACAGCCACCTGGCGCCGCTGGTGGGGGTGGCGTAGGGAAACGGGCGTTGAGCTGATGCGCCATGAGGGAGTTCTCCGACGTTTCCGGCATTACCGTTCGGACACGATTTTTGGAGGAGCCAGTCATGGAACGTCTCATCACGCCCAGACGGGATAACCGTCTCTTACGAACCGGGCGGCAGCGGCCCGCTTCTCGTGCTGGCGCACGGCGCCTTCAGCGATCACCACACCAACTGGGAATTCGTCCAGCCGGCTCTCCGCCAGAACTTCACGACCTGCGCCATCGCGCGGCGCGGGCGTGGCGAGACCGACGCGACCCAGGGTCACAGCGTCGAGGACGAGATTGACGACCTGGTCGCTCTGCTCGAGGCCATCAAGGAGCCGGTCTTCCTGCTCGGTCACTCCTACGGCGCGCACTGTGCGCTGGGCGCGGCGCACCGCCTGCCGGAGTCGGGTGAGGAGGCTGGTGCTCTACGAACCGGGCAGGCCGGACCTCTTCCCGAGCGAGGTGCTGGCGCAGCTCGAAGCGCTGGCCTCGATTGGCGACTGGGACCAGTTCGCGCTGACGTTCTTCCGCGATGCGCTCCACGTGCCGATCGAAGAGCTCGAAGCAGTGCGGGCCTCGGAACTCTGGCCGCCGATCGTCGCCGACGCCCCCGCCTCGCATCGGGACATCCGCGCCTTGACCAGGTACAAGTTCGAGGCAGGGCGATACCACACGCTCGACATGCCGGTGCTGCTGCAGATCGGATCGGAGAGCCCGCGAGATCTCTATGTCACCGACGCGCTCGCCGCCGTGCTCCCGAACGCGAGCATCGGCGTGCTCCAGGGTCAGGCTCACGAAGGCATGACGACGGCGCCCGGCATATATGCCGAGGCGGTGACGACGTTCCTTCTCGGGCCACCTCAGGTGCTGGCTGTGACGGGCCGCGACCGTTCGAAAGCGTCGACACCTGGGCGTGGAACCCAAGGTGTGTCGGACACGAACAGGACGCGCACGTCACACCCACCACAGAACAGCCTTTAGACGCGTGTCGGCGAGCGGAGGCGCAACGCCTAACCGCAGCGCCACGGGCGCACCTGCCGCGACGAGACGTTTGAGCTCGGTGCTCAGAACTCGCAACCGATCGAAGCGCGCCACGGTGAAACCCTCACGCCGCGCCGCCAAGGAACGGGTGTACCCGGTGGAATTGGCGGAGTCGCGGTGGTCTCGACATCGGCGTTCAGCCGGACCTCGCCGTTTTCCACGACGATGAGCCGCGCACCCGCGGTGGCGGGCTCGGTCCACACCACGCTGGCGTCGACCAGCCGAGTCAACCAGATCGCTCGGCGCCGCGCGAGCGCCCCGCGCAAGGCGAGCCACTCCAGCGAGCGTCGGACGAGCTCCGGTGTCCAGGTTGTGATCGCCCGCGCCTCTTCATCCGCGTCGACGTCGTGGTCGCGTCGACCCTCTCTCCAGAGGCGGGTGCCGAGCCGCAGCAATCGTTGGTGCGCGCCGAGGTCCTGACGCTTTAGCTCGGGATGCACCGCACAGAGGCTCGCGTAACCCGCATCGAACGTCGCCGCGTCGGGACTCCAGCGACTGGAGCCGAGCGCGAGACGGTCAGCGCCGGCGAGCGCATCGAATTCATCGAGCATTCCGGCCGAAGGAAACGGTCCGATCGGACATTGCGACGAGGGGTGCATGCTGCGCGTGCTGAGATCTGGTGACGCGAACCATAGGGCTCGGTTCTCGGTGGTGAGCACGACGTTGTACGGCGGCCGATGCTCCTTGATTTCGTCGGTCTCCAAGAGGGCAGCCTCGAGCGCGCTGGGCGTCTGACTGAAGGAGATCCCGCGGGCCTGGGACAGCATCTCGAGCGTCCGCTCGGGGATGCCATGCTGCTTCCGAAAGTAGCTGTTGACGCGATGATGCAGCGACGCCGCCTTGCCGACGTACAGGACATCGCCGCTTGTCCGAACCATGCGATAAATGCCCGGCGCATCCGGCAATGCAAGCCGCACATCCCGCGGCATCGGCCATACGCGTCGCCTGCGATGCGTCCTCACGCGATCGGCGGCGAGCCATTCCTGAAGCTCGCTCCAAGTCGAAATTCCCTCGTCGTGCAGCAGGCGCACCAGCTCTCGCCAGATGAACGCGGTGGCCTCCACGTGATCGGCGCTGCGGCGCAGTGCGCCTACGCCACGGCCGAAGTACCCCGAGAGGGCACGCACGCCGCGACGGGGGAGATCAGGTAACAGGCGGCGGGCAATGTCATGCGTGCAGACGACATCGAGGGGAGGCGTGCCGTCGGCTAACGCGCGGAGAAATGGCTGCTCGAACCGAGCAAAGTGAATGACCGTTGGCGCCGGCTGCCGAGCCAGTGTCGCGGCCTCGGTGGAGAGCTCGCGCCAGGCCACATGCGCATCGACGCCGTCCTGCGCCATCTCTTCGGAAATGCCAGTAAGGCGTGCGACGGCAGGGGGAATGCGCTCGCCGTTCGGAAGTGCAATGAGCCGCACGTGTGCGCTCTGCTGTCGTGGCTCCCGCTCGTGCCCAGCCCATCTCGAGGAGATGCCCATGGGGAGCTGCGGCGGTCGCCTGGAAGTCGACGACCAGCACCTCGAGCTGCGAGAGCGATTCAGAAACAGCGGACATCACCGTTCACGGGAAGCACGCTTCAGACGCGCCCTCAGAGTTCCCTTTCAGCAAGGCGGCGGAACTCGTCAGGGACGGAGCGCCCGCCCCCTGATGCCGACCCATAGTCCACCGCTTTTGCTCCGAAACGTTTGCGGATCGCATCGACGGCCCGGTCTGCGCGCGAACGCGCCACGCCGTTCTTGGTGCCAGGGCGGCGTCCTTCGTCGACAAGCCCAAGCGGTAGCTCCAGCTGCACCAACTCAGGCGCTTCGAAATGTGTGACGGCGATCGCCAGCAGGGAGATCGTCTTCTCATCAGGGTGATCCGCAAGGACGCCGCGCACCAAGCCCTCGGCAATCTCAGCGAGAGCCCTCGTGGCAGAAACCGGTGCTGACAGCGTGAGCGAGCGCGTGACCGAGCGCAAGTCGGCGAAGCGCACCCGGACCGTGATCGTCCGGCCAGCCAGGGATTTAGCGCGGAGCCTGGCGCCGATGCGGTCGGCGAGATGATGCAGCGTCGGCTTGAAGACACGCTCGATCGCAGGCTGTCGTCCGAGCGCCGATTGTGCGCCGGCGGAGTGCGTGCGCCGGCGCGTCTGGATCTGCCGCGGATCGCGGTTCCACGCGAGGTCCGTCAACTTTCTTCCCGCCGCGTGTCCAAGCAATCGCTCCACCGATTGCGGAGAGCTCTTCGCCAATTGACCGATGGTGGTGACGCCGATCTTGGCGAGCCGCTCCTCGGTGGCGGGGCCGACGCCCCACATCAATGCGACCGGCAGGTCGTGAAGGAACTCGAGTTCAGTGTCTGGATCGACGACGACCAATCCATCCGGCTTGGCGACCTGCGATGCGATCTTTGCCAGGTGCTTGGTACGCGCTACGCCGATTGAGATCGGCAAGCCCAGCTCGGCGTGCACGCGAGCTCGAACTGTCCTGGCGATCTCTGCCGGCGAACCGAAGAGATGGGTGCACCCTGCAACGTCGGCGAAGGCCTCGTCGATGGAGATGCGCTCGATGGCAGGCGTGAAATCGCTCAGGACTTTGATGGCGGCGTCACCGAGGCGTTGGTATTGATCGAAATGTCCGCCGACAAAAACCAGGTCGGGACAGAGTTGCCGCGCGCGCCGTCCAGGCATGCCGCTTGTACGCCGAAGGCCCGCGCTTCGTAGGAGGCCGCGAGCACGACGCCACCGCCGACCGCGATCGGCTTGCCGCGCAGGCGAGGGTCAAGCAGCTGTTCGACAGACGCATAAAAGGCGTCGAGGTCCGCGTGGAGAATGGTGGCTGTGGGACCCATCTCGCCTCCTGGCTCTGTGTAGGCGAAAGGATCGCAAAAGTTGCCTGCTTCGGCAATAAAAATGAACCAACCGAAGCCGTTCCGGGCGCGCTGGTCCGGTGGGGCGCGTGCGGCTTGCGCTCACCCCGCCTCCAGCCGTGTCCGCACGGACCTCGGCGGGATGCCCCGTGGCCCGCAGGGGCGGTTGGCGGCGCTGATAGCCCTCGTTATCGGGCTGTGGACGCACGTCGTCCGATCTCTGGCATGACCGCGGCACCCCCTCCGCCGATTACTCGTCGGAATTGACGCCGCATCATCGCTTCGAACGCTTTCCCGTCAACGTGTCAGAAGGAGTCCCTTAACCACGCGCTGCTAGTCCCCTGGAAACGTGATGACTCACACAATTCCCGGGCGGGGCATCCCTCCTCCACCCCACCGCGCACAGTCCGCGCGGCGGGGGCCCCGGGGCTCGCGGCGTGGCTCATCGCTCACATATGGCCGATATGCTCGCTCTTCGCGCCTTGCCATCCGGGCGCCGCGCTCCGGGACTTGTGCAAGTCATCACGCTTCCAGGGGACTAGGTACCACTTTGTCAGATTGACGAATTCGTTCGACGAATCGTGAGTGATCTGTTTTGAGGACATTGTACTTTTCGCGGGGATTCGATAGGCTGCGCCGCAGTGTTGGATCGCACTGCGACCGCGTGGCTGCGCCGGTTGCTGACGTGGCTGGAGCTGTTCGAAGGCGGCTTCGCGCGACAGAGCCAGCGCGGGGCGTTGCGCCGGTATGTGACCGGGTTGCTGAGCGACAGTCGGCGCAAGTCGATGGAAGCGATGTGGGCGCGCCTCAGCGATCCGGGCACGTATCAAGCCTTTCAGCACTTCATCTCGCATGCGCCATGGGAGGCCGAGGCGGTCTGGACGCGGTTGCGCGCGGTCGTGCCGGATCGCACGGGGGTGCTGATCCTCGATGGGACGAGCTTCCCCAAGCAAGGCCCCGACTCGGTCGGCGTCGCCCGGCAGTATTGCGGGGCCCGCGGCAAGATCGCGAATTGCCAGACCGCGGTCACGGTCGCGCTGTGGACGGGGGCGCGCGCGTGGCTCCTCGGCGCGACGCTGTATCTGCCGGAGGACTGGCTCACGCCGCGGCAGCGGAGCCGCGGGAAGATTCCCGACACCGTGACGTTCGCGCCGAAATGGCAGTTGGCCTTGACCCTGCTGGCGCCAGGTGCGGGCGGCGGGATTTACCGTCACGGCCGTGGTCGGCGATGCCGAGTTTGGCGACAACGCGACGCTCCGCCGCACCTTGCATCGCGCCCAATTGCCCTACGCCTTGGGCGTGTCGTCGGACGTGAAGGTCTTCTTGGGCACACCGGCGCTCGAGGCGCCGCCGCCACTGACCGGCACCGGGCGGCCCCGCACCCGACGGCGGTTGCCGGAGGGCACGCACAGCGTCGAGGCGCGCGTCTGGGCCGCGGCGCAACCGGCCCGGGGCTGGCGCCTGGTGTCGTGGCGCAACGGCACGAACCCCGCGTGGCGCGCCCGCTTCTGCGCCGTCAGGGTGACGCCGGCGCACGACTGGCGCGACTCCCATCGGCTGGCCCCCGAAGTCTGGTTGCTGTGCGAGCGGGAACTGGGCGGCGGCGATCGAGACCGCTACTACCTGGTGCATCTGCCGGCCACGGCGTCGCTGCGCACCCTCGTGCAGCTCGCGCACCAGCGATGGGCGATCGAGCAGCAGTATCAGGAGCTCAAGGACGAACTGGGGCTCGATCACTTCGAAGGGCGCAGCCTGCCCGGCTGGCAACGGCACGTCGTGTTGACGGCGATCGCCTACAGCTTTCTCCAGCACGAACGGGGGCGGCGCGGACAGACCCAGCTCACGTTGCCCCGGGTGCGCGCGGTGATTCAAGAGATCCTGACCGCCCATTTCTTCATGACGCAGCCGGGCTACTTCCAGTGGATGCTCAAGCTCAAAGATGTCCGACTCCGAATCTGACAGAGTAGTACTTAGGGTAGCGACGCGTAATGAAAGTCGTTTCGAAGGGAGTCAACGGTCATTCACTCTGCTTCAAACTGGCGCTCGAATCTATCAGAGGTTCGTACATCCATCGCAGCAGGCGCTTGGCGTCTTCACCGACGATGGGAGTGTCGCTCATGGCGGCTCGAAGAGAAGGACCCTCTCCGTCTCCAATCAGCGCAAACAGCTGTGCGCACCCGCGATCGAAGTCGGCATCAGAGTTCTGCCACCGCCGCATATCCACACACGAAACCCCTGAAAGCTCCGGAACGCTGGCGAGCCAAGGGCTGTCTTCAGTCAATACCAGCAGAAGCGGTACGCCACTCGATTGGGCCACCTGCCACTCCTGTCGCAAATATGGACTATTGCGCGCATGGACGAAGCCAAGGGCGATGCTCGCACTCGGCATAGTAGATGCGATCTGATTCCGCCAATCCTCATCGCGCGACGCTGGAATGTTCACCCATACGATATGGCCATGCGCATCCAGATATCGGGCGATTCGTCCAGCGATATCGAGTTCGTTTGGCCGATACGAGTGACTGAGAAAGATCCCCCGTTGCAGGGCGATGCGCCGCCGAATGAACAGTGGATCTGCCGTTAGACGCTGTTCCTCCGTCGACTGACCAGCGCAATGGAGGTGGTATGGTCCATGGATAACGGCGAAATCCGACATGGTCCCGACACTTCGTTCGGTACTCGAGGCAAGTCTGCTTTGCGATGAGCCGATGGCCGTTCTGTGCATTGACCCGAAACTGGCGGCTCTGACCGACGGTCCCGGTCAACCAATCCGAAATTGACTTGTGGAACGCCTGGTATCGACCGTCGCGTGGGGGAAAAAAGTCCGAGAGCCGCTGCAGCGCCTGTTCGACGTCGAATGGGTCGAGGTTAACGAACGCGCCGATCTGCGCCGCCTTCAACGGCTCGCGGCTGGCGACGATGACGTCCAACAAGGGGCGAACGGTGCCGTAGTCCTCGGAATCGGAAAACACCCGCCGGAAGAACGACTGGTAGATTCCGATCAGTCCATCTGGAAACGCATCGGGCAGCCTTGGGTCGATGAGCCCGACGCGAAGCGCTTCGAGCGCATGACGAATGTACAGGAAGTTCCCGGCGCACTTTGCCAGAATGGCGTTCGCCACGACCTCGACCGGCATCTCAACTCTTCGCACCACGTTCACGAGTGTCGGCTTGTTGAGCCTTGACCGCACGAAAGACTCTGCGTCGCGAAGGTTGTGTTCGCCCATTCCGTCAATGGGCCGTGGACTATAGGCGCTGAACAGATCAAGGACGTCGGCATTCTGACGCGAGCTGACGACGACACGCACCGCGGGCGGCAGGTCGTCGAGTCGCTCGGCGATGACTCGGGCGATGTTGCGTCCGACGTAGCCCAGAGACTCGTCGAGCGCGTCCACGACAATGATCAGCGGGTCGTTCAGGGTCTCGACTCGAAGCGGATCAGCAACGAGGCGCCGGAAGAGACTGCCGGGATCCGCCTCGCGTGTCATGTCTGGAGCGATGGCTTCGACAGCCGAGCGATAGGAAACGAGCTGTGTGGCAAGCTGAGCGGCGAGAGACTTCACGAACCGTGACGGATCGAGCGAATCGGCAAGGTCAGCGACGCAAAAGTGGTAGGCGCGAACACTTGGATGTCGATGGATCAGTGCGGCCATCAGCGCCGACTTGCCGATGCCCGGATCACCGGTGACGAGAAACAGTCGATTGTCGTCACGCGTTAGCCACTCGTCGATCTGATCGAACAACCATTGTCGGCCGACGAACTGGCGTGTCAATCGTGAGACTTCTTGCCCAAAGTCCATCGGATGCAGCTGCGAGAATAGTGTGGCGTAACCGCCTTCTACCGCATCGGTGGGTTGATCAATGCTTTGCGTCAGCCGCGCGAATGCACGATCGAAGCTCGCCTCAATCTGCCAGTGCCGGAAGTCGATCCAGTCCAGACGATAAATGCCCAGCGGAGGTCGGCACGGAAGAACCATGATCGGAATGATTCGCCGACCGGTGTAGCGGGCCATGCTGAGTTCGTCCAGGCATACGCCGTCAGGCCTCCTGACCGCGTGCGGCGTCAGCAACGCGACGACAACGTCGCTGACAGCGATGGCTGCCTCAACCTCCTCTTCCCAACGTCGACCGCCCTTGAGCTCGTGCCGGTCAATCCAGACGTCGTGCCCCGCACGTTCAAGGACTGTCACCAGTCGGTCGGCGAGAATGTCGGCGTCGGCGCGCCCGTAGCTAATGAACACACGAGACATGGTTGCTCGCGCCGGCCACTCCAAGTGATGCCGCTTCGGATGGGATTATCGATCCCGCAAAACAAGGACATTGACATAATATCTCCCTTCCAGCGCCCGACCGAGTCTCACCGTACACTCGCTCGTCCTCGGCTGAACGCGCCATCCTCGACCTTCATCACAACTAACGGAGGGATCAATCAATGACCGATACGGCGGCCGCAATCAACGCGACCAATCTGGGCTGCTCGATCACCTGCAAGGACCTGGAGGCGTCTATTCGCTTCTACCGCGATGCCATCGGGTTTGCCGTGGCTCAGACGTTCGAGAACGAAGGGAAGGTCGTTGCGGCGGTGATCGCCGCGGGTGATTGCCACATTGTCCTCAACCAGGACGATGGCAAGCTCGGTTGGGACCGGATCAAGGGACAGGGTTTCTACCTGCAGATCAACGTGGTGGGCGCTGCCGATGTGGACGCGGCTGCTGCGCGGATCAAGGCGGCGGGTGGAACGCTGCTGAGTGAGCCGGCGGACCGTCCGTGGGGCGCACGCATGTTCCAGTTCAACGATCTGGACGGGTTCAAGCTCGGGGTGTCCACACCGCTCGTGGGATAACACCTGCAGCGCTCATCGCGCCGTCGCGGTCGGCTTCACGAGGCGCCTCGGGGCGAGTCTGAATGTCTCGCCCAGAAGGCGCACCAGATCTCGAGCTGGCTAAGCAAGCGGAAGCTTGCCTGGAGCTTCATCCGCCCGTCGGGAGCGCCAGGCCGGTCAGCGTGTTCCCGGCGCCGATGAGCACATACTGGCGCCCGGCCCACTCGTACGTGATGGGCGCATTGGTCATCGGGCCGCCGACGTTGGTTTTCCACAGCGTCTTGCCGGTCGCCGGATCAAGTGCCACGGCGTACCGGAGTTCGACGTGAACAGCAATCGGCCGGCGGTCGTGAGAATGCCGGCGGCGTTTCCGTAGCCGAGCCGCCATTTGATTTGGCCCGTCTGGTAGTCAATCGCGAGCAGCGCCCACTCCCCGGCGCCGAGGGTCGCGCTCGCCCCGCCCTGATGGTCTTCGGGCTGTTCGTCGTCTCCGGCAAACAACAGATAGGCGATTCGCCATCCGCCCAGATTGGCGTTGACGTAGAACAAGCCGGTCTCTGGACTGAAACTCGGCACGTACCAGTTCGTCTCGGATCCCTGGAACAGCACGCCATCCCGGCTGGGCTCCTTCTTCTTGTCGGGAATCGGCTCGCCTCGCGCATTCAGTCCAGACGCCCAGTTCTGCGGGCCAAACGGGGCCGTCAGGAGATGCTCGCCGGTGGCGCGATCGAGCACGAAGAAGTAGCCGTTCCGGCTCGCCTGCATGAGCATCTTCCGCTGACGGCCTCGGAAGGGGCCGTCGACGAGGACGACAGACTCCGTCGCATCTCGATCCGCCGTGTCGTGCGGTGACGGTTGGAAGTACCACACGAGCTTTCCGGTATCGACGTTGATCGCGACGATCGAGCACGTGAACAGATTGGCGCCTTCGCGTTCGGTGCCGTTGCCCACCGGATGAGGATTGCCGGTGCCCCAGTAGATCATGTTGAGCGCGGGATCGTAGCTGCCCTGGACCCAGGTGGCGCCGCCGCCGTGCATCATGGCTTCCTTGTTCGGCCACGTCTTCGATTCTGGCGTGCCCCATTCCGGCACGCTCTCCCACGTCCACAACACTTTGCCGGTCTCCGGGTCCACGGCTTTGAGAAACCCGATGACGTCGGCGGCGTCGCCGGAGATGCCGACGATGAGCCGGTCTTTCACGACGAGCGGAGGGCTGCTCATGTAGTAGCCGAAGGTCACATCGGCCATTGGCACTTCCCACACTTTCTTGCCGGTCTTCGCCTCGAGGCAGACGAGAAACGCGTCGGGTGTCCCGAAGTAGACGCGATCACGGTAGAGCGCGACGCCGCGATTCGCGAGGTGGTTGCCTCGAGAGGGCCGTTCGAACTTCCAGATCTCTTTGCCGGTCTGCGCGTCGAGCGCCCAGGCATAGTCCGGCGCCGTGACGTACACGACGCCGTCGACCATGAGCGGCGTGGATTTCATCACCATGCCGGCGTTGAATGTCCAGGCCTGCGTGAGGCGGCTGACATTCGTCTGGTTGATCTGCGTGAGCGGGCTGTATCGGCGGGACGTGTAGTCACCCAACAGCGTCGGCCACGTCCCGCCCGGGTTCAGAATGGTGGCCGGATCGAGCCCCTGGCCGTTGACCACGTTGACCACGAAGGCGGCCGACAGACACAGCGACAGCGTCAGGACGTTCTTCATGGCGCGCCTCATTTGAGTGTCCAGAGATACGCAAACATGTTGTGCATGTCGGCGTCGGTGTACTTCGGGAGCAAATCACGGTGCGCCTGCAGGGGATCGGTGACGTCCACTCTTACGCTGTCAGCCGGCCAGCTCTGCGTCTTCCCGTCGGCCGTGCGCACCGATACGTCGTAGGTGTTCAGGACCAGGAGCACTCCGGTGACGCGCTCGCCCGACGACAGCGTCACCGTGGCCGTCTTCGGTTTCGTCGTGCGCGGCATCATGAACCGTGCCTGGAGATCGACCGGACTGTATTTTCCCGCGATGCCCGCCAGGTCGCCGGTGATCGAGTGGCAGGTCGAGCACGTGCCGGCGCCGTTGAACCAGGCCCTGCCGGCTTGCGCGTTTCCCGTCAACAGGAGCGTCACCGGATAGTCGGCCGGCATCGGGCCCGACGAGCTCTTGTCGTACGTCTGGACAAGGTCCCGGATGAAGGAGACGACGTCGCTCACCTGTTCGGGAGCCAAGATGGCTGCCGGCGTTGTCGTGTGCGGGACGTCGGACTTGATCACGCCCGCGATCGCGGAGCCGTCCTTGTCGTGACGGACGATCGTCGATCGAATCAGATTCGGGGCTTTCGGCGTGCCCGTGGCATTTGCCGCGTGGCACGATCCGCAGGACGCGATGAAGAGCGGCTGGCCGCGTTTCACGCTGGCGGGATCGGGGACCGTTGTCCACGCCCACCACCAGCGGGCGTTCGGCGCGACTTCACGCGGCTCGCCGGCCTGTGCGCCACGCCCTGGCCCGGCGGCCCTTCCTTCGGCCCCACGGCCCTGCGCGTTGACGTGCGCGGGCGCCAGGAACACAGCCAAGCACCCAGAGAGCGCCACGGCAACGGCTCGCGTCATCGAGTTCCTCCTGGACGATGGACCCGCCCCAAATCCCTGACGCATATTACAGGCGATGGCTGCGACTCGCGTGCCGACTCGCGATCGGACGCGTCGAGCCCGAGATCGGTCTGCGTCCGAAGAGCGGGCGGCCTGGTGACCCTAAATTTCACGAGTTGGAACCTCATCAGCAGGTTGTTGGCTCGACTCGATGGCCTGCGTAGTGCTGCGTAGCCGCGTCTGGTTGATTCTGTCGGTCCACCCTTGGCGACCAGCCGATACACAGCGCACGCCGTGCCACAATATCGCCTAGGGACGCGTCGGCGCGCCGTTCGCAGCGAATGCGCGTAGCCGCTGCTTTACTCGACGAAAATACGCGGCGAAGTCGCGAGGACGATAGGGTTGTTGTCGTTCGTGCCGAGTACGACGTGCATCAACTCTGGAGGCCTGCGCTGCACGCGCTCGATCTGCTCGCAGTAGAACGCCAGCTGGAGCACATAGCTTGGCTTGCCGCGACGAGCGAGCTTCGTATCCCACGCCTCGTATCCCCACCGACCGA
This sequence comes from uncultured Chloroflexia bacterium, assembly GCA_963759495.1. Lineage (GTDB taxonomy): Bacteria > Chloroflexota > Limnocylindria > Limnocylindrales > CSP1-4 > DASTYU01. The sequence goes on along the minus strand of CAVWZL010000003.1, from coordinate 4,545 downwards.
GCGCGGTCGATTGGGGAACTCGGATCAGGAAGTCAGCGATGCCGCGCCACGAGTCGTCCTGGAACACCGCCTGGTAGATGACGTCCACGCCAGAACGCATCGCTGCGTCGGTCGCGTCTGCGGCAGCGGTCCAGTCGTGGCGCTCGGAAATCTCGACAAGCGATTTCCCCTCCGAGCGGAGCCGCTCGAGCCACGCGCGCTCGTGGTCCATGCCCTTGCGCCGCAGGAGCTCCAACTCCTCGTCGTCTCGACTCGGTGCGGACAACTCACCGTCACAGACATGCACCTGAAGACGGGTCAGATGCTCGCAGTCGACGAACTTCTGCAGATCGCTCGGCGAAAAGATGAGGGTTCCGTCAACACGCTGCATGTGAAGGACTGTGCTCGCCATCGAGCGCGAGGCGCTCGCCAATGGTGCGGTCGATCCGGCTCGACGTTACGACGATTCGAACCGAACGGATAGCCGCCGAATCGGCCATTGTGAACACGGCACGACGGATCGAGTGTCTCGTTTGGCACACCGGCCGGCAATACCATTCGCAAAGCGCGAGCGCGCTCACTCCCCAATCGCCGACAAATCGAGCCGGCTGAGGCGCTCCGGGTCGGCCAGGATATCGATCTCGACGACCCTGTCCCCGGCAATCGTGAAGCCGAGCACCGAAAACACGCGGCCGTCGGGACGCCGCGACACAAACCCGAGATGGCCGTTGACGAGGACCAGCTGATTGGACAGGCCGCTCCGCGAGAAGGTGGCGGCCTGGGCGGCGACAGTGCTCGCCCCTCGCACGACCCGTGACAGGCCCGCGACCGCACCGCCATCCGCCCGCAGCACGATGTCCGGATCGAGCACGGCGACCAGGCCCTCGAAGTTGCCCTCCCGGGCGGCGGCCATGAACGCGTCGACGACGCGCCGCTGCTGACGGAGGTCGTGATCGGCCTGCGGGGTGCTGGTCTGGACGCGACGCCGCGCGCGGCTCGCGAGCTGACGCGCGGCAACGGGGGAGCGATCCACGATCGGCGCGATCTCGTCGAACGTCATGCCGAACACGTCGTGCAGCACGAACGCGAGTCGTTCCGCCGGCTCGAGGGTCTCCAGCACCACCAGAAGCGCCAGTCCGACCGAGTCCGCGAGTATCGCATCGGACTCCGGATCCCGGTCGGCGCGAATAATCACGGGATCGGGGACGTGGGTATCCAAGGGATCCTCCCGGCGCGAGGCCCGCGTTCGCAACAGGTCCAGGCACACTCGCGCGACGACGGTCGTGAGCCAGGCGCGCAGGTTCTCGACCTGGCTGACATCGGACCGGCCGAGCCGAATCCAGCTTTCCTGGACCGCATCCTCGGCTTCGCTCGCCGACCCGAGCATCCGGTACGCCACCGCGCGCAAGTGCGCCCGGTGCTCCTCGAATTGCCCGGCGAGCTCCTCAGGTATCGGCATCGGTCACATTCCTCCGTTTTGGTCCGTCATGCTAGTGACACTGGTGACGGGCTAAAACATCGATGATGTGACAAACCGGGCGGGAAAGACCATGGAAGTTGCACGTGTGCCCGGTCCGCTGCGGGCCCGTCTTCAGAGGAGGTCCCATTGAACTGGAACACGCTGATTCGACAGACGCACCGCTGGGTGTCCATTGCCTTCACGCTGACCGTCATCGCCAACTTCATCGCCCTGGGACGGGGAGGTGGGATGCCTCCGCCCTGGGTCACTTACGCGCCGCTGCTCCCGCTCGCGTTGCTCTTGCTCACTGGCCTGTACCTGTTCGTGCTGCCGTACGCCAGCAGGTGGCGGAGGGGGACAACGCACTGACGTGCGCGGCACAGGCCAAAATGAGCCCAATGGCCGCACGATGTCCTGTCGTCTACCAGCGCATCAGCTGCGTGACCTGGATGAGATTGCCGCAGGTGTCGTTCAGCCTGGCGATCTTGGAGCCGGTCACGTCCGTGGGCGGCATGGTGAACTCGGCGCCGCGCGCTTTCATTCGCTCGTAGTCGGCCTGCACGTCGTCGGTGAAGAACATGACCGCGGGCTGGCCCTGCTGGAACATCGCCTGCTGGTAGGCTTTGGCCGCCGGGTTGTCGTCGAGCGCCAGCTGCAGCTCGGTGCCGTCCGGCTCCTCTGGTGAGGCCACGGTCAGCCAGCGAAACGGTCCCTGGCTGAAGTCGGCCTTTTTCACGAAGCCCAGCACGTCGGTATAGAAGCGCAGGGCCTTTTCCTGGTCGTTGACGTACACGCTGGTCAGCTTGATCTTCATCGGTCACTCCTTGATGTCCCATCCGCGGGCGCCGCCGCGTCACTGCTATGACGAGACGCGACGGGAGAATGTGACCGATGAACGAACGCGATTATCTGGGCACGCGAAGAGCCGTAAAGATCGCCGAGATCGAGGTCATCGGCGATCCGGCGCGGCTCGGCGGCGCTCGACTTCACGATCGTGGACTGAGACAGGCCGAGGGCACGATAGTCCCCAGGCCCCGTACTCAGCTCCGCGTTTCGTCTCCCTCCAGCACCACCTTTGCGGCCTCGACCAACATGGCCAGGGCCCGGTCGGCCGGATAGGCCTCTCCAGCCTTCAGCGGCGGGGGACTTGGGGCATCGGGACCAGGCGGTCGCCCGTCTCGTCGCGCAGCCACAGGGCCAGCAGGTAGAGGGCCGGAGCGCGCACGACCGACACCTCCACTTTGCTTTGTCCCGCGGTCCTGGCCGCCTCCGCGATCGCGGCGGCCAGTCCACGGTGCAGCGGCCCCGTCGCAAAGCCCGCGAAGCTCAGACCCGCCGCTGGCTCGACGCCTTTCCGGCCTGGCTTGGGCGGCATGAGCTCGATTGTTCCCGCACTTCACCATCTGTGGTCAACGTGGCCAGCCACCCGGTCGGTCGTGCAGCGGCGAGCCCCTTACCGGCGGCGACGGCGTCGGCGCCGAGATGGTGCACCCTGACTGGCGCCGAGACCGCCGCGCGCTCGCGCGTTCCCAGCGGCACTGCACCGTGGCCGACCAGTTCCGCCACCGACGCGTCGAGCACCTTCTCGAATCCCTTTGGGGGCTTTTCGGTCAACAAGGGCATGACGATCTCCTTTTCAAGGCTGAGTGCGGTAGGAGTGCGTCCAGGTTCCGCTGCCCTGGTATCCGGAGACGAACACGCTGTAGTCGACCACGCTGTCGCCGTACCAGGGATCGGAAATGCGCAGCCTTCTCGCCGTGCTGCCGGCCCCCGCGAGCTGCCCGAGCAACCCCTCGAAATAGCAGACGATCGCCATGAAGTGACCGCCGCCACCGCTCCACCCCTGGCGGGCACAGGGCGGGCGGCCGCTGTTGATCAGCGACTTCACCGTCGCAAAAGACAACGTGCCCGAGGCCATCGACAGCAGACAGCCCACGCGCGTCAGGGCCCTGTCCAGAAACCAGGGCTGGTTACACCCGGCAGTGGCCCCGTTGGTGCAGCACGTGGTCTGCCCCAGTTCGGCATTCACGATCGTGCATTGCGTCCAGGTGGACCCGGCGTCGTAGAAGTGAGAGACGCTGTTCGAGACGGCGGCCCAGCACCACTGTGTCTGCTGCTGGTGCTCGACGGTCAATCCGGAGCATCGAGCGGAGCCCAGCACTCGGATGAAGCGGACGGCCCGCCAGTTCAGCGAGTAGGAAATCAACTCCGGCCTGACCGCGGCCTGTTTGACGCGGCGCTTCGGCCTGACTGCGGCCGCGGCCGTTCGCCTCGATGTCTTCTTGACGGTCGCGCGTCGAGCCATACTCTCCCTCCCACGCTTCACGAACGATTGACGAGAACCTCCCGAGGGGAACGACAGGCAAGCGGCGGTGCGCCCCCGGAGCGTCGCGCAGTGGTGATTTGCGCGCGATTATGACTCCGGGCGACCGGTTGTCAAGCGCCAACGCCAACGCCAACAACAGCGCCAACGTCGTGATGTAGGGAACAGCTAATCCGCTTCATGATACGATGACCGGAGTGAGCACGATGACCGATATGACGATCAAGACGCCTTGGCATCTCTGGTTGGTCGGCGTGATAGCCGTGCTGTTCAACGCCATCGGCGCATTCGACTATGTGATGAGCATGGCGCAGGGCGCCAGTTACATGGCCGGCGCGGGCATGACGCCAGCGCAGATCGCACACTATCAGGAGATGCCGATCTGGATGACGGCGGTCTGGACCATAGGTGTGTGGGGCGCCATGCTGGGTTCAGTGCTTATTCTGCTGCGCAACAAGCTGGCCTTTCTGGTCTTCGCCGTGTCACTGGCGGCATTTCTGGTCAGCCTGATCTACACCTATGTCCTGACGGACGGCGGCGAGATCATGGGCGGAGCGATGGCGATTACGAGCGTCGTCATCACGGCGCTGCTGCTTTTCTTCATGTGGTATTCGTGGCTGATGACGAAGCGGAGCGTGCTCCGCTAGCCGGCCGGCATGCGGTTTCTCGCTGCGGAAGGAGGGGCTTGTGTCATTGCCGGCTCGACCTCCCGGCAGCCCTGACTTTTCCCCCCCTGAGAAGAACGATTGTTGTCAGGAGAGGTGAGGGCCGACGACTTTGGCCA
>CAVWZL010000002.1:0-467627 GCA_963759495.1 uncultured Chloroflexia bacterium | reverse complement strand
GTCGAACCCGAGCCTGGCGAACTGCTGCTCCGCGACCAGCGCCGCGTTGGCGCCGACGCCCACGTTCTCGCCCACCATCAGCAACGTCTCGCCGCCCTCGTACCTGCCCGAGGCGAACCCCGCTCGCCGGAAGTACTCGGCCGCGAGCTCGAGGTCACCGCGCGGCTGCGCCAGGAAGTCGAGCGCGGGCCCGTCCAGGCCGCCGGCCTCGTCGAAGCCCTGGAGGCCGGGCGGGAGGAAGTGGGTCGCGATGTCGCCGCTCGCCTCGCCGCCGTACGCGAGCCGCATGGCCTCACGGTCGAAGCCCGCGAGCACCGCGCGGCGCACGTCGACGTCGTCGAAGGGCGGGCTCGTGGTGTTCAGGGCGATCCAGCGCTCGCCCCCACCCGGCGCGAGCTCGATCTGGTCCTTGCGTTCGGTCAGCGCCTCCCGCAGGATCGCCGGTGGAGGCGGTTGATCGCCGTTGATCATGCTCTCGCCCTCGAGGACGCGCCGCGAGAGCACCGTGGCGTCGTCGTTGCCCTCGCGGATCTCGATCGCGTCGAGGTACGCCGGGCGGTGTCGAGCCGTGCACTCCAGTTCGGGTTGCGGACGAGTCGGATCTGCCGCCCGGGATCGTGCCCGACCGCCCGGCCAGAACGATCGTTCTCGACCATGTACGGACCGGTCGAGGCCTGATGCGCGCCGTAGGACGATGCCTCGCGGGCGTCGAACTCCTCCGCGATCTCTCGCGGCACCGGTGCCGTCAGGGGCATGATCAACGCGCTCGCGAGGATGCCGCCGGCGCAGCGGCCCGACCCCGGCGAACGCTCGAGCTCGAACACGATCGTGCGCGCGTCGGGCGTCGTGATCCCGGGGATCCTGGTGCCCGGCTCGGCGCCGACCTGCGCGCCGCGCAGGCTGCCGAAGTAGGCGCCCGCGTAGCCGCTGTTGACCGAGTTGAAGAACCCGCGCTCGATCGCGTACTTGACGTCCGCGGACGTCACCTCCCGGTTCGCCGGCGGCGAGAAGCGGACGCCGGGCTTCAGCGTCGCCGTGACGTGACAGCCGTCGGCGGAGATCTGGGGGTCGGTGGCGGCGAGGTCGGGCTCGATGTCGGTCGCGTCGTCGAGCCGTGACCGGTAGAGCGTCTTCTGGGTCGCCCGGACGAGCTGCGTGCCGAGCTGGGAGTAGGTGATGCCGGGGTCGATGCTGTCCACATCACCGGCCCACAGGGCGATCAGCGTCCCGCCGCGCTTGCCCTCCGCCGCCGCGCCGGTATCGGCGCGGTTGCTCTCGCCGCAGCCGGCGGACCCGAGGGCGACCGCCGCCGCCGCGGTGAGCGGCGTGAGGCCGGCGCGACAGGTGGCGGTGACGCCCATGTCCGTGTGGTCAGTACAGCGCTTCGACGATGACCGCGCAAGCTCAGGCGAGCGTCCGGCGGCGCGGACGTGCCCGGAAGGTGTATGCCGGCGCCGGCGACCGCGAGCACCATGACGGTGGCGCCGAAGCGATCGGCAGCAGGAGGTCACTGCCGCCGCCGGGCTCGGAGGAGCTGGACTCGGCGGGGGCGCTGCGGATGATCGGGTCATACGCCGGAGAGGCGCTCGCGGCGCTGGTCATCCGACCAGGACGGCGAGGCCGATGACGGCGACGAGGGTGATCCGCCGGATGTGGGACATGTGGGTCATCGCGCTCTCCTTGAGGTGGGTGGTGTGCGCTGTGGACACCTTCGAAGGGACGCGTTGCAGCGAGATTGCTGCGCGATAACACTCCGCGCGATAGCGTGGGCGGTGAGGAAACATGGAGTTCCTGATCCTCGGCCCGCTTGAGGTACGCGACGGCGATCGCGGCGTCGCGCTGGGCGGCGAGAAGCGGCGGGCGTTGCTGGCGATGCTGCTGCTGCACGCCAACGAGCCGGTGAGCGCGGAGCGGCTCGCGGTGGCGCTCTGGGGCGAGGACGCCGCCACCGACGCGATCAAGACGGTGCGTGTGCACGTGTCGCGGATCCGCGCCGCGCTCGGCGATCCCGAAGCGCTGGTGACGACGCAGGCCGGCTATCAGCTGCGCGTCGGGGCGGGCGAGCTCGATGCCGACCGCTTCGAGGCGCTGCTGGAGCAGGGACGCCGGGCGCTCGCCGACGGCGCGCCGCCCAGGCGGCGGAGCTTCTGCGCGCTGCGCTCGCGCTGTGGCGCGGCGACGTGCTGGCCGACCTGCGCTACGAGGCGTTCGCGCAGCCGGCGATCGCCCGGCTCGAGGAGCTGCGCTGGGACGCTGTGGAGGCGCGCAACGACGCCGATCTGCAGCTGGGCCGCGCGGACGCGGTGCTGGCCGAGTTCGAGCGCCGAGCGGAGGAGGCGCCGCTGCGCGAGCGGCTCGTCGAGCAGCGGATGCGGGCGCTGTACGCCGCGGGCCGGCACGTCGAGGCGCTGTCCGTCTACCGCGACGCGCAGCACCGGCTCGACGCCGAGCTGGGCCTCCAGCCGGGACCCGCGCTGCGTGAGCTCGAGCGGGCGGTCCTCGGCCACGACGCCTCGCTGCGCCCGCGCGGTGCGGCCGACGGCCCTCCACCGCCGCCGACGACCACGGTCGGCCGCGAGGCAGACCTCCAGGCGCTCGCCGGCGTGCTCGCCGACCGGCGGCTGGTGACGTTGACCGGGCCGGGCGGCGTCGGCAAGACGCGCATGGCCGTCGAGGCCGCCCGCGCGCTCGCGCACCGGTTCCCCGACGGCGTCCATGTCGCCTACCTCGCGCGCGTGGCCGGCGCCGCCGACGTACCCGGCGCGCTGGCACGGGCCGTGAAGGCGGCGGCGCAGCCGGGCGAGCGCGACGAGGACGCCCTCATGCGTCGCCTCGGCGGCATGGACACCCTGCTGGTGGTCGACAACCTCGAGCACGTGCTCGACGCGAGCCCGCTGCTCGGCGAGCTCGTCGAGGCCTGCCCGCGGCTGCACGTGCTGGCCACGAGCCGCGAACCGCTGCGGCTACGCGGCGAGCAGTGCCTACCGGTCGCGCCGCTGGCCGTGTCGCACGCGATCAAGCTGTTCGTCGACCGCGCGCGCGAGCGACGGCCGGACTTCGGCCTCAGCGATGAGAACGCGCAAGCGGTCGCCGAGCTGTGCCGCCGGCTCGACGGCCTGCCGCTCGCGATCGAGCTCGCCGCCGGGCGGGTCGGGCTGCTCGACCCCGGCCAGCTCGTGGAGCGGCTCGCCGACGCGCTGCCGCTGCTCGAGGGCGGCCCGCGCGACGCGCCCGCGCGCCAGCAGACGATCCGCGCGACGCTGGAATGGAGCTTCGCGCTGTTGGACGCCGGCGAGCGGCACGCGTTCCGCGCGCTCGCCGTCTTCGTCGGCGGCGCCGAGCTCGAGGCCGCACAGGCGGTGACCGGCGCGCCGCTGGCGACGCTCGAAGCGCTGGTCGCGAAGAGCCTGGTGCGGGTCCGCCATCAGCGCGTGACCCAGCTCGAGGTCGCTGCGCCAGTTCGCCGCGGCCGAGCTGGCGGAGGCGCCGGACGCGGACGCCGTCCGCCGCCGGCACGCCGAGCACTACCTGGCGCTCGCGGAACGCCTGGCGCCGGAGGTGCGCGTCGCCGGTCGCGGCCCGCGCCGTCGAGGCGATGGAGCGCGAGCTGGGCAACCTCCGCGCCGCGCTCGACCACTGGATCGCCGCGGCGACGGCGACCGGGCGCTGCTGCTCGCCGCCGAGCTCGAGCCATACTGGAACACCAGCTGCCGGCAACGCGACGGCGCCGCGATGCTCGACGCTGCACTCGCGCTGGAGCCCTACGCCGGCGAGCGGGCGCGTGGCCGCGCACGGCTCGCCCGCTCGATCCTCCTGCGCGCGCTGAGCATGCACGAGAGCGTCGCCGACGCCGACGCAGCGCTCGAACTCAGCACCGCCGCCGGCGACCTCGAGGGTCGCTGCCTGGCGCTGAACATGGTCGCCGCCCACGCCGCCTACTTCAGCGACTTCGACCGGGCGCAGGCGGTCGCCCGCGAGCAGCGTGTGCTCGCCGAACGGCTCGGCGATCCGTATCTCGTCGCGGTCGCCGCCATGCGTCAAGGCTGGAGCGCGGGGACTACCGGCGAGTGCCGGGCGTTCGCCGACGAGGCGGTTCCGAAGCTGCGCCGCTGCGGCCATCTACAGGGCATCGTGGAGCTGACGGCCGGCATGATGGGCAGGGCACTGCTCGATGCCGACGACGAGGCCGCGGTCTTCGCGGCCGATGAGGGTCTACGCGCCGCCGAGGAGCTCGGCGACCCGATGTCACTGGCGTTCGCCTGCGGCAACGCCGGCCTCGCGGCCCTGTTCCAGAGCCGGATGGACGCCGCGGAGCGGCTGTTCGGGCAGCAGATCGAGATCTTCCGCCGCGAACGCATCGACGGGCTCTGGGACGAACCGGCCACCGGCCTCGCCTGCGTCGCCGCGCACGCCGGCCACGACGAGCGTGCCGCGACGTTCATCGGCTTCGGCGAAGCCATGCCGGCCCTGCCGTTGACCTCCAACGACGCGCTCGTGCGCGAGCGGCTGCTGGCCAGGTTCGTCGCGCCGGCGCGCGCGGCGCTCGGCGAGCGCGCCTGGCAGCGCGTCGCCGCCGCCGGGAGAGCGATGACCCCCGACGAGCTGTGCCGCTTCGCGCTCGACGCCGAGGCCACGGTCGCCCGGGATGCCGCCGCCTAGAGCACGTTTCCAGATTCGCCGAATTGCTCGCGGGCGCCGGCGCGCCGCCCGATCATCGGCGCGATGAACACGCCCCGATCGTCGATGCCCACGAGTGGGAGGCCGCTCGCCAGCAGCTTCGCCTGAAGGAGAAAGAGCTCACCCGCGCCCGTGACACGCTCGCCGGCCAGCGCCGGCGGATGCCCTGGTTCGCGGTGGAGAAGGACTACCGCTTCGAAGGTCCGGACGGCTCCGTCAGCCTGCTCGACCTGTTCGACGGCCGCCGTCAGCTGCTGCTCTACCGCGCCTTCTACGAGCCCGGCGTGGCCGGCTGGCCGGAGCACGGCTGCGTCGGCTGCTCGTTCATGGCCGACCACGTCCCGCACCTCGCGCACCTGCACGCGCGCGACACCACGCTGGTCTACGCCTCGCGCGCGCCGCAGGCCGACATCCAGCGCCTAAAGGCCCGGATGGGCTGGACGCACCCGTGGTACACGATGACCGACTCCTTCGACGTGGACTTCGGCGTCGACGAGTGGCACGGCACCAACGCCTTCATCCGCGACGGCGACCGGATCTTCCGCACCTACTTCATCAGCGCCCGCGGCGACGAATGGGCCGCCAACACCTGGAGCTACCTCGATCTCACGGCGCTGGGGCGCCAGGAGCAGTGGGAGGACTCGCCGGAGGGCTGGCCGCAGACGCCGCCGTACGTGTGGTGGAAGTGGCACGACGCCTACGACACCGAGGCGTCGCAGGAGCACCTCGAGCAGACCGCGCGCGCCCTGGCCGCGCGGGACGCTCCCGCCTGACCGTCAGGCCGCGCGCGCCGCCGCCACCAGGACGTCGAGCGTGAGCGCGACCGAGCGCCGCGTCAGCGCCTCCTCGCGATGCAGGACCAGCAGGTCGCGGTGCGCCGACCGGCGCAGCGAGCGCAGTTCGACGGTGCCCGACGGCGCGGGCACGAACGACGGCAGCAGCGTCACGCCCAGGCCGCGCTGGATCGCGTACAGCAGCGCCTCGTGGCTGAAGAGCCGGCCCGCGAGGCGCGGCTCGAAACCGGCCTGGCGGCAGCGGCGGATCACGTGCTGCTCGAGCTCGGTGCCGTCCAGCAGCCACGGCTGCTCGCGCAGGTCGGTGAGTCGCCGGTGAACGGCGTGCCGGGCGGGAGCACCGCGCGCAGCTCGTCGCGCGTGAGCGGCACCGAGCGCAGGTGCGGCGTGTGCGGCAGCGAGCCGTCGCCGAAGTCGGCCACGATCGCGAGATCGACCCCGCCGCGATCGAGTGCCGGCACGTTCTCGGCCGGCTCGAGCTCGGCGAGCTGGAGGTGATGCCGGGATGCGCGCGCCCGATCTCCGCCGCGGCGTCGATCACGAAGGCGCGCATCGCGCTCGTGAACGCCGAGACGCGCACGGTCCCGGTCGCCTCCTCGCGCAGCGCGAGCAGCGTCTCCTCCGCCGCTTCGATGCGCTCGAGGATCACGCGCGCGTGCGCGGCGAGCGCGACGCCGGCGTCGGTCAGCGCGACGCTGCGGCCATGGCGCTCGAGCAGGGCCGCGCCGCTCTCGAGCTCGAGCGCGGCGAGCTGCTGGGACACCGCGGACGGACTCAACGACGCCGCGCTCGCGACGGCCCGGACGGTGCCGAGACCCTGGAGCTGGATCAGCAGGCGAAGACGGCGCGGGTCGAGCACTGTGAAGCATAACTGTACAGCGAAGACCGATAAAGTCGCTGGACCTTCACGTTCACGCTGGGTAGCGTTCGACCCATGAGCGTGCTTGCCGAGGCCGGGCTCGACCCGGCGTTCTGGTCCGATGTCGACCGTCACGTCGTCCGCTACACCCAGTCCTGGGTGCCGGCGATCGTCGAGCGCGCCGAGGGCAGCGTGCTCTACACCAGCGACGGACGCGAGCTCCTGGACTTCACCTCGGGCCAGATGAGCTCGATCCTCGGCCACTCGCACCCGGCCATCACCGCCACGGTGCGCGAGGCGATGGGCACGCTGGACCACCTGTTCAGCGGCATGCTCTCGCGGCCGGTCGTCGAGCTCTCGCGGCGGCTCGCGGAGAGCCTGCCGGACCCGCTGAACAAGACGCATGCTGCTGAGCACCGGCGCGGAGTCCAACGAGGCCGCGCTGCGGATGGCGAAGCTCGTCACCGGCGGCCACGAGGTCGTCGCCCTCAGCCGCTCATGGCACGGCATGACGCTCGGCGCCTCCAACGCCACCTACAGCGCCGGACGCAAGGGCTACGGCCCCGCGGCGGCCGGCAACTTCGCCCTCCCCACCCCGGACCCCTACCGGCCGGACGTCATCGACCGCCGACGGCGAGCTCGACTGGCGCCGCCAGCTCGACCTCGGCTTCTCGCTGATCGACGCCCAGTCGACGGGAGCCCTCGCCGCCTGCCTCGTCGAGCCGATCCTCTCCAGCGCCGGCATCGTCGTTCCCCCGCCCGGCTACTTCGCCGCGCTGCGCGACCACTGCCACGCGCGCGGGATGCTGCTGATCTTCGACGAGGCGCAGACCGCGCTCTACCGCACCGGCGACCGCTACGGCTTCGAGCGCGACGGCGTCGTGCCGGACATCATCACGATGTCCAAGACGCTCGGCGCCGGGCTCCCCCTGGCCGCGATCGTGACCACGGACGAGATCGAGGCCCGCGCCTACGAGCGCGACTTCCTCTTCTACACGACCCACGTCAGCGACCCGCTGGTCGCGTCCGTCGGCAACACCGTCCTCGACGTGCTCGAGGACGGCGTCGGCGCCGCCGTCGCCGCCAAGGGCGAGCTCCTGCAGGCCGGGCTGCGCGAGCTCCAGAACCGCCACGTGGTCGTCGGCGACGTCCGCGGACGCGGGCTCATGCAGGGCCTCGAGATCGTGCTCGACCGGGAGACGAAGCAGAGCTCACCCGAGCTCGGCGCCGCCGTGACCGCACGCTGCCTGGAGCTCGGGCTGCACATGAACATCGTCTCCCTGCGCGAGCTGAGCGGAACGTTCCGCATCGCGCCCGCGCTGACCACCACCGACGAACAGCTCCGTCTCGGGCTGGAGATCCTCGACCAGGCCTTCACGGACGTCGTGCCCGACTTCGTCTGACGGTCGCCCGCTTCGAGGATTTCGAAGTGTTCCGCGCGCACCGTGAGCAGCACTGGCTCGCGTGATCGTGCTCGACGGCGGACGTGTGTTTCTGCGCTTCCGGTATCCGGAAGTAGAGAACACACCCCCGCGATCCAGCTTCAGCGGCTCTCGTACGGGAGCGCCTGAGCCGGATAGGCTCGCGCCGAGCATCCCTCAAGGATCGGAGTCGCCCATGGCGTTGAACGCGTATCTCAGACTGACGGGTCAGAGGGCGAGGATCCAGGGCTCGGTCACATTGAGGGGGCGCGAGGGCACCAGCGCGGTGATCGCGGTGTCCCATGAGATCGTGTCTCCGCGCGACGCCGCCAGCGGCCGGGCGACCGGCAGGCGTCAGCACAAGCCGCTCGTCATCACGAAGGAGCTCGACCGGGCCTCCCCCGCCCTGCGCCAGGCCCTGGCGCTGAACGAGGTGCTCACGCAGGTCGATCTTCTCTTCTACAAGATCGACCCGTCAGGGACCGAGTCGCAGTACTTCACGGTCAAGCTCACGAACGCGGCGATCACCTCGGTCGCGTTGCAGATGCCCAACAACAAGCACGCGGACCTGGCGGCGCTCGAGACATTCGAGGACGTCGGCCTCATCTACCAGAAGATCGAATGGACGTGGACGGAGACCGGCACCGTCGCGGTCGACGACTGGGCGGTTCCGGTCACCTGACGATCGATCAGCAGGCGTTCGAAGGCGCGGGCCCTTCGGGCTCGGGCGCGACCTGCGCGGGCTGGCCGGCGCCTTCGACGGGCGCGCCGGCGACGGCGTTGCGCGGCTGCACGTCGGGGCATTCGTAGGTGACCTCGGCCGGGCTGAAGACGCCGGCGGCGGCCAGGCTCGCCGGGGTGGCCACCAGGGCGGCGATCGAGAGCACGAGCAGTCGCCTCCGTCGCCGGGAGCGTGTGCGGGGGTGGGCCCGGGCGGCGTGCATCAGGTCGGCGCGGAGGTCCTCCCGGACGCGGTCGACGGCGGGGAATTCGCTCATGAGTAGGTCTCCTCCACGCGAGGGTTGGCTTCCAGCGCGCCGACGAGCGCCTTGAGGGCGCGCGAGACGCGGGTCCGGGCCGCAGGCTCGGAGATCGCGAGCCGGTTCGCGACCTCGCGGTAGGGCAGTTCCTCGACGACGCGCAGCCACAGCGCCTCGCGGTGCGCGCGGGGCAGATCGTCCAGCGAGCCCCGCAACGCGACCCGCAGCTCGTCGAGCGCCGCGAGCTGTTCGATCTCACGCTGTGCGCGTGGGTCGAGCTCGGGCCGTTCGAGGCCGAGGCGCTCCATCGCCTTCAGCTCCGCGTTGCCGCGCTTGAAGTAGCGCGCGAGCTGGCGCTTGGCGATCCGGTACAGCCAGGCCGCGGCCTCGCCATCGGTCGTCCCGCGGAAGCGGTGCCGGCTCAGGTAGGCCTGGGCGAAGCTCTCGGCGGTCAGGTCGAGGCCGGCCTCCGGGTCGCACGTGCAGCGCGTCAGGTACCGGAGCAGATCGTCGAAGTAGGCGTCGTAGAACGCGCCGAACGCCTCCGGATCGTTCACGGAGCGTCGCAGCAGCTCTGCCGGGTCGATCGAGTGCATTCACACCCTCAGTGGCGCCTTCGCCTGGAAATGTGACACGCGCGGCCCGTCTCCGGGCCGCGCGTGTCCGCCTCCGTGACCGTCTAGCTCAGCAACGCGAGCCGACGGCCCCGATCTTGAACTGGAGCATGCCGGGGCCGAGCGGGCCGGGCCGGCTGCCACCGGGGTTCAGGCAGTAGCGCCGCCACGTGCCGTTGGCGCGGGTACCGCGCAGCAGCAGGCGGCGGTTGGCGAAGCGGTTCTTGGCCGAGTAGTGACGGCGCGCCACGCCGTCGGTGATCAGGATCCAGCGCCACACGCCGGCGTAGTTCGCGCCGAACGGGACCTTCCAAATCGAGTAGCCCGAGCCACGGAAGATGCAGACACGGGCGTTGGCGCAGCCCTTGAACCCGCGCACCCGCGGGTTGACGCCGGTCGGTGCGCTGTCGCCCGCCGGATCGATGGTCGGGGCCACCGCGTCGGCGGCCACGCCGGCCTGGCCCGGAGGCTGCTGGGCCATGGCACCTTCGGCCATCACGGTCGAGGCGAGCGCGGTGCCGGCGATGAGCACGGCGACGCGACGCGAAATGCTGCGCTTGGACATCTGTTTCACCTTTCGTGAGGTCTCCCCTGTACGCGGCGGCCGCTGCGTTGAGGCACACCTTCGAGGCGGGGCGGGCCGCCCACAAGGCCGTCCTCACGGTCTTCTAAAGGAGGTCTTAGAGTCGTCTAATACGTGAGACTTCTTTGAGAATCCGCGCCGCGCGCCGCGCGGCGCGTCATCCTGTGAGGGTCATGGGTCGCTTGGTCGTGTGCGTGCTGCTCCTGCTCGTCGTGGGCGCGTCGGTCGCGTCCGCGCGTGACGTCAAAGTCGGCACCAACGGACCTGATCGCCTCGTCGGCACCGCCGCCGCCGACCGCCTCGTCGGCAAGGCCGGAAAGGACAAGCTCTACGGCCGCGGCGGCCGGGACGTGCTGCTCGGGGACTCCGGCGCCGACCGCCTCTACGGCGGCCCGGGCCGGGACACGCTGCTCGGCGGCGCGGGCAACGACCGCCTGGACGGCGGCCCCGACGCGGACGTGATCTCCTGCGGCGCCGGACGCGACACCGTCGTGCGCGGAGCGGGAGACCGCGTGGCGTCGGATTGCGAGCGCATCATCAGTGGCTGACGCCGGCGAGAAGCGCGCCGTCGTGCTGCTCGTGGACGACGACGCGCGGATCCGGCGGACCGTCGGTGCGGGCCTGCGGCTCGAGGGCTTCGACGTGGTTCCGGCCTCGGGCGGCCGCGCCGCCCTGGCCGCCGTCGAGCAGATCAACCCCGCCGTGATGCTGCTCGACATCGCGATGCCCGACCTCGACGGGCTCGAGGTCCTGCGGCGCCTGCGCGCGTCCGGGCACGACGTGGCGGTGTGCGTGCTCTCGGCCCGCGACGAGATCGGCGACCGCGTCGCCGGCCTCGAGGCCGGTGCCGACGACTACGTCGTCAAGCCGTTCGCGCTCGAGGAGGTCGTGGCCCGCCTGCACGCGCTGCTCCGCCGCCGGCCGCCGGCTGGCGACGACGTGATCGCCGTGGGCGATCTCGAGCTCGACGAGGCGGGCCATCGCGCCCTGCGCGCCGGCCGGGACCTGGAGCTCACCCGGCGGGAGCTGGAGCTCTTGAACCTCTTCATGCGCCATCCCGGCCAGGTCATGACCCGCGAGCGGCTCCACGAGGAGGTCTGGGGCTACGACTTCGACCCCAAGACCAACGTCGCCGACGTCTTCGTCGGCTACCTCCGGCGCAAGCTCGAGGACCGCGGCGAACCGCGTGTCCTGCACACCGTGCGGGGCGTCGGTTTCGTCCTGAGGCCGTGAGAGCCTCCCGCCGTGCGCAGCCTCCGCGCTCGGTTGACGCTCGGCGTCGGCCTCGTGATCGCCGTCGTGCTCGGCGTGTCCGGCGCGCTCATCTCCAACTACGCGGAGCGGACGGCGCGCGAAGCGCTTGACGACCGGCTGCGGCGCACCGCCGAGCTCTCGCGCGCGACCGCCGTGGAAGCCGTGCAGAACTCCGTGCCCGGGACCGACCGGCGGCTGGACGCGGTCCTGCGCGCCACCGGCAGCTCGGTGCGGCTGTTCCTCGAGGACGCGGTCGTCCTCGAGGCGGGGCGCCCGGCGCTGGTCAAAGGCGTCCCGCGCATCGGCCTGCGCACGGTCACCAGCGGCGGCCAGCGCTACCGCGTGCTGGTGATCCCGCTGGGAGACACCGGGCTGGGCGACCTGGCCAAGCTGGAGGTCGTGTCCTCGCTGGCCGACGTCGAGCGGCGCCAGTCCGAGCTCGACACGCGGCTGACCTGGCTCGGCCTCGCCGCGCTGCTGGCCTCGGCGCTCGGCGTCTTCCTGGCCGCCTGGCGCACGCTCGGCCCGCTGCGGCGGCTGCGGCTGGCCGCCGGCCGGATCGCGGCGGAGGACGATCTCGAGGTCCGCGTGTCCGAGACCGACGGGCCGGCCGAGGTCCGCAGCCTGGCCGCGTCGTTCAACGCGATGCTGTCGCGGCTGAGCGCCTCGGCGGCGCGGCGCGAACGGGCCCTCGAGGCGACGCGCCGCTTCGCCTTCGACGCCGGCCACGAGCTGCGCACGCCGCTGACGACCGTCCAGACCACACTGTCCGCGCTGCACCGGCATCCAGATGTGACAACCGAAGAGCGCGCCGCGCTGCTCGAGGACGCGCTCGAGGAACAACGCCGGCTGGTCGAGCTCCTCGACGGCCTGCAGGCCCTCGCGCGCGGCGAGGGAACCAGCCCCGAGCACGAGGACGTCGACCTCGCCGACCTCGTCACGCGCGCCGTCGCCGACACCCGCACCCGCCACCCGGCCACCACGATCGCGCTCGACCTGCCCGACACCCCCGTCGTGCTGCGCGGCTGGGAGCCGGGACTGCGCCTGCTGATCACCAACCTCGTGACCAACGCCGCCCGCCACGGCCGCCGCGACGGCAACGTCACCGTCACACTGGCCGGCCCGCCGGCGCTCGTGCTCACCGTCGACGACGACGGCGACGGCATCCCCGAGGCCGACCGCGACCGCATCTTCGAGCCGTTCCGCCGGCTCCCCGCCGCCGCCGAGCGCCCGGGCACCGGACTCGGCCTCGCGCTCGTCGCGCAGCAGGCCCGCCAGCACGACGCGACCGTGCGGGTGCAGACGTCACCCGCCGGCGGCACCCGCGTCGTCGTGGCCTTCGCCGAGGGCGCCTGACCCGCGACAGGCCGATTCCCCACCCTCGAGCGGCCCGCTGAGGCAGCCCTCCGAGCGATGGACGCGGGCGCGGATCCGGGTCGGGAACGACGTACCCGCCGCGCTCGACGTAGGCCCAGCGCGGGCCGTCGCGTGCGATGCGCTCGACCGCACGCAGCAGGCGGTCGATGTCGTCCGTGCTGGTGCCGACGCCGATGCTCGCGCGCACGGCGTGCCGGGACCCGTCCTCTCGCGCAGCGAAGTGATCCATCAGCGGGTGCGCGCAGAACGCGCCGTCGCGCACGCCGATGCCGTGCTCGGCGCCGAGCGCCGCGGCCAGCAGGGCGGGATCGAGGCCGGCGACGTTGAAGCTCACCACGCCGATGCGGTCGTGGTGGCCGCGTTCCCACAACTCGTAGGTACGCACGCCGCGGATCGCGTCGAGACCCGTGAGCAGGCGCTCGAACAACTCCTGCTCGTGAGCCTGGATGCGCTCCCAGCCCGTCGCCTCCAGCGCATGGACCGCGGCGGCGATCGCCACGGCGCCGAGCGCGGGCGGTGTGCCTCCCTCATGGCGCGCCGGCCCGGTCGTCCATTCGACGCCGTCGGCGGTGACGTTGCGCACCGCACCGCCGCCCGCGAGGTGCGGCCGGGCCGCGTCGAGCCAGTCCGCGCGACCGGCGAGCACGCCGGCGCCGTACGGCGCGTAGACCTTGTGACCGGAGAAGGCGACGTAGTCGACGTCCCAGGCGGAGATGTCGAGCGGACGGTGCGCCGCCAGCTGGGCGGCGTCGAGCGTGACGCGCGCTCCGTGGCGGTGCGCGATGAGGTACGGCACCTGGAGGCGCCTGGCTGTGACCGCGGTGCCCGAGGCTGTCACCGCCCGGGTAGTAGCCGACGCCGTTCGACGCCGGGTTGTACTCCGTGATCAGGTTCTTGAGGTACTGGCTCACCAGCTCGCCGTAGAGGAAGCTGGGATTGGCGCCGGACGGTGTGGTTGTTGCGCGACTGCAGCGGGTTGGCCGAGCTCGTCGTTCCACCACCCACGATCCCGCCGTCGAGCACGGTGTCGAAGTTGTAGACGGTGACGTCGTTCTTCTGCGCGTGCTGGTTGACGAACGGGAGCACCGCGCGGGTGTTCGGGCACCAGGTGCCGCCGAAGAGGATGACCGCGTTGGCGTCCGTGGCGTGCTTGAGCAGGTCGATGAGCTCGGGGTAGCTGATCTGGTTCACGCGCCAGCCGCCGTTCTCGGCGGCGTTGGCCGCGTCGGTGACCACGGGGACGTTCCCGCCCTGCGCGGGGTTCGGGGACTGCTTGTTCTGGCGCGAGTTGGCTTCGGACTTCCACCACGCGAACTGGTCGACCCGGGCGAGGTTGGCGGCGCCCACGGCGTTGATCGCCGTGGTCACGTCGGCCTGGGTCGAGGTCTCCTCGGTCAGGTTGATCCAGACGACGACCTTCGCCGGCTGGCCTCCGGTGCCCGTGTTCGCCTGGTTGTAGATGAGGAAGTAGCTGTCGGAGACGTCCGCGGGCGCCGAACCGCTCGAGTAGTCGTACAGCGCGCCGCCGGCGGCGTTGCCGACCTCGGTGCCGCCGGCGTCGTTGACCGTCGTCGTCCCGGTGGTGGCGGTGACCGTCGCGCTCTGCGTACCGGCCTGGTTCTGCACCGCGGTCACGCCGTTGCCGAGGTACTGGCCGACGAGGTTCAACCACGCGCGGCCGTAGGTCGCCTGCGAGGCCGCGGTCAGCGCGGTGATGCCCGCGGGGTTGCGGATGTCGAGGTTGGGCACGGTCGTGCCGCCCACCTGGACGCTGCCCGAGAGGTTCGGGTTGAACCAGTAGACCTTCGCCACACCCGCGGCCTTGGCCGCGGCCTCGACGTCACGGGCCCGAGCGGCGAAGGTCGTGTCCGGGCGGGGTCACCGATCAGGAGGGCGAAGTTGCCCGGCTGCTGGAGCAGATGCTGGAAGCGGTCGTAGGTGACCGACTCGATGACCGGCTTCGTGTTGGCGGCCGCAGCCCGAGCGCGTGCTGCAGGTAGGTCGCGCGGGTGTACTTGGTGGTGGTCGCGGTGCGCACCGGCTCCGCGCCGGCGGTGGCCGGGATCATCGCCGGCGGGACGACGTCGCGGCGGCAGCCGTCAGCGCAGCAGCCGACCGCCTCCAACGGGTGAAAGCGTTCACGGTCTCCCTCTCTCTTGTCTGTGTGGTGCGTGTGCTGCGCGTACTGCGCTATGCGCCGGGCGTAGCCGCGGAACAGGAAGCTGATGCCGGCCAGGGCGAGGAGCGCGACCAGGATTCCGATCCCGGCCGGGCGGGTGTCGCCTCATCGCCGACGGTGCCCACACTGCTCGCTCGCGAGCTTGAACTTCGTCGTGGGTTGCCGGCCGTGCCGGCGCCGACGATGCTCGACACCGGCGACGGGCGTCGCGGCGCCCGCGACGGGCGCGCTCGCGTCAGCCGGCACCCGCCGTGGCCGGCTTCGTCCGCCGGCGCACCGTCGACAGGCGGCGCGGCGGCGGCGGCGTCGTTCGGCGCGGTGTCGTTGTCGCTGGACGGGGCCGTCGACGTGCCGCTCTGCGTCGGCGGGGCCGCGGCGAGCTTGCCTTCGACGTGGTCGACGTCGTGCTCGGCGAGGAAGGCGCTCGAGGCTGCTCTGGTCGCAGGGCTGGCCGAAGTGGACGCTTGCGTCGTCGGGCTTCTTCGTCGACGTCGTGTTCTTCTTCTTCGGGTCTTGTCGACGTGCGTTTGCTCGCCGGGCTCTTGCGTCGTCGGACTCGAGCTCGCCGGGCCCTGGGTGGCGGAGCTCGTGGGCGCCGAGCCCGTGGACTCGGAGCTCGTCGGCGCCGAGCTCGTCGCGGGCGGGCGTCGCCGTGAGCGGTGGCCGTGGCCGTGGGGGTCGGCGTCGCCGCGTTCTGCTGGTCGAGCCAGGTCTGGTAGGAGCTGATGCGCGCCCACTCGGTCCAGTGCGCCGTCTTGAGCAGCTCGCCCTCGTTGTTGTAGTAGAGGATCTGGTTCTCGGCGAAGTCGTACTGCACGGCGGGGATCGGCGTGCAGAGCTCGTCGTCGTACCCGGGCAGCGTGTCGCGCCCGTCGCTGTAGCGTCTGGCCGTCGATCGTGACGGTGACCGGGAAGGGGTTCTTGGCCGGGTTCGTGATGCCCTGGGCCTGCGCCGCGGAAGCCGCGACGCCCGAGCCGGCGGCGCCGAGGACGAGCCCGGCGAGGACGGTAGCTTCACGCTCCAACTCGCGGTTGTGGTCGGTTTGACTGCCGGGATCTCCTGTTGGTATCGGGCCGGCTCGCGCCGGGCGGACTCGGTGAGCGGGTTGCCGCAGTTGGAGCAGTAGTGCGCGGCGCTCGCGTAGAGCTCGCTGCAGTGCGGGCACTCGCCGCCGACGCCGGGCTCGCGCACCACGACCTGGCGGCGGACGTCGTCGAGGCGGACCTCGAGACGTGCAGCTCGGCGTCGACCCGCGCCAGCGCGCCAGCTTGGTCTCGCGCAGGCGGCGATGGCTCGTGCTCGACGCCCTGCCCGCTGCGCTGCAGCTCGTAGTCGAAGCCGCCGAGGTCGCGCAGCAGCAGCTCCCGCGCGGCGCGCAGGTAGGCGGCGCGGCGGCGGAGCTTGCCGCGACGGGCGCTGGTGCCGGGGGCGCGGCCAGCTCGTCGGGATCGAGGCCGGCGGGAAGGTCCGCGCCCAGTCGACCGCCGGAGGCACGTACGCCGCGAGCGCCGGCGCCGGGTACACCGGCGGGGCGAGGCCGAGCGGTGTCGCCGTTCGGCGTGGCGAAGGTGTTCGCGGCCCGGTACGGCGCCGCGGGCGCGGGCGCGGACGCAGGCGCGATGGCCTCGCCTCGTCGCGGAACTCGGCCCGGCCGGCGAAGATCTCGTCGTCGAGCAGCCCCGTCTGCCGTGCCACCACGGTGGCGCTCACGGCCGCCGCGGTGACGTTGGTCGCCGTGCGCGCCATGTCCGCGATGACGCCGATCGGGATCGTGACCGCGACGAACTCGAGCGGCAGGCCGGCCGCGGACATCACGGTGGCGGCCGCCACCGTCGCCGCCCCGGGCACGCCCGCCACGCCCACCGAGACGAAGATCGCGAGGAACGTCAGGAGCAGATAGTCGAGCGGCGTGTAGGCGAGGCCGTACGCGTTGATGCCCCAGACGGCGATCAGGATCGGCCAGATGCCGGCGCAGCCCGGCATGCCGATCGTGGTCCCGAGCGGCGCCGTGAAGTGCGCGATCTCCGGATGCACGCCGACCTTGCCGGTGAGCTGCGACGTCGTCACCGGGAGCGTCCCGGCGCTGCTCTGCGTGGTGAACGCGGTCAGCTGCGCCGGGAAGATCTTGCGGAAGAACGCGACCACCGGCACGTCCGCGAACACCTTCAGGATCACGGAGTTGATCCCGTACGCGTGCAGGAAGCACGCGACCCAGACCAGCGCCAGCAGCCCGGCGAGCGACCAGAAGCTGCTCCCGAGGTCCGTGCTGGTGCCGACCATGTGGGCCGTGAGCGCGACGATCGCGTACGGCGTGAGCCGGATGACGTAGCCGACGGCCTTGAAGACCACGAGCTTGAGCGCCTCGAGCGCCGTCCTGGAAGATCCGCGCCCGCTCGCGCTCCTGCTCGGCCAGCGCGAGGTAGGCCACCGAGAGCGTGACCGCGATCAGGATGATCGGGATGATCGCGTTCGTGCTGAAGCTCTGCGTGACGTTGGTCGGGAAGAAGCCGACGACCACCTCGCCGAAGGACTGCACCTGGCCCTGGATGGTGTCGGTCGGGACCGCGCCGAGCTTGCCGTCGACGCCCTGCCCGGCTGGAACACGAAGGCGAGCCCGAGCGCGAGCACGACCCCCAGGGCGTTGCTCAGCAGCAGCCAGAAGATCGAGCGCAGACCGATGGTGCGCAGCTTCGCCAGCCCGCCGAGCGACGTGATCGACGAGACGATCGTCACCAGGATCAGCGGACGCGACCGTGGCGAGCAGGACGTTGATGTAGATCCGGCCGATCGGGTTGATCGCGTCGACGTGCTCGCCCGCGACCAGGCCGATCGGGATCCCCGCCGCCAGGGCGAGCAGCGCGACGAGGCTGAAGTTCAGCCCGCGCTTGCGCAGCCACCAGATCCCGGCCCAGCTGATCGCCACCGCCGCGAGAGTCGCCAGCGCTGGCCCATTCACGTTCATAATGCCGTCTTCGCCCTCCAGTTGACCCCCGACGCTTGGCGCGTAGCCAGCAAACTACATTAAACCTATCGGGTTTGTTCAGATTTTCTGGAGGAGCGTCTATTGCGGCGGTCAGCCGCGCACTGCGGCCACCGCCTCGATCTCCAGCAGGGCGCCGGGCGGCCCGACGTCCAGCACGGTCACCACCGTGATCGCGGGCGGCGCGGCATCCCGCGGCCAGAACGCGTTGAACGCGGCGAGCCCCGCGCCGACGTCGGCGCCCTCGACGCAGAAGATCGTCCACTTCACGACGTCGGTCACCTCGGCGCCCGCCGCCTCCAGGCACGTCCGGAGGTTGGCGAGGGCGCGCTGCGCCTGCTCGGCCATCCCGGGCCCGACCACGGCACCGTCCGGGTCGACCCCGTTCTGCCCGCCGACGTAGACCACGTCCGCGCCGGCCGGAACCCGCACGACCTGGCTGAAGGCCGGGCTGGAGTGCAAGCCCTCGGGATTGATGTAGGTGGCTGTCATGCCGACACTGTAACCGGTTATACTGGTTACATGCAGCTCGGGTCCCCCGCCGACCTCCGCCGCCGCTTCGGCACCGGCCGTCCGTCGTTGGACCTCGTGCACACCGGCGGCGAGGACGCGCTGGCGCAGTTCGAGATCGTGCACGACGCCGACGACCTCGGCCGCCTGCTGGCCGAGATCCTCGGGCTGCCCTCGGTGCACGCGACCGACGCCGACCTCGCCGCGATGCGGCCGCTGCGGGCCGCCATCACCCGCATCGCCTACGGGCTCGCCGACGGCTCGCCCCCCGTCCCCGTCGCCCCGCCGCGCCCGGACGACGTCGCCGCCGTCAACGCGGCCGCCTCCGCCCCGCCGCTCGTGCCGGCGCTGCTCGCGGACGGCGGCACCACGATCGTCGCGCCGACCGCGGCCGCCGCGCTCTCCACCCTCGCCCGCGACGCCATCGACCTGTTCGGCGGCCCACTCGCCCACCGCATCCGCGTCTGCGCCGCCGAGAACTGCGGGCTGCTGCTCGTCGACACGAGCCGGCCGGGCAAGCGCCGCTGGTGCTCCATGGAGCTCTGCGGCAACCGCGCGAAGCTCCGGACGCATCGCGCCCAGGAGATCTAGGCGGCGGGGCGCGCCTCGATCGCCTTGACCGTCTTCTCGAACTGGCCGCTGAGGAAGCGCTTGCCGACGACGCCGAGCAGCGCGCCGATCACGCGCCCCTTCAGGTTCTTGCCTTCGCGCACGACGACCACGTCGATGCCGGTCGTGCCGTCGGCCCGCCGGTCGAACGTATACGTGTGGCCGGAGGCGCCGCCCCAGGTGTTCGAGTCGGTCGTCGTCATCCGGATGCGGTTCGGGTCCGACCAGTCGTAGCGCAGCCGCTCCCAGGCCGGCCCCTTGCCCTCGGTCACGTCCGCCCAGTCGGGCCCGCTGTCGTGGACCTTGAGCTGGCCGTCGTCGGTGTTGCCGAAGATCTGCGAGCGTCCAGGCCCGAAGTCGGTGACGCCGGCGATGAACTGCTCCGGTGTCGCGGTGGTCGTGGTGTTGAAGCGGATCGTTGCCATTCGTGCTCCTTTGTGCGGGGTGGGTGACGATACGGCCGGCCCACGCACATATCGTCCGCGTATCGAAAAACGCATACGTGCCGGCAACACCGGGCGGCGTTGACTTGGGGCGATGACGAGAAGACTGCGGCCGCTGGTCGCCTTGGCGGCGGTTGCGGTGATCAGCGTGGGCTGTGGCTCGGACGCTCCATCTGAGTCCGTGCCGCCAAGGCCGCCGGAAGCAAGACGCCCACCGCTCGGGACAAGGCGGTGAAGTTCGCCGAGTGCATCCGGCAGCACGGCGTCAGCGACTTCCCGGACCCGAACGCCAAGAACGACTTCGAGTACGGGGTCAGCGTGAGCGTCGAGGTGTGGAAGAAGGCCACCAGCGCGTGCAAGAAGCTCCAGCCACCGGGCACCTTGAGCGCCAAGCGCACTCCCAAGCAGCAGTCGTCGGGCCTGCGGTTCGCCCGGTGCATCCGCGAGAACGGCGTGAAGGACTTCCCGGACCCTGTCAACGGTGAGCCGCTCGTCAACACGTACAAGATCCCCTCCTCCAACCGGCCCGGTGGCATGGACGTCCTCAACGCCGCGATGAAGAAGTGCGGCGACGTCCTGGGAGAGGCAGCGGGGGGCGGAGGGTGAGGCGGGCCCTCGCCGCCGCGGCCGTGTTGGTCGCGGCGATCTGCGGCGTGGTCCTGCTGCCCGCTGCGGAGCACCCGACCGCCGCCGCGCAGGGGCCGGCGGCGGACACCGTCAAGGTGGAGCGAGGTGCGCTGTCGGCGATGGTCTCCCAGGGTGGGACCTTGACCTACGCGGCGCGGTCTGACGGCTCGCCCTATCCCGTGATCAATCAGGCCCGCGGCGTGTACACCCGCCTGCCCGAGACCGGCGACAAGGTCGCCTGCGGCGGGGTGCTCTACCGGGTCGACGACAGGCCGGTCCTGCTGCTGTGCGGCACGGTCCCGGCCTACCGTGCTCTGCGCGTGGGCGTCAAGGGCCGCGACGTGCGCCAGCTCAACCGCAACCTGCACGCGCGCGGCAACCGTTTCACCACGAGGACCGAGAAGGCGCTCAAGGCGCTCCAGCGCCGCAAGGGCCTGCGGACGACCGGAGCGCTCGCGGTCGGTGACGCGGTCTTCCTGCCCGAGGCGGTCCGGATCGCCAAGGTCACCGGCCTCCCCGGCGGGCCCGCGCGGCCAGGAGAACCGGTCCTCGAGGCCACGTCCGACACGCTGCTCGTCCAGGTGAACCTCGACCCATCCCAGCAGGGCGAGGTCAAGAGGGGCGACCGCGCCCAGATCACCCTGCCCGGAAACACGGCGGTGACGGGACGGGTCGAGCGGTTCGGACGGGTCGCCCAGGCCCCGGCTGAACAAGGGGGCACGGCCGCCGACGCGACCATCCCGACCTTCATCGGCCTCGACGACCCGGCCGAAGCGGGCGGGCTCGACCAGGCCCCGGTCCAGGTGGACATCACCACCACGGGCGTCGACGACGCCCTCAGCGTCCCGGTCACCGCGCTGGTCGGCAAGTCCGGCGGCGGGTACGCCGTCGAGGTCGTGCGCGCCGGTGGGCGACGCGAGCTGGTCGCCGTGACGCTGGGCCTGTTCGACACGGGCAACGGGCGCGTCCAGGTCGAAGGCGGGCTGGACCAGAACGATCGCGTGGTCGTGCCGTCGATATGACCGACGCCGTACTGGAGCTGGACGAGGTCACCAAGGTCTACGGCGAGGAGCCGCCGGTGCTCGCGCTGCAGGGCGTGTCGTTCTCCGTGGCGCGGGGCGAACTGGTGGCGATCGTCGGGCCCTCCGGGTCGGGCAAGTCCACGCTGCTGCACGTCATCGGCACGCTCGAGCGGCCGAGCGGCGGCGTGGTCCGGATCGACGGGGTCGACGCGGCGCGGCTGAGCGACCGCGAGCTCTCGCGCTTGCGGGCCCGGGAGATCGGCTTCGTCTTCCAGCAGTTCTTCCTGGCCGAGCACGCCACGGTGCGCGAGAACGTCGCCGACGGGATGCTCTACGCCGGCGCCCCGGTCAGCGAGCGCCACCGCCGCGCGGACGAGGCGCTCGAACGCGTCGGCCTCTCGCACCGCGCGACCTTCAAGCCCACCAAGCTCTCCGGAGGCGAGCGGCAGCGGGTCGCGATCGCCCGTGCGCTCGTCGGGCGGCCGGCGATCGTGCTCGCCGACGAGCCGACCGGCAACCTCGACAGCAGCAACGGCGCATCGATCATGCAGCTCATCCGCGAGCTCAACGCCGCCGGCGCCACGATCCTGATGATCACCCACGACGCGGGCCTGGCCGATCAGCTGCCGCGCCGGATCCGGATGCTGGACGGCCACGTGGTCTCCGACACCGGTCTCGTCCCGGCGTCATGAGCGCTGACGCGGGACGCTTGCGCTTCAACGACGCGCTGCGGGTGACCAGCGTCGGTCTGCGCGCCCGGCCGCTGCGGGCCGCGCTGTCCGCGCTCGGGATCGCGATCGGAACCGCGGCGATCGTGGCGGTCCTCGGTCTGTCGTCCTCCTCACAGGCCGGGCTGCTCGCCGAGATCGACCGGCTCGGCACGAACCTGCTCACCCTCGAGGCGGGCCAGAGCGTCACCGGCGAGCCGTCGAAGCTGCCGCTCGAGGCCCCGGCGCGGATCACGCACCTCGGCGACGTCGGGCTGCCGGCACACACCGCGCTGCTGAAGGGCAAGAGCGTCTACCGGAGCCGGCTGATCCCCGCGACCGACACCGGCGGGCTGCAGGTACGGGCCACCAGCCTGAACCTGCTCTCGGCGCTCAACACCGGCCTTGCGCGCGGCGTGTGGCTCAACCCGGGGACCGCCCGCGTACCGGTCGCGGTGCTCGGCTCGGTCGCCGCGCAACGGCTCGGCATCGACCGCATCTTCCCCGACCGTCACTGGTCGACGGCCAGTTCCCGCTTCCCGAAGGACCGGGGCTCGGTTGGGTGCTGGACGCGGCGTTCATCGAGAAGCACCGCGTCGATCGCTGAGGGCGTCGCGACCGCCGAGCTCAGACGTCCCGGAGGGCCAGCCACGGCGGCGGCGCGTCCCCGAGCCATGGCGCCACGGGCGGCAGGTCGCCGGGACGATGCACACCCGGGGGCGCAGCAATCGCCCGCGGGATCCCGTTCACGACGATTGCCGCGGTCGACAGGAGCGCGCGAAAGCCCGGCTCGACGGTGACGCGCATGCCGTGACGCCCCTCGAGCTCGATCCGGTCGACCGGCGTGAGGCCAGCCAACGCCGGATCCACGTGCAGCGTCATCGAGATCTCGAGCCACGGCTCCCCTCGGAACCAGCCCGTGGCCCGCTGCTCCGCCCCGGCCGTCCGACCCGGCTGAATGGTCGCACCGTCGGGCAGCCTGAGCGCCGCATTTGCCAGCATCGGGTCGGACACGATCTCCACGCGTTCCAGCTCGCGACCCATCGCCGTGGCGAGGATCCTGAGGCTCTCCGGGAAGCCCGCATGTCCCACGACGGTGCCGGCGGCGATACCCGATGCGAACGCCTCGGGCGTCAGGTCGATCCCGAGCGATGCCCTGACGCGGGGGCCGAACACGCTCACGTCAACGATTCGCCGGGCGCGCAGCCGCTCGACGTCCCAGGCCAGGCCCGACAGCGTCAGCGGCCAGAGGTCAAGCACGAAGCCTGGGTTGGCCCCGGTCGCGACGATGGGGACCTGGTGCGCCTCCGCCAGCGCGATGATCCGATCCGCGGCGTCGGAATCGCCCGGGCGGATGAAGGCGAGGTCCTCCGCGGTACACAGGATCGGCGTGCGAGTCGCTGCGATCGCGTCGAGCAGGGGAACGACGTCGACGAGGCGGGTTGCCGTCGCGACAACGGCCACATCCGGACGCGTGGTGGCGAAGGTCCCCGGCAGGTCCGTCGAGCAATGCAGGTCCGGCGGCGCGCCCGGGACCGTCTGCGCTGCAGGCTCCCCGTTCCGACTGGCGGACTGGACGACGATCCCCACGATCTCCAGCCATGGGCGGGAGAGTGCCAGCTCGAGGACTGCGCGGTTCGCCGAGCCGAACCCGACGAGCACGGCGCGGATGGGACGATCGCCCACCGTGCCTAGGCCGGCAGCGGAGCGGGGGCCGGCGGGACGGCGCCGTGTCGCTCGAGCCGGGTCACCGCACGGGCCAGGACCTCGACATCCGGGTAGTCCGTGACGACGAGCGGATCGGACAGCCTGCCGTCAGACACGACATAGACCAGATCCGCGGCCTCGAACGCCTCGGGCACCTCGGTGCAGTAGATGATCACGGCGTGGCCTTCGCGTGCGTACTCGCGCATGAGCCCGTAGATCTCGCGCTTCGACTCGATGTCCACGCCGCGGGTCGGTTCCTCGAGCACGAGCACCTTCGGTCGGCGCACGATCGCGGCCGCGATGGCGACCTTTTGCTGGTTGCCGCCGGACAGCGACCGGATCGGGAGCTCGACCGAGCTCGCCTTGACGCGGAATCGTTCGCGCAGCGCGTGGGCGATCTCGAGCATGCGCCCGCGTCGAAGGGCGCCACCGGGTCGGGTGATCTCGGCGTGCAGCCGCGAGACCATGTTGTCCCCGATCGTCAGGTTGGTGAACAGGCTCGTGGCGCGATCGGCCGAGACCAGGCTCGTGCCGCGCGCGACTGCCCCGAGGCCGGTCCGTCCTGCAACCTCGATGCGTCCTGTGCCGCGTTCGAAACCGGCGATCGAGCGCACGAGCTCGCGCGCGCCCGAGCCCTCGACACCGACGATCGCGACGATGTGGCCGGCCCGGACGTCCAGGTCGATCCCATCGAACTCGCCGCCGTCGTGCGTCCATGTGCCGAGGCGCAGCATCGAGCCGCCGTCGTGGCCGGCGGTACCCGGGGCCGCAGCATCGCGTGCGCTCTTTGCCTGACCGGTGACCAGCCCGGCGGCAATCCCCTCCTGCGTCAGCGCGTCGCCCTCGAGGACGGCAGTGCACGCGCCGTCGAGGATCAGTGCCACGCCTCCGGGCGTGCGCCGCGAGCTCGGCGATCCGGTGCGACACGAGCAGCACGACGCGGTTGGCCTCGGCCAGCAGGTGCATTCGTCGGAACAGGTCGCTCGACTCGTCAGGCGTCAGTGCGGAATTCGGCTCGTCGAACAGGAACACCCGCGCGTCGCGCGCCAGGGCACGGCCGATCTCGACCCGCTGCTGAATGGCGAGCGGCACCGAACCCAGCGGACGATCGAGGTATGGAAGGATTGCGAGGTCGCGCATGAGCGTTCGCTCGCCATCATCGAGTGAACGCGTCAGGGCTCGTCGACCCTCGCGACCGACCATCAGGTTCTCGGCGACGGTGAGGTTCGGGAAGAGCTGGGGTTCCTGGTGGACCACCGCCACCCGGTCGCGATCGAGCGTGGGTCGCCACGCCTGCCCGTCGAGCAGGATCTCGCCCGCATCCTCGCCGGTCTCCCCCGCCAGGATCTTGATCAGGGTGCTCTTGCCTGCACCGTTTGGACCGGCGATCCCGAGGATTGCCCCGGGCCGCGCGTCCAGGTCCAGACCGTCGAGCGCGCGGGTGTCGCCGTACCACTTCCGCAATCCACGGATCGTGAGGCCCTGCCCGGGGGGCGCCGCCTCGACGCTCACCGGCGGAGGCTCTGGGTGAAGCGGTCGAGAACGACGGCTGCGATGGTCACGGCGCCGGACACGAAGTTCGACAGGTACGAGCCGGCCGACAGCAGCGCGAGGCCGTTGGCGATGAGCGCCAGGAGGAGCGCGCCACTCAACGTCCCGATGGCCGTCCCGCGACCGCCGGCGAGGCTCGCGCCACCGATGATCACCGCCGCGAACACCGGGAACGTCAGGCTCACGCCGGCGTTGGGCTGGACCGAGCCGATGAACGCGAAATCGAGCATCGCCGCGAGCGCTGCGAGCATGGAGCAGAGCACGAATGCGGCGAGCTTGTACTTCACGATCGGAAGGCGGGCGAGCTCAGCGGCAGCGGCGTTTCCGCCGATCGCCTTGAGCCGGAAGCCGAACAGCGAACGGCTGAGCAGGAACCCGATCACGAGCGCAACGCCGAGCATCCAGATGGCCTGCATCGGGATGTCGAGCGGAAGGTCCTGGTTCGAGAGGCCGAAGAACCAGTCGATCTCGCCTTCAGGAACGACCTTGCCGGCCGGCGGGTAGGCCGGGTTGAGGGTTGCCGTGTTCGACACGAGCAGCGTCGTCCCAAAGACGAGCTGCCCGGTGCCAAGGGTCACGATGAACGATGGAATCTTGAGCACCGTCACCAGTGCTGCATTGATCGCCCCGAGGCCGGCCGCTGCGACAAAGGCCAGCGGGATGGCGAGCCAGATGGGCCAGCCCCAGACGACCCAGGCGACGCCGATGAGGATCGAGGCCAGACCGTACATGTAGCCGAACGACAGGTCGATCTCGCCGACGACGATGACCAGCGTGAGCCCGAGCGCGACGATCGCGATGGTGCTCATCGAGCGCATCACGCCCAGGGCGTTCGTGATCGTGAGGAACGTGTTCGGCTTGCTCAGGAAGGTGAAGACGAGGATCACGAGCACGATCGCGATGACGATGCCGCCGATCCGGAGACCCGCCTCGCGCGCGCGGGCTCGCCATGGCTCCTGGATGGAGCCTGGCGCCACGGGCGGCGCCGCGGCTGCGCTGGAGTTGTCGCTCATCCGGGGAGCAGCTCCTCGTTCGACGTCGACGGGGAAACGTGCCGAGCCGGGAGCCGAGGTCCTCCCTCAGCCACCCGGCCCGTGCAGAACAGTGCCGTTCCGGTCAGCCGCCGGCGATCGACATGAACTCCTCGCGCGCCTCCTCGACGTTCTCCGTCGTGATGGGCTTGAGGGTGTTGGTGTTCGGCAGGACCGTGCCATTCTTGAGCAGCTCGGCGCAGGCCAGTGCTCCGAAGCCCGCCTGGTCGCCCCACTGCTGGTCGAGCGCGACGATCTGCGTGCCGGCCTCGATCGCGTCGAGCTGGCCGATGCTGACGTTCCAGCCAAAGGCGAACATCTTGCCCGTGTTCCCGGAGTCGGCAATGGCCCGGGCGGCGTGCTCCGCAGAGATGTCCACGTTCTCGATGACCTGGACCTCGGGATTGCCCTGGATGAACGCCTTGTAGGCGTCGTATGCGGCCGCAGGATCGTAGGTCACGTTGAGGGCAGTCGACACGTCGTTGACGAACGTCGCGTCCGGGATCGCCTCCTTGATGCCGTCGATGAAGCCCTGCATCCGGCCCTGCGCCCAGTTCTGCGTCGGGTCACCGCCGGACACTGCGAAGACCTTGAAGTCGAGATTGTTCTTGTTCATGTAGTCGACGATGATCTCGGCGGCCTGACGCCCTTCCTTGTTCGAGATCTGGGTGAAGTTCGTGAACTCGTTGCCGTTCGACTCGACGCCGACGGTGAACACGGGGATGCCGGTCGCCATGATGTCGTTGACGATCTTCGTGAATGCGTCCGTGCCGGTGGACTGCACCGACAGGCAGTCGATCTGGTCGGCCTTGAAGAGCGCGTCAATCTGCGCGATCTGCTCGTTGATGTCCTGGACCGCCGAGGACGGCGCAACGGCCTGCCCGTTCATGGGCAGAATTGCCTGCCCCTCGGGCAGCGTCCGCTCGTAGCCGTTCTTGTACTGCGGCGAGAACAGCGGGATCGCCGTCGAGCCGTACGAGAACACGTAGTTGATCGGCTCCCCATTGGCCAGCTTCTCCGCCACCCGCGGGTGCAGGGTGAAGGTGGAGCCGTCCTTCAGGGTCGCGGTGTGCGGCAGGCCCTCGGCGGCAGGCGACCCTGCCGGCGCCGACGCGGCCGGAGCTGACGCAGCGGGCGCGGTCGATGGAACGGCCGGCTGACTTGGCGCGGTAGTTGCGGCGGGCGCACTGCAGGCCGCGATCAGCATGGCAGCCGCCGTGAGGGCAGCAATGCCCCCTCGTCTTCGAATCCGCATCAGATTCCTCCTCGAATCGACGTCAGAGCGACGCCGGCGCCGCTTGAACACCGGGTCAGTATCGTTTCCAGCCAAGCGGGAGTCAACGTTTCTGGAAAGGATTGTTGCCCCGCCGGCCAGCGCCTCCGCCCGCTCCATCCGGGCGCGTCACCACATGACGAGGCCCCCGGTGAAGTTGATCGCCTGCCCCGTCATGTACCCGGCCTCGTCGCTCAACAGGAACCAGATGGCGCCGGCACATTCATCGGCTGACGCTGCGCGTCCGAGCGGCACCGTCTTGTTGCGCGCGGCCGACAGCTCCTCCACCGTCATGCCGCGCTTCACCGCCACGTCGGCCAGCACGCGATCCTGCATCGGTGTGTCGACGATGCCCGGGCAGATCGCGTTGACCCGGACCCCGCCGGGGGCGAACGCGTAGGCAAACGACCGCGTGAGCGACAGCACGGCCGTCTTGGAGGAGGCATACACAGCGGCCTCGGTCGTTGTGGCGAGCTTTGCCGAGGACGACGAGAGGTTCACGATCGCGCTGCCGGATGGCATCGTCCGCCCGATCCGGGAGACCAGGTCCCACGTCGCCTCCACGTTGATCGCGTAGATGTCACGGATGTCGGCGACCGTGAAGTCCAGGATCGGCTTCAGCCGGATGATCCCCGCGGCGTTGACGAGATAGTCGAATCCCTGGGCGAGCTGCACGAGCCGATCCCGATCGGCGTCCGCCGCGAGGTTTCCGACGAACGGCGTCGCACCCGCATCGACGACGGGGCCCAGCCCTGTTTCGTTGATGTCTGCGGCGACGACGTCAGCGCCCTCGCGGAGCAGGCGCAACGCGACCGCCTGGCCGATGCCGCTGGCCGCCCCGGTGACGACTGCCCGCTTGCCGGTTCCGCTCATGACCACCTCCATGCACTTGCCGGCTCGCGGCGCGGCGTGCTCCGCGCTCGCCGCCAGCCCACGCTCGCCGCCAGCCCAGGCTCGCCGCTAGCCCACCGCACCCCTGAACAAGGGCATGCCCTGCACGCCCACATCGAGTCGCCACAGACGTCCGCCCATCGGCGCCGCATCGGTCACCGCGGTGATGTCGCCGAAGTCCACGACGTACAGCGCACCATCACCGAAGACGCAGTTGAGCGGCACGCCACCCGTCTCGACGAAGCCCTTGTGGCTGCCGTCCGGCGCGAGGATGTCCAGCCCACCGGCCATGAAGGCGGTGATCCAGAGATCGCCATTGCCGGCGACCTTCAGGCCGTCCGGAACGTGTCCGTCGGGCAGCTGCGCGATCTGTTCCGACGCGTGGCCCGGTCGCATCCGGTAGACGCCGCGCTCGTATGACTCCACCCAGACGATCGATCCGTCGGCCTCGGCGGCGATGCCGTTCGTGTACGCGTCCGGGACCTCTTCCAGGAGTCTTCCCGACCCATCGGGCTCGAGGACGAAGATCCTCGCCGGCTTCCGGTCGTCCGGCAGGTAATCGGCGGGGTCGGTGAAATACAGCCGCCCATCGGGTCCGAACGTCAGGTCGTTCGGTGCCTGGAGCGTCGACGCCGTCGACCTCGGCGGCCACCTCGTCGACCCGGCCGTCGGGCCATGCCCGCTGGATTGACGGCCGGCCCATGACCTCCGCTCGCCACGCGCCGACCGTGCCGCCGTTCTGGGTGATGTACAGCGCGCCGTCGCTGCCGAGCATGCATGCGTTCGGGCCGCCGCCACAGTCCGCGTACGTGTGCAGCCCCCGTTCCGGAGACCAGGCGACGATCCTGCTGGTGTAGGTCTCGACCATGACGATGCGACCATCGGGCAGGATGTCCGGGCCCTCCGGGTGACCGAGGCCATCGGCCAGCGTTTCGATCGTTGGACGCATCGCGGACCTCCTCGCTGTTGCCTGCCCGCGGTCAGCTTCAGCTTGCAGGCGGCTTCTGGAAGAGCTCGACGGCGTAGCCGTCGGGATCGGGGACGTAGCAGCTCCGGGCCCCGGTGTTGGGGCCGGCCGTGATGTCCACGACACCTTCCGACCTGGCCGGAAACCCCAGCTGCACCAACCGGGCGTGCACACCCTCGACATCGTCGACATACAGGCACAGGTGCCCGGCGCCGTAGTCGCACGGTCGCGAAGCCGCAGGCATGCGCTCAATGCCGACGTACTCGAGCAGCTCGACGAACCCCCCGCCGGGGATCTCGAGATAGACCGCTCGGATGTGCTCGAACTCGAGGTTCAGGACCTGCTTGAGATACGGAGCGTCGAGGATCCGATCGAATGCCTGCTCGAGGCCGAGACCCTCGCGATAGAAGGCGAGCGATCGATCCATGTCCTGGACGGTGATTCCGCCGTGGAAGAACCCGGTGACGGAGGCCATGATCAGCCGAGTGACCGGTGGTCGGTCGTCCGCCGGCCGACCGTGTACCGCTCGACGTAGGCGGCATCGAGCTCAACCCCGAAGCCGGGGCGCTCGGGCAGCGTGTACATCCCGCCGCCGATCCGCGTCGACATGTCGGAGAGGTGCCAGAAGAACGGGTCGCGCTCCGCATCGAAGCACTCGACGAACGTGTGATCCGGCACGCTCGCAAGCAGATGCGAGGCGATCTGCGGCTCCTCGTGATGCCCCAGCTGGACGCCGAATGCCGCCGACAGCCCGGCGGCCTTGCGCCACATCGGTCGGTCCGCCGACCCACGAGGCGTCGAAGTTGGAGACGTCGATCGCACCGTCCGTGATGAGGTCGCGGATCCCGCGCAGGGTCGTCTCGCTCTGGCCGGCGCACACCGGGATGCCCGTCTGGTACCGGACGTCGCGCATCCAGCGCCGGTCGTTCGTCCAGCGACAGGGCTCCTCGAACCAGCGGATGTCGAGATCGCCCACGAGCCGGCCGAATTCGACCGCCTGGGCGCGGTCGTAGCCCTGGTTCGCATCCACCATGATGGCGAAGTCCGGGCCGGCAGCCTCGCGGGCAGCGCGAACGCGGGCAGCATCCTCCGCCGGGGTCTTGCCGCCGACCTTGAACTTGATGCCCGCAAACCCCTGGTCGACGTATCCCTGCAGGACGTCGCCCACCTCGTCAAGCGACAGGTGGTAGTAGCCGCCGATGACGCTGATCGGGAGGCGGTCGGTGACGCTGCCCCAGACGCGGTGGAGCGGCAGGCCGAGCGCCCGACCGAACACATCCCAGATCGCCGCATCGATGCACGCGATCGCCTGGAGGGCGAGGCCGCGGTCGCGCAGGATGTCGTTCGTCGATGGCTCCATCGCCCGCCACGCGCCCTCGGGATCGCTCGCCGAGCGACCGATGACCCGCGGCGCGAGCTCGTTGTGGATGATGTCGACGATGAGGTCCTGTTCCGCATCCGTGTCGCCGGTGTAGACCTCGGACGTCACGCCGTCGGCCGTCGTGAGGCGCGTGATGATCGTGCAGCGGTTGTCCATGCTGTACGCGCTTCCGGAGAACCGGCGAGCGAGTGGCGCCCGCATCGCGATGGTCTCGATGCGCTCGATGATCAGTGCGTTGCGCCCGATCTCCGGCCGAACCGCAGCCGTCGGCCCCGCCGTCGTGGTCATCGACCAAGGCTCGCGCGGACGGCCGCAGCGATGCCGTCGGCGCTCGGCAGGATCTCGTCCTCCAGCGGCGGGGTGTACGGGATGGGCAGGTCGTCGGGCAGGCTGACCCGCCGCGGCGTGCTCGCCCAGCGGACGCCACCGATGGTCAGCTCGCTGACAACCGTCGCCCCCCAGCCCGCCGCGTGCACCTGCTCCTCCGCGACGACGAGACGGCCGGTCTTCTCGACGGAGGTCCGTACCGTCGGAAGGTCGAGCGGGCGAAGCCAGCGCAGGTCGATGACCTCGGCGTCGATGCCCTCCGCGGCCAGCTGCTCGGCAGCCGCCAGCGAGCGCTCGACCATCAGGAGCGTCGCGACGATGGTCACGTCGCTGCCAGCGCGGACCACTGCCGCCTTGCCCAGCTCGGCGACCTCACCGCGGACGACCGGACCCTTTCGACCGTACAGGCCCTTGTGCTCGTAGAAGAGGGTCGGGTTCGGGTCGTCGATGGCTGCTCGGAGCAGGCTGTAGGCGGTCCCCGGCGTCGAGGCGGTGACCACGCGCAGCCCCGGCAGGTGCATGAACCAGCTCTCCCCGGTTGCGCTGTGCTGCGTACCGAACCGGCCCGTCGCGCCGCAGATCGACCGGACCGTCACCGGCACCGATGTCTGACCACCCGACATGTAGCGGTACTTGGGCAGCTGGTTGACGATCGCGTCGCCGGCCGTCGGCAGGAAGTCGGCGAACATGATCTCCACGACCGGGCGCATGCCGACGAGACTCATCCCGAGGGCAACCCCGAGGAAGCCGTTCTCGCAGATCGGCGTGTTGCGAACGCGGGCAAGGCCGTACTTGTCGGCAAGCCCGGCGTTCGTCTTGAAGACGCCGCCGTCGGCGCTCACGTCCTCGCCCATGAGCAGGACTGCCGCGTCGGCGCTCATCGCATCGTCGAGGGCCGCGTTGATCGCGTCCCGGTAGGTCATCTCGGTGACGCCCGCCTGGTCACCGGGCGGCGACGACGTCAGCCTGCGTAGACATAGGGTCGCGTCTCCTCGAGCGTCGGGAACGGGGCGGCTGCGGCGCGCTCGGCGGCCGCGTCGATCTCTGCCTGGATCTCGGTGCGGATCTCGACCGGATCGTTGGGGCCGATCAGCCCGTCGGCGATGATCCGTGTGCCGAGGAGCTCGATCGGGATCGCGCGCCTTCCAGGCGTCGAGCTCACCGTCCGGGCGGTACTTGGCCGGATCGCTGCGGCTGTGGCCGCGGTAGCGGTAGGTCTTCATCTCGAGCAGGCTGGGGCCCTCGCCACGCCGGGCACGGTCCGTGGCCTCGACCGTCGGCGGTGTGGACGGCATCGATGTCCTGCCCGTCGACGATGATCCCGGGCATCCCGAACGGATCGGCCCGGCGGGCAAGATCGTCGATCGGCGTCGTGGCCCGCAACGGGCTGTACTCGCCGTACAGATTGTTCGTGATGATGAACACGACCGGAGCCTTCCAGATGGCCGCCATGTTGAGGGCCTCGTGGAACGTCCCGATGTTCGTCGCGCCGTCCCCGAAGAACGACAGCGCCACGTTCGGCTTTGCCTGCATCTGGAAGGCAACGGCGGCTCCGACCGCGATCGGCAGCCCTGCGCCCACGATCGCGTTCGCCCCGATGTTGCCCTTGCTGAAATCGATCAGGTGCATCGAGCCCCCGACCCCGCCGGAGCCGCCGCTCGTGCGGCCCATCAGCTCCCCGAACGCGGTTTCCGGAGCCATCCCGAGCGCGAGCGCTTCGCCGTGGCCGCGGTAGGTGTTCGTCTGCACGTCGCCCGGGCGCATCGACGCGATCGCGCCGACGGATACCGCTTCCTGACCCTGACACAGATGGGTGGTGCCCTGGATCTGTCCGGTCATGAACAGCTCCTGCACCTTCTCCTCGAAGAGCCGGATCCGGACCATCGTCCGGTACCAGTCGAGATGGCGCTCGCTGACGCTTCCCGGGTCGGTCATGCAGTGCTCCTCGGGCGCAGGGGTGGACGGTCGGTACCGTTTCCAGTTTCGATTGCGCAATCGTGCCTGTACCGGTTGCGACCCGTCAACCGAAACCCGCCGTTCGGGTGCCGCCTGGGCGTCGATCAGGCAGACATGATGTAGCCGCCGTCCACGTAGATCGTCTGGCCGGTGATGTACGCGGCGGGGTCGGACAGGAGGAACACCACGACGCCTGCCATCTCCGCCGGTGCGGCCGTCCGCTTCAGCGGGACGAGGCTCGTGCGCGACGCGCTCAGCTCGTCGAAGCTCAGGCCGCGGAGCTCGGAGACCTCGCGAAGGACCTTCTCCTGCATCGGCGTGTCGGTGATCCCGGGGGAGATCGCGTTCACCCGGATCCCGCGCGCAGCCAGGTGAATCGCGAAGCTGCGCGTCACCCCCTGGATGGCCGTCTTCGTCGCGCCATAGACCGCGGTCTCGAGCGTGTACGCCCAGCGAGCGGACGGCGACGAGAAGTTGACGATGGCCCCACCGTCGCCCATCGCGGCGCCGACGTCCCGGCACAGGAACCAGACCGCCTCGACGTTGACGGTGAAGTGGCGCCGAAAGGCTTCCGGGCTCACCTCGGCGATGGGGATGACCTGCAGGATGGCTGCAGCGTTCACGAGGAACCGGGGTGGGTCTGCACGCGCCGCGTCCACCACGAGCTGCCGCTGCGCCACGTCGGCGAGGTCGACGACAAGGGCGCTGCCGCCTGCCTCGCGAACAGGGTCGAGTGCCCCGTCGTTGATGTCGACCGCCGTCACCCGGGCGCCTTCGCCCAGGAGTTGCAGTGCCACGGCCTGGCCGATGCCACTGCCCGCGCCCGTGACGATCGCGTGCCGGTCCTGGAAGCTCATGGGACTCGACCCGCCGGTGGGACGACATCCCCTGGCTGGATCACCGGGAGCGGCGGCTTCACGCGACCGATCCGCTCGTATTCGCGTTCGGGGATCGCCTCCAGCGACTTCCAGACCGTCCACTGGCACTTGCGGTTCGTCAGCGGGTCATCCTCGCCGCGCCACAGGGGCGGTTCCACCGTCCGAACCGGGTGGCCCCAGCGCTCGGCAGGGATCGTCGACAGGGCGAGGTTGCAGTGGGCGCAGTAGTGGCAGACACCGGTCTCGTTCCACGTCCACGGCCGGGCCTCCTCCAGCACCCCGAACTCGTACGGGGCGAGCACGCGGGAACCGGTCCCCTCCGCCGGATCACCACGCAGGATCCGCCCGCCGGAGCCGCAAGGGTCGAAGCGAAGCACCCAGCTATCGTCGCGCTCCTCGAGCTCGATGTCGCCACGCCGGCCCGGACCCACGAGGTGACCGCGCATCGCCTCGAGTGCGATGTACAGGTTCCGATCGAGGGTCTCCTCGTACGGCGTCACCCGCACATCGAACGGCATGTACCGCTCCTGGAGATACGGCTCCATGATCGCCCGGTAGCAGTCCTCGAGACGAGCCTCGCCGAACTGCCTGACGACGAACGCGAGGATGCCGGCCATCAGATCCGCCATGCGGTCGTGCAGCTGGCGCCAGTCCTCCTCCACGGCGTGAAGCTCCTCGACCGCGTCCTCGATGGAGAGGTCGTAGCCCCGGATGCCGTGCGCAAGCCGGCCGGCGCGCTGACCGAGCGCCTCCCAGCGCGGCTCACGGGCCAGCGGCGTGCCGTCGGGAAACGCGAGAAGTCGCGCCAGCCGATCCAGCTCGCCATCGAGCGCGGTCCGCGTGATGCCCTGCTCGATCAGCCACTCCTGGAAGCCGGTCGTCCACACCCGGTAGACGACATAGACGACCTTGGCCTCCTCCATGTAGTAGTCGACCAGCTGCGCCGCGTTCTCGCGGCGTCCACCCGCCAGGCCGAGGTCGTTGCCGCCCGCTCGGAGCTCGTCCTCGATCTTCACCGCCGTGGAGATCGCCTGGTCCGCCCAATCGCCGCTCCGGACACGCTTGCCGATGGCGTCCGACCACTCGAGGTGCGTCATCGCAGTCTCCCTACCCGCTGCGCGCGGAGCGGCTCCGGGTGCCGTCCGACACGGCACCCGTGTCGCTGGAAACGTCCCCAGCCCTGGACCAGGCGAGCGTAGGGGCTGCCCGTCCACGCCGTCAACTTCCCGAACATTGCGCCTGTCGATGCGGCGAGGGGCTGTGATATGGTCGCCCGCAACCGTTACTGGAACGAATCACCGGCGCGCTCCAGTTCGGTCACCGATGGCTGCGCGGAGCGGGAGGGCGACGGGTGCGCGACGGGTCCCACTGGTCGGACGGACGGCGCCCGCGAGCGAGCATGCGCGAGGTTGCCGAGCTCGCAAACGTCGCCATCTCATCGGTGTCGCGGGTCCTTTCCGGCCACCCGGACGTGAGCGCCGACATGCGCGATCGCGTGCTGGACGCGGTTCGCCAGCTCGAGTATGAGCCGGACTTCCTCGCGCAGAGCCTGCGGCGTGGCGCGACGCTGTCGGTCGGGTGGGTGATCGGGGACATCTCGAACCCGCTCATGGCCGCCATCACGTCCGGCGCCGAGTCCGTCCTGCGAGCCGCCGGCTATTCGATGCTCCTCATGAACTCCGAAAACGAACCCGCGCTCGATGCCGCCCATATCCGGTTCTTCCAGGTCCGGCGTGTGGACGGCATGATCCTCTCGCTTGCGAGCGAGCGCGAGCAGTCGACGCTCGACGTGCTGGGCCAGGTCGACGTGCCGATCGTCGTCGTCGACCGGGAGGTTCCGGCCGAGCTTCGGGCCAGTGTCGTGCGCAATGACCACCGGCCTGGCATTCGCGCGGCGGTCGAGCACCTCGTCGACCTGGGCCACCGCCGCATCGCCCTCATCACGGGCGCGCTCGACCTGTGGCCCGTTCGCGAGCGGATCGCCGGCATGCAGGACGCGGTGGACGGCCGGGGCATCGCCGACGAGACGATCACGTTGACCGGGTCGCTCTCGGCCGAGCACGGCGAGGCGGCGACGGAAGAGCTGCTCCGGATGTCGCCCCGTCCAACCGCCATCATCGCCGGCGGCAACCAGGTCCTTGCTGGCGCCGTGCGCGCGCTTGCCCGCAACGGCGTCCGCATCCCGGAAGACGTCTCGTTCGTCACGTGCGACGAGGTCGCGCTGTCCGAGCTCCACTCGCCGCCCATCGCGTCGGTCGGGCGGGACACCGTCGCCCTGGGCCGGGTCGCCGCGGAGCTGCTCCTCAAGCGGATCACGGGCTCCTCGGAGCCCGAGACCGTCGTGCTCCCGACGACCTTCACGCCGCGCGCGTCATGCGCGCCGCCGCCCGCCAACTAGCTCGGTCAGCCGCCCTTCACCCGCTCGACGCTGCCGCTGGCCGCGCTGCGATAGGCCGCCTCGAGGATCTCGACGGTCCGCGCCCCCAGCTCCGGCGGGGAGTTGTTCTCGAACGGGCGGCCGGCGCCCGCCGCAACGAGCGCATCGATCGGGCCGATGCAGTCGTACAGACCCGCGTCTGCCTCCAGCGGGACGCGAACGTCATCGTCCGGCGACCGATAGCGCCAGAGCAGGTTCTCGCGGAGGTCGAGGTGGAACATGCCGCGGGACCCCACGACCCGAACCTCGACCGCATGCCGGTTGTTCGCGCCACCAAGGTGGCTTGACGCGCCCGACATCGTGCCAATGGCCCCGTTGGTGTAGCGCAGCGCGACCGCGTCATGGAGCTCCACCTGGGCGTCGAGCGGTGCCGACATGAACGCGAACACGTCCTGCCCGCGGAGATCGGTGATCCACAGCGACACGCCGAGCAGATGGGTCAGCTGGGCTTGGCCGTAGCCACCGCCCGACGTCTCGGGCCGCGACCACGTGTCGGGCTGGGGGATGTACTCGGGCGCCGCGTCGGGGTAGGCGCCGGTCTCCGAGAGCAGCTCGCGGGTCACCGAATCCATGTGGAGAGCGACATGCTCGATCTCTCCCACGCCACCGTCATCGTGCAGCAGCCGGTGCGCCTGGATGACCATCGGCCGGTAGTTCCAGCCGTACGCGAGGATGAGCGAGCGGCCCGTGCGCCGTGCCGTCTCGTCCAGGTCCCAGGCGTGCGCGGGATCGATGGTGAACGGCTTCTCGCACATCACGTGCGCGCCGGCTTCGAGTGCCGCCTTGCTCTGTTCCCAGTGGTAGCCCGGCGGACTGCCGACCACGACGATGTCCGGCTTCTCCGCGATGACGTCGCGCCAGTCCGTCGTCGACTTCTCGAACCCGAAGTTGTCCTTGATCTTCTCGAGCAGGTCCGGGTTGCGCCGGTTGACGATCACGAACTCGACCTCGTCGCGATGCTTCACGAGGTTCGGAAGGTGCGAGCTGACGGTCCACGACCCGGCACCGATGACGCCGAGACGGAGCTTGGCCATCGGGTGAAGACTCCTTTCGCACGGGCTTGGCGCAGCCCGATCCGGTTGACGACGCGGAACGGCGACGACTACGATGCCGCCGGGTGGAAACGAGTCTGGAAATGATATCACCCGACCCTCCTGGCCGACCGCGCGGCGTGTCGCGGCGCACGTTCCGACCGACGACGGGCACCAGGACGGCTTCGTCCGTCACCCGCTCCGGGCCCGCGCCGGCCCTTCGCTCGGCATCGAAAGGAGCCTGTCCGCGGTGAGCAAGGTCCAGACCGTCGAGGCCATCCCCGTCAGCTACCCGGAGCCCAACGACTACAACGCCCTTCGGCACCTGTGCCTCGTCAAGATCACGACAGATGACGGGGTCATCGGATGGGGCGAGTCGATCACCCAGTTCCCTGAGGCGAACTTCGCCGTCAAGGCGATCATCGAGGGCATGGCCGAACGGGTGATCGGCCGGGACCCGCTCGACAACGTCGCGATCTGGCACTCGTTGCGGGACCAGATGTGGTGGTACGGCTACAACGGCGGTATCGCGAGCTATGCCGTGGCGGCGATCGACATCGCCCTGTGGGACATCAAGGGCA
Organism: uncultured Chloroflexia bacterium; assembly: GCA_963759495.1. Lineage (GTDB taxonomy): Bacteria > Chloroflexota > Limnocylindria > Limnocylindrales > CSP1-4 > DASTYU01. The sequence continues at coordinate 429,979 of CAVWZL010000002.1, read as the reverse complement.
AGCTCCTCGACGTGCCCGTCGTGCAGCTCCTGGGTGGAGCGGTGCACGAGAAGCTGCCGGCTGTTGCCTCCAGTCACGCCCACTACGAGGACATCGGGCGCATGGTCGAGGAGGCGCAGGAGTGGGTTGCGCCCGGCATGCACGGCCTGAAGGTGGGCTTCGGCAAGCGTGGCAACGCGCGACTCGGCTACGAGCACGACCGCGACGTCGAATACATCCGGCGGATGCGCGAAGGTCTGGGGCCGGACCAGATGATCATGATCGACTGCGGCTGGAACGTGAAATGGGACGTCATGACGGCCGTGCGCCGCGTCCAGGCCTTCGACGAGTACGGGCTGCACTGGATCGAAGAGCCGCTGGGAGCCTGGGACCCCGAGGGCTACGCCAACCTGCGGAGCAAGACGACGAGCCTCATCGCGTACGGCGAGAAGGAATGGAACGCCGAGGGCTTCGAACGGATCCTCAATACGGGCACCGTCGATGTCGTCGGGATCGACCCGGGTCGAGCTGAGGGGATCACCGGGTTCAGGCGTGCGGTCGAGCGGATCGAATTTCACCGCCGGCAGGCGAACGCGCACTGCTGGTCATCGGCGATCGTGACGGCAGCCAGTCTCGCGATGAGCTTCAGCTCCCCGGCCTTCAAGCTGATCGAGGTAAAGCCGCTGGTGAACCCCATGCAGCACGAGCTCGTTCCGGAGCCCATCGGCCATGTGGACGGGTGGTTCTATCCACCCACCAAGCCGGGTCTCGGGATCGAGGTGCTCCAGGAGGTCGTCGACCGCTACCGGAGCGAGAAGGTCCTGGCGGGCGGCTGAGCCCACAACAGCAAGGAGGCACGGGATGGCATGGAGCGTGGGCGCCGGACTGGAGGGCCGCGGTGTCATCCTGACCGGAGCGACCGGTGGCATCGGGAGCGCGGTCGCCCGGGGGTTCGCTGCTGCAGGGGCCAGGGTGATGGCGGTGGATCTCGACCAGAGCCGGCTCGACGATGTCGTCGGGTCGCTCGAAGGCAGCGGGCACACCGGCGTCGTGGCAGACCTTCGCGACATCTCGACACATGAGGCCCTGGTCGAACGCGCCGAGCGCGAGCTCGGCGGCCTCTATGTCCTCGCGAACCTCGCGGCTGTGCTCCGTCGACGCGGCTCGCTGGATGAGGTGACGGACGAGGACTGGGATCTCCAGCACGGCGTCAACGTCAAGTCGGCATTCTTCCTGTCCCGCGCCGCCGGCAACTCGATGATCCGCGCGGGCGCCGGTGGGCGGATCATCCTGTTCAGCTCGCAGGGCTGGTGGACGGGCGGCTTTGGCGGATCCGTGGCGTATGCCTCCTCAAAGGGCGCCGTGACGACGCTCTGCCGGGGCCTCGCGCGGACGTTCGGGCCGCACCTGATCACGGTCAATTGCGTGTCTCCCGGGCAGGTCCACACGCCAATGCTCATGACCGGGCTGGCACCCGAGATCTACGAGACGATGAAGAAGCAGACGCCCCTTGGCTACGTGGCCGAGCCGGAGGAGCTCGCCGGGCCTGTCGTGTTCCTCGCCTCCGACCACGCGAAGTACATCACCGGCGCGACGCTGAACGTCTCCGGTGGCTTCCTGATGTATTGAGCGCCGCGGTCACCGCCACGATGCGGGTCGCGGAGCTGCCCGGCGTCGGCCAGCCGCTGCGGTCCTCGATCCGACCGATCCCCGAGCCCGGGCCCGGCGAGGTTCGCGTGCGGATCGAGGCGTGCGGCGTCTGCGGGTCGGACGTGTTTCTGCAGAAGGGCGGCTTCGGCGATGGCGTGTCGCTGCCCGTCGTGCCCGGACACGAGGCGGCGGGCGTGGTCGACGCCCTGGGCGAAGGCGTGGAGGGGTTCGCCACAGGCGACCAGGTTGCGCTCTACTACATCACGACACCCCCGGATGACCCGTGGGCAGCACGTGGCCGGCCGAACATCAGCCCGAACGTACGCCGGATGGGCGTCGACGTGGACGGCGCCTTCGCCGAGTACGTCCTGCGTCCGACGGCCTCGCTGGTCCGGCCGGTCGCACCCATCCCCGCCCCGGTCCTCGCCGTGCTCACCGACGCGGTCGCTACGCCGCTGCACGGCCTGAAGCGGGTCGCGCGGCTGCAGCCGGACGAGACGCTCGTCGTGCTCGGCGTCGGTGGGCTGGGCTCGAACGCCGTCCAGCTCGGAAAGGCGTTCGGCGCGCGCGTGATCGCCGTCACCCGCTCCGCGGCGAAGCTGCGGCTCGCACGTGAGCTGGGTGCCGACGAGACGGTGGCCGCCGAGGACGGCGACCCGGTCGAGGCCGTCAAGGCGCTGACCGGCGGGCACGGCCCCGACGTCGTGATCCAATGCGTCGGCTCGGCCGCGGTCGACGAGCAGGCGATCGCCATGGGCGGACCCGGTGGTCGCGTGGTCCTCATCGGCTCGAGCCTCGACTTCTTCCGGGCGCGAGCCGTGGACATCTTCTGGCGCGAGCTGTCGGTTCTTGGGTCGCGTGGCTTCGTGCCGGACGATATTCGCGACGCGATCGACCTCTACCTCGACGGCACGCTCGCCGTGGATCATCTCGTCGAGCGGGTCCGCCCCCTCTCGGAGGCGAACGAGGCGCTCGACGACCTCAAGGCAGGCCGGGTCTTCCGGTCGGTCGTCACCCCAACCTGAGTGAGCGGTCGTCGGCGCGTGCTCGCTTGACACCGGAAACGTTTCGGGTAGCGTTCTCGGCCGGCGCCAGCCTCACGACGTACCGGCTCGCCCGGTCCGTCCATGTACCGCGTGGGCCCCGCGTGATCGCGAGGCGAGGAGACACGTGACCGCCGGAACATCCGCGACCGACCCGCTGCCCGTCCGAGAGACGCGCGCCCCGCGCCGTCCGCGCGGCCTCCCAGACGAGACCGGCGTCCTTGCCGCCCTCCTGGCGCTCGTCGTGATCATCGGGGTGCTGCGCCCGAACTTCTTCCAGCCGCTCACGCTCTTCCAGCAATTGTCGGGCGCGGCCTTCATCGGCATGCTCGCCCTCGCCATGGTGTTCGTCGTCGCGATCCGCGACATCGACCTGTCGGTCGGCTGGATGTTCAACTTCTCTGCCGTGATCGCGGCCAAGGCGATGGTCGCCGGCATCGACCCATGGCTCGCAGCAGGCATCGGGGTCGCATTCGGGGCGTTGCTCGGACTCGTCAATGGCGTGCTCGCCGTTTCGCTGCAAATCCCGGTGATCATCATCACGCTGGGCACGCTCTCGGCATTCCGCGGGCTGAGCCTGGTGGTGAACGAGTCGCGCGCGGTCGTGCCCCCCGACAAGTCGAGCAGCTTCTTCGCGCTGTTCGACATCAAGTTCTTCGATCTGATCCCGACGGTCGCTGTCCTCTTCCTGGTGCTCGCAGTCGGGCTGCACCTCCTGCTGCACCGCACCCGCTTCGGATACCGCGTCCAGGCCCTCGGCAGCAATCCGGACGCCGCTCGGCTGGCGGGCATCCCCGTCGACCGCACGCGGATCCTCGTCCTCGTGCTCATGGGCGCGGTCGCGGGCCTGACCGGGGCCATGTTCCTCGGCTTTCGCGAGGCGATCGACCCCGTCACGGGGGGCGACTACCTCCTGCCGGTCGTCGCTGCCGTGATCATCGGCGGGACGCCGCTGTCGGGCGGCCGCGGCACGATCGTCGGAGCGGTCGTCGGGGCACTGATCATCCAGGTCATCACCACCGGGATCCTGTTCCTGGGGGTCGACGTGAAGTGGAGCACCTTCGTCACCGGCGCCGTGATCATCGTCGCGGTGGCCGTGGATCAGCTCGTCCGGCGCCAGCGCGCGCGGCGGACGCGCGACGCCGTGGATCTCGGATGAGGGCCGGCCGTCGCATGACCTGAGAGGAGGCACGTGATCGAAGTGAGCGAAGACGCGCAACGGATCGAACGATCCGGCCCGCTGTGTGGCCGGACATGGAGGAGGAACGGATGACGAACAGGAATCGACGGTGGTTGACACTGCCGGTCGCCGCGGCACTGCTACTTGCGGCATGCAGCGGAGGACCGGGCGCCACATCCGTCGCGACCAGCACACCGGCCGCGCAGAGCGACGCCCCGGCGACGGCCGCAGCGACGGCCGCAGCGAGCCCGTCCGCAGCCGTGGCGAGTCCCGGCGGCGAACGAATCAAGATCGGGTTCGTGACCCACGTGCTGGGCAACCCGTTCATCCAGCAGATCATCGACGGAGCCAACGCGGCAGCCGAGGATCTGAACGTCGACCTGCAGGTCGTCGGGCCGGAGGGCGGCGACGCCGACGCGCAGCTGAAGGCCGCCCAGGCGCTCGTTGCGTCGGGCGTCCAGGGGATCGCGACATCGGTCCCGGGCGAGTCGATGGCAAGCGGTCTCAACGAGATCGTCGATTCCGGCGTGCCCGTTGTCCAGTTCAACCTGCTCGTCACGTCGGTCAAGGCGCCGTACGTCGGCGAGCGCTCGGTCCAGAGCGGGCGCATCCTCGGGGAGAAGGTGCTCGAGGAGCTTGGCGGTCCGAGCGCCACCGGCAAGGTCGTCATCGGCAACTGCTTCCCGGGCTTCCCGGTGCTCGAGAATCGCGCACGCGGCGTCCAGGAGTCACTGGCCGCTGCCAGCGGGCTCGAGATCCTTGGCCCATTCGACGTCAAGGTGGCGGCCAACGAGAACTACGCGGCCTGGGAAGCGCTGCTCGGCGCCAACCCCGACGCGAAGGCGATGGTCGGCCTGTGCGCCCCCGACATCGCCAGCCTCGGCAAGCTCCAGGCTGCAAACCCGAACACCAGGTTCATCTCCGGTGGCTACGACCTCACGGCCGAGAACCTCGCGGAGATCAAGGCCGGGAACGCCTACGTCAGCCTGGGCCAGACGCCGTTCATGCAGGGCTACCTGCCGGTGAAGATGCTGGCCGACACGATCCGCGGCACGACGACGGTCGACCTGTCCGCGGGTGGCTTCCTCGATGCGGGCACCGAGATCGTCACCGCGGACAGCGTCGAGGAACCCTTCGACCTGCCGCCGCTCACGTTCGCCGAGCTTGAAGAGCTGGCCGCCTCGCCGGAGAAGACCCGCGAGTACTACCAGCCGCTGGTCGACGGACAGATCGAGAGCTGGGCTGACAACATCGAACCCATCGAGAACGAGGCGCAATAGCGAGTCGCCAGCAATGACCCCGGGATCGGCCACCGCGTCGCCCCCGGCGATCGCCGTCGTCGGTCTGCACAAGGCGTACGGCGGGATCCAGGCCCTCGCGGGCGTGGATCTCGCCGTCGAGGCCGGCGCCGTCCATGCCGTCGTGGGCGAGAACGGTGCCGGCAAGTCCACGCTCATGAAGATCCTCGCCGGCGCTGTCCAGCCCGATTCGGGCGCGGTCGTCGTCGGCGGGGAATCAGTTCATCTGGCCTCGCCCGCAGACGCTCGCCGGCTGGGCGTGGGGATCGTCTACCAGGAGCTCAGCCTCTTCCCGGAGCGCTCGATCCTGGCCAATCTCTTCCCTGACGAACAGCCGACGCGGCACGGTCTCGTCGATCGGGCGGCCATGCGCCGGCAAGCGGCCCCCGTCCTGGCGCGGCTGGGCCTGCGTGCCGACCCTGATGCGCCCGTCGGGGGACTCGGTATTGCCGAGCGGCAGCTCGTCGAGCTGAGCCGGCTCCTCATCGAACGGCCCCGGGTGCTCATCCTGGACGAGCCCAATTCCGCGCTCAACGAGCGCGAGACACAGCGCCTGTTCGCGGTGCTCCGTGAGCTCTCTGCCGACGGGATCACGATCATCTACGTGTCCCATCGGCTCGAGGAAGTCTTTGCGATCGCCGACAGGATCACCGTGATGCGCAACGGGGCGGTCGTCCTGACCGCCGAGCGCTCGGCCACGACGATCGCGCGGGTCGTCGAGGCGATGGTCGGCACCTCGCCCGCGGCGCTGTTCCCGACGCGCCCGGAACGGCCCGCAGCGATCGAGGCAACGGCGCCTGCGGCCACCGCCCTCTCCGTCCAGGGGCTGACGGTCGACGACGAGCTGCACGACGTCTCGTTCACGGCGCGTCCGGGCGAGATCATCGGCCTGGCCGGGCTGGAGGGCTCGGGTGTGGCGACGCTGCTCGGCGTCCTGTTCGGCACGCGGCGCGCGACCGCTGGCGCGATCGCCTTTCCGGACGGGCGTGGTGCCCCAGGCTCCCCTACTGCAGCCGCTCGACGCGGAATCAGCCTCGTCCCGGCAGACCGGCGTCACCAGGGCCTGATGCTCGAAGACAGCGTCGAGCAGAACATCGCCCATGTCGCGGTCGGAACGCTGCCCTCGCGCCGGCCGTGGCTCGACCGCCGGGCGATGCGGGCGGCAGCGCGACGACAGATCGACGGTCTTCGAATCCGCGCCGATGGCCCGCGCGCAGTCGTCGGGCGGCTGTCCGGCGGGAACCAGCAGAAGGTCGTCGTCGGGAAGTGGCTGGAGATTGCGCCGACCGTGTTCCTGCTCGACGATCCGACGCGCGGCGTGGATGTCGGCGCGAAGCGTGAGATCTACCGGCTGATCCGCGACCTTGCCGACAGTGGTCGAACCGTGCTGTTCCGGTCCACCGAGCTTCCCGAGATCGTGGGCCTCGCCGACCGGATCCTGGTCCTCTACCGCGGTCGCCTTGCCGCGGAGGTTCGCGGGGGCGAGATCGACGACCACGGGCTGCTGCACGCCATCAATACCGGCCGGCCCCCGGGTGCCGCGGCCGGCGGTCCAGACAAGGAGGTTGTGTCCCGATGATGCGCCGCGCGTTCACGATGCGACTCAAGCCCGGCGGCCTCGCCGAGTACAAGCGCAACCACGACAACATCTGGAAGGAGCTGGTCGACGAGATCGAACGCCAGGGGATTGCCCAGATCACGATTTTTGAGCGCGATCCGGTCCTGTTCCTGTACTCGGAGATCAAGGACGAGGAGGCCTGGGACCGTCTCTGGCACACCGAGATCCACGACCGCTGGGGCGAGATCATGAACCCCCTCATGGAGTTCAACGACGAGGGCATCGTGGACTCGAGCGAGCTGCGCGAGGTCTTCAACGTGCGCACCGACGCGCGCTGAGCGACGGCTGACGGGAGGCCGACGATGGATGAAGCAGTCCGCGACCGTGTTGCGGTTGTCACTGGAGCGGGGCGCGGCCTGGGTCGCGGTGTCGCCGTGGCGCTTGCGGAGCGTGGCCACCCGGTCGTGGGTGTTTCGCGCAACGCCGCACAGCTCACCGAGACCGCCGACATGATCCGGGCGGCCGGTGGCCGGATGGTCGCGCGACCCGCCGACGTGAGCGATCCGGATGCGGTCGAGGCGCTTGCCGAGTTCGTCCGTGCGCAGCTCGGGCCACCATCGATCCTTGTCAACGCGGCCGGGGTCTTCGGACCGATCGCGCTGATCCGCGACACCGATCCGCGGGCCTGGGTCGAGACGGTGATGATCGACGGCATTGCGCCGTTCCTCACGATCCGCCAGTTCGTCGGGGGCATGCTCGACGCCGGCTGGGGCCGGATCGTGAACGTGACGTCGGCTGCATCGCTCCATCCGCCGGGCCCGCTCAACAGCGCGTACGGAACCGCCAAGGTGGCGCTCAATCAACTCACGCGACACCTCGCCGCCGAGATCGCCGGCACTGGCGTGACCGCGAACGTGATTCATCCGGGCGACGTGAAGACCGACATGTGGCGGTACATCCGCGACCGGGTGGCAACGATGGGCCCCGAGGCCGACGCGTACAGGCAGTGGGCGTCGTGGGTGGAGGAGACCGGCGGCGATCCCCCGCAGAAGGCCGTCGACCTCGTCCTGGAGCTGACGTCGAACGCCGGCGGCGCGCGCAACGGCGAGTTCTGCTGGGTCGAGTCTCCGCTCCAGGCACCGATCCACAGCTGGGACACGGTCAGCGATGAGCGGCCGTGGGTCAACGAGGGATGACCGCCGAACGATCCCTGGAGGGACAGGTCGCCCTCGTCACCGGCGCAACGCGGGGACTGGGGCTGGCGATCGCGGAGCGGCTGAGCGCGGAAGGTGCGGCCGTGGCCGTGGTCGGTCGCGATGCGGGGCGCGCTGCAGGGGTGGCGGCCAGGCTTGCACGCGGCGGCAACGCGGCGGTCGGGCTCTCCGCAGACGTCAGCTCGTGGACGGCCGCCCAGACCGTCGTGCGCGACGTGAGGGCACAGCTCGGTCCTGTCGACATCGTCGTGACCGCCGCGGGGGTCGGAGCCATCGGCACCGTGGTCGAGGCTGACCCGGCCGACTGGCGCCTGATGATGGAGGCGAACTACCTCGGGACCGCGTACATCGTCAAGGCCGCGCTTCCGGAGATGCTGACACGAGGCAGCGGCGACATCATCGCCGTCGCGTCCGCGGGTGGGACCCGCGGCTATCCGGAATGGTCGGGGTACTGCGCCTCGAAATGGGCCGTCGTGGGCTTCATGGAGTGTCTCGCGCAGGAGGTGACCGATCAGGGCATCCGCGCAAGCACCCTGTGCCCCGGCGGTGTCGACACGCCCTTCTGGGACGACCTGAACAAGGACGTCCATCGCGCCGGGACCGAGACGCGGGCCGGCCTGATGCGACCCGAGGACGTCGCCGAGACCGTCATGCTCCAACTACGGCTGCCACGCAGCGTCCTGGTCAAGCGGACCCTGTTCTTCCCGACGAGCGAATGGCACTGACAGGATCATGATGAGCAGGGATCCCACCCGTACGCGCCGCCTGGGTCGCACGAACGTCGAGGTCACCGAGCTTGGCTTCGGCGGCGCATCGATCGGCGAGCTGTTCGTGCGGGTCAGCGAGGCAGCCGCACGGGAGACGCTTGCCGCTGCCTGGGACGCCGGCGTGCGCTACTTCGACACCGCGCCGTGGTATGGCCGCGGTCTGTCCGAGCTCCGCACCGGCGGTGGGCTCCGCGATCACCCCCGCACCGCGTTCGCCCTCTCGACAAAGGTCGGGCGCTGGCTTCGCCCGTCCACCACGGAGCGCTTCGATGGCGCGCCATGGGTGGGCGGCGCTCCGAACGAGGTGGTGTTCGACTACAGCTACGACGGCATCATGCGGTCGATCGAGCAGAGCCGGCTGCGTCTCGGCATCACCCGCTTCGACGTCGCGTTCATCCATGACCTCGACCGTCTGTACTTCGACCAGCCCACCTGGGATGGGCACTTCCGGACGCTCGCAACGTCGGGCTGGAAGGCCCTCGAGGAGCTCCGCGCCAGCGGCCAGATCGGGGCCATCGGCGCGGGAATCAACGACCTCGGGCTGATGCCGCGCTTCCTCGAGATCGGCGACATCGACGCGTTTCTCGTCGCGATGCCGTACACCCTCCTGGACCAGGACGTGCTCGACGAGGAGTTCCCGCGCTGCGTGGAGCGCGGGGTCGGCTTCGTGATCGGGGCGGTGTTCGCGTCCGGGATCCTCGCCAAGGGACCGGTGTCGGGCGCGCGGTATGCCTACGCGGACGCGTCCCCGGAGGTGATGGAGAAGACCCGGCGGATCAAGGCGGTGTGCGACCGCCACGGCGTCCCGTTGCCTGCCGCGGCCCTCCAGTTTCCGCTCGGTCACCCCGCGGTGGCCTCGGTGATCCCGGGCGCCTCGTCGCCTGCCCAGCAGCTGCGCAACGTCGAGGCGTTCGCGCATCCGATCCCGGCTGACCTGTGGTCGGAGCTCAAGGCCGAGGGTCTGCTGCGGGCGGATGCGCCGGTGCCCGGTGCGGCTGCTGACCACGCTGCCGGAGCGCCCACGTGAGCTCGATCAACCATCCGCTCGTGGGCTCGTGGCGGCTTCGGCGCTGGGTTGCCGTTGCGGACGACGGGTCCGAGATGCTGCCGATGGGCGACGCACCGGACGGGCTTCTCGTGTACTCCGACGACGGCACAATGATCGGGATCATGGGTCCGGGGGCGCGGCCGCGGTTCGTCTCCGACGACGTGACCGGCGGGAGCTCCGAGGAACGAGCCACCGCGTTCGCGACCTTCATCGCCTATGGCGGCCCGTACGAGATCGACGGCGACACTGTGAGCCACCACGTCGAGACGAGCCTCTTTCCCAACTGGATCGGGACGGTCCAGCGCCGACGGTGGGACATCAGCGAGGACGGCAGGCACGTCACCCTCACGTCCCCACCACTGGCGCTCGGTGGGGCAGTCCGGATCCAGCGCCTCACGTGGGAACGAACGACCGGCTGACCTGTCAGTCCTGCGCGAGCCCCCGCTCGGTCGCCGGCTGTTCCCGGGTGGCGGTCACGGAGCCCCGCCACGATGGCCCCTCGAGCACGCGGGCGACGGCGTCGCTCGCCGGTACGGGCGCATGGATCAGCTCGAGCGGACGCCACGCCCGGGACACGAAGCCGATGGCCGCCGCCGGCGCGGCGTTCGGCGGTCGATCGAGATCGGGGAACGCGCGCCACATCCCGAGGATCGCTTCGGTGCCCTCCATGCGCGCGAGATGCGCCCCCACGCAATGCCGCGGCCCGACGTTGAATGCGAGGTGGCCCCACAGCCGAGGACGATCCGGATCGAAGACCTCCGGACGCTCCCACCGGGCCGGGTCCCGGTTTGCTGCCGCATTGATGGCGATCACGCGCTCCCCCGCCGCGACAGCGACGCCCCCGAGCGCAACGTCCGTCGTCGCTCGCCTCGCACGCAGGTGGACCACGGTCGTGTGCCGCAGGACCTCCTCGAGAAACCGGCCGAAGCGGTCCGGATCGGTCAAGGTCGCGGCGCGCTCCGGTGGCGCCAGGTCGAGCAGCCGGTAGGTGGCGTTGCACACGAGAAAGGCGGTCGTCTCCGAACCGCCTTCGAACAGGAACTTGGCATTGTCGAGCACGTCCTGCTCGCCCCAGTCGGGCGCGATCTCACGGCCCAGCGCCCACAGGAGGCTGATCGCGTCGTCCTGCGGATCGTCACGCCGGGCGCGCACCGTTTCGTGCAGCGACGGCTCGAGAAGGCGGGTCGCCTCGATGGCCGCCTCGATGGTCGCCGGATCATCCCCGTACGAATGACGCCAGGCGAGCACTGCCTCCATCCAGCCCTTCGCACGGTCCAGCGTCTGGGCGTCGGCGTCGGGGAGCCCGAGGACCCGGGCGACGACTGCGATCGGGAGCAGGCGGGCGAAGTCTCCGAACAGCTCGAACCGCCGCTGTCCGGCGAGGGCTGCCAGCCCGCGTGCGACGAGCGGCCGGACCGCGGCGACGGCGAGTGGTGCGATGGGATCCGGTCGCCACGCGTGAGACAGGGGCCGATGGAGCGCCTCGTGCTCGGCACCGACGAGCGAGCGAAAATCCCGGCGACCCACGATCCGGGCCGCACCGGGCAGGCTGCCGGTCGGCTCCTCGAAGAGGTCCTCACGGCGCTCGACGAACGTGCACAGGTCGTGCGAGAGGACGAGCCACGCGGCCATCGGGGGGTCCCACACTACCGGACCGACCGCGCGGATGGCCTCGTACGCCGGGTACGGGTCGACATCACGGAGCTCGCGAAGCGAGACGGGCGTGACCGGCCGGTCGGCAACCGCGGTCATACGACCACGGCCTCGATCCCGAGATGACGGGCGACAGCCGTCACCTCGCGGGACAGGTCACCGGGCGTCGCCGAGCTGTGGTGGTTCACGCCCGCGCGCGCCCAGCGCACCCACGCCTCCTCGACCGGCTCGTGCTCGAACCGGAACGAGCCGTTGACCGTGCCGGTCTCAGGAAACCGACGCGCGGTGAGCGCGCCACGCGCGACGACGTACCGGAACCCGTGTCGTGCGTCGGGGTGCGGCGTGAACCCGACGAGCGTGGCCGGGCCCGGGTCAGGCTCGAATGCCGCGCACACGCCGCAGTGCGGATCGCGACCGCAGAACCAGCCGTTGCGCTGCAGGCGCGGACGATCCCCGCGGGCGAGCCACGCCAGGTCATGCTCGCCCGAGTTCGCGATGACGACCTCGCCCGTCGCGTAGTCGATGGCCTCGATCTCCTGGTACACGGCTGCCCCGCCGAGCCGCTTGGTGGTCAGCATCGCCACGGCGGTGACAATGTCGCCGGTACAGGTGAACGGCTTGCCGGCCGACGTCATTCGGCCGAGCGCCCAGCACGGGGCGATCCCGACCGGCTCGCCGAACCGGAACTGGGGCACGTGGCAGTTGAATGCCCCACCGTCGAGCCGGTTGGCCTCGACGACTGCCTCGAGGGCAAGGGCGGCCCGGAGCGACCGTTCGAGCGCGCCGTCCTCGGTCACGTCGGCCGCGAGGAGCCAGTCACGCCGGACGTCCGCCTCGAGTGCGTCGATGGCGTCGGGTGCCACCTGGACGAATGCCTCGACCACCTCGTCCGGGTCGACGGCAACGAGCTCGATCCCGGTCGCGTCCCGCAGCGCACGATCGTCCACATCGACATGCGCATACCCGTCGAGCGGTCGCCCGATGCGCCCAAGTCGCGCACGCCCGATCCCGCGGGCAACGCCGCCGAGCCGCAGCGCGTCGACGACGCGGGCGACGGTCGTCGCGTCGGCCTGCCGGCCCAGCACGAGCTCGAAGGGCCTGCCGGCCCGCGAGAGCAGATTTGACAGCATCGGGGCGCCCACCGTCGCCCCCTGCGTGGTGATCGAGCCATGGTCGAACCCGCCGTCCACGAGCCCCGTCTCGTGGAATGCCCAGACGACCACCGGGACGGCGGGAACCGCATCGAGCGCGGCCATCGTCCAGGCCGCGGGTACAGCCATCGTCTGCAGGACGAGGATGGTATCGACGTCGAGATCCGCCAGACGCCGGCCCACCTGTGCGCCGTCGTCCCCGGACGCGATCTCCACGACGGCGACCGGATCCAGGCCGGACGCGGCCAGGTCGTCTGCCACGCGTCGGGCCAGACCCATGCGCTCTGCCCGAAACGTCGGTCCGGCGGTGTGCTCCCAGAGCGTCCAGTACGGGTGGATCACGCCGACGCGAGACCCGGACGGCGCGGGTGTCACATCAGTCCTGGTGGTAGATCTCGTCCGCGGTGAACAGGTTGCCCTCGGAATCCGCGATGGTCGTGATGATCCCCTCGAAGGCGGCACCCCAGCGGGCGTTCACCTCGTGCTCTGCCATGCGAGCGAAGACCGTCTTCATGTCCGGGTAGAACTCGCCGTAGTAGACGACGTGGGCGCCTCGGCGAAAGCCCTGGTAGTTGCGGAATCCCGAGGCCTCGATCGCCTCCATGAGGTCCGGCCATGGGTTGGCGTGGAGAGCTTCGTAGTCCGCCGCCCGGTCGGGATCGATCACCAGCCCGAAGAGGCCGCGCTCGAACGGACCATCGAGCGGCTTCCCGTCGGAGGCGAAGACGCGGTCGTACCAGAGCAGGTTGCCGCTGTCGTCGGTGATCTGGGCGATGATCGTGCGGAAGGCGTGGTTCCAGCGCTGGTTCGCGGGCTTTGGCCCGTGGATGGCGAAGGCATCGGCGACATCACCCTCGGCCTCGGTGTAGTACCAGACGTCGGTGCCGCGACGAAAGCCGGTGAAGTTTCGGAGGCCCGACTCGCGGATCTCGGTGACCAGCTCGGGCCAGATCTCTGCGTGCCGCCGGTCGTACTCGGCCTCGGTGCCAGGGAAGATCCGAAGATAGAAGACGGCGCGATCCATGCGGGCCTCCCTGTTGTCGGGTGAGTGCTGCAAACGGTACCAGCCGCCAGCCACGGGCGTTCGTCCCGGACGGGACCGCGCGCGGCCGCGGCGTCGTCAGCCGCTCAGGAGGATCACCGCGACACCGCCCATCGCGAGCACGGCGGCGCCCACAACTCGTGCGGACGGCCGCTGCCGCGTGCTGATGACCTCGAACCCCACGCTGACCAGCGGCGCGGTCGCGACGGCCGTCTGGACCACGGCGGGGTTGCCGTTCTGGACGCCGACCAGAATCAGCAGGAAATGCGCCGTGATGAACGCGGCTCGCGGCACCATGGCCGGCAGGGCCCGCAGCGGGACGTCACGCGGCGGGACGATGATCGAGCACGCCACAGCGGCGAGCGACGCGCGAACCAGGTACGCCTCAACGACGCCGACGTCGCGGTCCGCGAGCAGCCGGCCCATCACCGTCACCAACCCGGTGCCGATGGCCGCAACGAGGACGGTGGCAATGCTCCGGCGCCGGCTGAGGGCGCCGAAGGCGTCGCGGAGGCCAAGCAGGACCGCGAGCACGACGACGACCGCCGCGACGACCTGCGGCGGCTCGAGCGTGCCTGGCAGGAGCACGGCGACCGCGAGGGCGGCCGGCAACGGGCTGATGGACTGCGCGGTGACGGTCGCCGCTGCGCTGCCGTGGTCGTACAGGTCCCAGATTGCCTGGGAGGTCATGACGAGCAGGGCCACCGAGACGAGGTGGAGAACGACAATCTCCGCGGACCACGTCCACTCGACGAACGGGGCTGCGGGCAGGACGAGCAGCGCGTTGAGCGCGAACAGCGGACCGATGAGCTGACGAGCTGGATAACGCGTTGCCAGTCCCTTGCTCAGGACCCCGCCAACGGCGTTGGCGACGGCAGAGAGGAGTCCCGCAACGAGGTCCGTCATGCCGCCGCCGGGTCAGGGAGCGAGCACGGACCGGGGACGACTCGCGGCGCAGCGCTCGGGCGACGATCGCGGCTCACTGGTCCTCCGGGGTCGCCGGCCGGCCGGTGGCGTGGTATCGTGGCCGGGATGCCGGTCTGCAAACGGTACCGGTATCGTCCGTCACTGTAGCTGAATGCCGGAGGGCGACGAGTGACCGAGACCCGCATCGCGTTCACCGAGCTGCTCGGGCGGCGCGTTCGGATGGGCCCGTGGGAAGACCAGAAGGTGTCCACGTACCGAAAGATCCTGGAGGCCCTTGACGGCAGCCGGTGGGACGAAGCCGCCACGCTCGGAAGCTACTTCGTCGACGAGGCGAACGTCTGCTTCACCCTCTACCGGCAATGGATCGGCGACCTCAACGGCTACCTCCGGGAGAAGGGCGTCGACGAAGATCTGATTCGCGCCCGAAACGAGCAGGCAGTTTCACTGGCGACCCTTCCGGACGGCTCGCCGTGGCAGCCCCGGCGTCACTGGGATCGCTTCCTCTCCGAGGTCCAGGACTTCACCGCCGCGACCTATCGAGAGCAGCCTGACGAGGCGCGAACCCGGCTCGACGTCATGAAGGAGACGTGGCGCCAGTGCCACGACCGCGACGTCGACCACACGTATGCGCTGATGTCGCTCATCAAGGAGCAGCTCGGGGAGCCCGCGGTCCGCGACATGTATGACCGCGTCCTGCTGCCGCTCTTCGTCTGGCGATACGAGAAGTTCGACATCGACAAGCATCCCTGGGACGAATCCCTCGAGACCCTGATGCTCGTGGCCTGCGAGGCGATGCGCGGGCACCTCGTGGGCCCGGAACGAACCGGTGACATGGAGCTGGTCGAGCTCGAGGACCGTTTCGTCCTGCGCTTCGACCCCTGTGGGTCAGGCCAGCGGACGGTCCGCGGTGACTGGATCGAGGGCACGCCGTCGCGAATGGAGCCGCCGTACGAGTGGAAGGTGACCGAGGAGAAGCACTCCTGGAACCACTACACGCCGGGGGTCTGTCTCTACTGCACGCACTGCATCATCCTCATGGAGGAGATGCCGATGGACCGCTTCGGGTATCCCGTCCGGGTGATCGACCCGCCTGTCTATCCGGACACCAACAAGGATCCGAACGTCCGCCAGAAATGCCAGTGGCAGATGTTCAAGGATCCGACGCAGGTGCCCGCGGAGTACTACGAGCGCGTCGGCCGGAAGAAGCCCGAGGCGTTCGGATCCAGGGCGCACGGCGCGCGCGAGCTGCCCGTGCTCTCCACCGGGCTGCCGGGAGCCGGCTAGCCCGACACCACATACGGGCCGTCACCGTGCTCCTCCCGGTGGCGGCCCCACCTCTTCTTCTCCGCAATGGCACAGCGCCCCACGCCACCGCAAGCAATCGACGGGCGCGTCATCCCCCGCGAGGCAGGTGCGCACCCAGCCAGCGGACGCTGCGCGCGATCATGTCGAGCTCGTCGACCTGCTCGGGCCCGAGCGAGGCAATCTCGACACACACGGGCCCATCGAAGCCGCCGTCCGCGAGGATCCCGAGCAGGCCGTCCAAATCGGCGACGCCCTCCCCGAGCGCCGTGCACACCGGCCCGCCGGGAATGGTCGGGTCGCCGGCCTCATGGTCCTTGAGCTGCACGAGGAGGGTGTACGGCGCAAGCGCCCGGGTCCCTTCCGCCATGTCGTCGCCCACGCGAATGAGATTGACGTTGTCGAGGCAGACGCCGATGTTGGGACGGTCGACGCGGTCGAGCAGATCGAGGATGTCGCCTGCCCGGAGGTCGCCATGGTTCTCGAGCGCAAGCGCAAGACCGTGCTCCGCTGCCGCATCGGCGGCCCGTCGAACGGGTCCGATAAGCCGCTCGACCAGCACGTCAGCAGGCTCGTCGCCCCGTGACGCAGGTGTCCCAGCGGTGATCCGCAGCGCGTCGTGACCCAGGCGACCGGCGAGGTCGATCCACGGAGCCAGCTCCCGTTCCGCCGCCCACGAGCGGCCGCCGTCGAGGCCATGTGCACGGCCCGCCGGCCAGGGGTGACCCCAGGAGAAGCGGAACGCCAGGCCATCCGCCTCGGCCCGAAGGGCGTCGGGGTCGAGCTCGGCCGGGTCAGGGAGGTAGCACGTCTCGAGAAAGACGATCTCGGCTCCGGTCGCGCGGGCGTGCTCGAACACGGGTGCTGCGCCGGGCGGCCACGGCACCCCTTCGAAGCGCGCCTCCCGCGGACGCTCCTCGCCGTACCGACGGTGGTACGAGTAGCTGTCGATCCCGACCTGCACGCCATCTCCTGTCGTCTGCGGATCGCCTATGCTAGCCGCCTGCTGGAAACGTCACCAGCGCCGATCAGCGCGACGAGGAGGACGGCCACGATGATCCAGGTCCAGGGACTCGATGGGCGCGTGGCGGTCGTCACCGGGGCGGGCCGGGGGATCGGCCAGCGGATCGCCGAGGTCCTTGCGGGCAACGGGGCCCGCGTCGCGGCACTCGACCTCGAGGCCCCCGCGCACGACGGGATCCTCGGGATTGCCTGCGACGTGAGCGACGAGGCCGCAGTCGAGAGTGCCTTCGTACGGGTCGAGTCCGAGCTGGGGCCAGCCAGCGTCCTGGTCCTCAACGCGGGCATCTTCCCCATCGTCCCGTTCGAGGAGACGTCCCGTGAGCTGTGGGATCGCACGATGGCGATCAACCTCACCGGCGCGTTCCTGTGTGCGCGCCGCGCACTGCCGGCCATGCGCGTGGCCGGCTACGGCCGAATCGTGGGGATCGGGTCGAGCGCCGGAAAGGCCGGTGGCGCCCGGTCCGTGGCGGCCTACGCGGCAAGCAAGGCAGGCGTCATGACGTTGATGAAGTCGATCGCGAACGAATATGCCAAGCACGGCATTACGGCCAACGCCCTGGCCCCGGCGCTCATCGACACGCCGATGATTGCCAACACCCGTGACCTGGTAAATCGCATTCCGGTCGGTCGGTTCGGGACGGTGGACGAGGTGGCATCGCTCGTCGTGTTCCTCGCTTCTGAACATGCCGGGTACATCACCGGTGAGGTCACCGACATCAACGGCGGCTTCCTGATCGACTGAGCCCAGTCCCGTGCCGGTCGACGAGGTCCGTCTCGAGCGCCTTCGGCCCGACGAGATCGAGGTCGCACTGGAGCGTGCCCCGGTTGCCTGGGTGCCGCTCGGAGCGCTCGAATTTCACGCCCCCCATCTGCCCAACGGGACCGACGGGATCACCGGGCAGGGCGTCCTGGTCGCGGCCGCCCGGCGCCTCGGTGGCGTCGTGCTGCCGTGGTCGTACATCACCCTCGGCACGCTCGCCCTGCCCTGGTCACTTCGCTTCGATCGGGAGCTCGTCGCCGAAACCCTCCGACAGACCCTCCGTCAGCTGCCCGACCACGGCGTGCGTCTCGCGGTCGTCCACACCGGGCACGCTCCGCTCGACCTCATCCACCTGGTCAAGCGGGTCTGCGCGGAGGTGGAAGCGGCGGAACCGAGGCTGCTGGTCATGGGTCTCTGCTACCTCGAGCTGAACGCGGCACTTGGGACGGGACTTGGCACGTCGTGGCCGGTGGCCGTGGATCACGGGTCCACGATGGAGACATCCTGGGTCGCGGCGCTCGAGCCGGATCTCGTCGCGACGGATCGCCTGCCGGAGGACCCGGATGCAGCGATCCTGGGCGTGTACGGCCCGAATCCACGGCTGACCGTCGACGCGACCCGCGGCGCTGCCGAGATCGATGCTGCCGCAGCCTTGCTTGCCGATCGTGCTGCCGCACGCCTGCGCGGCGAGGCGCAGGACCCATACGCCGATCTCAAGGCGCTGGTCGAGCGGTACTGGCCGGAGCGACTCGTGCTGGATGGACGCGCCGGCAGTGCGAGGCAGGCCGACGGGGCAGCGATCCTGCTCACCAACCCCGGACCCGTCTCGCGCTACCTCTCGTCCCTCGAGCTCCAGATCGACGGCGAGCCAGTCCCGGCGGCGGGCCTGTCGCTGCGGAACAGGACGGCCGGCGAGTCGGGCGCCGCCTTGCCGGTGGCCGAGCTGGGCCCGGAGCGAGGCTTCTACATCCGCAGGCAGCAGACGGCGGAGCTTCGGCTACCCGCCGACACCGCGCCCGGAGCGCACGAGGTCCGTCTGCGCCTCGGCCTGGGCGGCGTGGCCGACGTCCTCCACGCCGAGACGCTCGAGTTCCGGTGACCGCGCCGTCGTCCGTCGTTCACACGGTTCGCGGTCCAATCGCGCCTGCATCGCTCGGTGTCACGTCCGCGCACGAGCACCTCTGGATGGACTCCCGGTCTCTCCAGCGGGTTCAGGGCTACTCGTCCACCGCGAGCGGGCCGTGGGACCTGGCGGCTGCGACCGAGGCGCGCTGGAACCCGGGTGCACATCCAGACAACTACCAGCTCACGGACGTCGACGTGGCGGTCGCGGAGCTGGCGCCCTTCGCCGAGGCAGGTGGACAGGCTGTCGTCGAGCTGACGCCCCCGGCCCTCGGTCGCGACCCGGTCCGCGTCCGCGAGATCTCCGAGCGGACGGGCGTCCACGTGGTTCTCGGCGCGGGTCACTATCTGGAGCCGGTGCACGAGCCGTGGGTTGGAGCGGCAAGCGAAGGCACCATCGCGGCACGACTCGTCGACGAGGTCCGCGACGGGATCGCCGGCACCGGCATCCGGCCAGGAATTCTCGGCGAGATCGGAACCTCGGACCCGGTCACCGCTGCGGAGCGCCGCGTGTTGCGCGGCGTCGCCATCGCCTCGGCTGTGTCAGGGCTCGCGATCTCCGTCCACCTGCATCCGTGGGGTCACAACGGCCCGTCCGTGCTTGATGAGCTCGAGCGTGCCGGCGCCGACCCGGCGCGCGTGATCCTTGGCCACGTCAGCACGGCGATCGACAGGCCGGACGAGCTCCGGGCGCTCCTCGACCGGGGCGCTGCCCTGGCGTTCGACCTCTTTGGCTTCGACCACTCCCTGCTTGGACAGGGCCGCTGGCCGCCGTCGGACCGGGACGTGGCAATCGAGATCGCACGACTCGTCCGCGCCGGGTTCGGGGACAGGATCGTGCTGGGTCAGGACGTGGGCGTTCGGACGCGCCTTCGGCGGTGGGGTGGCTGGGGGTACGCCCATCTGCTCGAGCACGTCATGCCGCTGCTCGAGGATGTGGGCCTGGACCCTGCGGCAGGGCGGGCCATGCTTGTCGACAACCCTGCCCGGCTGCTTGCGGTGCCGCAGTGACCGGGACGATCCCCGAGGTGCACCCGACATGACTGACTACGACCTCGTGCTGCAGAACGGAACCGTGGTGGATCCCGCGAGCGGCGTGCATGCCTCCTCGGACCTGGCGATCACGGCCGGCCGGATCGTGGAGGTCGCACAGGGGATCGGGGCCCGGGATGCGGCCGCGGTCATCGATGCCAGCGGCCTGCTGGTGGTGCCCGGGCTGGTCGACCTGCACGTCCACGTGTTCTGGGGCGTGGCCGACCTGTCGGTCGAGGCGGATCCGACCTGCCTCGGACGCGGCGTCACGACCGCCGTCGACGCCGGATCGTCTGGCGCGAACACCTTTCCGGGGTTCCGGCGATGGGTCGTGGAGCCGAGCCGAGGGCGCGTGCTCGCCTATCTCAACATCAGCGCGACGGGGCAGATCGACCCATTCCTGGGCGAGCTGCACGACCTGCGCTTCGCGGACCCCGAGCGAGCAGCGGCCGTGGCGGTCGGCAACCCGGACGTCGTCGTCGGGTTCAAGGTTCGCCTGTCCGAGATGCTCGCCGGTCCGAATGGCCTGGTTGGCCTCGATCGGGCTCTTGAGGCGGGTCGAGCGACCAGCCTGCCCGTGATGGTCCACATCGGCGGCACGCCGTTTGACATCGAGGAGGTTCTCGGGCGGCTCCGGCCAGGCGACATCGTCACCCATGCCTTCACCGGCTGGCGTCCCGGGGCGATCGTCACCGAGGCGGGACGGGTTGTGGCCGCGGCCCGGGAGGCCCGCGAGCGAGGTGTCGCCTTCGATGTCGGCCACGGTGCGGGCAGCTTCACCTGGCCGACTGCCGAGGCCGCGCTGGCGGACGGGTTCAGGCCCGACACGATCAGCTCGGACCTCCACCGCTTCAACGTGGCAGGCCCGGTCCACGACCTCGCAACAACCCTGTCCAAGTTCCTGCTGCTTGGACTCCCGCTCGCGGACGTGATCGCAATGGCAACCGCTGCCCCGGCCGGCGCGCTCGGACGGGCAGCCTCCCTTGGGTCGCTTGCGGTCGGCTCGGAGGCCGACGTGACGCTCCTGCGGCTGGAGGAGGGTCGATTCGAGCTCACCGATACGGCAGGCACGATGCGCGAGGCCCGGCAGCGTCTGGTTCCGGTCGCCGTCGTGCGCGCCGGTACACCGATGCCGATCAGCCCGCTCGTGACCGAGGCGCCGGCCGGGATCAGCCCGGGCTGATCTGCGCGACCGCGCCACTCGCGGCGCTGCGGTACATCGCGTCGAGAATCTCGACGACGCGCGCGCCGAGCTCCGCCGGAGAGGGGTTCTCGGTCGTGCGTCCGAGCGCGAGATCGACCATTCGATCCGTCACCCGATCGAAGGACCAGCGCACGTCCTCCTCGCTCAGGTCGACGGTCACGTCCCTGGGCCCCAGCGAGCGCGTGACCCGCGGCGCTGCCATGTCCAGGACGACCTGGCCACGCTCGCCGGTGATCCGGATCGTGAGCTGATGCGCGTTGCGGAAGGTCCCGAGCGGCAGTGCCGCCCCCCCGATCGAGGCGATCGCGCCGCCGGCGAACCGTGCGACGAGCGCATCGTGGAGCTCGACCGCGGCGCCCGGACCGTGCGTGAAGGCGGCAACCTCGGTGGCCCGAATCGGCAGCAGCCGCATCACGAGGCCGAGGGCATGGGTCAGCTGGCCCTGCCCATACCCGCCGCCCGAGGTGGCCGGTTCCGACCAGGTCTCGCTGCGTGGCAGCGGCACGTCCGCGTCACCCAGATAGGTCGTCCCCTCGGTCAGGAGGTTGCGCACGATTGTCGACATCTCGACCGAGACGTGCTCCACGGTGCCGATGCCATCCGGACCGTGGATCAGGCGCCGCGCATGGTTCGTGATCCCCATCTCGTTCCACGCGTAGCACAGGACGACATGACGGTCGCGCTCGCGGGCAAGGCGCTCGATCGCCCAGGCATCCCTCGGGTCGATGGTGAACGGCTTCTCGGCAAGGACGTGGATTCCGGCCTCCAGCGCGGCGATGGCCTGCTCGCCGCGAAGGGCTCCCGGGCCCGTGATGGCGACGATGTCAGGACGGGCATCGATGACCTCGCGCCAGTCGGTCGTGGCGAACGCGAACCCGAACCGCGCCTGGAGCGCCGCGAGCTGCTCCGGATCGCGCCGGTTCACGATGAGCGGTTCGACCTCCGGGCGGCGCAGGAAGCCCGGGATATGGGCAAAGGCCGCCCAGGCGCCGGCGCCGATCACGCCCAGGCGGAGGCGCTGTGCGCTCACGTCATCACCCAGCCACCGTTGACGTCGATCGTGGCGCCGTTGATGTAGCTCGCGTCGTCGGAGGCGAGGAAGCCCACGACCCGGGCGATCTCGATCGGTGCCGCAAACCGGCCGAGCGGAAGCGACGCGAGGACGCGCTCCCGCTCCTCGACCGTGAGGTGCTCGGTCATGAAGCCCTCCACCGCCCCCGGTGCGACGGCGTTGGCGGTGATCCCGTGCGGGCCGTAGTTTCGGGCGAAGTTCTTCATGAGGCTGATCACCGCAGCCTTCGCCGCGTTGTAGATCGCCGAGTTCGAGACGCCGCCGGTGCGCGCGCCAACGCTCGAGATCCCGATGATCCGGCCCCAGCCGTTCGGCCGCATCGCTTCCGCGGCAGCCTGGGACAGGAAGAACACGGCGCGTAGATTGACCGAGGTCTGGAGCTCGTAGTCCTCGAGGCTGACCTCCGACAGCGGGTGCTGCCAGACGTACACCGCCGCGTTGTGCACGACGATGTCGAGGCGACCCTCGGTCGCAAGGATCTCGTCGACGACCTGCCGAGGCACCGCGGGGTCGAGCAGGTCGGCGGAGACGGTGCGCTCGTATGGCCCCGGCTCCTGGGCCAGCCTGTCCAAGCCCACGACCCGATGCCCCGTGCCGGCAAGGACGTCGCAGATCGCGCGCCCCATCCCGCGGGCACTGCCGGTGACCAGGGCCACTCGATGGTCCGTCATGCGTCCTCGCCGAAAGGCGGATCGGCCCTGCCCCTGGGGGAGAGCAGGGCCGAGTCCGTCAGGGGGAAGTCAGCAGGCGGGAGTGTCGGGATACAGGGTTCGGACGTTGTCCTTGGTGACCACGTCGTGCTCGGTGAAGAGGTTCTCCTCGACCGTCTCGCCCTCGAGGAGGTCGATCACGGCCGGGATGAGGATCTCGCCGTAGCGCTCCGGGAAGTAGGCCGTGTCTGCCAGCCACTGCGGATTGCAGGCGATCTCCTTCCACGAGGTCGGGTCGGCGCCCTGGCCCGCGAGTCGGAGCTCCTCCGCTCGGCCGGCAGTTCGCGCGGCGGCGAAGGCACCCAGCGACATGTCGTCGTTGAGGCTCAGGACCACGATGACGCCACCGGGCTCGAGTGCCGACAGCTGGTCACCGAACTTGGTGACCGCTGCGTCCGTCGTGCCGCCGACATCCAGGCTTCGAAACTTGGCCTCGTCGATCGGACCGCAGGCCTCCTCGAACCCGTCGATCATGCCATTCACGCGGGCCTCGGTCGTGGAGCCTGCGCCCTTGGTATCGAGGGTGACGACCGCGGTGTAGTCGCAGTCGTTCTCGGCCTTGAGCGCCTCGCCGACGTACGCGCCGGCAAGCCGGCCGGCCTCGTGGTTGTCGGCGCCCATGAACGCGACCTCGCACGGATTCTGGTGGATGTCGATGGCGATCGTCGGGAGGTCACCGTACGCAGCACAGACCTCCGGCGAGCTGTCCTCGTAGAGCTGGAAGTTCAGAACGGCCTGGACTCCCTGGACCTTGAGATTCTGGGCACAGGACAGGGCCTTGGCCGCGTCGAGCTCCGAGTCACAGAAGGCCAGCTCGAGCCCCGCCGCCTCGGCCTCCTCCTTGATGTTGTCAGAGACGAGCTTCACGAACGGGATCGACTCGCCGAGCGAGATGTAGCCGACCTTGAACGCGCTCGGGGCCTGGCTCTGCGGTGCCTCGGAGACGGCTGGCGCGCTGGCTGCCGGCTGCGACGCGGGAGGAGCCGACGTGGGAGCGACCGATGCCGGGGGATTTGAACAGGCGCTCACGACGAGCACCATGCCGAGCAGGGCGGCGAGAACGGGGCGGTAGCGCATGGCGGTTCTCCTCAGGTATGTGACGGTTCAGGGTCTTGCGGGCGGGGCTAGATCCGATACAGCCGCTCGGCGTTCCGGTAGAGCATCGCCTCCTGTTCGGCCCGGCTGAAGCCGGCCTCCGCGATGATTCGGCGGTACGCGTCCGTTTGTTCCAGATAGGTGGCATAGAGGATGTCCACCGGCCAGTTGGTTCCGAACATGATCCGGTCGGGGCTGAACGCGTCGATGCAGTGGAGAACCCACGGGCGGATCGAGTCGATCGTCCAGCGGTTGTCCGCCATGCCGAAGCCGGACACCTTGCAGGCGACGTTGTCGACCTCGCCGAGCGCCGTCATCTCCGACCTCCACAGGCCGAAGTACTCGTCGTCGCGCTGGACCGGAAAGCCCGCGTGTCCGAGGATGACCTGGATGTCGGGGTTCGCGGC
Organism: uncultured Chloroflexia bacterium; assembly: GCA_963759495.1. Classification (GTDB taxonomy): domain Bacteria; phylum Chloroflexota; class Limnocylindria; order Limnocylindrales; family CSP1-4; genus DASTYU01. Next base: position 405,742 of record CAVWZL010000002.1, on the reverse strand, counting down.
CGCGACGGCACGTCCCGACAGGAGCTTGCCCGGTGACGCGTTGAGCTCGTATGAGAGCCCGCGGCTGCCGAGGGCCGCGTAGCCGGTCCTGAACGCCTGGGTATCGGGGTCATCCGGGTGGGCCCGAATCCTGACCCCGCGCACGCGATCGGACGCCGCCAGGTGCTGGTCGAGCTTCGCCTCGGCCCCGTCCGCCTCGATGTCGCAGAAGATCACGAGTGCCGTGGGGAACCCGAACTCCTTGCCGACCTGCTCGAGCCAGACCGTCTCCTCGAGCGCGTCCGGGCCCGCGTAGGCCGCCTCGACGTGGACGCTCTTGATCACGTTCGCGCCGTAGAACTCCTTGAAGAATCGCCACGGGGCGCCGATCTCCGAGCGGATCATCTTGTAGTCGCCGAGCAGGGCGTTGTGGCCCTCCCAGCCTGGATCGGTCAGCCAGTCGTAGTGGAACCGGTCGAGCTCCCAGAGGTGGTGGTGCGTCTCGATGAACGGGATGCTCCGATCGACATCGGTCATGCGGCTTCCTCCACGATGGGACAGTCATCGATTCCCGCGACGGGGCCGGCGAGCCAGCTCCCGCTAGACATCTGCACGTGTCAGGCGGACCCGCACCCGGTCGACCGTGACTGCCCCGAGCAGCAGCAGGCCGTTCGCGACCTCGATCCAGAACGACGGGACGTTGAGCTGGATGAGTCCGTTCGCGAGGACGCCGACGATCAGCACCGCGAGCACCGTCCCGCCGATGCCGCCTCGCCCGCCTGACAGGCTCGCGCCCCCGAGCACGACAGCGGTGATGACGGACAGCTCGATCCCGAGTCCGGAGTTGACCGACGCCCCTGCGACCTGCGACAGCCGGATCAGCCCCGCCAGGGCGACGCACAGGGCGGACAGCAGGAAGGCAATGAAGATCACCCGCTTGGTCCGGATGCCGGCCAGCCGGGCAGCTGTCGGGCTGGCCCCGATCGCGTACAGCGAGCGACCGTAGACCGTGTAACGAAGGACGGCCCAGAAGGCGATGACAACCGCCGCGAAGATGTAGACCGGGAGCGGGATCCCGACGCCGATGATGGGGACGCCACCTTCCGGGAAGCGCAGCACGCCCAGCTGGCCGAAATTCTCGATCCGGATCGTCTGGCCGTCGCCGAGGACCTTGGTCAGCCCGCGGAAGATCGCGAGCGTGCCGAGCGTCGTGATCAGCGCGTTGATCCCGAGGACGGTCACGCAGAAGGCGTTGATGAAGCCGATCAGGAGCGTTGCGGCCACGGCGACGAAGAATGCGGACGTGACCTGCAGGTTCATCGCGAGCGGCAGGTCGACGCCTCCAGTGCCGGGGGCGAGTGCGGCCACCGCCATCATCATCCCGGCGAAGCCCACGCCCGAACCGACCGACAGGTCGAACTGGCCCGAGATCAGGAGGAGCGTTGCGGGGCAGGCAATGATCCCGACCACGGCCACGTTCTGCAGGATGTTGATGAGGTTGTCGCTGCGGAGGAAGAAGGGCGAGGCGATCGAGAAGTAGACGAACAGTCCGACGAGCACGATCAACAGCGCCCCGGTCTCCGGGACGGACAGCCCGCGGCCCCGACCCCTGCCCTCGGCGGATGCACCGGAAGCCTCCGTGGCTTCACCCGTCCCCGACGTCGCTGCGGCTGGAGCGGGCACCAGGCCAGGATCCTGCGTCGACAACTCGTTCACCCTCCTGACGCGGCGAGCAGCCGCGTCGTCGTGACGGCCGAACCCGTCAGGTTGGCCACCACCGTCCCCCTGGCCATGACATATACCCGATCCGCGACCTGCACAGCCTCCTCGTAGTCCGACGTGCTGATCAACACCGCGACCCCGTCCTTCGCGAGGTCGCGAAGCGCGCGATAGATATCCAGCCGGGCACCGACGTCAACGCCGCGCGTCGGCTCGATCAGGACGAGCGCCTTGCTGCTGCGCTCGAGCCAGCGGCCGAGGAGCACCTTCTGCTGGTTGCCGCCGGACAGGGTCCCCATCGGCTGGCGCGGGTCGTTGCGCGAGCGGATCGACAGCTTGTCGTGCCAGCGCCGGTAGGCCTGGGCCTCGCTGCGACGCCTGATGAACTGACGAAACGCCGCCATCCTGCCCCACGAAGCTGCCGCCACATTCTCCATCACCGGCCTGACCATGAAGGCGCCGCCTGCCTTGCGATCGGCTGGCAGGAAGCCGATGCCGGCGCGAACCCCGCCGACGGGGCCGTCGACCACGGCGCGACTGCCGTCGATCTCCAGGGTACCGGCGGTGATCGGGCGGAGACCGTACGCCGTCTCCCCGACCTCCGCTGCCCCGGAGCCCAGCTTCCCGTAGATGGCCACGATCTCGCCACGATGGACATCCACCGACACGTCGTGGAAGTCGTCCTTCGATGCTGCGTCGATCCAGCGGATGGCGGGCTGGCCGTCCTGGATGACGGTCGACGCCGGCGGCCGCGCGATCTCGGAGATGTGGCGCCCGACCATGGCCTCGATCATGGACGCCCGGTCGGTCTCGGCGACCTTCGCGAGCAGCGCGACATTGCCGTCGCGCAGGACCTGGACGCGATCGGCGATGGCGGTGACCTCGTCGAGTCGGTGCGTGATGTAGATGATCGCGACGCCCTGGTCGCGGAGTCGACGAACAAACTTGAAGAGCGTCTCCGCCTCGTGGTGCGAGAGCGCGGCCGTCGGCTCATCGAGGATGAGGAGCGTGCCCGCCGGGAGAGCGCTCGCGCGATCTCGATGATCTGGCGCTCGCCGACGCGAAGCGTCGAGACCCGCCGGCCCGGCGCGATGTCGACGTCGAGCTCCTTGAGGATCTTCCTCGCCCGCCGGTTGACCTCGCCCCAGTCGACCCAGCCCATGCGGTTGGGGAGACGGCCCAGCGAGATGTTCTCGGCAACGGTCAGCGTCGGCGCGTCCTGGAACTCCTGGAAGATGATGGCGACCCCGAGGTCACGCGCCGTGATCGGGGTGAGCGACGGATAGGCGACATCGTCGATGACGATCTCGCCTCCGTCGGCGGTGTAGTCCCCCGCGATGATCTTGACCAGCGTCGACTTGCCGGCCCCGTTCTCGCCGAGCAGGGCGAGCACCGAGCCGCCGGTGGCTTCGAGGTCCACGCCGTGGAGCACCTCGACGCCACCGAACGACTTGCGGATCTCCCGCGCCTGCAGCGCAAAGCTCATGGCCGGGTCTCGACGGGTGCCGGCTCGCTCAGCAGGCCGGCGTTTCGGGATAGACTCGCGGATGTTCTCGGCGTTGATCACCTGGTGCTCGGTGAAGATCTCCTCGGGGATCGTCTCGCCCTGGAGCGCCTTCACCATGTTGGGGATCAGCAGCTCGCCATATCGCTCGGGGAAGTAGGCGACCGTGCCGATGTAGTTCGGGTTGCAGGCGATCTCCTTCCAGGCCGAGGGGTCGGCACCCTGGCCGGCATAGTAGAGATCCCGATCGCGACCGAGCGTCCTGGCTGCGCCGATGGCGCCCAGGATTCCGTCCTCGTTGATTGCGGTGACCACGATGCGATCGCCCTGGAGAGCGCCGAGCAGGTTCGTCATCTGCTCCAGCGCCGGGTCGGTGCGGTCGGCGCCGTCGAGGATGCGCTCCTTGTCCGCGGGAATCTCGCAGTGCTCCTTGAAGCCCTCGCGGAAGCCACCCATCCGGTCCGTGTTCGCGGCGCCGGCAGCGGTGGACTCGAGCGACACGTAGGCCGTGAAGTCGCAGTCCCACGTCTCCTTCGCGTATCGACCGATCTCGGCTCCGGCCATCCGGCCTGCCTCGCGATTGTTGGCGCCCATGAACGCGATCTGGCACGGCGGCTGGACGATGTCGACGGCGATCGTCGGCACGCTTCCGTAGGCGGCGCAGATCTCGGGGGAGCTGTCCTGGAAGACCTGGAAGTTGATGACCCCCTGGGCCCCCTGGACCTGGAGATTCTGCGCGCAGGCGAGGGCCTTTGCCGCGTCGATCTCGGAGTCGCAGAAGAGCAGCTCCTGACCCTCTCGCTCCGCGACCTCCCGGATGCCGTCGGAAACGAGCTTCACGAACGGCACCGAGTCACCGAGCGAGATGTAGCCGATCTTGAACAATTCGCCGCTCGCCGAGCCACTTGGGGCGGCCGCGGAAGCCGGTGCGGACGCGCCGGCGCCTCGCTGGCGGGCGCCACGCTGGCCGGCGCAGGGCTGGCACTCGCAGCGGGATTGGTACACGCGGCCGCGAGCGCGACGACCGCGAGGAGCGTGAACGACCGGCCGAACGCGCCGCGCGCCCGCCAGGAACGGGTTTCCTGCACGTTTCCTCCTCCAGATCCGTGGGAATGCCCGCGTTCGACGTTGCGAGAATGCTTACTGGAAACGTCGTCAGCGCGGAGTCTGCGGAGCGTAGGCTGGTCGGTCTGACGGTGTCAAGTCAGCGGCGAGGGGTTGCAGGAAGGGTGTCGTCTCTCATTTCGGACGCGCGGAATTCGGGTCATCGCTGTGGTGCGAGCAGGTACAGTCTCGCCGATGTCTGACCGGCTGCCCCCGCAACGCACCCCGCGCGGCTCACCCAGCCACCGGGTGGCGGTCATCCCCGGCGACGGGATCGGTCGCGAGGTCATGCCCGTCGCCCTGGACCTCGTCCGTGCAGCTCTCGGTCGGGATGCGAAGCTCGAGACGGTCGAGTTCCCGTGGAGCTGCGACCACTATCTCCAGACCGGCGAGATGATGCCGTCCGACGGTCTGGACACATTGCGCGGCTTTGACGCGATCTTCCTGGGCGCCGTCGGCGACCCGGCGCGCGTGCCGGACACGGTGTCGCTGTGGGGCCTGCTGCTCAGGATCCGGAAGGGACTTGGCCTTGCGGTCAATGTCCGTCCAGCACGTTCGCTCGCAGGCATGCCGAGCCCGCTCCGGGATCCCGATGCCTTTGACGTGGTGGTCGTCCGCGAGAACACCGAGGGGGAGTACTCGGACATCGGGGGCCGAATCCATGAAGGCGACCGCGAGGTCGCGATCCAGGTGAACGTCTTCACGAGGATCGGCACGGAACGGGTCGTCCGCTACGCCATGGAGCTCGCGAGGACGCGTGGGCGCCGGCTCACGAGTGCGACGAAGTCGAACGGGATCGTCCACGCCATGCCGTTCTGGGATGAGGTCGTTCGCGACGTTTCAGCTGCGTATCCGGATGTCACCGTCGAATCGATGCACCTCGATGCCCTCCTCGCCCGGCTGGTTCGGGAGCCTGCCCGGTTCGACGTCATCGTTGGCAGCAATCTGTTCGGCGACCTGCTCACCGACCTGTCGGCGGCCCTGATGGGGAGCATCGGCATTGCGCCCTCGGCCAACATCGACCCGACCGGACGTTCCCCGGCGTTGTTCGAGCCCGTACACGGGTCTGCCCCCGACATTGCCGGGAAGGGCATCGCGAACCCGATCGGCCAGGCCTGGACCGGTGCGCTCATGCTGCGGCATCTGGGTGAGCCTGCAGCGGCCGACCGCCTGGAGGCGGCGATTGCGGCCGTGATCGAGGCGGGAGACCTGACCCCGGACATGCGTGGCTCGCTGACCACGACGCAGGTCGGCGACCGGCTTCGCGCACAGCTCGAGTCCGATCTCCCGGTCTGACTATCTGCCGCTGGGCCGTTCGGGGTCCGTGGGGTGCGCTGCCAGCGGGATGACCTCGACATTGAGGAACGGGAAGAACGGCAACGACGCGATCGCGGCATGCAGGGCGGTGGCGTCCTCGGCCTCCCACAGGCCCCAGTTCGCGCGTCGGCCAGGCACCCGCCACATGCGTCGAATGGTGCCGGCTGCACCGAGCTCGTTGCCCCGCTCGCGCTCGGCTGCGGTGAGACGGGCCAGCTCGGCGGGGTCGCCGTCGGCCGGCCACTCGACCTCGATGTGGACCAGGAACTCCACGCCGGCCTCCTTCGGGGACGCCGCTGACGGGTCCGTCGAGGCCCGTGCGCCGTCTCGCTATGATACCGGCTGGAAACGCTTGCACCGACCGGCCAGGGCCCGGCAGGCGGCGTCGCCGACGGGAGGACGTATGGCGCGAATCGCGGTCGAGATGCCGAAGCTGGGCTATGACATGGAGGCCGGGAAGGTCTCGGGCTGGCTCAAGAAGGTCGGCGATCCCGTCTCCCGGGGCGACCTCATTGCCGAGATCGAGACGGACAAGAGCACGGTCGAGATGGAGGCGGTCGCTTCGGGGACGCTCGCGGAGATCGTCCATGACGCGGGTGCGGAGGTAGCGGTCGGAGAGACGATCGCGTGGCTCGAGGACGGGGCATAGCGTGACCGACGCCGGAACGGAAACCGTCGGCCGGCACCCGGTCACGCAGAGCGCGATGCGTCGGGCGATCGCCCGGCGGATGACCGAGAGCAAGCAGCAGGTTCCCCACTTCTACCTCTCGACCGAGATCGAGATGGATGCCCTGCTGGCGTGGCCGAGGGCGCAAACCAGGGGCGCGCCCGCGAGGACCGCATCACGCTCACCGCGTACCTCCTTCGCGCCGTTGCCCTGACGCTCGCGCAGCACCCCTCGTTCAACTCGACGTGGAACGGGGACGTAATCGAGCGCGTCGACGCGATCAACATCGGCGTGGCGATCGCGCTCGATGACGGCCTGATCGCGCCTGCGCTTCTTGACTGTCGCGATCGCTCCGTGGAGGACTTGGCGCAGGGTCTTTCGGACCTGGTGACGCGGACGAGGGCGGGCAAGCTGCGAGCACCCGAGATCGGCGAGGCAACCTTCACGCTCTCGAACCTCGGCATGTTCGAGATCACCGCGTTCACCGCCATCGTCACACCGCCACAGGTGGCGATCCTTGCCACGGCGCGGACGATCGAACGACCGGTGGTGCGCGACGGCCGGGTCGAGATTCGTCGGATCATGACGGCCACGCTCTCGGCAGACCATCGGGTCGTGGATGGCGCCGCGGGCGCGGCCTTCCTCGGCACCCTCAAGGGCTTGATCGAGGAACCGGCCGGGTGGCTCGGAGACAGGGATGTGACGCTCCTGGCGGGGGCAGCCGAGATCGAGATCACACCGCCGTTCCCGGTCGACCTCCTCGGGTACGTGCGACGCGCCACAGCGGCACGATCGGCGTATGCGCCGCTCATGGCAACGGCCTGCGGCTTCCGGGACGAGCGCGGCGAGACGGTCGTGATCATTGCCGCCGACCTTGTCGGTCTCACCACGCCGATGGCCGACCGCATCCGCGCGCAGGTCGCCGACCGCGTAGGATGCGAGCCGGGCGCAGTCCTCCTCAACGCGAGCCATACCCACGCAGCGCCATGGCCCGGCGCCCCGGTCAAGCTCGGTGGCGAGTGGGACGGCTGGAGCGAGCGGGAGCTCAAGTACTGGGACTCCCTCCCCGACCGCTTCGCAGACGTTGCGCAGGCTGCGCTCGACCGGCCCGTTCCGGTGCGCGTCGCGGGAGGGCTGGGGAACGCGCCAGGGCTTGCGGTGAACCGGCGTGAACGGACACCCGATGGGCGAACCATCCTTGGCTGGAACCGGGATGGCGTTCGTGACGACGCGGTTGTCTCGATCAGGGTCGACGCCCTCGAAGGCGCGCCGCTGGCAGGGACCCCTGTTGCCACGCTGGTCTCCTTCGCGTGCCACCCGGTCGTCATCGGACCCGACGTGCCGGGCGCAGGACCGGACTTCGTCGGCGGGCTTCGGGACGCGGTCGGTGCCATGCGCGCTCCGGCGGTGACGGTCTTTCTGCAGGGGGCGGCAGGGGATGCGCTGCCGCTCGAGGCCTTTCGCGACGACGCCGACGCCCATCGGGCAGCCCAGGCGTTTGGGCAGCGGATCGCGCTGGAGGCGGTGCATGCAACGGCGGACACGGTCCCGTGGGAGGTCGAGGTGGATCGCTCCGACTGGGGCTCCGTCACGCCGATCGCGCTGTACCGGCGCCGGCTGGCCGACGTCCAGACAGGGCAGCCGCTTGGGGTGCGGCGCCGGATCGTCTCCTTGCCACTCCTCGAGCCGGCGCCTGTCGCCGAGCTCGAGCGCGAGCTCGCGGAACGCCGTTCCGACCTGGCACGGAGGACCTCCAGCGGCGAGACGCGGGCGACCACGAATCCGGTTCGGTACCACATCGACTGGCTCGAGCGAATGCTCGTGGAGGAGGCCGGCAATGGGCGGGCCCGGGCCATCGACGGCGAGGTGTGGGCGGCGCGGGTCGGACCATGCGCCATCGTCGGGGCACCGGGCGAGATCTTCGGTGCGGTCGGTACCGCCGTTCGGCGGTCGTCACCCGCCGAGGTCACGATCTTCGCCGGCTACTGCCAGGGCTCGCTGGGCTACGTGGCGACACCCGACGAGTATCCCTGGGGCGGGTACGAGCCGGCCGTGTCGCACCGTGGCTACGGTCAGCCGGCACCGTTCGCGCCCGAGGTGGCCGGGATCATCGAACGCACGGCGCTTGACCTGCTTCGGGAGCTCTTCAAGTGACGCGCGCGCCGGATCGGCGGGCGGGATCCATCCCCCGGCTCGACGAGGCGATCCGTGCCGGCGAGATTGACCGCGCATCGGCTACCGCCGTCGGCACCGGCGCTCGGGCGCACCTGCCCTTGCGCTACTGGCGGCAGCAGGCGCACTTCACGACGCCAGCCGCCGACGCGGAGATGGCGCGAAAGGCCGTCGAAACGGGCACAGCCCCGGTCAGCCGTGCACTCGACCGTCTGGGCCTCCGTCCGGAGGATCTCGCCGACCGGCTCGAACTACCGCATGACATGGTCGCCGATGCGCTGGCCAGGCCGGTGCGTGCACCCCTCGTCATGCTGGACGGCGAGGACGCGATCCCTCCCGGCGAGGACGCGGCGCGCCGAGCCCTGGAGGTCGCCGCGACGACCTTCACGGGAGAAGGTTGGGGCACGGGGGGCGCCGCAAGCCTCCGGTTCTATCGACCGCCAGGGTTCAGCCTCGACACCTCCGTCCGCGACCTGTACACCCTGCTCTGGCGACTGCGGGAGCTCGCTCCCGACCCCGCGCCCTTTCCCCTCGACGGGATCGTCTTTCCGAAGATCGAGCACCCCGAGGACGTCGATGTACTCGACGCACTTCTCGGTCGCGCGGAGCTGGCGCTGGGTCTCCCCGATCGGAAGATCCGGGTCGCGTTCCTCGTCGAGAGCGGCTGGGCGGCAAGCCAGCTCGCCGACATCGCTCGGCGCGCGGCGCCGCGACTCGCGAGTCTCATCTTCGGGCTCGCGGACTTCAGCGCCGACCTTGGTCTCCCCGCCATCGGCAACGACCATGGCCTCGCGACGTGGGCTCGGGCCGAGATCGTTGCGGTCGCAGGAGCAGTCGGTGTTCCGGCCATCGACGGAATGACCCTCGACTACCCGGTCCCCGATCCGTCGCTTGCGGGGGAGGCAAACCGGACCCGCTGGCTGGATCGGATGCGCCTCGTCTTCGACGATGCCGTGCGGGCCCGCGATCTCGGCATGTCGGGCAAGTGGGTCGGCCACCCGAGTCAGCTCTTCGCCGTCCTCCTGGCCTACGATGCCGGGCTGACGGACCAGGACGTCGAGCGCGAGGCTGCGAAGCTGGATGCCTACGACGCGGCGCTGGGGTCAGACCGGGGTGCGACGATGATCGATGGCGTCATGAGCGACCGGGCGACCGACCGACACGCCCGCGTGCTCCTGCGGCGCGCAACGGCGATCGGCCGTTTTGCACCGCAGCGAGCCCTCGCCCTTGGCGTGATCGCGCCCGAGGAGCTTGGGGACGCCGAGGATGGATACGCGGCCGCAGGCCGCATGAGGGGTTCCTGATGGGTGAGCCAATCGTCGCCTGGGAGGGCAGGTTCTTCGAGGACTTCACCGTGGGCGACGTCTACCGGCATGCCCACGGGCGGACGCTGACCGAGACGGACAACACGTGGTTCACGCTGCTCACCAACAACACGCACGACATCCACTTCAACGCGGACTACGCGTCGCGAACGGAATTCGGGCGACCGCTCATCGTCTCGACACTCACCCTCGCGGTCGTCACCGGGCTGTCGGTGCCGGACGTCAGCCAGAACGCCGTGGCCAACCTCGGCTGGGACGAGGTACGGCTCACTTCGCCGGTGTTTGCCGGCGACACGCTCTACGCGGAGTCCACCGTCCTCGAGGCGCGACCGTCGCGCTCCCGACCGGGTCAGGGGCTCGTGCGCGTTCGAACCCGCGGCTACAACCAGCGTGACGAAACGGTGATCACCTATGAACGCACCGTGCTGGTCTACACGCGCGCGGCCCGGCCGGCGTCGCGCTGACGTCGGGTATCATCCGGCCGTCCGCCCGTAGCTCAGTGGATCAGAGCGACTGACTTCGGATCAGTAGGTCGGGGGTTCGAATCCCTCCGGGCGGGCCAGACCCCAGGAATACGGCCCAGATACGCGACCGATACGCGCTGCGCCGTAAGGTGCGAAGTGCCGCCGACGACAGGCAGGGAAAGCACTCCGCATGACGAGCGAGACGTTTCAGCGACGCGCCCGGGCAGGAATTCCGGTGTGGCTCCTCGCATGCAGCCTGGTCAGCGGCTGCGCTCCGGCCGCCCTGCCGACCGCGGAGCCGACCGCAACGCCCTCGCTCTCTCGGATCCTGACGGTGGGCGAAGTGCTGACCGAACAGGCCCGAGCGCCATCCGTTTCATTCGGGCTCGCGGATGGCAGGACAGTGTCCTTCGATCTTGGCTCGACTCGCCTGATCGCCCGTGGCGCCGGGGAGCCGAGCCTGCTCGTCGCCGGGCGAGACGACACCGGCGAGTGGCTTGCGGTCATCGGTCATCAGGACGGCACGCCCGATGACTGTCATGTGCTGAACCAGCCCGGCTACGAGATGGGCACGACGATCGCGATCGCCGGCATCCGATGGACAAAGGCCCCCGCGTTGCAAGCCCAGGGACTGACGCCGGCACGGGGCGCGGCGTACCCGGACGGGACCCGGTTCTGTCTCGATTCGCTGGCTCGGGTCACCACGGTGATCCCGAACTGATCAGGGCCCCGCCCCCTTCGCACGCCGCAACCATCTTGACCCCGCCAGGATCACGAGGGTCGCATGAGACGCCACCATCGGAGACTTGGTATCGCCGTCACGGCCGTCCTGCTAGGCCTTGCGCTCGCTCCTGCCGGCTCCGCCGCGGCACCGGATCGGCGCGACATCACCGCCACGCGGGCCGGACGAGAGGCCGCAGCCGATGCTGCGCAACGGTTCGAGCGATATGGCATCGCTCGTGGCGCGAGCTCCCTGCGTGTCGTGGCCTTGGGGGACGGCTCCCGAGTCGTGGGGCCGCGGTCGTACACGATTGCCGACCTGACGCGGATCGGCGAAGGCGGTTCGGTGGCGAGCAAGGCGGTGGGTCCTGACGCCGCATCCCTGACTCGTGTCGCGGCGGCCGCGGCCCCTCCCTACTGGCTCGAGCGCGGCAGCGACTGCTTCTCGAGGACCTACTTCCACGACGGCGACGTGATCCGCCGCACCGTCGGCTGGATGGATACCTGCTACCAGGTCCACAAGCTCATGAACGACGCCAACGGGTCGAACGACTTCTGGGACATCCACGCGTGGGCGACGTTCGACGTGACGAATTCGGGCTCATGGGCCTTCAATGCCTGGATCCATGTCGACCGTGATGGCGGGCCGACCTGGAGCTGGTACGACTGGAAGCCCCGGAGTGAGCTCAGCGGCAACTGCCGGGACTACACGATGAGCATCGCGTACTCGGGAGCCGCGCTGAGCTTTTCGCACGACACCTGCGAAACGTGGACGCCGACGAAGTACACCGCTCCCGGAACGATGAAGGTTGTCTGGACCGGGTCGACCCAGGCGCCGCGCGAGGTCGCCCTCATGACCGCGATCAAGACGCCGAACGGCTCGTCCTCGCCGATCTGGGGCATCAGCTGGAACGCCACGATGCGCTGTCTCTTCGAGCCGTGTCCGTCGCCGTGACCCTGCCAAGGGCCGGTATCGCCGGAAGGCGAAGGCGGACACGCTAGACTCGCGCGAATGGATCGCCCGGCCGGTCGCGCGCAGCCCTTCCGGCCCTTGCTGATCGGCGTCCTCGCGCTGAGTGGAGTCGTCATGTCGGGCTGCCAGGGCACGAATCCCGGCGCCTCCTCCCCGGTGGAGGCCAGCGCCGATCGAACCGCCGCGCCCGCGACGGCGACGGTCCCGGCATCGAGCAGCCCCGCGCCCACCTCGTCCGTCGCGCCGGCCACGGAGCCGCGCCTCGTCGAGATCGCCGGCGGCGACAGCTTCGCGTGGCGGATGGCCGTTGCTCCGGACGGCGCCACCGCGCTGATCGGCCAGTCCAGCGGCTTCTTCCCGACGTCCCGGGAGAGCCGGATCGACCAGGTCCGGCTCCAGGCCGACGGCACGTGGGGCGAGGCCGAACGGGTGCGCTTCTCGAGCGACGCCAGCGCCGACCTCGACCCGTTCTTCTCCCCCGACGGCTCGCGGGTCTGGTTCTCGTCGATCCGCGCGGTCGACGGCGAGGAGCGCACCGACACGGACATCTGGTACGTCGAGCGGGCGCCGGACGGGTCCTTTGGTGAGCCGGTCAACCCGGGCCCGGCCGTCAACAGCCCGGCCGAGGACCTGTATCCGAGCGTGGGCCCGGACGGCACCCTCTACTTCGGCAGCGACCGCGGCGGGAGCGGGTTCGACATCTGGCGCGTGCCGGCCCTCCCGGACGGCGGCTGGGGTGCACCTGAAGCCATGCCCGAGCCGATTACCACGGCCGCGTGGGAGTTCAATCCCGTCATCGCCCCCGACGGTCAGAGCCTCGTCTTCACGTCGCTCAGCCGCACCGGCGGGCTCGGGGCGGGCGACCTGTGGTTCTCGACACCGGATGGAGACGCCTGGAGCGAGCCGAAGCTGCTGAAGGTCGTCAATTCCTCGGCCGACGAATACCACGCGTCCTTCTCTTCCGACGGCAGCACGATGTACTTCATTCGCGGCGGCGACCTGTACGAGATCGCCACGCAGGCCGTCGGTCTCCCGCCGACTCCCTAACGGGTCAACGCCCAGAGCGGTGTACATCCTCGTTCAGGTGACGACCGCCGCGAGCTGATCCCCTAGGTCAGGGCGGCGACGTTCGAGCACGCACCGGCGACACCTGCAACCGTGGCAAATGTGAGCACCGTCGCGGCGAGCCGAACGCGGACCCGCATCAGGGCCGCGACGATCAGCGCGACGAACGGGATCAGGGCGAGCTTCAGCAGGAGCAGCGTCTCGAAGCCATGCGTGCTCGCAATGTGCACGACAAGCGGGTTCGCCTCGGCGCCGAGTCCTCCGATCGAGATCATGTGAAGGAAGGTCCCAATGTCGCCCAGCTGCGCCGCCGCGATCGCCGCGAACGCTGCTGCGACCGTGAACGCGACGCGCTGTCGCCCGTCGTCCCCATCCGACGCCGGGATCGTGACTGAAGCGTTCACGCCACGATGATGCATCGACTCGATTGTCTGGAGCGTATCGAGGGCTTCGCCGGCGTCACACCGCCATGTCACGGTGTCCTGATGCTGGCCGCGCCGCCAGAACGTCAGCCGTTGCCGAACCGGCGGACCTCGGCCTCGATGTCGAGCGGCATGATCGCGCCACGCCGCTCGTATTCACCCCACGCCTCACGCGGCACCCGCCACATGATCTCGAACTCGTTCCCATCGGGATCGCTGCCGTAGAGCGACTTCGAGACGCCGTGGTCGCTCGCGCCACCGAGGGCACCCGCCTCGCGCAGGATCTGCGACGCCTCGGCGAGGTCCTCGATGGTGGGCACCTCCCAGGCGAGGTGGTAGAGGCCGGTTGAGCCGCGTGGCGCGCGCGGTGCGTCCGGCCCAACGGAGAACAGGCCCAGGTCGTGGTGGTTCTCGCCGCCCGCCGAGCGCATGAAGACCGCCTGGCCACCGAGCTCCGACGAAACCACCTCGAAGCCGAAGACGCGCGAGTAGAACTCGGCCGATGCCTGGGCATCGCGAACGAACAGGACGGCGTGGTTGAGACGGGCAACAGGAATGCTCATCGACGAAGTCTGGCAGAGCGACGCCCAACCGCAACCTCCCGCGATCGCAACCTCCGGCGCGCACGCGGTAGACTGCGCGCGACCCCAAGTGTCCCCCGCGGTCTCCCCCAGGACTGCGGTTCCCTTGACTCTGAGCAGGTGGTGCCCATGAAGGTCGGTGTCGCCAGGGAGACGGCGCCAGGTGAACGGCGCGTAGCCCTGGTACCCGAAGCGCTCGGCAAGCTGAAGACGGCCGGGCTCGACATCCTCGTCGAAGCCGGTGCCGGTTCGGGTGCCGCCATTCCCGACAGCGCGTTCGCGGAGGCGGGCGCGGCGATCGTTCCGACGGACCAGCTGTACGCGCAGTCGGACGTGATCCTCAAGGTGGCGAAGCCGTCGCCCGCCGAGGTCGCGCTTCTGCGGCGAGGCCAGGCGGTGGTGGGCTTCCTGCAGCCACTGATCGATCCGACGCTGGCCGGCGAGCTGGCCGCGAAGGGCGTGACGGCAATCAGCCTCGATGCGATCCCGCGGACGCTGTCGCGCGCCCAGACCATGGACGCGCTTTCGTCGCAGGCCAATGTCGGCGGGTACAAGGCCGTGCTCATCGCGGCCAACGCATACCCGCGCTACTTCCCCCTGCTGACCACGGCCGCGGGCACCGCCAAGCCCGCCAACGTCCTCATCCTGGGCATCGGCGTGGCCGGGCTGCAGGCAATTGGCACGGCCAAGCGGCTCGGCGCGATCGTGCACGCCTACGACGTCCGTCCCGAGACGCGCGAGCAGGCGGAGAGCCTCGGCGCGAAGTTCGTGAAGCTGAAGACGCAGATCGATGCGACGGGCGCGGGCGGTTATGCCCGCGAGCTGACGGCCGAGGAGCGCGCCTCGCAGCAGGCCGAGCTCAACGAGGCGATCGGCAACATGGACGTCGTGATCACGACGGCCCAGGTGCCGGGACGCAAGCCGCCCGTGCTCGTGACCGCTGCCGCGGTCGAGAAGATGAAGCCGGGCTCGATCATCGTCGACATGGCGGCGTCCGCCCTCGGCGGCAACTGCGAGCTCAGCCAGTCCGGCGAGACGGTCGTCAGCCCGAACGGCGTGACGATCATCGCGCCCGACAACCTGCCTGCGTCGATGCCGGCCGGGGCCTCTGCGTTCTACGCGCGGAACATCTCGGCACTGCTCCTGGGGATGGTCAAGGACGGCAACCTGCACCTCGACTTCGAGGACGAGGTCACCGCCGCGACGGTCATCTCGCGCGATGGCGCCGTGATCTCAGAGCCCGTCAAGAAGCTGCTCGAGCCGGCCCCCGCCGCTCCGGGAGGTGCTGCGTGATCCCGCCCGAGGTCCAGGACCTCCTCACCAACCTCACGATCTTCACGCTGGCGATCCTCGTCGGCTTCGCGGTCATCTCGAAGGTGCCAGCGACGCTGCACACGCCGCTGATGTCCGGCGCGAACTCGATCCACGGCATCGTGCTCGTGGGCGCGATGCTCATCGCGGCCGAGGTCGATGACCCGATCGGGTACGTGCTCGCGCTGGTCGCCGTGGCCTTCGCCACCATGAACGTGGTCGGCGGCTACGTCGTGACGGACCGGATGCTCCAGATGTTCAGGAAGAAGTCGACGGCCCCGCGGCCGGTCCAAGCCGATCCGGAGGCCTAGACAGACCGATGGATACGCTCGGACTCATCGAGATCCTCGTCCGCATCGCCTGGCTTCTCGGGGCGGTCGCGTTCGTCATCGGCCTGGCCCGAATGAACTCCCCGGCCACCGCCCGCGCGGGCAATGTGCTGTCTGCCTACGGCATGGCGCTCGCGGTTGGCGCCACGGCTGTCCTCATCCTTGCCCGGGAGCTGCTCGGGACCGACAGCGACGGCATCAGCGGCATTGGCTGGGCCATCATCCTGCTCGGGATCGCGATCGGCGGCGGGCTCGGCCTGTACACGGCGCGTGGCGTGGCCATGACGGCCATGCCCCAGCTGGTGTCGCTGTTCAACGCCGTGGGCGGTGGTGCGGCGGCGCTCATCGCGATCGAGGACTACCTGCACCTGACGGCGGAAGGCAGCGCGATCCGCCTCGACACCAACATCTTCATCGTCCTGGACATCATCATCGGCTCGATCACCTTCACCGGGTCGATCATCGCCGCCGGCAAGCTCCAGGGGCTCATCGCCGGCAAGCCGATCATGATCCCGGGCGGCCGATTTGTGACGATCGGCCTCGCTGCGGTGACGTTGATTGCCGCGGCGGTGCTCTTCGCGACCGGGACCCCGAACATCGCGCTGATGCTCGTCATCCTTGCCGCCGCCCTGATCTTCGGCGTCACCATGACGCTGCCGATCGGCGGCGCGGACATGCCCGTCGTCATCTCGCTGCTCAACAGCTTCACCGGTACGGCCGTGGCCATGGCCGGCTTCGTCATCGACAACCCCGTCCTGATCATCGCCGGTGCGCTCGTCGGGGCGTCGGGCGCGATCCTCACCAAGCTCATGGCCGACGCCATGAACCGGTCGGTCATGAACATCATGGTCGGCGGGTTCGGTGGCGGCGAAGGCGTGGCCGGGGATGTCACCGGTGCCGGTGGGACGGTTCGCTCGATCGGCGTCGACGACGTCGCGATCCAGCTTGCCTATGCCCAGTCGGTCATCGTGGTGCCCGGTTATGGGCTCGCGGTTGCGCAGGCGCAGCACGCCGTCCGTGAGCTGGCCGAGCTGCTCGAGGATCGCGGCGTCGACGTCAAGTACGCCATCCATCCGGTCGCGGGCCGAATGCCCGGCCACATGAACGTGCTCCTGGCCGAGGCCAATGTGCCCTACCCGCAGCTCAAGGAGATGGAGGACATCAACCCGGAGTTCTCGCGGGCGGATGTCGCGCTGGTCATCGGCGCGAATGACGTCACGAACCCGGCCGCGCGACGACCCGGCTCGCCGGTGTCGGGCATGCCGATCCTCGACGTGGACCAGGCGAAGTCGATCGTCGTCGTGAAGCGGTCCATGGGCCGCGGCTACGCCGGCATCGACAACGAGCTGTACACGAACGAGAAGACCGGCATGCTCTTCGCGGACGCCAAGGCCGGCCTCGCCGACCTGATCGCGGCGGTGAAGGCCCTGTAGCCCTGCCCTGCAACGCGGTCCTGAAGCCCGGCCCAACGGCCGGGCTTCGTGGTGTCCTTGTCCCGGGTGTGTCGCAGTCGTGCGGGCCTCGATCACCGGCGCTGATCGATCACTGACATTCGAGCGCGGCCGATGATGCCGTCTGCGCAGGTGTCGGGAGCAGCGTCTCAGATGTTGCGGAGCGATCACTGCCGGTGATCGCGCCGGGTTGATGGGCGCGCGGCCGTCGTCATCGCTCGCACCGCATCGGCGTAGTGAAGGTACGCAGCAGGTGACCGGCGTCCCTCCAGGACGGATGACCGGCACCAACGCCTGGCCCTGGATTGCGGCTCGAGCATCGCGACCGTCCTGCGTGGATCCGCAACGACCGCCCCGTCTATCAAAGCCTGGAGGTCGCGGGCGCGTCCGGGAAAGGCACCGTCGAAGGCGGCTCGATTTCTGCGGAGGACGTCGTCGTTTGCCGCTGTCGAAAGCAGGAGCACAGCGACGGCGACACCCCGTGCGCGCCAGCCAAGCCGTCGGGCCACCGAAACGGCCTCACGCTCATACCAGCCGATCTGCCGCTCGAGCTCGCCAAGGTCGGTGATCGCCGTCTTGACCTCGATCACGAGGAGCGTGCCGATTGACGGGTTGAATGCCAGGACGTCGATCCAGCCTGGCCGTCGAGTCTCGCCGATCTCGACCTCTCGCTCGATGAGCCACTCGCCGCTCTGCAGACGCCGGCAGACATGGGCAAGGCATCGAGCATGCACCAGGTCACGCTGCGGCGCGGGCCCGAGGAGAAGCGGTGCCTCGACACCGAAGACAAGGGTGGCGCCGAGTGCGTCGCAGAGTTTCTCCGCATCGCTCAGGCGCAGGGTCGGAACGAGACCGTTCTCCACCGCCGACACGAAGGGCTGCGATAGACCCACGCGACGTGCCAGCTCTCGCTGGCTCATCCGGACCGCGTCTCGGATGGTGCGGATCGACGCGCCGAAGCTCGTGGCCCGCTTGGAGGCTCTCATTCCGACGTTGTAGCCGGTGAGCCTTAGCCGGCCATCACCTGCTCAGGTCAGGAACCAGAGGCCGAGGGAGTCTTCTGATCACCCCCCGTGATCGTCGGGAAAGATCGCCGCACGGCTCGCGAGCGGGCCGGGCATCAGGCAGTAGGTACGCGCTCAGATATGTCGTTTTGATCACCCGCGATGATCGAGGCCGATTTACGGGCGCCAATCGGGCGCCGGCGCCGGCCGGTCTACGGGCGCGACACGCCCCCGCCCAGGCCGGCCGCTCCCTAGTTGGAGGGTGCCGAGGCCGCGCGCATCTCGGGTTCGGCGCCGCCCTTGCGGCGGGCGTCCTGGAGCTTGAGCGGGGCCAGCTTGCCCAGCGATTCGGCCACCACGATGGCGTCGTCACCCGGCTCGAGCCGGAAGGAGGCCTCGGGGTTCACGAACGCGTGGCCGCCACGCTGGATCGACAGCAATGTGGCTCGGTGCTCGGCACGAAGATGCCCGGCGACCTCGTCGATCGTCATGCCGAGGTACTCGTCGGGCAGCGTGATCCGGTACAGCTCGGAGCCCTCGCCGCCGGACACGATGTCCGTGACGATCCCGGTGAGGCCCGGATACAGCGCCGACCTCGCCAGCAGGTGCGAGGCGATCTTCGAGGTCACGAGCAGCTCGTTGACCCCGGCCCGACGGAAATGCGGGTCGTGGCGCGGGTTGTTCACCTCGGCAACCGTCCGAACCCCGGGCGACACGGACTCGATGGCCATGATCGTCAGGATCGAGTGCATGTCGGCCTCGTCCGATCCGTCGCTCGGGAAGACGAGCGCGGCCGATGCCTGCTGAATCCCGGCGCGTTCGAGCGCGTCGACATCGGTCGCGTCGCCGCGCACGAAGTACGCATCGTTGCCCGCTGGATTCTTCTCGAGATCGGCCAGCACGACCACCTTCAGCCGGTAGTCATCGCCACGGAGCTCGTTGAGCAGGTCGCGGGCGGTGGTGTTCCAGCCACAGACGACGATGTGATCCTGGTAGCCGGACGCACCCAAACCCTGGCCCTCCTTGAGCAGAAAATCGATGACCATCGCGACGAGGGCCCCCGTCAGGGTACCGAGCAGCGCGACTCCGAACAGCACGAGCAGCCAGCTCACGATGCGGCCGCCCGGTGACGTGACGAAATCGGGGTCGCCGGCGCCCAGCACCGTCGAGAACCCCCAGTTGAACGAGTCGCCGAATGACGCGAGCGTGACCGGCTTCTCGAGCGCGGTGATGGCAATCGCCGCGAGCGCGACGACCCCGACGATCCCCTGCCCCAGCGAGAAGAAGAACCGGCGATCGAGCTTGCCGCCGATCCGTCGGATATGCCACGCAACGCGGCGGACGATCGGGCTGGTCAGCACGGGCACTGCGAGCTTGGGCATGACCGGGATCGTGCCACATCAACGGGGCCGCATGCGAGTGGTCGAACGTCCATGTCGAGCGTCGGCGGAATGACCAACGCGACGTCGGGACGGCGATGCGATGGGGGTGTTATGCGCCTCCGAAACGGGTGCTGGTGGGTCGTCTCGGGGAGGGGCTTAGATGCTCACCTCGCACCGCATCGAGGTACCGCGCGTGAGTAACGAGCAACGAATTGCCCAGGGGCTCGGGGCCATGAGCCTCGGCCTGGGAGCCGTCAGCGTGATGGCGCCGGATGCCGTCTGTCGCGCCATCGGCATCGCCCCAACGTCGGACCGAACCACCCTGGCTCGGGCGGTCGGCGTCCGCGAATTCGGACACGCCGCGCTGCTGCTGGGCAACCGAAACCCGGCGCCCGGTGCCTGGTCGCGCGTTGGCGGCGATCTGCTCGACATCGGGCTGATGGTCATCGCCCTCGGTTCGCCGCGCGTGCGCCGCGACCGTGTCACGACGGTGCTCCTCGGCCTGATGGCGATCACCGCGGTGGATCTCGCGGCCAGCATCGCCACCTCCCGGGCGTCGGGCAACGGCCCGGGGAAGGGCAACGGCGGCCGGGTTCCCGACCACGCCCACCGGACCGGACGGCCCGTGCGCCAGTCGATCACCGTTGACCGCAGCCCCGACGAGGCCTACGCGTACTGGCGGAAGCTCGAGCAGCTGCCGACCTTCATGGAGCACCTCGAATTGGTCGAGACGCGCCCCGACGGAACCTCTCACTGGAAGGCCAAGGCGCCCCTCGGGACGAGCGTCGAGTGGGATGCGGAGATCGTCGAGGACCAGCCGGGCCAGCGCATCGCGTGGCGCTCGATCGAGGGCTCGGGGATCAAGAACGGCGGCTCTGTCGAGTTCCGCCCGGCACCGAAGGACCAGGGCACCGAGGTCGTGGTCGAGATGTCCTACGAGCCGCCTGCCGGCCAGCTCGGCGCAGTCGTGGCGAAGCTGCTCGGCGAGGAGCCGGACATCCAGGTCAGCGATGACCTGCGCCGGTTCAAGCAGCTGCTCGAGCTCGGCGAGGTGGTGCGCTCGGACGCAACCATCGTCGGCCGCCGCGGCCAGCGACCCGCCCAGCCGATGCAGACCGAGAAGGCTGTCGAGGCACGAGCGGAAACAGCAGTCACGAGTGGAGTCACCGCATGAGAGCCGTTACCTGGCAGGGCAACAACAAGGTCCAGGTCAAGGACGTCCCGGACCCGTCGATCCTGAACGGACGCGACGCGATCGTCCGCGTCACTTCCACGGCGATCTGCGGCTCGGACCTCCATCTGCTCCAGGGCTTCGTCCCTTCGATGATGCAGGGCGACATCCTTGGCCACGAGTTCATGGGCGAGGTGATCGAAGTCGGTGATCGCGTCGACGGGAGCAAGGTCGCTGTCGGCGACCGGGTCGTCGTGCCATTCCCCATCTCGTGCGGGTCCTGCCTGAACTGCCGAAAGCAGCTCTATTCCGCCTGCGAGAACTCGAATCCGAATGCGTGGATGGCCGAGAAGCTCTTCGGCTTTCCCATGGCCGGGGTGTACGGCTATTCGCACCTGACGGGTGGGTACGCGGGCGGCCAGGCCGAATACGTCCGCGTCCCCTTCGCCGATTCGAACGCCTTCAAGGTCCCGCAGAACCTGACCGACGAGCAGGTTCTCTTCCTCTCGGACATCCTGCCCACGGGCTACATGGGCGCGGAGATGTGCGACATCCAGCCGGGTGACGTGATCGCGATCTGGGGCGCGGGCCCGGTGGGTCTGTTCGCCATGGAGAGTGCTCGAGTCCTCGGTGCGGAGCGAATTATCGTCATCGACCGCTTCGACTACCGACTGCAGAAGGCGGCCGAACGTGGCGCGCAGACGATCAACTACGAGCGCGAGAACGTCTCGCAGGTCCTCAAGATGTCGACGGGTGGTCGCGGCCCCGACAAGGTCATCGAGGCCGTCGGGCTCGAAGGTCACTCCGCCGGCGCCCAGTACCTGCTCGACAAGGCCAAGCAGACCGTGAAGATCGAGACCGACCGGCCGATCGCCCTCCGGGAGGCGATCGTCAACTGCCGGAGCGGCGGCATCGTGTCGGTGATCGGCGCCTACGGCGGGTTCATCGACTCGTTCCCGATGGGTGCGGTCATGAACCGGTCACTGACGATCCGCTCGGGACAGGCGCACGTGCAGCGCTACATGCAGCCGTTGCTCGAGCGGATCCAGGCCGGCGAGATCGATTCGACCTTCGTCATCTCGCACGTCCTCCCGCTCGAGGAGGCACCGAACGGGTATGACATCTTCAAGAACAAGCAGGACGAGTGCACGAAGATCATCCTCAAGCCGAACCTGAACTAGTCCGCGCACGGACCGAACGCGGCCGGGTCAACGGGACCCGCATCCCGTGACCTGGCCGCCTACCCTGCGTCGCTCGCCGCTTCCCCAACCGAGACGTCGCCGACGGTGGCGCCGAGCGCGCTGACGAGGTCGGCCGGCGCGAGGTGGAGGTTGACGCCGCAGGCACCGCCGCCGATCGAGACGACCGGCTGCGTCGAGGACCGCGGCGTCGGCGATGACCGGCCATGCACGCGTCGACGCCGAACGGCGTGATCGTGTAGCGCACGTAGCCGGTCGCGGCAGCGCCTCCTCGGCGTCCGGCAGCGACATGCGGCGCACGCCGAGGTGGCTGCGCAGCTTCGGCCAGTCGAATCGCCGGCCCGCGGGCACGAGCACGAACAGGTAGTCGTCCTCGCCGCGCCGAACGACGATCGTGCGGAGGAGCGCCCCGAGCGGGATGCCCTGGAGCGCGGCGCTCTCCTCGGCGCTGTTCGCCGCGCTCCGTGCGGACGACCCGGTGGTCGACCCCGAGCGCGTCGATCGCTTCGGTCGCCGGCGTGTCGCCCGGCCCGTCGGTCACGCGGCATGGCTCGACCAGCTCGATCCGGATCCGCTTGTTGATGCGGCCCTTGCGACTCGTAGCCGGTCACCCGGATCCGGCCGACCTCGCGGGTGTTCGCGACGTGCGTCCCGCCGTCGGCCTGGAGGTCGAGCCCGACGATCTCGATCGTCCGGACCTCGGCGATGCCGGGCGGCAGGAGGTTGATCTTCGTCCGGATCAGGTCGGGGATCGCGAATGCCTCGTCGCGCGGGCAGGTTGGCGACCCGGACATCGCGGGCGGCGCGCGAGCTCGGCGTTGACCCGGGCCTCGATCTCGCCCACGAGCTCGCCGCGACATCCGCTCGAACTCGAAGTCCATGCGGCCGCTGCCCGGTTCCATGTTCCCGCCGGTGACCAGCGCGCCGTAGTCGCGCCACACGACCCCGCACAGCACGTGGAGCGCCGTGTGGGTGCGCATCAGGGCAAGGCCGGCGCGCCCAGTCGAGATCGACCTCGACCTCGTCGCCTGCGGCCGGCGGTTCGCCATCGAACGGCTCCAGCTCGTGCGCGATCTCGCCATCGAGCTTGCGGGCGGCTCGAACGGTCCACGCGGCGCCGTCGGCCGTGCGAAGGCGGAGGCCGCGGTCCGGCGGCTGGCCGCCACCGCCGGGATAGAACACGGTCCGGTCAAGCACGACCAGCGTGGTGTCACCCGCTGCCTCGATGCCGCGAACCCGTGCGGGGACGGATCGTGCGTAGGCGTCGCTGTAGCAGAGCTGCTCGCCCGCCGTCATAGCCCCTACTCGGCGGTGACGTCGATGACCATGTTCGGATGGACGCTGCAGATCCAGGTGTAGGCCCCGGCCGGCGCTGCAGGAGCGTCGTACGTGCGCGTCTCGACGCCGTTGAACACTTCGCCCGTGAACAGCTCGGTGCCCCCGCTGTCCCGGATGGCGACGTTGTGCGGTACGCCCGCGTCGTTGTTCGCGAACTCGATCGCGAGGGCCGTGTCCGCGGGAACCGTGAGCGTCGACTGGTCGAACTCGATGTTCACGGCACTGACTTGCACGACCTCCCCGGCGCCACCCGACGGTGCTGCGCTCGGGGCAGCCGACGGAACAGCCGAGGGAGCCGCTGAGGGAGCCGCTGACGGGGCAGCGCTCGGGCCGGCGGATGCCTGCCCGCTGGGCGCCGCGCTCGCCGGCTCGCCGGACGGCGCCCCACTCGCGACGGGTGTCTCGGACGGCGGTGGTGCGTATGTCCAGCTCGGGTTGCCACCGGAGCAGGCGGCCAGCGCGAACAGGAGGGCGGCGATCCCGAGGGCGGAGCGGACAGGTCGCATGGAGAAGGGCACCTCGAAGAAGTCGGCGACCGGACGGCGTGGGTCGGTCACCCCGAATCTACCCGTTCCGCCCCGCATGGGTCCTCGGCGCCACGACGCGCGGAGGTCAGGGCCGGTCGGTGAGTCCGAGCCTGATGGCCACGCCGGCGGCTTCGACGCGGCCTGATACGCCGAGCTTGGCCAGGATGTTGCCGACATGGACGCCGACGGTCTTGCGCGTGATGAACAGCCGCTCGCCGATCTCGGGGTTCGTCCGGCCCTGGGCGATGAGCTTCAGGACCTCGCGCTCGCGGACGCTCAGCCCGAACGTGTCACGGCGCGCATCCGCCGACGGTGCCTCGCCCGCCACGCCGCGCACGAGCGCCGACGGCTCCACCGGCGCCGTGGCCGTTGGAGTTGGCCTCGGGAGCCGCAACCGGCGTCACGCTGAGGCTCGATTCGGCCAGCACGGCCTCGACCTCATCGGGAAGGGCGATCAACGCCCGTTGCGCGAGCTCCCGAAGCTTCCGGAGCAGCGGGAGGGCGCCGAGCTGGAGCGCGATGCCGGTCGCCTCGAGGAGCGGCGGCCGCGCAACGGCCCGCCCGGCTCGACCCATCCCGGCCAGTTGTGCCTCTGCCTCGCGCCATCGTGCTCGCGCCACCTCGTACGGGACGACCAGCCGGCCCCAGGTCTCGGCGACGTCGGCCCAGGCCGCGGGATCGTCGCGACCGTCGATGCGCTGGCCGTGTGCCCGGGCCGTCGCCAGGTAGGCATCGGCCATCTGGCGGGATCCGATCGTCGGCGCCACGCCATGGCGAGCCACGATGGCCTCCGCCTCGGCGAGGACCACCGGCGCGCGCGTTCGCACCGCGGCCAGCGACGAGAGGTCGTGTCGCTCGTGCGCCTCCGCAGCCTCGACCGCGTCCACCTCCACCGACATCGCGGCCATGCGCGCGGCCAGCACCCAGTCCTCCGTGCCCTTCACGAGCTCCCAGCCCCGTGCTGCAACGCGGACCGCGTCCGCCACGTCCCCACGCCACAGGGCGAACGAGGCGGACGCCAGGTAGAACGGGACCGCGAGCTGCGAGTCCCGGACGGCCTCGAGCTCGAGGAGCGTCTGCCCCAGGAGGCGTGCCGCCGTCTCCCCGGCGGACGTCTCGATCTCCACGGTCGCAAGGTTGACGATCGAGTTGAGGAAGTTGATGCCGACCGGGAGCCACTCGAGCGCCGTCTGGCTCAGCGCCGCGAGCCTCCTCCCAGCGACCGAGGATGAACAGTGAGTCCGGTGCATTGCCCCGCAGGAAGTTGCCGTAGACGGCCTCGAGGCCAGCTGCGCGGGCCTCCTCGATGCCCTGGTATGCGACCTCCACGGCGTCCGCGCGCCGCCCGATCAGGTCGAGGACCGTCGTGAGATTGGCGTGCACGCGGAACCGCTCGTCCAGGTCGCCGAGCTCGGCGGCCATCCGGCCTGCGTCGCCGAGCAGCGCAACGGCCGCCGATGGGTCGCTTCCCCAGGCGAGGGCCACGGCGAGCGTCGTGGTTGCATGGGCCTCTTGCGCGGTGGCCGGCGGCTGGCATGCGCGGGCAATGTCGATCGCCTCGCGCGCCAGTGACTCGGCCTCGGAGAACGTGCCATCGAGCATCTTGAGCTGCGCCAGCGCAGCGAGCACCGTGGCCCGCTCGGGGGACACCTCGCGCGGGACCGTGTCCACCGCGCGTCGCCGCGCGGCCATCGAGCCCTCCGTGTCGCCGATGGCGCGGCGATAGTGCCCCAGCCGCTCGTGCAGGAGCCCCAGCCGGACACGATCGCGCCGCCCGTCCAGCCCGGCGATTGCGGCCTCGGCGAACGCGATCGCACGTGCCGCGCGACCCGCCGCGAAGGCCGCCTCGGCGGCATCCTGCTTGAGCGAGGTCTGATCGCTCCCATCGGGAGCGAGGGCAAGCATCGATTCGAGCGCGAGGAGCTCGTCCGCGGGTGCGTGCAGCCGCGACGCCTCGGCCGCCGTGGCAGCGAGGGCCGCTCGCGCTGCCTCCTCCTCGTGCGCCGCGAGCCAGTGATGTGCCGCAACGGCGGGCTGGTCCCCGAGCGCGGTGGCGATGGCGCCGTGGTAGCGGACGCGCGTGAATGGCAGGAGATCCTCCTCGACCGCCTGCCCGATGAGCTCGTGGCGGAAGTCGAGCTGCTCGCCGTCCTGGACCAGAAATCCATGCTCGATTGCCTCCGCCAAGCCCGCGGTCAGATCGGCATCCAGCACGGCTCCACCTCGGCGTGGCCCACTCGAGGAGCGTGGCGGCAGACGCGAGGCACCCGTCTCGAAGACCACGGCCGCGGCGGCGAGCTCGGTCGTCGTCAGGGGCACGCCGGCAGGTGCGAGGAGCCGCAGCAGGCGCCGGCATTCGGGACCGCGGATCGCGAGCCGTGCCGTGACGAGCTCCTCGAGGCTGCCTGCGGGGGAGACGCTCGACAGCTCGCGCCGGGCAAGCAGGAGCTCCTCGGCCGCCAGCGGGCTGCCACCCGAGCGCTCGGCCACCAGGAGCAGGACGCTGGCGGACGGTCGCTCACCCTCGATCGATTCGATCAGGCGCGCCATCTCCGCGCGGGTCATCGGCTCCAGCGCGACCGTGCCGATGGACCGGGGTGCCGCGGCGATGACGGCGCTGTCCGCGGTCCACGCGTGGGTCCGCGTGACCTCGTCAGGCCGGTGGCTCACGACGAGGGCCAGCCGCTGCGTCCGCGCGATCCGGGCCAGGAACGTGACGAGAGCGCGCGTCGCCGCGTCGGCCCGGTGCACGTCCTCGAGAACGAGCACGACCGGCCGCTCCTCGCCAAGTCGCCCGAGCATGCCGAGGATTCCCTCGAGCGTCCGGGCCTGCCGTCGCTCCAGGACCGTTCGAGTCGGGCGCGCCGGCAGCAGGCCAAGGGGCGCGAGCCGCGGTCCGAGCTCGGGCATGAGCCGCGCCGCGTCCTCCCCGGCCGGACCCGCCACACGGCCAAGGGCGGCATCGTCAAGCGCTGCCAGGACGGGTCGGAGCGCGCGCAGCACGGGGCCGAAGGGTCCATCGGGACCGCGCGGGGTGGCGCCGTGCAGCACGATCATCGGCTCGGTGAGGTCACCGATCCGGCGGACCGACTCCTCCAGGAAGCGCGTGACGCCGATCCCGGCCGTGCCGGACACGAGGAGCGTCCCTGCTCGCCCCTCTGCTGCTCCCTCCAGGACGGTCGCGAGGCGCACGAAGGCCGCCTCACGCCCGACGAAACGCGCGCTCGTCAACCTCGCGGGCATGGGCCATTCTAGGCGCCGCCATTGAGCCCGAACGGTTCCGTTCGACGGCCGACTGCGTCGATCCCGTCCGCTAGGCTTGCCGGCGTGACCGACGCGCGCCGCGCTCCCCACCCGGGCAACACGCTGAACGAGCTGCCGGGCGAGGAATGGCTCTACTTCACGAAGTCGGTCTGGACGACCGCCTATCCGTCAGAGCTCGGTCACGCGGCGCGGCGTGCCCACGGCGCGAACAAGCCGCCACGGCTCATGGCGCGACTCATCGAGTTCTTCTCGCGGACCGGCGAGCTCGTGCTCGATCCGTTCGCGGGCGTCGGCGGTACGCTCCTCGGCGCGGCGATCGCCCGTGGTCCCGCGGCGCGCGCTCGGGATCGAGCTCGACCCGCGCTGGGCCGCGATCCACCACGAGGTCGTCCGCGATCTCCTCGGCGAGCGCGATGGTGCCGGGCCTGCCATGGCCGACCTCGGGACGGCCGATCCCGGCGGCCCGCGCGGGTTCGACCCCGCGGGGACGGAGCTCGGATCGGCGACGCGCGGGCGGTCCTCCCGACGCTCGAGGATGGGTCAGTCGACTTCGTCGCCACGGATCCGCCGTACAACGTCCAGCTGCCGCTCACGATGGCCGGCGGCCGGCTCGCGGAGACCCACGCGAACCGCCGCACCGACTACGCGATGGTGACCGAGGATCCGGCCGATCTCGCCAACGCGCCCGACTACGCGGCGTTCCTCGATCGGATGACGGACGTGCTTGGCGGAGCTGTATCGGGTCCTGCGAACCGGGCGCTACGCGACGGTGATCGTGCGCGACGCGTACCAGGACGGCCGCTACGTGTTCACGGGGGCGGACCTCGCGGCACGGGCAGCGTCGGTCGGCTTCGTGCCGAAGGGCGATGTGATCTGGTACCAGGCAGGGACGCGGCTCCGGCCGTACGGCTACCCCAGGGTCTTCGTCCCCAACATCGCCCACCAGCACATCCTCGTGCTGCGCAAGGAGGCCCCTCAGTCGCCTCGTCGGCGCGCCTCGAGGTAGGCGCGCAGGACGTCGTCGTCGACATCGTCCTCGGCCATCGTCCAGCTCTCGGCGACGGTCGGCATCGTGGCTCGAGGCCCCTCGACGACCTGGACGGCCTCACCCACGACGCCACCGACGGTCATCTTGTGGATCCAGCCCTGGCTGCCGTCGGGGCACAGGACGTGCCAGTAGACGCCGCGCTTCTCGAGTAGCTGAATCTCGTCGCCCTCGGTCAGCACGCCGATCCCGTTGGCCCGGATCTCGTCCGGCCCGTCGAGCAGTGTCACGACGTTGTACTTGATGTAGTGGCGCTCGCGGCCGTCGATCGGGCCGATGAGACCGTTGTCGAACGTCAGGCGCTGTGCCTGGACGGCGTCGCGGATCGGGTCGGCCTTCCGCGCCTGCAGGAGCGAGGGTCTGCGCCAGCGAGGCATGCCCGCCTCGAGATCCGGGATCTCCGGCGCGGCTGCGATCGCCGCCGCCACGGCCTCCTCGAACGGCGCGTCGAGCACCCCAACGCCTTGAGCCGCGCGTTCGCCGAGGGTCGGGTCGTCCTCGTCCTCCGAGCGCCGCCGCTTGCCGAAGATCGAGAAGGCCATGGCCATCGTGGCGACGCCGCTCGTGGTGACGAGGGTCGGCACGAATCCCATCGGTGGCAGCCGGAAGGCGTCCAGTCCGACGGCGGCAAGCAGGCTGGCCTCGGGCGACCACGGGTGCCCGACGCCCGGTGTGGGGCCGACCGGGCTGCCCGGGTCGGGGGCGGGATCAGTCGGGCCGCCGGGGGTCGTGCCGCCGGGGGTCGTGTCGCCGGGCAGGGCGCCTGTGACGGGTCCGTCGCTTGGCGCCGGATCGGGCGGGATAGAAGGTTCGGCGGAGGCAGGAGGATCCGTGGGGGCAGGCTCGCCGTCGACGGACGGTGTCGGCGTCGCTCCGGAGGGTTCGCCGGGCGCCGTCTGCGTCGGCTCCGGGGCGTCCGTTGGCGATGCGGTCGGGCTCGGGGACGGCCGGGGCGAGGCCGCCGGCTTCGGGGTCGGGTCGGGCGTGGGGCTCGGCCGCTGGGTCGGGTCGGGAGTCGGGCTCGGCCTGGGCGTTGGTGTCGGTGTCGGGTCCGGCTTGGGCGTCGGGCTCGGCCTGGGCGTCGGGGTCGGCTTCGGCGTGGGCTTCGGCGTGGGCTTCGGCGTGGGCGTCGGCTGTGGCGTGGGCGGGACGGTGATCGTCACCGATCCGCTCGACAGGTCCTTGACGCCGGCCCCCTGGAAGACCACGTCGTGCGTGCCGGGGGGGAGCGTGCCTGACCAGTGGAAACGACCCTCCCCGCTCCAGGCGCCAGCCGTGAGCAGCGTCATCGGGTGCGCGGTGCCGCCCACGACGGCCTGGATACCTTCGGGCTCGGCAGGGCGGGTGTAGGTCACCTCGAACACGATCGTCGTGGCGGTCGTGCCATTGCGCGGGCTGACCGACGGCTCGCTGAGCTTGCGGGCGGCTGCGCCGGAGGCGGGGATCGCGGTTGCGAGCACCAGCAGGAGGACCAGCGGCAACAGCACGGCCGACCCGATGGCGGGCCGAGTGACGCGGGGTCCCCCGGTTCGGCTGAACAGCTGCACGCGCTACCTCCGGCCCGGATGTGGTCCGGGTCGTCACCGAGGATCGCCGTCGCGGTGGGGAGCGGCAATGGTACGGCGGTCATGCCGGTATGGCCCGACCGGCTTGACCTGCATCGCGGCCGTCCTCGACGAGTCGCGGCGCTCGTCGGACGCGGCGGTGCCGCTCGTCAACGAACGATGGTGGTCCGGTGCGGAGCGGGGCGGGCGGTGGGCCGGTCGGGAGGGTTCTTTGCCCCCGATTGGTCATGGTCCCGGGACACGGCCGCGAGGCAGGATCGGCGCATGCAGTCGACCCGATCCGCGCGCTCGTCCACGCCACATCCCCTGTCGATCGCGAGCGGGATCGCGGCCGGGACCGTGCTCATCGTCTCGGGCCTGACGCTGGGCTACGCGACCCTCGCCACGCCGCTCGTCACGAGCCTCGCCGGGGGCGGCCGCTTCGGCGCGACAGCCGGTCTCGAGGGAATGCTCGCCTGGCCGCTCGCCGTGGCCGGCATGGCGCTCTTCCTTGGCGTCGGCGCTGCCCGGCTCGCCGAGGTCCTCGCAGCCATCAGGCCGGCCCACGGCGTGAAGGGTCACCCGCTCGCCGCCGGGCTGCCCGCCGACGTGCTCCTCGTCCAGGGTCTCGACGTCGGGGACGGCCGACCGGTCCCGCTCGTCGTCGTGGGCGGGTTCGGTGCGGCGGTCGTGCGCGAGCTGCCCGCCCCCGGCACGACCAGGCGGCAGGGCGCGTACTGGGAGGCGCGCACGACCGACGGCTGGATCCGGATCGACAACCCGCTTGACCGTGCCGCGCGCGATGCGGAGCGCGTCCGCCGCTGGTTCTCGCAGGATGATCGAGACTTCGTCGTCCGGGTGTACGCGGCAGTCATCGGGCCAGCGGCAACCGTGCCTCGGACCCCGACCTGCGCGGTGATCACGTCCGGTCAGCTGCCGGCGTGGCTTGCCTCACTCCCGGTCCAGCGCAGCCTGACCGAGGCGCGACGGGCACAGCTCGCGGCCATGGTGCGGAGCCGGCGCTAGGATCCCGCGGCGCTCTGGGCGAGGACCTCGGCTGCGGCCGAGAGGTCGGCCACGAGCGTCCCGCGCATCTCGGCACGCTGCTCCGGCGTGCGGGCACGCAGGATCGCCGACGGATGGAGCGTGGCCATCCGACGCGGTCCGCCCTCTGCCGGAGGATCGAGCACACGACCGTGATCGACGGTCACGCGGAACGACGGACCGAGGATCGCCTGGGCGGCCGTCGCGCCGAGCATGACCATGAGCTCGGGCCGTACGAGCTCGAGCTCCAGGTCCAGCCATGGCCGGCACGCCCGGACCTCCTCGCGGTTCGGGCGTTCGTGCAGTCGGCGCTTGCCGCTCGGCCGCCACTTGAAGTGCTTCACGACGTTGGTGACGAACGCCTGCTCGCGATCGATGCCCGCCTCGCCGAGCGCCTCGTCGAGCAGCCGTCCCGCGGGGCCGACGAACGGCTCGCCGGCGATGTCCTCGTTGTCACCGGGCTGCTCCCCGACGAGCATGAGCCGGGCCGAGCGGGTGCCGGCGCCGAAGACGCCCTGCGTGGCACGGGCCCACAGGTCGCAGGCACGACAGCCATCCACCGCCGCCCGCGCATCCTCGAGGCTGTGCCGCTCGAGCGCGATCGCGGCGGGATGATCCGCGGGGATCAGGCTGGCGGGCGGCAGGAGCTCCATCGAAGCCATGAATCGAGGCTAGGACGACCACCCCGACGCAGTCCGCAGCGAACGGCCGACCGGCTTGCAGCGAGCTGTCGGTTGGTAGGGGAGCCAGGACTCGAACCTGGAACCAGCGGGATATAAGCCCGCCGCTCTGACCATTGAGCTACTCCCCCGCCGGCTGATGCTACACGCCTCGGGCGAGCCGCTCCATCAGGCGTCGGGTCCGGGTCAGCCCCCGAGGAGGCGCCCGGCGATGGCGCGCAGGTTCAGCGGCCGGGCGCGCGGGCTCTCGAGCTCGTGCGGATGGCTCGTCCCGTCGATGTACGCACCGCCACTGGGCGCGTAGGGTCGCGCGGGGAGCGACTCGGCGAGCAGCCGCTCCTCCTCGGTCTGGAATACCGAGATCGGGAGATCGTCGGGATCAACCGGCCGGGGGGTGGTCACGACCGTCGCCAACGGGCGACCGTACGACGGAGCACCGTAGAGCTTGGGCAGCGCGATGTGCTGTTCGTCGATCACGGGCAGGTTCCTTCAAGGAGGCGGTCCGGATACCCGAACCGTCGTTGATTGCAGGCGGGAATGTACCCCGAGACGTACTGGTTTTCCATACGCCGCACGACGTATCGGGCGTCTGTGGTGCGACAACGCACCGGTCATCTGGGCGGCCGTCAGGAGAGGATCGGCCGGATGATCTGGACCGCGGCGACCAACACGAGGTAGGCGATCGGCACCGCGGCAAAGAAGCCCAGCGCGCCGCTCCACGCCGTCCTTCGCACGACGAGCCCGGACCCGCGCGGCTGGGGAACGATCAGCCACGTGATGACCGTGCCGGCCAGGAGCACGATCGCGACGTACACCGCCACGGCGAGCGTCCGGAGGTCCCCGCCGGGCAGGTCGACCCCGCGCTCGAGCGCCACGTCATAGGCGACGTAGGCGCATGCGAGCACGACCGCCACGACGAGACTCGACGCGACCGCCCGCACGACGGGTCGCGGGGCGTTCCGGAACTGTCGCCAGCGGACCTCGGCCCAGCCGCGCCGAGGAACCGAGCCGCCCGCGGCCTCCGCCGGGTCGGGACCGGTGACCCCCCGCGTCATGCGTCCTGGCCGATGACCGTCAGCCCGCGCTTCGGCGGGATCGTCTCGGGCGTGTGCGCAGCGAGCAGCTCGACGGCAGCGGCGAACCGCTCGATCTCCGCCTCGGTCGTGAAGAAGCCGACGCTGATCCGGAGCGCATCGAGGGCGGCCAGCTGACGGGCGATGGCGAAGACCCGCGCACCGAGCTCGTCGAGCGCGCGCTCGGCTGGCCAGCCGGCAATCCGGAACGAGACGAGGGTGGCCATCTGGTGGAGCGGCGTGATGAGCTCGACGCCCGGGATCGTGGCGAGCCGCTCCGCAGCCCGTCTGGCCAGGGCCGCTGCCCGGGCATGCACCCAGTCGAGGCCGACGTACATCGACAGCCAGCCGAGCGAGCGGGCCATGCCGAGGATCGAAGGGCGGTGGAACCCAGTCCCCTCGAATCGGCGTGCGTCGGGCCAGAAGACCGCCCGTCCCGCTGCATCGACCGTCTCGAACGAGAACCAGCCGGCGAACGCAGGGAGGGCCGTGGACACGGCAGCGGGCGAGACCGCGAGGGCGCCCATCCCCTCGGGTCCGAGCAGCCACTTCTGGGACGAGATCGCGTAGAAGTCAACGCCGAGCGCCTCGAGATCGATCGGGATGGCACCCGCCGACTGTGCCCCGTCAACGGCGACGAGCGCACCGCGCTCATGGGCGAGCTTCGCGATCTCCGCGATCGGGAGGACGGCGCCGGTACCCCATGCCACGTGCGACAGCGCCACCAGCCTGGTCCCGGGAACGATCGCCTCGTCGAGCGCTGCCAGGGTGAGGGCATCATCGCCGCCGGTCCCCACGTCCGCGAAGACCACCTCGACGCCGGCTCGCTCCCGCAATGCGTACAGGGCGCCCACGCCGCCCGGGTGCTCGAGGCGCGTCGTCACGGCCCGGTCGCCCGGTCGCCAGTCGATGGACCACGCCGCGTGGTTCATCCCGTCCGTCGTCGAGTGGGTCAGCGCGATCGCATCGACATCGGCATGGAGCACGGCTGCCGCTCCGGCGCGAGCCTCGCTCATGCGCTCGTACATGTCGTGGACGTAGTCGACGTGGGCCCGACCGGTTCGCAGCTCCCACGCGGCCAGCTCGGCCATCGCGGCGGCGGTCTCCGCGGGCAGCGGCCCGACCGACCCCGTGTTCAGGTAGATCCCGGCATCGAGCGCGGGCAGCGCAGCCCGCACGGCAACGAGCTTCTCCTCGTCGGCCATGAAGGGGGAAACCACGGCCGTATGATACGTGCGATGCCCCGTCACTCCCCCACGACCCGCCCATGCCCGTGACCGGGCTCGCCCGCCCGGAGCTGCTCGTCAGCACGGCGTGGCTCGCCGAGAACCTCGACCGACCCGAGATCCGGATCCTCGACGTTCGGTGGCGCCCGGACGGCAGCGGACCGGCCGTCTTCGCGCTTGGTCACGTGCCGAGAGCGACCTATGTGGACTGGCGCGCGGAGCTGATCGAGCCGTCGGAGGAGGACGAGGTCCTGCTCCTCGCGGGTCCCGAGCGCATCGCCGCCGCCATGGGTCGTGCCGGGATCGGCGACGGAACGACGGTCGTGGCGTACGACGACACCCAGAACCTCTTCGCGAGCCGGGCGTGGTGGACGCTGCGGGCCTACGGCTTCGAGTCCGTCCGGCTGCTCGACGGCGGCTATCCGGCCTGGGCGGCGGAGGGACGACCGGTCTCGGTCATGCAGCCGGTCGTCGCGCCCGCCACGTTCACGCCCCGCAGCCAGCTCGCCACGCGCCTGACCACAGCCGACGTTCGCGGTCTCCTCACGTCACCGGACGTGCTCATCCTCGACGCGCGCGCCCCGGCCGAAT
Source organism: uncultured Chloroflexia bacterium (assembly GCA_963759495.1). Classification (GTDB taxonomy): domain Bacteria; phylum Chloroflexota; class Limnocylindria; order Limnocylindrales; family CSP1-4; genus DASTYU01. The sequence continues at coordinate 371,551 of CAVWZL010000002.1, read as the reverse complement.
ATCGCGGTCACGAGGGCAACGCGAAGCGGCTCGGTCACATTCCGGGCGCCGTCAACGTGCCGGTCGGGGCGACGAGCCAGCCCGGCAGCCAGCACCTGCGCGATGGCGCGGAGATCCGGGCGATGCTCCACAAGGCGAACGTCTCGCGGGGTCCGCGACTCGTCTGCTACGACGGCTCAGGTGTGGCCGCGGCGAAGCTGGCCTTCGTGCTGACCCTGCTCGGCCACGATGACGTCGCGGTGTACGACGGCGGCTGGGCCGAATGGGGCAACCGGCTCGACCTGCCGGTGGAGCGCTAGCCCTAGCCGATCCGGTCGTTCTCGGGCCAGGCCGAATCCCAGGTACCGCCCGCCGCGCCCGCCTCGGGTCGCGCGCTCGGCTCTCCCGCACGATCGAGGCCGGCCCACGGATCCGCCTCGCGATGGGGGGCGAGGATCTGGGCACGCGCGTGGTTGACGGCCACCATCGGGGCTGTCTGGCGCGCCTCGCCGATCCGGTCGGACCAGAACGCAGCAGAGTGACGGGCAGGAACCGGCCGGTCAGCTCCAGGAGCGATTCCTGGAGGTTGCGCTCCGCGAGCAGGTGGATCTCACCCACGACCTTGAACGGCGGGATCGAGATCATCGCCCGCTCGGCGACCTTTGGTGTCCGCAGCTCGGGGAGCGCCTCCACGGTTTCGTTGGAGACAGCGAACAACACCGATGACAGGTTGATCTGCGCGTAGTCCGAGCGAAGGAGCGTGCTCACGACACCGAACTCGTCGAAGACGGCGTCCTGGACGACGATGAACTCCGTCCCGGGCTCGTTGAGGATGTCCGAGATCCGGCGCTGGCGCGTCGAATAGCTCGCGCGGACCATGTGGGTATCGGTGTAGAGGGTCATGCTGACCGTGCGCAGCTCGCCCCCGATGCCTGGCAACATGCCCGGAAGCATAGCGGCCGCGCGACCCGCGAACCAGCCTAGGAGCGTGCTGACGAGCTCGGTCTGGCGCCTGCAGTCACCAGATGTTCGGCGCCCTGTTGCAGCCCGGCGAAGAGCGCCTCGACCAATTCCAGCGTGTCGATCTCCTCGGCGGTCTTGTCCGGGCGGAGCGCGGCGATCCGCGGAAAGCGCAGCGAGAAGCCCGACTGGTGGCGGTTCGATCGGACGATGACGTCGAAGGCGACCTCGATGACGATGCGCGGCTCCACCTGCCGGTAGCGCCCGTAGCGGGCGATCGTGTGCGCCTCGAACCACTGCGTCATCTCGGCGATCTCTGCGTCGGTCAGGCCGCTGTATGCCTTGCCGATCGTCACGAGCCGGTCGCGCTCGGTGTCCCGGACGGCGAACGTGTAGTCGGACAGGACGCCGTGGCGCTTGCCATGACCGACCTCGACCCCCACCACGACACAGTCGATCGTCGCCAGCGCCTTCTTCATCTTCAGCCAGCCCAGTCCGCGCCGGCCCGGGCTGTAGCCGCTGTCCGGGTCCTTGACCATGAGGCCCTCGTTGCGGCGGGCCCGTGACTCGGCGAACGCCGTCTCGAGCGCGTCGACGTCGTGCGCCGCGACGAGGTACGAGCGGGCGAAGCGACCGCCCTCCGCGGCCAGTGGCAGGGCGATCGCATCGAGACGTCGGCGGCGTTCGGCGAGCGGCTCCCGCAGCAGTGGCTCGACCGGCGCGCCGCCGCCCGGCCCGAGCGCAAGCGCGTCGAACGCCACGAAGATGACCGGCACCTCGGCGCGGATCGCCTCCGACGGTGACTTTCGCCCAAGCCGTGCCTGAAGCGCGATGAACGGCATCACGTGATCGTCTCGCCAGGCCAGGATCTCACCGTCGAGGATGCCGTCCCACGGCAGGCCGACGGCCGCCTCGACGACCTCCGGGAACTGGCTGCTCACGTCGTGCAGATCGCGGGAGTAGAGGCGGACCTCGTAATCGCGCTTGTGCAGCTGGGCCCGGATGCCGTCGTACTTGTCCTCGACCCATACCTCCGGACCGAGTCGGGTCAGGATCTCGGCCGCATCCTCGGCCGGCGAGGCGAGCATGAACTTGAGCGGCCGGAACAGCTCCATCTCGGCCTCGTCGAGACGTCCTTCGGCCGCACGGACCGCGAGCGCGCCCACGTCACCGGCGAGCATCCCCGCCCACTTCACGTCGGCGAGCGGCCGGTCGAACGCCCTGGCGATCGCGGCCTCGACGAGCCCCTCGCGCAGCCCGATGCGCAGCTCCCCGCCGAGCACCTTGACGATGTACTTCGCGGTCGTCGGGTCCGCGCGGGCAAGGAGCGTCCGAAGGAGCGCCGACTTGCGGACGGGGCCGGACGCCTGCTCGATCTCGGCGTACGTTGCGGCCACCTCGGGGAGCGTTGGGGCGACGGCGGGATCCGGCACGTGGCCGGCCGCGGCGAGCACGTCGGCCACCGCAAGCCCGAGATCCGACCAGCGGTCGTAGGCCTCCGCGAGGTCCGAACGCTGGACGCCGGCGAGCTCCGACACCGTCTTGGCGATGGCCGCCCAGCCGAGCCCGGCGGAGCGCTGGTCCGACTCGGGGAAGGGCCGGCCGGTCAGAAACACGACCGCGATCGGCAGCTCGGTGGGCGTCAGCGTGCGGAGGTAGTCGGCGAGCAGCGCCGTCTTCTCGGACGTCCGGGTCGTCGCCGCGAGACGGTCGGCCAGCTCGCTCCAGCGGCGCATGCCGGGGATGGTATACCGTGCCGGAATGGTCCACCGATCATGGTTCCCCGAGGCGCTGGAAGGCGAGCGGATCGTGCTCCGGCGGCACGTCAGCGGGAACCTCGCGGCCTTCCACCGCTGGTACGCGGACCCGGAGATCGCCCGGCTCGCGCGCTACCAGGAGGCGCCGATGCGCCCGGACGAGATCGACCGGTTCTTCGCGGCGCGCGTGCTCGGCACCGATGCGATGGCGATGGCCGTGCACGAGAGGGTCACGAACCGCCTGATCGGCACGTGCGCGTTCAGCCAGCTCGACGCGGACAACGGCTCGGCCCTGTTCCACATCACGATCGGCGAGAAGGACGCGTGGGGTCACGGGTACGGCACGGAGGCGACCTGGCTCATGCTTCGGCACGCGTTCGAGACGCTGTCCCTGCATCGGATCGCGCTGTACGTGTTCGAGTTCAACGAGCGGGCGATCCGCGCCTACGAGCGGTGCGGCTTTGTGGTCGAGGGCCGCGCGCGCGAGTCGATCTGGCGGGACGGCCGCTGGTGGGACGAGCTGGCGATGAGCGTCCTCGAATCGGACTGGAAGCAGATCCGTGACGCTCGCGGGGGCGGCGGACCGATGCCAGGGGTCGGCGGGGCGACCCGGGTCGGCGGCGGCGGTAGGCGCGAGGCCACGGTGCGGTCGGCCGCCACGGCACCCGGATGACGTCGGCAGGCCCCGACGCCGATGCGGCCCGAGCAGACGTCCGAGCGCTCATCGCGGCCAAGGGACACGCCGTCGACAACGCGCGCGCCGCTGTTGCCCGTCTCGAGGCCGCATTCGAGGCCGGGCATCTGACGCGCACGCCGGCGATGGACCTCTTCCTTGCCGACCTCATGCAGGCGCTCGAGCAGGACGAAGGCCAGAAGCTGGGCGGCAAGAGCGCCGAGGCGTCGCGATTTATCCTGCGCGCCATCGACCGGGAGCTCGACAGGGCCTGACGGATCGGCGTGCCGCGCGAGGCGGGGCACCGTGTAGGGCATGCCGCGCGGTTTCTGCCATCTGCCCATGGGGCGGGCGCTCGTCACGGGATCAGTGTCAGCTGTAGCGTCGAGCGGGCATATGCCAGAAACGCTCGGCTTCCTCACGCACGACGCCGGGCGTCGAGCGCACTGCCCCGGACGTGTGCCCGGCTGAGTGGCATCTGACAGAAAGCTGAGCCCTCGGCCCCGTCCGGGCCCGGCCGAGCCCGGGTTCGTGCCACCTACCGCTGGGGGTTGTCGTGCCGGGTCCCGGGCGCCAGGTTCTGTCACCTACCTCTCGGGGTTGTGCGTGCCGGGTCGCGGGCCCCGATCCGCGCCGAGTCCTGCCACCTACCTCTCGGGGTTGTGCGTGCCGGGTCCCGGGACCCGATCCGCGCCGCGCGAGGGCTGCAGTCAGCCGCGGAAGGCTACCCGCCGACGCCGACGGCCCTCTATTGGGCCAGGATCGTGTCCACCACACTCCCGGGCGGTAGATGACCGAAGCCTGGAGCCGCGAGGACCCCGACCCTAGACGGAGCGGATGACGCGGGCCGGATTGCCCACCGCGACCACATTCGGTGGCAGGTCCCTCGTCACCACCGCGCCCGCCCCGACGACGGTGTTCTCGCCGACCGTGACACCGGGCAGCACGATCGCGCCGCCACCGAGCCAGACGTTGTTCTCGATCACGATCGGCCGGGCCGCCTCCCACTTGTCGCGGCGCGGGCCAGGCTCGACCGGGTGGGTCGGGGTCAGGAGCTGCACGTTCGGCCCGATCTGGACGTCGTCCCCGATGTGGATCGCTGGCGACGTCGAGGCACAGCAGGCCGAAGTTGGCAAAGGTGCGAGCACCGATGAATGTCTGGTACCCGTAGTCGCAGCGGAACGGCGGGCGGATCTCGCTGCCTTGCCCGAACGCGCCGAGAAGCTCGCGCAGCAAGCGATGCCGCCCCTCGACATCGTTCGGGTCCATGATGTTGATCCGGTGCGCGAGGTCCTGGGCTCGAAAGGCGTCTCGCGCGAGCTCCGGGTCGTCCGCGAGGTACAGCTCCCCCGCGAGCATGCGCTCGCGCATCGTCCGTGCGCCTTCGGTCATCGCGCGAGCCTACAGGGCCGGTCGGAAATCGACCCTTGACTCTCGGGTCACCCGAGAGTCCACGATGTCCGACGTGGACGACCTCATCCCCATCGGACGATTTGCGCGGCTGACCGGGCTGAGCATCGGTGCGCTGCGTCACTACGACGAGATCGGACTGCTCGAGCCGACGTCGACCGACCCGGAGACGGGCTATCGGCGGTACGCGGCGGCCCAGGTGGCGACCGCCGCGACGATCGGGCGATTGCGTGATCTCGAGGTCCCGCTCGAGACGATCCGCGCCGTCCTCGCCGCGGACGATCCCGCCGATCGAGCGCGACTGCTGAGCGAGCAACGACGCAGGCTCGAGGCGCGGGTCCACCGCCTCCAGCGCGTGCTCCACGTCCTCGGCCAGATCGGCACAGAGAAGGAGCCCATCGTGAGCGACACGACGACGCCCACCCCCGAGCTGGCCGGCGCGGACCATCGCCAGCTCGGCAAGGAGCTCTACAACCGCGTCTGGACGCTGCTCGAGACCCCGGATCGCACGCCCGAGCAGACCGACGAGATGATCCACGCCGCCCACGCGTCGCGATACCACTGGACGCTCGGGGGCGAGCCGGCGCACCGTGCCCGCGGCGAGTGGCAATGTGCCCGGGTCTACGTGGTCCTCGGACGGGCCGAGCCCGCCCTGTGGCACGCACGGCGTTGCGTCGAGCTGTGCGAGCAGTTCGGGCTCGTCGACTGGGATCGGGCGGCGGCGTACGAGGGCATGGCGCGGGCGACGGCGCTCACCGGCGACCTGGCGGAAACAGCCACGTGGAAGGCCCGGGCCACCGAGGCACTCGACGAGATCGCCGACCCCGAAGATCGCGAGCTCATCGAGGGAGACCTGGCGACGCTTCCCTGATCCATTGGCAGCGGGCGATGGCTTTGGCCGCGGCAGCCTAGAATCCCCCAGCCCACCCCCCGCTGAACTGCCCCCGGAGGCACTCGTGACCGATCTCAGACTCGGCATCCTGCTCTGGAGCCAGGCCGCATCCTGGCCCGAGCTGCTGGCGGCCGCAAAGCGCGTCGACGAGCTCGGGTACGACCATCTCTGGACCTGGGACCACCTCTACGCAATCTTCGGCGACCCCTACCAGGACTTCTTCGAGGGCTACACGCTCCTGGCGGCCTGGGCGCGCGAGACCAAACGGGCTCGACTCGGTCTGCTCGTGGGCGCGAACACCTTTCGAAATCCCGGCATCGTCGCGAAGTCGGTCGCGACCCTCGATCACGTCAGCGACGGGCGCGCCATCCTCGGAATTGGCGGCGCGTGGATGGAGAAGGAGCACACGGAGCACGGGATCGAGTTCGGCTCGGGCCACGGCCAGCGGCTCGACTGGCTCGACGAGTCCGTCGCGGCGATCCGCGGGCTCCTCGACGGCGAGACGGTGACATCGCCGGAGGGTGGGCACTACGCGTTCTCGAACCTCCGCCACCATCCGGTGCCGCTCCAGCCGCGGCTGCCGATCATGATCGGGGGCTCCGGCGAGAAGAAGACGCTCCGGACGGTGGCCCGCTACGCCGACCTGTGGAACGCGATGGGAACGCCGGAGGTGATGCGGCACAAGGCGGAGGTCCTTCGGCGGCACTGCGAGGAAGTGGGACGCGACCCCGCCGAGATCACGTTCACGCTCGGCATCAAGGCCACGATTCGCGACAGCGAGGCGGAGGCGGACCGGGTGTGGAAGGCCGCGATGGAGCTCAACCGAACGCCGCTGTCCGATGTCGAGGACGACGACACCTTCTGGAACGGGACGCCCGAGCAGCTTGCCGAGAAGCTCGCGCCGTACGTGGAGCTCGGCTTCGAGACGGTGATCAGCGAGCAGCCCGCCCCGTACGACATGGAGACGTTCGAGCGTCTGATCGGCCAGGTCAAGCCGCTCGTCGACCGGGGCTGACCTCGGGGCTCACGCCTCGCCGGGCGCGTCCCGGGCCGTGAGCACGACCGGGCCGCCAGCGGTGATCGCGACGGTGTGCTCCACGTGGACGCCCAGCGAGCCATCCACGGCCCTGATCGTCCACCCGTCGCGGTCGATGACGATCTTCGGGCTGCCCGCCAGGAACCACGGCTCGATCGCGATGACGAGGCCGGGTTGCAAGGCGAGCCCGCGTCCCGGAACGCCGTCGTTCGGGACGCTCGGCCGTTCGTGCATCGTGCGTCCGACGCCGTGTCCGCCGAACGTGGTGTTGACCCCGTAGCCCGCGGCCCTGATCACGCGACCGACGGCCGCCGAGATGTCGCCGAGCCGGTTGCCCGGTCGCGCCGCGGCGATGCCCGCGGCAAGCGCCCGCTCTGCCGTCTCGATCTGGCGGAGGTCCTCGTCACGGGGCGTCCCGACCGGGATCGTGATCGAGGAATCGGCGACCCAGCCGTCCACCTCGGCCGCGAAGTCGAGGCTGACGAGGTCCCCATCCCGGAGTCGCCGGTCGTGGGGCAGCCCGTGCAGCACGGCGTCATTGACGGAGACACACAGCACCTTGCCAAAGGGCATCGCACCGAACGACGGGTGGTAGTCGATGTAGCAGCTCGTGGCGCCCTGCGCACGAATCATCTCGTGCGCGATCCGGTCGAGCTCCAGCACGTTCATGCCGGCCCGGGTCCGCTCCGCGAGCTCGGTGAGCACCGTCGCCACGAACCGCCCGGCCGGTCGCATCGCCTCGATCTCGGCGCGGCTCCGGAGCTCGATCACCCGCTGATCCTAGCGAAGACAGCCGCGGCAGCATGCCGTACCGTTCGGCCACCATGCCGAGCGAGCAATCCCGCGCACTGACCGTCGAGTTCGAGCACGTCACGAAGCGGTACGAGACGAACGCGAAGGGGACGCCCGGGGCGGTCAACGACCTGTCGCTGTCGGTGCCGGCCGGCAAGATCTGCGTGCTGGTCGGCCCGTCAGGCTGTGGCAAGACCACCAGCCTCAAGATGGTCAACCGGCTCATCGAGCCCACCGCGGGCCGCATCCTGCTCGGTGGCGAGGACGCCGCGAAGCGCGACGTGACCGAGCTGCGGCGTGGGATCGGGTACGTGATCCAGCAGGTCGGCCTGTTCCCGCACCAGACCATCGGGGAGAACGTCGTCACCGTTCCGCGGCTGCTCGGGTGGGCCGTCGGGCGGCGTCGCGAGCGGGCCGAGGAGCTGCTCGATCTCGTCGGGCTGGACCCGGCGAAGTACCGCGACCGCTACCCGAGCCAGCTCTCGGGTGGGGAGCGGCAGCGGGTCGGGGTTGCCCGGGCGCTCGCAGCGGACCCGCCGATCATGCTCATGGACGAGCCGTTCGGCGCCGTCGATCCGATCGTTCGCGACCGCCTGCAGAACGAGTTCCTGCGCCTGCAGGAGGAGTTGGCGAAGACGATCCTGTTCGTCACCCATGACATCGATGAGGCCATCAAGATGGGCGACCTCGTTGCGGTCATGCAGGTCGGCGGGCATCTCGCGCAGTTCGGGACGCCGGCCGAGATCCTGGCCAGCCCGGCCTCCGACTTCGTGGCCCGGTTCGTCGGCGCGGACCGCGGGCTCAAGCGCCTGTCGCTCAGCCGGGTCCGCGACCTGGCCCCGCAACCGGTCGAGACGGCGACGCCGGGAGAGGATGCAGCGCAGGCGCGCCGGCGGACCATCGCCAATGGATTCGGTTACCTGCTGCTCGTCGACGACGCGCGTCGCCCGGTCGGCTGGATCGCGCAGGACCGGATCCCGACGTTCGGTGAGCTGACCGAATCAATGGCCGTCCCGATGTCGCCGCTCCTCCACGAGCGTGCGACGCTGAAGGACGCACTGTCGCTCCTGCTCGACGCCGACGTGCAGGCCGGGATCGTCGTGGACCGCACCGGCGCAACGCTGGGGCTCGTAACGACCGCGATGATCGCCGAGGTGATGCGCCAGGGCGACCACGTCGTCCCGGAGACTCCCCAGCCGGCCGATGACGAGATCGTGCCGGAGACGTCCATCCCGGCGTGAACTGGACCTGGATCCAGCAGAACATCCCCGCGCTGTGGGACGCGACCGTGGACCACGTGGTGCTGACCCTGATCGCGGTCGGTGTCGGCTTCGCGATCAGCCTGGGCTTCTCGCTCCTGATCTACCGGGATCGGCGGTTCTACGCCCCGATCGCCGGCGTCTCCGGGATCCTCTACACGATCCCGAGCCTCGCCCTGTTCGCGTTCCTCGTGCCGGTTACCGGCCTGAGCCTCCTCACCGCCGAGATCGGGCTCGTCAGCTACACGCTCCTGATCCTCACCCGGAGCATCGTCGGCGGCCTTGACGCGGTGCCACGGGACATCACGGAGGCGGCCGACGGGATGGGCTACAGCCGCGCGAGCCGGTTGCTCCGGGTGGACCTGCCCCTGGCAGTCCCGCTCATCGTCGCGGGTCTTCGGGTTGCCACGGTGACGACGATCGGGCTGGTGATGGTGACGGCGCTCATCGGCGAGGGCGGGCTGGGCCAGCTGATGCTGCGCGGGTTCAGCTTCCGCAACTACGTCGCGGTCTACGCGGGCGCGGCGATCACGGTCGGGCTGGCTGTCATCGCGGACCTCGGCCTGTCGCTGGTCGGCCGGCTTGCGACGCCGTGGGTTCGGCGCTGAGATGGAGGTCTTCGGCGACGCCGTCGTGTGGTTCACGGATCCGGCGAACTGGGCCGGCTCGAACGGCGTGCCCAACCGGCTGTTCGAGCACATCTGGCTGTCCGCGCTGTGCGTCGGGATCGCCATCCTGATCGCGGTGCCAGTCGGGCTGGCGATCGGGCACACGGGCCGTGGCGCGTTCATCACCGTGAGCGTGGCCAACCTCGGGCGGTCGATCCCGTCCTACGCGCTCCTGCTGATCTTCTTCACGATCGTGAACCAGGTTGGCTTCGCGCCCGCCATCCCGGCCCTCGTGCCTCCTCGCGATCCCGCCGATCCTCACCAACACCTACGTCGCGCTGCGCGAGGTGGACCGCGACATGGTCGAGGCGGGCCGCGCCATGGGGATGGGCGAGCTCCAGCTGCTCCGGCGCGTCGAGCTGCCGATCGCCCTTTCCTCGATCGTGACCGGGGTCCGGGTCGCGGCCGTGCAGGTCGTCGCAACTGCGACGCTCGCGGCGCTCGTCGGCGGCGGGGCCCTGGGCCGCTACATCGTCGACGGCTTCGCCCGGCAGCGCTACGACCAGCTCGTGGCGGGGGCGGTCCTGGTCGCGCTGCTCGCGCTCCTGACCGAGCGGCTCCTCACCTGGATCGAGGGCCGTCTCGTGTCGCCCGGTCTCCGGCGCGGCACGACCGTCGAAGCGGAGATCCTGAGCATGCCGAAGCCGCAGACCGGCCTGGGTAGTTGACAGGGTTCGTCAGGCATCGCTGCTAGACTCCGGCCTGCTTCGTCGCGGCTACACGGTTGAACGCGGAGGCATCACAGAAGGAGGACCCATGCGGTCAATCCGCACGGCCGCTCTTGGGGCGACGATGCTCGCGCTGCTGGTCGGCGCATGCTCGTCGGGAGGGAGCAGCCCATCCGCCTCGGTGGCCACCCAGCCGCCGGCATCCACGTCCCCGAGCGAGGTTCCCAGCGAGGCGCCATCGGCCCCGGCTTCGGCCGGTGCGGCCGTCTCGACCAACCTCATCCTCGGCGGTCCGCCCGAGTGCCCTGAGCGCCCGTTCTGCCTGCTTGGCCTGCAGGAGACCTACGGGCTGGAGTTCAAGGAGTTCGTCCCGCTTGACGTCGCCGGTCCGCTGACCGTCCAGGCGCTGAGCGGCGGCCAGATCCAGGTCGGCATGCTGCTCACCTCGGATCCGGCGATCGCGACCAACGGCTTCGTCCTGCTCGAGGACGACAAGCAGCTCCAGCTGGCCGACAACCTCATCCCGGTCGTTCGCAAGGAGATCGTCGACGCCAACCCCGGTGTTGCCGATCTGCTCAACACGGTGATGTCGCGCCTGACCCAGGAAGAGCTGACCAACCTCAACAAGGCCGTCACGGTGGACCTGAAGTCCTCCGCCGACGCGGCTCGCGAATGGATCCAGGCACAGAATTTCGACTCGGTCAGCGCCGGGATCGAAGGCGAGATCACCGTCGGCTCCACGAACTTCTACGAGCAGGAGATCCTCGCCGAGGTCTTCGCGCAGATGCTCGAGTCGAACGGCGCGACGGTGGAGCGCAAGTTCCAGCTCGGCAGCCGCGAGATCGTCTTCCCGGCGCTCGAGTCCGGCGAGATCGACGTGCTCGCCGAGTACGCCGCCTCAGCCCTCGAGTTCGCGAACGGCGGCGCAGGTGAGGCAACGACCGATCCTGCCGCCACGTCCGAGGCACTCACCGCCGCAATCGAGCCGAAGGGTCTCGTCGCGCTGGACTATGCCGAGGCGACCGACCAGAACGGCTTCGTCGTGACCCAGGCGACGGCCGACCAGTACGGTCTGACCGCGATCAGCGACCTGGGCAAGCCGGCGGAGTAACGCCCCCGCTGCTCCCGGACGACGCGAGCCCGCGGCCAGCACGGTCGCGGGCTCGTCGATTCCCGGGTTGCGTCAGGCAGGCTGACCCGAGACGGCATGGACCGGTCTGCGCAGCCCAAGGCGGACGAACGCGACGACGCCGCCGAGCGACGTGATCGAGAGGATCGACGCGTGGACGAGGAGGGCCATCGCAAACGCCTCGTCACGCGGGACACCGAACGTCCCGGCGATGCTCACGGCGGTCAGCTCGAACGTGCCCAGATACCCGGGTCCGGACGGCACGATCGTCGCGAGCGCGACCCCGGTGCACAGAAGCGCAGCCTGCGGGACCGAGAGCTCGACGCCGACCGCCTGGCCCGCGGCGGCGAACGTGGCGATCGATGCGGCCCAGGCAAGCAGTCCGAGGACGACGGCACCGGCAACGGTCGTGGGACGGCCCGCGATCGCAAGCCCGTCGCGGAGCCGCCGGCCGAGCTCGCCGAGGCGCGGCCAGCGAGCGAGGACTCGCGAGACCCGTGCCGCGCCCGGCAGGCGGTCCGCGACCATGAGGAAGGCCAGCCCGCCGACCAGCACCACCACGAGCACAACGCCGAGCCGAACGGCACCGGTCATCACGCCGCCCACGTTGACGAGCGCGAGCGCGGTGGCCGCGATGAGGACGACCATCGCCGTGTCCGTCACGCGCTCGACCACCACCGTGCCGAGCACCGTCGGCCGGCTGACCCCCTCCCGCTCCCCGAGGACGTGGCTGCGGACCAACTCGCCCAGCCGGGCGGGCAGGATGTTGTTCGCGAGGTAGCCGATGAACGTGTAGCCGAGCACGCGACGGTACGGGATCGGGGCGATCGGGCGGAGCAGCCACCGCCAGCGCGCACCACGCGTCGCGACATCGGCAAGGGTCGTGAGGAGCATCACGACGATCCAGATGGGGCTCGCCCGACCGAGCACGGCCAGCGCCTGCCCCACGTCAACCGAGTTGAGGAGGATGGCGATCGCGGCGACGCTGACCGCGATTCCGAGACCGGCCCGGAGCAGGGTCCCGCGCTCGAGTCGCACGGGGCCCGGCTACTCGACGGGGCGGCGAGGAACGAGCTGCGGCGAGACCCGAAGACGGAAGCGATGGAGCAGGTAGCGGCCGACCACCTGGAGCGTGGACGTGCCGTAGACGACGCTGCGCTTGAAGCCGACCGAGCTGGCCTCGGCGAAGTAGCGGGTCGGGACGGCGATCTCGCCGATCCGATCCCTTAGCCCGGCTGCGACGACCTGCGCGATGAGCTCCTGATCGAACACGAAGTCGTCGGAGTTGCGCTGGAACGGGATCGTCTCGAGCAGGCGGCGGCTGTACGCACGGAGACCCGTGTGGTACTCGGACAGACGAAGCCCGAACGCCGCGTTCTCGACCGTCGTCAGGAAGCGGTTCGCCACGTACTTCCATGACGGCATGCCGCCGGCCAGCGGATCACCGAGGAATCGGCTCCCGAGCATCAGGTCGCGCTCGCCCGCCTCGATCGGTGCGATGAGGTCGGGGATGCGGGTCGCGTCGTACTGGTAGTCGGGATGCAGCATGACGACGATGTCCGCGCCCGCGTCGAGCGCGGCCCGGTAGCACGTCTTCTGGTTGCCGCCGTAGCCGCGGTTCTGGCGGTGGATGATGACGTCGAGACCCAGCGACCGCGCCACGTCGACGGTCTCGTCGCGCGACACGTCGTCCACGAGGATGATCCTGTGCACGAGGTCGTGCGGGATGTCGGCGTAGGTCCGCTCGAGCGTTCGCGCCGCGTTGTACGCGGGCATGACGATCACGAGCCGGGGCCGGGTACGGACGAGGTCATCGGTGGCGGGTGCGTGGGCGCTCGTCGGCTCCACGCTGGCAGGCACGGTCACGCGCGGAACTGTACCGCAGGCGGACGTTTCGCCGGCACGGACGACACCACCGAACACGTCACGGCCGCGACATGGTGGTGTGGGACGATACGAGCGTTCACGCCACGAGGAGCCCCATGTTCGAACGTCTCTTCGGCAATCGCGAGTCGGATCCCGCGATCGCCGAACGCATTCCGCCCGGCCAGTACCGGACCGAGAAGTTTCCCGTCCTGCACTACGGCTCCGTGCCGAGGGTCGACCTCGCGACCTGGGACCTGCGCGTCTTCGGCGAGGTGGATGCGCCATTCACGCTGACGTGGCAGCAGTTCAAGGAGCTGCCGCGCAAGACGGTCGAGACCGACATCCACTGCGTGACCCGCTGGTCGAAGCTGGACACGGTCTGGGAGGGCGTGGCCATCCAGACGATCCTCGAGCTGGCCCAGGTCCGGCCGAACGCCACGCACGTCGTCGAGCACGCGGAGCAGGGCTATACGGCGAACCTGCCGCTCTCGATCCTCGACGATGACGACGTGATCCTCGCCGACACGTTCGGCGGCGAGCCGCTCGAGCCCGAGCACGGCTACCCGCTTCGCCTCGTCGTGCCAAAGCGCTATTTCTGGAAGAGCGCGAAGTGGATCCGGGGCCTGGAGTTCCTCGACCACGACCAGCTCGGCTTCTGGGAGCGCTACGGCTACAACAACGACGCCGACCCGTGGAAGGAAGAGCGCTTCAGCGAGTAGGCCGCCGATCCGGCGAGGAAAGCGGCGGCCCGCCGAGGCGAGCCGCCGGTTCGACCTCGAGGCGTCCGACGCCGACGCCTTCGAGTGCCGCGATCCCCCGCTGAGACCGCTCTGTCTCGATCCTCGCCGGACGATCTGAGAGCTCCATGAGGATGGAGATCAGCTCCGGCGCGCCTCGCCGAGCCCTGCCTCGGGTGCGAAGAAGCGGAGCCGATGACGGAGCAGCAGGATCTCGCGATCGAGCAGCGTGAGGAGGTCGGCGAGCCGTTCGACCGTGGTCTCGGCCTCCAGGAGCGCCTGGCGTCGCGGCAGCTCGGCCTGGATGATCCCCGAGAGCAGGTACGAGAGGGTCGTCGGGTCGTCGGGGATGAGGAGCCGCGGTTCGAGGATGGGCTCGAGCGCGACATCGTCCTCGGTGGCGTCGATGAGCAACTCGCTCGCGATGTCCTCGTCGGCCACCATCGGCTCGCGACGAGTGTCGACCTCGACGCGGATGTCGAGCACGTCGCCGTCCTCGCCGTCCCGCGTCCGGAGGAGCTCGAGGTACTTCACGAAACGTCGGACTGCCGCGGCGCTGAGGTGCTCCGCGAGGCTCTCGTCGCCGACGTCATCATCGAGACCCGTCACCGTCCCGACCAGGTACGGCTCGCTGGAGACATCCACGCCCTCGAGCGCGAATCGGCCGGTGCCGGCGACCAGGAGGTCGTAGCGCCCGTCGGCGTAGCGGCTCGCCTCCCGGATCTCGGCCAGGGCGCCGACGCCTGCGACCGAGAGGGACGTGCTGGGGCCGACCTGGACGCCCTCGCGGATCAGCACGATCCCGAACGGCGATCCGGTCTCGATGCAGTGGCGGGTCAGGGCTCGATACCGCTCTTCGAAGATGTGCAGCGGCATCACGATGCCCGGGCACAGCACGGTATGGAGCGGAAACAGCGGCACTTCCATGAACGCCGCGAGTCTAGGCCGAGAATCGCGAAGCCGCCGGTTGCCCGACGGCCTCGTTCGTTACATCGACCCCGCGATTGGGGGCCGGGGAGCGTCTAGTGCGCGCAGCCCTTCGGCGCGCCGCCGTCGTCCGCGGTCCGGAACGACGAGCCGCAGCCGCAGGCTGCGACGGCGTTCGGGTTGTTGACCGTGAAGCCCGCGCCCATGAGCGTGTCGACGTAGTCGATCTGGCTGCCCTTGAGCAGGTCGATGCTCTTGCCGTCGACGTAGACCTTGATCCCGTTCACCGCAAGGACGTTGTCCTCGGGCGTCGGCGCGTCCTCGAGCATCATCCCGTAGCGGAAACCGGAGCAGCCGCCGCTGTAGACGTAGACGCGCAGCCCGATGTCCGGGTTCGCCTCTTCCTTCGTCAGCTCCTGCAGCTTGCCGGCGGCCGCATCGGTGAGGCTGACGACGGTTGTCCCCTGATCCAGCATCGGTTGCGTTCCTCCTTCGGAGGGCGATGAGTGCACTCGTGCGGGCGCAGCGGCCCGTCTGGTGCAATCGTACGCACGACAACGGTTTCCGACAAGTGTGGCGTCGAAATCGACCGCGCCGGCTCCACCCTACACTGCCGCGGTGCCACGACAGCTCCTCTCGACCCTCCTGCTCCTCGCGCTCGTGCCTGTCGTCGGGCTGGCCAACGCGTCGGTCTGGGCTGGTCGGACCGTGCTCGACGAGGCGGCATTCGAGGCCACCGTGACGCGGGCCCTCGAGACGCCCGTCGCTGAAGCGGCGCTGGCCGAACGCCTGTCCGAGGAGCTGCTCACGGCGCTGGTGCAGGCCGACGATCGCGTCCGGCTCCTGATCGGGCCGCTCGTGGGTGCCGGCGTCACCGCGAGCGACGACGAGCTCGCGGCTGGGCTCCAGCCGCTCGTTCGTGCCGGGTTGGACCACCCGCGAGTCGAAGCGGCGCGCGCGGACCTCATCGCCGCGGTCCACGATGCTCTGGTCCGTGGATCGGCCGCGCGCGGTCCGGTTCGCTTCGAGGGCGATCAGGTCGTTCTCGACCTGCGGGACTTGTTCGAAGCGGTTATCGCGGCGCTCGACCCACGCATTCAGGGGGTCGCTGGGTCGGTGCTCGAGCTGGCCCGGACGGAGATCGTGCTCGCCGAGGCGGAGGGCCTGGCATCGGCCCGCGACGGCACCCGGACGCTGGGGCAGCTGGCCGTGATCGTGCCCCTCGCGGCGCTCGCGCTGGGTCTGCTGGCGGTCGTCCTCGCGTATCGGCGTCGCAGGGCGGTCGTATGGGCGGGGGCTGCCGTGGCGATCGGCGGCGCAGCCGGTCTGGCCCTCGTTGCGCTTGGCGGGAGGACGGCCGGCGAGGCGACGTCCGCGGTCGATCCGGCCCTCGTCACGTCGACGTTCGGTGCTCTCAGCGCGGATCTCGTGACGCAGTCGACGGCGCTCGTCGCGGCCGGGGTCATTCTTGCCCTCGTCGCCGCTGCGGGCGGCATGCTGCCGGGGCGACGATCCGAGCGCCGGCATGGGTCCGCGGAGCCGTGGTGATCCGCGCGCGTCCTCAGTCGTCGATGCGCTCCACGACCGTCGCGATCCCCTGCCCGACGCCGATGCACATCGTCGCGAGGCCGTAGCGGCCCGCCGGTCCGGCGCAGCTCGTGGGCCAGCATCGTGATGAGCCGGCCGCCGCTCGATGCCCAGCGGGTGCCCGAGCGCGATCGCGCCGCCATTGACGTTGACCCGCGCGGGATCGAGCCCGAGCTCGTCGATGCAGACGAGCGACTGCGACGCGAACGCCTCGTTGAGCTCGACGAGGTCGAGGTCGTCGACGGCGATCCCGGCCCGCGCGAGCGCCTTGCGCGTCGCCGGCACGGGCCCGATGCCCATGACCGCCGGGTCGACGCCGGCGACCGCCGTCGAGACGACGCGGGCCATGCGGCCGCAGGCCGAGCGCGCGGGCGCGCTCCGCCTCGACGACGAGCACCGCCGACGCCCCGTCGTTGATCCCGGAGCTGTTGCCCGCCGTCACCGTGCCGCCTTCGCGCGAACGCCGGCCGGAGCCGGGCCAGCGCCTCCAGCGAGGTGTCGGCGCGGGGATGCTCGTCGCGGGCGACGACGATGGGCTCGCCCTTCCGCTGCGGGACCTCGATCGGGACGATCTGGTCGTCGAACCGGCCGGCCTCGATCGCGGCGACCGCGCGTTGCTGGCTTTGCGAGCGCGAACGCGTCCTGCCGCTCGCGGACCGACCCCCCAGCGCTCGGCGACGTTCTCGGCGGTCTCGCCCATCGAGTACGGGTAGTGCAGCTCGGCGAGCTTCGGGTTGACGAACCGCCAGCCGAGCGTCGTGTCGTGCAGCTCGCGCGGGCCGCGGTCCCAGGCCGCTCGGCCTTGGCCATCACGTACGGGCGCCCGGGTCATCGATTCGACGCCGCCGCCGATGAACACGTCGCCGTCGCCGACCGCGATCGCGTGCGCCGCCGTGTTGATCGCCTGGAGCCCGCGAGCCGCACAGGCGGTTGACGGTCAGCCCGCCGACCTCGACCGGGAAGCCGGCCAGCAGCAGCGGCCATCCGCGCGACGTCGCGATTGTCCTCGCCGGCCTGGTTCGCGCAGCCGAGGATCACGTCCTCGATCGAGAGCCGGGTCGATGCCGGCCCGGTCGACGACGGCCCGGAGGACGGCCGCCGCCAGGTCGTCGGGCCGGACGGACGCCAGCGCGCCGCCGTAGCGGCCGACGGGCGTCCGGACGGCCTCGACGATCCAGGCCTCGCGCACGGGCCGGTGCAGGTCACGGGTCATGGCTGGATTGTAGGTGCGATGACCGGTCAGTCCCGCCTGGGGGCGGTGCCCTGGGACAGAAGCGTCCCGGCGGGCTCGAACCGGGGGCCCGCCTCGCGGAATCTCCCGAGCGCCGCGAGGATCGCCGGCGCTCGCCCACGCGCCGCCCACCGCTGGAACGGGCCCTGCGGGTGCCCGGCGCCGAGTCGGAGCGCGAGGTCGATCGCAGCTCGGTCCGCTACGCCGTCGGCGTCCGCGCGGTACGCCTCGCTCACGATCGCGAGCTCGATCCGCTCCGCGACGACCGGATCTGCGGCCGGCCCCTGAGCCACCGGCTGGCCCGAGCTGTCGTCGGTGGAAGCCGCGGCCGGTCTTGCGCCCGAGCTGGCCCGCCGCGACGAGGCGCTCCTGGATCGGTCGACGGGCGGAATTGGTCCGCAGCGGGTCGCCCGAGGCCCGATCGCGGCATGATCGCCCCGCGCCGCGGCCAGGTTGACGTCGACTCCCGCGAGGTCCATGAGCTCGAACGGGCCCATCGGGAAGCCGGCGGCCCGAACCGCCGCGTCGATGCCGGATCGACGTCGCCGCGCCCGGCCTCGAGCATCGAGAGCGCCTCGAGGGTGAACGGCCGATTGACCCGGTTGACGATGAACCCCGGCGGTCGGCACACCGGACGGCCGTCTTGCCCCACGTCTCGCACCAGCGCAGCGGCGGCGCTCGACGACGTCCGGGTCCGTTCGCCGGCCCCGGGCCGACCTCGACGAGCGCCATGACCGGGGCCGGGTTGAAGAAGTGGAGTCCGACGACCCGCTCGGGGCGCTGCAGTGCACCGTCGGCGACCGCGTCGATCGAGAGGGCGCTCGTGTTCGTCGCCAGGATGGCGTCGGGCGGCGCCTCGGCGTCGAGGGCCCGGAAGATCGTCCGCTTGAGCGTCGAGGTCCTCGAGGGCGGCCTCGATGACCACGTCCGCTTCGGCGGCCACGGCGTCGAGCGTGAGGGTCCCGCGCAGCCGCGCGAGCCGGCCGTCGACCCAGTCGTCGATCGAATCGGCGTCGAGCTCGAGCTTCGCCGCGCGGCGAGCGAGTCCGTCCCGGACCCTGCCGCGGCCGCGCTCGATGGCGTGTCGTCGACGTCGTGGAGGACCACCTCGTGACCGGCTTCGAGCGCGACCTGCGCGATCCCGGCGCCCATCGTCCCGGCTCCGACGACCCCGATCACGCCTGGCTCAGACCGGCTTGAACGCCTCGAACGGCTGGCGGCAGGCCGGCAGTGATGGATCGCGCGGCACTGGGTCGGGCCGAAGGCGTTCTCAGGACGGTCCGTCGCGACCGCAGTGCGGACACGGAACCGGGGTCCCGAGCTGGACGAGCGACGGGCAGCTGCGCGCCATCCTCCGGGGCGGCGCGAACCCGGACCGCCGGAGTCGCTCGCGACCCGCCTCGGTGATCCGCTCGGAGTCCACGGAACGCGTAGTCGAAGCGCGACCTCGAGCGGCAGCCCAAACGCACTGAGCCGTTCCTCGACGGCGTCCCGAATCAGCTCGACGGCCGGGCAGCCGACGAACGTGGGGAGGAGCTCGACCGCGATCCCGTCCGGGCGCGACGGAGACGCGCTCGACCATGCCGAGATCCACGATCGACACGACCGGGATCTCGGGTCGGGCACGTCGGCGAGCGGCCCGACCGGACCGCGGTCTCGTCCGACGACCGGGGCGGCGACGGTCACCACGTCGCCCCCGGCTCCGACCCGCGCGGACGGCGGTGAACTCGTCCACAGCGCCAGCGGAACGCATCCGAGTGCGCGGTTCGGCGCGTTGGTCGCATCACCGGACGGGCGCGGGCATCGGCAGGCCGAGCCGGTCGAGCACGCGGTCCGATCGTCGGCCCGCCAGCGATGGTCTCGAGCTCGCTCACCGGTGGCATCGCATGATGCCGGCCTCGACGAGGCCAGCTCGCCGGGAGCGGCGTGAAGACGGTCGCGGCGTCCGGCACCAGCGGTCCGATGGCGGTCGATGAGTCCGGCGCGCGCGGCTCACCGGGCGTCGTCGCCAGCCGCTCGAGCCACGCCGCCACGTGCATGCGGTGGTAGCGCTCCTCGCGCGCGATCTTGCCGACCAGCTGCCGGAGTGGCCCGAACGACGACGCAGCGAGGGCCGTCGAGCCGGACGCCGTCGGCCGTGTCGTACAGGTATCGCCGGGCAATCGCATCGCCCAGTCGCCACGGCCGTGGTCGAGCAGCCGGGCGTGGCGGTAGCCCGTCGCGGCTGGCGGTCGTAGGCGATTGCGTCGGCGTCGCGACCGTCGTCGAGGACCTCGGCGAGCAGCGCGGTACAGCGCCGCCGCGTGGCCGAGCTCGTCCTGGGCGATCGAGCTCATCGCCACGTCCTCCTCGAGCAGCGGCGCGATGCCGGTCCACTCCGAGTCGGAGAACCCGATGACGAACTCGTCGTCTGCCATGGCGAGGAGCAGCAGCTCGAGCGCGTTGCGGGTCGCCGGGACGAGCGCGCCGACCTCGGGCGTCATGCCTTCGTCGCCTTCGGCTTCGTCTGCCCCGACTGCTCCCGGGCGGCCGCGAGCTTGTCGCGCATGACGTAGCCGCCCGGCTTCTTGAAGGATCGGTCGAGCGGCGGCTGGAGCAGGTCCGGATCGCTCAGGTCGTGGATGTCGTCCCGCCGCACGACCCACAGGCGCGACGCTCTCCTGCCGCCGGCCGTACAGCTCGCGGGCGTAGTGCATGGCGAGCTCGGCGTCCGGCGCCATCACGCTTCCGCCGTGCTTCATCGGGTCGCCTTCCTTCTCCTGCCGGAAGACCTCCCACGGCACGACGCCGGCCGGCAGCTCGGTCATCGGCCGCCGCCCGCGGTGCCGCAAGGATCGTGTCACGCACCCATGCCGTCGCATCCCATTACGCCGCGCCGGAACGTCGAGCCGCTCCTCGCGACATCGGGCCGTGGTTCGTCACGACGGTCCGGAGCTCGTCCAGTCCGGCTCGCCGTACCGCCAGACCGCCTCGGCCTCGTCGTAGCCGAAGCTCCGGGTCGGGAAGCGTCAGGCCGAGCTCGAGGAGCCGCGGCACGTAGATCGACAGGAACTCCTGGCGCAGCTCCTCGGAGGTCTTCGCCTTGATCCGCCAGTGCAGGTCGCGATCCTTCTCCCGCGGCGAGCGCGGTCCGTGCATCTGCATCAGCGGCCCCCACCAGCGATCGAGCGCCTCCTGGATCATCGCTCGCTGTGCGGGGGTCCGGTCACCATGGTCACGACGATGTCGCGCCCGTGCATGATGTGGACCGACTCCTCCCAGCAGATCTTGCGCATCGTCCGCGCATACGGGGCGTAGCTCGAGTCGCGCAGCGCCTGCTGGGCCACGATCGCGGCGGCATCCACGAGCCACGCGATGATCCCCACATCGGCCCACGTCTTCGTGGGGTAGTGGAAGACGTTGTGGAACTTCGTCTTCCGTCGAGCAGGTCCTCGACCATCGTGGCCCGCGGCTTCCCGAGGTCCTCGGCGACCCGGTACAGGAGCTGGGCGTGCCCCACCTCGTCCTGCACCTTCGCGGTCAGCGCCAGCTTCCGGCGCAGCGTCGGCGCCCGCATGAGCCACTCGCGCTCAGGCAGCACCCCCATCAGCTCGCTGTTCGCGTGCATCTCGACGAACCGGAGCACGGCCGTCCGGTATTCGTCCGGCATCCAGTCGGTGGCCTCCACCTTGCCTCCACCCGTGACGTGCGCCTCGAACATGCGCGAACCGTTCGTCATGCGAAGGTCGTCGTCATTGAATGGGAGCCGGCTGCGCTCCTGGGGTGCAAGGACGGGATCGAGCGCGAGCGGATCGGTCATCGGGTCGCCTCCGTGAGGGAGCGGACGGCCATGTCCGCATAAGCTCAGCGAGATGGGCCGGCGGCACGGGACCGTCGGCGCGATACCAGCTTGGGATCCCGTTGAGGGCGGTGAGCAGAAAGGTAGAGGCGACCCGGGTCGGTCATGACGAAGGCACCGTCGGCGATGCCCGCGGCGATGCACTCGCGGAACTGCGCCTCGTACTCGTCGCGGCGCCGAAGCACGATCCCCCGGCCGATCCCCCGCGAGGTGCCGCCATTCATGGATGAACACCGACGCCTCGCCCACGTCGTCGGTCGCGACGCCGACATGGGCGCGCACGAGCGCCCCCAGTCGGTGCACCGCATCGGGGGCCGACGCCGTGGCGGCCGCCGCAGCGCGTTCGAACCGGGATGCGACCCGATCGACGATCGACCACAGGAGCTCTTCCTTCGAGGTGACGTGCGCGTACAGGCTTGGGCCGCGGATGTCGAGCGCGCGCGCGATGTCGCGGACGCTCGTCGCCGCGTAGCCGTGCCGGCGGAACAGGTTGCTGGCCGCATCCTCGATGGCGCGACGCCGTGGTGTCTCGACCACAACTCACCTAACTAACGGTCGTTAGGCCGAGTCTGGTCCCAGAGCCCCACGCCGTCAAGGCCCACTTGCCGGCCGCTCCGCGTCTTTCGGCCCTGCGGGCTATCCTCCCGGTTCGCGAGATGGGCCGCCGGGGGTGACGGAGGACCTGGATGAAGCGACTGCGCCTCACCGTGCTCGGCGTGCTGGCGATGCTCCTGATGACCGCTGCCCCGGTGAGCGCGATCACCTACGGCGAGCCCGATACCGAGCATCCGTACGTCGGCTTCCTGATCTACTACGTCCCCTCCGAGGAGTCGTGGTTCAGCTGCACCGGCACGCTCCTCTCCCCGACCGTCGTCCTCACCGCGGGCCACTGCGTGTTCGACATCGGGTTCGGCGGCGACGATGGCGCTTCGAGCGGCGGGACCGACATCTGGGTCACGTTCGACCCGACCGAGGCCCTGGCGGGCTGGCCTGCCCGGAACCCGGCAAACCCGTATCCCGAGCGGGCGGCCTGGCTCGAGGCCAGTGACAAGTACGTGCAGGGAACTGCCTATCCCAGCCCGCAGTACGACGATTTCGCGGACTTCCCGACGAACTACGACGTGGGCGTCGTGGTCCTGAGCGAGCCGGTCGAGATGGAGACGTACGGTGAGCTGGCACCGCTGGGCACTGCCGAGGAGCTCGTGCGCGTGGCCCGCAATCGCAATTTCGCGCTGATCGAGTCGGTCGGCTACGGCATCCAGTCGATCCAGCCGAAGCCGATGGACATCGAGTCGCGCTACGTGTCGACGTCCAGGATCGTCGAGGTCAACGGCCGTGCGTCGAAGAGCGGCAACCTCCACACGCTCAACAACCCGAGTGCGGCCGGTGGCCGCGGCGGAACCTGCTCCGGTGACTCGGGCGGCCCACTCTTCGTGGAAGGCACCAACCAGATCGTGGCGGTCGTGTCGTACGGGTTCAGTGGCACCTGCCACGGCGCCGACTACTCGTGGCGGGTCGACACCCGGAACAGCTACGACTTCGTCCTGCCGTTCCTCGACTGACCGTCTCCTGACCATGCCCGCCCGAGACCCGGCGGGCACGGACCGGACGCCCAGAGGTTGCTGCCCATTCCTCAGCGGACTAGTACGCGAGTCTTGGGGGCGATCCCTGCCGGAATCCGCCTCAGGCAGTCACCTGCGGAATGAGCACCATGGTTGGGACGACATTCACGTGTGTACCAGTCCACGGGTGCATGAACGGAAGGACTGGCCCCGCAGCGAACGATTTCGAACGCGGGGATCACGGTCGCTGCTCAAAATCCCACCGCACGCCGGCCGGGTCGCGCCGAGATGCACGTGCTGCGTGCGCATCGGCCGATCAGCCGCCCCTGAACCGAGGCGCTCGCTTCTCAAGGAAGGCCGCGATCCCTTCGGCGTGATCCGGGCTGGCCCCTGCCTCACCCTGGAGCCGCGCCTCGAACTCGAGCGCGCCGTCCAGGTCGTTCGTCCATGCCGCATTGAGCGCGCGCTTCGTCCCGGCCACGGCACGGGGCGCGAGACCGGCAAGGCGGACGGCGACGCCACGCGCCTCGTCGAGGAGCGTGTCCGGCGGGACGACCCTGGCGACGAGCCCGAGCCGTTCCGCGTCCGCGGCGGCCAGCGGCTCGGCGAGCAGGGCCATCTCCGCGGCCTTCGCCGGTCCCACGAGCCGTGGCAGGAGCCACGTGGCGCCGCTGTCCGGGATCAGGCCGACGCGCCCGAACGCCAGCAGGAATGAGGCGCCCTCCGCGGCGATCCGCAGGTCGCAGGCAAAGGCGAGTGACGCACCGGCTCCGGCCGCGATGCCGTTGATCGCGCCGACGATCGGGCGGTCGAGCGATCGCATGGCCCGGATGATCGGGTTGTAGCGGTCGCGCAGCTCGACGTCGAGCGGGGCCGCGTCCGGTTCCAGCCGTTCGCGCAGGTCCTGCCCGGAGCAGAAGGCACGACCGGCGCCGGTCAGGATGACGGCGCGGATCGACGTGTCGGCGGCGATCGCCTCGAAGGCCGCGAACAGCTCCCGGCGGGAGGCGACCGTCAGCGCGTTCAGCGCATCGGGCCGGTCGAGGGTGATCGTCGCGATCGCGTCGACGACCTCGAACCGAAGGGCCGTGAAGTCGCCGGCGCCCGCCACCTCAGACGACCGCGACGCCCGCGAACTCGACGAGCCGACCCTCGACGATCTCGAACACGCGCCGGTCGACGGGCTCGTCGGCGCCACCCGATGTCTCGACGACGAAGTCCGCGAAGAGGCTCGCGAACTCGTCGTCGTTTGGCCGCAGCGAGCCTGCAACGAGGAGATGCCGCTCCGGGATGCCGACGAGGACGCGCCCGTGCGGCCCGAGCTCACGGGCCAGGTGGTCGAGCACGTCGGGGAGCAGGATCCGCACGGCGTCCCAGCCGTCACCCGAATCGGAGCTGATGAGCCGCCGCTCGCCCGAGATCTCGTCCGTCCACGGCGCCGTGTTCGACCAGGCAGCGAGGTTCTGCATCGCCGCATCCTGGAGCTCGACCCCGCCGATCCCCCACGTTCGCAGGTGGTCGCCGTTCACGATCACGTCAAAGGCGCCCGCATCGAGCGCGTAGACGACCGGGATCCCCTCCGGGCCGTCGTCGACGAGCGGCTGCGAATGCGAGTGGCTGCCCGCGTGCTCGGGATCGAGGTCGAGCGTCGCGAGCGACTCGCCCTGCATGCCGATCGGCCTGAACGACGGGTAGAGCAGGCCCCGGGCGAGGTTCCAGTCGTGCTCGGGCGTGTCGGCCGCCGATGCGACCGGCTCCGGGGGCGGCATGTGGCCGCTCACGGGTGAGGTGGCGTCGATGGGTGCCAGGTAGTCGGGCGCGCTGTCCCGGAGGGAGGCAGGGGGCTCGTTGCCCATGTCGCGTTCCAGGTCGCGACCGTAGTCGCTCCCGCCCTCGGCTGTGTCGAACGAATCCCGTTCCATCGCGCTCCTCTCAGCGGCCCTTCCAGGCCGGCGTTCGCTTCTCGGTGAAGGCAGCCATCCCCTCGCGCTGGTCCTCGCTCGCGAAGAGGAGGTAGAACTCATGTCGTTCGAATGCGAGCCCGGCGGCCAGCGGCAGCTCCTCCGCCCGCAGGATCGATCGCTTCGCTGCTCGGACCGCAACGGGGGGCATGGCCGCGATGGCTCCGGCCAGGTCGAGCGCGGCGTGAAGCGTGTCGGCGGCTGGGACGACCCGCGTGACGAGCCCCGCGGCCTCGGCCTCCCGCGCGTCCATCGTCCGTCCGGTGAGGATCAGCTCCATCGCGCGGGCCTTCCCGATCGCCCGGGTCAGCCGCTGCGTTCCCCCGGCACCCGGCATCACCCCGAGCTTGATCTCGGGCTGGCCGAACTGGGCGTCCTCGGCGGCCACGATCATGTCGCAGGCCATCGCAAGCTCGCAGCCGCCACCGAGCGCGAACCCCGCGCACCGCCGCGACGAGCGGCAGCCCGATCGCCCGGATGCGATCCCACGGCGTCGAATGGGTCATCGCGTGCCAGCCCGGTGGGCGTCTGCACGGCGAGCTCCTTGATGTCGGCGCCCGCCGCGAAGGCGCGGTCGCCGGCGCCTGTGACCACGATGGCCCGGCACGCGGGGTCGGCATCGAGGGTCTCCAGGGCCGTCGCAATCGCGTCCACGATCGCAAAGGTCAGGGCGTTGAGGGCGTCGGGACGGTCGATCGTGACGAGCGCAACGCCGTCTCGCCCGCCCGGCGCCATCTCGACGGACACGTGTGGAGAAGCAGGACTCGGTGCCGTCGTCACGCTCGTGGGCTCGTCGGTCTCGGGTGGCTCGTCGGTCACGGTACGTCCTCGGTCGGCGTTCTTCCAGTATCCACCGCCCGGAGCGCCCGCGGAAGGCCGATCAGGTCTTGCCGGCGCTCGACAGGTCGTCGGCGTCCTCGAGCACCAGGAGCGTGCTGAGACCCGGCGCGATCTCGCGCAGGTTCCGACCCGCGGCGCGCATCGGCGTCGGATGCGAGACCGGCGTCGAGCGCGGCGCGATCGTCGAACTGCATCGCCGTCACGAGCACGAGGTCCGTCTCGCTCGCCGAGCGCCTGGGAGACACGCTGCACCCTGGTCGAGCGGAGACCCGGCGTCCCGGCGACCAGGGGGAGGTGCTCGGTCGCGTAGCGGCGCTCGAACTCGGCCTGCGCCTCGGGACCACCGTCGGGTCGGTCGGTACAGGGCAAGGAGCGTGGTCATGGCAGCCTCCTGTGGTGGTCCGAGCTCAGCGGGCGCTGGCGAGCGATGGACCGGCGTCGACTCGGCGCGTTGGGTCGCCGCCAGCTCCGTCGAACGGTAGAACGTTGCGAGCGCCTCGTTCAGACACCGGGCGCCGGACGCTCACCTGATGGCCGCAGTCGGGAACGACGAGCAGCCGGCCGTCCGTGATCTGGCGCTGCAGGCCCCACGCATGGTCGACCGGCACGAACGGGTCGCGGTCGCCGGCGACGACCAGCGATCGGCGCCGTCGATCCGTCGGAGGTCGCGCGGCGTGAGGAGCGGCTGGCCGGCGACATCGGCGGCGATCGCGGGAAGCAGCCGCCGCCACGCGCCCGCTCCCTGGCCAGGATCGTGCTGGCGGTCGAGGTCGGCCGCCCAGTCCGGGTCTGACCGGTCGATGCGGACCGGGTCCATGAGCCGGCGGCGCGACGCTCGCGCGCGGCTCGCGCTGGGTCGTGATCCCGACGCACGACGAGCGTTCGGACACGATCCGCCTGGTGCGAAGCGAGCTGGAGCGCCGTCATCGCGCCCATCGAGAAGCCGAGCAGGTGGAAGGTCTCGAGGTCGAGCGCGTCGGCGAACGCAGCGACGTCGGCGACGAGCCAGTCGTGCCTGGAACCCATCGGCGGCATCCCAGCGGGTTCGGCCGTGACCGCGGGCGTCGGGCATGTAGACGCGGAATGCCTTGTGAAGAGCGCCAGCTGCGGCGCCGAAGTCGACCCGCGCCAGCGATGTCGCCCCGTGGAGCATGAGCAGCGGCGGACCCGGCCGGCGACGTCGTAGCCGATGTCGAGCCCGTTGGCGCGGATCGTCGGCATCCTACGGCTCTCGAAGCGACATGGGCCCGAGTGTCGTCAAGGCGCTGGCCCCATCCGGCGTCGTCGCACCGACGTCCCTGCGCGGGGCGCGTACGATCGGGACGATGACGGACCAGCCAGGCGGACCACCCGCATCGAACGCGATTCGATGGGCGAGATGGAGGTTCCGGCCGACGCCCTGTACGGCGCCTCGACCCAGCGCGCAGTCCTCAACTTCCCGATCTCCGGCCAGCGCTTCCCGCGTCGCGTTCCTCCGGGCGCTTGCCCTGATCAAGCAGGCGGCGGCCGAGACGAACGGCCGAGCTCGGCCTGCTCGAGCCCGACGTGGCAGACGCGATCGCCGCGGCCGCCGCAGAGGTCGCCGACGGCGATCACGACGACGCAGTTCCCGATCGACGTCTACCAGACCGGCTCCGGGACCTCGACGAACACGAACATGAACGAGGTCGTCGCGCACCTCGCGCGCCGCGCCGGCTCGGCGACGCCCGCGGTCCACCCCAACGACCACGTCAACCGCTGCCAGTCGTCGAACGATGTCGATCCCGACTGCGCTCCAGCTGGCGGCGCCGCTGGCGATCGAGGAGCGCCTGCTCCCGGCGCTCGAACGGCTGCACGCCGCGCTCGTCGCCAGGCGCACGCGTTCTGGCCGGTGTCAAGACGGGCCGCACGCACCTCCAGGACGCGACGCCGATCCGGCTCGGCCAGGAGTTCCGGGGCTACGCGGGCCAGGTCGAGGAGGCGATCCGTCGGGCCCGCGCCGCCGCAGGCGGAGCTGCTCGTCGGTGCCCGCTCGGCGGGACGGCGGTCGGCACCGGCATCAACGCCCATCCCGAGTTCGCGGTGCGGACCTGCGCCCGGCTCGCCGGCTGACCGGGCTCGACGTCCGCGAGACCCCGAACCACTTCCACGCCCAGGCCACGCTCGACGCCGCGATCGCCGCCCACGGCGCGCTCCGGACGATCGCGCTGGCGCTCTGGAAGATCGCCTCCGACGTCCGGCTGATGGGCATGGGCCCGCGGGCCGGCCTGGCCGAGACTCGCCCTCCCGAGACGCAGCCCGGCTCGAGCATCATGCCCGGCAAGGTGAACCCGGTCATCGTCGAGAGCCTGACGATGGTCGTCGCGCGGGTGGTCGGCAATGACGCCACCGTGGCGTTCGGCCAGACCGGCTCCTTCCTCGAGCTCAACGTCATGCTGCCGGTGACCGCCGGCGCGCTGCTCGAATCGATCGCGCTGCTGAGCGCCGCGGCCGAGAACTTCAGCGCTCGCTGCGTCGAGGGGCTCGAGGCCACCGAGCGAGGTCCGCAGCTCGTCGAGCAGGGCCTCATGCTCGCGACCGCGCTCGCGCCGATCATCGGGTACGACGAGGCGGCGAAGCTGGCCAAGGAGGCGTTGGCACGGGCCGCACGATTCGAGAGCTGGCTCTCGAGCGCGGCATCGGACCCGCCGAGCTCGACCGGCTGCTCGACCCGGCCGCCATGACGGAGCCCGGTCTCGGCGCGGGGCCCGCCGGCGGCTAGCTCAGCGCGCCTCCGCCTCGATCTGCATGTTCGGATGCACCGGGCAGGAGAAGAGGTAGGGACCCGGCTGCAGCGGCTCGAGATCGAACT
Source organism: uncultured Chloroflexia bacterium (assembly GCA_963759495.1). GTDB lineage: Bacteria > Chloroflexota > Limnocylindria > Limnocylindrales > CSP1-4 > DASTYU01. The sequence continues at coordinate 342,949 of CAVWZL010000002.1, read as the reverse complement.
CCTGCTCCACGACGCCATTCACGATCGAGGTTTCGAACAGCACGGGTGCCACCACGCCGGACCGCATCGGCTCGACCCGAACGGCGTGCGGAATCCCCTCGTCGAGGTTTCGGAACACAACACGGAGCACGACGCCGGCCGGTATCTCGACCCGCTCCGGCGAGAAGGCAATGTCCTGGGCCTCGATCACGAGCGTCGGTGCTTCGACGACGGGCGCAACGGCCTCACATCCTGCCGCCAGCACCACAGCGGCGAGCAGCAGGCAGGCACGCACGCCTGAGCGTCGAGAGGCTGGCATGCCGACCACCATAGAGGGCGGGATCGACCGGTACAATCCGGCGCGATGACCTCTCCACGTCTGTGGGACCGCGCCGCTGCCGTTCCTGCGCCGATCGATGGCCGCCGGCTGCCGGAACGTGCCGCGCTCGCCGCCGGCCTCCCAACGGTGGCGGAGCTGTTCGACTTCATGCGCGACGCCGAGCTCCGCTTCGGGACGCTGCGCATGCGGATCGTGGAGCGGACATGGACCGCGCGGGGCGAGTCGGCGGTCGAGATGGAAGTGGCCATCCGGCATCCCGGCACGTCGCGCGTGATGAGCAGCCAGCCGGGCGCGGGCCCCATCGGCGAGTACGAGATCTGGATCACTGACGGGGATCTCGTCCGGACCTACTCGAGCCGGCACAAGCTCGGGACCCAGCGACCGATGCGGGTCCGGCCGCGCGGTCTCGCCGACCGGGACTTCCCGGGTACGGCCCAGGTCTACGAGCCCGTGACGACCCTCCCGGCCGAGACCCTGCCCGAGACATTCATCCACCCCGCGGGCTACTGCCAGAACGTCCTTGCCACCGGGCAGTGCCAGGTCGTCGGCACCGAGGTCGTCAACGGTCGCGAGGCGATCGTCCTGACATGCGCCCATCCTCGAGCGATCGAGATGGCCGCGGATCGGCCGGACTTCGCGATCACGATTCGGGTCGATCGGGAGACGGGGATCATCGTGCGGCTGGTGGAGACGATCGGCGGAGAGGTCACCCGCGACGCGGAGGTGGTCGACCTGGCACCGGACGCAGCCCTGCAGCCGTCGACCTTCGAGTTCGCCTTCCCGACCGGCACGACGATGCTCTACTAGCACCGGCCGACACGAAAAAGGCGCCGACCGTGGAGACCACGATCGGCGCCGGGGAGCGGGGAAGACTCAGGCGGGGAGAAGCACCTGGTCGATCACGTGGATGACCCCGTTCGAGACGTTGCTGTCGGGCTGGATGACCTCGGGCCGGGCTCAGGCCTCGGCAGTGGCACGCTCGGCGGTCAGCCAGCGTGCGAGCACCGGGAGGAGGGCGATCGCGGCAATCCCGACGAGCGCATACACGAGGGACGAGAGCACATTCGTCTCGCCGAATTCGGATCCGGTGAGCGTCGCCACGAGGTCGAAGCGGAGCAGCCCGACGAGCAGCCAGTTGAGCCCGCCGACGATAACGAGAAGGAGTGCGAAGGCGTTGAGGTAGCGCATGGTCCGATCCCTTGCTGTGCTGCCTTGTACAACCTTTGTACAAGTTCCAGGTGCAAGTTAGCGGCCGGTTCTCCTTCTGTCAACCCATTGTACAAGGTTGTAACGTGCGAAGGCTGTACAACATGGTCCGCTCGTGATGGCGCGGACACAGCGAACGGCCGCCCGCCGAAGCGGACGACCGTCGTACCGAGGACGAAATCGGCGGGCCGGAGCGGGGAGGAGACCGCCCCGGCCCGCCGTTGGGCCTAGCGGCGGAGTCCGGTCACCCGGACGTAGTCGAACTCGGCGGTGAAGCCGGACCCACCCATCGACACCAGGCCGATCTCGGCATCGCTGCCAAGGTCGTGCGCCCACGTGCCACCACGAGTCCAGTTCTTGCCGTCGAGGCTGGTATAGGCGGTGTACCGATCGTCGCCGCCGTAGGTGCCTTCGATGCTGCCTCGCTCCGTGGACGTCTTCGCGATGCGGAGCCAGGTCCATTCGCCGGGGGCACCGACGATGGTGTTGCCGTAGCGCGGATAGCCCGCGGGTCGATTCGCAACCTCCTTTGCGAACTCCGTCTGGCGGGTGTTGAAGATCGAGACGTGGACGAGCTTGATGAAGCGGTCGTCATCGTCGTAGATCACGAGACCTGCCTGGACGTAGTTGAAGCAGCAGCCCTCGGCCGGGACATTGAGTCGGACCTTGGTCTCGACGATGTACGGGCCGTTGGGCGCATCCCGGGTCAGCACCGAGGCGTTGTTCGAGCTTTCGAACAGGTCGGCTGCCTGGGTGTCGAAGCGCAGGACGCCGTTCTCGACCGCGTACGTGCCGGCAGCCGGCTCCGGACCCAGTTCCAGGCACTCGACAGCGTGTTGAACCGCTCGACCCATCGAACCTTCCCGGGCCGGTGATCGCGCACGAAGCGCGCCTTGTGGTTGGTCTGTGTCGCCCGGCTGTGCGGCCGGTGCCTGCTTCGGGGTGTCGGAGGCGTAGGCGCCGCCGTTGACCTCGGGCCAGCCCCTGTCCCAGTCGACCGCGTCGAGGAGGGCCGGACGCTTGGTGAAGCCCACGGCGTCCTCGAAGTACGGGTCGCTTGCATCCACGGCGTGGTAGATCGTCCACCACTGGCCGTCGAAGTCCTGGAAGACCGTGTTGTGCCCGGTACCGATCCAGCGATTGCCGTTCATCGACAGCACCGGCGTGCCACCGACGCGTGCGTTGGTCGGGTCGTCGGGGCCCTCATTGTCATTGAGGTCGATCCCGTCACGATCGAGGAAGGGACCCGTCGGGCTCGTGGAGCGGCCGACGAAGACGCTGTACCCGGTGAGCGGGCCGCGGCAGCAGTCCGTGGCGGAGGCGAAGAGGTAGTAGAACCCGGTCGCCTCGTTCCAGACGACCTCGGCACCCTCGAACTTGTTCGCGACGGCGACGTTCTGCGTCCCGACGTTGGATCGCCATCGTCGATGGGGGTGGACGTGAGCCCGTCCTCGGACAGCGTTCGGACCGAGATCCCACCGAAGTAGCTGCCGTAGTAGATGTAGTCGGTGCCGGCGGTCTGGAGGACGTCCGGGTCGAACACCCAGCGGCGTGAGCCCGGGCAGCAGTCGGCTGCGTGCGGCTCGATGACCGGCGCGTCGGCGTGGGTCCACGGGCCGAGCGGGGTCTCTGACGTCGCGACGCCGATCGCGCTGCCGCCACCCTCGAACGTCGTGTCGGTCACCGTGTAGTACAGGTAATACAGGTCAGTCGAATCGCGGTAGGTGATCTCGGGCGCCCACAGGCCGGCCGTGGCCGTGGCGTACGAGGGGCGGGTCTCGAAGGCATCGCCCTCGTACTCCCAGTTCACGAGGTCCGTGGAGGACAGCATCGGGATCAGGCGGAAGTTGAAGCCGCCGCCCTCAACCCGGTCCTCGCTGTTGAGCGGGTCGGTGGTGCAGTAGAGGTACCAGCGGCCTTCGCCCTCCTGGCCGTAGAGCACGCTCGGATCGGCGCAGCTCTCGACGATGCCGTCGCCCGGGATGACCGGCTCGAGCGGGTTGCGGTAGGTGCCGGAGCCGGCAAGGACGCCCTGGGGTGCGGCGGCCGCCGTGAGCAGCAGCCCGGCCGCGAGGACGACCGCCGCCAGGCCGGCGACGATCGCCGAACCGATACCGTGAGCGGACCTGGGAACGGAACGCGCCATGTGTACCTCCGGGATGGGTCGGGCCCGCTGGGGTTCGGGCGGGTTGCTGCCGGCAGGCGGCATTCAGCCGTCGACCGGTGATAGGCCGGTGTCGTACTCGATCCGGAGACCGAGGTCCTGGGGGTAGTTGCCGAATTCGGAGCCGAAGAGGTTGATCCCGCCGACGTTGTGCGCGTCGGGCCTGACGCCGATGCGGACCCGGATCGGCTCGCCAGTGCGCAGATTGAGCGCGTCGAGTCCGACGGAGGAGAGCCCGAGCCCGTCGATCGACGTGCCCGAGCTCGTGACCCGCCAGCGCTTGAGCACACCGTACTGCGAGTCCTTCTCCTCCCACCACGCCGGGGTGAGCCGGCCACGCGTCCCGCCGAAGTCAGCCGGGCATGTCCACTCGCCGAGATGCACGTCGTTGACCCACACGCTGATGTCGCTCGGCCAGTCCGGATCGTGGAGCGGGGCCTCGCTGCACACCTCGGCGGTGAGCTGGAGGGCGATCGTGGGTGCGCCAACCGGCGTCCTGTTGGGGAACCGGTACTCGACGTACCCCGAGCGGAACCAGACGAGCTGCGCGGTGAGGTGGTCGGGCTCGTAGAAGGAGGCCGGGTCGTCGAGGTAGCCGATCAACCCGTCTGTCGAGGCGAGCCCGCAGGTCGGGATCCACCTGGAATTCCGAATAGCCGCCGATCGGCATGCTCAGCTCGACGACGCCGCGGGTGTGGTGCTCGCCGCGGGGCAGGTCGATGACCAGCTCGTCGTAGGTCCGCGCGCACACCTTCTGCAGGCCGCGGCTGGCGGGACGCATCTCCGAATGGAGCAGCCCGGCACGCTCGAGCACGACGATGTGCATGGTCGCCGTCGAGGCAGGCAGCTTCAGGTCCTGGGCGATCTGGTTGACCGGCACGACGCGGTCGCCGAGGTAGCGCAGGATCGAGATCCGCGTCTCATGGCCAAGTGCCTTGAGCATGTCCATGGCGGTGCCGTCCGCTTCGGCTGCGTCGATGTGGAAGCTCTTTCGGGCGACGAGCCGGTCCACCATGGGTTGTGGAGTCCCTCAGGTTTCGCTGTGGCAAGGAATGGTGGACACGATAGTCCTCCAGTGCAAGTCCCTGCCGATTTCGTGCTCAGCGTCACCGTGCCGCAACCATTGACGTAACTGTTATGTTGTGCCGCATCACTCTCGGCAATCCTGCCGCACACCTCTTCCACGCAGGCACGACCGGTGTGCAACGGGTTTGCAAGGTCAGATGATCGCTCTATGGCTGAGCCGTACGGCGTCCCATCCACCCTGAGAGCCGACTGCGCCATGCAGTGTCGTGGCGGGTTATCGAGGAGGAGCACACGTGGCCAACAGCGAGTTCGACCGAACCGCGATCGCGGCGCCAGGATCGGCCCTTGGCCGGCCGGTACGTCGCCGTCTCGCGGGTCTGGCGACCGTTCTCAGCGTCATGCTGATCGTTGTCGCATGCGGCAACAACAACAGCGGCGCGAGCCCCAGCACCGGCGGCGCCAGCGTGGCTCCACCGGCGACGAGCGCCGAACCCGGCGCAAGCGAGCCGCTGCCAGCGCGGATCCGGGCGCGAGCGCCCCCGCAGGCGGCGAGATCGAGGAGCCCGGCACGGCCGTCTCGTTCGAATTCTGGACGGGCCTGACCGGCGCCGACGGCGACGAGATGGAAGTCCTCGTCGCGGCCTACAACGAGGAGGCGCAGAACGTCGAAGTGACGCTCCAGCGCCTGCCCGAGTACTACACCCAGATCAACAACGCCGTCCAGGCAGGCGCCCTGCCGGCGATGATGATCATGCACATCGACCAGCTGGCCCTGTACGCGGCCAACCAGACCGTCCAGCCCGTCGACGAGCTCGTCGGCGAGCTCGGCCTGTCGGAGGCCAACTTCTCCGAGGCCGTCTGGGCGGGCACGATGTGGAAGGACCAGCAGTTCTCCATCCCGCTCGACGTCCATCCGGCGACGCTGTACTACAACAAGTCCGTCGTTCCGGAGCCGCCCACCGACCGTGCGTCGTTCGAGGCCGCTCTCCAGGCGTGCAAGGACGCCGGCGTGACGGGCCCGGTCTGGAGCAACCACTTCTTCTCGGCGTCGCTCTTCTGGGCCTCCCTGTTCTATCAGGGCGGTGGCGAGTGGACGAACGAGGACTACAGCCAGGCAACCTTCAACAGCGATGCTGCCGTCCAGGCGAGCACCTACATGCGCGGCCTGATCGAGGCCGGCCTGCATCCGCAGGACGTCGAGGCCGACGCCGAGGTCAGCAGCTTCGAGTCCGGTGACAGCTGCATGGCGATCACCGGCATCTGGCAGACGACCCGCCTCGCCGAGGCGCTCGGGGACGACTTCGGCGCCGCGCCGATCCCGCAGATCTTCGACAACCCGGGCGTCTGGGCCGGCTCCCACACGCTCGCGATCAGCAGCGCGGCAGAGGGCGACACGCTCCAGGGCGTGAAGCACTTCATTGCCTGGCTGTCGGCCAACTCCACCGAGTGGGCCAAGGCCGGCCAGATCCCGGCGCGCAACGAGGCCCGCGAGGCTCCGGCGTTCGACGAGATCGCGCACATCCCCGACATCGCTGCCCAGTACGACGCAGCACGCTTCCCGCCGCCGATCCCCGGCTCGGCCGACATGCTCGGCGGTCCCGGTGGCGTCACCGAGAAGCTGCTCGAGATCCTGGTCAACGGTGGCGATCCCAAGCCGGGCCTCGATGAGGCCGCTGCCACGTACACCGATATCCTCGCCGAGAGCAAGGCCCAATACGGGTTCTGACCTGATCGGGCGATGAAACCCGGACGCGGTGTGGAGCGATTGCCCCGCACCGCGTCCGTTCTTCCTGAGGAGGGAGGCGGGTACTCGTGGCGATGATCGCGCCCCCGGCGGGTGCAGCCGGTGCAAAGGCTCACAAGGACGCACGACGGCGGATTGGCGAACGCGCCTACGTCCCCTACCTGTTCATCCTTCCCCACCTCGCGATCTTCCTGCTGATGGTGGGCTACCCGTTCTTCGCGGGCATCTATATCAGCCTGCTCGACGCGAACAACTTCACCGGCATCGCCGCGCCATTCATCGGTCTCGAGAACTACGCTCAGCTGTTCGACCCCGCAGACCGCCAGTTCGACCGGTTCTGGCAGACCCTGATGAACACCGTCCTGTTCGTGCTCATGAGCGTCCCGGCGCTGATCGCGATCGCGCTGGGTCTGGCGGCGATCCTCAACGGCAAGTTCAAGGGCCGCACGTTCTTCCGGGCGGTCTACTTCGCCCCGTGGACGCTGTCCGTGGCGGTGGTGGGCCTGCTCTGGTTCTGGATCTTCCAGAGCCGTGGCGGCCTCATCGTGGACATCTTCGGCTGGTTCGGGCTCGAATTCGCCCGGCTGGCTGAGCTCGCAGCCGTGGGCCTGGCTGTCGATCCTCATTGCGACGATCTGGTGGACCATCGGGTTCAACACGATCATCCTGCTCGCCGGCATGCAGGCCATCTCGGCGGACCTCTATGAGGCTGCGGCGATCGACGGCGCCAACAAGTGGCAGCAGTTCACCAAGATCACGATCCCGAGCCTGCGGCCAATCCTGCTGCTCGTGATCACGCTCCAGATCATCGCGTCGTTCAACCTCGTCGGTCAGCCGCAGATCATGACCAACGGCGGCCCACCCACCGCGCAGACGACGCCGGTCCTCCTCCACCTGTACAACATCGGCTTCCGCTCGCCCTTCGACATCGGGCTCGCGGCCGCCATGGCGGTGGTCGTGGCGATCGTGATGGTCGTGGTGAGCGTGATCAACTTCAAGTTCTTCAGCACCGAACGGGCATAGGAGGCGACCATGGCTCGAACGATTGACGTCGCTGCGCCCGCTCGTCCGGCAGCACGGACCACCTCTGGGCGGCGGCTCTTCAGCCCCGGCAGGATCGTCGTCTATGCGGTCCTGATCCTGATCGCGCTGTTCTTCGTGATCCCGCTCCTGTGGATGCTCTCGACGTCGCTCAAGGTCGAGAGCGAGGTCTTCCGGGACCGCGGGTTCATCCCCGCCAACCCGAGCCTGGCCAACTTCGAGCGCCTGCTGGCGTCCGGGGGGCAGACGCCCGTGTTCCGCTGGATGTTCAACAGCGTCGGCGTGTCGGTCATCGGCACGGCACTCACGGTGCTCCTGACGTCGCTCTCGGCGTACGCATTTGCCCGGATCGACTTCCCGCTCAAGAACCTGCTGTTCAGCCTGCTGATCACGACGCTGCTGCTCCGTCGATCATGTTCCTCGTCCCGCAGTACCTGCTCGTCAGCGAGCTCGGGCCTCCTGAACACGTGGCCGGCGTTCATGCTGCCGGGCCTCGCCAGCACGTTCGGCGTCTTCTTCATGCGCCAGTTCTTCCTGGGGATCCCGGTCGAGCTCGAGGAGGCCGCATACGTGGACGGAGCGGGCCGGTTCCGCACGTTCTTCTCGGTCATCCTGCCGCTCGCAGCCCCGGCCATCGCGACGCTCGGCGTCATCACGTTCCTCGGCTTCTGGAATGACTACCTGTGGCCGCTGGTCACCTGCCAGGGTGGCGGCTGCACGCTGTCGCCGGGCCTGCGCAACTTCCAGGGCACGTACTCGACGCAGTTCGGCCTGCTCATGGCCGGTGCCGTGCTCGCGGCCGTGCCGGTGCTCACGCTCTACGTCTTCGCCCAGCGCTACATCGTCCAGAGCGTCACGTCGTCCGGCGTCAAGGGCTGATGGCCCTGGCCCGCGCGAGCCACTCCCTCGACGGGGAGTGGCGGTTCATCGCCGACCCCGAGCGGCTCTATGACCCAGGGTCGCTGCCCGACGGCGAGCCGATCGTGGTGCCGGGACCCTGGGAATCGCAGGTCTCGCGGCCGTACCGGATCATCACGGCCTGGTACTGCCGCAGCCTCGATATCCCGGCGGACTGGGCCGGGGGACGGGTCGTGCTGCGCTTCGGGGCGGTGATGTACGCGGCAAGCGTCTACGTCAACGGCACGCACGTCGGCGAGAACGAGGGCGGCTACCTCCCCTTCGAGGCGGATATCAGCGCCGCCGTCCGGCCTGGGGGCGAGAACGAGCTCGTCGTGCGGGTCGTCAATCCGCTCAACGGCATCGACGAGTACCCGGCGTTCTCGGTGGAGGACGTGCTGATCGCCCAGGAGTTCGAGGAGGACCTGCCGCTCTCCGAGGCGCCCCACGGGAAGCAGACCTGGTATTCGAGCACGAGCGGGATCTGGCAGTCGGTCTCCCTCGAGCGCCGGCCGCGGGCCTGCCTGCGGCCGCTCCGGGTGCGCCCGGAGGTCGGGGACGGCGAGGCGCTCGTCCGCTGGGCGATCGACGGCGATCCCGATGGACCGCCGGCCGCGGCGATCCGATTCGTGGTTCGCGATCCGGACGGTGTCGAGGTCGCGCGGGAGGAGCTCGCGACGGACGGCGCGAGCGATGGCGTCGTGCGCCTCGCTGTGCCGAATCCGCGGCTGTGGGATATCGATGCGCCCAATCTGTACACCGTGCGGGCCACGCTGCTCGATGGGGGCGAGCCGCTCGACGAGGTCCAGGCCCGCTTCGGGATGCGCACGATCGAGACGATCGACGGCCGGATCATCCTCAACGGCCGTCCGATCTACATGCTCGCGGCGCTGGACCAGGACCACTACCCGGACACGATCGCGACACCACCGTCGCGCGCCTATCTCGACGAGCAGATGCGGCTCACACGCGAGATGGGCATCAACCTGCTGCGCTGCCACATCAAGATCCCCGATCCCGCCTACCTCGACGCAGCCGACGAAGCCGGAATCCTCGTCTGGGCGGAGCTGCCCAACTGGACCAAGTTCACGTCGGTCGCGGCGGCACGCGGCCGGCGGATGCTCGAGCAGATGGTCGACGAGCTCGGGAACCATCCGTCGATCGTGATCTGGACGATCATCAACGAGGACTGGGGCACCCAGCTCCGGTACGAGGCGCGCGACCGGCACTGGCTGCGCGACACGTATCACTGGCTCAAGGCGCTCGACCCGTCACGACTGGTCGTCGACAACAGCGCATGCGAGACGCCCCAGACGCCGAACTTCCACGTCAGCACCGACCTCGCCGACTTCCACGTCTACTTCGTCGCGCCCGACAACGCGATCCGCTGGCGCCACATGATCGAGGACTTCGCGCGCCGCCCGCAGTGGCTCTGGAGCCCGCACGGGGACGCGCAGCCGCGCGGTGACGAGCCGTTGGTCCTCAGCGAGTTCGGGTCGTGGGGACTCCCGCGGCTCGACCGTCTGTTCGAGCACCACGGGGGCCGCGAGCCGTGGTGGTTCGCGACCGGGCGCGACTACTACCGCCCGACCGGTATCCGGCGCCGCTTCGTGGCCTATGGCCTGGACCGGATCTGGGGCTCGGTGGACGAGCTCGCCGAGGCCACCCAGTGGCACCAGTTCGACGGGCTCCAGTACGAGATCGGGCGAGCTGCGCCGGCACGACTCGATCCAGGGCTACGTCATCACCGAGCTGACCGACGCGTACTGGGAGGCAAACGGCCTGCTCGACGCGGCCCGCAACACGAAGGTCTATCACGAGCGCCTCGCGCAGCTGAACGCCCCGGACGTCGTCGTGCCCGACATCCGGCGGCGCGACCTGTGCGCGCTCGAGCCGCTCGACGTCGATGTCCACCTCTCCTCGTACGGCGGTCGGAGCGACGGTGGGCGGGTGACCTGGGAGCTGCGGCTGCCGAACGGGCTGGGCGTCGCCGGGGAGCTGCCGGTCGAGGACTGGCCGGACGGCGGTGCTCGGCACGTCGGCACGATCAACGCCGAGATCCCGGACGTGCCCGACGTGATGGACGCCAACCTCATCGTCCGTGCCTTCGACGACGCCGGCCACGAGCGTGCCGTCGACGAGACGCGACTCGCGGTGGTGCCATCACGCGCCCGCCGCACCGACGCGCCGCTCGGGATCGCGATCGTCGATCCACTCGACATCTGGGGCATCACCGATCGCGTCCTCGCGCTGGGTCATCGGATCGTCGCGCCCGATGCGGCCGACCTCGTCATCGCCAGCGAGCTGACCGATGCCCTCACGAACCGGCTGGACGCGGGGGCTCGGGGCCTGCTCCTGGTTCGCAGCCGGGCATCGATCCCCGAAGGCCACGACCTGGCGCGGCGGGTGAGCGTCCACCTGCGACGCCTGCCGCACGCCGGCTGGCCGGGACAGCGCAGCCCGTGGGAGGGCGACTGGGTCACGAGCTGGAGCTGGCTCGACCACGGGACACTCCCCGGGCTACCGAAGCGGAACCCGCTCGACTTCGCGTACGAGGAGGTCCTCCCGGACCACGTGCTCCTCGGGTATGACCCGGCACGCCATCGCGACGAGGTTGCCGCAGGGATGTTCGTCGGGTGGGTCCGGGCGCCGGCCGCGATCCTGTGGACGTTCAGCCAGGGCCGTGGCGCGGTCTCGCTGACCACATTCCGCGTCGCACCGGAATCGGGGCCGCTGGCGAGCCTCCTCCTCGAACGACTGATCCAGCATGCGGCGCGCGCCGAGCGACGCGCCCAGCGCCGCGAGACGCTCGAACCAACAGGAGTCCTCACGTGATCACCTCTCGCCGGGCCCTTGTGCCGCTCCTGGTCATGGCCCTGGCCGCCACGGCCTGCGGCACCGACAACGGCAGCTCGCCGGCAGCCCCCAGCGGCGCCGAACCGAGCGCCGTCGCCTCATCCGCCCCGCCGTCGGCGGTTGCCTCGGCGCCACCGTCCACAACGCCGGAACCCTCGGGTCCCCCCTCACCGGGTGCCGGCGAGTTCGTCAATCCCGTCTACAGCCGCGCCCTCGCGGACCCGTTCATCCTCGAGCACGAGGGGACGTACTACGCGTACGGGACCAAGGCGTTCGAGGCCAACCAGTTCGAGACGGCCAGCTCCACGGACCTCGTCAACTGGGAATCGCTGCCGAGCGCGCTGCGCGGCCTGCCGAGCTGGAGCCCGGGCAAGGCGTGGGCGCCCGAGGTGTTCCAGATCGGCGAGAAGTTCGTCATGTACTACACCGCGAGCGCGCCGGAGCTCGAGAACCCGTTCGGGGATCCGAGCCAGTGCATCACGGCCGCTGTCGGGGACAGCCCGGCGGGACCCCTCGTCGACGAGAGTGAGGAGCCGCTCGTCTGCCAGCCAGAGCTCGGCGGCTCGATCGACGCGACGTACTTCAAGGACACCGACGGCACGCAGTACCTCATCTGGAAGAACGACGGCAACTGCTGCTCGATCCCGACGCGCTTCTACCTGCAGGAGCTCAGCGAGGACGGGCTCGAGCTGACCGGCGAGGTCACCGAGCTCGGGATCCGGAACGACCGCTCGTGGGAGGGCGCCGTGATCGAGGCGCCAACGCTGCTCGAGCGTGACGGGACGTACTACATGTTCTACTCGGGCGGCAACTTTGCGAGCGCGGGCTACGCCGTCGGCTACGCCACCGCCGACAACGTGAAGGGGCCCTACAAGGACTCGCCGGAGAATCCGATCCTCACGTCGCAGCCGGGCCAGCGAGCCGCCGGTCCGGGCCACCAGTCGATCATCGCGGACAAGGACGGCGACCTCTGGATGGCGTACCACGCCTGGGATTCCGACCGGATCGGCGAGCAGGCCGGCGGCCAGCGCAGGATGTGGATCGATCCCATGGAGTTCGACGGCGACATCCCGGTCATCAACGGGCCGAACGAGGGGCCCCAGCCGATCCCGTGAGCGAGCGCGTTGCCGCGGGGAACGCCGTTGCGCCGGCCGTGCGCGACTTCGCGTGGATGACCGGGTTCGAGTGCTCCACCTTCCCGGACATCGGGATGGACCAGCTCGCGCTGACCCAGCACGACCGGTTCTGGGCAGGAGACCTCGTCCGCGCGGTCGAGGCCGGCTGCAGGACCATCCGCTACGGGATTCGCTGGGACGTCGTCAATCCCCGCCCGCACGAGTTCGACTGGCACTCGCTCGACGGACCATTCGACCTGATGCGCCAGCTGGGGGTCGAGCCCGTGGTGGACCTCTTCCACTTCGGCGTCCCGGAGTGGCTGCACGACGGCTTCATGAGCTCCGTCTTCCCCGACCTGCAGGCGGAGCTCTCCGGACGGTTCGCGCGCCGCTACCCGTGGGTCCGCTGGTACACCCCGACGAACGAGCCGTACATCCTCGCCCAGTACGGGGCCGAGGGCGGGGGGTGGCCGCCGTACCGCCGCGGGGCGGAGAGCTTCGCCCTGGGGTCACGCAACGTGGCCCGGGGCCTGTGCCTGAGCTGGGCAGCGATCCAGGCGACGCAGCCCGACGCCCGGATGCTCGTGTCCGACACGTGCGAGTACCACCACGCGCTCGACGACGGTGTGCGGGCGCACGCGGACCGGCTCAACGAGCGTCGAATTCTGGATGCACGAGCTGTACGGCGGACGGGTCACCCGGGACCATCCCTTCCACGGCTTCCTGACGAGCCACGGTGTCAGCGGCTGGGATCTCGACTGGTTCCTCGAGCACCCGGCCCCGCTCGACGTCGTCGGGCTCGACCACTATCCGCATTCGGAGCACCAGTACCGGACCGGCGAGCACGGCGAGCTGATCGACGAGACGCGGCCGCTCGAGCTGCAGCGCGGGCCGCGCGAGCTGGCGCGCCAGTATTTCGAGCGCCTCGGCCGGCCGCTCGTGTTCGCCGAGACGGGCGCCCCGGGTGACGACGAGCGCAAGGTGGCCTGGCTGGACCGGCTCGTCCGGGAGGTCCGCGCGGCCCGGGCGGAGGGCACGCCGGTGATCGGGATCACCTGGTGGGGCCTCATCGACCAGGTCGACTGGGGCAGCGGCCTGATGCGCTTCCAGTACGAGATCGACCCGACCGGCCTGTATCGGCTGGAATGGCGCGACGCCTTCGATCGGCCGTCGTCCGGCCCTGCCGAGCCGACGCTGGACGGTGCGGGATATCGCCTGGCCCGCGTGCCGACGGCTGCTCTCGAGGCGTGGCGGCGCTACACGTTCACGCCGGATCCCGAGACCGTCGGTCCATTCGTCGCCGGTCCCACGGCATCCCCGCTTGCCCTGTGGTGACCGAGGGGAGCGCCGACCGGCCGGTGGACGCGTTCGTGATCGAGGACGAGCCAATGGGCGACGGCCGGACGATCCACTACTACGTCTGGCCCAATTCGCCGGTGGCAGATACGCCCGACGATGCCTCGGCCGGGACGGAGCCGGCCGACGATGTCTGAGCGCCGCTGGAACCCGATCCTCGGTGAGTGGGTCATCACGGCGACCCACCGCCAGGACCGCACGTTCCTGCCTCCGGCCGATCACTGCCCGCTCTGTCCGACGAAGCCCGGCGGCCACCCGACCGAGATCGGCCGGCCGACGTTCGACATCGCGGTGTTCGACAACCGCTTTCCGTCGCTTCGCGCCGATCCCCCACCGCCCGCCGTGGAAGGCACCGATCTCACCCCGGTCGAGCCGTCATTCGGCGCGTGCGAGGTCGTCGTGTACACGCCGGACCACACCGCGACGCTGGCGTCGATGTCGCTCGATCGCGTCCGGCGCCTGATCACGGTCTGGGCGCATCGGACGCTCGTCCTTGGCGCGCGGGACGAGGTCGCGTACGTCTTCGTCTTCGAGAACAAGGGCGAGCAGATCGGCGTGACGCTCCACCACCCGCACGGCCAGATCTACGCGTATCCGACGATCCCGCCCGTGCTCGCGCGCGAGACATCGAACGCCGCGGCGCACCGGCACCGAACGGGTGGCTGTCTCTGGTGCGACCTCCGCGACCAGGAATGCGGAGACGGCCGGCGGATCGTCGCGACGGGTGGTGGCTGGACCGCGACCGTGCCGTTCTTTGCGCGCTGGCCGTACGAGGTCCACATTGCCTCGGATCGGCACGTCGGCTGGCTGCACGAGCTCGATGCCGGCGAGACCGACGGGCTGGCCCGGATGCTGCTGACCGTCATCCGCAAGTACGACGCACTGTTCGACATGTCGCTGCCGTACATCATGGCCATCCACCAGCGGCCGACCGATGCCGGCGACCATGCGGGCTATCACCTCCACATCGAGTTCTACCCGCCCAACCGGACCGCCACGAAGCTGAAGTACCTGGCCGGCTCGGAGGCGGGTGCGGGCGCGTTCATCAACGACACGCTGCCCGAGGAGACGGCGGCCGCACTCCGAGCACTCAGCCCGATGGATCCGGGAGCGATCGACAGATGAGCGACGGCTCGCGCGAGATGCTCGTCGAGCGGCTGCGCGCGCTCGATCCGGAACGCACCGCGGACCCGACCGCCGTCCGCATCGCCCGTGGTCCGGGTCGGGTCAACCTGATCGGCGAGCACACCGACTACAACGACGGCTTCGTGCTGCCCGCGGCCATCGAGCTCGAGATCCGGATCGCGTTCGTGCCGACGGACGACCGGCGCGTCGAGATCACCCTGCTGGACGACGGCGACCGGCGCGGCTTCGATCTCGATGCCATCCCGCCGGCCGGCGACGCGTGGATCGACTACGTGGCGGGGACGGCATGGGCGCTCCAGGGTGCCGGGATCGCGCTGCACGGGCTCCGCGGTGTCCTGTGGAGCAACCTCCCGACGTCGTCCGGGCTGTCGTCCTCGGCGGCCCTCGAGCTGGCGTCCGCCTGGGCGCTCCTCGATCCGCCGGACCTGGCCGCCCATGGCATCGACGGGATGACCCTGGCCAGGCTCTGTCAGCGGGCCGAGAACGCCTACGTCGGGGTGATGTGCGGGATCATGGACCAGTTCGCCTCGTCGCTCGGCCAGCCGGGGCGGGCCATGCGCCTCGATTGCCGCTCGCTCGAGTACCGCCCCGTCCGCCTGCCGACGGACGAGCACGTGCTGGTCGTGTGCGACACGAACGTGCCGAGGCGTCTCGAGTCGTCCGAGTACAACACCCGCCGCGCCGAATGCGAGCGCGCCGCCGCAACCATCGCCGAGATCGAGCCGGCGGTCCGCTCGCTGCGTGATGTCGACATCGGCATGCTCGATCGCCACGGCGATCGACTGGACCCGGTCGCGCGTAAGCGCGCCGAGCACGTCGTCCGCGAGAACGCGAGGGTCGAAGAGGCCGTCCAGGCGC
Source organism: uncultured Chloroflexia bacterium (assembly GCA_963759495.1). Lineage (GTDB taxonomy): Bacteria > Chloroflexota > Limnocylindria > Limnocylindrales > CSP1-4 > DASTYU01. The sequence continues at coordinate 327,221 of CAVWZL010000002.1, read as the reverse complement.
TCGAGACCGGCGACGTGGAGGCGGTGGGCAGGCTCTTCGCAGCGAGCCACGCCTCCCTGCGTGACCTGTTCGAGGTGAGCTCGGCCGAGCTGGACGCCATGGTCGCCATCGGCAACGAGACTCCCGGCGTGGTCGCCTCCCGCATGACCGGCGCGGGGTTCGGCGGCTGCACCGTGAACCTCGTGCGGCGCGACGCGGTGGACGCGTTCCGCGCGGCCGTCGAGCGCGACTACCCCAGCCGGACGGGACGAACCCCGAAGGTCCTCGTCGTGGAGCCATCGGGCGGCGCCGGGATCCTGGAGGAGCAGCCGTGACCGAGACCCGCTCCGAAGCCGCCGAGACGCGGCTGGCCCAGACCCGCGAGGTCCTCGCGCGTCGCGACATCCCGGCCGTGTTCCTCGAGACCCGTCGCGCGTTTGCCTGGCTCACCGCGGGCGGCTCGAACCACGTCGTGACCGGTGGCGAGACGGGTGTCGCGGGCATCCTCGTCACCCGTGACGACGCGCTCGTCATCACCAGCCAAATCGAACGCGACCGGATCGCGGTCGAGGAGGTGGCCGCGATCGGCTGGGAGGTCGACGCGGTCGACTGGTGGGTCGAGGACGGGGCGTATGAGGCCGCGCGGTCGCGGGCGGGCGGCAACGTGGCGCGGGACGCAGATGTGGAGGCGGACCTCCTTGCCCTTCGGAGCCGCCTGTCGCCGCTCGATCAGGAACGACTTGTCGAGCTGGGCGGCATCGCCACGCGGGCGGTGGAGGACACCCTTGCCGGCGCGTCGCCGGGGATCGCGGAATCGGAGCTGGCCGCACGCCTGGCCGGGTCCCTGGGCGGTCGCCGATCCCCGGTCGTGCTCGTGGCCGCCGACGAACGGATTGCCCGGTTCCGGCACCCCATCCCGACCGACACGGTGATCCGTGGCCGGGTGATGCTCGTCCTCGTGGCGGAGCAGTGGGGTCTCAACGTCGCGGTGACCCGCTTCCGGGACTGGGAGCCGCTCAGCGACGACCTTCGAGGGCGGTTCGACGGCGTGCGTGACGTCGAGCGCGCCATGCACGAGGCGACGGTGCCCGGCGGGACGCTCGGTGACGTGCTGGCAGCCGCCCAGGCCGCCTACGCGCGTGCCGGTCATCCCGATGCGTGGCGGGAACACCACCAGGGCGGGACGATCGCCTACATGGGCCGCGAGCGGGTGGCAGTGCCAGGTGACCCCGCCCGGATTGAGCCCGGGATGGCCTTCGCCTGGAACCCGTCGATCGCCGGCGCGAAGGTCGAGGACACGTTCATCCTCGGCGAGGACGGCGCGCGGCAGATCGTGACCACGCGCTGAGGGCGCAACGGCGAAGGCTCGGTCAGTCGAGCAGGCCGCGCTCGCGCATGCGCTCGAAGTAGTCCACCAGCGGCCGCCGCTCGTGCAGACGATCTCCGGAGTCGATGTCGCGGTCGATTCCGACCGGCGGCCAGGCCTCGGCTGCGGCTGAACGGTCGTCTGCTTCGGGCGCGGCCGGATCGGCGACGTCGGTGGTGCGTTGCGTGGTCACTCGGAAAGCCTGACGAAGCGAGGGGCCTCGACACCCCCCGGATGTGCTGCCCGCGGGTATCAGCGCCCTCTCAATCCATGACGAGACAGACCTTGCCGGCCGCACCGCCGTCCGCAATCCGGTATGCCTCGTCCGCGGACTCCAGGGGCAGACGATCCGTGACGAGGGTCTCGAGCCGCACGCCCCAGCGCACGAGGTTCTCCAGGAGCTCGGCCATGTGACCGAGCGACGTCACCCAGGAGCCGTGGATCGAGACCTGGCGATGGATGACGAGTGGCGAGACGGGGAGCTCGACCGTGCCGCCCTCCCCGACCCAGGCGGTGCGACCCCAGTCCCGCAACGCTTCCACGGCGAGCAGACGTCCCGGGGCGGACCCCGACGCGTCAACGCTTGCCTCGACACCGCCACCCGACGCCTCGAGGAGCGCGCTCAGCGTGTCGCCGCCGCCGTCCCAGGCCTCGTCCACGACGCCGAGATCGCTGGCCAGCGCCCTGCGCTCCGGGGACGGGTCCGTGCCGAAGACCCGCGAGACGCCCATCGCCCTGCCGAGCAGCCCAACGGCCAGTCCCACCGGCCCGAGTCCCGTGACGAGGAGCCGATCGCGCCCACTCGCGGCGATCCGCACCAGCGCCTCATACGCGGTCCCGCCGCTGCACGCGGCGGACGCCCCGTCGACGAACGAGACGTCGTCCGGGATCGGGATGCACGTCACCTCCTCGGCGAGCACGAACGGCGCGTGCCCGCCGTCGCGCTGCCAGCCGTAGGCCGCGCGCGACTCGTGGTGGCAGCCGATCATGTACCCGAGGCGGCACTGGTCGCACATCCCGCAGCCGGCGATGTGATAGATCGCCACGCGATCCCCGACGCCGACCCGCCGGCAGCCCTCACCCACCGCGACGACCTCGCCCGCGGGCTCGTGGCCGGCGATCACGCCCTGGTACGCCTCGGCTCCCTTACCGAGATGCTCGCGGTAGATCGCCCGGATATCGCTGCCGCAGATCGACGACGCGCGGGTCCGGACGAGCACCTGTCGCGGTCCCGGCCGGGGAACCGGAACGTCGCGCCATTCTGTGCGTCGGCCACCTGGGAGGATGAGGCCGCGCATGGTGTCGCTCGCCGCTGCTCCGCGTTCCATGCGGGCATGGTCGTCGATCCGGGCCGTCGCGGGGCGGCCGGTCGGGCAACGAGCCTTGCAACCGGCGTGCAAGCCCAAGCGTAGGCGGCACGGGCATCGCCACGGTGGCTCGCGGGCCACCATCCTCGCCGGAAGGAGGGCCTGACATGAAGGTCGGCATCATCGTCCCACAGGGGTGGACGGGCGAATACGCCGGTCAGGAGCCCCAGGCAGCATGGGCGCGCACGGTCGAGGTGGCGCAGGCCGCAGACCGGCTTGGCTTCGAGTCGATCTGGCTCTTCGATCACTTCCACACGACACCGGACCCGACCGACGAGCTGACGTTCGAATCGTTCACGTCGCTCGCGGCGCTCGCCGCGCTCACGGAGCGTGTCCGCCTCGGCCATATCGTCGTGTGCACCGCGTTCAGGAACCCGGCCCTCACCGCAAAGATGATCTCCACGATGGACACGATCAGCGGCGGCCGGATGGAGCTCGGGATCGGAGCCGGCTGGAAGCGCGAGGAGTGGGAAGCCTACGGCTACAGGTTCCCGGAGACGCGCGAGCGGCTCGCCGCCCTCGAGGACTCGCTGGGTGTGATCACGAGCATGCTCGAGCCGGGTCGGGCGACGTGGGACGGGGAGCACTTCCGGATCAAGGGCGCGATCAACCTCCCCAAGCCGATCCAGGAGCCGCGCGTGCCGATCATGGTCGGCGGCAACGGCAGGAACGTGACGTGGCGGATCGCGGCCCGGTTCGCCGACGAGGTCAACCTCGACAACATGCCCCCCGACGAGATGCGTGACGAGGCGATGCCGCTGCTTCGCCAGCGCTGGGAGGAGGCCGGCCGCGATCCCTCGACGCTGCGCGTCTCGGCCCACATCTGGTGGGAGACGCTGGACCAGGCGCCATCGCGGGCCGGGCTGCTCGCCGCGTATCGCGAGGCGGGCGCCTCGCGCGTGATGACCCTCGTCCGTGCCGCCGCCCGCGATGTCGGGGAGCTCGAGGCATTCCGCGAGGACGTTGTCGCGGCCGGGCTGGAGCTCGACGGCGAGGTCCCCGCCGCCGCCTGACCCGTGCGGCCCCTGTGGGCCGGGTAGGATACCGACCGGATCGCCGCGGCTATGCGGGTCGATCGCCTGGGAGGATCGCGTGGCCGAAGTGCGCAGGGCCATCGGCGTGGATGTGGGCGGCAGCGGGATCAAGACCGCCGTGGTGGACGTCGACGCCGGGGTCTTCGTCTCGGAGCGCCTGCGCGTGCCGACGCCCGATCCCTCGACCCCCGAAAAGATCGGCTCGTCCATCGCGCGGCTGATCAAGCGTCTGGTGGGGGAGACCGCACTGGATCCATCCGTGCCCGTCGGGATCGGGCTGCCCGGGGTCGTCCTCGAGGGCGTGCTCAAGACCGCGGCGAACATCGATCCGGGCTGGGTCGACTACCCGATCACCCAGGTGCTGGCCAAGGCCCTCAAGCGTCCGGTGACGATCGCGAATGACGCGGACGCCGCCGGCATCGCCGAGATGCGGTTCGGGGTCGGCAAGGACCGGTCGGGGGTCGTCGTGATGCTCACCCTCGGAACCGGGGTCGGCTCGGCTGTGTTCATCGACGGCAAGCTCGTCCCGAACGCCGAGTTCGGGCAGATGGAGATCCGCGGCCGTCCCGCCGAGCGGCGGTCGGCGGCTGCTGCCCGCACGCGGCGCGGTCTCTCCTGGAAGGCGTGGGCCAACGACCTCGACGAGCACCTGCACCGGATCGACGAGCTGGTCTGGCCAGAGCTCATCATCCTTGGCGGCGGCGTCAGCAAGAATGCCGACAAGTACGTGCCGCGGCTCACGGTGCGACCGCCGGTCGTGCCCGCGCGGCTGCGGAACGACGCGGGCATCATCGGCGCGGCGGTCATCGCCGCCGAGACCGCCGAGGCAGCCCAGCGACTCGAGGAGACCGAGCCGCTGCCCTCGCCGACGGCCTAGCGAGTCAGGCCCGGAGCGCGGCGAGCAGCCGCAGGACCGGCAGTCCCGCTTCGAAGGCGTCCGCCAGCACGTCCGGCAGCTCCGGCGACAGCACCTGCTCATCGTCGAGCCGATGGCCGAACACGACGTCCTTCATGCGCAGCAGGTCCGCCATCGGATGGTCGGCCGGCAGGCCCGCGGGGACGCGCTTGAGCTCCTCGTGCGCCGTCACCGTGCCAAAGGCGGCCACGAACCGGGGATCCTCAAGCGCCGCGCGCACGCGGTCCGGCTCATTCACGACCATGCGTCGGAAGGCGTCGAGGCGCGCCTTCTCGGGCATCCACATCCCGCCGCCGACGTACATCTCGCCGGGCTGGAAATTGAAGTAGCCACCGTTCCCGTGGGCCCGCTCGTCGACGGCACCACCGCCGGTCCAGGGGAACGTTGCGCCGAGATGGGTCTTGTACGGCGACTTGTCCTTGCTGAACCGGGTGTCCCGGTAGATCCGGAACAGCGAGCGCTTCGGATCGGCCTCGAGGGGCAGCCCGCGCGCCGTGAAGCGCTCGCCGAGCTCGATCACCAGCGCTTCGAGCGGCTCCTTCAGCAGTCGCTCGTAGTCGGCCTTCCGTGGCTGGAACCAGGCACGGTCGTTGTTCGCGGTGAGGTCGGCGAGGAACTGGATCGCCTCCGGCCTGAAGCCGGTGAACGCCGTCGTTGCGATTGGCATGTGCATGCTCCCTGCAGGTGTGTCCGACACGCTAGCAAGTTGGCCTTCACCGCGACTGCACGGGGCCTCGCGCGCGCGCCGCGATAATGACCCCGTGCCCAGCCCTCCCTCCCTCGTGACGCCATGGAGCTGACCGACCAGCTCCACTTCATCCTCGACCTTGGCGTGGCCATCGGGGCCGCCCTGATCGGTGGCGTCATCTCCGTTCGGCTGGGCCAGCCGGCCATCCTCGGCTACCTCCTCGCGGGCATCGCGATCGGGCCGTTCACGCCGGGGTTCGTCGGTGACGTGGGGCGGATCACCGAGCTCGCCGACCTGGGCGTCGTCCTCCTCCTGTTCGCGCTCGGCATCGAGTTCACCGTGCGCGAGCTCCGCGCTGTCGCCCGGGTCGCACTGCCCGGCGCGATCCTCCAGATCGTCATCATCCTCGTCGTCGGCATCGGCCTCAGCGCCGGGCTCGGGGTGGAGATCCGGGCCGCATTCGTCATCGGGGCGTGCCTGTCGATCTCGTCGACGCTCGTCGTCCTCAAGTCGCTCATCGACCGCGGCGAGATGGACAGCCTCCACGGGCGAACGGCGATCGGGTGGGCCATCGTCCAGGACATCGTCACGATCCTGTTCATCGTGGCGCTCCCGCCGCTCGCGGGTGGCGACATCGTCGGTCCGCTCGTCTTCGCCGTCGCCCGCGCTGCCCTGTTCCTCACGATCGCGTACGTCGTCGGCACGCGGGTGTTGCCGTGGCTGTTCCGGTTCGTGGCACGCCTCGGCTCCAACGAGCTCTTCCTGCTGGCCGTGGTGGCAACCGCACTGCTCACGGCCTTCGTGTCGAGCGCCGTCTTCGGCCTGTCGGTGGCGCTCGGCGCATTCGTTGCCGGGATTGTCGTCTCCGAATCGGATGTGTCCTACCAGGCGGCGGCCGAAGTCATCCCGTTCCGGGACCTGTTCGCAGTCCTGTTCTTCGTCTCCGTCGGCATGCTGGTCGATCCCGCCGCGCTCGCTGCATCTGCGCCGTTCGTTGCCCTCCTCGTGGTCATCGCCGTGGTCGTGAAGGGCGCCGTCATCGTCGGCCTGAGTTACGGCTTCGGGCTGCCGCTCCGCTCAGCGCTGCTGCTCGGTGGTGCGATGTCACAGGTGGGCGAGTTCAGCTTCATCATCGCCAACGATGCCCTTGCAATCGATGTCATCGACGTGCGCGTCTACAACATGATCCTGGGCACGGCAGTCGTGAGCATCCTGCTGACGCCCTTTGCCACGCAGCTCGCGGCCCGCCTGGTGGCTCGCGTCGAGGGACGGCCGGATCGTGGCGCCGTCAGCCTGGATCCACCCCAGCCCGGTGTGGCGCCGACGAGCCGTACAGAGCTCGCGCTCGACGAGGTCGACGAGGAGCAGCGACCCTCCGTGGTCGTCCTTGGGGGCGGCCGGGTCGGCCGGGTCGTGGTTCGAGCGGTGCGAAATCGAGGCTTCCGCTGCGTGGTGGTGGACCGTGATGCCAGGCGGCTCGAGGACATCTCGAAGCTGGGGGCGGCGACAATCTACGGCGATGCCGCGAACCCGCATATCCTCGAGCGCGCCGGTCTTGCCCGCGCACGCGTCCTCGTCGTCGCGATGGGCGACCCGCTGACGGCCCGCCTCGCCACCGAGCGAGCGCTCCGGATCAACCCGCGGCTCACGGTCGCGGCGCGTGCCCGCGGCAAGCGCGAGATCGACAGCCTGCGGGCCGTCGGCGCCGGTCGTGTATCGGATCCGGAGGCCGAGGCGGCCTTCGAGCTCGCGCGGCACGCCCTCCAGCGAATGGGTATCGCCGGCCCCGAGCTGAACGCGATCGTGACGGGCCTCCGCCGGGACGCGTATGGGCGCTGAGCTGACGGATCCGCGCTGGTACCTGCTGATCGGCTGCGTGTTCGTCGCGGTCGCCCTCACGGGGACGGTCACCCGCCGGCTGCCGCTGACCGGCTCGATCCTGTACCTGGGTGTGGGGGTGGTGGCCGGTCCGGCCGTCCTCGGGCTCATCACCCTCGACGACGTCGACAGCGCGCCATTGCTCGAAGTCCTGACCGAGATCGCGGTCATCGTCTCGCTGTTCACCGCGGGTCTCAAGCTGCGCGAGCGCATCCGATCGAGACGCTGGCGGGCGCCTGTGCGCCTCGCGTTCGTGTCGATGACCGTGACCGTCGCCTTGATCGCGGGCATCGGGTACGGGCTGCTTGGCCTCCCAGTTGGCGCGGCCATCCTGCTCGGGGCCATCCTCGCGCCGACCGATCCGGTGCTTGCGTCGGACGTGCAGGTCGAGCGGCCCACCGACCGCGACGAGCTCCGCTTCAAGCTGACGGCAGAAGCGGGGCTCAACGACGGCAGCTCCTTCCCGTTCGTCATGCTCGGGCTCGGTCTGCTGGGCCTGCACGAGCTCGGTCCGTTTGGTCTCGAGTGGATCGCGATCGACGTGGTCTGGGCAGTTGCGGGCGGCCTCGGCATCGGCGTCGTCCTCGGGACGCTCGTCACCCGCCTGGTGCTGTATCTCCGGGCGACGTACCGGGAGGCGCTCGGCCTGGACGAGTTCCTGTGCCTCGGGCTGATCGCCTTGACCTACGGCGTCGCGCTACTCCTCCACACGTATGCGTTCCTCGCCGTCTTCGCAGCCGGTCTGGCCGTTCGGCGACTGGAGCGGGTCGCCTCTGAGTCGGCCGAGCTCGAGGAGGAGCACCTCGACACCATCACGCGCGCGGAGCCGCACGAGGCCGGTGTCGATCCGGCCCAGGCACCGGCGTTCGTCGCTGGCTCGCTGCTCGAGTTCAACGAGCGGCTCGAGCGCATCGCCGAGGCGGCCGTCGTCGTCGTGCTCGGTGCGTTGCTGGCCAGCACGACGCCACCCATGGAGCTCGTCTGGTTCGTGCCGCTGCTCTTCCTCGTCGTGCGCCCGCTCGGCGTGCTGATCGGCCTGATCGGGTCGGGCGTCAAGGGCCAGAGCCTGGCGCTGCTCGGCTGGTTTGGCATCCGCGGCATCGGGTCCATGTACTACCTGGCCCACGCCATCACGCAGGGGATCCCGGCGACCCTCGCCGACCGCCTCTCGACGCTCGTCCTGTGGACGGTGGTGCTGTCGATCATCGTCCACGGCGTATCGGTGACGCCGATCATGACCCGGTACGAGAGCTACATCGCACGACGAGCCGATCGTCGACGCCCGATCGCCGAGGTGCCGGACGGCGAGGCGTAGCGGTGCCGGGCGTATCATCGAGCCCCATCCACGGGCCACCCGATGCCCGCACCGCTCCACCGCGGAGGACGCGCCGATGACCACCGAGCAGCAGACCACCGATGCCGGGGCGGACGGCGCCGAAGCCCTCATCCGTGCCCGGATGGTGATCGGCGGAGAGTCGGTCGACGCCGCGGACGGGCAGACGTTCGACCTCGTCAACCCGGCCACCGGCCGGTCGATCGGCACGGCACCGCTCGGTGGCCGCGCCGACGTCGATCGCGCGGTGGAGGCGGCCCAGCGGGCCTTCGAGGAGCGCAAGGGCTGGGCCGCGTGGGCGGCCGGCAAGCGCGGACGGACACTGTCGAAGTGGGCCGCACTGGTGAAGAAGGCCAGCGAGGAGCTTGCCCAGCTCGAGACACGGAACGTCGGCAAGCCGATCACCTCGTCCCGCGGCGAGGTGGTCGGGGCCAGCCTCGTCTTCGACTACTACGCCGGCGCCGCGAACAAGATCTTTGGCGAGACGATCCCCGTCGGGAAGCCGGGGATCGACCTGACCCTCAAGGAGCCGATCGGCGTCGTCGGGCTGATCGTGCCCTGGAACTTTCCGATCCTCATGGCCTCGTGGAAGCTCGGGCCGGCCCTTGCCGCGGGCAACACGGTGATCCTGAAGCCGGCGAGCTACTCGCCACTGACCGCGATCCGCCTCGCAGAGCTCGCCCTGGAGGCGGGCTTCCCGCCCGGCGTCGTCAATGTCGTCACGGGCCCGGGCGGCACGGTCGGCGCGTCACTGGCCGCGCATCCGGGGGTCGGCAAGATCGCGTTCACGGGCGAGACCACGACGGGCCAGGAGATCATGCGGCTCGCCTCCGGCAACGTGAAGAAGGTCAGCCTCGAACTCGGTGGGAAGAGCCCGAACGTGGTCTTCGCGGATGCCGATCTCGAGAAGTTCGCCCGCGAGGCACCATCCTCGGTCTTCGACAACGGTGGGCAGGACTGCTGCGCCCGAAGCCGGATCCTCGTCGAGCGGTCGGTCCACGAGCGGGTGGTCGAGCTGCTCGCCCAGGCGACCCGCGACGTGGTGGTCGGGGACCCGCTCGACGACGCGACCCAGGTCGGGCCGCTCGTCAGCGAGCGGCAGCGGGATCGGGTCGCGGACTACGTGGAGGCCGGCCTCGCCGAAGGGGCGCACGTCGTCGTCGGCGGCGAGCGACCCGCGGACGAGGCGCTCGCCGGTGGCGCGTACTACCTGCCCACGATCTTCGACGGCGTCGGGAACGACATGAAGATCGCGCGCGAGGAGATCTTCGGGCCGGTCGTGTCGGTGATCCCGTTCGACAGCGAGGAGGAGGCGATCCGGCTCGCCAATGCCACCCAGTACGGGCTGTCCGGGTCGGTCTGGAGCAGGGACATCGGCCGCGCGCTGCGCACCGCGAAGGCGATCCAGGCCGGCAACCTCAGCGTCAACTCGAACGCATCGATCCATACCGAGGCGCCGTTCGGCGGCTACAAGCTGTCGGGCACGGGCCGCGAGCTCGGCATGGCCGCGCTCGATCTCTACACCGAGACCAAGAACATCTTCATCGACCTGTCGTGAGCGCCGGGCCGCGTCGGCAGCAGGCCGGCGCCCCGGGAATCTGTCAGATGCCCACCGGGCGGGCGTTCGTCCCCGTGTTCCTGTCAGCTGCTCGCCTGCGGGCGCATCTGGCAGGGCGGGCTGGGCCTCGGCGGCTCGGTCGCGCAATGACGGGGCGTCCATCGAGCGCCGGACCTGACTAGGGATCGCCGTGTGGGCATTCGACGGTTTCTGCGGCCGGGGTCACGGATCGTGGTTGCGTGGGCCGTGCTGCTCACCGCGACCGTCTCGCTCGGCGTGCTTGGTCAGACCGAGCAGGAACGGACGGATCCCCCGGCCAGCGGCGCCGCGATTGTGGCCCCCAGCGCTTCGGCGACCGTGGCGCCGACTCCGCGACGCCCCCACGCCACCCGGCCGCCCATCGGGGAGGACGGGGTCATGGGCGGGCGCGTCTTCGGGACCGCCTTCGGCTGGCTCGATCCGGCGCCGAGCAGCCCACCCGGCCCGACCGACCCCTAGAACGTCGCCCCGGTCGTGGGCGGTGGCGCCAGGTCCGGACGATGCCGCGCGAACCAGTCGCGCAGCGCCCACACCGTGGTCGTGAAGGCGATCTCGTCCCAAGGAACGGCCTCGGGCGCAAACGGCCGAACCTCGAGCGCCTCGGGCGTCGACATCGGGGCGCCACCGACGATCCGTGCCTCGAATGCGATCGTGACGACCGCCGCCTCGAGCCGTGTGTAGAGCCCGATGATGTCGCCCGGCTCGACGACCAGCCCTGTCTCCTCGAGCGTCTCCCGGATCGCCGCCTCGTGGACGGTCTCGTCGACCTCGAGGAAGCCACCGGGCTGCGCCCACGTGCCGTAGCCGGGCTCGATCCCGCGCCGCAGCAGCAGGAGCTCCCCGTGCTCGGTCACGGGCACCGTCGTCACCACGAGTCGGGGGTTCACGTACGCGATGTGGCCGCAGGCCTCGCACACGAGTCGCTCGCGGTGCTCCCCGTCGACCAGCCCCGAGCGCAGCGGCGCGCCGCACCGTGAGCAGAAGTTGAGGCTCGACGCGATCCAGCCGGGCGTGCCGCGGCCGCTCGCCATGTCGCTCGAGCGGCCATCCGGCCCACGTTCGAACCCCGTCACGCCATACCCGTCATGCCAGCAGCACGATGACCGAGCCGGCCACGAGCGCGCTGAGCCCCGCAAGTGCGGTGCCGACCCACGCGAAGCGGAACAGGCCCTTCGTGCGGTCGACCGGGAGCCAGGCCCAGGCCGAGCGCCAGATCCGGAGCGTCGCATCGCCCGTCGTGAGGACGAGCAACGGCAGGCCGATCAGGGCACAGGCCTTGACCAGCGGGCTGCCCAGCGGCGCACCCAGCTCGAGCGCGGTGATGGCGATCGCGCCGCAGAACAGCACGATCACCGACAGCAGCACGTAGTGGCGCTGGAGTGGCGTTGGCGCCGTCTCGGGCACCGATCGGGGCGGCAGCCCCTGCAGGCTCGGGGGGAGCGGCCGGGCGACGGCCGGCTGCCGGTCGAGCACGGGCATGCCGGTCTCCCAGCGTTCGTCGTCCATCGCCGTGAGTGTACCGGCGAGCCCGCGTGAGCCCACCGCGCCGCTCAGAGGACGCGCGTGTCCGCGGCCTCCGCATCGTCGACCCGGACGGCGCAGGTCGGGCAGAACCAGTGCGCCTCGAGGGGCGTCCCGCACGAGTCGTGCCGGATCGGCTCGGCGCCGCCGGTCCGCCGTGCACCCCAGTCGGCCAGCAGCCGCAGCGCGCTCGCGAGATCCCGGGCGTCCGCGGTGAGGGCGTACGTCATGCGGACGGGACGCTGCTGATAGGGCGTCGAACGGACGATCCCTTCACGCTCGAGTCGCCGGAGCCGCTCGGACAGGATGTTCGGCGCGATGCCCGGAAGCGCATCGCTGAGCTCCCCGAAGCGCCGCGCCCCATCCAGCAGGGCCTCCACGAGCAGGAGGCTCCAGCGGTCGCCAACGCGATCGAGGGCGGCCTCGAGGGGACGCGGGTCGCTCGAAGTGCTCGCAGCACGGTCTGTCATCGCGGCCATGGTAGGCGACGGGTCGCCCGCGCCGACTCTTGCGCGCTCCGCAAGTCGGTTGTACATTGCAAGTCACAAGTTACCAACCTCGCGGAGACCCCCATGACCCTGCTCGATGAGCTCCAGTCCACCGTCACGTCACTGGCAGACCGTGCCGGCACGTCCATCGTCGGCATTGGCCGCCACCAGCGGGGCTCCGGCATCGTCATCGCCGACGGCCAGGTCCTGACCAATGCCCACAACCTCCGCGGCGAGGAGGTCACGGTGACCTTTGCCGATGGTCGGCGGGCCCGAGGCACGGTCACAGGCGTTGACGCGGACGGTGACCTGGCGGTCATCGCCGTGGACACGGCCGCCGCGACCGGACTCGAGTGGGGCGACGCCTCCCCGGCAATCGGCACGCCGGTCTTCGGCCTCGCGGCCGGGCACGGAACGGGGACCCGCATCACGTTCGGCCTCGTGTCTGCGGTGGCGCGCGCGTTCCGCGGACCGGGCGGCCGCCGGATCGCGGGCAGCATCGAGCACACCGCTCCCCTCGCCCCCGGCTCATCGGGCGGCGCGGTCGTCGACGCAGGTGGTCGCCTCGTCGGGATCAACACCAATCGGATCGGCGACGGGTTTTACCTGGCCCTGCCTGCCGACGCGGCCCTCCGCGAGCGCGTGCAGGCACTGGGCCGGGGCGAGGCCCCCAGCCGGCTCCGCCTCGGCGTGGCCGTGGCACCTGCCCATGTTGCCCGTCGCCTTCGCCGTTCGGTTGGACTGCCCGAGCGCGCCGGGGTGCTCGTTCGCGACGTGGCGGAGTCCAGCCTGGCCGCAGAGGCCGGCGTGCGCGGAGGCGATCTGATCGTGGCAGTGGCGGGTCGCGAGACGGCCGATGCGGACGACCTGTTCGATGCCCTCGGTGGGGCCAGCCTGCCGCTCGATCTGACCGTGGTCCGTGGCGCCGAGGAGCGCACGGTGACGGTCGGGGCGGCGCCGACGGGGCCGGTCAACTAACCGGCATCATCCCCGGCGGGCTCCGCCGTTCGGCGCGTTCGAGGGGTCCTCGAGGACGCTCGTCGTCTGCTGCGCGCGCCACGCCGCCAACCGATCCGCCAGACCCTCATCAGAGAGGGCAAGGATGGAGGCCGCGAGCAGGCCCGCGTTCATCCCGTTTCCGATCGCGACGGTGGCAACGGGGATGCCGCGCGGCATCTGCACGATCGAGAGCAGGGAGTCCAGCCCGCCGAGATGCTGGGTCGGGATCGGGACGCCGATCACCGGGAGCGCAGTCTTCGCCGCAAGCATTCCGGGGAGGTGGGCCGCCCCGCCGGCCCCCGCGACGATGACGCGGATCCCCCGAGCCTGCGCCGTCTCGGCGTACGCGAAGAGCTGATCCGGGGTTCGATGGGCGGAGACGACCCGCAGCTCCGAAGGGACGCCGAGCTCCTCGAGGATCGAGACCGCCGCCTCGAGGATCGGGAAGTCGGAGCGGCTGCCACCAACGACCCCGACGCGCGGCTCGTCGGCCCCGCTCACGCGGGCACCTCGTCGCGAGCCTCGGCCCAGGTAAGGCAGGACGCGGCCGCTCGGGCCCGATCGAGGGCCAGCTCGGCGGTCTCTGCCATCGCGGTCACGTGGCCCATCTTGCGACGCTCGAAGACGCGCTGCTTGTCGTAGAGGTGCAGGTGCGCGGCCGGCTCGGCGAGCGCCGCATCGACCCCGGTGAGATGCGCCAGCCGGTCGGGGCCGGTGCCAAGCACGTTGACCATCGCCGTCGGCCCGTGCGCCGCCGTAGATCCGAGTGGGAGTCCGCAGATCGCGCGGACGTGCTGCTCGAACTGCGACGTGGCGGCTCCCTCGATCGTCCAGTGGCCGCTGTTGTGGACGCGCGGGGCGAGCTCATTCACCACCAGCGACCCGTCGGCGAGCAGGAACAGCTCGACCGTGAGCGTCCCGATCAGGTCCATGGCGGTCGCGAGTCGTTCGGCGATGGCGACGGCCGCGTCGAGCGTCCCGGGATCCAGCGGCGCCGGCGCCACGGATTCGACGAGGATCCCCTCGTCGTGCCGGTTCCGGGCCGGTGGGAACGCCACCGCCGTGCCGTCGAGACCACGCGCGACGATGGCGGACAGCTCCGCCACGAAGTCGAGCTCCCGCTCGGCGAGCAGTGCCTGACCGGCTGGCCGGCCGAGCCGTTCCAGCGCGCTGTCGATGTCATCGGCGCCGACGACGCGGACCTGGCTCCGGCCGTCGTAGCCACCGGTCGCCGCCTTGAGTCGCAGTGGCAGCCCGAGCGCGTCCACAGCAGCGTCAAGCTCTTCGACGGTTCGCACAGCCCTCCATGGCGCCACCGGGACCCCGGCGGCCTCGACGAACGCTCGCTCGGCGAGCCGGTCCTGCGTCACCCGCAGGGGCTCCGGCCCGGGCCGGACCGGCACGCGCGCCTCGAGGCCCCGGACGAGATCGAGCGACACGTGCTCGAGCTCGTAGGTGACGACGTCCGAGATCCGCGCGAGCTCCTCGGCTGCGGCACGGTCGGCATACGACCCGACGACGACCCGATCGGCCACCCCCGACGCGGGACAGTCAGGATCCGGATCGAGGACGACGAGCCGGTACCCCATCGCCCGGGCCGCGATACCGAGCATCCGGCCGAGCTGACCGCCACCGAGCACGCCGATCGTGGCCGGTGGCAGGATCGGCGACCGAGGCGTCAGCCCGGGCGCGATCGGCGACCCGTCGCTCTTCTCGGCCCCCGTCACCGCTCGACGATGAACCCGTCGATGTCGATCCGTGGCCGTCCCGACGTGCCGAGGACGACGATGCGCATCGTGTGCGGCCCGGCTTCGAGGTCGCGTGCGAACACCAGCCGGCCGTAGCGGGACGATCCCTCGAGGTTCACCGTGTCGACGAGGACGTCATCGATGAAGACGTCGGCGTTCCCGCTCGTCGAGGACGTCCGGGCGATCCAGCCCACACCGCGGCCCTCGAACCGGAGCGTGACGCTGGCGCCGGCCGTGCTTGCGTGCCTGAGGCCGCCGCCGAGCGCGTACGAGCTGGTCGCCGAGGTCCAGCCCGACGACCATGTCGACAGCGACGTGTTCTCCGAGTAGCTCGTGAGCACCGTCTCCGGCCCTTCCAGGTAGGCCCCGATGTTCCCGGCCGTATCGGTGCCACGCACACGGTGCTGGAAGGAGGTCACGAATGGCAGCCGGGCCGATCGCGAGCGGGCGGTCCCGCTCGTCGTCGCGACGTTGGTCCAACTGCCGCCATTGCGCCGTTCGTTGACGTTGAAGCTCGCCAGGTTGTCCTCGGCATCGCTCGCGGTCCATTGGGTGGAGACGTCAACCCCGCTCGTCGTCACCGTCGAAGGGACCACGAGCCGCTCCCGGACGCTCTCGACGACCGGCGCTGTTCCCTCGCGCAGGACGATCAGCCGGAACGGGTGCTCGGCCCGCAGGGAGCCGGACGTCGCCACGACCCGGGCCGTGACGTCGGCGCTCGGCGCATCGGCCGCGGCCTTGAGCGTGACCGTCGCGGCACCGAAGTCGCGACCGTTCCATGTTCCCTTCGAGATCGCCGCCGACACCCCGGACGGCAGGCCCTCGACCGCGATCGTGACCGTGCCGTGCTGGCCGTCGAGACGGGCAAGCTCGAAGCGGAGCGATGCGCTGCTCCCGGCGGGGCGGATGCGGGCGGTCGTCGTTGCCGACCGCAGCCGCAGACCCTGGCCGGCTCCGAACGACGACACGTCGAGGAGCGGATCGATCGAGCTGTCCCGGTCCGTCGACGTGCGCCAGTCGAACGTCCCCGCCGCCCGGAGCGCGGCACGGACCTCGGTCGGACCCGCGCCGGGGTGGGCCATGAGATAGAGCGCAGCGCCGCCCGCGACATGCGGGGTGGCCATCGACGTTCCGGACGTGGTCCCGTACGAGCTGCCACGGATCGTCGAGCGAACGCAGACCCCGGGTGCGGTGATGTCCACGTCGGTCCCGTAGTTGCTGAAGTTGCCGAACGTGTCATCGCTGTCGCGTGTCCCGAACGACGTGCAGGTCGCCGTCCCGAGCCCGCCCGGTCGGCCGTCGAAATCGGCCATCGCCGAGACCGTGATGACCTCGTTGTACGACCCCGGCCGCCATTGCGAGGCCGAGTTCGAGTCGTTGCCGGCGGCCACGACGTAGGTCGTGCCTCGGGCGGTCGAACGGCAGATCGCCTGGTGTTCGATGTCGGCGACGGTGTAGCCGCAGTTGCCGTCGTCCCCACCCGGGTCGCGCAGGCTCATGTTCGCGACTTCGATGAGCGGCCGATCGTGGTTCGGGTCGCGCTTCGAGGTGACCCAGTCGATGCCGCAGGCGATCCACGAGATCCGGCTGAACCCGGTGGAATCGAACACCTTCACTGACCAGAGCCGCGCCCCCGGGGCGACGCCGACGACACCGATCCCGTTGTCGAGGGCCCCGACGATCCCCGCCACGTGGGTGCCGTGCCCGTGATCGTCGCGCCAGCGCGATGGCCAGGACCGCTCCTGGGCCGTACCGGGCCGCGAGCAGTCGTAGCCGCCGGCCACCCGCAGGTCGGGATGATCGGACTGGATCCCCGTGTCGATGATTGCCACGTCGACGTTGGCGCGGTGCGACGACAGGTCGCGGCCGTCGATGTGGGTCAGGGGCGACCTGGTGGCGCTGACCCGCTTGACCCCGGCCGGGATCGACTGCGCCGCGAGCTCGACGACGCTGTCGGGGATGACCGCGAAGACCGCGGGATCCCGCTCGATGGCCCGAGCCTGGCCCCGGTTGAGCTCGGCGGCGTAGCCCTTTGCCGCGTGCCGGAAGGTGTGGCTCGGCCGGATCTTGTGGTCACGTCGTCCCCGGCTCACGGCCGCATCGACGTCGGCATCGCGATCGAGGACGACGATCATGGGCGTCTTCGGATCGGCCGCGGCGGCCGTTGCCGGTGGCCCCATGGCCGTGCTGACCAGCGCGATCGCGGCAAACAGGAGCGTGAGGCGGGATCGTCGTGCGCGCATGCCTTCCCCGCGGTACCTCGTGAGCGGCGGTCGGTTGCGTGCGATGACCGCCGAGTCGCGAGGATACAACGGCCACGTCAAGCCACGGTTCCCTCCGTTAGGATCAAATTTCCGTGACACCGCGCACACCGCTCCTGCTCGACGTCGATACCGGGATCGACGACAGCCTCGCGCTCCTGTACGCGTGCGCCTCCCCCGAAGCCGAGCTCGTGGCCGTCACGTGCTGCTCCGGCAATGTCGAGGCGGGCATGGTCGTCGAGAACACGCTTGCCGTGCTCGAGCTGGCCGGACGCGAGGACGTGGAGGTCGCCCTGGGGCGCGAGGTGCCCCTCGTTCGGCCACTCGAGACGACGCCGGAGACCCACGGACCGCGCGGCATCGGGCACGCCGAGCTGCCACCGCCTCGCCGCTCCGTGTCGAACCGACACGGGGTGGACGTCATCCTCGAGGAGGCACGTCGCCGGCCCGGGGAGATCACGCTCGTCACCCTCGGGCCGCTCACCAACCTGGCCCTTGCGATCGAGCGCGACCCGGCGCTGCCCCAGCTGCTCGGCGGCTGGGTGATGATGGGCGGCACGTACCGCACGCCGGGCAACACCGCCCCGACGACCGAATGGAACATGCACGTCGATCCCGAGGCGGCCAAGGTCTGCTTCGATGCGTGGGGTGCGGCCGTCGTCGAGGGGGTCGCCCGGCCGCTCGCGCATGGGCCTGGATGTGACGGAGAAGGCGAAGCTCCTGCCCGAGCACATGACGGCGCTCGCGCGGCGCGCCGGGAGCCGGCCGCTGAACGACGCCGACGAGACGAGCGGTTCGGTCGCGTCGAACCCGGTTGTCCGGTTCCTCGCCGACGCGCTCCGGTTCTACATGGAGTTCCACAGCCAGTACGACGGCTTCTACGGCGCCTTCGTGCACGATCCCTTCGCGGTGGCCGCCGCCCTGGATCGGAGTCTCGTTCGGACGGAGGCCGTGACGATCGACATGGAGCTGACCGGCACGCTCACCACCGGCGAGACGGTCACCGACTGGCGGGGCGCCTGGGGCCGGCCGCCGAATGCCGACGTCGCCGTGGACGGAGACGCCGCGACGTTCCTGGACCGGTTCGTGGAGCGGGTCGGGGGGCTGGCAGCAACCCGGGCTGACGTGGCACTCTGAGGAAGCACGAGAGGGTGGGTGATCCGCGGCGGGCATCGCACGGATCGATTGGAGGGCGCATGTCGAACACCTGGGTCCGCGCGATCGTCGGGCTGGTCGCGTTCGCGATCGTCGCCGTCATCGGCATGAACGTTGTCGGGGCCATCGACCTCACCCCGGATCCCAATACCGGTGTCGTCGTCGGCTTCAACACCGTGATCGCCATCCTGACCATCGCGCTGGTCGTCGGTCTCGTGGCATATGCCGCGACGGAATACGCCCAGACGCAGCGCCTCGACTCGATCACCCGCCAGTTCGATACGCGGACCATCGTCCTGATCCCGATCGCGATCGCGATCAACATCATCCTCGGCCAGACCGTCGCGGCCGCGCTGAAGGTCCCCGTCTATCTCGACTCGATCGGCACGATCCTCGTCGGCGTGCTGGCCGGACCGATCGCCGGGGCACTGACGGGCGCGCTGACCAACCTTCTCTGGACCTACGTCCTGCCGGCGCCGTTCCACTCGGACTACGCGGCACCGTTCTTCATCGTCGCGGTCGAGATCGGCCTGCTCGCCGGCATCTTCGGTCGGCTTGGGTTCTTCCGGAGCCGGCCCAACACCCCGCCGCGACAGCTCTTCGTCGGGGCCGCGGTCGTCATTGCGATCGTGGCGGTCATCGCCGTCTACGGCTTCATCCCGTTCTACAGCGGCGGCGCCCTGAGCTTCTTCGCGCCGCCTGCCGAGGGGTCGGCCGGACCGGACGCGATCTTCATCGTCCTCGGGTGGCTCGTGGCGATCCTGCTCGTGGGAGCGCTCGTCGGGCTCCTGGCGCTCCTCTTCGTCCGTCGCGATCTCGGGGCGGCGTATGTCTTCGTGGCGGGGCTTGCCTGCGGAATCGTGTCCGCGATCATCTCCGCGCCGATCTCGACCATCGTCTTTGGCGGCGTGACGGGATCGGGCACGGACCTCCTCGTCGCCGCATTCCAGCAGGCCGGCAGCGATCTCGGGACGGCTGTGCTCCAGCAGGGCCTCCTGTCCGATCCGATCGACAAGACGCTGACGTTCTTCGTCGTGTTCGCGATCCTGGGCGCCCTGAGCCGACGGTTCGTTGCGCGCTTCCCGCAGGGCGAGGCAGCCGTGGGGCTGACGGAGGCCTAGGCGATCGACGACCCGCACCGCGGCGCCGCGGTCGACCTGACCGCCGAGGACGCCGCCTACCTCGCCGGCCTCGCGCCGGCCGCACCGTCGCCCTACCACCGCCTCAACCCGCTGACGAAGGCCGTCGCCGCGACCGTCGAGTCGCTGGGCGCCTTCGTCCTCGGTGGCTACCTCGGGCCGCTCGCGATCATCGCGCTCGCGATCCTCCCTGCGGCCGTCGTGGCCGGTGTCGTCGGACGGCTGGTCCGGGTCTCGCTGCTGCTCACGCTCCCGATCGCGATCTCGGTGGTGCTGGTGAGCGTCTTCACGCGGGCCGGTGAGACGGTGCTCTTCACGGTCGGTCCCTTTGACGCGACGCTGGAAGGGGTCGATTTCGCCGGGCAGACCCTGGTCCGCCTGTTCGCGATCTCGACCGCGATCGGCCTCTTCGGCCTGACGACCGAGCCGCGCAGCTTCGTCCTCGATCTCGAGCGGCGCGGCCTGTCGCCGCGGTTCGCGTTCGTGGCGCTCGCCACGCTCGAGGCGGTCCCGGCGATGGTCGAGCGCGCCTCGGTCATCGCCAGCGCCCAGCGCGCACGCGGGCTCGACACGGAAGGCAGCGTGGTCGCCCGGGTACGAGGCCTCCTCCCGCTCGCCGGCCCGGTGGTGCTCTCGTCGCTGACGGAGGTCGAGGAGCGAAGCCTCGCCCTCGAGGTCCGGGCGTTTGGCCGACCCGGCAGGCGACAGCTGCTCTGGCGCATCCCCGACACCCGCGGCCAGCTGCTCGTGCGGGCAGGCTTGCTCGCGGCCCTGCTCATCGTCATCGTTCTGCGGGTGACGGGCGCGGGCCCGAGACTGCCCTGATGCTCACGCTCGCAGGCGCCTCCTATCGCTACGCCGGGTACGCGCGAGCCGTCCTGCACGACATCGATCTGGAGCTGCGCGACGGCGAGATCGTGGGCCTGGTGGGGCCGAACGAGTCGGGCAAGTCCACGCTGTGCCTCGTCGCGTCGGGTCTCGCGCCGGCCTCGGTCGGTGGGGCGCTGACGGGGACGCTCACGATCGACGGCACGCCGGCGGCCGGCATGCGGACGCACGAGCTGGCCGAGCGGGTCGTGGTCGGCTTCCAGAACCCGAACACGCAGCGCTCCGGGATCGCCGGGACGGTCTTCGAGGAGATCGCGATCGGGCCGATGAACCTTGGCCTGCCCGTTGGCGAGACGGTCCGGCGCACGCGCGACGCCGTGGCGCGCCTGCGACTCGAAGCCCTGATCGACCGCGACCCGCAGCAGCTCTCGGGAGGCCAGGCGCAGCTCGTGGCGATCGCCTCGTTGCTCGCCATGCGCCCACGTCACGTCATCCTCGATGAGCCGACCGCGCAGCTGGATCCCGCCGGCACGCGCCTCGTCGGAGAAGCGCTGGCCGCGCTGGCCGGAGCCGGCACCTCGCTCCTTATCGCCGAACACAAGAC
This sequence comes from uncultured Chloroflexia bacterium, assembly GCA_963759495.1. Taxonomy (GTDB): domain Bacteria; phylum Chloroflexota; class Limnocylindria; order Limnocylindrales; family CSP1-4; genus DASTYU01. The sequence continues at coordinate 306,320 of CAVWZL010000002.1, read as the reverse complement.
CGACCTGCTCGACGGGCTGTGTCACAGGGTGATCGCGATGGACGCCGGCAGGATCGTGCTCGACGGACCGGCCGGGGAGATCCTGGCCGATCCCCGGCTGACCGAGCTGGGGGTCGAGCCGCCGTCGCGTATCCGGCTTGGTCGGGCCGTCGAGGCTGCCGGGCTTCATGCGGCACCCGTCCTTGCAGCGGTCGTGTCGTGATCGAGATCGAAGGCCTCGTCCACATCTACCCCTCCGGAACCCGTGCAGTCGATGGCGTCTCCCTGACGATCCGCGACGGCGAGCGGATCGCGATCATCGGGCAGAACGGCTCAGGCAAGTCGACCCTCGTGCGCCACCTCAACGGGCTCCAGCGACCGACCGAGGGCCGAATCCTGATCGACGGCGTCGACGCCGCGGGGAGACGCGTGGCCGAGCTTGCCCGAACGGTCGGCGTCGCGTTCCAGGATCCGGACCGGCAGATCTTCGCCGGGCAGGTCCGCGCGGAGGTTGCCTTCGGGCCGCGCAACATGGGGCTCCGAGGCGACCGCCTCGATGCCGCGGTGCAGGACGCGCTGAACGCCACGGGGCTGGCCGACGATGCAGCCACGAACCCGTATGACCTCGGCTACTCGCGGCGGAAGCTCCTGGCCCTTGCCTCGATCCTGGCGATGGGCACCAACGTCGTCGTGCTCGATGAGCCGACGACCGGGCAGGACGCGCGCGGCGTTCGCCGGATCGAGCAGATCGTGGCGGATCTCGGCGCGGCAGGACGAACCGTGATCGCGATCACCCATGACATGCGCTTCGCCGCGGAGTCGTTCGAGCGGATCGTGGTGATGCGTGCCGGTCGCGTCGTCCTCGACGGGCCCCCGGCCGACGTCTTCGCCCGGTCAAGCTGGGATGTCCTCACGTCGACCTATCTCGAGCCGACCCTGGAGGCGCGAGTCGGGGCCGCCCTGGGGTTCGAGGCGACGCCGACGACCTCGGCGCTTGTGGCGGCGCTCAAGACGGATGCGTCGGCCGCTGCGCCGGCGGCGTCCGTCAGGCCCGCGGAACACGGCTGATGCGCGTTCTCGTGCTCAACGCCGGCTCGAGCACGCTCAAGGCGAGCGTGCTGGACGGGGAGCGGCGCGAGCCCCTGTTCGAGACGACGATCGAATGGGGCGCCGACGCCAGCCGGTCAGCGGGCCGCGAGGGCGACCTGGGCCGCCTGCTGGAGCGACTCGTCGTCGACGGGGTACCGCTGGGGTCCATCGAGGCCGTCGGCCATCGCGTCGTCCATGGCGGCACCCGGTTCACGGAGCCGGTCCTGCTCGACGCCGGCACCGTCGCCGAGCTGGAAACCCTGAACGACCTTGCGCCGCTCCACAACCCCGTCGCGGTCGAGACGATTCGAGCGGCGATGGCGGCGCTCCCGAACGCGAGCCACGTGGCGAGCTTCGACACGGCGTTCCACGCGCCACTGACCCCACCCGCCTACCGCTACCCGCTCCCCGATGCGTGGGTCACGGGCCACGGCCTGCGGCGGTTCGGATTTCACGGGCTGTCGGTGGCGTGGTCTGTCGCGCGGGCCGGCGAGCTGCTCGACTCGGCACCCGTGACGCTCGGTCTTGTCGTCGCCCACCTGGGCAGCGGCTGCTCGGTCACCGCTGTCGCGGAAGGCCGCTCGGGTGTGGACCTCGATGGGCATGACGCCACTCGAGGGCCTGATGATGGGGACGCGATCCGGGTCGGTTGACCCCGGGATCCTGGTCCGGCTGCTCCGCGCCGGGATGCCGGTCGACGAGCTGGCCGAAGGCCTCGAGCATGCATCGGGGCTCGTGGCCGTCGGCGGGACGGCCGACATGCGCGAGCTGATGAGTCGGGCCGATGGTGGCGACGCGGGCGCGGCGCTGGCCATCGACCTGTTCGTGCGGCGCGCTGCGGAATCCATCGCCGCGGCCGCCACGAGCCTCGGCGGGCTCGACGCACTCGTGTTCACGGGCGGAATCGGCGAGCACGCGACCGAGGTCCGCGAGCGGATCGTCAGGCGCCTCAGCGCGATCGCGGTGGAGGGGCCGCTCGTGGGCGCCGATGAGGACGCGCTCCTCACGCCAGCCGGTCGACGCCCGGCAGTGCTCAGGATCGGCGCTCGCGAGGACCTCGTGATCGCGGAAGGGGCGCGGACCCTCCTGGCCTGAACGTCGCGAACCAGTTGGCGGCCCGTCCCGCGGGTGGCTCCGACGGCTCCCGGCTGCACGACGGGTCGCCGGCCGCGCGAGACGGGCAACGTGGGCATGGTCCCGCTCCGCGCGCTGCGCCGACAGGGGCCCCATCGTCACGTTCCCGTTGCCGAATGGTGACGATTCGGCGGGCAGCGGGGCCTGAGCGTCAGCGGCGATCGCCGGGTCGGACTGTCACGACGAGCAGGAGGAATGACGTCTCGAGGACGTCGACCGCGGCAATCACGAGGCCGATGACGATCGGCAGCGGGTGGGCCAGCAGCCAGCCTGCGGCGGCCGCAAACGAGGCCACGGCCAGGAAGGCGTAGCGCACGGCGCGGATCATCGCCGGCAGGTTCCGACCCGGCTCCGGCACGCCCGGCGTGTCACCGGCCGCAGCAATCCGGCTCGCGGCACGGCCCAGGAGCACGAAGCCGAGCACGACGAAGACGGCGATGAGCGCGGCACGCACGATGAGCGGCGGCCGCACGATCGCGTCGAGCCAGCCCTCGTTCCAGCCGAACAGCGTGCCGGCAAGCAGCGCCGCGAAGCCGGCCACGAGTGCGAGGAGCGACCCGCGGCGGCTCGTCATGCCGCCGCCTGTCCGCCGCGACGGGCTAGGCGGCCCCGGGCTTGAACACCATCAGCGCGACGATCACGAAGAACAGCACGAAGTCGATCCGACCGATCGCGAACAGCCGCTGCCTGATCGCCCGTGCCCGGACAGACGTGGGACCTTCTGCGGCGTACACGCGAATGGCCTCCTCGGCGGGGCGCATACGGGACGGGCCCTTTGGATTTCACGACTCGAGTGCCACCTCGTGGACGGCGCCATCGAGGATCCGCCAGGCGCGCACGCTCGGGCGCGCCCGGTCGCCGGGTCGGCGTCGTCCTCGGATCGAGCGAGACGAGCATGTACAGCGCCTCCGGATACTGGGCGCGCGCCGATGTCCGTCGGCGACGGCACCGCCGGCGAGCGCGCGTGCGAGTGGACGATCCCCCAGAACACCTCGTCGGCGTCGTCGGTCTCGATCGTCAGTCGGTACAGGTCGTCCCGGTCGATCTCGTAGCGCATACGGCGACGCGCGCCGCGTTCCGCGCGGCCTCGCAGCGCAGCGCCCGCCCGCCGGCCGCTGCGTACGCGTCGCCGACGATGACGCCGCAGCTCTCGTTCGGGTACTCGGCGCGGGCATGCTCGATGATCGCCCGACGGATGTGCTCGGACAGGTGGACCGACGTCGGTCCGGGATGCGGGCCGGCCGTCGCCGATGGGGCCTCACCACCAGTTGACGCCGCCCTCGAGCGCGTCCGTCCATCTCGTCGAGGTCGGTCGTGAACGTGCCGGCCGAGAGGTACTTCCAGCCGCCGTCGGGCAGCAGCGCCACGATCGTGCCGGACGTCCATGTCTGCGCCTCACGCGCGGCCGCGACGAGCACCGCCCCGCACGACGGCCCGCCGAAGATCCCCTCGCGGAACACCAGCTCGCGCAGCGCGGTCAGGGCGTCGCGGTTCGAGACGAGGTACTTCGCGTCGATCATGCGTCGGGTCGAGGATCTCGGGCACGAACCCTTCGTCGAGCGACCGCAGGCCCTGGACCTTCTCGCCGGGCAGCGGCTCGGCGGCGACGATCCGCACGCCGGGCTTGTGCTCGTGGAGGTACCGCGACACGCCCATGAGCGTCCCGCCCGTGCCCAGCCCGGCCACGAAGACGTCGATCTCCGGGCAGTCGGCGAGGATCTCCGGGCCGGTCGTCTCGTAGTGCGCCTGCGGGTTCGCGGGGTTGCCGTACTGGTACGGCATGACGAACCGGGCGTCCTTGGCGACGAGGTGCTTGGCCAGCGCGATCGCGCCGTTCGAGCCGAGTGGCGCCGGGCGAATCGATGACCTCCGCGCCGAACAGCGCCGCCATCTGGCGCCGCTCGTTCGTGACGTTGTCGGGCATGACGAGCGCGACGCGATAGCCCTTGCGCCGGCCGATCATCGCGAGGGCGATGCCGGTGTTGCCCGACGTCGGCTCGAGGATGATCGAATCCGTCGCGCAGCAGGCCGCGCGTCTCGAGATCCTCGATCAGGTACTTCGCGGCGCGGTCCTTGACCGAGCCCGTCGGGTTGAGCATCTCGAGCTTGGCGAAGATGCGGACGCGCCGGGTTCGGCGACATGCGCGGGATCTCGACGAGCGGCGTGTGCCCGATCGCGTCGAGGATGTCCGTCGTACCGCCCGCCGTGCGCGCACGAGATCGTCGTGGGCGTGGGCGTGGTCGTGATCGGCGTCGTCGCGCCGGCCGGGCCAGCTCGCGCGGCAGGGCCACGGTCAGCCGCCGGCCATCGCCGGGAGCAGCCGGACCTCGTCGCGCGCCGCGACCGGCGTCTCGAGCCCGGCAGGTAGCGGACGTCCTGCCCGTTGACGTAGACGTTGACGAACCGATTGAGCTCGCCCGTCGTCCGTCAGCAGCTGGCCGCCGAGCGCCGGGTGTCGCTCGACGAGCGCCGTCGACGACGGTCGCGGATCGAGTCGCCCTCGACCTCGAGCGATCTTCGCGCCGCCCACGTTCGCCCGCAGGACGGTCGGGATGTGGACCGTGCTCATGCGCGCGCCTCCGGCGACACCGAGCCGACAGGTGCCGGGTCGAGGAGGAACGGCGCGTCGGCCGCCGCACGCGCGTCGTGCAGCGGCCGGCCCGCCTTGCGCGCCTCGACCGCCTCGTCGGAGCAGACCGGGCACTTCGGATCGCGTCGCAGCTGGAGCTCGGTGAACTCGGTCTCGAGCGCATCGAACAGCAGCAGCCGGCCGGCGAGCGTGTCGCCGATGCCCGAGCAGGACCTTGAGCGCCTCGTTCGTCTGGAGCAGGCCCATGATCCCGGGCACGACGCCGAGCACGCCGGCCACGGAGCAGCCGGGCGCGAGCTCGGGCGGCGGCGGGGTCGGGTACAGGCAGCGGTAGCACGGGCCCTCGTACGGGACGAAGGTCGTCAGCTGGCCCTCGAACCGGAACACCGAGGCGTGGATGACCGGGATGCCGGCCGCGACCGCCGCGTCGTTGAGGATGTAGCGCGTCTCGAACGTGTCCGTGCCGTCGAGGATGACGTCGTAGCCGGCGATGATCCGCTCGACGTTCTCGGCGACGAGCATCTCCTCGTGCGCGGACGACCTTGACGTCGGGGTTCAGCGCGTTGATCGTCTATCCGCGCCGACTCGACCTTGCGCTCCCCGATCCGGTCGCGTCGTGTGGATGATCTGGCGCTGGAGGTTGGAGCAGGTCGACGACGTCGAAGTCGACGAGGCCGATCGTCCCGACGCCGGCCGCCGCCAGGTAGAGCGCCGCCGGGCTGCCGAGCCCGCCGGCACCGATGAGCAGGACCTTGACTCGAGCAGCTGCGCCTGGCCGGCCGAGCCGACCTCGGGGATGAGCAGGTGCCGGCTGTAGCGCTGCTTCTGCTCGGCGCTGAGGACGACCGGCGTCTCGAACTGGCAGCCCCGCGCCCTTCCAGCCCTGGAACCCGCCCGACATCGACGCCACGTTGGTGTAGCCCATCTCGGCTCGAGCGTCTGGGCGGCGAACAGCGACCGGACGCCGCCGGCGCAGTAGAGGACGACCGGGGCGTTCGCGATCGGGGACGGCGCGCCTCGATCTGCTGCTCGACGTAGCTCTTGCAGATGTGGACGGCGCCCGGCATGTGGCCCTGCTCCCATTCGGACGCCTCGCGGACGTCGATGACGGTCGGCGGCGCTCGGGCGGAGGGCATCGACCTCCTGCGGGGTGACTTCCCGGATCTGGCGCGGGCCTCGCGGAGGAGGTCGGCGTAGGACTTCGGCATGGGGATGGGGGCTCCGGTGTTCGACGGGCTGGCGGGCTGCCAGCGGCGAGGGCGGGTGGTCGGCGCGGCGGGCGATGGCGTCGTGCCGGCTCAGGCCGGCTGGCGACACCTGCAGCGGCGCTGCGATCCGGGTCACGCCTGCGTCACTGGCCGGGCGGTCGTGCCGATGTCGCGCCGAGGTCCGCCGAGGACGTGCTGGAGGCTGTCGTGACTGAGCATCGCGCACTTGAGGCGCGCCGGGCTGATCTCGATGCCGAGCAGGTCCAGCAGGTCGTCCGCGCGGAATGCCGGCCACCTCGTGGAGCGGCTTGCCCTTGATCTCGTCGGTCAGGAGGCTCGCGCTGGCCTGGCTGATCGCGCAGCCCCGGCCGGTGAACCCGACCCGGTCGACGACGCCGTCCTTGACGCCGAGCATCAGCGTGATCCGGTCGCCGCAGAGCGGGTTGGCGCCCTCGTAGGAGGCGTCGGCGTCCTCGACGACCCCGAAGTTGTGGGGCCGCCGGTAGTGCTCGAGGATGTAGTCGCGGTACAGGTCGTCCATGCGCTTCGAAGTCTAGCGCGAACGCCAATCCCGACCAGTGGGGTCGGGATTATGGCCGTCGTGGCGCCACGGTGCGTGCCCGCACCGGACCGTTTCCCTGTGCGCATCGGTACGAAGCGACGGCCCGGCGGGTGGCGTGGCCGCGCTATGGTCGTCGAGGTGCCAGTGACGACGATCAGCTCCTACCCCCGATTGCTCGCGTCTCCGGCCAGGCTCGCCCGACGCGGCTCGATCCCGCGCCGCCGACGCGGCGACCGGCTGCTCGCCGACCTCACCGCCTGGCTGCGCGACGACGTACCCCGACGCCGTGCGGGTCGACCTCGCGCGCCGGGGCGCTGCCCGGCGGCGACTCGCGCATCGCCGTCGACCTGCACCCGGCGGCGCCGCGACGTCGTGCTCGACGGCCGCCGACGTCGGCCGGGTCACGGTCTCGCGGCGAGACCGGCGATGGTCGGGTCCTGGCTATCACCGGTTCCTCGGGCGGCTCCTCGAGCGGCTCGGCGCCGAGTTCGCGATCGACGTGGTCGACGGACGGCGCCGGGGCGTGACGCCTTCGCCGACCGGGCCACCGTCGAGCGGCGCTATCTCGACTGGCTCGGGCCGACGCTCGCCCGGAGGCGCGCCGTGGTCCGCCGTCGCGGCGCGAGCGCGATCCACCTCGGGCATCGCCGGCGGGACCGCTACGTCGTCGACGGCGCCGCTGGCGACCGTGCTCGGTCCGCGCGACGATGCGTGGCTCGAGGCGGCCATCGCCGACCCGCGCGTCGCGCTCGACCTCACGCCCTGGTGGGCCGACGCGACCGACGGCCGCTACCTGCTCAATCGAGCGCTCGTCCTCCTGTGGCTCGACGTGCGCTGGCGGCCGCCGGCGCTCGATGGGCGAAGCGCGAGCTGCTCGACGAGGTCCATCGGCTGCTCGGTCGGGCGTTCGCCGATCGATCCGGCCCTCGACATCCCGTGGCACGCCTGGGCCGAGATCGTCGCGCTGCGCGGCATCGACGACGTGATGGCGCGCCAGGTCGCTCGATGCGGCCGCGAGCGCGCCGGCCGTCCGACGTGCCGATCGGCTATCGGCGCGCAGCCGGTCACGCATCGGCCACGCCGGCTGGACGCTCGAGATCCCCGGGCGCCTTCGCCGAACGCCGCGACCGCGGACGAGTGGTGGGGCGGCGGCGCCGGGCGGAGCGTGACGCTGGCCGCGACGAGACCGGCACGGACCGCGGCTCGATGACCGGCCGAGGCGTTCCTCGACCAGGTCGCGGTGCGACCTCGGGCCGGAAGCCCTGACCCATCGGGACGGCGAGGTGGTCGGCCGGGCCCGGATCACGAGCGACAGCTCGATCGGGCGTCGAGGTCGGCGTCGCTCGAGGGCTACTCGGCGGTGACCGGGTCCGGGGCCGCGATCCGGATCGTGTTCGACGACCCGGCCGACTGGCGTTGGGCGGTCGATATCTGGCGGTCGCTCGCCCCGGGCTGAGCCGCTCCCCTGACCGTTGAAGACCCGCTGGACCTCGTGGAGGCCGGCGACGAGCGCGTCGATGTCCTCGCGTCGTCGTGTAGACGCTGAAGATGGCGCGGGCCGTGGCCGCCAGGTCGAGGCGCTCGTGGAGCGGCATCGTGCAGTGGTGGCCGGCCCGGACGGCGATGCCCGACCGGTCCAGGACCTGGGCGACGTCGTGCGGGTGGATGCCCGGCAGGTTGAACGGCACGACGCCGCCGCGGCAGGTCCGGGTCGAGCGGCCCGTACAGCTCGATCTCGGGGACCTCGCGCGGCAGCGCCTCGAGCGCGTACGTCGACGAGCTCGCGCTCGTGCGCGCGGACGGCGTCCATGCCGAGGTCCATCGAGGTACTCGGCCGCGACGCCCAGCCCGATCGCGTCGGCGACGGCCGGCGTGCCCGCCTCGAACTTCCAGGGGATCTCGTTGAACTCGCTGCGCCGCAGGTGGACCTCGCGGATCATCTCGCCGCCCGCAGGAACGGCGGCATCGCCTCGAGCAGCTCGCGCCGCGCCCAGAGCGCACCCGAGCCCATCGGCGCCGAGCATCTTGTGGCCGCTGAACGCGTAGAAGTCGCAGCCGAGCGCCTGGACGTCGACCGGCACGTGCGGCACGGCCTGCGCCCCGTCGATCAGCACGAGCGCCCCGGCGGCGTGCGCCATCTCGATCATCTCGCGGACCGGGTTGATCGTGCCGAGCGTGTTCGAGACGTGGGTGAACGCGACGAGCTTCGGCTTCAGGCGCAGGAGCACCTCGAAGACGTCGAGCCGGAGCACGCCGTCGTCGGTGATCGGGATGAACTCGAGGTCGCCGTCCTGCTCCTGGACGAGGAGCTGCCACGGGACGAGGTTGGCGTGGTGCTCCATCTCGGTCAGGACGATCGCGTCGCCGCGGCCGATGTTGCGCCGGCCCCACGAGTACGCGACGAGGTTGATCGCCTCGGTCGCGTTGCGCGTGAAGACGATCTCGTGCGCTGTCGGGGGCGTTGATGAACCGCGCGACCTTGGCGCGCGGCCGCCTCGTAGGCCGCCGTGGCCTTCTCGCCGATCGCGTAGATCCCGCGATGGACGTTGGCGTTGTACTCGCGGTAGTAGTCGTCATCGCGTCGATGACGACCCGCGGCTTCTGGCTGCGTCGACGCCGAGTCGAGGTAGATCAGCGGGTGGCCGTGGATCTCCTGCTCGAGGATCGGGAAGTCGCGCCGGAGCGCGTCGGGATCGAGGGCGCCGGTCGGGCTCGGCCGTCTCGATGCGCCATGGTCGTCGCGCCCGCCTAGCGGGCGGCCTCCACGGGCTCGTGCTCGGCGGGCCGGGCCTTCGGGACGAGCAGCGCCTCGTCGGGCACGTTCGGCCGCGAGCCCGGCCTCGCGCAGGATCGGGCCGTAGCCCTCGTCCTCGAGCCGCAGCGCGAGGTCCTTGCCGCCGCTCTTGACGATGCGGCCCTGGGCGAGGACGTGGACGACATCGGGCGTGATGTAGTTGAGCAGCCGCTGGTAGTGGGTGATCAGCAGCACGCCGAGGTTCGGGCTGAGCATCGCGTTGACGCCCTCGGCGACGATCCGCAGCGCGTCGATGTCGAGGCCGGAGTCGGTCTCGTCGAGGATCGCCATCTCCGGCTCGAGGACGGCCATCTGGAGCATCTCGAGGCGCTTCTTCTCGCCGCCCGAGAACCCCTCGTTGACGTAGCGGCTGGCGAAGCCCTCGTCCATCCGGAGCATGGCCATCTTCTCGCGCATCTTGTTGCGGAAGTCGCGCATCGAGATGCCGCCCTTGATCGGGTCGGTCGGGTCGATCGTCCGGGTCCTTGTCGATGCCCTGGAGCTTGGCGTTGAGCGCGGAGCGGATGAACGCTCGCGACGCTACAGGCCGGGGATCGCGGTCGGGTACTGGAAGGCGAGGAACATGCCCAGGCGAGAGCGCTTGTCGGGCGACAGCTCGAGGATGTCGCGGCCCTTCCAGATGACCTCGCCGCCGGTGACCTGGTACGACGGGTGGCCCATCAGCGCGTAGGCGAGGGTCGTCTTGCCGGAGCCATTGGGGCCCATGATCGCGTGGACCTCGCCCTTGCCGACCGTCAGGTCGATGCCCTGCAGGATCTCGAGTCTCGGGCTTGGCGAGCGGGCGCGACGCGGAGGCCGCGGATGCACGAGTGGTGCTGGATCGGTCACGAGTGTGGTCAAGGCTCCAGTCAGGGTCGTCGTTGGAAGGGTCGTCGGGGCGCCCGGGCAGCGGGCACGAGATCGGCGAGGGTCATCCCGTCGAGCGCGCCGGTGACGTGCGTCGCGGACGCGGACCCACAGGACGTTGACGGTGCAGCGCGCCGACCGGTCGCAGGCCGTCGCGTGCTCGGGATCGTCGGAGGCGCAGAACATCGGGGCGATGGGGCCCTCGAGGGCGCGCAGGACCTCGCCCATCCCGATCTCGTGCGGGTCGCGCGCCAGCTCGTAGCCGCCGTGCGCGCCGCGCGTGCTGACGACGAGTCCCGGCGTCGCGCAGGCTCGATGACCAGCTGCTCGAGATAGGCCCGGGGCAGGTCCTCCTCCGCCGCGATCTCGGCGAGGGAGGCCGGACCCGGTCCCGAAATGGCGCCCCAGCTGGACCATCAGCCGAACGCCGTACTCGCCCTTCGTGGAGAACGAGACGGCGCCGCTGCCATGGAAGGCGGGCCGGTTGGGGAGGAGCGTCGAATTCCGAGTCATTTCGTCGGGATTGAGTCTACGCGGCCCCGCCGAGGAGCGTCAATCGAGCCCCACTGGGTCGGCTTCAGCCCCGGCGGTAGACCGCGAGCACGGTAGCCTGCGTGCTGTACTGGCCGCCGGTCTGGAAGAACATGTTCCCAGCCGTGCCCATCTGCCGGGTCGAGAACGTGTCGGTCGAGACGAGCTGCCAGCCGGCCGGCGCGCGGAGCGTCGCGTCGTGACCAACCGCCTCGAACAGGGCCGCCACGTCCACGGCCTCACCACGATCCTCGCTGTAGAAAAGCACGAGGAGCTGGTCCTCACCGACCGCCCGCTCCTGGCTGTACACGCCGGACGCCCGCTGCTCGTCCTCGTCCCGGGTGCTGCTCGGGATCCATGCCGTCACTGTCGTCCCTCCTCGGGAGCACCGTCGCGGATGCGGTCCCGGCCGTCAAGCGGGTCGTGGTCCAACCGGCCGGCGCTGTCAAATACGCCCCCGGGATGTGGAAGTCAGGGCACGCCGAGGACTGCCGAGATGTAGTTACCCGGTGGCGGCTAACCAAGGCTCGTGGGAGTCCCAAATACAACTCCCGGGCGTAGGTGACCGACGGAAGACGGGCCGCGAGCTGCCAGTCACAACGGTGGGGTGTATCTGGCAGGACCCGGACGCCGCGGACCCCCGCACAACGGTGGGGTGTATCTGGCAGGACCCGGACGCCGCGGAAACCCGCACGCGACCTGGCATGGGGGCAGCACCAGACCAAGGTTGCCCGCACGCACCTGGAACCCGGCACCTGTCGCCTGCGCGATTGACGTTCGTCCATGCCGCCCGCCAGTGTCGATGACGTTCAATGTCGACCGGCCTGCACCGGCCGACCGTCACCTCCCCGAAGCACGACCGGAACGCCGCCCCATGACCCTGACCTCCGCCGCGAGTGACGCGGCCACGATCCTTCGCGCCCAGCTCAGTGGCGCCGTCCTCGAACCCGGCGACCCCGACTACGACGACGCTCGGCGCGTCTGGAACGGGATGATCGACCTGCGTCCCGCCGTGATCGCCCGACCTCGCGCTGCAGACGGCGTCGCGACGGCCGTGCGGGTCGCCCGCGAGCACGAGCTTCCGATTGCGGTTCGTGGTGGGGGGCACAACGTGGCCGGCCTGGCGAGCGTCGCCGACGGCCTCGTCATCGACCTGTCGGCGATGCGCGAGATCGACGTCGATCCGACCCGTCGAACCGTTCGCGTAGGTGGTGGCGCCACCTGGGGTGAGGTCGACGCTGCGACCCAGCCATTCGGGCTTGCCACGCCGGGTGGCGTCGTCAGCGAGACCGGGGTCGGCGGCCTGACCCTGGGCGGCGGCATGGGCTGGCTCCGCCGGCGCTACGGGCTGAGCGCCGACAACCTGATCGGCGCCGAGGTCGTGCTGGCCGATGGCTCGATCGTGTGGACGAGCGAGACCGAGCGGCCCGACCTCCTGTGGGGCCTGCGCGGCGGTGGCGGCAACCTCGGCGTCGTGACGACGTTCGAGTTCCGGCTGCATCCGGTCGGGCCCGAGGTGGCCTTCGCGTTCGTCATGTATCCGATTGCAGCCGCTCAGGCGGTCATTCGCGGCCACGAGCGCCTGCTTGCCGACGACGCCGCCGGCGATATCAGCACGCTGGTGGTCTTCGGCCACGTCCCGCCGGTCGACGACTTCCCTGCGGCCCTGCACGGTCAGGCGTTCGTCGCCGTCGTCGGGATGCACGCCGGTGATTTCGACGACAGGCATGGCGGCCCTTCAGCCATATCGCGAGCTCACCACGCCCCTCCTCGACCTGAGCGCGGCTCAGCCGTACATCGACGCCCAGCGCGCGTTCGACGCCGACTACCCGAGCGGGCACCGCTACTACTGGAAGTCGAGCCGCCTGCCGGCGCTGTCCGATGCAGCCATCGAAGCGCTGGTCGCTGGCATGGAAGCTGCACCGTCCGGCCATTCCACGATGGATCTGTGGCCCAACGGCGGTGCGATGTCGGCGGTCCCGGCCGAGGCACGGCGTTCGGTCCGCGCGACGCGGGCTACCTGCTGGGCCTCGAGGCGAACTGGGAGCACGAGGCAGACGATGTCGCCAACATCGCGTGGGCGCGGGAGGTCCTGGACAGCGTGGCCCACGAGAGTGCCGGCGGCAGCTACCTGAACTTCCCGGGGTTCCTCGAGGACGCGGCAGCCCTCATCCGATCGAGCTTCGGCGAGTCGTACGACCGGCTCCGCGAGCTCAAGCGGACGTACGACCCCGACAACGTGTTCGCGCGCAACCAGAACGTGCAGCCGGCGACGACCGGGGGCTGAGGGCGGGGGTCCCTGACCGACCCACCTGATCCCGCGCGAGTCCCGCACCCGCGCCTATCATTCGGCCGGGCGCCCGCTGCGGCGCAACGCGACGGGACCGACCCCCATGCCGACCCTTGCCGAGCTGGTCGACAGCGGCGATATCGAGCGCCTCAACGACTGGCTGAACGAGACGAATACCGTCGAGATCGCGGACGAGCTGGCGCGCCTCGATCCGGAGCAACGAGCCGTCCCGTTCCGGCTGCTCGCCAAGGACGAGGCGATCGAGGTCTTCGAGGCCCTCGACCCCACCGATCAGCAGGCACTCCTCGACAGCCTCCGCGATGAGCGGGTCGTGCAGCTGTTCGAGGCGATGGACCCGGACGACCGGGCGCGGCTCGTCGACGAGATGCCGGCCAAGGTCGCGACGCGGCTGCTCGCCGGCCTGAGCCCGTGGGAGCGGGCGCTGACCTCGACGCTCCTGGGCTACCCCGAGGAGACGGCCGGCCGGATCATGTCGCCGGAGTACGTGAGCCTGCGCGCCGGCATGAGCGCGGAGCAGGCCGTCGAGAAGGTGCGCCGGGCGGGCCGATCCGCCGAGACCGTCTACGCGCTGCCGGTGACCGACGACCAGCGACGCCTCATCGGCGTGCTGGGCCTGCGTGACCTCGTGCTTGCCGATCCGGACCAGCGGGTCGGCGATCTCATGGACCCGGACGTCTACTCGGCTCGGGTCGACGACGACCAGGAGACAGTTGCCCGCCTCATCGGCGAGGCGAACCTGCTGGCGCTGCCGATCGTCGACACAGAGCGGCGTCTGGTCGGCATCGTCACCGTCGACGACGCGATCGCGGTCCTCGAGGAGGAGGAGACCGAGGACATCGCCCGAACCGGTGGCGCGGAGCCGGTCGGGCGACCGTACTTCAGCGTGTCGGTGTTCCGGCTGGCCCGGACGCGGATCGTGTGGCTGTTCCTGCTGATCCTGGCCGCGGGCTTGACGGCCGGGGTGCTCAAGCTCTTCGAAGGCGACATCGACCAGATCGTCCAGCTCGCGCTGTTCATCCCGCTCCTGATCGGCACGGGCGGAAATACCGGCGCCCAGTCGGCGACCACGGTCGTCCGTGCCCTCGCAGTCGGCGAGGTGCGGTTCGAGGACCTGCCACGGGTCGTCGGGCGCGAGGCACGGGTTGGGCTGATGCTCGGGCTCGGCCTTGGGGCGGTGGCGTTCCTCCCCGTGCTCGCCTTCCTGTCACTCATCGCCCCGACTGACAACGCGCGATCGATCGCCATCATCGTGTCGGTCTCGATCGTCACGGTGTGCACGTATGCCTCGACGGTCGGGTCCCTGCTGCCGATCCTCGCCGGCCGCGCGGGCCTCGATCCCGCGGTCCTATCGGCGCCGTCCATCACGACGATCGTGGACGCAAGCGGCCTCGTCATCTACTTCCTCATCGCGAGGGCCGTTCTGAGCTTCTGACCGGGCAGGAAGAAGGCCGGACGCCTGACGGCATCCGGCCTTCGTTCACATCTGGACAGGGGTCAGCCCTTGGCTTGATCCCGGCCCTTGCCCCTGGTCATGTCGCGCAGGCGATCGAGCCGTGCGTCGACGCCCTTCTGGGTCGCGTCCGCGCGACGTTGCGCACCTCGGGCGCGTGCCTCGGCGAGCGTGGCGGAGCTCGGCTCGATGCGGGGTCCGGGCCGTCGCGCACGCGCGCTTTCGAGCATCCGGTTCACCTTCTGGTCGCTCATCTCAGTCGAGCACCATCCAGGCGATGTAGGACGCCGACGTGTAGCTGGCGTTCAGGTAGATGGTGAACTTGCCGCTCGCGGGCACGACCGCACGGACGTAGCGGTTGGAGCGGTTCGTTGCCAGGACGGCGAAGATCTTGCTCGAGGTGGTCGTGCCGGCGAGGGTCACGACGACCGACGTTGCGCCGGCCGCGATCTGCTTCCGACCCGATCGATTGAACGAGACCTTGCCGAGAACCTGCAGGGCGAGGCTGCTCGTGGTGACACCCGACGCCCGGACGCCCGGTCCGGTCGTCTCGGTGGCCTGGCCGAGGACGCCGATGACGCCTTCGCCGATCACGCCGTTGTAGCCGGTTCCGTAAGCGCCGATGGCACCGCTGCCGTACAGGCCGAAGTCCGGGCTGTCGCCCCAGACGCCGGTGCCGAGGCCGTTTTCGATGTCCTCGGGCGACCAGCCGTACACGCCCGTGTAGATCGTGCTCGTCGCCGGCGCAGCGCCCGCACCGTCGATGCTGACGCCGCGGACACCGGCGGCGCCGGTGCTCGTGGCGGTGATCCCGAAGCCGGTCCCGGAGGACGTGACCGAGAACCCATCGCTGTCGGCCGTCGTGTTGGCGATCGACGTCGTCGTCGTGGCGGTGTTCGCGGCGCCGAGCACGACGTCGTTCGGGTCGGCCGCGGCTGCGGTCAGCGGCAGAGCCGCCTGGGCCGCAAGGGCCGCTGCTCCACCCGCCGCCGCGGCGAGCAAGGAGCGGCGCGAGCGGTGCTGGTTCTGGGCGTCAGCCATCCGGCTGGTCCTCCATGCGATGGGCGATCGCGGCCGGACGGGATGACCGCTGTAACCCCGGGCCATGGTGACACCCGACCATCGTGCGTGCGTCATCCATTCGGATGAGACGACCCGGACCCCACCCCCTCTCAAACCGTACCGATGGGTCATCGCCGCAGGGGTCCGGTCACCGTACCGTCAGGGGGCTGTGGCGCCTCGCTGCCACGCGGATCACGCATGGAGGTCGCGAGACCGATGGTCCTCGCCCGCCAGGACGGCGCCGGAGCGTTGATCAGCCTCGCCGAGGCTGCCCGCATCGCCGGCGTGCACCGGAGCACGGTGCACGGCTGGTGCGCCTCCGGGCGCCTGTCGTCAGTTCGGGTCGATCCAGGCCGCGGGCGACGCGTCCGTCGCGAGGACGTCGAGGCGTTCGCCCGACGCCGCGCGCAGCCTGTGGCGCCGTCCCCGCCGCTGCGGCTCGTCCCGGGCCTGATGGCGCGCGGCGACGTGCTCCGACGCTTCGCTGCCCAGGTGAGCGGCCGGCTCGACCTCGATCGGCTGTTCCAGGATGTGATCGACGAGTCATTCGCCCTGTTCGACGTCGATGAGGCGGGCCTGTGGCTGTACGACGGCTCACTCACGCCACTGTCCCTCGCGGTCCAGCGCGGCCTGTCCGACGACATCCTGCGGCAGGTGGAGCAGCTCCCGATCGACGCTCGGACCGCCGGCATGGAGGCGATCCGCGACCGCCGGGTCCGGGTGCTCGATCACGACCTCCACGGCACGACGACGCTCCTGCGTGACACCTATGCCAGGAGCGGAATCCGCACGATCTGCTTCGTCCCGGTCGTCTTCCGCGACGAGTCGGTGGGGCTCCTCGCGCTGTACCACCACCGGACCTACGCGTGGACCGACGACGAGAAGGAGCTTGCACGCGCATTCGCCGACCACTTGGCCACCGCCCTCGGCAACGCGCGCCTCGTCGAGACGAGCAGCCGGCAGGCCGAGCGCCTCCGCGTTATCGGCGACCTCGCCGTCGACCTGGCCCGGCTGCACGACGTCGATGGCATCGCAGCGGCGATCGTTCGCGAGGCGCGCCGGCTCATCGACTTCGACAGCATCCGCGTCTATCGGGTCGATCACGAGGTGGGTGCCTGCGAGCCGATCGCGTTCCAGGGCCGGTTCATGGGCGTCGCGCACCCGACGCCGTCCGCCCTGCGCGTGGATCTTGGCGTTGGGCTGACCGGCTGGGCCGCGCTGCACAACGAGACGATCCGGCTGGGCGACGCCCGAAGCGATCCGCGCAGCCTCCTCGTCGGCCCGAACGACGAGCCGTTGTCGATGCTCATCGTCCCGATGAGCTACGACGACAAGGTGCAAGGGGTGATCGTCGTGTCCCGGGCGGGACGGGACCGATTCGACGCCGATGACGAGCGGACAATCTCGGTGTTCGCAGCCTACGCCGGGCAGGCCCTCGTGAATGGGGAGAACCGCGAGCGGCTCCGCCGGCAGGAAGACGAGCTCGACCGGCGGATCGCGAGCCAGACCCGCCTGCTCGAGGTGAACCAGCGGCTGCTCTCGACCCTCGAGTCCTCGGGCGTTCTCGATCTGATCGCCGATTCCCTCGATGCGCTCGTCCCGTACGACTCCCTCACGATCTACCGCGTCGATCGCGAGGCGGGGCTGCGCCGGGCCGTCGTGGCCCGCGATCGGTTCGCCGACCTGATCCTCGCGGATGTCGGACCGTGGGGAACCGGGCTCACGGGCTGGGTCATCGAGCACGGCGAGGCGCTGCTGACCAATGAGGCGCACCTCGACGAGCGCTCGACGCAGGTGCCCGGCACCCCGTTCGAGCCCGAAGGGATCATCGTCGTCCCGCTCCAGGTCGGCGACGAGGTGGTCGGCACGCTCAACATCTCGCGGATCGGCGACCACTCGGTCAGCGGCCGCGGCTTCACGACCCAGGAGTTCGAGCTCACCAAGCTCTTCGCGAGCCAGGCATCGATCGCGCTGCGCAACGCCGAGACGCACGACGAGGTCCGCGTGCAGGCCGCGCACGACGCGCTGACCGGCCTCCGCAACCATGGTGCCTTCCAGCGGGAGCTCGGGGAGCTGACGGGCCGCCCGGGGAGCCATCCCTTCTCGCTCGTCATGTTCGACCTTGACGGGTTCAAGGCGTTTAACGACGCGTGCGGCCATCCGGCCGGCGATGCATTGCTCAGGGCCATCGCCCAGGCCCTGCGTGGCGCCGTCCGCGACGCCGATGCGCTGTATCGCTACGGCGGCGACGAGTTTGCGGCGATCCTCCAGGGGGCGGACCGCGGCACCGCAATCGAGGTGATCGCACGAATCCGGAGCGCGATCGGGCGGCTGCCACTTCCGGCCGGTGCGCCGAGGGTCGGCATCAGCGCAGGCGTGGCGTGCTTCCCGGAGGACGGGCACACGAAGGACCAGCTCGTGATGCTCGCCGACAAGGCGCTGTACCTGGCCAAGCCTGGAGCGCGGCACCGTGCAGCAACGGGCATGGGTGACGAGGACCCGTACGTGCGCGCCCTCGACGAGACGGCGATGGCGCTCATGGATCGCCACGACCCGCGGCTGCTGCTCGACACCATCATCACCCGCGCGACGGGGCTGCTCGGTGTCCCGCACGGCTACGTCTACCTCGTGGAGCCCGGCGACCAGGAGCTCGTCGTCCGCCACGGCATCGGCGTGTTCACCGATTGGATCGGCTCTCGTCTCCCGAGGGGCGAGGGGCTCGCGGGCGAGGTCCTCCGAACCGGTCGTGTCGTGTCCGTCGACGACTACGACGCCTACGCGAATCGCGCCTCGACCATGCCGCTCGGCCAGTTCGGGGCGGTCGTCGGCGTGCCGCTCGCGTCCGGCGGCAAGACCGTGGGCGTGCTCGGGCTCGCATCGGGCAGCGTCGAGCGCCGATTCGAGGAGCGCGAGATGGATGCGCTCAGCAGGCTGGCCCAGCTCGCGTCCATCGCCATCGACAACGCCCGTCTCCTCGAGGAGGCCCGGCGCAGCTCCCTGTACGACGGCGCGACCGGCCTCCCGAACCGCGACCTGCTGCGCGATCGGATCAAGCACGCGCTCACGTTCGTCCGTCCGGACCAGATGGAGCCCATCGCCGTGCTTCTGCTCGATCTTGACCGGTTCAAGGTCATCAACGAGAGCGTCGGCCATGCGTTCGGGGATCGGCTGCTGTCCGCGGTCGGGCAGCGGCTCGCGGGCTGCCTGCGCCCAGGCGATACCGTGGCGCGGTTCGGGGGCGACGAGTTCGGGATCATCCTCGACTCGGTTGTCGACGAGGCTGAGGCGCAGGCGATGGCCGCCTCGATCCTCGGCCGGCTCCACGAGCCGTTTCCGCTCGGTGGCCGGCAGTGGTTCATCGGCGCGTCCATGGGGATCGCGCTCGCCCCGCCCGGCCGCACCACCCCCGACGAGCTGCTCCGCCAGGCCGAGATCGCCATGGTGCACGCGAAGGCGAGCGCGACCGGCACCTTTGTCGTCTTCGAGCCCGGCATGAGCACGAACTCCATCGAGCGGCTCGACCTCGAGGACGACCTGCGCGTAGCGCTCGAGCGCGACGAGCTCGTGGTGCACTACCAGCCGCTGATCGACCTCGCGACAGATCGCGTGCTCGGGTTCGAGGCACTGGTCCGCTGGCAGCATCCGACGCGTGGCCTCGTTCCACCGCACGCGTTCATCTCACTGGCCGAGGAGAGCGGACTCATCGTGCCGCTGGGCCGGGCGGTCCTCCGCGCAGCCTGCCGGCAGATCGCAACCTGGCGCGCGGAGGGCGACCCCGACCGTCCCGTGTTCGTCAGCGTGAATCTCTCCGCACGGGAGTTCGCGCAGCCGGAGCTTCCCGACGTGATCGCGGCGCTCCTCGCCGAGACAGGTCTCGAGCCGTCGGGTCTCGAGCTGGAGATCACCGAGAGCGTCCTCATGGACCAGAGCGAGCGCGGCATCCAGGCACTGGCCCGCGTTCGCGAGCTGGGCGTCCGGCTCGTGCTTGACGACTTCGGCACGGGCTACTCGTCGCTCTCCTACCTGAAGCACCTGCCGCTGGACACCATCAAGATCGACCGCTCCTTCGTCTCGAGCGTCGCACAGCCGGCGGATCGATCGATCGTCGAGGCGGTCGTCGCGCTGGCCCACGGGCTCGGCATGGGCGTCGTCGCGGAAGGGATCGAGACCGAGCTCCAGCGCGACATCCTGCGCGGCATCGGCTGCGACCTGGGGCAGGGCTTTCTCTGGTCCCGGGCGCTCCCCGCGAGCGAGGCCCGGGCGCTGGTGCCGCGACGCGTGGCCGCCTCCGCCTGACGGCCGGGATTCGAACGGCCGGCCTGGGCAGGTGCCCGAGCCGGCCGATCCTGTGCGCGTCGCGGCCCGTGCCGCGAAGGGTCAGTCCCGCGAGCCGAAGAGCCGCAGGAAGAACAGGAACAGGTTGATGAAGTTGAGGTACAGGTGCAGGGCGCCGATGACGGCTCCCTTCTCGAGCGAGCCGGTGGCCGCGGCGAGATCGCCATTCTGGATCCGCTGCACGTCATAGGCCGTCAGGGCCGTGAAGATCACGATCCCGATGATCGAGATGATGTAGCTCAGCGTGTCCGAGTTCAGGAAGAAGTTCAGGACCGAGGCGACGATGATCCCGATCAACCCCATGAACAGGATCCCGCCGAGGCCGGCGAGCGAGCGCTTGGTGGTAGCCCCGTAGATCGCCGCTGCGCCGAACATCGCCGCCGCCGACAGGAACGCCTGCGCGACCGAGGCGGTCGTGTAGAACGAGACGATCAGGCCGACGGTCATGCCGACCGACGCCGCGTAGACGAAGAACAGGCCGAGCGCCGCGGTGGCGCTGAGCTTGTTGATCGCGCCGCTGATGATCACCACCAGCGCGAGCTGGGCGATGAACAGCAGGAGGACGAAGTCGCTGACGAAGCTGAGCAGCCGCGTGTTGCCCTGCACGAACCAGCTGACGCCGGCGGTGAGGAGCAGGCCGACGAACATCCAGGCGAAGGCCTGGGTCAGGAACGCGGACGACAGCTGCGCCGATGGCTTGACGCCGAGATTCGATGGAGTCGCGAACGGGCTCCGATTCTGGAACATGGTGTTCTAGCTTTCCTCCGACCGGGGACCGGTGCTGCGCCGCCTGCCCGGTCGCGAGGGCGGCGCTCGGCGGGACTCAGCCTGCTCTGCGGCCCTGGCAAGGACCCAGAGCAGGTCGGCGAGCCGGTTCAGATACGGTAGCAGATGGGGTCCCGGGATCAGGTTGTCCCGTCCGAGCCCGACCGTGCGCCGTTCGGCGCGGCGGATGATCGTCCGGGCCAGCTCGATCGCGGCGCTGGTCCGTGTCTCGCCCGGCACCACGAACTCGGTCGGCATCTCGATGTGCGCCTCGAGCTCGCGCAGCAGGTCGTCGAGACCCGCCACCATCGCATCGGACACCCGGCTCGTGCCGTCCACCAGCCGATCCCAGGCAGCGGGGTTCGTGGCGAGCTCCGCGCCGACGACGAACAGCTCGCGCTGCAGTCGCAGGATCAGGTCGGCCACACCGCCCAGGGACGGCGGCACGACGCCGTACTGCTGCTTGAGGCCGAGCTCGGCGCGCGCAAGACCGAGGGCCGCAACCGCTTCGTCGATCGTGCCGTACGCCTCGGCACGCGGGTCGTCCTTCGAGATGCGCTCGCCACCGAACAGCAGCCCGGTGGTGCCGTCGTCGCCCTTGCCGGTCGCGACGGCCGAATCGAAGCCGGGCGACGCCCGACCGGGACCGTCGGCACCGGGCGGTCACCACATGAGGCCGGCGTCGCGCGGATCCCAGCGCTCGGCCAGCAGGGTCACCTTGACGTCGTGGTCCACGACCGACTCGGCCTGCTCCTTGACCTGGGCGATCATCGAGCCGGCATACGGGCAGAACGGCGTGGTGAGGATCATCTTGATCTCGGTCTCGTTCGGGCCGAGGAGGATCTGCTTGATGAGCGCCAGCTCGACGACGTTCATCCCGATCTCGGGATCGACGACGGAGCGCAGCGCGTCGAGGATCGCGAGCTCGGTCGCGCGGCGCTCGGCGTCGAAGACGGGCGCGGCGGGATCGGCGGTCGTTGTGGTCTGATCGGTCATCGGGAACGGCTCTCCGCGTGCGTCCCGTGAGCGTAGCACCGAACGCGGTGAATCCCCATGCGGACGGTCCGGTTCAGGCGGGCGCCGAGACCCTCGGCTTGACCACGACGCCCGGGCACGCGGTACTGCGCCGGCAGCCGGGCAGGCCTCCTCCTCGCTGTAGCCGGGGCCCGCAAGGCTGCCGTCGGCCTCGAAGAAGTCGGCGTACCGATCGCGGTTGTTGGCGGCGAACGTGAAGGCCGCCGCGATCCCGACGACGCGCAGCTCGGGGTGGTCCTTGAGGATCTCGGTCAGGCCGTAGCCGTTCGAGCGCAGCTCGAGCAGCTGGCGCACGGTCAGTCGGGAGCCGTAGCAGAAGGGCTCCCCGTTCATCACGAGCGGGTCGACCTTGACCCATTTGATGGTCACGTCAGCCGCCCTTGTAGATGAACTGGAGGAAGGCGTTCTTCTTGCGGGCGTCACCGGCCAGCCGGCGGGACCAGCGAAAGACGTCGATGGCACCGTCGAGCGCCGCGTCAGCGGATGCCTGCTCCGAGCCCGAGAGGACGCTCGTCGAGGCCGTTCGGATGCCCTCGCACAGCGCGATCAGGTCGTCCATCGGGACCTTCCGGCGGCGGTACGGGGCGACCATCCAGTTGGCGTACTCGCGGGCGAAGTACGGATCTCCGGAGGCCACCGACTGCGCAACCCGGTCCACGAGCAGCTCGGCGTCGCGCAGCAGCTGGCGCAGCTGGAGCTCGTCGTAGCGCTCGCGGAGGCCCGGGTCGTTTGCCAGCGCGATCTCGAGGGCTCGGGCGGCGATCCTCGACCGGGCCGTCTTGAGCCGGGCAGCGGCCTCCGTCAGGCCGTTCAGCATGTCGCGAGGCGAGGTGCCAAGGCTCGGGTGACTCACGCGCCGAGTGTAGCCCGGATCGCCGTGCGCGTAGGATGCGGCGCGTGACCAATTCCCCCAGCTCGCCCGGCGAGCGTCGGCTCCAGCGTCCCCCGTCCGAGCGCTATCGCACGCCCGAGCCCGAGCCGCCCGACCGGCCGGCATCGCGGGCGCGGGGGCTCGCGCTCGGTGCCGTCGCCGGCCTGGGGCTGGCCGCTGCCCTCGTCATCGCGGGCGGTCTGCTGCTCATCACCGCGGGCCTGATCGCGATCGCGGGGATCGGAGGGTGGGCCGTCGGGCTCGGGGTTCGCGTGGGCACAAGGTCGACGGCCTCGCGTCGGGGCCGGATGGGCGCGTCGGTCGCCCTGGCCGTGCTCGGCGTCGCGCTCGGCCAGCTGGGCCTGTGGGGCTACGCCGAGCTCGAGGGTGGCGCGCTCGGGCTGATCCCGTACCTCGCGGAGGTCTTCGGGTTTCTCGTGCCGCTCGAGGTCGTCGCCGCGGGTCTCGCCGCGTGGATCGCCGCCCGGTGAGGGACGGCGTCCTGTTCCGGCGGCCCACCGAGGCCGACCATCCCCGGATCGTCGAGGTGGTGGACGAGTGGTGGGGCGGTCGCCGGATGCGCGACCTGCTCCCACGGCTGTGGCTCCAGCACTTCAGTGGCACGTCGTGGGTCGCCGAGGACGCGGGCGGCACGCTGCTCGGCTTCCTCGTGGGGTTCCTCAGCCCGGACCGCCCGGACGAGGCGTACGTCCACATGCTCGCCACGAACCCGAACCGTCGCCGGCGGGGCCTCGGCCGCGCACTGTACGACCGGTTCATCGAGGACGCGCGGGCAGCGGGCCGCCTGCGGATCGTCGCGATCACGTGGCCCGGGAACCGGGTCTCGGTCGACTTCCACCGACGCCTTGGCTTCCGGCCGGACGACGGTCCGGGCACCGTGCCGATCTACGGCGTTCCCGCATACGCCGACTACGACGCCGACGGCCAGGACCGGGCGGTGCTCATCCTCGAGCTCGACGACCACCGCTGACCGCCGGAACCAGCGAGGGCCGGCCGGTGTAGGGGATGCACCGAACCCGCTCAGCCTGGAAGATCCCGATGGACGGCTCACGGCCGCGGCGCCAGCCGGCGACCCTTCGGCGATGCCGGCCCTCAGTGTCGTGACGTTGGCGGTCCTGGCCGGCGCGATTGCCGGCTTCGCGACGGCGTGGCTCGGTGGACGTCGGGATCCGATCCAGGTCGATCCAGCGCCGGCCCGGACTCCGCTGACGACGTCCTAGCGGATCTCGTCGGCGATCGATCCGGGTGTCAGCTGCTCGTGGAGGAGGCGAGCGAAGCGCCCGGGTCGATCGTCGACCGGGACCATCTCGAGCCAGCGCCGCAGGAGGGCCTCGCCCTCGGTGTAGACGAAGATGTAGGTGCGCCACAGGGGATGCTCGATGAACTCGAGCCGCTTCGCGGCAACCTCCGGCGTCAGGCGCCCAACCTGGACGAGATAGTCGATCGCCTCCTCGTGCGTCGCGCCGTCCGCATGGCGCATGAGGGCAGCGTTCACGCGACTCGCCGACAGCTCGAACCGCGCCGCGGAGAGCGCGATGGCCTGTTCTGCCGTCTGTCGGGCGGTCGCCGCATCGCGACCGACATCGAGGCCGGCGATGTCGAAGACCTCGACGAGGAGGTCCGGTAGCGCATCCGCGGGGAGCGCGAAGTCCAGGCCGAGATCCGCCAGTCCCTCGCTGATGATGCACTCGGGCGTGTTGATCAGCAGGACGCTCGACTCGAGGAGGCCCTGGCCATCGACGAGGCCGGCCTCCTTCCAGGCGTGCTCGAGATGGTGGCCGGGGTACGTCTCGTGCCCCAGCGTCCGGAGGAGCTCGAACGCGCGGACCGGCAGGTCCGTGTTGATGTCGACGCGCGAGCGAAGGCCGCCGTCGTACCAGTTGTAGCCGGTCCACGGCTGGCCGCGAACGAGCGTCACCCGCAGGTCCTCGCCCGGCGGCAGCCCGAAGAGCCGCTCGCCACGGGCGCGAAAGCCGGGGAGCAGCGCGTCGATGACCCTCGGCAGTCGATCGACGGGGATCTCGAGGGTGGCGTCGAACGCGTCCAGCCGATCGGCGAGCGAGCCCGGCCCGGGCAGCAGCGCATCGAGCTGCGCCGCGGCCACATCGAACGCCGCGTCGTCGCGTCGCACCGGCGTCCAGTCGAAGCAGCGGGTCAGGTGGTCGACGTAGGGCAGGGTCGACCCGGCGAGGCCGGCCGCGTGCGTCTCGAGAGCCCGAACCTGGGCCGCAAGCCAGGTCTGCCGGGCGCCGGGCCCGAGCTCTGTGGCAAGCCGTTCAGCCAGCGCTGCGGCATCGTCCCGCAGCCGCACGGGAGAACGCGGCGTCTCGAGATCGACCTCCGCCTTGAGCGACGCCGGGCCGAAGTAGCCGTCCACGAGCCCCGGGATGCGCTGGTCCAGGCGGAGGGCGAGAAGCAGGTACTCACGGGCGATGGGGTCGGGGGCGGGAACGGTTCGCCCACCGCCGACCGCGGAAACGCGCGGCTGTGCGCTCACCGCTGCATGCGGTCGGGTCGCGGCGCCCGGGGAGCGTCGTGCTCGCGATGCGCATCAGCCCGCCGTCGCGCGTCTGCGAGACGATCGGCGAGGGATGGGTCCGCCGGGAGACCGCTGCGGTCCGGTGCTCGGTCCGGGGCGCGTTCGGCCGCCCGATCCGCCTCCCGGTCGGGCACGGGCTGATCGCCGAGCCCGACCCCACCCGTCTCACCCCGGAACGGCATCGCCTGCCGCTCGACGGCGTCGAGGCTCATGCGCAGCGCCGCCGATTTCTGCTCCGCCACCTCGCGGACGTACGCCGCCTCCTCGTCCGGCGTCATCGGCCGGCCCCGCACGATGCCCTTGGGCTTGCCGACCATCAGCCAGGCGAGGTGGTACCGATCCATGCTCCCCCACGCTGTGGCCAGCAGGTCGTCCGAGAGCTGGAGCCAGAGCTGGAGCGCACCGAGCGACGGCTCGGCCTGGAGACGGGTCCCCTCGTCGAGGAGCTGCCGCGTACGGACGATGAGCTCCTCGCGCGTCATGCCGGCACCTCGTCCCGGATGAACGCCTCGCGATCCTCGCGGGCGCGGCGCGTCCACGGACCCGGCGACCCCGAGCCGATCGGCTGGCCGTCGAACCTGGTCACGGGCAGGACGCCGGCCACGCTCGAGGAGATGAACGACTCCTCGGCGGCCGCGAGGTCCGCGGGGAGCAGGCGATCTTCCCTTGGACGAAGGCCGGCCCGGGCCGCCCAGCCGAGCAGCCACGACCTGGTCGTGCCGGGCAGGATCGCGGACTCGAGCGAGGGCGTCGCGAGTTCCTGCGTGCCACCGGCCCCCGGGCGGATGAGGAACAGGTTGGCGCTGGTTGCCTCGGAGAGCGCGCCGTCCAGGGTCAGGAAGAGGGCATCGTCGGCCCCGGCTCTGCGCGCCTCGAGCTTTGCGAACACGTAGTCGGCACGGGACGTCGTCTTGAGCGTCACGAGGGGGCTCCGTGGATCGCGCCGAACGCTGGACGTGACGAGATGCAGGCCACGATCCAGGAGCGCGGCCGAGGTTGCCGGCACCGGCCATGCCTGGATGACGATGGTCGGCTCGATGCCTTCCTCGTCGGGCAGGAGGCCGCGCGTGCTGAACGCTCCGCGCGACACGGTGATCCGGATCGAGGCATCGCCATCCGGCCCGCCGAGCCCTTCGGCCTCGAGAAGCTCGCGGATCCCCTGGTCGAGACGGGGGCGCACGTCGGAGGGCAGGTCGATCCCGAGGCCGGACGCGGACGTGCCGAGTCGGGCCACGTGCTCGTCGAGCTCGGTGACGCGGCCGCCTCGCGCTCGAAGCGTTTCGAAGACGCCATCTCCGAGCTGAAACCCGCGATCGAACACGGTGAGATGCGGCGTATCCGAGGGCACGAGCCGGTTGTCGACCCAGACGTGGCGGGGATGCATGGGCCGATGATATGGGCTCGGGCGGCGGGGACCGGTCAGACGGTCAACCCTCGGCGGCGGGAACCTCGATGCCGCCGATGGCCGAGAGCGGGCCGCGCGCCTTGGCCACGGTCTCCTCCCATTCCGCGGCGGGCTCGCTCTGGTACGTGATGCCGCCGCCGACGTGGAGCGTCAGCCGGCGGCCGTCCGCGACGAAGCTCCGGATCAGGATCGAGGTCTGCATCGCGCCGTCGGGCCCGATCCAGCCCAGCGCGCCCGTGTACGGCCCGCGGCGCACCGGCTCGAGCTCCTCGAGAATCTCCATGGCCCGGAT
The DNA here is from genome assembly GCA_963759495.1 of uncultured Chloroflexia bacterium. Classification (GTDB taxonomy): domain Bacteria; phylum Chloroflexota; class Limnocylindria; order Limnocylindrales; family CSP1-4; genus DASTYU01. Next base: position 279,479 of record CAVWZL010000002.1, on the reverse strand, counting down.
CTTTGGTGCGCCGGTGATCGAGCCGCCCGGGAAGGCGGCGGCCAGGACGTCGAACGCGTCCCTTCCATCGGCAACGACGCCCGTCACGGTCGAGACGAGGTGCTGGACGGCGGCCGTCCGCTCGAGCCGGCACAGACGCGGGACGCGGACGGAGCCTGGCCGGCACACGCGGCCAAGGTCGTTGCGCAGCACGTCGACGATCATCACGTTCTCGGCACGGTCCTTGGCGCTCGCCAGCAGCTCGCACGCGAGCGCGCGGTCCGTCGCTCGGTCCCGGCCCCGCGGTCGGGTGCCCTTGATCGGGTCCGTGCTGACGACACCGTCGCGATCCACCGCGATGAACGGCTCCGGCGAGGCCGACAGGATGGCGCGCGGCCGACCGGTCAGCGGGCTCGGTCCGAGGTCGAGATAGGCCGAGAACAGGGAGGGATCGCCGGTACGGAGCCGCCGGTACGCGGCCCACGGCGCACCCTCGAACGGGGTCTCGAGCCGGCGGGTCAGGTTCGCCTGGTAGATGTCGCCGGCCGCGATCCGGCCGCGCACCGTCTCGACACCCGCCTCGTAGGCCGCCCGGTCGAGGCTGGACACGAACCGCAGCGTGGGGGGCGGGCCGGCGGGTTCCGGGTCGGCGACCTGCCCACGATCTCGAACGAGGGGGTCGGTCAGGCGGGCGTGAACCTCGTCGAGCCGGCGCGCGAGCCGGCGCACGTCCCCGTCGATCGCCCGCCCGCCCAGCCAGGCGTTGCCGGTTCGTCGGTCCCAGGCAACGACCCAGTCATGCAGGGCCAGGCGCAGTGGTGGCAGCTCCTGGTCGTCAATCGCGAGCGACGGGAGTCGCTCCAGCGCGTGACCCACGTCATACCCGAGGAACCCGACCAGACCACCGAGGAACGGTGGCACGCCGGGATCGGCGGTTGCGGACCCGGCCGCCATCCGGGCCAGGAGCCGGCGCGCGACGGCGAAGGGATCGGACCCGGCCGCCGGCGTCTCGAGCACGGCGATCGGGTCGGCCGTGAAGTAGCTCCATCGTGCGTTCCGTCCCGGCCTGGCGCTCTCGAGCACGGCGAGGCCGGGCAGATCGCGGAATGCCTCGACCACGTCGATCGGGCGCACGGTCGCGACGCCTGACGGGAGCCGGCGTGCCCGCACCGCGGCCCCGCCATCTCGGGCCGGGGCAGGGGTCGCGGCGCTCCGGGACAGGTGGCTGGAAGGGCTCGGGCGATGGTCGGTCACCGCCGGATGATACGGCGGCCTTCGGGTGACGCCGCGCGGCTAGGATGCGCGGATGCGTGCCAGGGACCTTGGAATCGCGATCGGGCGTGGCCAGCCGGGGCCGCACAACGCGATCACGGATGTGGCCGGCGTGTCGGTCGGTCACACGACGCTCATCGAGGGCGACGGTCCCCTCCGGGTTGGCCATGGACCTGTCCGGACCGGTGTGACGGTCGTCGTCCCGCGGCCCGACGACGCGTGGGGCGAGCCCGTGTTCGCGGGCTGTCATCGGCTCAACGGCAACGGCGAGCTGACCGGGCTCGAGTGGGTCCGCGAGTCGGGACAGCTCCTCGGTCCCATCGCCATCACCAACACGCACAGCGTCGGCGTGGTTCGGGACGCGCTCGTGGCGGCGTCGGTCCAGCGCATGCCGAACCCCGAGCACTGGTGGTCGCTCCCGGTGGTCGGCGAGACGTGGGACGGGATCCTCAACGACACGAACGGGTTCCACGTCCGGGCGGAGCATCTCCACGCCGCGTTGGCCGCGGCCTCGAGTGGTCCCGTTCCAGAAGGCAACGTCGGGGGCGGTACGGGCATGATCTGCCACGAGTTCAAGGGCGGGATCGGCACCGCGTCGCGCGTCATCGCCGAGGAGGACGGCGGCTTCACGGTCGGCGTGCTCGTGCAGGCCAACTACGGCCGCCGCGAGTGGCTGCGGGTCGATGGCGTCCCGGTCGGCGAGGAGATCGGGATCGATGTCGTCCCGAGTCCGTATCGCTACGACGACGAGCCCTCGACGGCAGCCCCGACGGCCGCAGTACCGCCCGGATCGGGCTCGATCATCATCGTCGTGGCAACCGACGCGCCGCTGCTCCCCCACGCGTGCGCGCGGCTGGCCCAGCGCGCGGGCCTCGGGATCGCGCGGGTCGGTTCGACCGGGGGCCAGACGAGCGGCGACATCTTCGTGGCGTTCGCGACGGGCAACCGGTTCGCGGCGGCGGGCGAGAACGTGCCACCGGTCCACGCGCTGAGCGGCGTCGCCGACAGGGTCTTCGATCCGCTGTTCATGGCCACGATCGAGGCAACCGAGGAAGCCGTGATCAACGCGCTGATCGCGGCAGAGACCATGACCGGGCGCGACGGTCGCGTTGCCCAGGCGCTCCCCCACGACCTGCTTCTCGAGGCGATGGCCCGCCACGGTCGAGGTCCCCGAGCGGCGGCGTAGCCCAAGGCCGGGCCGCGGCATCGACCCGTGATAGCGTCTCGCCCGAGATGAACGCGACCAAGGCCGACGAGACACGCGAAGGCGTCCCGCTCACGAACCTCGACCAGGAGCTCTTCGAGGGCGCCGGCGCGACGAAACGCGACCTGATCGACTACCTGGACGCGGTCCGCGACCGGATCCTGCCCGTGCTCCAGGACCGTCCGCTGTCGGTGATCCGTGTCCATCGGGGACAGGAAGCGTTCATGCAGAAGAACGTGCCGAAGTACACGCCCGACTGGGTCCGCACGGTCACCATGCGCGCGGAGTCGTCGAACCGCGACGTTGCCTACGCGCTCTGCAACGACCGGCGGACGCTGCTCTGGTTCGCCAATCAGCGGGCGATCGAGTACCACCCGGCCCTGACGCGCGTCGAGCGGCCGGATCGCATCACCCACCTCGTGCTCGATCTCGATCCACCGGAGGGCGACGGGTTCGCAATGGCGGTCCGGGTCGCGCACGCGGTTCGACAGGCGCTGACCGATGTCGGGCTGACGGGCGCCGTCAAGACGAGCGGCGCCAAGGGGCTGCACGTGTTCGTCCCGATCGACGACGCCGCATCGCTGGAGGAATCGGCCGCCGCCACCCGGGCCATCGCCGGACGAGCGGCGCGGCTGGATCCGACGATTGCAACGACCGCGTTCGTCAAGGCGGACCGGGGCGGCAAGGTCTTCGTCGACTCGACGAGGGTCGGCGGCGCCACGGTGATCGCCGCCTACAGCCCACGCCTCCGGCCGGGTGTCCCTGTCTCCTTCCCGGTCGCCTGGGATGATCTTGACGACGTCACCCCGGCCGACTTCACCGTGCACACCGCGCTGGGCCAGCTCGGCGAGCGCGATCCGTGGCGAGAGCACATGCCCGGCCCGCAGACGCTCCGAGCGGAGCTCATCGAAGAGGGTCACGCAATTCCGGTTGCGCGCGTCCAGGCCATGCACGAGGGCAAGCGCCGCGCCCGCGCAGCTCGAGACGAGGCGCCCACACCGTGACCATCTCCCGTGCCGCTGCCGGCGCAACGCGGTGAGCCCCCCGCAACCGGTTCGACCCGCACGCAGCGAGGACCTGCCCGGCGTGGCGGCCGTGCTGCAGGCCAATGGCGAGCCGCCGGACTGGCTCGAGGGGCCGGGCGTGCACTACCTCGAGCACCTGCTCGAACGCGGTGACATGTGGGTCGCCGACACGGCTGGCGCGATCGGCGGCTACAGCGCGGCCATCGAGCTTGAAACCGCACGCATGCTCGCGGACCTCTTCGTCGATCCGGCCCACCATGACGGCGGGCTCGGCTCGGCCCTGCTCGAGGCCGCGCTGGGCGACCACTACCCTCGGCTGACCTGCAGCTCAGCCGACCCGCGCGCGCTGTCGCTGTACGTGCGGGCGGGGCTCCGGCCGTGGTGGCCGAACCTCTACCTGGAGGCACCGGCAGGGGCCAGCGACCGGCTACCGGTGGCCGCCGACGTCACGATCCACCCCGCGGATCTCGAGGAGACGGCGACGCTGTCGGAGGCCTTCACCGGCATCGATCGGCGCGCCGACTATGCCCACTACCGTTCGATGCCGGACGGTGCCGGCTTCGTGGTTCGCCAGCGGGGGCAGCCGATCGCGGTGGGCTGGGGCCGGCCGGGCGCAACGACCGGCCGGACGCTCCACAACGCCGTCATCGCCCCGGACGCCGATCCGGTCCAGGCAGCGCTCGCCGCAGTCCGTGCCGTGACCCCGGGTGGCGAGCCGTTCACCGGCTGCGTCCCTGGCCCGCATCCCGCGCTCCCGTTCCTGCTGGACGCGGGCTACCGGATCACGGACCGGGACACGGTCTGCGCGAGCGACCCGGGCTGGCTGGACCCAGTGCGGATCCTGCCAAACCCGGCCCTGCTCTAGGAAGGGCCGGCCGAGAGCGACCCGATCAGACCGCCGCGGGCTGGGCTGCCGCCGGGTTCTCGATCGGCACCCCAACGAGGCTGCCGTACTCGGTCCAGCTGCCGTCGTAGTTGCGGACCCGCTCGTACCCGAGCAGCTCGTGCAGGACGAACCAGCTGTGGCTCGACCGCTCGCCGATCCGGCAGTAGGCGATGATGTCCTTGTCGCCGGTGACGCCCTTCGCTTCGTACAGCGCGGCGAGCTCCTCGCGGCTCTTGAACGTCCCGTCCTCGCGGACGGTCTGAGCCCACGGGATCGAGGCGGCACCCGGGATGTGGCCGGCGCGCTGCGCGGACTCGCTCATGCCCGGGGGCGCGAGGATCTCGCCGTTGAACTCGGCCGGCGAGCGAACATCGACGAGCGCCAGCTCGGGATCGCCGAGACGCGGCAGGATGTCGTCCCGGAACGCCCGCAGGCTGAAGTCGGGCTCGCCGAGCTGGATGTCGGTCGGGGCATGGGACGGCAGATCGGTCGTCACCGGCAGCCCGTTGTCCAGCCAGAACTTGCGACCGCCGTTGAGGATCCGGACGTCCTTCAGGCCGAAGAGCTTCAGCTGCCAGTAGGCCCAGGCCGCGAACCAGTTGTTGTTGTCGCCGTAGAGCACGATCGTCGTGTCGTTCCCGATCCCGCTCTGCGACAGGAGCGCCTGGAGATCCTCGCGGGTGGCGATGTCACGCCGGACGCCGTCCGCGAGCTGGCTCGTCCAGTTCCAGCCGACCGCACCCGGCAGGTGGCTCTGCTCGTAGGCAGTCGTGTCGACGTCGACCTCGACGAAGCGGACGTTGGGGTCATCGAGGTGCGCCTTCGCCCATTCGGCGTCGACGAGGGCGTCCTCCGATGCGTACTCGTGGTGGCTCATCGGGCTCTCCTTGCTGATGCGGCTTGACGGACGGGTGACGGTGCGAACGAGCGGCTCAGCCATCCGCCGTCGGGTGGTCCCGGCGGCTGAACTCGGCCAGCCGCTGGCGACACGACTCGGCCTCTCGCAGGGCCTGACGGACGATCCAGGGATCGACCCGGCTCGAGTCCTCGATCGTGAGCGTCGGGCCGTGCGGGCCGTCCTCGAGGACGATCCCGGAGGTGTTCCGGTAGTCGGCCATCCAGTTCGACTGGAGCTGGACCAGCACGGCGGTGACGACGTCGACCGGGAACAGCCAGTCGAGATAGGTCGCGTTGAGCCGATCGGCGACGTCGGCGACCCGAACCGGACGCCCGCGCTCCAGCCGCGCAACCAGATCGGTCACCCGCAGTGCCGTGAACGGATCGCCGCTCTCCGCGACCGTCGGCGGCACGAGGGCGGGGTCAGGCATGCCGGAAGGCGGCGGACGAAGAGCGCCCAGACCGATGGTGCCGGCGGCTGTGTCGGGCACGAGGAATGGATCTCCGAGGTATCGAGTAGGGGTTCGGACTCTACACCGAGGCTCGCCCGGCCGCCAGACGCGAGGATCGAACGTCGCGCGGTACAGGCGACAGCCACGGCGAACGAACCTTCACCCTCGCCGATACCACGAGGCAATGCCGGCGGGGCATGCTGTCCGCAGCCGGCATGCCGTCCGGCGCCCAACCCTGCCCTAGTTGCGAGACGCCGTCCATGCTGCCGAACGATCACGATCCCGATCGAGCCGAGTACCTCGGGCGGACGGCGCCCGATCCTGCCGACCCCGCCGGGCACGTCCTGCCCCCCACTCCCGCGTTCGCCGTGCCGGTCCAGCGAGCCGAGCGAGGGTCCTGGCTGCGCGGCCCGGCAACCGGTCTCCTCGTCGCGGCCGTGTTCGTGGCGGGGGTTGGGGTGGGCAAGATCGCCCCGGCCGAGTTGGGACCCGCCGCGAGCCCCAACGGGGCGGCGGGACCGGCGGGCGGCGAGGTCGATGGCGTCGCGCTGTTCCAGGAGGCCTGGGACCTGTTGCACGAGGAGTACGTCGGCAAGGACGAGCTCGACGATCGCGAGCTGGCGTATGGCGCGATCGACGGGCTCACCGACGCCGTCGGGGACACCGGGCACACGACGTTCATGACGCCCGAGGATCGAGAGTCGCGTAACGACTCGCTGTCGGGGTCGTACGTGGGGATCGGCGTGCAGGTCGACGAGACCGAGACGGGCGGCGCCCTGATCGTCGGCGTCTTCCGCGACAGCCCCGCGGACAAGGCCGGGCTGACCAGTGGCGACGTCATCGTCGCGGTCGACGGTGAGCCGATGACGACCGAGACGCTCGAGGACGTGATCGAGCGGATCAGGGGCGAGGCCGGCACGACCGTCGAGGTGACGGTCCGCTCGGGTGACGACGGGCCGGAGCGGACGGTCAGCATCGTTCGGGCCGAGGTTGCGATCGACGCGGTGACGTGGGTCCTCGTGCCGGGCACGACGACCGGCCTGCTCCGGATCGAGCAGTTCTCGAGCGGCGTGGCCGATGACGCGAAGGAGGCGCTCGAGGCGCTTCGCGAGGCGGGAGCCGACCGGCTCGTGCTCGACCTGCGCGGCAACCCGGGTGGGTACGTCGGCGAGGCCGTCGGCATCGCGAGCCAGTTCCTCGCGTCGGGGACGGTCTACGTGGAACGCAACGCGCAGGGCGAGGAGCGCAGCACGCCGGTCTCACCCGACGGGGCGTGGACGGATCTGCCGATGGTCGTGCTCGTCGACGAGGGCAGTGCCAGCTCGTCCGAGATCGTCGCGGGCTCGCTGCAGGACAACGAGCGGGCCAGGGTCATCGGCGCCACGACGTTCGGCACCGGCACGGTCCTCGGCGAGTTCGCGCTGAGTGACGGGTCTGCGCTCCGCATCGGCACGGTCGAGTGGCTGACGCCCGAGGGCCGGCGTATCTGGCACGAAGGGATCGAGCCGGACATCACCGTGGCGCGCGACCTCGAGGCACAGCCGACGATCCCGGACGACCTCCGCGACATCGCGCCGGCGGCCGTAGCGCGATCGGTGGACGCCCAGGTCGGCCGAGGGCTCGAGCTCGTGGCACGAGGACTAGGGGGCGCCTGCCACCACCGCGACGGGCTCGGGCGTCCGGGCCCTGATGGCCAGCGCCGCGAACCCGGCGAGCGACGGCGATCCAGCCCGCGGCGACGAACGCGGCCGCGTAGTCGCCGACGTTCTCGCGCACGATGCCGGCAACCCAGGCCGCGATCGCCGCACCCAGCATGTGCGCGGCGAAGATCCAGCCGTACACGACCCCGACGTTGTGGGCACCGAACCGGTCCGCCGCGAGTGCGACGGTCGGCGGCACCGTCGCGATGTAGTCGAGCCCGAACAGGATCGCAAACGCGCCGATGGTCGCCGTGTCGTGGATGAACGGCACGAAGAGCAGGCTCACGCCGCGAAACGTGTAGTACATGAGCAGGAGCCGGCGCGGATCGTAGCGGTCGGTGAGCCAGCCACTCGCGATCGTGCCGATGAAGTTGAAGACGCCCATCACCGCGAGCGCCATCGAAGCGGCGACCGGCGTGAACCCGTGCTCGACGGCGTGCGGGATGAAGTGCTGCCCGACGAGCCCGTTCGAGGTCGCGCCGCAGATGAAGAACGTGCCGGCGAGGAACCAGAAGTCCGAGGTTCGAACCGCTCGGCGCATCACGCCGCGGTCCGGCGGCCGTGGCGGCTGGATCGGCCCGTCCGGGGCACCACGCGGGCGCGCACCGACATCGGACGGCCCGTTCCGGATCCACACGAGCACCGGGACCACCAGCAGGAGCGCGAGCACGCCGAGGACCACCGCGCCGGTCCGCCAGCTGAGGAGCACGGCGAGCGACGTGAGGATCGGCACGAAGAGCAGCTGACCGGCGCTGTTGCTCGCGCCGAAGATGCCCATGACCAGTCCCCGGTCCTTCACGAACCAGCGCGTGGCGATCGTCGGCCCGAGCACGCTCGCCACGAGGCCGGTGCCGAGCCCCGACACGAGCCCGAACACGAGCGTGAGCTGCCAGACCTCGCGGACGAGGCTCGTGAGCAGCAGCGCGGCGCCCGTGATTGCCAGGCTGGTCAGCACGACGTTTCGGACGCCGATCCGGCCCATGAGCCAGCCCGACAGCGGTCCGGCAAGACCGAACACGACGAGCCCCGCTGCGGCGGCGAACGACACGGACGCGGTGGACCAGCCCGGCTCGTCGGTCATCGACAGCAGGAATGCGCCCGGTGCCGACCGGACGCCGGCGGTGATGAGGACGACGACGGCCGCGACCCCGACCACGAGCCAGCCGTAGAAGAACGCGGAGCGCATGCCGGTCGCCGCTACCCGGAGACGGAGTCGTCTATCGGGGTCGGGTCCGTTGGGCGGTCCTCGGGAAGCTCGATCGACAGCATCCCACCGCCTTCCGCGGGGACGGCCGGCTGGCGCGCACCCTGCTTGACGAGCTCGTGCGGCGGGGGCGTGGTCCGGAACACCTGCTGATCGAAGCCGGCCAGCATGCTGCCGATCGTCTGCCCGACCCCGCTCCCCTTCTTCCGCCTGGTCATGCTCCGGAGCGTACCCGGTCTAGAGGAGCTCGCCGTGCGCCGCGGCGGTCGGCTCGCCTTCACGGGGGCGGGGCTCCTCGCCCGGACCGTATTCCGGCTCGGTTCGCGTCGCCGGCCCGGGCTCGAGCACGCGGATGGACTCGCGCGACTCGCCCTCGATCGCGCCGACGCCGAAGGGCACCCACTTCGACGGGTCCTGGAGCCGGTGCTGCTCGGTGTTGCCGCGGGTGTGGATCTGGTCGAAGCCCTTGGGCTCGATCCACATCTGCTCACCCTGGAGCAGGCCGTGGACGCCCGACTGCCCCGGCTCGGGGCGGGTGTGCTGGCACGCCTGGCAGCTGGCCTTGTCGTGGGCCTTGTATTCGAGCGGCTCCTCGTACGTGGTGATGTAGCCCTCGTAGTTGCGGAGGATCACCTTGTGGTCGGAGTAGCTGATGAGGTAGTTGGGCATGACCGGGATCTTGCCGCCGCCACCGGGCGCATCGATGACGTAGGTCGGCACGGCGTAGCCCGACGTGTGGCCGCGCAGGCCCTCGATGATCTCGAGCCCCTTGCCGACCGGCGTCCGGAAGTGTCCCGAGCCCTCGACGAGGTCGCACTGGTAGAGGTAGTACGGCCGGATGCGGTTCTCGACCAGCTTGTGGACGAGCTGGCGCTGGATGTTCACGCAGTCGTTCACGCCGGCGAGCAGCACGCTCTGGTTGCCGACCGGCAGACCGGCCTTCGTCAGGCGGTCGACGGCGCGCGAGACCTCCGGCGTGATCTCCTGGGCGTGGTTGAAGTGCAGGTTGATCCAGAGCGGGTGGTACTTCTCGAGCATCGCGCACAGCTCGTCGTCGATGCGCTGCGGCAGGAAGACCGGGACGCGCGAACCGATGCGGACGATCTCGATGTGCGGGATCTCGCGGAGGCCGCGCAGGATCTTCTCGAACAGCTTCGGGGCGAGTGTCAGGCCGTCGCCGCCCGAGATCAGGACGTCGCGGACCTGCGGGGTCCGGCGCAGGTACTCGAGCTGTGCCTCGTGGTCGCGGCTGTTGAAGTTCTGGGTCGGGTCGCCGACGATCCGGCTTCGGGTGCAGTACCGGCAATAGCTCGCGCACTGCGTCGTCACGAGCATCAGGACGCGGTCCGGGTAGCGGTGGACGAGCCCGGGCACCGGGGAGTGGCGGTCCTCGGCGAGCGAGTCCTCCATCATCGCGGTGAAGGCCTGCTGCTCTCGCCCGAGCGGAATGACCTGGCGACGGATCGGGTCGTCGGGATCGTCGGGATCGATGAGGCTGATGAAGTAGGGCGTGATGTCGACGCGGAACTTGTCCGGGGCGCTCAGGCCGGCGCGCTCCTCGTCGGTGAGGTTCAGGACGCGCTCGATCTCCTCCAGGTCGTTGACCCGGTTGCTGAGCTGCCAGCGCCAGTCGTTCCACTTCTCATCCGGGACGTCCTCCCAGATCGGGGCGCGTCTGCTGACGGCCGGCCGTCCGTCCGGGCCGAGCGCCTTCGACGGATCGCGCCGGTTGACGAACGGCTCGTCGGCCGCCCCACGAACGGCGTTCTGGTGGGCGACTGCGGCCTTGATCTCCTGCGCGTCCAACTCGGTGCTCTCTCCCGTCGCGGCGCATAAAAAGTATGCACTCTGCAAGTTCCGGGGATCATAACGCCACGAGGGCCGGCGGGTAAACCGGCGAGAAGTACCGGAGGCGCGGGCCGCGAGTGCAGGTGCGGCGTCGCGGGCCGTCGCGGGCCGGTCGCGGGCCGTTCTGACAGATACCTCCCCGGGATGTGCGAGTCAGCGCAATGACGCCGAATTGCGGCCCCTGGGCCTCGCGGGTAGCCACCTCTGGCTACCCGACGCCCCAGTTTCGGGGCCATGACCGCGTCCCGAGCGACATCCACAACGGTGGAGCGTCAATGGCAGGACCCGGACGCGACGACGAGCAGCCAAGGCGCGTCGCTACGGGAACCCATCGCGTTCGCGGTCCCAGGGCCGATCCACCCGGTCGAGGATGGCGCCACTGACCGGGTCGACGTGCACGAGCTGCATCCGCGGCTCGGGGAAGTCGTGCCAGATGAGCAGCCCGACCTCCCACGCGCGCAGTTCGGGTCGATACCACAGGATCTCTTCCCGTCCGTTGCCGAGACCGCACTTGCACAGTCGGTCCTGGTCGATGACGTAGGCGCGAAATGCCGGGTCCGCGAGCGCCGCGTCGACGATCTCGGGCGGGCTCAGCCACGTGGCATCAATCCCGTCCACGATCCAGGAATCGTGCTGGAGCTCCAGCTCGAGACGTGCCTCCCCGCCGAGCGGGCCAAAGAACTGAGAGAGGCCCGTGAGGGTCACCGAACCGGCCGGGGGCGGGCCCCAGCGGAGGTTGGCGTGCCCGTCCCAGACGACCACCTGGCCGAGTGACGCGCCGGGCTGCACGACGTGGTGTAGCCCGATGTCGGCGCAACCGCTCGACCCGCCGCCAACCCGATCCTCGGTGACGAAACGCAACTGTGGGCGGACAACGCGGTCGTCCCGGAAGGCGATGCCCAGAGCTCGGTCCTTGAAGCGGCGTGCGACGTCGTGCTGCTCGATCCCGGGTCGCCATGCCACGTCTTCCATCACGCCCCACACGTAGGCCGGCTTCTCGCAGCCATCGCTCATCCACGAAACGGGTTCGCGACCGACGTTCGTCACCTCCAGCGTCACGTGCGTCCATTCGTTGGCCGGCATCGGATTGCGATCCATCGCGACACGAAATCGGATGCCGCCCTTTCGCACGGAGGCGAAACGGTCCATGGCGCCGGGGGCTACGCCGACCGCGGGCGCCGCAGATGCAGTGGGCCTGGGTTCAGCCGGGATCGAGGGATCCGCCGACGGCGAGGGCGAAGCCGGGAACGTGGGAGACGGGCTCCGCTCGACGCCCACGGGCGCCGGCGGTCGCGTGGTCGGCACGGGCTGTAGGGCGACACAGGCCCCGATCAGCACGAACCATGTCAGCACGACCGTCGCAAGCTCCACGCGTCTCATCACCTCGATAGACGCACCGCGTCGCGGCTTCGTTCACCCCGGGATCGCGAAGCCGTCCACAGTGACGAGCGGCCGCCCTGCCGTCCCCGAAGTCACGATCCGAATCTGGTGCGTGCCGGCCGTCGACCAGTGCCGGCTGAACACGACCGGACGCGGGAGCATTGAGGTGCTGTTCAGCTCAATCGTCGAGATCAGGACACCATCGATGGAGTTCGGTCATGCACATCTGGGGGACGTACAAGTCACCGCCAGGACATCGATCCGGCTTGAGCAATGCTCGCAGTTAGCCCTGGACGGCTACTTCTCCGCCGAATCGGTCGCGTGCGGTGCGTTGGCACTGACGTTCACAACCGGGGGGCGTAGGTGACCAAAAGCGCGCCGGACGACCCGCCCCGATCTGGGTCACTCGCCGATGACGGCCCAGAGGAAGCCCATCATGATGAAGAACCCGGTGAAGAGGGCGATCAGTCCCAGCCCGCCGTAGGGCGAGTTCGCGCCGATGTGGGGCACGAGCTGCAGCCCGATCCCGAACACGACGGCCCACGCGATGAACAGGCCGGCGAAGACGAGCTTCGCGTTCGGGTTCGTGATCCAGCGGACCCAGCGCGTTCGACCCTCGGAGGACATCGCGGCGCGGAGGAAGATCACGACCATGAGGACCGTGATCCCGATCGAGATTCCGAACTCGATGGGGCGCTGGAAGATGATCGTGAAGAGCTGCACCGCGGGCCTCGAGGCGGGGGTCGGTTGGACGCCCAGATGCTAGCAGATGACGTCCGGCCCGAAGGTTCGCGGACACGGCTACGATGCCTGCAGGGCCCGTCGATCCGGCGGGCGTCGTCGTGCTCCGACAGGTGACGTGACCCTCTTCGATCGACTCGGCCGCTTCGTCGTGCGCCGCCGCTGGTGGGTCGTGGCGGCGTGGGCAGCCCTGCTCCTTGCCGCCCTGCCGTTCGCTCCCGCAGGCACCGGGGGCGTTGAGCGCCGGGTGGCTTCATCCTCGACGACCTCGAATCGGCCCGCGCGAAGTCGCTGCTCGAGGAAGAGCTCGGGCTTCCGCCGTCGGCGCTCGTGATTGTCTTCACGCAGCGAGACGCTCGAGGCCGGCACACCCGCCTTCGAGCTGGCCGCGGCGGAGGTCATGCGCGATATCCCGACCGCCCCGCACGTCGCCGATGTCGTCTCGCACCTCCTCGCCCCCGACCAGGTCTCGGACGATCGGCACACGGCCTACGACGTCGTGCTGCTCGACCTGCCGCCCGACGATTCCCCGGAGGCCCTGCCGATCCTCGAGCGAGCGCCTGCGCGAGGCGCCCGGGCCTCGAAGTGGCGCTCGCCGGCGGGCCGGCGTTCTACGGCGACGTCCAGCGCGTGTCCGAGGAGGACCTCCAGCGGAGCGAGGTCATCTCGCTGCCGCTGGCGGCGCTGGCGCTGCTGCTCGTGTTCGGATCGGTCGTCGCGGCGGGCGTGCCGCTGGTCGTCGGTGGCGCCGCGGTCGTCGTCGCGCTCGCGGCGATCTTCCTGGTCGCATCGGTCACGCCGATGAGCATCTTCGTGCTGAACCTCGCGACGCTGCTGGGGCTCGGGCTCGGCGTCGACTACTCGCTGCTCATGACGAGCCGCTTCCGCGAGGAGCTGGCCCGCCGCGGCGGTGGAGCCGAGCACGTGCCCGACGCCGTCGGGGTCACGGTGGCAACGGCCGGCCGCGCCGTGTTCTTCTCGGGCTGACCGTCCTGCTCGGCCTGCTCGGGCTCGTCCTCTTCGAGTTCATGATCCTGCGCTCCGTCGGCATCGCCGGCGCGATCGTCGTCGGGCTTGGCCGTCGCTGGCGGCGCTCACGCTGCTGCCCGCGATCCTCGCCATCGTCGGCACGCGAATCGATCGCCTGGCGGTGCGCCGAGTCGCGCGTCGGGACCCCAACGCGACGGGCCGCTGGGCGCGGCTCGCGCGGGCCGTCATGCGCCGGCCGATCGCGGTCCTCGTGCCCACGCTCGCGATCCTGCTGCTGCTCGGCTCGCCGTTCCTGCACGTCCGCTTCAACGCGCCCGATGCCGCGATCCTGCCGCGCATCGGTGCCGTCACGCGCGGCGTTCGATCTGCTCGTGAGCGAGTTCGGCGAGGGCGAGTTCGCCCCGATCGTGCTGGCGATCCGGACGCACGGCCCGGCCACGACCCCTGAGAACCTCGCCGCGCTCTACGACTACTCGCGCCGGCTTGCGGCCGACCCGCGGATCGCTCGCGTCGACAGCCTCGTGGACGTCGACCCGCGGCTGACGCTCGAGCAGTACCAGCTCCTCTACGGCGATCCGAACGGCCCGCGCGACCGGTTCGTGCCAGGCCGGTCTCGCCGCCACGACGAGCGGCGACCTGACCGCGTTCACGCTCTACACGCCGTACGGCCCGAACCGCGCCGAGGGTCGCGCGCTCGTCGGCGACCTCCGGCGAGCCGGGCTCGGCCGCTCGCCCCGCCCGACGGCATGGCCGTCCTCGTCGGCGGTGGCGCGGCCGATGTCGACGACGTCGTGAGCCGCGTCGGCGCCGACTTCCCGCGCACGGCGCTGTTCATCGTCATCACCACGTACCTCGTGCTGTTCGTGCTCCTGCGCTCGGTCCTCCTGCCGGCTCAAGGCGCTCGTCATGAACACGCTCTCGATCGTCGCGTCGCTTCGGCGCGCTGGTCTGGATCTTCCAGGACGGCAACCTCTCGGCGCTCCTCGGCTTCCAGCCGCTCGGGTTCGTCGAGACGACCCAGCCGGTGATCCTGTTCTGCGTCCTGTTCGGGCTGTCGATGGACTACGAGGTGTTCCTGCTCTCGCGGATGAAGGAGGTCTGGGACCGGACCGGCGACAACACCGAAGCCGTCGCGCGCGGCCTCGAGCGGAGCGGCCGGATCGTGACTTCGGCGGCGCTCATCGTCGTCGTGGTCGCCGGCTCGTTCGCGTTCGCCGACATCGTCCTCATCAAGGCGCTCGGGATCGGCGTCGCCATCGCCGTCGCCCTCGACGCGACCGTCGTCCGGGCGCTGCTGGTGCCGGCAACGATGCGGCTGCTCGGGCGCTGGAACTGGTGGATGCCGGCGCGGCTCGAGCGCGTCGTCGCTTCCCGACTTCCAGCGTCCGACGCCGAATGGAGGCCGCGGCTCGATGATCCGCCGTCTGCTCGCTGCTCGTCCTGGCCGCGCTCGCCGCGGCGGCCTGCTCGGGCCCCGATCCTCGCCAACCCACCGGCCCAGGAGCCGGTGATCGTGCCGCCGACCGCGCCGCCAGCCGTCGTCGCCGACCCGATCCCCGTCGTGCTGCCCCGCGACGACGGCGCCGCACGACCGGCTGACCGAGTGGTGGTACTACACGGGCCACCTGCGGGACGACGACGGCGGGCGCTACGGCTTCGAGTACGTGATCTTCCGTGCGGAGCGCGGCGGCTTTCCCGACCTCGTGGGCGTCGCACCTCGCGCTCACCGACGAGACCGGCGACCAGTTCATCTACGCGCAGCGGCTCGAGGTCGGGCCGCAGGTGGACGATCGCCGGCGACGACGGCGTCGGCTTCGACCTCGCGATCAGCGGCTTCGACCCGACCCGAGCCGGCGGCCGTGTCGGCGCGACCGCCGTGGCTCGATGTCGGGGCATGCCGGCACGGACCGTCTGCACGGCACGCGCGCCGGCGAGGCGGCGACCGCCGGCGATCCG
Source organism: uncultured Chloroflexia bacterium (assembly GCA_963759495.1). GTDB lineage: Bacteria > Chloroflexota > Limnocylindria > Limnocylindrales > CSP1-4 > DASTYU01. Next base: position 263,945 of record CAVWZL010000002.1, on the reverse strand, counting down.
CGGGCATTCGGCCTGGACCTGCTGCTGCGCACGCGACCAAGCCAGCCAGCCCTGCACGACGAGCGACGGCTGGATCGACTTCGGGCCGGCCGGCGGCTCGTACTACTACTCGCGGACCGCGCATGACGGCCACGGGCACCCTCGCAGCTCGACGGCCGAACGCTCAGCGTCGACGGGCGAGGCCTGGTTCGACCACCAGTGGGGCGACTTCATCGCGGTCGGCGGCGGCGGCTGGGACTGGTTCGCGGTCAACCTCGAGGACGGCACCGACCTCACGCTCTCGCTCGTCCGCGACGCCGACGGGTCCTACCCGCTGGTCTACGGCACGCTCGTCGAGCCCGACGGCACCGTCCGCGCACCTGCCGCGGGACGCGTTCACGGTCGATGTCACCGCCCGCTGGACGAGCGAGGCGACGGGCGCCGTCTACCCGGCGGGCTGGCGCATCGCGATCCCGGGCGAGGACCTGGTGATCGACCTGGAGCCCGACCGTTGCGGACCAGGAGCTCGACACGCGCCCCACGACGGGCGTCGTCTACTGGGAAGGCTCGCAGGTCGTCCGTGCCACGCGTGGCTCCACTTCCCTTGGCGGCGAAGGCTATGTCGAGCTCACGGGCTACGCGGACGCGCTCGCGGAGCCGTGAGCCCGGAGCTCAGCGCGCATGGCTGTACGGCGGAAGAAAGCACAGCGTGCAGGGAAAGACAGGCCCGTTAACGTGGTCGGCGTGGTCGTCGGCGAGGATCAGCCGTGCCCGGTCGAGCGACCAGTCGGGCAGCGGGCTCGCGATCTGCACGGACGTGGGCTCGGGCTCCGGCGCACGAACCTTGATCGCGTAGGGATGGCGGCGGGCGGGGGCGTCGACGGTCACGGGAGCACCTCTTTGAGCGGCAGGCCCTGACAGTCGCCGGCCGGCGGTCGCGGCACGAGGGGCAAAAGGCGGGCTCCGAGCACTGACACGCGTCCAGCCCTGGCGGCCGATCGTCCACTTGCAGACCCAAGTAATGAGACTGAGTCTCGACAACGACGATCGGATCGGCTAGGCTCCCCGCATGGTCGATCCCACTGCCCTCGTCTCCGCCCTCGACCGGGCCGGCTACCGGCTCACCGCGCCGCGCGTCGCCGTCGCCTCGCTCATCGCCGAGCAGGACGGTCATTTCACCGCTGCCGATCTGGTCGCCCGGGCACGTGCGCGCAGGCTGGGGATCGGCCGCGCCACGGTCTTCCGCGCGCTCGAGGTGCTCGCCGAGCTGCGAGCCATCCAGCGGATCGACCTGCCGAGCGGCGAGCACGCGTACGTGGCCTGCGAGCCGCTGCACCACCATCACGTGGTCTGCTCTCGGTGCGGCCGGGTGACCGACATCGCGGATGAGGGTCTGCGCGCGGTCGTGCGCGAGGTGTCCCGACGGACCGGCTATCGCGTCGACGAGCATCGGCTCGAGCTGTTCGGTCTCTGCCCGGACTGCCAGGCCCTCGAGCTCCCTGCTTCCCGGCGCACGGCCTGATCATGATGCGCCCATCGCTTGCCCGAAATCCGCGGCGTGCTGAGACTCGATATCACCCGATCGCTCCTGGGCGCCCTGCTGCTCACCGTCCTGGTCGCGGCCTGCAGCACGCCGGCGGGCTCGCCGGCGGCACCGGGCTCGATTCGCGTCGTCGCCACGACAACCGTGCTGGCGGACCTCGTCCGACAGGTCGGTGGCGATCATGTGACCGTGACCAGCCTCGTTCCGGCGGGTGGCGAGGTGCACACGTTCGACCCAACCCCCAGCGACATCGCGTCGGTCGCGGACGCCGACCTCATCGTGATGAATGGCCTCGGTCTCGACGACTGGCTCGGGACCATTGCGTCAGACAGCGGCGGTGACGCACGAACCGTGGAGCTCGGCGAGGATCTCGACGGCGTCGACTACATCGCGGAGGACGAAGCAGTCAACCCGCACCTGTGGCTCAACGTGGCGTACGCCATGCGCTATGTCGAGCGGATCGGGGGCGCGCTGGCCGAAGCAGCACCCACGCACGCGAACGCCTTCGAGACGACGACTGCCGCATATCTGGGGCGGCTCGAGACGCTCGATGGCTGGGCGCGCGAACAGATCCAGGCGATCCCCGAGGCAGACCGGCGGATCGTCTCCTTCCACGAGGCGTTCCCCTACTTCGCCTCGGCCTACGGGCTCGAGATCGTCGGCACGATCGTGGATGCGCCCGGGCAGGACCCCAGTGCCGGGGAGATCGCGGCCCTCGTCGAGGCCGTTCGGACCTCGGGTGCGCGGGCCATCTTCAGCGAGGCACAGTTCAGCCCGGAGCTGACCGAGACGGTCGCGCGCGAGGCGGGCGTCACCGTGGAGTCGAACCTGTACAACGACTCGCTCGGCGAGCCGCCGGCCGATACATACGAGGGCATGATCCGATGGGACGTGGAGCGGGTCGTGGCGGCGTTGACCCGATGACCGACGGCCGGTTCGATCCCCACGCCCATCCGCACGACCACACGACGGACCGGCAGCTCCCGTCGCTCGAGCACGAGGCGGTCGCCGATCGAGAGCACGCGCGACAGCACGCGTCGGTCTGGCTGTCGGGGGTGACTGCCGGCTACGACCGTCGACCCGCGCTCGAGGACGTGGACCTCGCGGTCGAGCCCGGGACGCTGCTCGCGATCGTCGGGCCGAACGGGGCGGGCAAGAGCACGCTGCTCAAGCTGATGGCGGGGATCCTCCCGGCATGGGACGGCCGGGTCGAGATCCTCGGCTCGCCGGCCGGACGGGAGTCGCGCCGGATCGCCTATGTCCCGCAGGCGGAGCTCGTGGACTGGGCCTTCCCCGTGACGGTCGGCGACGTCGTGATGATGGGCCGCTACCCGGCCCTCGGACCGCTGCGACGTCCCACGCGGATCGATCGCGAGGCCGTCGCCGAATCGCTCGCGCAGGTCGGCATGGCCGAGCACCTTGGTGTCCAGATCGGACAGCTGTCGGGCGGCCAGCGGCGACGCGTCTTCCTCGCTCGCGCCCTTGCCGCGGACCCCGAGCTGTACCTCCTCGACGAGCCCGTCACCGGCGTCGATCCGACCACCCAGGAAGACCTGATGGACCTGCTCGAACAGGAGGCCCGGCGCGGCAAGACGGTCATCGCGACGACCCATGATCTCGCCTGTGCGGCGCAGCGCTTCCAGAAGGTCGCCACCGTCAACCGGCGGATCGTCGCGCATGGCCCGTCCTCGCTCGTGCTCGATCCGAACGTGCTCGCCGCGACCTACGGCGGGCACCTGCTCGTGCTCGGCGGCCAGGCGGTCGTCCTCGATGACGCCCATCACCACGACCAGTCCTCCGGCTCCGAGCCGCACTACCACGAGGGTGGCCGGCGCTGATGGATGCGCTGCTCGCCCCCCTCGGCTACGAGTTCTTCGTTCGCGCGCTGCTCGCGGCGGTGGTCGTGGGAACGGTCTGTGCGGTCGTCGGAACGTTCGTCGTCCTGCGCGGGATCGCGTTCATCGGCGACGCGGTCGCGCACGCGGCCTTTCCGGGCGTCGTGGCCGCGTTCATCCTCGGGATCCCGTTCTACTTCGGTGCGGCCGTGGCCGCGGTCGGCACCTCGCTGGCCATCGGCTATGTGACGCGCCGGGCCCGGATCAGGGCCGACACGGCGATCGGCGTCCTGTTTGCGGGCACGTTCGCGCTCGGCATCTTCCTGTACAGCACGATCGAGGGGTACGTCGCCGACCTGTTCAGCTACCTGTTCGGCTACCTGCTGTCGATCGATGCGGCCGATCTCATCGCGCTGGCCGTACTCGGCGGGCTCGTCCTGCTCGTCGTCGGTGTCCTGTGGAAGGAGCTCCTCTACGCCACGTTCGATCCACTCGGCGCGGCGGCCTCGGGCCTGCGCGTCGACCTGCTCGAGTACCTGTTCCTCGCGCTCGTTGCGCTCACGATCGTGATCAGCCTCCAGGCCGTCGGGATCATCCTGGTCGTCGCGATGCTCGTGACGCCGGCCGCGACCGCGCAGCTCATCACGTCTCGATTCGGTGCGCTCATGGGGGCCGCGGTGGTGGTCGGGATCGGCAGTGCCGTCACGGGGCTCTACCTGTCCTACTGGCTCGACGTCGCGAGCGGGGCCACGATCGTGCTCGTGCAGACCGTCCTGTTCCTCGCCGTCCTCGCACTGTCGCCGCGGACCGGGCTGCTGGGTCGCCGGCGGCGCGATCGAGTGGTCGCCACCAGCTGAGACGCGCCGGCCGGCAGGGTTCCTAGCCCTCGAACGCCTCGAGCTCGGCCGCCGTGGGCATCCCTTCCCGGGCGCCGGCCCTCGTGGTCGCAAGGGACGCGGCACGCACGGCGTCCCGGGCAGCGTCCTTGAGCCTCGCGCCGGCCGCGAGCCGCGCGGCGAGGGCGCCGTTGAAGGCATCCCCAGCGCCCACCGTGTCGATGGCCCTGACCGACGGCGCCGGCAGGTCGTGTGGGGCCGCCGTCCCTTCCACGACCACCGCCCCGGCCGATCCGAGGGTCACGACCACCGCGCGACGGACGCCCGGACCTTCGGAGTTGCCGTCGAGCATCGAGCGGGCGGCCATCTCCGGGCGGTCACCCGGTGAGCCGGGCCGGCCGATGCGCCGCGAGTCCTCGGCGACGAGCGCGGCAAGCTCCCCGCGGTTCGGCGTGACGATGTCGGCGAGGCTCAACGTCGACCGATCGAGCCCGCCGGCAGGGGCGGGATTGAGGATCGTGGTCGCGCCGGCGGACGACGCGACACGGAGCGCCTCGCGCGCGCTCGGGGTCGGGATCTCGTGTCCGACGAGCACGACGTCGCCGGCGGTGACGGCCAGCCGCTCCAGGCCCTTGCGAACACGGATCGGCGTCATCGCAAGGTTCGCGCCGCCTGCCACCGAGATGCAGTTCTCGCCGCGCGCGTCGACGAGGATGAGCGCGACACCGGTCGCCTCGCCGTCGACCGTCGTCAGGTGCTCGAGGTCGATCCCCTCAGCATCGAGCGCGGCTCGCGCCTCCTCGCCAAACGCATCGGCTCCAACGGCGCCGACGAACGCTGTCGCAGCACCGAGGCGAGCCGCTGCGACGGCCTGATTCCCGCCCTTGCCGCCATGGTGCTGGGCGAACGTGCCGCCCGTGACCGTCTCGCCGTGCGCCGGAAGACGGTCCCCGACGACCACGAGATCGACGTTGACCGAGCCGACGACGATGACACGGGCGGTCATCGGGTCAGGCGGTGATGAACTCGGCGCCGTCCACCCGGATGATGTTCCCGCTCACCCAGTCGTTGTCGGTGGCGGACAGCGTCACGATCGAATCGGCCACATCCTGCGTCGTGGTCAGCCGGCCGTGGGCGTTGCGGGCGAGCGTGATCTCGACCATGCGGTTGGCCTCGGGGATCTTGCGCAGCGCGGGCGTGTCGGTGACGCCGGCCTGGATCGCGTTCACGGCGATCCCGGTATCGAGCCGGGCAAACTCCATGGCCAGCTGGCGGACGTGCGACTCGAGCGCGGCTTTCGCCGACGACACCACCCCGTACGACGGCACGACCCGGGCGGAGCCTTCGGAGGTCATCGCGTAGATCTTCGAGCCCCGTTCGAGGAAGCCGCCCCGATGCAGGTCCTGCACCCAGTACACGAGGCTGTTCGCCATCACGTCCTGGGTCATCTCCATCTTCTTGCGGTCGACCGCGACCTTCGGGTCATCGGAGATGAACGGCACCAGGGAGCCGAACGCAAGCGAGTGCATGACGACACGGACATACGGGTGGCGGCCGTCCGCGGCGGATCGGTCGAATCGCTCACGCAGCGTGGCAAGCGCCGTGGCGCGCTTTTCGTCGTCAGCCGCGTTCATGTTGATGAACAGCGCCTCGCTGCCCTCGGCCTCGATGGCTGCCTTGACCTCGTCGACGTGGGCGAGGGCGGCGCGGAAGTCGAGGTGGATGCCGCAGATCCGATAGCCCTCACGGGCCAGCGCAAGGGAGGTCGCCTCGCCCATCCCGCTCGACGCGCCGAGGATCAGGGCCCAGCGCTCGCGGTCGTCGGTCATCGGGTCGTCTCCTGCAGCAGATCGAGGGTGCGCGGGTGGCGCCGCGACGGCGGAACCGTGGCGTCCGGCGGGCGGCCCGAGTCTAGCAGCGCAGCCTCCGGCCCCGACCGATACCCGTGCAGGAGTGCACGAGCCTAGCTCGGCTCGACCTCGTTCCCGACCTGCTCGAGGATCTGCTGCTGGATGCCGCCGCTGTTGTCGTCGACCTGGTCCGGCGGGGGCGGCAGGAACGTGACCTTGACGTCGTGGTTGCTGAGCGTAGCCGTGACCTCGGCCACGGTTCCTTCGTAGGTGACGCTCGTCGAGAGGGACACGAGCCGGCGGGTCGCCTCGTCGATCCGGACGTCGAGCACGATCTCGGGGATGGCCGGGTCTGGCACGGCCTCGGGGTCGAGCTCGCCGCCGACGCCGCCGGGCATCCCGAAGAGCACGCCGCCCAGGGCCTGCGTGATCAGCTCGGGGTCGATGGTCATCTTGAGCGCGTAGCACTGCGCCTCGCCGCACGCCTCCATGCCCGTCAATGTCGTGTCGATGCCCTCGCCCTCGAGGATCGTCCTGAGCGCGACGGCAATCGCCGGGTTCGGCGGGATCCCGGCACGCGGATCCTGGCCACCGCCGAGCGAGGTGCGCATCCACTTGTCGGAGCCTTCCAGGCCGCCCCCCATGCCCTGGTAGCGGACAAATGCCTCGGTCCCGACGAGGAGCATCTCGACACGCTGTGTCCCGAGCACGGCCGCGCCCATGTTCCCCTCGGTCACGAGGTGGAAATCGCGCCGGTCCAGGTCGATATCGCCTTCGATGACGTAGCTCATGGCCTGATTGCCGAGCTGGCCACCGGACGCGCTGGCGTCGAGGCGCACGTGCGCGAAGTCGAGCTCGGCTGTCGTGCGCAGGGCCTCTTCCACGATCTCGGCGGGGTCGTCGAGTCGCGGCAGCGCCGCCGGGGCGGTCGGCTGGCAGGCGCCGACGAGCAGGGTGAGGACGATCAACGGCAGGAGCAGCAGGCGCGTCACGTGGGTATGCACGCGCGCACGCTAGCAGGTTCCGGGCCGGGAGCCGTCTGGTGGCGGGCCGCGGTCAGGTCAGACGACGCCTTCCGCGCGAAGGGCGGCAATCGCGTCCCCGTCGTAGCCGAGCTCCGCGAGGATCTGATCCGTGTGCTCGCCGAGCAACGGTGGCGCGGTGCGAATCGATGCCGGCGTCCGTTCGAGCTGGAACGGGATCCCGGCCTGGCGGAGCACGCCCAGGACGGGGTGTTCGACCTCCGCGGACATCCCGAGTGCGGCGGCCTGCGGGCTGTCGAAGGCGGCGCGCACGTCGAGGATCGGGCCGCACGGGATACCCGCGGCCTCGAGATCCGCCTGCCACTCGGCAGCGGGGCGCCTCGCCAGCCGCTCGACGAGGACGGCGTGAAGTGCCTCGCGGTTCACGACGCGGTCGCCGTTGCTCGCGAATCGAGGGTCACCGGCGAGCGCCGCCATGCCGAGGACCGTGCAGAACCGCAGCCACTGCCGTTGCGACCCCACGGCGATCACGAGCTCTCCGTCGGCGGTGGGGAACGACTCGTACGGCACGATGCTGGGGTGCGCGTTGCCGTGCCGGGCCGGCGGCTCGCCCGTGACGAAGGCGTTCTGCGCCTGGTTGGCGAGGATCGCGAGGGTTGACGCGAGCAGTGACACGTCGATCCGCTGGCCGCGGCGCTCCCCGGGGGGCGCGGCGCGTTCGCGCTCGAGGAGCGCGGCAAGCACCGCGATCGTGCCGAAGAGGCCGCTGACCACGTCCGAGATGGCAACGCCGACCTTCGTTGGCTCCCCGCCCTGTTCCGGGGCCGCGCCGGTGATCGACATGAGCCCGCCGGTCGCCTGAACCACTGCGTCGTAGCCCGGACGCGCGGCGTCGGGACCGGTCCGCCCGTAGCCGGAGATGGCGAGGTGGACGAGGCGCTCATTGAGGCCCCGGAGCGTGTCGTCGTCGAAGCCAAGCCGGGCGAAGCCACCGACGCGCTGGTTCTCGATCACCACGTCGGCCCGGACGAGGAGCCGCTCGAGCACGTCGCGGCCGGCGGCGGTTCGCAGGTCGAGCCGGATGCTGCGCTTGTTGCGATTCACCGCCAGGAAGTAGGCTGCGGTCAGGGTTCCGTCGGCTTCGCTGCCGACCCATGGCGGACCCCAGGTGCGGGTCGTGTCACCGTCCGGTGGCTCGACCTTGATCACGTCCGCACCGAGATCGCCGAGGAGCATCGTGCACAGCGGGCCCGCAAGCACGGTCGAGCAATCTGCGACGAGCAGCCCGGCGAGCGGGCCGGTGGCGGGCTCTGGCGAGTCAAACTGGGTCACCGGCCGATCCTAGCGCCGTCTCCCCCCGGAACGTCGGATTTACCAACCCCCGTGGTGTTGCGGGCCTCGTTGTCGTCAGGGGGGCGAAATCGGCTCAGCGACCAAGCGGGTTGGTAGCCGCGCGCACTACCACCCGGGTTGGTATCTGCACGGCCCGCCGTCATACGATCCCTGCATGACGACCGAGACCCCCCACGTCCCCACGCTCATGACGGTGCACGCCCATCCGGACGACGAGACGATCACGACCGGCGGCACGATGGCGAAGGCAGCCGCGGCCGGCCGGCGCGTGATCGTCGTCACGGCGACCAGGGGCGAGATGGGCGAGATCGTCGTCCCCGAGATGGACACGCCAGACAATCACCGCCGGCTGGCCGAGCTCCGTGCCGCCGAGCTCGAGCGCGCGATGGGCCACCTCGGGGTGACCGAGTGGGAGAGCCTGGGCTATCGCGACTCGGACATGATGGGTCGCGCCGGCAACCACGATCCGCGCTGCTTCTGGCGGGCGGATCTCGACGAGGCCGCGGGCCGGCTCACGTGGCTCATCCGCCGCTACCGACCCGACGTCGTGACGACGTACAACGAGTACGGCGGGTACGGCCACCCCGATCACATCCGCGTCCACGACGTGACGGTTCGGGCGTTTCCGCGGGCCGGCGACCCGGCCTGGTACCCCGAGCAGCTGGCGCCCGAGCACGGCGGCACCGGCCCCTCCCTCGAGGAGGGCGGCCTCGCGCCATGGGCACCAGCCAAGCTCTACGAACAGACCTTCGCGGCGTCCTTCTTCGGGCGGATGCAGGCGTTCTACGAGCAGTCGGGCATGCCGAATCCGTGGGGCCCGCCCGAGGACGCCACGCCGGAGCAGCTGGCCGAGATGGAGGCCGAGGCCGCGAAGATGGCCGTCCCCGACGACGCGATCACGGCCTGGATCGACATCTCGGGCGAGCCGCTCGAGCGCAAGTGGCGGGCACTGGGCGAGCACGTGACCCAGATTGCCGCCGACTTCCCGATGGTCCAGTTCGGGCTCGACTCGTGGCGCGAGGCGTGGCAGCACGAGACATACATCGTGCGCGAGTCCTCGGTCCGGGTCACTCCTCCGGAGGACGACCTTTTCGCCGGGATTGCCTGAGCCGCTCGTCTACCAGGGCAGCAGGCCCTTCGACGCGTCGTAGACCTGGCCCATGACCACCCGGCCGTCGCCGTTCTCGTCGAGGAAGTTCGGCTGGGCCTTGTCCGCGATGATGTGCGGCCGCATCTTCGCCTGGACGAGCTCGGCGCCCCGGAACGTGAGCTCGAGCGTGATGCCCTCCATCGTCGGCTGCGACCACGTCTGGTCGAACACGAAGTTGCCGAGGGCGTACCAGATCGGCTTGCCCTCGTAGACCTCGAGCGCGGCTGCCCAGTGGGCGTGGTTGCCGATGACCATGTCGGCGCCCTCGTCGATGATCCGGCGGGCGAGCTTCTGCTGGTTCGCGAACGGCTTGCTCTGGTACTCGAGCCCCCAGTGCGGGAAGACGATCACGATCTCGGCGCCGGCCTCGCGTGCCGCGGCGACGTCCTGGCGCACGTTCTTGAGGCTGAGCGGCGCACTCCCGGCCCGTGCCTTCTGCGCGTGGTAGTAGCGGGCGATCGCGTCGTATGCCAGCACGGCAACCTTGGTGCCGTTCGCCTCGAGGATGGCCGGCGTCCGGGCCGCGGCGAGGTCCTCGCCCGCCCCCGAGACCTGGATGCCGGCCTTCTCCAGGTTCCGAATCGTCTGCAGGATCCCGTTCCGACCCGCATCGCCGATGTGGTTGTTCGCGATCGACACGTAGTCGATGCCCGCGCGTGCAAGGCCGTCCAGGTGTCGGCGATCGGACGAGAAGACCGTGCCGCTCGTGTGCCAGCGGAACGTGTTCGGCGCCGGGGCCTCGAAGTTGGCGATCGCCAGGTCGGCCTTGGTCATCAGGTCGCGCATGGCGCCCTTGTTGCCGGTCCGGCGAACGGTCGGCACCTCCCAGCCGAACTGCGAGCAGCAGGTGGTCCCGGTGACCTCGGCCGTCCCACCATCGAAGGGGAAGTCGTCACCCTTGCCCGTGACGGCGATCGTCTGATACACGCCCCGATCGAGCAGGATGTCGCCACCCGCAAAGAGCGTCCAGGTGGTGGCCGGATCGAATGGGTCGGCGCCATCGGGCGCCTCGAGCCGGGCCATGAGCGGCCACTCGCCGGCGGCCGTGACCCGATCCACGCCGAAGAGTGACCGCTTGCCCCAGCCCAGCGCTCGAACGGCGGGCGTGACCTCGTCCGCGCGCATGAATCCCAGCCATGAGCGGTTCTTCGCGAGGTGCTGCTGCAGCGTCTCGGCGTCCTTCGCGAGGCGCAACCGGGTCGTATCCGTCGGCCGTCGCAGGTCGAGCGCGGCAAGGATGGCGTCCGCATCGGCTTCGACCAGCTCGAGGACGTCATAGCGGCCGCTCGTCCCGGCAAGGACGGCCTCGACCTCGGCTCGATCCGTCGCGCTGTGCCGTGTACGGAAGTGCGTCACGGGCACGACCGCGATTTCGGCGAAGACGGGCGTCGGCGCGGGGGTTTCGGGCGGTGGGGTGCTCGCAGACGGCTCTGGGGATGCCGGTGCGGTTGCCCGCGGTGGCGCCTGGGACGGCTCGGTGGACCCCGCCGCCAGTCCGGACCGGGACGGGGTCGGGCTGCTCAACACGCCGCCCAGCTGGCCGCCGGCAAGCGGGACCGCGATGGCGAGGGCAAGAAGGCCGAGCACGACGAGCAGCGGCAGCCGTTTCACGCGCCGGATTGTGACAGAGGCTGCCGCAGCGGCTCGCGACGCGGCCGTCGCGGCACAATGCCGCCATGGCCTTCGACCTCGAGCGCTTCGTCGTCGCGCAACAGCAGGTGTACGAAGGGGCGCTGCGCGAGCTGCAGACGGGTCGGAAGGTGGGGCACTGGATCTGGTTCGTCTTCCCGCAGATCGCAGGTCTCGGCCGAAGCCCGATGTCGCACACCTATGCGATCGGGTCCCTCGAGGAGGCGGCGGCCTACCTCGCGCACCCGGTCCTCGGTCCGCGGTTGCGCGAATGCGCCACGGCCCTGCTCGCCGTGCCGGGTCGCAGCGCAGAGCAGATCCTCGGCGGAATCGACGCGATGAAGGTCCGCTCGTCGATGACGCTCTTCCATCGGGCGGCGCCCGAGGATCCCGTGTTCCGCGCCGTCCTCGACCGCTTCTATGACGGCCGCCCCGACCCGGCGACGGACTCCTCGCTCGGGCGCCGGACAGAGTGACGCCCCGTCCGGGCGGGCGGACGGGGCGTAGGGAGATGCGGTTGATGGCGGACCCGACCGGATTCGAACCGGCGATCTCCAGCGTGACAGGCTGGCATGTTGGGCCGCTACACCACGGGTCCAGTGCGGCGATGGCGGAGCATAGCAGAGGGCGGGTGCCTTGTCAGACGAGTGGCCATGCATCGCCTGGCGCCCGCCCTGCCGTCCATGCACCACAGGACTGCTACGAATGCGGCCCCGGGGCGGGACGTCTCGGCGAGTCCCCGGGCGACTGGTACGGCCGTTCCTGGGGTCCGGCTGGGCCGAACCCTCCGCGGGTAGTCACGGGCTGCATGGACGAGAGGCGCCGGGAGGCTGGGCCTGCGTACCAGTCACGGGCTGCATAGACGGGACGCGGACTCTGCCAGGGCATGCGTACCAGTCACGGGCTGCATAGACGGGCACGCCGGACTCGTGCCAGTGCGCATGCGTACCAGTCACGGGCTGCATGACGGGACGCGGACTCTGCCAGGCATGCGTACCAGTCACGGGGCAGGAACGGGAGACGGCTCCCGCGCCCGGACCGCCTCTCACCGGGTCGCACCTATACTCGGCCGATGCCCGTGATCGACCTTCGCAGCGACACCGTGACGCAGGCCAAGCCCCGCGATGCGCCGGGCGATGGCCGAGGCCGAAGTCGGTGACGACGTCTTCGGCGACGACCCGACCGTCATCGCCCTCGAGCGCCGGGCCGCCGAGCTGCTCGGCAAGGAAGCCGGCCTCTTCGTGCCGTCCGGGTCGATGGGCAATCTCGTGGCACAGCTCGCGCACCTCGGCCGTGGCCAGGAGACGATCGCCGGCAAGGACCACCACATCACCCGCGACGAGGCCGCGGGCCATGCCGTCATCGTCGGCACGAGCATCCGCGCCCTCGACGACCAGCCCGACGGCACGCTCCGCCTCGAGGACATCGAGGAGGCCTTCCGCGACCCGACCGACCCGCACGAGCCGATCACGGGTCTCATCACGATCGAGAACACGCACGCGCACTCGATGGGCCAGCCGCTGACCCCCGCCTACACGCGGGACGTGGCCTCGATTGCGCGCGCGAGAACGACGTTCCCGCTCCACATCGATGGCGCCCGGTTCTGGGACGCCGTCGTTGCCCTCGAGGTGTCACCGCAGGACCTCGCCGGACCGGCCGACTCCGTCACGTTCTGCCTCAGCAAGGGCCTCGGCTGCCCGGTCGGTTCGGTGGTCGTCGGCACGCGCGACTTCATCTGGCGCGCACGCCGCGCAAGAAAGCTCGTCGGGGGCGGCATGCGCCAGGTCGGGATCCTCGCCGCCGCAGGCCTGGTGGCACTGCGCGACGGACCGGAGGGGATGATCGAGCGCCTCGCGGACGACCATGCCAACGCCCGCAGGCTCGCCCGCGGGCTCGCCGGGATGGACGGGATCGTCAGCGCGGGCGGCATCGCTCAGCCCGAGCCGGGCCCGCTCGACCCTGCCCGGGTCCGCACCAACTTCGTCGTCTTCAAGGTCGAGCGCGACCGGGCCGCGTTCCTCGCAGCCCTCCGCGCGCGTGACGTCCTGATGGTCGAGTACCCGCTACGGCCAGGTCCGCGCCGTCACGCATTACGGCATGACGCGGACGACATCGACACCGTGCTCGACGCGACCGAGGCGGCCATGGCGGAGACTGCGCGGGGATCGGCACGACCGATGGCGGTCGGCGCCTGACCCTGCACCGTTCCGCGGCACCCACCGGCCCCGCCGCCGCCAGGCCCACTCCCCGGAGGCATCCGTGACGGATTCACGCCCCTCGCTCTATCCCGAGCTCACCCGCCCCGCGCCCGATCCCGAGCCGGGTCCGCTCGACGACGCGCTGTACGACGTGGTCGAGGCCCGCTTCGAGCGCATCGTCCGCGACAACCCGATCCTCGGCACGGCCCTCGGGCTCCACGAGCACGACGACAAGCTGGGCGACGCGAGCGTGGACGCGGTCCTCGGCGAGCTCGAGGCGGAGCGCGCGCACCTCTCGATGCTCGAGCGGATCGATCCCGGCGCGCTCTCCCCGACCGCCCGATTCGAACGGGAGCTCGAGATCCACAACCTGCGTGCCGCGATCTTCGACACCGAGGAGCTCGGCCTGTGGGATCGCCGCTCGACCGGCCTCGACACCATCGGCGACGGGCTGTTCCTGCTGTTTGCGCGCGATCACGTACGGCTCGCCGAACGCCTCGAGGCGATGGCGAGCCGGCTCGAGGCCGTGCCGACGTTCCTGACCCAGTCCCGCACGCGGGCGCGGCGACCCCAGGTGAAGCTCTGGCAGGGCATCGAGATCCAGACCGCCGAGCACCTCCCGTCGTTCTTCGACGAGATCGTGGCCGCGGGCGAGACCGTCCTGCCCGAGCCGGCCCAGCGTCGCCTGGAGCGCGCCGTCGGGAGCGCCAAGATCGCCGTCGCGGAGTACCGCGGGTGGCTCCACGACACGATGGCCGACGGGACCGACGACTGGCCGGCCGGCCGGGAGACGCACGACCGGCTCGTCGAGCTGCGCGCGTTCGACGGTCTGGATGCCGACGCCATCCTCGAGCTCGGCCTGGAGCGTCTCGCCGAGGAGAAGGCCGCGCGCACGGCCGTGGCGCGCGAGATCGACCCGGACGCTGACGAGGCGACTGTCCTCGACCGGGTCAAGTCGGACCAGCCGGCGACGTTCGCGGAGGCGCTCGATGGGTATCGCGATGCGATGTACCGGGCTCGCCAGCACCTCATCGACCATGACCTGGTCACGGTGCCGGACGACGAGCGAATCGAGGTCATCGAGACGCCCACCTACCTGCGCAATGTCATCCCGTTCGCCGCGTACTTCGCGCCGGCCCCGTTCGACCCCGAGCCGAAGGGCATCTACATCGTCACGCCGGCCGTCGACGACAACCCGACGGCGATGCGCGAGCACAACACTGCGGGCATCAGCAACACGAGCATCCACGAGGCCTATCCCGGCCATCACCTCCAGCTGTCCGTGGCGGCGAAGCATCCGTCGCTGACGCGGCAGCTGACGGATGCGCCCGAGTTCGTCGAGGGCTGGGGCATGTACAGCGAGCTCATGCTGCGCGAGCACGGCTTCGACGATGATGCCCGCTACCGGCTCATCCTCCACACGGACGCCATCTGGCGTGCCTGCCGCATGGTCCTCGACGTGCGAATGCATCGTGGCGAGGTCACGATCGACGAGGCGGCTCGCTTCCTCATCGAGCACACCGGGTTCGAGGAGCCGAACGCCCGCGCCGAGGTGCAGTGGTACTCGTACCGCCCCACCTATCCGATGTCGTACCTCCTCGGGCGCACGCTCATCCTCGGGCTGCGCGACGACGAGCAGCGACGGCTGGGCGACCGGTTCAGCCTCAAGGCGTTCCACGACACGCTGCTCCGCAATGGCTCGCTCCCGATCAGCTTCCATCGGCGTCTGCTGGCCGACGGCCCAGGCGCCTGACCGGGTGCAGGTCATCCCCTCGATCGACCTCGAGCGCGGCCGCTCGCGGATCGTGTACTGGCCCGGCGCAGCAGCCGGGATCGGCGCGCCGACGGATCGTCCGGATCGAATCGCGGAACGCTTCGTCTCGATGGGTGCGCCCGTGATCCACCTGGTCGACTTCGAGGGCGCGCGCGCCGGCACGCCCGGCAATCTCGACGCGGTCGGGACCGTGGCCTCGAAGGTCGCCGTGCCGCTGCAGCTCGCCGGCGGGGTGGACGGCGCCGACCAGATTCGTCTCGCCTTCGCGGCCGGCGCCACGCGGGTCGTGCTCGCGATGGGCATCGTCGATCGGCCGGCGGACCTGCGCGCGTGCCTGGCTGTCGCGGGGGACTGGCTGGCCGTCGGGCTGGACCCGCGGCCGGATCGGTTCGCGGCCTTTCCGTGGAGCAGGCCGGGTCCCCCACCCACGCTGGAGACGCTCGTCAGCGAGCTCATCGGACACGGGGTCGCCCGGTTCGTGCTGACCCATGGCGGCACCGAGCCTGACCTGGTTCGGGCGGCTTCGCTCGTTCGGTCGTACGATGCGGACTTCCTCGTTGCCGGCGGGGTCCGTGACCTCGACGGCCTGCGCCGCCTGCGCGACACCGGTGTCGCGGGCGTGATCCTCGGGGAGGCGCTCCTGTCCGGCGCCATCGACTATCCAGCAGCCCTGGAGGCCGCCGCATGAACCTGTCCGCCTCTCGCCGTTCGATGGCCGCGCTCGCCGTGCTTGCGGCGACGCTGCTGCTGGCCGGCTGCACCGCGACGGGCGGCGGCGGCACCACGCCGAGCGCCTCGGTGGCCCCGTCGGTGACGTCGTCCCAGGCTGCGTCCGGCGACTGCCCGACCGCCCAGCCGGAGGCGCTGCCCGCAGGTGAGACGCGGACCGCGACGATCGAGACGGAGCTGGGTTCGATCGTGATCACGCTCGATGCGGACCTGTCGCCCATCGCCGTCGGCAACTTCGTCGCGCTCGCCTCGTGTGGCTACTACGACGGCGTCGTCTTCCACCGGGTCGTGCCGGGCTTCGTGATCCAGGGCGGCGACCCGACCGGAACCGGGACGGGTGGACCGGGCTACGAGATCCAGGACGAGCCGGTCACCGCGACCTACGCACGGGGCGTCGTCGCGATGGCCCGCACGTCCCAGCCCAACTCGGTCGGCTCGCAGTTCTTCATCGTCCTCGATGACGCTGCCCGGGAGGCGCTCGAGAGCTTCAACACGTACCAGATCATCGGGACGGTGACCTCCGGCATGGAGACAGCGGATGCGATTGCCGCCGATGCCGATGGCGAGAACCCGTCCGACCCGGTCGAGATGACCAGCGTCTCGATCGCCAACCCGTAGTCAGCAGGAGGCTCAGCCATGACCCGCGCCACCATCACGACCGAGCTCGGTGACATCGAGGTCGATCTCTACGCGACCGATGCGCCCAAGACCACCCAGAACTTCGTGGATCTCGCGAAGAAGGGCTTCTACGACGACGTCATCTTCCACCGGGTGATCCCGGACTTCATGATCCAGGGCGGCGACGGCGAGTTCGGGAAGAAGTCGAGCCTGAACGGCTCCCGGGTCGGCACGGGCGGACCGGGCTACAAGTTCGCGGACGAGCCCGTGTCGGGGAGCTACTCGCGGGGGACGCTGGCGATGGCCAACGCCGGTCCGAACACGAACGGCAGCCAGTTCTTCATCATGCACAAGGACTACGGACTGCCGAAGAACTACACGATCTTCGGCCAGGTCACAAAGGGCATGGACGTGGTCGACAAGATCGCCTCCGCCCCGCGCAACAGCCGGGACATGCCTGACAGTCCCGTGGCAATGACGGCGGTCACTATCCACGAGGACTGAGCCCCGATGGGGTGTTTGGAGGGTCGCCGCAACCTTCGTTAAGGAATTTACACCAAGGCGAACGCCAAAACCCTTGGAAAAACTACGTCAACGTCGTAGGATATGGGTGCTGCGAAAGCAGTCCGCTGCCCCAGCGGCAAGGTCATGGGTAGGTTGGGTCAGGGTAGTCGGTGCAGCCGACGTGATAGATGCCCTTGACGCGTGGCAGAAGCGTCCGCGTTCAGCGCGGATACCTTCACCGGGACAGCAACGGAGCGGCTCCTTCGGGAGCCGCTCCGCTCTTTTTGTGCCCGACGCGCACCTCGGCGAGTCCCGTGTGGGCTACCCGACGAGGAGCCCAAGCCCGAGCGACAGGGCACCTCCCGCGAGCGACGCCGCCCCGGCGAAGACCAGGGCGATCAGGGCGTTCGGCTTCGTCCGGTCGCGTCCCAACGCCGCGAGGAAGAACCCGGCCGGCATGAGGATCGCGGCGCCGGCGATCCCACTCCGCGCGAGGGTGCCCGCCACCCCGTCCAGGGCCGCGGCGTCGACGAATAGCTGGCTTGCGAGCGAGAGGGTCACCAGCACGCCGGCATGCGCATGGCCGGCCCGGAAGAAGGCGGCCTGGAATGGCGTGGCGGGCATGATCCGGCGGACGACGGTGAGCAGGAACAGCCCGCCGGACTCGACTGCCACGATGCTGAGCAGGAGCACGCCCGCGGTGGCCCGGGTGGCGTCCGAGATGATGAGCGGTTCCATGCGAGGGTTCTCCGGTCCGATCTTGTCACTGCAAAGATGCCCTTCTCACGGTACGCGGCCGTCGGTATCTTGTCAACGGCAAGATGTCGCTATGATGGGTAGGTGGCCGAACGCGCTCCCTACCACCACGGCGATCTCCGGCGGGCGCTCCTTGACGCGGCGCTCCAGGAGATCGACGAGCGCGGCCCGGCGGAGCTGAGCCTCCGCGAGCTTGCCCGGAGGGTGGGCGTCTCCCATGCAGCGCCCCGGCACCACTTCGAGGACAAGCGCGGGCTCCTGACGGCACTTGCCACCGAAGGCTTCGAGCTGCTTGCCGAGACGCTCGGGAGGACGTGGACCGCGACACGAAGCTTTCTCGAGGTGGGCGTCGCGTATGTGCGCTTTGCCATCGACCATCCCGCCCATTTCGGCGTGATGTTCCGCCCTGACCTGCTTCGAAATGACGATCCGCAACTCGTCACGGCGATGGCCGGCACCTCGAGGCTCCTGTATGGCCCGGTCCAGACGGTCGCGACGCCGGGTCCCGGCGCGGACCCGAGGACACCCGCCATCGCGGCGTGGGCGCTCGTCCATGGCCTGGCCACCCTGTGGCTCTCCGGCAACCTTCCCGATGAGCTTCGGACGGATCCGGACGCCCTGGCCCGCGCCGTGGCGGCACACCTGTTTCCTCGGGCAGGGTCAGACTCCCCCGATGCAGTACGGAATCATCCTCACGGCCGGTGAGCCCCGGGCGGCCGCCGAGCTTGCGAAGGAGGCGGAGGATGCGGGCTGGGACGGCGTCTTCTCGTGGGACGGCATCAGTCTCGGCCCCATGGACACCTACGACCCATGGGTCCTCATGGCCGCCATGGCGATGCAGACGGATCGCGTCCGCCTCGGCGCGATGCTGACCCCGCCGCCACGCCGACGCCCATGGAAGCTCGCTCGCGAGACCATGACCCTGGACCGGTTGTCCAACGGCCGGCTCGTCGTCCCCGTGGGGATCGGGGCAGCGGACGACCAGGGCTTCGGCAACGTGGGGGAGCCGGTCGACGCGCGAACACGGTCGCAGCAGCTGAACGAGTCGCTCGAGATTCTCACGGGCCTGTGGGGCGGGGAGCCGTTCGGCTATGAGGGACAGCACTACCGGTTCGGCCCGATGACCTTCCGTCCCACCCCGGTGCAGACGCCGAGGATCCCGATCTGGGTCGCGGCCAACCTCGCCAGCGAGGCGTCCGTCGCTCGAGCCCTGCGCTGGGATGGCGTCCTCACCCAGACCGACGATCTCGAGGCCATCGGGCGGCTCCGCGCCCGGATCGCGGAGGAGCGCATCATCGCGGCCGACGGCGCACCATTTGCCGTGGTCGTCGAGGGCGTCACCCGGCCCGGGCGTGCCGCCGACGTGGATCGCATTCGAGCGCTTGCGGGCGCGGGCGCCACGTGGTGGGTCGAGTCCGACTGGAGCGGCGCAACGGTGGAGTCGCTCCGCGAGCGGATCGTGGCAGGGCCACCAGCGCGGTGAGGCCGTGACCGCGCCCACGCGCTTTCGACACGGGTAGCATCGCGCCGATGGAGCGGTTGCTTGCCTGGTATCGCGTCTCGTCGTCGGTCGGGGCCGTCATCGCGCTCGTGGTTGCCAACGCGATCCCGCTCGCCGGTGTGCTGTTCCTCGGCTGGAGCGTCTGGACGATCCTGATCCTGTACTGGCTCGAGAACGGGATCGTCGGCGTCTTCAACGTGCTGAAGATGGCCCGTGCCCAGGGGCCGGACACTGCCGATCGGCGGGCGATTGCCCAGAACCCAGTCCCCAGTGGGTCGAAGCTGGCGCTCATCCCGTTCTTCGTCATCCACTACGGCCTGTTCTGGTTCGTCCACGGGATCTTCGTGCTGACCCTGCCCCTCTTCACCGGCATGTTCGGTGACAGCTTCGTGGTCGAACCCGACGGCGCTCCGTTCCCGGATGGCGTTCCCTTCCCGACCGGGATGGAGGGCAGTCTCCTCGATTCGGCATCGCGGGACGCGGGCGTCGATCCGGGCGCGATCGCGTTCGCGGTGGTGGCCCTCACGATCAGCCACGGTGTGTCGTTCTGGTGGAACTTCCTGCGTGGCGGCGAGTACCTGCGCGCCTCGGCCGCCGGGCTGATGTTCGCGCCGTACGGCCGGCTCGTCGCCCTGCACCTGACGATCATCGTCGGGGCGATGGCGGTGATCTTCACGGGTGCGCCGGCGGCCGCTGTCGCGATCCTCGTGACGGCCAAGACCCTGCTCGATCTCGGGCTCCACCTCGCCGCACACCGCACCGGGGAAACCAGAACGGCCTGAACGCCGTCCGGCAAATGGGTCGTGTACGGTAGCGGCCCATCCAGGAGAGGCCTGCCAACCGTGCAATCGCTCCTGGCTGCGTGGCGAGTGAGCCTGCACCGGACGAGGGCAGACTGGCCGATCGTCACCGCGGCCGGTCTCATCGCGCTGCTCGCCGCGACCCTGCTGGCGGCCGGGCCGATCTACTCTTCGGCTGTCTCGCAGGCAGGCCTCCATCGCCTCCTCGAGAACGCGCCTGTCACCGACGCGAACATCGAGGTCGTCGGACGCGTCGACACGGCCGATGCCGCGACCACGAACGACGCGGTTGTCGAGGTCCTGCGCGGAACGATTGGCGCGGCAGGCATCGATATCGTCGCGGCCGGGCTCTCCGAGACGTTCACGCTCCCGGGCCAGGATCCCGACAACATCCGCGACCTCGCGACGCTCGGGTTCGTCCAGGGTGTCGAGGACCACGCGACGCTCGTCAGCGGGACGTGGCCGGCCGAGCCGGGGCCCGATGGTCCCATCGAGGTGGCCGTCCTCGAGCCGATCGCCGAGGCGCTCGGACTCAGCACGGGCGACGACCTGCCGCTCGTGAGCCGGCGCGACGAGGACGTCACGGTGCCGGCAACGGTCGTGGGGCTCTACCGGCCGACCGATCCGGCCGACCCGTTCTGGTGGAACGACGCCACGCTGCTCGAGGGGCTCGAGGAGAGTGCCTCGTACCGCACGTTCGGTCCGCTGCTCACGACTCCCAACGCCCTGATCCAGCGCGTCACCGACGGATCGGTCCGGCTCACGTGGCACGGCTACCCCCGGATCCAGTCCATCCGGATCTCCCAGCTCGACGGCATGCAGGCTCGGCTCGGCCAGCTGTCGACCCGTATCGGTGCCGCCCTGCCCGGCGACTTCGGGACGGTGGAGACCGGCCTCCCGGCGATTCTCGAGGAGACCGAGCGCTCGCTGCTCGTGAGCCGGACCGGCGTGCTGTTGCTCATGGCACAGCTCGCGATCCTTGCCGCCTATGCCATCGCGCTGACGGCCGACCTCATCGTCGATCACCGGCGCCTCGACACCGCACTGATGCGGTCGCGTGGCGGCGGTCCGCTCCAGGTGGGCGCCCTGGCCTTCGCCGAGGCGCTGCTCCTTGCCCTTCCGGCCGGGCTCCTCGGACCGTGGCTCGCGGCCGCGGCACTGCGGCTGTTCAACGTTGCGGGGCCGCTCGCCGGGATCGGCCTCGAGATCGAGCCGGCGATCACGGCCGACGCCTACGTGGCCGCCGGCGCCGCGGCGATCGGGTGCGCGGTGCTGCTCGTCATGCCGACGCTCCTCGCGGCCCGGTCGTACGCGGCGGAACGGTCGGGCCGGGCGAGACAGGAGACGCGCAACCTCGGCCAGCGGCTCGGGCTCGATATCGCGCTGCTCGCCGTCACCGGGATCGCGCTGTGGCAGCTGCGGCTCTACGGCGCACCGCTCACCCGCTCGGTGCAGGGCACGCTCGGGCTCGACCCGCTCCTCGTCGCGGCGCCCGCGATCGGGATCCTCGCGGGCAGCGTCGTGGCGCTCCGGCTCGTGCCACTGCTCGCGACCGCGGCCGATGCCCTGACCGCACGCGGTCGAACGCTCGTGACGTCGCTCGGTGCGCGCCAGCTCGCCCGACGGCCACTTCGCTACACGAGGGCGGCCCTGCTGCTGATGCTCGCCATGTCGATGGGCGTCTTTGCGGTCTCGTACGCCACGACGTGGGGCAGCTCGCAGCGCGACCAGGCGGACTTCCTCGTCGGCGCCGACCTGCGGATCGATCCCCTGCGCGGGCCGAGCTCGCTGCCGACGTGGTCGCTCGACACCGCCTATGCCGGGATCGACGGCGTCGTGACGGCCAGCCCGGTCGAGCGCCAGAGCGTCCGGATCAGCCAGACGGCGGCCACCGGCGAGGTGGTTGCGCTCGACGCCACGGCGGCAGGATCTGTCGTGTTCCTGCGCGGCGACCAGACCGAGACGGACCTGGCAACGCTCCTGCAGCCGCTCGCGGAGGCGCGACCGACGATCGCCCTCGCCGGGATCCCGGGCGAGCCGCAACAGCTCGCCGCGGAGGTGACGGTCTCAATTGAAGAGCTCGCCGGCCTCGGAGCGGATCCCGAGACCGGGGAGACGACGCTCATCCCCATGCCGGTCAGCGAGCTGGACGGGCAGTCCACGCTCGCCCCGATCGCGACCGTCCGTGACGCGCGGGGACTCCTCCACCGGTTCCCCGGCGACGCCGTCCCGCTCGAGAACGGCACGCAGCAGGTTTCGATGCCGCTCTACCCGAGCTCCGGGCGGGCGCAGGCCGCGATGCAGGCCGCGGCCGCCACCCTGGCCTTCCCGATCGAGCTGGTGGCACTCGACGTGGTCGTGAGCATTCCGAGCGGCTGGCAGGCAACGTCGGGCGAGATCGAGCTGGACGAGGTCTGGGCGAGCGACTCCCGCGACGGATCGGCCCCAGGGCGTCTCGACCTGGACGCCCCAGGGGCCTGGCAGCTTGGCTGGGCACAGGGAGACGGCGATGCGATCGATTTCGCGCCCGACAGCCTCGCGAGCGAGCGCGGCATGCGGTTTGGCGCCGCAGCTGGCGATGCGGGTGCCGGGCCCTTCGGAGCCCTGCAGGGCATGGACCAGTTCGGGCGGGGTGTGACCGTCAGCTTCACCCCGGTATCCGTTCTTGGGCTTGGAGCCTTCGAGCTGCCGGCGATCGTGAACCGGCCATTTCTCGAGACGGCCGGCGCGGCGATCGGCGATCGGGTCGCGATGCCGATCGGCGGAGCCGTCAGGCAGGTCCTCGTCACGGGCGAGATCGGTTCGTTCCCGACCACCGCCGCAACGGACCCCGTGGCCATCGTCGACCTGCCGACGCTCGGGCTGCTGCGCTTCGGATCCAGTCGCGGAGCCGGCGTCCCGGCCGAATGGTGGCTCGATGTCGAGGACCTCGCGGTGGGTCAGGCCTTCGAGACGGCGACGAGCGGGCCGTTCGCCGGCGCGAACGTGATGGGACGAGTCGAAACGAGGGAGCGGCTGAGCGCCGACCCGCTCGCCCTCGCGATGATCGGTGCGCTGTCGCTCGGATCCGTGGTGGCGGCGCTGTTCGCGATCATCGGGCTCGCCGTCAACGCGGCGGTCTCGGCGCGTCAGCGTCGAACCGAGTTCGCCCTGCTTCGGGCGCTCGGCCTCTCACCCGACCAGCTCGCCGGCTGGCTGTGGCTCGAGAACGGCAGCCTCGTGCTGGTGTCGCTCGCCGCGGGCACCGCGCTCGGGCTCGTGATCGGCTGGGTGGTGCTCCCGTTCGTCACGGTGACCCAGCAGGCGGTGACGCCGTTCCCGCCGGTCATCGTCGAGGTTCCGTGGCTGAGCATCGGCATCCTCGAGGGCGCCAGCGCGATTGCGCTCGCGGTCACCCTGTTCGTGCTCGCCCGAATCATGCGCCGGACGGGTCTCGGCAGCGTCCTGCGAATGGGCGAGGACTAGGCGATGCGAACCGTCTGGGCGGCGGCCTTCCTCCTGCGCCGGCTCCGGGTCGAGCTCGGGGTCGTGCTCCTCATCGTCGCGCTCGTCGGGATCACGAGCTTCCTGTTTGCGGCAGCACCCCGGCTCTTCAATCACGTTGCCGACGATGGGTTGCGCGTCGCGGTTGCAGATGCTGCGCCGGCCGCGGCGAACATCGAGCTGTCGCGGCAGTTCGTCGCCCCAGCCTTCGACGACCCGCTTGCCGTCGTGGATCGCCAGGGCGAGACGTTCCTCGCGCGCTTCCCGTCCTCCGTGAGCGCGCTCATCCGCGATCGAGCGCTCGTCGCGACGTCGCCGCGTTTCGAGGTCGCCGATCCCCCAAAGTTCGCGACGTTCGTGTCGCTCCGCCACCAGGATCCCCTTGCCGACGCGGTCGAGGTCGTGGAGGGCCGGCTGCCGCAGTCGACCGGAGAGCAGCTGCCCTCGGTGAACCTTGGTGGGGAGCGTCCGACCGCGCGGGTCGAGGTCGCATTCTCGGAGGTGACCGCTGAGGCAATCGGGGTTGCCGTTGGCGACGTCCTCGACGGGGCCCTCGACGACACGGATCCGCTCGTCGGGCGATCGATCGGCGATCCGCTCATCGTCGAGCTCGAGGTCGTCGGCATCGTGCGGGTCGCAGATCCAACCGCCGAGCTGTGGTACAGCGACAACCGCCTGCTGGAGCCGAGCATCCGCGGCAGCGTCGACGACCCGACCGCCTTCGCGACCGGGCTCATCAGCCCCGATGCGGTAGCCGACGTCGTCGCCTCCGAGCTTCCGTTCCGGTACGACTGGCGGTACTTCGTTGACGGGGCCCGGCTCGATGCCGGTCAGCTCGACACGCTCGTCCGCGACCTGCGCCGGGTGGCCTCGGAGTACGGCACGGTGACCACCGGCGCCCGACCCGGCCAATGGCTCGCCGAGCCCTCCAGCCCGGCGGCCGACCGGATCACGCTTCGAAGCGGGCTGCTCAACGTCATTCAGGGGTACGAGGCGGAACGCGCGGCGTCCGAGGCCGTCCTGTCGATCGCCGCCATCGGTCCGGTCGCGCTTGCGGCAGGCGCAATCGCGATGAGCGCGGTCCTGCTCGTCGCGCGTCGTCGCCACAACCTCGTCCTCGCCAGAGATCGGGGTGCGTCGCGCGCGGTCATCCTGGGCGCCCAGCTGTGGGAGGCCGCGCTCGTTGCCGGCGCCGCCGCGCTGCTCGGCCTCCTGCTGGCCATCCTGCTCGTTCCGGGGCGCGGAAGCTCGCTCTCCGCCACGCTTGCCCTTGCCACCGGACTCGGTGCAATCGTCGTCCTCGTCGCGGCGACGCTTCCGATCATCCGTCGGGGACCCGAGCACGCCGGCCGCGATGAGGCTCCGCCCGTCCGGACCTCGCCCCGCCGATTCGTGCTGGAGCTGACCGCAG
Organism: uncultured Chloroflexia bacterium; assembly: GCA_963759495.1. Taxonomy (GTDB): domain Bacteria; phylum Chloroflexota; class Limnocylindria; order Limnocylindrales; family CSP1-4; genus DASTYU01. The sequence continues at coordinate 239,013 of CAVWZL010000002.1, read as the reverse complement.
TGGGGATTGCGCTGGGCGGTGTCGTCCTGCTGCAGCAGCGAGGTCTGCGGGTTGGTGGCTCCGGGGAGAGCGCGGTGGGCTTCGATCCGTTCCTGGCCGCTGTACCCCTGCTGACCGGTCTCGCCGCGGCGATCCTCGCAACGCGGCTCTATCCGCTCCCGATCCGCCTGCTCGGCTGGCTGGCAGCGCGACGTCGCGACCTCGTGCCCGTCCTCGGCCTGCGGAATGTCGGACGGCAGCCGTCGTTCGCCACCCTGCCCCTGCTCATCCTCATGCTGACGGCAACCTTCGGGTCCTTTGCGTCGGTCGTCCTGGCGAGCATCGATCGCGGCCAGCTCGATGCGTCCTGGACCGGCGTTGGGGCGGACTACAGCGTGGAGGTTGAGGACGGGTCCCTCGGCGGGCTCGAGCCTGGCGGGCTCGCGGGTGTCGAGGCGACCGCCGCTGGTTACGCGAACCCGCTCGCCATCTTCGAGAGCTCACCGAATCAGCGGGCGCGGATCAGGTTTGAGGCAGTGGACCCGCGCGCATGGACCGAGGTCACGACCGGAACCCCCGCAGCGACGGCATGGCCCGCGACCTTCCTGCGCGGCGGATCGCCGCCGGCTGGCACCGAGGAGGATCCGATCCCCGCCATCGTGTCCCGACGGCTGCCGGCCGGCAGCAGCGCCCTGACGGCCGGTGAGGGATTTCCGGTCATCATCAATGACGCCACGGTGCGGTTCGAGGTCGTGGAGGTCCGCTCCAGCTTCCCCGGGATCGCCGCCAACGCGCCCGTTCATCATCGCGCCCTACGGACCGGTCGCAGGAGCGATCGAAGCGGCAGATGTGCCGCGCCGCTTCGAGCCGAACCTGCTCCTGGTTCGGGGCGGCCCCGAGATCGGAGACGAGCTCCGCAAGGCCGTTGATGAAGCGGCTTCCTCGGGAGTGGTGACCTCGCGGCACGACTGGTACGCCGCGCTTCGGACCGCGCCGCTCATCGCCGTCGTCGGGGATGGATTCCGGCTCGCGCTCCTCGTCGCGGGGGCGTATGCGGCGCTTGCCGTGCTGGCCGCCCTGACGCTGACCTCGTCACGCCGCACGCAGGATCTCGCCTTCCTGCGAACCCTCGGGCTGAGTGGTGGCCAGGCGACGGGCGTCACGATCGTGGAACATGGCATCCCGGTGCTCGTGGCGCTCGTGCCCGGCGTCCTCACCGGCATCGCGATCGCCCGATTGCTCGAGGGCAGCCTTGGGCTCGGGGCGTTCATCGGGCCGGAGATCGCGTTCCGGATCCACGTCGACTGGCCCGGGATCGCGCTCGTCGGGCTGGCGCTCATCGTCGTCGTCGCCGTCGCGATCGCGGCGAGCACCTGGCTCGCTCGACGGGCCCGGACCGTCGACGCGCTGCGCGTCGGAGAGGCATGACCAGGACCGTTGAGCTGAAGGAGGGCGCGTGACCGAACGGGATCGCCAGATCGTCGACCTGCCCACGGGCGGTGGCGCGACGACGACCCGCGTCCTCGGCGAAGACCCTGAGACGGCGCTCCCGCCAGGGCCGACCCGTCAGGCGCGCCTGGTCCCGCTGCCGCCCGGACCGCTGATCCTGTGCGACAACGTCGTGAAGATCTACAAGGTCGCCGACCTCGAGGTGGTCGCGCTCCAGGGCCTCGACCTCGTCGTGGAGCGCGGCGAGTTCATCGCCGTGGTCGGGTCATCGGGGAGTGGCAAGAGCACGCTCCTCAGCATCCTCGGCGGCCTCGACGTGCCATCCGCGGGGCGGGTGGTCGTCGCGGGGCACCTCGTCGGCGAGATGGGGCCGGCGGAGCGGACGCGCTATCGCCGCCAGGTCCTCGGGTTCGTCTGGCAGCAGACCGCCCGCAACCTGTTTCCGTACCTCACAGCGCGTGAGAACGTCGAGCTGCCGATGCTGCTGGAGGGCGTCGGCCAGAAGGAGCGAGCGGCCCGGTCGACCTGGCTGCTCGACCTCGTCGGACTGGCCGGACGGGCCGACCACCGGCCGGCGCGGCTGTCGGGTGGCGAGCAGCAGCGCGTCGCGATCGCGGTCGCGCTCTCGAACGAGCCAGCCCTGCTCCTCGCCGACGAGCCGACCGGGGAGCTCGACACGACGACCGCACACGAGGTGTTCGACCTCCTCCGCCACGTCAACCGGATGCTCGGCCTGACGATCGTGGTCGTGACCCACGACCCGCTCGTGAGCGAGCAGGTGACGCGGACGATCGCGATCCGCGACGGCCGGACCAGCACCGAGACGCTCCGGCGCCGGGCGGTCACCGACGCAGGTGCGCATCACGTCATCGCCGAGGAGTACGCGGTGCTCGATCGCGTGGGGCGGCTGCAGCTGCCCCGCTCACACGTCGAGACGCTTGGGCTGCGACAGCGGGTTCGCCTCGTCCTCGAGGACGACCACATCGAGATCTGGCCCGACGGCGGGCGCGACGAGCCGGGAGCGACGGACGCCCGCGACGGCGGAGGCGACCGATGACGACCGACCGCGAGGCACGGCTGGCGGAGCTCGCCGCGACGCTCGGGCGCACGGCGGGTCAGCCGGCCGGGACGGGGCCGAGCCCCGATGGTGGCACAGGTTCGGGCGACGGACCTGTGCCTGCTCCCGAGGGGCCGGCTACGCCGGTGTCCGCGCCTTCGGGTGAGCCGGTGGTCGAGACCCACGGCCTCATCCGCGAGTACGAGATGGGTGGGACGGTCATCCGCGCCGTCGACGACGTGTCCATTCGCATCGAGCCCGGTCAGCTGGTCGCCGTCCGTGGCCGATCGGGGTCGGGCAAGACGACGCTGCTCTCGCTCATCGGCGCCCTCGACCGGCCGACGCACGGCACGGCCCACGTCACCGGCCTGCCGGTCTCGACCATGCCGGAACGCGAGCTGGTGGGGTTCCGGCGCCGGACGATCGGGTTCATCTTCCAGGCCTTCGGCCTGCTGCCGATCCTGTCCGCCGCCGAGAACGTCGAGATCCCCCTGCGGCTCGTGAGCACCGACCCGCGTGAGCGTGACGCGCGTGTGCGGCATCTGCTCGAGGTCGTCGGGCTCGCCGGTCGCGCCAACCACCGGCCCGCACGAGCTGTCCGGCGGCGAGCAGCAGCGCGTCGCGATCGCGCGGGCGCTCGCCAACAAGCCTCGGCTGCTGCTGGCCGACGAGCCGACCGGGCAGCTCGACTCGGCGACGGGCCGCGAGATCATGGCGCTGATTCGGGCGACGGTCCGCAGCGAAGGCGCCACGGCCATCGTCGCAACGCATGACCCGTCCCTCATCGAGCTGGCCGACCGCGTGATCGAGCTGCGCGACGGGAAGGTCGTCACCGAGGGCTGAGGGGCCGCGACCCGGTCGTACGTTGGCGAAGTCGGGGCGACAGCGGCACGCGTTGGACCCGGCGGAACCCGGAACTGGTCGCGTCCACAGCCGCCTGATCGACGAGCGGGCGCTCCCGGGTATCATCCGGGTTCGCGCGCCTGTAGCTCAGTGGATAGAGCGTCGGCCTCCGGAGCCGAAGGTCGCAGGTTCGAATCCTGTCGGGCGCGCCAAAGCACCTTCGTGGGCAGCGCAAGCGCCAGGCGCGGCGGATCACCTTGATCCCGGGCCGATCTCTCGGACCGCCGGCGGCGGCCTAGTGTCCACGTAGCGCGTGACCGCGACCGACGCCCGACGCGCGTCTCGATCGGCTGCACGACCTCGACGATCCGCTCGCGTCCGGCGATGCGTGCGTGGCCGACGTCGCCGGCACGGACCTTCGTGGACGGCCTGGTCGGATTGCCGTTGACGCGGACGTGCCCACCCTCGCACAGCTGGGGCGCCATGGGCCGCGTCTTCACTAGGCGCACCGCGCAGAGCCAGCGGTCGATTTCGGGTCTCGTCGGGCATGGTGCGCTCCTTCTCCGGGTTTATTGGACGACCCGCTCCAGCACGCGGAAGACGAGCCACAGACCCACCGGCAGGAGCGTGGCGGTGGCGAAGCCCCGCAGCATCCCCGGGCTCCACGGCCAGGTTGCGAGCTTGGCCAGCACCTCGCGCTCCGCGAGGAGGCTGGTCAGGGTTTTTTGGAGCTCGTCGGCTTGCTCGAAGTCTTTCGTATCAACGGTCTGGTGGATGAGTGCCAGGGTCTGCTTCAGGCGGGCGTTGGACGCTGACAGCAGGCGGCCCTTCTCGACCACGAGCCGGCGATGCATGCCTCGCAGCGGCAGGACGAAGGAGGCCACGGCGACCGGTAGCAGCAACGGCAAGGGCCCGAGGTCCAGCAGGAACCCCGCGGCGTCCTGACCTGTGCTTGAGGGCTCCTCCCACGGACCCATCATCACGAGGCCGATGACGAGGATTCCCATGGCGCTCGTGGCCGTCAGGCGCGAGAAGGCGTTGATGGGCTGCGTGTCGAAGAGGTCGATGCTGGTCGCGGCCGCGTACAACCTGCTCACCCAGCGGAGCTGGCGGAGCGTATAGAAGACGGCCAGGGCCATCGCCCCCAGAGCCATCCACCACAGTGCCCACGCCACCGTGGCGACCGCGGGGGAAACATCGGAGGTGTCCTGCGAGCCGGTGGTCGTGATCAGCAAGACGCTGACCCCTATCCCGAAACCGATCGCGAACAGGGCCTGTCGATCCGGGATTCGTGTCAGCTCGAATCGGAGGCGGTCAGGGTCGCTGGTCCCCGCGACGAGTGCGGGCCGAAACTCATCGAACGCGGATCGTCCGACCTGCGCCATCAGCCCGATGAGACCGAAGAAGTAGACGAGGATCGCCGCCGGCACGATGAGGTTGGACTCGACGCTTCCTACCTGGGTGGCACCGGACAGCCACAACACGGCGTTCGCCACGAGCATGACCCCTGCGCTCAGGACCAGCAGCCACCCCAAAGCGGGTCCCGGCAGGCGGTGCGGCAGCATGACGAGGCGGTCCACCCAGCCGCCGCGGTAGTCGCCGCTGCTCGTCCCGAGCCCAGGCTTTTCCGTTGTCAGCCCGTCGATCGCCATGCTCACTCCCCTGATCGGCGACCGCTCCGTGTCGCCCTCTGCTCCCGCAAGGATTTTGCACAGGTTTTGCGGGCGTACTCGCGCGTCCCGGGACGCTCGTCCGCGTCAGCCATTGCTCAGGACTTCGAACCACGAGCCATCCCTCGGCCCGGCGCGGTAGATCAACTGCTCGGTCGTTGGACCCGAACGCGCCGCCAGGTCCGCCAGATGGCGCTTGGCGGTACTCGGGCGAACGCCGACACGCGCTGCGGCGTCGGCCACAGAACCTCCGGACTCGACGAAGGCAGCGAGGACGTCGACCTGGCGGGCAGTGCGAGTCCGCGGCAGGTCGCCCCGCAGCCTCTCGTCGTTCATGCTCCTAGTCCCGCAGTGCTTGACCCGGGTTCGGCCCCTGCCCTCGACGCGACCCTCCTCTTCAGCGGCAGCGGGTTCCAGCCGGGCAGCGTCGTGGTGGCCAGCGACGTCGGTCCGACCGGTGTCCACCCGATTGACTCGATCGCCGTCGCGCAGTTCCAGGTCCGTGCGGACGGGTCCTTTGGTCCTGTCGACCTTACCTACTCTGGTGCCGAGGAGATTGGATCACACGTGCTCACATTCGACGACGGTGTTTGCGAGGCGACATACGCCTTCACCATTGACGGCTAGGTGCCCAAGCACGCGCCGACTCCAGGTGCAGCCAGACCTTGCGGAGCAGCTTGTCGACGCTTTGACCGAGCGGCTCGGCGGTCTGATCTCGCGGCGTGGTGACGGCGCCTTGTGGAGGCGATCGGCGGCGAACGACCGGCCCACGTCAACGCACTCCTCGAAGCGGCCTCGCCCGGCCGCTGTCGGTTAGATGCAACACCGTGCCGACTTGGACACCGTCCCCGGCGTGAGGCATGCCCAACGCTTGTTCTCCACTTCCGTCCGAGGACCCGCCATGCTTCGCCTCGTTCGATCCGTCGGTATCACGCCCGACATGTTCTACGTCGCATCCCTCGCCTCGATTGTCCTCTCGATCGTGCTCTGGTTCATCCCGCGTAGCGGCAACGACTCAGAGCAGGGCCGACCCGAGCGACTCGCGATCTTCGTGGGCCTGTGGCCGCCCACGCTGTTTCTCATGGGTCACGCGCTTCGCGCCGAAGACTCGATGCCCGACGACTCCTCGGTGCTCGACATCGAGCCGTCGATCTAAGGACGCCCTCCTCCTTGCCCAACGGCCCCGGCAACTGCTGGGGCCGTTCCATGTAGACGCCGTTGCGTTATCCGCGCTCCACCAAACGCCGACGCTCAACGGGACCCGTCTGACTGGCTTGCGCTGTTCGATGCCGTCGATAAGCCGACTACGACAGCTCCCGGTAGGCGACCTCGATCTCGTCCTGTCGGAGGATCGCCCGGAACTCAATCGGCACAGTCGTGCCGTCAACTCGCTGCACGAGCGCCTCGCTGTGGACTTCGCCCGCCTCGATGACGGCCTCAAACAGGCCGACGCCCGCGTCGCGGGCCTCGGGAACCAGGAACTCCGTGAAGTGGCGACCAATGAGCGCACCGCGGTCGCCGCGCATGAACTGCGCCCACGCCTCGGTCACGTCCGAGATCAGCCCGGTTGTGGCGGAGACAGTCACGAAGGGGGTCTCGGGTTCTGTCCACCACGGCTCGTCCTGCTCGGGCTCGAATCGGCCGTCACGATAGGCGTAGTAGAGCGGCACCTCGTCGCTCAAATGGCGGAGAAAGATTGCTGCGCGCGGGTAGAGACGGCGCAGCTCCTCCGCGAGCTCCGCCGCCGGCGTCCCGGGGTTGTGACGGACCAGGCGCTCGACGGCTCGGGCGAAGGCGCGATCCCGTGATGGGAACGTTTTGATCCTCATACTGTCCGACGGGCGTGATCTAGGTTCCACCCTGCCATCCTCGGCATCCTCGGGGACGACCGACGCCACGAATGGGTTCGCAAACACGACGAACGCGTGTGGGCGCTGAGAACTGGCGCCGGGGCCTGCGGTGATACAAGTGCCGCTTGTGGACGATCGCCGATCGGGCGGATCGGGAAAGGCCGACGAGGCTAGGATGACGCAAGGTTGCTAGCGCGTGCCCGACACCTGTCGGGCGCGCCAGTTCAAGCGTCTCCGGCAGCGCTAGCGCCAATCCGGGCGCGTAGGCCGTGCGTCCGCTGGACACCCACGTTTACGGGAACGCGCGACCGTCAGTGGTTCGTCGGCTGCATGCCGGAGGAGATGCCTTCGGGTGGCGTGGCCAGACCGAACACCTGATCCAGGAGCGTGGTCACGCACCAATTCACCCAGTCGTCGTGCGGCCAGCCGTACGTCCCGACGAGGAAGTGGTAGGCGTCCTCGCCGACATAGAAGAGCAGCAGGTGCGCTGCTCTCTCCGGGTCGAGCCCATCGCGCAGCGGTGTCTTCATCCGAAGAATCTCGAGGATGACCCGGTAGCCATCGGCCCGCCAGGCCTCGGATTCCGCCATGACCCTGGCCAGGGCGGGATCGTCACTCGCCCGCGCCGCGAGATTGAGCGGGATCACCCTCGGCATGATCGAACCGACACCGGTCACCAGGTGGCGAACCGCCTCGGCGATCCCCGAGGCATCGGTCATCGCCAGGTACCACGGCTGGTCCTCAGGAGGACGCGGGTCATCCCGGCCCATCACGGCGAAGTCGATGGCCCGCGCGAGCAGGGCGGGCTTCGTGTGGAACACGAAGTAGACCGTCTGAACGGCGACGCCGGCAGCCTCGGCGACCTGCGCCATCGTCGTGGCGGCATAGCCCTGGGTCGAGAAGAGGCGGTGCGATGCCTCGACGATCTTCCAGTGGGTGGCGCGGGACCGCTCCCGTCGGGTCAGGCTGGCCATGCGGAACCTCTTGACATCCGTCGCGAAGCCGATAGTATCCGACCTCTCACTAGAGTGCCCACTAGTGATACCGCAAGTCGCTGGTGAAGGGACCTACGGATGATCAGCGTGGAGACACGGACCGAGATCGGGCGGCCGGCCGCCGACGTGTTTGCGTTCGTCAGCGACCAGACGAACGCGCCGCGCTGGCAGTCCGGGCTCGACGAGGTCCATCGCCTAACGCCGGGTCCAATCAGGGTAGGGTCGGAGCACAGCTTCGTTCGGCGGTTCGCCGGTCGGCGGATCGAGTCCCGGAACAAGTTCGTCGCGTTCGAGCCCGGTCGCTTCGTCGCCTTCGACATTCCGCCCGCGGGCGGCGTGACCGGAGAGGCGTCCTACCTCGTCGAGGCGACTAGCGCCTCCACCAGCGCGTTGACCAGTCGCGTCCAACTCCGCTTCTCCGGACTGAGTCGGCTCATCGAGCCGTTCATGGGACGTGTGCTGCGCCGCGACGTCGAACGGGATGATCAGGTGCTGAGGGCCCTGCTGGAAGCGGAGGCGTAGACCAGGAAATGACCGAAGCTCATGTGGATCGGGATCGCCCTGGGGCTGCGAACCGCGTGGCCGCGACGGCGGCGGTCCCTGGTGTTGCGCGTCCTGCAGCGGTGATGTGCTGGGTGTACGCGGCCGGATTTGGGCTGCCCGCGTTGCCGATCGCGGCCTATGCACTCCGGGAACGGGAACTGCCGTGGCTCGGCGACCTGTTCCCGATGTATGGCGGCCCGTGGTGGGCCACGTTGAGTCCCGAGGTGTTCGCCGCGACACTGGTCGGATACGGGGGTGTCACCGCAGCGGTCGCGTGGGGCGGGTGGTTGATGTGGCGGGGACGCCGCTCTGGAGCCGTGCTTGCCGTCGCCATGATCCCGATCGAGGCAGTCTTCTGGTACGGCTACGCCCTGCCCATCCCACCCGCCCTGGCGCTCCTGCGGGTCGGCCTGATAGCCGCAGCTTGGCCCCGCCTCCGTCGTTGATCGACCCGGACGCGAAGCAGGTGCGTGCTGTCCACGACCGTCACGCCTGCCGCCTCGACGCAACGAGCCAGTCATCCCGCCCCTCGATCGGGATGCTGTAGGTTGAAATCGCGCTTCCAATACCTGTCGGGCGGGCCATCCCGACCGTCTCCGGCACGGCCAGGCAAACCTGCGGCACGTGTCCGGGCGTCAGATCGCCGGCGGCTGTCTGCTACCGCGAACGCGATCTCGGACCGACGCCCCAGCCAGCAGGGCGCCGGCAACAACCATGAGCGCAACCCCAAACAACCGGTAGTAGGCGTTGCGGCGGGTTGCCTCGGGGTCGGGGACCGCAATCGGGCGCACGGCCGGCGGGGATCGCTGTGGCGCTTGGTCGCCCTTCATCGGGGCGATCGGACGAGTGCCTTGGCACGACGGGAACCTGCTACAGCCCCAGAACTCCGTGCCGTCCTCGGCGTTGATTCGCGCGACCATCACCGCGCCGCAGAGCGGGCATGGCTCTTCCGCAACCGCTGTCATCGCCGCAATCTACACCTCGAACGCGGGGGAGCCGTCAGGCTCCGCAGGTCTCGTCCGTTCCGATGCGTTGTTCCTTCAACAGCCGAAGCGGGTCAAACGCAGGACATCGACTGACGTCAGGAACTTCGCCGTTTCGGTCCGCAACTCACTCGCGCGGCGACGCCTGAAGCGTCTTCTTCAGGAGCGACTGGCCCGGTAACGATCAGCGGCGGCTTCATCCGCGCTCATGACCATTTCGGTAGCTCTTGAACGGCCCAGGTGTTGCCGTCGGGGTCGCTGAAGAACACGAACCGGCCCCACGGGAAATCCTGGATCTCCCCGACCTCGAGGCCGCGTCCGTCGAACTCGGCCTTCGCCTGCGCGATGTCGGCGACCACGAGCTGCAGACCGCGGACCGACCCAGGGGCCGCGTCCGTGAGTCCCTCCCCGATCGAGATCGAACAGGCCGATCCAGGCGGCGTCAGCTGGACGAACCGCAGGTCATCCGAAACCCGGTTGTCGTGGTCCAGGTTGAAGCCAACTCGTTCGGTGTAGAACGAGATCGCCCGATCGACATCGGATACCGGAACGGACACGAGCTCGAGCTTGAGATCCATGGGTCCCTCCGTGTGGGTCGTCTGGAATGTCGGCGGAGCTGGAGCCCCTGGCGAGCGAGATGCCGGAAGACTCGTGACCAACCTGCAGCCACACACCGGCTCTCGTTGATCTCACCCGATCGTACCCTTGCAGCCGCCACGTGACGACCAAGACCGTCGCGTGCGCGATATGAGCATCCGGGGGGAGGCGGAGCGAGTGCGAGGTGAGCCAGTGACCCTTACTGCACGACAGTCGCAGCGAAGAGGATGAAGCCATGGCGATCGCCCGCGTCACTGAGATCAGTTCAACGTCACAGACCAGCTTCGACGACGCCATTCAGCAGGGTGTCGCTCGCGCGACGAAGACCCTGCGGAACGTCAAGAGCGCCTGGATCAAGGAGCAGCGTGTCGAGGTCAACGACGACCAGATCGTGCAGTACCAGGTCAATTTGATGGTCACGTTCGTCCTGGACGACTGAGCTCGAGGAAGCGTCGACCAGTCGCTCCCTCGGCATTCGCTACCGCCGCCGCGCCCGGCAAATGCCGCGAGCGCATCCACATCAGCCTGGCTGATCAGCGGGACTGCCTCCGTGACCTGGTCCGGCGGCCAGTCGCACCATGCGAGTGCGCGAAGCCGGTCCTTAGTTGCCTCAAGCGACACAACCGCGCATTGGAGGCCGTCCAACGCCCGTGACTCGCGCCTCGGTGCACCGGTTATCCGCAGCCTCCGTCTTCGCACTGGCCATCGCGGCGACCGTTGTCGGACTGGCGACTCCGTCGCCCGCGGTGGCGTGCGTATCGGTGGAGCCCGGCTTCAAGCAGGCCGTAGAAGGCGCCCGCGCAATCGCGAGAGTCACCATCGTTCCGGGTCGAACGCACACATACCAGGTCGAGCGAATGCTCAAAGGATCGCTGCCAGCCACCTTCTCGCTGAAGAGGGACCGGGTCACGCTGTGCGGCGACCCCGCGGGCTTCTACACGAGACCGGCGAGATTGAGCGGACAACCGTTCGTCCTCGCCGTGGATGTGCCGCACTCCGATCAGGTCATCAACGCTGTCTGGACCTCGAGAGGGTCGGGCGTCACGGGGAGCGCCGAGACCCCGGCCAGCGTGGACACGCTGGCGAGCTCGAGTTGGCGATCAAGGCGCAGTTGCGCCTGCCCGACACCTCTGCAGGCGCCACGCCGCCCGGGTCCTCCCCCGTCGTATTGGCTGCAGTCGCCGCGCTCGGTTGGCTGGTTCTTGCTCGGTGGTCTCGCGACCGCGCCGCCGTCTAACGGGACTTGCTCTCGTCCCTGTCGGGCGTGTTCCGGGTCTGGTTCCCGGGCAGCTTGCCGGTGTCGACGCCCTTCCAGCCCTCGCGGCGCATCTTCGTCTCGTCCAAGTCGGGCGTGTTTGGGTTTGGTTGCCGGATTTCTTGCCGGTTTCGGACTTCCTGGCGGTCATCATTGTCCTCAGAGGTACGGAGCCCGAGAATGACCGAGCAGACTGCAATCGCGCCGCGGGCGAACGCATCACGGGTAACGGCTCCATTCCTCGTCGCTGCCCGTTCGCCACTCTTGACAACCCTGACTCTCGCCGCTGGAGGTCCGCCATGCCATCCCCGATCATCCTCGTCCCCGGTTTCTGGCTCGGCGCCTGGGCGTGGGACGAGGTCGTCCCGCTGCTTGAAGCCGACGGCCACGAGGTGACGACGCTGACCCTGCCCGGCCAGACCTCGAACGACGAGGACCGGTCGTCGATCACCTTCGACGACCACGTGGCGGCGATCGTCGATGCGATCAAGTCGAAGGACGAGCCGGTCGTTCTCGTGGTGCACAGCGCGTCGGGCTACAGCGGGTATGCCGCGAGCGACGTCGTCCCGGAGCGCATCGCCTCGATGGTCTACGTCGACACCGCGCCCGGGAAGCCGCCGCTCGATCCGGAGCTGGAGGGGGACAAGGCGTTCGTCTGGGAGGAGATCGAGGCCGGAGAAAATCTCGACGGGCTGAGCGAGGAGCAGAAGGCTCGCTTCCGGGAGCGAGCGGTGTCCGTGCCGGGCGGTGTCGCCCGCGGCACGTGGGAGTTCCGGAACGACGCGCGCCGCGACGTGCCGTCGACCCTCATCGCGACGGGCTTCTCCTCGGCCGACTACCAGAAGTACGCCGCCGAGAACCCCGAATGGTCGTTCCTCGCAGGCCTGCCGGAGCTGCGGAATTCGACGTGGATCGATCTGCCCACGAGCCACTGGCCCATGTGGTCGAAGCCCGCCGACCTGGCACGCATCATCTCGGACGTGGCGACCCAGGCAGGCGAAGCGACGTCACCCCGGTGACGACTCGGTAGATCCGTCGAGGCCGAGGACGGGCTTCCAGCGCATGCGCCTGACCGAACGTCAGCTGAACCGAGCCACCCTGAATTCGGCAGCTGCTTCTCGAGCGGGCAGCGCTCGGGGCCGGTTGAGGGGATACGGCGCGTGATCGCCCTCCAGGGCCATGAGGCGGCGTCGCGGTACATCGCCCTGTGGAACCGGCTCGAAACCTTCGACGCCGCCGGGCTGGACGCAGCGTTCTCGAGCAGGGCCGTCGTCAAGGCGACGCTCCTGCGGGCGACCCTCCATGCCGTCGTCGCCGAGGACTTTCCGCCCTTTCACGCGGCGATGCAGCAGACCCTCCGTCTGCGCGGCTGACCGACACGCGCTTCCTGCGGGGCGGATTGTCGGTGGCCGAGCGTCGGGCTCGAAACCGGGCCGCGGGCAGGCATTCGCGTCGGTTCGTACGATGCGCCGATGACGTCCCAACTCCGGGTGCTCGTCGAACAGCCGACGAGAGGCAAGCGGTGGGTCGCCGTCGCGGCGGATTGGCCCGGGCTCGAGCGTGGTGCGAGGACCGAGGACGAGGCGGTCGAGAAGCTCGCCGCCTACGTGCCGCGATACCTGCCGGTGGCGAAGCGCGCGCGGCTCGGCTCCGAGCTCTCGGCGCAGACCGACGTCGAGGTCATCGGCCACTATCCGGGCGTTGGCTCGACCGATTTCTGGGGCATCTCGTTCGCGCCCTCGCCGCTTGACCGCGAGCCGTTCGATGCGCCGACGTTCGATCGCCAGGTGCGGCTCCTGCGCGCGGCCTGGGCCGAGTTCGACGACACCGCCGCTCGTGTCTCAGCCGACCTGCGGCCGGGTGTGCGAGGCGGGGGACGCTCCCGCGATGAGATCGTGCGGCATGTCCTGGCGACAGAAGGCCAGGGCTTCTCGAAGCGCGTCAAGGCGAAGACCGAGCTGGACGACCTGCTGAAGCCCGGCGAGCTGCCCCGGCACCGGGACCGCTTCGTTGCAGCGATGCGGGCGTGGTACGCAGAGAGCAAGCCGCTCGGCAACTGGACGATCCCGTACCTGCTGCGCCACACCGCCTACCACGTGCTCGACCACACGTGGGAGATGCAGGATCGCGACCTGACGGATTGAGCGGAGGCGCGATGGTCAGCATCGTCCTCATCACGATCGGCCGAGCGAGCGGCCAACCGCGAGAGGCGCGCCTGTACGCGTATCCCGACGGGACGGGCCTCGTCATCGTCGCGTCCGACAACGGCAAGGCACAGGAGCCGCGCTGGGCGGGCAACCTCCGTGCCAAGCCGCGGGCCCAGATACGGCGCGGTCGAGGCACGAAGACCGAGACCGTCGTGGCGCACGAGGTTCGGGACGGGCCGGAGCACGATCGGCTCTGGGCGACCGCCGTGGCGGGCTTTCGCTACTACGAGAGCATGCAGCGACGCTCGTCGCGTCAGTTCGCCGTGTTCTTCCTGGAGCCCGTCGATGGGGTCTCGTAGGCGAGCCGGCTCACCGCTGCGGCGGTCTCCGGAACATATCGGGCAACCTGATCCGTGAGGGTGATCGTGGCGTCGTAGCCACCCGAGACGACGACCGATCCATCCGGAAGGACAACCGCGACGGCGAAGCTCCAGCCGGCGTCGGCGCCGCCGGGGACGGTCGAGAAGGTAGCGGTCGCGGGGTCGAACAGCTCCGCCCGTCCGGCACCGCCCGCCACGAGAACCCGGCCGTCGGCAAGCCGCACCACCGCGTCCTCGATCTTGTATCGCCCCAGCGCCATCTCCGCGGTGGCGCGGAACGTGCCGGACTTCGGATCGAAGATCTCGGCCGAACGGTAGACGCCCCGGCCATCGCGCTCGTCCGAACCACCCACGACCAGGACCCGCCCATCCCGGAGCGTGACGCCGGCGTGCTTGTGGCGACGAGCCGTCATGTCGCCTGTGGCTGTCCAGCTCCCGGATTTCGGGTCGTACAGCTCGGCGGTGGCCTGGACGGCGGATCCTGACCCGCCATCGGCCCCCGCGTTGCCGCCCGCCACCAACACGGTGCCGTCGTGCAACAGCACGCTCACGTGGCTGGCGCGGGCCGTACCGAGGGATCCGGTCGGGCGGAACGTGTTCGTTGCCGGATCGAAGATCTCGGCGCCCGCGGTGGGCCTGCGGCCGTCGTAGCCGCCGGCCACCAGCACCGTGCCGTCATCGAGGAGGAGTGCTGTCGGGTCGGCGCGCGGTTCGCTCATCGGCGGACCCGCGCTGAACGTGCCGGCCGAGGGATCCAGGAACTCTGTTGTCGCCGTGACGCTGTCGGGGCCAAAGCCGCCGATGAGGAACAGCCGGCCATCGGGAAGCACGACGCTGCCATGGCCGACGCGCGCCTCCGTCATCACCGGTCCCGGCGCCGACGTGGCCGAGGCAGGGTCGAACAGCTCGGTGTCCGCGGTGATCCCCTCGCACGAGTGTTCGACGCAGCCGCCCGCGAGCAGCATGCGACCGTCCGGCAGCACCGTCGCGCTGTGGCTCGCTCGAATGGAGGCCATGGTGCCGATCGGCACGAGGACACCAGGGACCGTCGATTCGCCGGGGCCCGGCCGCGGGCTCCCAGGCGCGTGCGAGCTTGAACCGGTGGGCACCGAGACGGGCGAGGAGCTGACGAACGCAGACGGATCCGGCGGGCTGGCGCACCCGACGAGCGCGGGAACGAGAGCGAGCCCCACGAGGAGCGAGCGACGGCCAGAAAACCGGAACGAGAGTGGAATTCGAAGCAAGGGAGCCCTCCGGGGCC
Organism: uncultured Chloroflexia bacterium; assembly: GCA_963759495.1. GTDB lineage: Bacteria > Chloroflexota > Limnocylindria > Limnocylindrales > CSP1-4 > DASTYU01. The sequence continues at coordinate 224,004 of CAVWZL010000002.1, read as the reverse complement.
AGGAGCGGCGGGATTCCGTCGCGCTGTCCCTACACCGCCGGGCCCGCCTCGGTTCCGATTCCGGGTCGCACAGGAGGAAGTGACACAGCGGCGGCTGTATATGCTGCGATGGTGAGGTCGTTTCGAGCGCGCATCGACGCCACCGTCGGGCGGTTGGCAGAGGTCGGTGCCCATCCGGGCGACGACGAGGAGACGCGCCTGCGCAAGGCCCTGCTCGTCCTCATCGCGGTGCTGATCCTGCCGATCTCGGCGACCTGGGCCGTGCTGTACCTGACCTTCGGCGGGCCGGTGGGCCTGATCGCGTTGCTGTACTTCGGCGATCTCCCTGGCATCGATCGCCATCTTTGCGCGGACCGCCGACTTCGACCTCCTGCTGCGGATCCAGCTCGTCGCCATCTTGCTCGCACCGACGCTGTCGATGATCCCGCTCGGCGGCTTCCTCGGCTCGGGCGGCGTCGGGATCTGGGGCATCCTGGCCCCGCTGGGCGCGCTGGTCTTCGGTGGCGCCCGTGACGGGATCCGCTGGTTCGTCGCGTTCCTCGTGGCGTCTTCGCTCGGCTCGGGCATCGCGGGTCCGTGCTCGGGTTCCAGTCGCCGCTGCCCGAGTGGTTCATCAACCTGATGCTGGGGATGAACATCTCCGTCGGCGGGACGATGGTCTTCACGCTGCTGGCCCTGTTCGCGAAGCAGCGCCAGGACGCGCTGGCCGCGCTGCGCGCCGAGCAGGAGCGGGCGGAGAGCCTGCTGCTCAACATCCTGCCGGGGTCCATCGCGGAGCGGCTGAAGGTCGCACCCCAAGACGATCGCCGACCAGTTCACGGCCGCATCCGTCCTCTTCGCCGACGTCGTCGACTTCACCCCACGCTCCGAGAGCCTTCCGGCCGCGGAGGTCGTCGGGCTGCTCGATCGCCTCTTCAGCCACTTCGACGACCTCGCGCGAGCGCACGGGCTCGAGAAGATCAAGACCATCGGCGACGCCTACATGGTCGCCGCGGGCGTTCCCGACCCCCGGCCGGACCACGCGCGAGCCCTGGCCACTGCTCGCACTGGACATGGTCGCGGCGATGGCGCCCGGCGGGGCCGTCGGCGACCTGGGTCTCGAGCTGCGCATCGGCATCAACTCCGGTCCGGTCGTCGCGGGCGTCATCGGTCGCAAGCGGTTCCTGTACGACCTCTGGGGCGACGCGGTGAACACCGCCAGCCGGATGGAGTCGCAGGGCACGCCGGACCGGATCCAGATCACGCGCGCGACCTACGAGCTGATCGAAGGACGAGTTCGAGTGCGAGCCCCGCGGCACGGTCACGGTCAAGGGCAAGGGCGAGATGGAGACCTGGTACCTCGTCGGCCGCCGCCCCGAGGGCGCCATGCCTGGCGAGTCTCTCGCAACACCGGCCGCTGCTGGAGCCGGCTGAGGTCAAGGGAGTCATCGATGCGGATCACGAACAGCGTGGTGTCGCTCAACGTCAGGGACGAGGCCGCATCGGCTCGCTTCCTGGAGTCGCACTTCGGGTTTCAGCAGGAGATGGCGGCGCCGGGCTTTGTGTCCCTGACGCGTCCCGACGTCGGCTTCAACGTCATCTACCTCAAGCTGGGCCTGTCGACGTTCAAGCCCGAGCGGCTCCGGGACCGGTCCGCCGACGGCCTCCTGCTCGTGTTCGTCGTTGACGACGTCGACCTCGAATACGAGCGGCTGCGAACCGAGGGGCTCACGTTCGAGACCCCCATCGAGACCGAGCCGTGGGGTGAGCGCTACTTCCAGGTGGCAGACCCCAACGGCGTCGTCATCCAGCTCGTGCAGTGGGTCACTGAGCCGCCGGCTGCCGAGGGCCTGCCCACGTAGCCTCGAGCGCGTCCGACAACCTGATGAACAAGGCCACGTCGCCCACGCCCGATGCGAGCCACGGCGACCGCCGCGGTTGGCAGACCGGGTTGATCATGCGACTCCTGGCCCTGTACCCCGCGATTGTTGCGGCGCTCCTCGTGCTCCTTGCCGTCCTGGGGCCGCGCGGGGGGCCGGCGGCACTCGCGGCGATCCTGTCGATGCACATCACGCTCAGCGCCCTGCCGCTGATCTTCGTTGCGTGGCGCCGCGATGCGCGCTGGCTCCGGCTCGCGCTGGCTGCCCTCCTCGTGGTCGCGGGTTTTCGCTTCGGCGACGAGTGGCTCTCCTTGCCCGTGGCGAGCGACGGGTCTCGGGGGACACCGATCCGGCTCGTCTCGTGGAACCTGGAGGTCGGGCGCAGCGGCGCTTCTACGGTCGAGGACCTGCTCGAGCTCGAGGCCGATGTCGTCGCGCTGCAGGAGCTCCATCCCGGAGTCGTGGACGCGATCGAGGCCGATGCGACGCTGACGGAGCGATACCCGTATCGGGTGTTCATGCCGGACTACTCCGTCCTCGGGAACGGGCTCATGTCCCGCTTCCCGATCGAGTCGAGCTCAGGCATCGAGGTGCCACCGGGGATCGAAGCACGGCTCGACATCGCTGGCACCTCCCTGTCGATCATCAATGCCCATCCGATGCCGGGCGAGATCGAGCTCGCGGCTGGGCTCGGTGTGCCGGTCGCGTTCGACCCCCGGATCCGCGAGGAGCACCTGCGCGCATTGCGGACGCGGGTGGACGAGATGCTCGCGTCGGGCGAGCCCTTCGTCCTGATCGGCGACTTCAACACGGCCCCCACGGAAGCCTCGTATGCGGATCTCGCCGCCGGCATGCGCGATGTACATACCGCAGTCGGAACAGGGCCTGGCTGGACGTGGCGGCCCAGCAGGTTCGAAGGCCTGGGCATCGGGCTGCTGCGGATCGACCAGGCGCATGCCGGCCCGGGGGTCGTGCCGCTTGCCAGTCACGTGGACTGCCCGGTGTTGGGCGACCACTGCCGCCTCCTCGTGACGGTTGCGCTCGCCAAGCCGTAGCCGCTCGTCGGCATGGGACTTACACGCGGAAGTCATGGTGCGATACGCCGACGGTCGGACGTGGCCGTCACGCTGCGAGTGGAACGAACGGCACAACCATCTACTACATGAGGCTCGCCCGGATGGACGCGATCACGCTGCTCAAGACCGACCATGACAAGGTCAAGGCGCTCCTCGAGGAGCTCGAATTGACCACGGAGCGCGGCGCGAAGACGCGAGCAGAGCTGTTCTCGACGATCAAGGGCGAGCTGACGGTGCACGAGATCATCGAGGAGGAGATCTTCTACCCCGCGCTGAAGGACCACCCGAAGGCGAAGGACATCGTGCTCGAGGGGTACGAGGAGCACCACGTCGTCGATCTGCTGATGCGCGAGCTCGAGGAGCTCGAGGTGACGGACGAGACATGGGGTGCAAAGGCGCTCGTCATGAAGGAGAACATCGAGCACCACATCGAGGAAGAGGAGGGCGACATGTTCAAGCAGGCCCGAGCCGTCTTCGATGCCCAGGAGCTCGACGATCTCGGGGCCCGGATGGCCGAGCGCAAGTCGTCGGCCCAGCAGGAGCTGGGGATCCCGAGCAACAGCTAGGGATCGGGCCCGGAGGCTCTCGCGCCCGCTCAGTGCCGCGTCAGGACACCGAGCGGGCGCCACCGCGTCCCGCCCGGATGGCCAGGACGAGCCCGACCGGCAGGACGACGAGGAAAGCGACGTGAAGGGCGACGTCGACGGGCGTTAACGGACCCACGGCGACCAGGAGCGTCGCTCCGACGAGCGAACCCAGCAAGGCGAACGCCTGTGCGACGATCGCAAGCGCCCGGACCCAGGAGCGTCGCCACTGGCCGACCGCCGCCGCGGTCGTCAGGACCGCCGCGATGATCCCTTCAGCCGTTGCCGCGGCAGGATCCTCGAACCCCGACACGACGAGTCCGGCGTGCAGGACCGACGCTGTCGCGAAGCCCGCGGCCTCAACGAGCAGGAGGCGAACGAGGATCGCCGTCGTACCCCGGCGCCAGCCCACGGTCATCGGACACCTTCCTGGCCTGCGGCGACGACGAGCCGAGCACCGAGCGCACGGGCCGCGATTACAAGCCCGGCGGCAACGAGAACGATGTCCTTCAACACGTACTGACCTGTGAGTGTCGGGGCAATTCGCGACTCCGCGAACATCTGACCCGGCAGCAGCACGATCGGCGACAGGATCCCGACCAGCGCTACGCCGAGCAACGCCAGTGCCACACGCGGCGCGAGACCCGTCAGCAGCAGCAGCCCGATCGTCGATTCGAGGCCGGCAACCGCGATCATCCCGAGGCGCTCGGGCACCAGACCGAACGTGAGGATCTCGAGCGTTGCCGCCGCGAGCCCCTCGGCGGGACTGAGTCCGGGCACGAACTTCAATACGCCGAAGCCGAGGAAGATCATCCCGAGGCTCGCGCGCAAGGCGTCGATGCTGTAACTCGCGAGCCACCGCGCGAGCTGTAGCTCGAAGCTTTCGCGGTTGGCCGCCGGGCGCTGTGTTCCTGTGGCGAGTGTCATGGTGAGCTCCTCCTGGTCGACCGGCGGTAGCCGGCGATGTGTGAGGGTTCGAGGATCTCTGCCGACGCCGGTCAGGTCGTCAGCCTCCGGATGACACCGGCCGTACCAGATTGAGACCGCGATCACGAAGCAGCGCCTTCTCTCGATACCCCCAACGGAGTAGGGGACATACATCCGTGAGCTGACGACAGTGCTGGCCGAGCGTCGTAGGGTGGTTCGATGACGCATGCGGGCGTGGGGCGCCTGGTCCGACCTCCGCCCCTGGATCTCGTGCTGGCGGCAGCGGTGGGCCTCGCCCAGCTCGGTGGCACGGCGCTGCTGATCCGCGCCGGTGTGGCCGCGGGCCCCCTCGACCCGCTGTCCGTCGTGCTTCTGACAGTGAGCGGCGTCGCCCTCGTCGTGCGCGATCCGGCGCCGGTCCCGGTTCTCGTGGTTGTCAGTGCCGCCGCGATCCTCTACACGTGGTTCGGCTATCCGGGCGGCCTGTACACCATCTCCCTGGTATTCGCGATCTGGGCGGCCGTCGCCGCAGGGCATCGGCGCCCCGCGGCCATCGCTGCGCTCTCCATCGTCGTGTCGTTCGTGGTGCGCGAGCTTCCTTGTCCCCACCGGCCATGCCATCGACCCCGACGCGCCGTTCTGGCTCGCCGGCTGGCTGGTCGCAAGCTTTGTGCTCGGCGAAGTGTCGCGCGGCCGCCGCGAGCTATCTGGAGCAGGTCGAGCAGCGCGCACTCGAAGCCGAACGGACGCGCGAGGAGGAGGCTCGCCGACGGGCCGGCGAGGAACGGCTCCGATCGCCCGGGAGCTGCACGACGTGCTCGCTCACCACATCTCGGTGATCAACGTCCAGGCCAGCGTCGCGGTGCACCTCCTCGAACGGCAGCCGGAGCAGGCCCGGACGGCACTCGTCACGATCAGCGAGGCGAGCAAGGAGGCGCTTCGCGAGTTGCGCAGCATCCTCGGCGTGCTACGCCAGGTCGACGACGAAGAGCGTCGAGCGCCCGCGCCGGGTCTCGCCGCGCTGGACGAGCTCGTCGCAGCGGGCGCCGGCAGCCGGACTCGACGTGCGACGTCCACGCCGCGGAGCCGTCTCGACCGTGCCCGGCCGGCGTCGACCTGGCAGCCTACCGGATCATCCAGGAGGCGCTGACCAACGTCGCCCGCCATGCGCACGGCACCGGGCCGTCGATTCGGTGACGCCGTGACGCTGCCCGCGTCGAGGTCGATGTTCGAGGACGACGGCACGCGGCGCCCGCCGGCGGGCATCCCGCGAGCGGCAACGGCCTCATCGGCATGCGCGAGCGAGCGGCCGCCGTCGCGGGCACGCTGGAGGCGGGGCCCGGCGCCGCGGGTGGCTTCCGCGTCCGGGCCGAGCTCCCCACGGAGGGCGGCGCGTGATCCGGGTCCTGCTCGCCGACGACCAGGCCCTGGTCCGCGGCGGGCTTCCGGGCGCTGATCGATTCCGAGGACGACCTCGAGGTCGTGGGCGAGGCGGGCGACGGCGACGAGGCGGTCGCGCGACCGCGCGCTTGCGCCCCGACGTGGTCCTGATGGACATCCGGATGCCGCGCGTCGACGGCATCGAGGCGACGAGCCGGATCGCCGCCGACCAGCCGTCGTCGGGTTCGCCTCGTGATCCTGACCACGTTCGAGACCGACGACTACGTCTTCGAGGCCCTGCGCGCGGGTGCGAGCGGCTTCCTCGTGAAGGACACCGAGCCGGCAGATGCTCCTCCAGGCGATCCGCGTCGTCGCGGCCGGTGAGGCCTGCTCTCGCCGAGCGTGACGCGTCGACTGATCGAGGAGTTTGCGCAGCGCGTCTCCCGCACCGCGCCGTTGCCGGCGCTCGACCAGCTGACCGATCGCGAGCGGGAGGTCATGGGCCTGGTCGCCGCCGGCCTGTCCAATGACGAGATCGCCGAGCAGCTCGTCCTCAGTCCCGCGACGGCAAAGACCCACGTCAGCCGGGTCATGGGCAAGCTCGACGCGCGCGATCGAGCCCAGGTCGTCGTGCTTGCCTACGAGTCGGGTCTCGTACGGGCCGGCCACGTCGAGCGGACCTGACGGGAAACCGCTCGCCATTCGCCCTGTGGCCTTAGTCGTCGGGCATCGCCCGGCGGTCGCCGACCGACCGGCCCCCCGGGCACTCGAAGGTTCCAGCGGCAACCCACCATTCGAAGGCGTCGTAGCTCAGGCGCCCTGCCTGCACCGACGGGTCCAACGCGCTCAGGCGGCGCCTCGTCGAGGTCGCAGGCGAAGACCGACAGTCCCCGCAACGACAGGTCCGACTGCTCGCTGAGCGGCCCGTTGGCGACGAGCACGCCTTCGTTCCGGAGCCTCGCGCGGAATGCGAGGTGCCTCGTCTGCAGGGCGTCGAGCTCGTCGTCGGGGAGGTCCGGCGCGTCGGGAGGCCGGCGCAGGAGGACCATCGTGTAGACGTCGAACGCATCGGGGATGTTCGGGTCATGCGTGGCATCCCCGAACGATACCCGGCTCCTCCCGTGGTCCAAGGTGGGTATCGTCCCGGAATGCCGAGAACGAGGCGCCGCACGCTGAAGCAGCGACTCATCGCCTTCGCGGTGGCCGCACTGGTGATCTTCGTGCTGCTGGCGGTCGTGCAGATGGTCGTTGCCTGGTACATCTTCATCGGTCCCGGACCGCTGACCGTTGCGCCGGGTCGCACGACCCTCCTGCGCTGCCACCGAGTCGCAAGGGTTCTGGCGGACTGGCGTGTGTCGCCGCCGCTCGGTCGCTCGAAACTTGCCTGCGGCGGCACCCGCCGGCGTCCGCTCGAATCGCAGCCTGAACACGTGCCCACGACGGGAGCGAAGATGTCTGTGCTCGATGAGAGCGTTGATACCGACACGAGGGAGGCGCTACGGAAGTGCCTCACGCGCATCGGCACCTCGGTCGCCTGCCACGCGCCTGCCGATCAGCCTTTCGACCTGGCTGCGCTGGCGCGTCCCGATGACCTCGACGACCGATGGGGTACGCCGGGGCAGCGCACTGTCTTCCTGGCGAGCGACCCGGCAGTTGCGCTGGCCGAGCTCGCCCGCCACCGAGAGCCCGATGCCGAGGCCGACGACCGCCGGATCGTCAGCCTCAAGCTGGCGGAGACATGCGTGCTCGATCTGCGATCCGACCAAGTTCTTGCCGCGCTCGGTGTTCCGCTCCAGGTTCGCGCTCCTCGACCGCGAGGTCGCGCGAAGAATTTCCATGCAGGTGCGCGATGCGTCGATCAGCACGGGCCTGGTCGTGCCATCGATGGCGTTCCTCGACCGGCCCGACCGCTTCAACGTCATCCTCTTCGTTGAGGCGATCAGCGGCGGCCTCGAGACGCTGCTGACCGACGTCCGCGATGCCGGGACGGTAGCCCTGGCGGACTCAGCCTGAGAGCCGTCAGAAGTCGGGGCAGACGGTGTCTGCCGGCGGAAGCTCGAGGTCGATGAGGTACGCGTCCACGGCCTGCCCGATGCACGCATTTCGACCGTACGACGTGTGACCCTCCCCGTCCCGTGTCACGAGGACGCTTCCTTCGAGCTGTGTCATGACCGCCTCGGCCCAGATGATCGGCGTGGCGGCGTCTCCCGTACTGCCGACGAGCAGGATCGGTGGGGCATCCGGCGCGTTCACGGGTCCGGGCTGGCGCTGCGGGGGAACCGGCCAGTACGCACAGACGATCGAACCCCAGCCCGGTGCGTAGGTGAAGAAGCGCCCAGACCGCGGCGCCAGCTGCTCGACGTCCCGGGCAATCTGCTCGTACGCCTCGGGCGACCGGTCGAAGAGCATGTCGAGGCACGCGACTGCGTCGTATGCGTCCAGGGCCGCCTCATCCTCGGCGATCGAACCGATCGCGCTGAGGTGGGCCAGGTCATCCGCCTCGGCGTCACTGAGCGCGGCGGCCAGTGAGGCCCAGTCGCCGGTGAGCAACTCGATCGCGATTCCGTTCCACGCGACCTGACCGGACACGCCGTCGACCGCACCGTCCTCGAACTGCTCCATGAGCTCGTCGAATGCCGCACGCCGGTCGGGTCCTTCGGAGAACGGGCACGATGCGTCGCTCGCGCATGCTTCAAGGAAACGGCCGAGCGCTGTTTCCATCGCCACCGCCTGGTCTCGGATCAGCGTGGCGCCGTCGACGGCGGGGTCGACCGGGCCGTCCAGCACGATCGCCCGGATGTTCTCGGCGAATTCCTCGGCGTACAGCGCGCCGATGAGGGTCCCGTAGGACATGCCAAGGTACGTGAGCTTGTCGTCCCCGAGCGCCACGCGGATGAGGTCGAGGTCCCGCGCAACGTCCCTCGTTCCGACATGGGGAAGCAGCTCGCCGCTGTTCGCCTCGCACGCGTCGGCCACCTCCTGGGCGGCCGCGAGCCAGGCGTCGATCTCGGCCGGCTCGTCGGGATAGGCCTGCGGTAGGTCCGGTCGGGTCGGGAGGCACCGGACTGGATCGCTGCTTCCAACGCCTCGGGGATCGAAGCCGACGATGTCGAACCGGGCACGCACCGCGGGACTGAAGATGAAGCTGCCAACGTCGCGGATCGTATCCACGCCGGATGCGCCTGGGCCGCCCGGGTTGTACAGCACGGACCCGATGCGGTTGGCCGGATCAGTCGCCGGCAGACGCAGCAGAGCGATACCGATCGTGGCGCCGTCCGGGGCGTCGTGGTCGAGGGGGACGTCGAGCGTCGCGCATTCGGCGCCGGTTCCGCAGGTCTCCCACGTCACGCCACCGGGAGAAGCAGTCGCTGCCGGCGCTGAGGGGGCAGCCGCGGTGGCAGTTGGGGTCGCAGCTGCGGTCGCCGGCGGGGTCGCTGCTGAAAGGCTGGCCGAGGGCTCGGCAGACGGCGTGTCGGAGCCGCATCCAACGAAGACGAACAGCGCGACCGCGAGGACGGCGATGCGTCGCGGCTGGCGTCCGGTGTCTCGACTCCGCATGCCCTGACGTCCCCCCGAGGTTTCGGTCTGGTCGTGCGCGGCAGCATGACAGGTGATTCACGAACGGTTGCTACCCCGGATGGCGATACTCGCGACATGGCCAGCGGCCCCGCCATCGAGACCCCACGCCTCGTCCTTCGACGGATGCAGATGGAGGACGCGCTGCCGCTGCACGACCTCTTCGGCGATCCGGTGTTCATGCAGGCCTTCGTGCCCTTCGACCAGCCGTGACATGGGAAGCGAGCTGAAACTGGCCGACTTCGTGGTGAAGGGCGACCCACTGCTCGCCTCAGACGTCGACGCGCTCGAACGCCGGTGACGTCCGGGCCGAGGTTTCGGGCGTTCGTTCGCCGGCACACCGTGCTGGCCCCAGTGGACGGACTCCCGGGAATTCGGCTGCACCAGGGGGACGACGTCACGGCGCTCCTGCGACTGACCGGTGAACAGCTGGGTCTCAGCGACCCGCCTCTGCCCTACTGGGCGTTCCCCTGGCCCGGTGGTCTCGCCATTGCCAGGTACCTCCTTGATCATCCGGTGGAGATCGAAGGCCGGTCCGTCATCGACGTCGGGAGCGGATCCGGTCTCTGCGCGATCGTGGCTGCCCGTTGTGGAGCCTCGTCAGTGACCGCCATCGATGTCGATCCGTGTGCTGAGGCCGCCATCACCCTCAACGCTCACGCGAATGATGTCCGAGTGGCCGCGCGACTCGACGACGTGCTCGACACCGATCCGCCCGCGGTCGACGTCATCCTGGCCGGCGACGTCTGGTATGAGAAGCCAATGGCAAGCCGGCTCGAGCCATGGCTGGAGCGGGCGACTCGCCAGGGCAGCCGAGTCCTGATCGGGGACCCCGGTCGCGCATACCTGCCCCCGGGCCTCGAGCCAGTCGCCCGATACGTCGTGGTTGTCAGCGCCGAAATTGACGGGGCCACCGCCCGACCCTCGACGGTGTACGCCCTTCGTCGCTGAAAGAGTCGGCGACGCTCTTCGCGTCTGAGCTGCGACCCCGTCCCTCAGTCGAGGCGTTCGTACCACCCCGCGACGCCCAGCTCCCGGCGGATACCGGCCAGCCCGTTGCGCATGACGGCGTGGTGGTTGAGGCGAAAGATCGGGTCGACGAAGGGCAGGGGCGCCAGCAGGTTCATCCAGGGCGCCGTCGTCCGCACCCGCCAGTCGTAGCGCACCGTCGTCGTAGCCGTTCGCCTCGGCCAGGGCCCACGTTCCGGTGCCTTCGAGCTCGCCCGTCGCGGCCAGCTCAAGCCCCGTCGGCGGCTCCCGCACGGTGACCCTCGCCTCGAACCTGAGCGCGTACGGCAGCCGGCCTTTCATGGTGGCGGCGAAGACCGCGCCGATGCCATCGGGACCCGCCGGATCGACCTCCCGGACATCGAGCACCGCCGGCCACCAGCGCGGCCAGTCGGTCGGGTTGTCGATCAGCCGGTAGACGTCCTCGATCGGCGCATCGAGCCGCCAGATCGTCACGAACTCGTAGGAGGCCATGGGGCCATTCTCGCACCCGAGCTGGTCAGTCCGGTGTGTGGTCGGCCACCCAATTGGTGACGGCTGCCTTCTTTGCCGCCACGCGCTGGTAGATGTCGGCCAGGGCATCGGCGGCGGCACGCGCGAGGTCGTAGTCGGGCAGCCAGTCCCCCTGGGCGACATGACGCTCGGCCTCTCGCCACGCCTCGAGCACGGACGCGAGCGCATGGGTCTGGACGGCACCGGGCTCCGTGCTGAGGACGGTCAGATGGACGCGCCAGCGGTCGCCGACCTTCTCGATCGAGGGACACTTGATCGCCGTCTCGCGGCCATCGGGCGTGACGAGCGTGCTTTCTCCGCCGCCGAAGTCGCGTCCGCTTCGGATGACGACCAGGAACAGCGCCCGGTGGATCGACCCGAACCCCTCCCTCGCGAAATCACCGACCCGGTGCCGGCGGAGCTCGTCGAGCGTGGTCCCGAAGATCTCGAGCGCCTCCGGCGGCGCGTCGACATACCGACCCTCGTCGTCGACGTCGACATAGGTGGATGTTCCGTCCGTCACGTTCGAACCTCGGCATTGGTACGTGCCACGACCGCGCGGCGGGCGAGCCTCGGAGCTCGTCACCCACATCGTGACCTGCACCGCACGAATGTAGACCCGATCACCCTCCAGGGGCTTCTGTCTGATGCCCTGATCGCCCCAGTATCCTCGGCCGATGGATACCACCACGGCCGAGGCCCTGCTGCAGGTCGCCACGGAGTCACGCCAGGGGCTTCGAGGCCCCGACGCGGAAGCAGTCCAGGCAGGGCTGACGGAGTCGTACGACGACATCGGGCGCGCGTTCGAGCACTTCCTTGCCGGACGGCGGGTTGATGAGGCGCTGCGACTTGCCAGCGCGCTGGTCCCGTTCTGGATGGCGACGAAGCGCATCGCCGAGGGGGATGCGTGGTTCGAACGGGCGCTCGGCGCGGGGTCGAACAGCAATGCAGTGCGGGCGAGGGCGCTGTACGAGCACGGCTACCTGGTCTTCTGGGCGGGCGACTACGCACGGTCTGCCCGGCGTGCGAACGAGGCCGTCGCGATGGGTCGGGCTGCGGGCGATCCCACGGTCGTTGCGCTTGCGCTCGCGCTCCTGGCACGGACCGCCCTGAGCACGGACGTCCCTGAGGCCATCAGGCTCCTGCGCGAGGCGATCGCCGAGACGGAGGGCACCGATGACCGTGATGGCCGATCGAGTGCGCTGCACGTCCTCGGCGTGGCGTACCAGATGAGCGGAGCGTTCGAGGACGCGCGCCGGGTCATGTCGGAGCGAATTGCACTTGGGCGCGAGATGGACAACCCCTTCATGGTGGCCGTCGAGTCGGCGAACCTGAGCATGGTCGAACGACAGGTCGGCAATCTGGACGCCGCAGCCGACCTGTCCCGGGAGGCGATGGAGACCTTCCATCGGCTCGGCGACGCGATGGCGGTGGCCTGGAGCGCGAACGGACATGCCGCCGTCACCGCCGCCCAGGGGGATCTCGATCGATCGGCGAGGCTGCTCGGGTTCGCCGAAGCGGCCATCGAGCGGGCGGGTGGCGAATGGCCGCCCGACGAACGGCAGCAGTACGAGGGCACGCTCGAGGCGCTTCGTGTCGGGATGGAGCCCGACACCCTCGAGCAGGCACGCCTCGCGGGCAGCGCGATGTCCACCGAGGAGGCGATAGCGCTGACCCGCCCGGGCTGAACCGACGGCTACAGGTCGACGCTCTCGAGGAGGGGCCGGGCCTGCTCCCAGGCGACGTCGAGCTCGCCGGGCACCGCCGAGACGATCACGAGCAGCAGCCCGTTCTCGACCGGCACGATCCCGAACCGCGCGTCTCGCCGCGGCTCCATGTCGAGGTTGCCGTTCGGGCCCCCGAAGATCGAGGTCCCGACTGCCTCCACGTGCAGATCGACGCGAAGGCCGGCGATCCCGTCGAGCTCGAATGGCTCGGGAGCGCTCGCGACGAGGTCGTCCCGGGCGACCAGCTGGGCGACAACGTCGGCGGCTGTCAGGCCGTCAGCCGGAACGGGCCCACGGCCCCAGATGCGCGTGGGATGACCGAACGCGATCGATCGCAGCGGCGGGCCGGTTCTGGTCTCACCGTCAAAGCGCACCGCGTCGAAGAACTCGCCGAGGAGGTGGAGGCTCTCCCATCCTTCTCCCGGCGTTTCGAACGTGAACGCGATGTCGAACGGCGGAGCGCTGCTGTATCGAGCGTGTTCGAGCGCTGCGGCCGGACGGGTCGGGAAGGGAAGCGCCCCGCCGAACGAGGCCGACGGGCTGGACGCCGGCGTCGCGCTGGGCGTCGCCGTCGCCGTCGCGGCGGGCGGAAGCGTGCTGCCCGCCGGCGCACCCCCGCAGGAACCGAGCACCGCGACCGGGAGCAGCACCGAAAGGACGACGGTGACGGCTCGACGAAGATCCATGGGCGACTGCCTCGGTTGCGAATGACGGCTCGTCGAACGCATTGACGCCGGGATCGCGTCCATTGTTCACGGTCCCCGCATTCCACGCGTGATGCGGCCGTTGTACCGTTCGCGACCATGACGAACCGCGTGATGGACCTCCTTCGGCCCGGCACGGGCGGCGCCGTCGAGCAGGTGGTGGCCCCGCGACCGCATATGGCGGACTCGGACCGCGTGCACGTCCGGCGCTTCGACGCCGATCGGCAGGACGAGGTCCTCGCATTCGAGGACGCCCTGACCAGTACGCCGACCGATCGACAGCTGCTCTGGATCGACTTTGCCGGCGCGCCCACGGCAGAGGAGATCGACCGGCTCGCCGAAACGTTCGATCTGGACTCCCCGACCCGCCGGTCGCTCGAGACCGCCGGGGAGCTGCCGCACCTGGCGATCCATGGCGGCTACCTGCACATTCGCGTCGCGGCCGAGCCCCACGACGAGCAGCCCGAGGAAGCCCCGTGGCTTGACATCGTCGGCGGCAAGAACGTCGTCATCACCCACCACCGCAACCCGATCACGTTCCTCACCGACATGGACGAGCGAATCGAGCTCGACACGACCTTCGGATCGCTCGACGCGGGAACGTTCATCTCGTCCCTCCTCGGGGCGGCCGTCACGAGCTACTTCCGTGCCGTCGACGCAATCGAGGACGAGGTGGACAAGCTGGATGCCCGGTCGCTCCGGCACGAGAGCAGCGAGGAGCTGCTCGACGACCTCGTGCGGGTTCGGCGGCGCATCGCGCGCCTTCGGCGGGTCCTGACCGATCATCGGCAGCTGTTCGCCTCCCTGGCCGGAGCAGAGATCGCGCAGCTCACCGACAACCCCGACAGCGCACCGGCCTTCCAGGCGGTCGCCACCCGGTTCGAGAACGCGATCGGGGCGGTCGAGGACAGCCGCGAGGTGCTGCTGGGCTCGTTCGAGGTCTACATGACGCGGACGGCGCAGCGCACGAACGACGTGATGAAGGTCCTTGCGCTAGCGACGGTGCTCCTGCTGCCGGGCTCGCTGGCCGCCGGCCTGCTGGGGATGAACGTGATCGTGCCGCTCAACAAGGACGATCCACTGAGCTTCTGGATGGTCGTCGCGGGCGTCGGGCTGTTCGCGCTGCTCATCGTCGCGGTGGCGCGCGCAAAGCGATGGCTGTGAGCCTGTTCCGCTATGACGCCGCGATCCTGGAGCGGTACCCCGGAATTGTGGGGGGCACCATCGCGGCGGAGGGGGTGACGAACGGTGCGAGCGGACCCGCGTTGCGTGCCGCATTCGAGGCGGAGCAACGGGACGTGCTGGCCCGACTTGCCGGCACGCCGCTGAGCGAGGTTCCGGCGCTGGCCGCGTGGCGCCGGGCGTTCCGCGCCTTCGGCGTCGATCCGACCCAGTATCGTTCCGCCGCCGAGGCGCTCCTGCGACGCCTGACGAAGGAGGGCACGCTCCCGACCATCGGCACCCTCGTCGACCTCGGCAATCTGGTCTCGATCCGGCATGCACTGCCGGTGGCGGTGATCGACCGGCGTGCGATCGCTGGCGGGATCGACGTCCGGTTCGCCCGCGGGGACGAACGCTGGGCTGACCTTGGCTCGAGCACGACCGACCGGCCAGAGGCGGGCGAGGTCATCTTCGCGGACGCGAACGACGACGTGATCGCACGACGCTGGTGCTGGCGGCAGAGCCGGTCGAGCTCGGCCCGCGATGACACGAGCGAGATCCTCGTGACCGTCGAAGGACATCACGAGGGCGCCCGCGCGACGGTGGATTCCGCCCTCGACGATCTCGAGGCGCTCCTCCGGGAACACGCGTCGGTCGTAAATCCGCGTCGTGACGTTCTCTCTGGGGAGCACGCCGCCTTCGAGGGCTGATCCGAGGCTCGCCGCGACAGGTTCGGCGGCTGGCAATTACCATGCGGACTTCCGCACGTAGTGCCCTGCTGGTACCGGGCAGGCGGGAGGGATCTCGCACCATGACAGAGCTTGTCCTCGATCCGGCCGACGCCGCCCCGGCCGCACCCGGGTCCCCGGAGCTCGAGCAGCAGCTCGAGCAGTTCCGATCAGAGCTGACCGGCTACAGCTACCGCATGCTCGGCTCGACCTTCGATGCCGAGGACGCGGTCCAGGAGACGATGGTCCGCGCCTGGCGCGCGTACGACCGGTTCGAGGGCCGCTCGGCGCTTCGCTCGTGGCTCTACCGCATCGCCACGAACGTCTGCCTCGACATGCTCAACGGCCGGCAGCGACGGGCGCGACCGATGGACATGGGTCCCGCCTCCACCGCTGACACGACGCTCGGACCGCGACTTGCGGAGGGCGTGTGGGTGGAGCCCATCCCGGATGCGCTTGTGGTGCCCGCCGGCGGAGACCCGGCCGAGGTGGCGATTGCCCGCGAGTCGATCCGCCTCGCGTTCGTGTCGGCCCTCCAGCGACTCCCGCCCAGGCAGCGCGCCGTCCTCATCCTGCGCGAGGTGCTGCGCTGGCGTGCCACGGAGGTCGCCGAGCTCCTCGAGACCACCGTCCAGTCGGTGAACAGCGCGCTCCAGCGAGCACGAGCCACGCTCGCCGAGACGAACGAGGACGACCCGCCCGCCGAGCCGCTCGATGACGCCCAGCAGGCCCTGCTCGCGCGCTACGTCGAAGCCTTCGAGCGCTACGACA
Organism: uncultured Chloroflexia bacterium; assembly: GCA_963759495.1. Lineage (GTDB taxonomy): Bacteria > Chloroflexota > Limnocylindria > Limnocylindrales > CSP1-4 > DASTYU01. The sequence continues at coordinate 208,011 of CAVWZL010000002.1, read as the reverse complement.
TGGACTCGCTCACCTCGCTGCTCCACGAGGATGCGAGCTGGAACATGCCGCCGTATGAGCTGTGGCTGCGGACCCACGAGGACATCGTCGCGTGGTGCCTGGGACAGGGCATCGCCTGTCGCGGCTCGCGGCTCGTCCCGACGATGGCGAACGGACGGCCGGCCTTCGGCCAGTACAAGCCTGCGCCGGACGGCGGCCTCGAGCCCTGGTCGGTTCAGGTCGTCGAGGTGTCAGAGGGTCGGATCACGGGGATCACGTTCTTCCTCGACACGGCGCGCTTCTTCCCGCTCTTCGGGCTTCCCCACCGCCTCGAGCGGTAGCGCGACACAGCGCAGAACGCGGGCCAGACCCGACAGAACGACGAGGTCGGACAGCTCCGGGGACGCGTGCTCGATCCGGACGCGGCCGCCGGCGCGCTGCACGGCGAGGGCCAGCCGGGCAAGGACGCCGACCGTCCCGATGTCGGGCGTCCCGACTCGCTCGACGTCGCACGCCACCACCGGCTGCGCCATCCCCGCTGCGGCCGCCCGGACACGCGCGAGCAGCACCGGCACATCCGCCGGCTCCAGCGGTCCCTCCAGCACGAGCTGCACGGCGGACAGGCTGGCGGCGTATGGCGGCAGGTCCGGCGTCGACGACGCCGGGCGCTCTGGAGCAGCCACGGTCCGACCTCCTTCTGCCCCTCAAGACTGGCCGGGCGCGCGAGAAATCATCGGTTGCCGGCGATGAGTTTTCGGGACGCCGCCGGTCAACCCGAATGGACACGACATCCGAGAGGAGCTCCCGATGCAGGTTTCCCCGTCCGCCACGCTCTCCGTCGACGACCTCGCCGCACGCGTTCGCGGCCGTGTGATCAGGCCCGGCGACGCCGACTACGACGCCATCCGGCAGGTGGTCTCGGGCGAGTTCGATCGCCGACCGGCAGCACTGGTCCGCGTGCAGGACGCCCAGGACGTCGCCGCCGTCGTCGCGTTCGCGCGCGAGACGGGCGCCCCGCTCGCGGTTCGAAGCGGCGGCCACAGCGGGTCGGGCCACAGCTCCGTGGACGACGGGATCGTCATCGACCTTCGCGACATGCGGGCGATCGAGATCGACCTCGAGGCCCGGACCGTGTGGGCCGAGACGGGCTGCACGGCTGCTGACGTGTCCACGGCCACGGGTGCGCACGGGCTCGCCGTCGGGTTCGGTGACACGGGCTCTGTCGGGATCGGCGGCATCACGCTCGGCGGCGGCGTCGGGTACCTGGCGCGGAAGCACGGGATGACGATCAATTCGCTGCTCGCGGCCGAGATCGTCACGGCCGACGGGCAGGTCCTCCGCGTCGACGCAGACCAGCACCCCGACCTGTTCTGGGCACTCCGCGGCGGGGGTGGCAATTTTGGCGTCGCGACCCGGTTCCGGTACCGGCTCGTCGAGGTCGAGGAGTTCGTCGGCGGCATGCTGTTCCTGCCTGGGACGGCGGATGTGGTGTCCGGCTTCATGCGCGAGGCAATCGCGGCCCCCGAGTCGCTCAGCGTCATCGCGAACGTCATGACCTGCCCGCCGATGCCGTTCATCCCGGAGGAGCATCACGGCCGGCTGATCGTCATGGCGTTCATGGCCTTCGCGGGTCCGGTCGAGGAGGGTCAGCGCGTCCTCGACCGCTTCCGCAGCCTGGCGACACCGCTCGCCGACATGACGCGGCCGATGCCCTACCACGAGATGTACCCGCCCGAGGATCCGAACAACGAGTACCACCCGACCGCGGCGGCCCGGAACTTCTTCATGGAGTCGTTCACGCCCGAGCACGCCGCGCTGATCGTGGAGCGGCTCGACGCGTCCGACGCACCCATGCGCGTCGTCCAGCTTCGAGTCCTCGGTGGCGCCATGGGCCGCGTGGCCCCGGATGCGACTGCGTTCGCCCACCGGTCGCACCCGATCATGGTCAACGTCGCGGCGTTCTACGAAGGGGCGGCGGACAAGGCCGCCAAGCAGGGCTGGGTCGAATTCGGTGGTCGGCGCCCTGCGGACAGGCCCGGATGCGGTGTACGTCAACTTCCTGGCGGACGACGGTCTGGAACGGCTGCGTGCCGCGTACCCCGACGGGACGTGGGAGCGGCTCGTCGCGGTCAAGGCCCGCTACGATCCCGACAACGTGTTCCGGTCGAACCACAACGTCGCGCCGGCACTCCCGCCCACGGCCTGACACCGGAGGCAAACGCCCAGCAGACGCGGAGGCGCCGGCGAGAGGAGATCCCCTTGCCGGCGCCACCTGTATGACAGGCTCGCTCCGCGAAACTCATCGGTCGACGGAGGATCAGTGGACGAGGGACGCCTGCCGGTTGTCGTTGTCGCCTTCCTCGTCGTCGCCGTCCTCCTGGTCGGCCTTGGCGCCGTGCTCAGTCCATCCCGGCCGCCCCTTCCGCTCACCCCCGCGCAGCGCGAGGCCGCAGTCGGGGAGCTGGCCGGCAATGTCCACGCGGAGGCCGTTGCAGAGGCGGTGGCACTCTCCGTGATCCGCGCCTCGGCCGACTTCGGAATCGAGGAAGGGGTCCGCGCGGTCCCGATCCGCATCGTCGATCACCTGGACCTGCGCGTCCGGATCAGCGCCGACCAGGACGTCCGCCTCGTGGGCCTGCCCCGGGTGTGTCTCGTCGGACCGTTCTGGAACCCGCTCGATGCCGGCCTCAGCGACCGCTGCTGGGGCGAGCCGGACCTTGGCCAGGTCATCGCGGGGAAGCTGCCTGCCGATGCCGCTGGCGGCGTGACGCTCAGGGCCACCACGCCATTCGAGCTGGCGATCGCAATCGGACGCGGCGAGGAGCGCTGCGATTACGCGCCCGGGGAGTGGCGCCTCCAGATCGATGCCCCGATGCAGGTCGACGGCGTGATCGTCCCGCACGTGGAGCTCGCGGACGTGCCCTTCGACGTCCCCCTCGAGCCCGAGGGCACGGTCCTGTCGTTCCGTCCCAACAGCGAGGTGCGGCCGTGCAGCTATGTCGCCGCGGTCTACAACCGCCAGCCGGAGCCGCTGTTCGAGGAGTAGCGCCTTCGCTCGCGCGGCCGATGAGTTTCTTCTGCGCGCCGTGTCATAGGAGGTGACACAGCCACCAGGAGACTCAGCACCATGACCCAGCCCACTCACCCCACCGCTGGCCGGCCGCCGCGAATGGATCGGCCTTGCCGTCCTCGCGCTCGCCTGCCTGCTCTACGTCATGGACCTGACGGTGCTCCACCTCGCGGTCCCGTCGCTGAGCGCGGACCTCGGCCCCAGCAGCGCCCAGCTGCTGTGGATCATCGACATCTACGGCTTCATGGTCGCGGGCTTCCTCGTGACGATGGGCACCCTGGGCGATCGGATCGGCCGGCGGAAGCTGCTGCTCATCGGCTCCGCGGCGTTCGGCGCCGTCTCGCTGCTCGCAGCCTTCTCGACGAGTGCGGAGATGCTGATCGTCAGCCGGGCGCTCCTCGGGATCGCCGGTGCCACGATCGCGCCGTCGACGCTGTCACTCATCTTCAGCATGTTCAAGGACCCGGGGCAGCGCTCCCGCGCGATCGCCGTGTGGATCTCGGCCTTCTCGGCCGGCAGCGCCATCGGACCGCTGCTCGGTGGCGTGATGCTCGAATACTTCTGGTGGGGTTCGGTCTTCCTGCTGGCGCTCCCGGTCATGGGCGCGCTCCTCATCCTCGGCCCGATCGTGCTTCCCGAGTTCAAGGACGAGAACGCCGGGCGACTCGACCTGCGCAGCGTCGTCCTGTCCCTTGCCGCGGTGCTGCCGACGATCTTCGGGCTCAAGCAGCTCGCCCAGGACGGATTCGCCGTGCTGCCGATCGCGACCGTCGCGCTGGGCGTCCTCGCCGGCGTCGTCTGGGTGCGGCGACAGCTGACCCTCGAGGATCCGATGATCGACGTCCGGCTCTTCCGTCTTCCGTCATTCACCTCGGCGCTCGGCGTCAACCTCCTGACCATCTTCGTGGCGAGCGGCTACTTCCTCTTCGTCGCGCAGTATTTGCAGCTCGTCCTGGGACTCTCGCCACTCGAGGCCGGCGCCTGGTCGCTGCCGTCAGCCATCGCGTTCGTCGTCGGCTCGAACGTGGCGCCGCGGCTCGTCAAGCGGTTCCGCCCGCCGCGCCTGATCGCCACAAGCTTGATCGTGGCCGCCGTGGGGCTGGCCCTGCTCAGCCGTGTCGGTGGGGCGGACGGCCTTGCGATCGTCGTTGTCTCGTCGGTCGTGATCTCGCTGGGACTCGCCCCGGTCTTCGGGCTGACGACCGAGCTCGTGGTCAGTGTCAGCCCCGCCGGAGCGGGCTGGGGCGGCATCGGGTGTGTCCGAGACCGCCTTCGAGCTCGGTGGCGCACTCGGGATCTCGATCCTCGGCAGCGTCGGGGTGGCGATCTACCGGCGTGACGTCGGCGCGGACCTCCCGTCGGGCGTTCCCGCTGAAGCGGCCACGATCGCTCGTGACACGCTCGGTGGCGCGGTTGCCGTCGCCGGTGAGCTGCCAGGCCGGCTCGGATCCGCGGTCCTGACGGTTGCCCAGGACGCGTTCGTGCAGGGGATGCAGGTGGTGGCCGGGATCAGCGGCGCGCTTGCCCTCGGTGTCGCGGTCTACGCGATCCGCGCATTGCGCAACGTCAGCGCCGGCTCCGGGGATGACGCCGGTACCGAAGCGGAGGCGTCCACCCCGCATGCGTCCACCGACACCAATCGACGTCCGTCCATGACCGGTGACGTGCTCGCCGACCCATGCTGACCTGACTCCTCCTCATTCGCACGCTCCGGCGCCCGGCGGACTCACGAAGACCGCCGGGCGCCTCCGCGTTCTAGGCACGGCATCGAAACGGAGCTGCAAGGGGGGCCGCAACCCGGCTTAGGCATGCCTTGCGGCGTTCGGGGCACGGTGGTCATGGCGGAAACGCCACGCACCTGGAGGTTCCGACATGGCCCAGCTCGATGCAGAGGACCGCGACAAGCTTCGGTCCAACCAGTTCGCCTACGTCGACAAGGACGGCGGCGAGCACCTGCCAATCCATGACGCGTCGCACGTCCGCAACGCGATTGCCCGCTTCAACCAGACCGACTTCGAGAGCAAGACGGCCAAGGAAGCGGCACGCAAGAAGATCCTCGCGGCCGCGAAACGACACGACATCGAGGTCGACGACGACGCGAACGTCGCGAAGTCGGTGCGGTGATGCAGGTTGCGAGCAGGTCGTGCCGCAGGCGGACCGCCCCCGGCGGACGGCCGCCGCCGCCTCGCCGCCGGATCCGGTAGCGCGCCCGGGCGCCCCGGCGCCCTGATATCAGCACCCGTACTCGTTTCCGCACAGACGAACGCGACCTGGTGGCGCAAATGGCCGTTCCGCGCACCTGGTCACGCTCGATTGCCGGGGTCTGAGTAGCAGGGCGAATATCGGGGATCGCCGCCGTCCAGATCGCCCCTGCTGATCAATCCTCCACATCCGAGCGTGCCGTCGCCGCGGATATGCGTCCCGGATTGGCGCCCGCGCTCAGTCGTGCGAAATCGATCACCGCCGGCGATAGGCAGTCACTGCGCCAGGGTGCCTTACCCGGCCAGGCGGGCCAGACGATCCGCGGCGGCATGCAGCGTCTCGAGCCGTTTCGGGAACGCGAACCGAACCTTCGTCCGGCCCAGCTCGGGTCGGGAGTAGAACGACGACCCGGGCACCGTCGCGACCCCGGGATCGCGGATCAGGCGCCGCGCGAACGTGACATCGTCCTCCGTCGTCAGGTCGCGAATATCGGTCATCACGTAGTAGGCGCCGGCGGGCTCGTACGAACCGGAACCCGGCAGCGCGCAGCGCGGGCATCAGCGTGTCGCGTCGCTCGCGGTACTGCGCTGGTCAGCGTCCGTGTAGTAGGCATCCGGGAAGGTCAGCGCGACGAGCGCCGGCCTGCTGCAGCGGCGCCGCGGCGCCCACGGTCAGGAAGTCGTGGACCTTGCCGCATCGCCGACGCTCAGCTCGGGCGGCGCGATCACCCAGCCGACCCGCCAGCCGGTCACCGAGTACGTCTTCGAGATCGAGTTGATCGACACGGTCCGCTCGCGCCATGCCGGGCAGCGTCGCCATGCGGGATGTGCTCGCCCGGCGTAGATGATGTGCTCGTAGATGTCGTCGGTGATCGCGAGCACGTCGTGCTCGAGGCACAGCGGCGGCGATCTGCTCCAGCTCGTCGCGCGTGAACACCTTGCCGGTGGGGTTGTGCGGCGAGTTGAGCGACGATCGCCTCGCGTCCGCGGCGTGAACGCGCGCGCGCAGCTCGTCGGGGTCGAATCGACCAGTCGGGCTCGTGCAGCGTCACGTAGCGCGGTATCGGCGCCAGACAGGATCGCGTCCGGCCCGTAGTTCTCGTAGAAGGGCTCGAACACGACCACCTCGTCGCCCGGGTCGAGCACCGCCAGCATCGCGGCGATCATGCCCTCGGTCGCGCCGCACGTGACCGTGATCTCGGTCTCCGGATCGACGTCCATTCCGGATAGAAGCGAGAGGTCTTGGCGGCGATGGCATCGCGCAGCGGCTTCGCGCCCCAGGTGATCGCGTACTGGTTGATGTCGGCGTGCGACGGCCGCGGCAGCCGCCTCCTTGAGCTCGGCGGGCAGGCAAAGTCCGGGAAGCCCTGGGCGAGGTTGACGGCCCCGGCCTGAACGCGCGAGCCGGTTCATCTCGCGAATGACGGACTCCGTGAATGACTCCGCCTTCCGGCTGATCCCTCGCATCGGGCGAGTCTAGCGAGGCGCGGCGGCGCTCAACCCTTGCTGCTGCGGTCCGCGGACCAGATGTGCCGGTTCACGATGTTCTCGAGCAGCTCCTGGCGGCCGGAGCGCGGCGCGGGTCGATCCCCGTTCGAGCACGGCACCGACAGTGATCTGCGAGCGTCGCGCCGCCCTCGAGGATCTCCGTACCCAGGCCCTCGCGCCAGCCGGCGTAGCGCTCGTCGCGGAGCCGCTCCAGCTCGCCGGTCTCGATGATGTCGGCGGCGACGAGCAGCGCCCGCGCGAGCGTGTCGATCCCGCCGATGTGGCCGTGGAACAGGTCGGTGCGGTCGATGCTCTGGCGGCGGAGCTTCGCGTCGAAGTTGAAGCCGCCCGGTCGTGAAGCCGCCGCCGCGCAGGATCTCGAACATGGCCAGCGACAGCTCCTCGACCGAGTTCGGGAACTGGTCGGTGTCCCAGCCGTTCTGGTAGTCGCCCCGGTTGGCGTCGATGCTGCCGAAGATCCCGTTGGCCACCGCGTACGCGATCTCGTGCTGGAACGTGTGGCCCGCGAGCGTCGCGTGGTTGGCCTCGATGTTGACCCGGTACTCGTCCTCGAGCCCGTGCCGGACGAGGAAGCCGTGCACCGTCGCCGCGTCGTAGTCGTACTGGTGCTTGGTCGGCTCCTGCGGCTTCGGCTCGATCAAGAGCTGCCCTGTGAACCCGATCTTGTGCTTGTGCTCGGCCACGAGCGTGCAGGAACCGCGCGAGCTGATCGCTCCTCGCGACCCAGGTCGGTGTTGAGCAGCGTCTCGTAGCCCTCGCGGCCGCCCCACAGGACGTAGTTCTCGCCGCCGAGCCGGTGGGTCACCTCGAGCATGTCTTGACCTGCGCGGCGGCGTAGGCGAACACCTCGGGATCCGGGTTCGTCGCCGCGCCGGCCGGGTAGCGCGGGTGGGTGAACAGGTTGGCCGTGCCCCACAGCAGCCGGAGCCCCGGTCCGCTCCATGTGCCGCTCGATCTCGTCGACGATCGCGTCGAGGTTCTCGTTGGTCTCGCGAAGCGTCCGCCCTCGGGCGCGACGTCGCGGTCGTGGAACGTGAAGAACGGCACGCCGAGCTTCTCGAAGAACTCGAACGCGGCGGCCAGCTTCGTCCGGGCCGCCTCCATCGCGTCGCCCGGTCGTCGAGCCACGGCCGGTCGAACGTGCCCGACCCGAACACGTCGGAGCCCGGCCAGGCGAACGAGTGCCACAAGCAGACGGCGATCCGGAGGTGGTCCTCCATCCGCTTGCCGAGGACCATGCGGTCCGGCTCGTAGACCTTGTACGAGAGCGGATCGGTCGAATCGAGACCGGCGAACGGCACGCGGCCGGGGACGTCGCGAAGAAGTCGCGTCACACGCCCCTATCCTCGCAGGTCGTGTCGGGCCGGCGAGCGCCGGCCGCATCGTCAGTTGTGGAGCTCGGCCAGCTCCTGCTCGGGTCACCTCGCCGGGCTTCTTGCCCATGATGATCATCGCCAGGACTTCGTCCTTCGTGACGGACTCCTTGTTAACCGTCCCGACGACCTTGCCCTGGAGCATCACGGTGATCCGGTCGGCGAGATCGAACACGTCGTGGATGTCGTGGCTGATCATGAAGATGCCGATGCCGTCGGCCTTGAGCTGCGCCACGAGCTCATTGACCTGGGCCGTCTCGGCCGGTCCGAGCGCCGCAGTTGGCTCGTCCATGATCAGGACCCGGGCGTTGAAATGGATCGCGCGGGCGATCGCGATCGACTGGCGCTGGCCGCCGGACAGCGACCGCACCGCCGTCTTGAAGTTCTGAACCGGGGATTGAGCCGGCCGAGCACCTTGCGCGTCGCGGACTCCATGGCCGCGTCGTCGAGCGAGCCGAGCCGCGTCCGCAGCTCGCGCCCGAGGAACACGTTTCCGGCGGCATCGATGTTGTCGGCCAGGGCCAGCGTCTGGTAGATGCACTCGATCCCGAGCGCCTTGGCATCGCGCGGATTGGAGATCGAGCCGGCTTGCCGTCGACGAGGATCTCGCCCGCATCGGCCCGTTGCGCGCCCGAGAGCACGCGCATCAGCGTGGACTTGCCGGCACCATTGCCACCCACGAGACCCACGACCTCGCCGGGCCGCACGTCGACGGAGACCCCTTCAACCGCGTGGACGCCACCAAAGGACACGCGGATGTTGCGCATCTCGACGATCGGGGCGCTCGCGGACCCGGCCGCGACCGGATGCTCGGTGGTGGCCGGTGCCGTGGGTGCCCTGGTTCCCGGATTCGATTGCTCGGACTGCTCGCTGCTCATGGTCATGTCGCGGTCCTCATCTCGAGCGACGACGGATGATCGTGTCGAAGCCGACCGCGGCGACCAGCACGAGCCCGACGACGATGTCCTGGATCGGCGAGTCGACCCGCAGCAGGAGCATGCCGGACTGGAGCGACTGCATCACGACCGCGCCCAGGACGGCTCCGGGGATCGTCCCGATCCCGCCGGCGAATGACGTGCCGCCGATGACCGCCGCCGCGATCACGTAGAGCTCGGTCTGGGTGCCGAGACCGACCGTGGCGGCCGTGAGCCGGGCGGAGAGCACCGCGGCGCTCACCGCGCTCAGGAGCCCCATGATCACGAACGTCATCATGATCGTGCGCTTGGTGTTGATGCCCGCGAGGTTGGCCGCGTCCGGGTTGCCGCCGATCGAGAAGACATAGCGGCCGAAGCGGCGCCGGGTGGCGAGGAGCGTCATGGCCACCGCCACGCCCATCGCGATCAGGACCGGGATGGCGATGCCCGTCGGGATGTTCAGGCCCCCGGCCGGGTACTCGATGCCGTTCGCGGCCGCGTAGTCGCGCGCGAGCTGCTCCGGCCAGAAGTAGCTGTTGGCGACCCACACGGCGCCGACTGCGAGGACGCAGCCAAGAATTCCCATCGTGATCTCGGCCGGCATGGGGCGGAGCGGGAACCCGTAGCGGCGCCGCCGACGACGGCCACTGATGAGCGAGTAGACGATCACGGCACAGACGAGCCCGGCCACGAGCCAGCTCAACGTCGCGCCGAGGGAGCCGCGCGGACCACCGCCGAGCAGCAGGAAGGTGGTGTCGAGCGGCGCGATCGTCTGCCCCTGGGCCAGCTGGAACGCCGCGCCGCGCCAGACGAGCAAACCGCCGAGCGTGACGATGAACGAGGGGACGCCGATGTAGGCGATCACGAACCCCTGCACGCCACCGATGATCACGCCGAGGACCAGCCCGAAGGCCACCGTCACGACCCACGTCCACGGCTGATCGAACCCGAAGCCGAACGTCCGTGGGATCCATTCCGCCTGGAGCATGGCCATCGCCATGCCGGTCAGGCCGAGCACCGACCCGATGGACAGGTCGATGTTGCGCGACACGATGATCAGGACCATCCCGGTCGCCATGATCGCGACCGCCGCCGACTGGACCGACAGGTTCCAGAGGTTGCGCGCGGTCAGGAACTGTCCACCGGACAGGATGTTGAAGAACAGCCAGATCGCGGCCAGCGCGACGATCATGCCGAGCAGGCGCGTATCGAGCTCGAGCGAGCCGAACGCCGACGTCAGCCGGTTCTGCTGAGGCTCGCGGGCGGAGACGGTGCCGGGGACCGCGGGTGCTGTCATCCCAACGCCTCGTTAGGGCCGAGAGGAAGGCGCCCCGCGTGCCGAAGCGCGGCGCGGGGCGCGTGCTACGACGGGGTGTGGCCCGCTACTGGCAGGCCGCGACGTCGGTGCCGGTCACGCCCTGGCAGAGCGCGTCCTTGGTGATCCAGCCCGCGTCAACGACGAGGTTGAGGTTCTCCCGCGTGATCGGGAGTGGCTCCAGCAGGATCGACGACACCTTGTTGTCGCCCGGGGTCGTGAACTCGGCCGTGCCTTCGACGGCCTTGACGTCCTTGTTGGCGCACAGGGCGATGGCGGCCTCACCGGCTGCCTTGCCCAGCTCGCGGGCGTCCTTCCAGACGTCCACGGTCTGCGTCCCGAGGGCGACCCGGTTGAGGGCGGCCTGATCGCCGTCCTGACCGGAGACCGGCACGTCGCCGGCGAGCCCCTGGGCCTCGAGCGCTGCGATGACCCCGCCCGCCATGCCGTCGTTCTCGGAGAGAACGGCATCCACGTCGTTGTTGGCGGAGGTCAGGATCTGCTCCATGTTGGTCTGGGCCACGTCCGGCTTCCAGCCATCGGTGTAGGTCTCGCCGACGATCTCGATGTCGCCTGCAGCGACTGCCTCGCCGATGATCTCCTCGTAGCCGTCGCGGAGGAAGCGGGCGTTGGCGTCGGCCTCGTTGCCCTTGATGATCGCGTAGCGACCCTCGGGCACCTGCTCGAAGATCACGCGTGCCTGCATCCGTCCGACTTCGATGTTGTCGAACGTGATGTAGAGCACGCCCGGGTCCTCGATGAGGCGGTCGTAGGCGATGACCGGAACGCCGTTGGCGATCGCGCTCGTGACGGATGGCTTGATGGCCACATCGTCCTCGGCAAGGATGACGACGACGTCCGCGCCCTGGGTGATCAGGTTCTCGACGTTGGTGACCTGGGTCTCGGCGGACGACTTGGCGTCGTTCGAGATGTAGGTGCCGCCGCCGGCCTCGATGGCCGCCTTGATGGCGGGCTCATCCCACTTGGCCCAGCGCTCTTCCTGGTAGTTGTTCCACGACATGCCGACGGTGCAGTCGCCGCCCGCGGCAGCCGAGCCGCCCGGTGCTGCGCCCGGTGTCGAACACGCGGCCAGGATGACGGCCGCCGTCCCGATGACGGCGCCCAGCCTTCGAATGTGCATTCGGGTACTCCTCCTCATGGGCCAGCCCCTTCCGCGTGCCGCGGTGGCCCGGCAGTAGGCTACAACGTTGTCGAGTCACCAAACCGACGAATTTTCGGGTCGTCCCGGTAGCCGTGCGAGGCGACCACTCGCTGTGTCCCTCCTCTCTAGGCGCTTGCCAGCTGGCGTGATTCCGGCCGTGGCCGCAGCCAGGCCGCCGGGTCGTTGAGCAATGGCTCGAAGGCGAGCTCCGCTGCCCCGATGAGCGACGCATCGATGCCGAGCGTCGCGGGCAGGATGGTGACGAGTCGTCGGGTGGCCGGCAGCGTCCGCCGGTCCAGCTCCGTCGCGACGGTCGTGGCGACGAGCGGCAGCAATCGCACGAAGAGGCCGCCGAGGACGACCAGCCGCGGATTGAAGACGTTGACGAGACCGGCAAGCCCAAAGCCGAGCCAGCGACCGACGTGCTCGACCGCCGCGGACGCGACCTTCTCCCCGCGCTCGGCACCGGCGATGACCGCCTCGATCTCGGCGCGGCCGCCCTCGATCGGCCGGCTCGCAAGTCGAAGCAGCGCGTGCGCGCCGATCTCGGTCTCCCAGCAGCCGTTGGATCCGCAGCTGCACGCCGTGCCGTCGGGGCGGACCGGGATGTGGCCCACCTCGCCGCCATAGCCGGCAATCCCGGTGAGTGGAACGCCATCGACGATGAGGCCGCCGCCCACGCCGACGTCGCCGGCGATGAACAGGACCGTGTCGGCGCCGCGGGCCGCACCACGCCGCGCCTCGCCGAGGGCACCAAGGTCGGCGTCGTTGCCGAGAGCGATCGGTACGGGTAGATCCAGTGCCCAGCGCAGACGCTCGCCGAGCGGCTCGTCACGCCAGCCGAGGTTCGGGGCCACCCGGACGAGCCCATCGGGGCGCCTGACCACACCGACGACAGCGACGCCGACCCCCACGATCGCATCGCGGACGACCGAATCTGCGCGGACGTCGGCGGTGAGTGCCGCCAGGTCCGCCACGATCTCGTCAACGCTGAGGTGGCCGCGCGGGCGATCCACCCGCGACTGCTGGAGCACCGTCCCGCCGAGACCCACGACCGCCATGGCGAGCGAGTCGACCGCGATCTCGAGCGCGAGCACGACGGCAGCCTCGGGGTTTGGACGGACGAGCGGCGAGGGCCGGCCAGGCGTCCCGACCGGCTCGGCGCGCTCCTCAGCAACCAGGTCGGCCGCCACGAACTCGCCGATCAGTGCCCGGATGGTGCTGCGCGTGAGCCCGGTCTGGGCAACGAGCTCGGAGCGGGAGAGCGGGCCGCGCATGTGCAGCGCGCGGACGATCGCGGCCAGGTTCGCCCGGCGAACCGTTTCGCTCCGATGCCCGAGGACCGCTGGCCGCATCACGATCGGGTTTGTGTTCCTTTCGGACAAATAGTTGTGACAGACTCCGCTACGGCCGGAGCGGTGTCAAGACGGTTGCTGCAGGGTGGCGAGGAGGTTCCGCGATGAACGAGCTTCGGTGGGGCGTGCTGTCGACCGCGAACATCGGCCGCGCGAAGGTCATCCCGGGCATCCAGGGAGCGGATCGGTGCCGGGTCGTGGCGATCGCGTCCCGCGATGAGGCGCGCGGGCGGATCGTGGCCGACGAGCTCGGGATTCCGACCGTGCATGGGACGTACGAGCGGCTCCTGGCAGACCCGGAGGTCGACGCGGTCTACATCCCGCTGCCGAACCATCTCCACGCCGAGTGGGCCGTCGCGGCGGCCCGCGCCGGCAAGCACGTGCTCTGCGAGAAGCCGCTGGCGCTGACCGGGGCCGACGCCCAGCGCATGGTCGACGCCGCACGAGACGCGGGCGTGCTGCTCCAGGAGGCGTTCATGTACCGCCTCCACCCGTCGTGGATCGCGGTTCGAGAGCTCATCGCCACGGGACGCATCGGGCAGCTCACCGCCGTCCAGAGCTGGTTCTCGTACTACAACGACGACCCGGCCAACATCCGGAACATCGCGGCGTTCGGCGGCGGCGCGCTCTGGGACATCGGCTGCTACTCGGTGAACCTCTCGCGGATGCTCTTCGGGACCGAACCGACCGGTGTCCAGGCGACCGCCGTCCTCGACCAGGCCATGGGCGTCGACGTCCTGACCTCCGCGATCCTCGAATTCCCGACCGGGGTCGCGACATTCACCTGCTCGACCCGGGCCGAGCCCGACCAGCGCGTCGACATCTACGGGACTGCGGGACGCATCTCGATCCCGATCGCGTTCAATATCCCGCCGGACCGCCCCACGGAGGTCCTCCTCATTGCCGGGGGCGACCCGCCCGTGGCGCCCTCGATCGAGCGGCTGCGCTTCGAGGTGGCCGACCCCTATACGGTCGAGGCGGCTCGGTTCGCCGGGGCCGTGCTCGATGGCGCGGCACCGGGCGTCGAGCCCGAGGACGCCGTGGCAAACGTGCGGGTCATCGAGCGCATCTTCGCGGCGGCGGGGGTTCCGACCAGCCCCACGAACGTCTAGCTCGTCGCCGAGCCGTCGAAGTAGCGCTGGGCGAGGGTCCACGCTTCCTTGCCGCAGGCCGCCCCGATCTCCCGGCCGGCCACGTCATCGGCCGGGATGTGGATGCCCATGAAGATCCGCGAGATGCCAGCCTGGTCGGCCGCGTCGTAGTACGTGGCCCACTGCAGGGTGGTGTCGGCCGTGGGGCCCTCCTCGTGCAGCAGCTCGCCTCTCGGCACGGTCCACTCGGCGAGCCCGCCGGGGAAGAACGGGCTGCCCGTGAACGACGTCATGACCTCCGCGGCCGCCCGGCTGAACGTGCTGTGCCCGGAGACGTAGCCCGCGAAGGCCGGCGTCACGAAGGTGTTGCGCTGGTACGGCACCCAGTCCACGGCCCTGATCCAGTCCACGCCACTCGTCTCGCCGGCCGGGTCGTGGGGGAAGCCACGCCAGGCCCGGATCGCGATCTCCCCGAGGTGGTCCGCGAGCCCGGCGTGCCGCTCGCCCGGCCTGCTCGACGCCTCCGTGACCACCTCGACGAGACCGGGTTCGAGGGGCAGGCCCTCTGCATGGTAGGAGGGCCCCGCCGGGTCGGACGACTGGCCCCTGCCGCCCATGTACCGAATCATCGAGATCGGGCGCGCGGAGTCGTACCAACCCTTAAGCCCCCACGCCGCCACCGCGGCATCGTGGACCGCCCCGTTGAGCGCGAAGTAGAGCTTGACCTCCCATTCCATGCGGTCAACCGGGTCGCCCTCGCCGCCGATGCGGAACTCGAAGCCCGGGGTGTCGGCGACCTCGTTTGCGATCGCGTTCCAGTGCCCGGGCGGCGTCTCCGACTTGGGGCCGTCGGCCCAGTACTCGGCGAGGACGCGGGTGAAGTCCGCGCGCAGGACGACGTTCGGCGCATAGGGCTCCCCCGTCACCGGGTTGACCTCGTGCCCCTTGCCATCGTTCGCGCCGAGGCTGTTGTTGCCGAGCGCCGCCGGGCTGATGTCGACGGTCGTGCCGTCCTCGGCCCCCAGCTCGCTGCTTGCCCGGATGATGTCGAGGGCAGCGTCCTTGAATGCGGCGTCCGTGGCTGGGTCACCGAGGCGGGGCGGCGGTCCGGGATCGATCGGCGTGCCGTGCTCGGACGGCGAGAGCGCGAACCCCTTGACGTGGCCCCAGTGCGGACCGATGAAGGCCTGGAGGCCGCCCGGGATCGGCAGCCCGTTCTGGGCGACCTGCTTGTCGAGCGACAACGGCTGCCACCGATTTGGATCGGTCATGGTCGTCCCCGGGTCCGCAACGACCAGCGGCTCGTTCACCGGCACGTAGCCCGCGTCGCGGTACCGCTCGTCCTCGAGTGCGCCGTCGGCCCGGGCCGACTCGAGGATCGTCTGGGCGATGCGGTTCCCGAACGCGGCGGGCGAATCGCCCTCGGTCGCGGTGAAGCTCGGCGTGAGGCACAGCTTCGCCATCGTGGCGTCGAGCTGCTCGGTGGCGACCTGCAGGTCGGCGACGGTGGCGTAGCGCCACAGCAGAATTCGATAGGCGGCGTAGCTGATCGCGGTCTCGCGGGCGGCGCGCACATCGCCGGCGGTCAGCCTCTCGGTCACGTAGAAGCCGTCCGCGGTCGTGTCGTACGCAGCCCACGCGTCCCACATCGCCGCCGACACGTGGAACAGGTTGCGGGCGTGGACTGTCGGCGCGGGGACCACCTGGCGGATCAGCTCGAGCGTCTGGTCGTCCCAGATTTCGGGCGACCGTCCTGCCCGCGAGGTCCGCCCGCTGGCAGTCCTTCGTCACGTATGGCGGGACCGCCTGGCACGACGGGAGGGCCATGGCCACGAGGACCAGGGCGACCGCACCGAGCCCGAAACGACGGAGCGCACGCGCACCCGATGCTGAACGGATGATGTCGTCTCCTCCATGCGCTCCACAGGCCCCCTCGGACCCAGCGGCGCGACTCCGAGGATGGCGCCCGTCGAGCGTGGGCGTCAAGGACGATGTGCTTCAATGCCGGACGTCTGCGCCGTGACGTCCCAGCGCTCCAGCGCCGTCCGACGCGACAGCAGCGGTCTCTCCCACATGACTCGCTCCAGCCGAAGACCGGCCCTGCTCACGGCCGCCGTCATCGCCGTCGTCGTTCCCGTCGCCGCGGCGGCCGTCCTGCTGCGCCCCTGGGAACGAGCATCGTCCGGCGGCGCCGCGCCGGTGGCGCCCGCGTTTGTCGAGGAGATCGCCGGCGCGGGCGTCGAGCACGTGTACGACGGCGAGTTCGAGTTCTTCGTCGGCGGCGGCGTGGCCGTGTTCGACTGCAACGAGGACGGTCGCCCGGAGCTGTTCGTCGCGGGTGGCGTGAACGCAGCGGGTCTGTACGTGAACGAGAGCGAGGTCGGCGGCGCCCTCCACTTCACGGCCCTGCCCGACCCGGCGACCGACCTCGACCGCGTCATCGGCGCGTACCCGCTCGACGTCGATGGCGATCGCGTCACCGATCTCGCGGTCCTTCGCTCGGGCGAGACGATGCTCCTGCGCGGTCTCGGGGCGTGCCGGTTCGAGGCGGCAAACGGGGCCTGGGGGCTCGGCACGATCGATGGCTGGACGGCCGCGTTCAGTGCGACGTGGGAGCGTGTCGATGGTCCGCCGACGCTGGCATTCGGTCGCTACCTCGAGCTCAATCCGGACGGGACCGGCGGCGACGACTGCGACGAGAGCGTGCTCGTTCGCCCAACCGAGGACCCTGCCCGGGTGGCGTACGCCGAGCCCATTCCGCTGCCCCCTGGCTTCTGCACGCTCTCGATGCTGTTCAGTGACTGGGGGCGCACGGGGCACGACGACCTGCGGGTCTCGAACGACCGCCACTACAGCCCCGAGGGCGAGGAGCAGCTGTGGCGGGTCACGAACGGCGACGATCCGGAGCTGTACACCCGGGAGGACGGCTGGCAGCCGGTGCGCATCTGGGGGATGGGCATCGCGAGCCAGGACGTGACCGGCGATGGCCTCCCCGAGGTCTACCTGACGAGCCAGGGGGACAACAAGCTCCAGACGCTGGCCGGCGAACCGGATCGCCCGGCGTACGCGGATATCGCCCTCCGCCGCGGAGCCACCGCGCATCGCCCGGTCACCGGTGACACGACGAAGCCATCGACCGCGTGGCATGCCGAGTTCGACGACGTGAACAACGACGGCCGGATGGACCTCTTCGTCTCGAAGGGCAACGTCGAGGCCCAGCCGGAGTACGCCGCCCGCGACCCGAGCGCGCTCCTGCTCGGCCAGCCGGATGGCTCCTTCGTCGATCGGGCCGAGGACGCGGGGATCGCGAGCATGGCGAAGGCGCGCGGGGCGGCGGTCGCGGACCTGAACCTCGACGGCCTGCTCGACATCGTCGCCGTCAACCGCCGCGAGCGCGTCAAGCTGTGGCGCAACGTCGGGGCCGGCACCGCGGACGCGCCGGCGCCGCTCGGATCGTGGCTCGGCGTGCGCGTGCAGCAGCCAGGTGTGAATGGCGACGCGATCGGCGGCTGGCTCGAGACGCGCGCCGAAGGCGTCACGGTCCAGCGCGAGCTGACGGTGGGTGGCGGTCATGCGAGCGGTCAGCTCGGCTGGATCCACGTCGGGCTCGGCGGCGCGCGCGAGGCTGAGGTGCGGGTCGTGTGGCCGGACGGACCGGACTGGGAGGACGGCCCGTGGCACACGGTGCAGGCCAATCAGTTCATCCTGCTCGAGCGAGGCCAGCCCCCAACGACCTGGACTCCGACCCAACCGCGAGGAGACTGACATGGCGACGGCCCGCCTCGCTCCGATCGAGCTGCCCGACTTCGGGATGCCGGCCATCTCGCCCGAGCTGCCCGCCGCGCTCTATCGCGATCGGGTTGCGCGACTCCGTGAGCGCGCCGCCGAGCGGGGGCTCGATGCAGTCATCGTCTATGCCGACCGCGAGCACAGCGCGAACATCTCGTACCTGACGGGCTTCGACCCACGCTTCGAGGAGGCGCTGCTGATCGTGGCGCCGCGAGGTGACGAGGAGCCGACCGTCCTGGTCGGCAATGAGTGCTGGGGGATCGCGGGCGCGGCACCACTCCCGATGCGGCGGCACCGGTTCCAGGACCTGAGCCTCCCGAGCCAGCCCCGCGACCGGTCGCGACCACTTGCGGACATCCTCCGGGACGAGGGTGTGGCGCCCGGCCGTCGCGTCGGGATCGTGGGCTGGAAGTCGTACGGGCGGCCGGAGATGAGCGATGCGCCGAGCTATCTCATCGACGAGCTGCGCCGTCTCGTATCGCCCAGGGGCTCGGTCGAGAACGCCACGGACCTCCTGATCGACCCCGCCGGCGGGCTGCGGATCATCAACGAGGTCGAGCAGCTGGCCGCCTTCGAGTACGCGGCGTGCCAGACGTCGCAGGGCGTGCGATCCCTGATCCACGGCCTCCGCCCCGGCATGACTGAACGGGAGGCCGTCGCGCTGCTCGGGTGGAACGGGATGCCGCTGTCGTGCCACCTGATGCTGACCGCCGGGGAGCGCGCCTCCTTCGGGCTGCTCAGCCCGGGCGACCGGGCCATCCAACACGGGGATCGCTTCACCGTGGCCTTCGGGATCTGGGGAGCGCTCAACTGCCGCGCGGGCTTTGTCACCGAGGACGAGCGGGGGCTGACCGACGGCATCCAGGACTACGTGGTGCGGCTGGTCGGGCCGTACTTCGAGGCCGTCGCAGAGTGGTACGGGGCGCTGCACATCGGGCAGACCGGCGGCGCACTCCAGGAGATCGTGGACCGGCGGCTCGGTGACCCGTTCTTCGGCATCTTCCTCAACCCGGGGCACCAGCTCCACCTCGACGAGTGGGTCAACTCACCGATCTCGCCCGGCTCGACGATCGAGCTCCAGTCCGGCATGGCGTTCCAGGTCGACATCATTCCTGCGACGGGCACCGAGTGGTTCACGACGAACATCGAGGACGGGATCGCGCTTGCCGATGCCTCGCTGCGGGCAGCGTTCGCGGCCGGGTACCCGGAGGCCTGGGCGCGCATCGAGGCTCGACGCCTGTTCATGCGGGAGTCGCTCGGGATCGAACTGCACCCAGACGTTCTGCCGTTCTCGAACATCCCGGCCTGGCTCCCACCGTTCCTCCTGGGCCACGATCGGGCGATGACACTGGCTTGATCGACGCCGAAAACCGCCGGCAGGTCCGGGACGTATCGGAGGCATGACCGCGCCGCCCCCGGCGATGTCACCCGTGTCCTCGCTTCACCGGCCGGCGGCTCAGCCCGGCGGGAAGCGCAAGTCCCAGGAGGACCCTCCGCGATGGCCAAGCGCCGCACGTTCTCGATCACCCTCGCCCTCGCCCTGCTGGGCGCCGTGATGTTCGCCCAGGGATCTGCCGCAGCGAAGGGTCCCAAGCTCCTCGAGTGGGGCACGATGGTCGGCAACACGCAGGCCTTCGTCGGCGCGACGAACCCGATCCGCGGCATCAACGGCGGCGGGATCCCGTGGACGCTCGCGTCCGGCCGGGGCGAGCTGTCCCCAGACGGTCATCTCGAGATCAAGGTTCGCGGGCTCGTGCTTGCAGCGGGCGCCAACGCGGGCACCAACCCAGTCGCGGCCTTCCGAGGGCTCGTGAGCTGTCTCGATGCCAACGCCCAGGTCGTGAACGTCCTGACCGACCCGTTCCCGGCGACGACGGGCGCGGCCACGGCCGGTGGCGGTAATGCCACCATCGAGGCGCGGCTGACCCTGCCCGACCCGTGCGTCGCCCCTCTCGTGTTCGTCACGTCGGGCACGGGCTCCTGGTTCGCGACAATCGGCGGCTGAACCCCAGGGGGTCGACCGGGGCGGGGCGACGGCTCCGCCCCGGTTTCGATTCAGGCCGGGATCTCGACCTCGCCGGTGAGGACGGTCGTGGTCGCGCCCGCAATCCAGATCCCGTCCTCGTCCCCCAGAAGATGGACCCGCCCCGCACGACCGAGGACGGTGCCCTGGCTGGCGACGTAGGGCAGCACCGCCCGGCCGGAGTCGACGAGCCATGCGGCGAGGGCGGCGTTGAGGCTTCCGGTGACGGGATCCTCCGCCGTCGAGCCGTCCTTCGAGAAGAACGCCCGAACCTCGAACGCCTCATGGCGCCCAGGCGGGTACGGACCGACGATCCCGATGTCCATGTCCACGGTCCCGGGGCGCACGGCGAGGACCGCATCCGCATCGGCGAGGAGGACGGCGATCCAGTTGGGGCCGTTGGCCGCCCACTGGGCGTCGACGATCGCGAGCCGGTCGATTCCGAGCTGCGCGGCGACCCGAGACAGCGTCGCCTCGTCGACCGGCCCAGAGTGGAACAGTGGCGGTGCCCGGAACGCCAGACCATCGACCGTCCGCCGGACGGGAACCAGCCCGGCCCCGCACTCCTGGACGATCCGCCCGGGATCGCGGGGACGACCACCGGCCTCGAGCCAGGCGTGGCACGTCCCGAGCGTCGGGTGACCGGCGAACGGCAGCTCGCTCGTGGGGTCGAAGATTCGGACGCGGTAGTCCGCGGAGGGATCGGTCGGCGGGAGGACGAAGGTGGTCTCGGACAGGTTCGTCCAGCTCGCAAAGTGCTGCATCGCTGCGAGCGACAGGCCCTCCGCCTCGAGCACCACCGCGAGCGGGTTGCCGAGAAGCGGGCCCGACCCGAAGACGTCCACCTGCCGGAACCCGCGCCGCATGCCGGCGAGTATCACACGGCACCGGCCGCGCGCCGGATGATGTCCCGTGACCGCGACGAGTCCCCGGCGACCATCGACTCGCCCCCTTCGGTGCTCGCGCTGACGCGTGGCGCGCCGGGCGTGTACAACATCGTCGACGATGGCGGTCCGGTCTCGAACGCGCGTGCCCGGCGCGAGCTCGGCCGGGAGCCCGGTTGACCCAAGGAGCACCCGATGGACCTCGTGACGATCGATCGCATCCGGGAGGCTGCACGCCGACTCGAGGGGGTGGCGCTGCGGACGCCGCTCGTGCCATTCATGACGCCTGCCGGCAGGCCGGTGCTGCTGAAGGCCGAGTCGCTCCAGCCGATCGGCGCCTTCAAGATCCGCGGCGCCTACAACGCGATCGCCAGCCTCTCTCCGGAGCGTCGAGCTGCCGGGATCGCCGCTGCCTCCAGCGGAAACCACGCCCAGGGTGTGGCCCGCGCCGCGCGCCTGCTGGGGATCGACGCCACCATCGTCATGCCGGTCGATGCGCCCGGGGTGAAGCAGGACCGCGTCCGCGCGGACGGAGCCGCGGTGGTGCACTGGGACCCGACCGGTCCCGACTGGATCCAGGACGTTGCGGATCGCCTTGCCGCGGAGCGCGGGCTCTCGATGATCCATGCCTTTGACAACGACGACGTCATCGCCGGTCAGGGAACGGTCGGCCTCGAGCTCGCGGATGACCACGAGGAGCTCGGGGCCGTCCTGCTCCCGATCGGTGGCGGCGGGCTGATCAGCGGTGTCGGCGCCGCGCTGCGTGCGCTGCGGCCCGACGTGCGGATCGTCGGCGTCGAGCCGGCCCTCGCAGCCGACGCGCAGGAGTCCTTCCGATCCGGGACGCTCGTCCGCTGGCCCACGGCCCTCGGCCGTCGAACGATCTCCGACGGCACCCGCGTCAACCTCGTCCCGAGGACCTTCGCGCACGTGCGCGCCTTCGTCGACGACATCGTCACGGTCGAGGAGGATGAGATCGTTGAGGCGATTCGGCTCATCGCCGAGCGGTCGCGACTCGTCGTCGAGCCGTCGGGCGCCCTCACGGCGGCCGCTGCAGCCTTCCACTGGTCTGAGGCCGGGCTCGATGCGGTGAACGGCACGGTGGTCGCGGTGGTGAGCGGCGGCAACGTCGATCCTGCCCGATATCGCGCGTATCTCGACGCCCCCATCCCCGCGCTCGACTGAACGTGGCCGATCGCGTCCTGAGCCAGCGCGAGCTCAACCGGGCGCTGCTCGCCCGCCAGCACCTGCTCGAGCGGACGACCCGAACCCTGACCGAGGTGCTCGAGGACGTGGCCGGCCTGCAGACGCAGTACGCACCGTCGGGATACATCGGCCTGTGGAGCCGGATGGCAGGCTTCACGCGATCGACCCTGACCGATGCGCTCGTCACCCGTGCGGCGGTCCAGGCAACGGTCATGCGGGCCACGATCCACGTCGTCTCGGCCGGCGACTACTGGCCGTTCGCGATCGCGACGCGGCCGAGCCGCGCGCAATGGTACCTGCGGGCGGCACGGACACAGCTCGAAGGCGTCGACCTCAATGCCGCCGCGGCACTCCTTTGGCAGCTCCTCGCCGATGGACCGCTCCGACAGGACACGATCGTCAGCCGGCTGGATGAGCAGGGCGTCCCGCGACGCGGCTGGAACGGGCTCGCACAGCTCGTGGACCTGGTCCGGGTGCCGCCGTCTGGCACGTGGGAGCAGCGCAGGGCCAACCTGCTCGGGCTCGCCGAGGACTGGCTACCTCGGCCCACGCTCGACGAGACCGAGGCACGCGTCCACCTCGTCCGTCGCTACCTGGCCGCGTTCGGGCCCGCGTCCCTGAAGGACGTGGCCAGCTGGACCGGCCTTGCCATTACTGCCGTCCGAGCGGCGCTCGGTGAGCTCGAGCTCCGCCGGTTCCGGGACGAGCAGGGTGGCGAGCTCCTCGACCTGCCCGACGCGCCACTTCCCGGCGCCGACGTCCCGGCCCCGGTGCGATTCCTGCCCACCTGGGATGCGAACCTGCTCGTGCACGCCCGCCGCACCGGGTTGCTGCCCGAGGTCTACCGGCCGCGAATCTTCCACATTCGGGCGCCACAGTCCTTTCCCACCTTCACGGTCGACGGCGCCGTCGCCGGAACGTGGCGCCATGTCGAGGGACGGATCGAGCTCGAGCCGTTCGAGCCGATCCGGGCTGCCGCCCGGGACGCGCTCGACGAGGAGGCCGGCCGCCTGGCCGCCTGGCACGTGGGATGAGCTCGGAACGCTAGGGCCCGTCTGAGGCCGGCAAGATGCGGGCGCGGAGCAGCTCTGCGCCGTCCGCCGGCCGCGTCACGCGGCACGACCACCCGCCTTCGGCCGGCCAGCACAGGGGCTCGAGTCGATCGCCTGGATTTGCCGGGAGCGCGTACTCGAGATGGACCCGGCGCGGGATGGCCGTCACCGCCCGCACTGCGGCTGCGTCGCCGGAAGCAGCCACCGCTTCGTCCATCCAGTCCGCGTACACAGCGTTGTTGACGTGGTCGAGCGGATCGAGCTCCTGCGGCCGGACAGCGATCGGCAGCGGCAGGACGCCATCCGGCGGCCCGGACAGGGCGACGCGTGCAAGCCGGAGCGGGCCTGCCTCGGCGGCGGTAACGGCGAAGATCCGCTCGAGCTCCGGCGGGATCCGGGCCGGCGCCCCGCGCACATCGAGCAGGACCCAGTCGATGCGGACGACCGCAACCGTCTCTCCCGACAGCTCGAACGTGGTCTCGCGCCGCGACCACACGCGCCGGAACCCCACGACCCGCGTGGTCCCCGTGAGGGACGACGCGTATGGCGCGGGTCGCAGCACATCGAGCTCTGCGGTGCGGACGAGCCACTGCAGCCCCTGGCCGGCGTACCACGCGCGGTCGTAGCCAAGCGCCTCCGAGTGCTGTGCCGCGAGGTCCTGCGTGTACCGCAACAGACCGGACGTTCGAACGAGACCGTCCGGTCCCGCCTCGTCGAAACGGACCCGGAACGATGCGCTGAACCCGGGCTCCGTCACGGCCGGCGGGCGGGAGGATCGGCCAGTCGATCGAGCGTCTCGAGCGCGAACACCTCGATCCCCGCGGTGGGAGCCGTCTGACGCTCGAGGCGAACGGCACACGACCGCTGGGCGTCGAAGAGCACC
This sequence comes from uncultured Chloroflexia bacterium, assembly GCA_963759495.1. GTDB lineage: Bacteria > Chloroflexota > Limnocylindria > Limnocylindrales > CSP1-4 > DASTYU01. The sequence continues at coordinate 184,205 of CAVWZL010000002.1, read as the reverse complement.
AGCCCGACGCGCAACGTCTCGTCCTCGTCGACTGCGTGCGTGCGCGCGTCGTCGAGCTGATGCAGCACATCGGCCCCGATCCCGCGCGCGCCCCACTTGCAGTCGTGCGCCTCGGCGGCCCCCTCCCGTTCCACGGTGACGTCATACGGATGGATCTCGGCGCGGACGCCGTCGAACAGGACGCGGCGCTCGCGACGGACCGAGGCCGCGCCCACCCGCCGCGCGAGCAGGACCGCCGTCAGCGACTCGACGATCGCGCCCCGGTACTGGCTGCGGACCTGCTCGCCACGATCAGCAACCTCGAGGGCCGCCGCAAGGATCGCGTCCGCATGTGCCCGGATATCTGGCGCGGCAGATTCGCCGAACAGGCTCGGGAACATCTGCCGCCAGTGGGGCGCGTCAGTCGACTCGCCGTTCATGACGGCCCGCGCCAGCAGCCGGCCGTCGTACGACGCGTCGGCCAGCAAGGCCGCGCAACGAGCGACGAGCGGGTCCGCCTGGATGCCCGCGTAGACGACCGCTCGGGCGTCCTTCGCTGCGTCCTGGAATCTCACGGCGTGGCCCCTACGGCGATGAGCACGACCTGCGGAAAGGTCGACAGCCAGTCGATCGCCCGATGCGGATCCGTGATGCGCCCCGCCTCCTCGATCGCGAGGTCCACCGCGACGCCGCGCTCATCGTCGAGGGGCTCGTCGCCGCGGTGCGCCTGGACCGATTCGATCCGGCTGCGCCATGCGTCGCTGAGATCTGTGACGTAGGTCCACTCGTCCTCGACGTCCTCGCCGAGGAGCTGCAGCGCGTCGAGTGCCTCGAGCGCACGATCGAGCGCGGTCCTCAGGTTCTCGGCCATCCGCACAGCGTAGCCGAGCCGCGTCGGTGCACCGCACGCTACAGCGGGAGCGTCACGCGTCGGCTGGCAGGCTTGGACGACGTGCGCTGGCTCGACTCGATCGAGCGCTGCGTTCGTCGAAGGATCCCCTCGAGGCGCTTGCGGCCGGCCGCATCCCAGGAACGGGAGTAGGCGGCGACGGCAGCCGAACGGACACGACCCGCCTCCCGTCGATCACCGAGACGCTCGAGCTCCGCCACACCGTCGAGCACGGCGCGATAGAGCGCAGGGAGCTCCTCGGCCGTCGACTGGTTGTCCACACACGCATCCTGCGAGGGATCGTGCGGACCCGGAATGGCCCATGGGTCCCCCCGGCGGCGGACGAAGGGGGCAGATGATCTGATGCGGCACGACGAGGCGCCGTAGGCCGGTCGGCGGCCGTGGTCAGTCGCCGCGGTGGGCGCCGCTCCGGATCTCGAAGCCGCGCCCGGCGCGGGAGGCACCCGTGGCGACGGGTGGCCAGTCGGCGACCACCCGATCGACGACGCTGGCCGGTGGCCCGGACCGGAGGGCGTCGAGCAGCGTTTCGAGCCTGTCTCGGGGACCGTCGGCGACGACGCGAACGCTGCCGTCCGCCTCGTTGCAGACCCAGCCGTCGAGCTCGAGCCGCAGCGCCTCGGCGCGCGCGAACCAGCGGAAGCCGACCCCCTGCACGCGGCCGAACACGCGTGCCTGGAGGCGGACCGGCTCAGCCATCGCTCAGGCGGCGCGGGTTCGAGCGGGCCAGGCGAGGACGAGCGAATCGAGCAGGAGCTCGGGGGCGACGTTCACGTCGAGCCGCTCACCGGCAACCGCGAGCCGCTGCATGAAGGCAGCGACGGTGGGGGCCGGCACGTCCCGTGCCATCGATTCGAGCTCCTCGAGCAGGTCCGGGTGGCGGACCGAGCCGCGCTCGCCCAGCCCGACGAGGAGCAGGTCGCGGGCGACATCGGTCCAGATGGCGATCAGGGTCGCCGCGGCGCGTCGACGTTCCGCCGCGGGCACAGCCCGAACCGCCTCGTCCGCGACGACCATCCCGTCAGCCGCCGCGTCCCCGCGATCGGCCGGTTCGCCGGCCGTGCCGGAACCGGCAGCCGGTGCCGGGACCGCGAGAGTGGCTCGCGCCCGACCGCGCCCCCGTCCCTTGCCAGTGGCAGCTCCGTTCGGATCGGGAGACGACACGGTCTGTGCGGCCGCGGCGTCGAGCGCCGCCAGCAGCTCCGCGGTCCGCGGCACGAGACCGCGGAGCGCGGCGAACCGGGCCGAGGGCCGCGCGTCGATCAGGTCCAGCAGCGTCCGGGTCAGCTCGGCCCGGATCGTCACGGACTCGGGACTTCGCGCGTAGGCAAGGGCGAGGCCGGGCCGTCCGCCCGCGAGCCGGCCGAGACGTGCCGCGGTTGGTCCATCGGCTGCGTCGTGCTCGGCGAGGATCTCCTCGATTGCACGCAGGCCCACGGGGCCGAGGCGGACGCGGGCGCAGCGGGACTTCACGGTGGGCAGCAGCCGCTCCTCGTCGTCCGCGCAGAGCACGATCGTCACGCCGCGCGGCGGCTCCTCGAGCGTCTTGAGCAGCGCCGACTGCGCGTCCTCGTTCATCCGGTCCGCCCGCTCGACGATCGCGACGCGTGCCCCGCCCTCGACCGGGAGCAGCGCGAGGTCCGCGACGAGGTCACGCACGCCGCGGTGCTTCGCATCCGGACCGCCGATCACGACCTGACCGCCCGGGCCTTCCGGCCTGAGCCAGTGGAGGTCCGGGTGATTGCCGTGCTCTACCATCCGGCACGCCCGGCAGACGCGACACGGTGAGGCCGCATCGTCCGCCGGCGTGCAGAGCAGGCCGGCGGCAAGATCGAGGGCGAGGGTCGTCTTGCCGACGCCCCCCGGACCCGACAGGAGCACCGCGTGCGGCGGCGACCCCGCGAGCATCGGCTCGCACGGCCTCGAGGGCCGCGGGCTGCCCGCGGGTGCGCGCTCCGTCCATCCGCCGGTCCGCCTGGACCGATGGACCTGCTCAGGCCGGCTCGGTCGTCGCCGTCCTGCGGGTGGTCCGTCGCTTCGGCGCCGGTGCTGCCTCTTCCGCCGTGCCGCCGTCGGTCACGACGGCCGCATCGGCGGCGGCCTTCGTGCTGCGCCGGCGCGGCGTCGGCGCCTCGGCGGCCTCGCTGGCCGCTTCCGGTGCATCCGCAGTGGCCGCTGTTCGCGTGCTGCGTCGAGCGGTCCGGCGTGCGGGGGCAGGCTCGGTGCCGTCCTCACCGGTTGCGGGCGCCGCAGCCGTGCTCGAGGCGTCGTCGGACGGAGCCGTCTTCCGGGTGGAGGCTCGCCGGCGCGGTGCCGGTGCCTCGTCGGCGGCAGCATCGGTCGAGCCATCCGCAACGGCGGGCGTCTCTGCCGGGGATCGCCGCGTCGAGGCCCGACGCCGCGTGGCCGCGGACGCAGCGATTGCCGCTTCCTCGACCTCGTCGGCGGGCGCAGCCGCGGGCGGTGCTGCCTCCGGCTCCGTTGCCACAGGCTGCGACGTGGGTGCCGATGTCGCCGGCCGGCCGCCCGCTCGGGGCTCCGGTCGCTGTCCGAGCTGCGCGCGGAGCAGCTCCTCGAGCTCGGGCGGAACCTCGCTCCACTCGCCGCCGCCACGCGGGGCTGCGGGAGCCGGGGCGCGCTCCGGGCGCGGGCCGCGATCGTCACGCCGAGGCGCGGGGCCTGCGTCGCGGTTGCCCGATCGCTCCGGCGGCCGCTCGCTGACGTTCGGGTAGCGGTTGATGCCGCCGCCACCGCCACCGCGGCCGAAACGCTCACGCTGGACCGCATCCTGGTACGCGGCGCGCCCGCCGCGTGCGCCGCCTGGACGGCCGCCGCGGCCACCGGCACCACCACGGGCGCCCCGGTTGCGCTCCGCGATCAGGTACTCGGGGATCTCGGGCTCGTCGTCCCACTCCTCCTCGGGCAGCGGCGCAATCGGCGTGAGGCTGCTGGGTGCAGGCGTGCTGGTCCCGAGCTGGGAATCCCAGACGGAGCCGAACGGCGTGGACCGGGGGCGTCGCGGCTCCTCGGCAGGCTCGTCCTCCTGGACCCGGCGTACCGGCCGTGCGGCCGCCGCGGGGCGTGCGGGAGCGGGAGCCTCCTCGTCCTGGGTCTCGACGTTCACGTCCTCGTCCACGTCGGCGTCCGCATCGACGGTCGCGTCGAGTGGAGCCTCGGCGCCCACGGCCGCAAGCTCGCCGCCCTCGGCGTCCCGGCCGCGACCGCGGCCACGACCGCGCCCACCGCGCCGGCGTCGACGTCGCTGTCCGTCCTCGAAGGTCTCGTCGTCGCGATCCTCGCCACCGAGCACGGGCGCTGCCGGCTCGAGGACGTCGGGTGACTCGACGTCATCGAGCGTGAAGACCTCGGCCCGTGCGAGATCGGCCTCGGTCAGGCCACCGATCACGGCGCGCGACAGGCGCTCGCCGGGCAGTGCCACGACACCCGTGCCGTTCTCCGGCGCGGCGACAACCGGCGTGCGACGGCTCCGGCCACGCAGGCCCGACGACGCAGCCACCGGCTCGCGGTCCGGGCTGCGGTCGCGGTCCCGATCGCGACCACGGCCACGGCCGCGCCCGCGCCCGGTGCCCTCGGTCTGCTTGTCGGGCACCTCGGTCATCGAGAGGTCCTGGTCGTCCTCGGCGACGCGACGCCCCGAGCGCGAGCCCTTCTCGACCTTGGCGAGCTGGGTGATGTCGGTGAAGAGGTCGGCGACCTCGATGAGGTCCGAGCTGGTGTTGCCGCGGAAGCTGATGACCTCGCAGCGGACGCCCATCTCCTGGACGGCGCGGATCGCGGGGGCGAAGTCGCCGTCACCCGACACGACGATCGCGATATCGAGGTTTCGAGCGGTCTTCATCATGTCGACGACCAGCTCGATGTCGAGGTTGGCCTTGACCTTGCCGTCGCCGTACTTGCGGATGTCCTTGCTGACGACCTTGTAGTTGCTGCGCGCCAGGAACGAATGGAAGTTGCGCTGGTTCTCGTTGTCGGGGTCGAGGCCCGTGTACGCGTATGCACGCACGAGGTCACGACCGGCCGTTGCCGACTTCAGCAGCGTGACGTAATCAATGTCCACGCCAGCCGCCTTGGCCGCGTAGAAGATGTTCGCCACGTCCACGAAGACGGCGACGTTCTTGCCCACTGGTACTCCTTGGGTCTGTGGTGCCCCGCCGGCGCGATCGCGCTGCACGGCAGGGGCGGTGTTAAGGGGAGTGGCGCCCGGCGATGCCCGCCGCGGCCACGATTCGTTGAATGCGGGGACCTGTCGCGGTGAAGCCGAGCGCTTCCCAGCGAGCCAGCTCCCCGGGCTCGTCCGGACCTGCCGCCTCGACCACCGTGCAGCCCTTGTTGCTGGCCGATCGAACGACCTCTTCAAGGAGCGCGGTGGTGATTCGGTCCACGTCGTACTCCGGATCCACGACCAGGAGATCCACCGCGCCGACGTACCCGCCGGCCCGGACTGACGGTCGAAGCGCGAGAACCGCGCCACCGACCACGACGCGTTGCGCCTCGGCTACGTAGATGCTCGCCTGCGGCAGGTACACCAGCTGGCGGAGCAGATCGGCCGCGGCGATGGGACTCTTGCCCGGGACATCGAGGAGCGTGCCATCGCTGAGCGCGACGAGACGATCGATGTCGGTGACTCGGGCCGTTCGGACCAGATATTCCACGCCGACGGGTCCTACCTCGAAACGGGTTGGCGACCGGGAGCCTGACGGGGGCGCGATGCGCTTCCGAACCGTGGGGGCCGCGACCGCTCGGGACCGGCGAGCACGTGCTCGACGACGGAGCCGGGGCGCGTCCCGAACGATGTTTGCATTCGGTTCGCCGACGCATATGATACGGCATCGCTTCGGCGGCTACCTGCGCGCCGCCCGAATACGGTCCAGGCGTGCCCTCGCCAGCCACCCACGCACCGTCGCCATCGGGTCCTGGAGGGGACCGGCTCGGAGCGAGGGGACGCTGGTCCGAGGGCCACCCGCCCGTGTCCGGGTCTGCCTGCAGACAGCAGGAGACATTCGACCCTGCAGTTATCGGGACCGCCCGGATCAGGGTCACGAGGAGGAGACTGAATGAAATTCGCCAGGGTTGGTGCCCTTGCGCTGACTGCGCTGCTTGCGCTGTCGGCGTGCTCCACGCCCGGGGCCGCGTCCCCGTCCACCGCAGCAGCAACGCCCGCGGGCAGCGAAGCTCCCACGGATACCGCGGCTCCGCCCGCGTCCGCGCCCGCGTCGCAGCCGGCCGGCGAGGACCTCGGCACGGTCGAGATCCCGGCCGGTGAGCCGATCACCATCGCCTACTGGGGCGTCCTCTCCGGCGCGGACTCGACGCTCGGCGTCGACTCGCAGCGCGGCGTGGAGATCGCGATCGAGGACAAGGGCGGCAGCTGCTCGGTCACGAGATCGCACTCGTGACGGAAGACGGCCTGTGCACACCGGAAGGTGGCGCGACCGCAGCCCAGAAGCTTGCGTCGAACACCCAGCTCGTCGGCCTGATCGGCTCGGCATGCTCCGACGAGACCGTCGGCGGCATCCAGACGCTCACCGAGGCCGGCCTGACCACCATCTCGCCGTCGAACACGCGCCCCGCGCTGACCGACCCGAACCGCGACGCCACCTACGCCGGCTACGCGCGCACCGCGCACAGCGATGCGTTCCAGGGCAAGGCCGTCGCCGAGTACGTTTTCACTGTTCAGGGCAAGAAGACCGCTGCCACCATCCATGACGGCAGCGCCTACGCCGAAGCCCTCCAGCAGGTCTTCGCCGACGAGTTCACCGCCCTTGGCGGCGAGATCGTCGGCCAGGAGGCCGTCTCGAAGGGCCAGACCGACATGAAGCCGGTCCTGACCTCGATCGCCGCCGAGGCCCCCGAGGCCCTGTACTTCCCGGTCTTCGTGGCCGAGGGTGGCTTCCTCGCCGCACAGGCCAAGGAGGTCGCGGGTCTCGAGAACACCATCCTGCTCGGCTCCGACGGCATGTTCTCGCCGGACTTCGTCACGGCCGCAGGGCCGGCGGCGGAAGGCTTCTACCTGTCGAGCCCGAACTTCTCGGCCTTCCAGGACGAGCTACGCCGAGTTCCTCACCAAGCACACCACCAAGTACGGCGAGTCGCCGCTCAGCGCGTTCCACGCCCACGCCTATGACGGCGCGAACATCCTGTTCAACGCCATCGAGAAGGTCGCGGTCGAGAACGCGGACGGGTCGCTGTCGATCCCGAAGGGCGCCCTCCGCGAGGCCATCTTCGCCACGAAGGACCATCAGGGTCTGACGGGCGTCCTCAGCTGCTCGCCGAGCGGCGACTGCGGCGCGCCGCTCATCGCGGTGTACCAGGTCACGGCACGCGAGACCGGTGGCGAGTGGCCGCCGGAAGCGCCGGTCTGGCCGACCGAGTAGTCCACCCTTCGTTCCACAGTCCGCAGGCCGAGTCCGGGGCAACCCGGCTCGGCCTGCGTCGTATCCAGCGGAGATCGATGAACGCCCGAACGCTCGAACGGATCACCGCGATCGCGATCGCCACGTTCCTGTGGGTCTTTCGCATCGTCATCATCGTGGTGGTCGTCGTCGGGTCGATCCTGACGCTGATCAACGGCCGCTACGATCTCGAGACGTGGACCCGCCTCGCCGTCACGGGCGCCGCCCTCGGCAGCGTCTACGCGCTCATCGCGCTGGGCTACACGATGGTCTACGGCATCCTGCGCATGATCAACTTCGCCCACGGCGAGATCTTCATGGGCGGGGCCTTTGCGGGCTACTTCACGGCGATCTTCCTCAACGATGTCGGCTTCCTCAACGCCAACCCGGTCGCGTCCGTGATCTCGATCGTGATCATGATCCTGGTCGCGGGTCTCGTCGCCACGGGGATCGCGCTGCTGGTCGAGCGAATCGCCTACCGGCCGTTGCGCAACGCGCCGCGCCTGGTGCCGCTGATCTCCGCGATCGGCGCCTCGTTCCTGCTCCAGTACTCGTTCCGGGGCTTCTTCGGCGCCGGCATCTACGCGTATCCCGGTATCACCTTCCTCAGCGGCGTCGTGCCGTTCTCGCCGATCGAGATCCGCTGGGTCGAGCTGCTCGTGATCGTCGCGGCCATCGTGATGATGACCGTGCTCTACCTGTTCGTGATGCGAAGCCGCGTCGGAACGGCGATCCGGGCGGTCTCCGAGGACAAGAACACGGCCGCGCTCATGGGCATCGACGTCAACCGCGCGATCATCACGACCTTTGCCGTCGGGGCCGCCATGGCGGGTGCGGCCGGCGTCCTCTACGCGCTGATGTTCCGGCAGATCAGCTTCTTCGTCGGGTTCATCCCGGGTATCAAGGCGTTCACGGCCGCCGTCCTCGGCGGCATCGGCAACATCCCCGGCGCCATGCTCGGCGGGCTCTTCCTCGGTGAGGTCGAATCGATCGGGCCGGTCCTCTTCCTCGACGGGCTCGGCGTACCGTCACCGAACCAGCTCAAGGACGTGATCGCGTTCACGATGCTCGTGCTGATCCTCGTCTTCCGGCCGTCAGGTCTGCTCGGCGAGCGCGTGACGAGGGACCGGGCATGACCGCCGAGACGTTCCCGCGCCCCGGCCTACGACGGGCCGCCGGCCATCGCCCAGACCTGGCGCGAGGTGATCCGGATCGGCCTCGTCGCTGGTGCCGCGGCGATCTACCTGTGCCTGGTCGGAATCGTGCCGGTGTTCGACGGAGCGACCACTGATCGCGGGCGTCATCTCGCTCGGCGAGGCATTCCTGATCGGGACGCTTGGCGTCGCGGGCGCCGTCGCCGCGCATCGCGCCCCGCGCACCGTGCAGGGTGTGCTGCTGGCCGGTGGCCTGGCGGGCCTGCTGACGGGCCTGGCGCTGAGCCTGCTGGTCCTGGTCGGCAACGCCGTCAACCTCCGCCAGTGGTTTCTGAACGCATCGCCGGAGCTGTACTCCGTGCTTACCTTCGATCTCGGGGTGGCCGGGGCCTGGATCCCGGCGGTCGCCGGGCTCCTCATCGGCGCGGGCGCGGGCGCCTATGCCCTGCTGCCGGCATGGCTTCGGTCGCCGGTCACCCGCGGCCTCCTCGCGGTCCTGCTGCTGGGGCTCTTTGCGGGCCTGCTGCGCCAGCGCCTGCTCGCGACCGGGTTCGGTGGCCCCGCACGCTTCATGTTCGCGTCCGAGGGGCTGACGATCATCGGCGCCGTGATCACCTTCGTCGCGGTGGTGGCCGGCCGCGCGCTCCGGCAGCGGATCCCCGTGCGGCGAACCGTGACAAGCATCCCCGGCGCGACGGACCAGCGGCTTCGGCTCGTCGTTGCGGTGCTGCTCGTCCTCCTGATCGTGGCCCTGCCGCTGCTCCTCGGTGATTTCGTCGCACGCGTCATCGCCACCGTCGCGCTCTACGTGCTCATGGGCCTGGGGCTCAACATCACGCTCGGGCTGGCCGGGCTCCTGGACCTCGGTTTCGTGGCGTTCTTCGCCGTGGGCGCATACACGGTCGGGCTGCTGACGTCGTCGGCGGAGTTCGGCCTCGCTCGACTGGCCGTTCTGGGCCGCAATTCCGGTCGCGGTCATCGTCGCGATGCTCTTCGGAGCGTTCCTCGGCCTGCCGATCCTCGGCATCCGCGGCGACTACCTGGCGATCGCCACGCTTGGATTCGGCGAGATCATCGGGTTGCTCGCGCGATCCGACCTGCTCAAGGGCGTCCTCGGCGGCCCGCGGGGCATCACGAACATCCCGAAGCCGTTCGACCTGCCGGCGACGAACTTCTTCGCCGGTGACGTCCAGATCTACTACATCGCCTGCGCGTTTGCGGCCGTCATCGCGTTCATCGCGATCCGGCTCCGCTCCTCGCAGGCTGGGCCGCGCGTGGATCGCGATCCGCGAGGACGAGGACGTCGCCGAGGCGATCGGCATCAACCTGATCCAGACGAAGCTGCTCGCGTACATGCTTGGCGCAGCGTTCGCGGGCCTGGGCGGGGCCGATCTTCGCCGCGCTAGATCGGCTGCGGTCTTCCCCGCCAGCATCAACCTGTTCGTGTCGATCAACGTCGTGGCGCTGATCATCGTCGGCGGCATGGGCAGCATCCCGGGCGTCGTCGTCGGCGCGCTGTTCCTGATCGGCTCCCCGAGCTGTTCCGCGAGTTCTCCGACTATCGCCTGCTGTTCTACGGCATCGCCCTGATCGTGATGATGCGGTTCCGGCCCGAAGGGCTCCTGCCATCCCGGATCGTCAAGCGCGAGATGCACGTGCCCGAGAACGTCGGACCGGCGAGCGTCGCCGCCGGCGGACCAACGCTGAGGTGGGGGCTGATCGGATGGCCTTCCTCGAGGCGTCCAGGCGTCACCAAGCGGTTCGGCGGCCTGATCGCGGTGAACACGCTCGACTTCGAGCTGCAGGAGGGGCAGATCGTCAGCGTCATCGGCCCCAACGGCGCCGGCAAGACGACGTTCTTCAACTGCATCGCCGGCTTCTACCAGATCGATGGCGGCCAGATCGTCTTCGACGGCACCCCGATCGAACGGCCTGCGCCGCGACCAGATCGCGCATCTCGGTATCTCGCGCACCTACCAGAACATCCGGCTGTTCGCGAACATGACGGCGATGGAGAACGTGCTGGTCGGCCAGCACCATCACCTCGACGTCGACCTGGATCGGCGCCGTCCTCGGAACACGCTCGGTTCGCGCGGCGGAAGAGGCCGGGCGCACGGCGAGGCGCGGCGGCTGCTCAAGTTCGTCGGGCTGCAGGGCAAGGGCGACATGCTCGCCAGCAAGCTTCCGTACGGCGACCAGCGCCGGCTCGAAATTGCGCGCGCCCTCGCCACCAAGCCACGGCTGCTCCTGCTGGACGAGCCGACTGCCGGCATGAACCCGGCCGAGACGCACCAGCATGACCGAGTTCATCCGCCGCCTGCGCGACGAGCTCGGGATCACGATCCTGCTGATCGAGCATGAGATGCGGGTGGTGATGGGCATCTCGGAGCGGATCACGGTGCTCGACTACGGCGAGAAGATCGCCGAGGGCACGCCGGGCGAGATCCAGACGAACCCGCGGGTCATCGAGGCCTACCTCGGCAAGGGTCGGCGCCGAGCTGACATCGGCAGCACGGTGGTGCAGGCCTCGATGGCACTCCTCGAGGTCGACGACGTCCACACCTACTACGGCAACATCCACGCGCTCAAGGGCGTGTCGCTCACGGTCGAAGAGGGCGAGATCGTCACCCTGATCGGGGCAAACGGCGCGGGCAAGACAACCACCCTGAACACGATCAGCGGGATCGTCCGCCCGCGAACCAGGCGGCGTGCGCCTGGCCGGCGAGGATCTCGCGCCGGTGCCGCCGCACCGGATCGTCTCGCGGGGCCTCGTGCAGGTGCCCGAGGGCCGGCGGACCTTCGCCCGGCTCACCGTGGAGGAGAACCTCCGGATGGGCGGCTACACCGTCAGCGACGGCAGGATCAAGGCCGGCATCGCCCGCGCGTACGAGATGTTTCCCCGGCTTGCCCAGCGGCGCGCGCAAATCGCGGGCACGCTCAGCGGTGGCGAGCAGCAGATGCTGGCGATGGGGCGGGCGCTGATGTCGAAGCCGAAGGTGCTCCTGCTCGACGAGCCGTCCATGGGTCTTGCGCCCGTGCTCGTGGACTCGATCTTCGACACGATCGGCAAGCTGCACGAGGCCGGCACGACGATCCTGCTCATCGAGCAGAACGCGCGAATGGCGCTCGCCGTCGCCGACCGCGGGTACGTGATCGAGAGCGGCCGGATCATCCTCAGCGACGCGGCCGAGCGGCTGCGCGAGAACGAGATGGTCCAGAACTCCTACCTGGGCATCGCCTGACCGGGACGGGCCCCGGCGCCGCTCAGTAGTACTGCGGCTCGCGCGAGATCTGCCAGGCGGCACGGGACAGGACGATCAGCCCCAGCACGGTGATCCAGAGACCCGGGCCGCGGTCCGGCATGACGGTCTCGAACCCACCCGAGTTGATCGTGATGTCCGCTGCGCGAACCGCAAGCCCAACCCAGCCGATGACGGCGAACGCGGCGTACGCCCACCAGCGATCGACGCTGACCGGACGGTCGCTGGCGTACGGGAGCGTGATCAACGCGACGGTGGCGAGCGCGATCAGGAAGACTGCGATGCTCGGACCGTTGAAGCCGTTGCCGACGATCGGCGGGATCTCCAGCTCACCGGAACCGGCCCGGAACCAGGGCAGCACGCAGCCCACCACGAGGATCGGCGCAGAGAGTCCTGCCACAAGCCGGCCACGCCCCAGCGGACGGCGGTGCAGGCTCACCCCTCGCCACCGGCGTAGACCTCGCGGCGCAGGACGCCCACGAAGCGGAGGTTGCGGTAGATCTCGCCGTAGTCCAGGCCGTAGCCGACCACGAAGCGGTCCGGGATGGTGAAGCCCGTGTAGTCGACCTCGATGTCAACGAGCCGGCGGGCGGGCTTGTCGAGCAGGGTGCAGATCCGGAGCGTGGCCGGGTTCTTGCCGCGCAGGTAGCGGATCAGGTAGTTGAGGGTCAAGCCCGTGTCGATGATGTCCTCGACGATCAGGACATCCTCGTCGGCGATGCTCGCGGACAGGTCCTTGAGGATCCGCACGAGCCCCGACGACTCGGTCGCCACGCCGCCGTACGAGCTGACCTCCATCAGGTCGATCCGCACGGGGATGGTGATCGCCCGCATCAGGTCGGCCATGAACGGCAGTGAGCCCTTCAGCACCGAGACGAGCGTGAGCTGGCGGCCGGCATAGTCCGCGCTGATGCGTTCACCGAGCTCGGCCACCTTGGCCTGGATGTCCGCTTCGGTCACGAGGATCTCACCGATATCGGCCCGGAGGTCTGGCTGGGTCATGTGGTGGTCGTGGGTCCTTCGCTGGAGGTCGACGCGTGTAAGGCGGCCACGCTGAGCGCCGGGCTGAGCCGGCGACGTTCCGCGGCGCGCACGAGGGCCGCCTGGCGGCGCCGGCGGCGACGGCGGGCCGCGGTGCTCGACGATGCCCCGCTGCCTGGAACGTCCGGGTCCCGCTGTGAGCGGGCGGCAGCGGGTCCGGCAACGGACACGGGCAGAGCCACAGCGTCGCGATCGGTGGCGTCGATCTGCTCGTCGACTGGCTCGGGGACGACCGCGCGCACCGTCACCTGTCCGGCGCTCCCCGACAGCGCGTCTGCGAGCGCGAGCTTGCCGTACTTGAGCATCAGGGCCCGGAAGTCGCGCGCGTAGAACAGCTTGATCCGGATGTCGGGGTACAGCTCGCGCAGTCGGCGGAGCTTGCGGTTCTTCTTGCGCACGAGCTTCTGCCGGAGCGTCGTCATCTCGAGGTATAGGTCGAGATCATGCAGGTAGAAATCGGGCGAGAAGCTCTCTACCACGTCGCCTTCGAGGTTCCACAGGATCGGGAACGTGTGCGGCTCGTATGCCCAGCGGACGCCATAGAAGTCGAGGATCCGGGACATCTCCGCCTCGCTCGCGTGCGCGAACGACGGAGCAGGGTTCGGCATCATCGTGCGCCCGATCGACCCGGGTGCGCGGCGTCGTCGTCCGGGCGCTCGCCCAGCAGGCCGACGAGGTCGCCATCCCAGCCTGCCAGGAACTCGTGCGCGGCATGGACGTCGGCCACGCTGATCGGGCCCGTCGCGACCCGTCGCGCCTCGTCTCGAGGCGACAGCTCGCCGTATGGCGCCACATCGAGCACCGCCTCGCCGGCATGATCCGAGGCGAGCAGGAGACCGAGCGTCGTGCTGGCGCAGGCGCGGCAGTCGAGCTCGACAAAGGCGAGGTCGTCACGGTGCGCCAGGAGCCGCATTCGATCGCCCGGAACGATCGCGCCGCAGACGGTACAGCCAACACCGTCGAGGAGCGGTCGGAGGCGATCGCGGGGATCCATGCGCGCCTCAGTCTAGCCGAGCGACCGCCCGAACGATTGCGATCCATACCCCCGGGGGTATCATCCGCCCGACAGCGCCGGAGCGGCGCCACCGCCGAGGTTCTCCCGCCACGATGCCTGCAACCGACGCGCGCCGAAGCGCCGCCACGGCCGACGACGACCACTTCCGACACAGCTACACCAAGGATCGCGCCCAGCTGATCCGGCGCCTGTCCCGGATGGAGGGCCAGGTGCGCGGGATCGCCCGCATGATCGAGCGCGAGGAGTACTGCATCGACATCCTGCAGCAGACCGCAGCGCTGCGCGCGGCCGTGGATTCGTTGTCGATCCTGCTGCTCGAGGACCACGTCCAGGGCTGCATCCGTACGGCGGCGGCCCGCGGCGAGGCGGACCAGTACGTCGACGAGGTCGTGGACGTCGTCCGGCGAACGCTCGGCCGCCCGGTCCGGAGCACGGCCCGCTCGAGCTGAGCCGGTCCGGTACTACCGGCGACGCGACCCGGTCACCTCGGGGGCTTCCGCCGGAGCTGACGACGCGGGAGGATCCAGGCATGACCCAGCCTCGCCCGCCGCGACGCTCCGTCGAGCCGCCGCCGACCGTGGCCCGACCCGCCCCGTGGGTGGAGCGCCGAATCTCCTCGCGTCGGGAGGAGGATCGGCTCGCGGGGCGCGAGACGGCGTTCCTGGCGCGGGCGCTGGATATCCTCGCCGGCGAGGAGCCACCCGAAGCCCGGCTTGGGGCGATCCTCCAGCTCCTTGCCGTGACCGCCGGTGCCCGTCGCGCAGGCGTCGTGGCTGATGGCGACGAGCGGCGCGTGGCGGTGACGGCCGGCGTCGGCGAGGACCCCGCGGTCTCGCTGGCCTTCGGTCGCTGGCTCGACGCCGCCGCACCACGGGCGCGGGCCGACCGGGCCGCCTCCATTCCGGCCCCGATCCTCGTCGTCCCGATCGACGTGCCGTCGGACGATGCCGGCGAGCCGGTCCGGCAGGGCGATCCGTCCGGAGCCGTGCTGCCGATTGATGGCCTTCCGGGCGTCACGCTCGGCTTTGCCCTCGATGATGACGACGCGGCGTCCGGGATCGCGGCGGCACTCCCGCCCGCCCTCGCGCGGCACGCCGCCGTGGCACTGTCGCTCGTCACCGAGCAGCTGGCCCTCGATCGCGAGCTCGCCACGCTCCGAGCTGCAGCGGCGGAACGGACCGGGTTCGTCTCCACGGTCGCCCACGAGCTGCGGACGCCACTGACCGCGCTGTCGGGCTACCTCGACCTTATCCTCGAGGACCGGGTCGAGGATGCGGCTGTCAAGCGCGAGTTTCTTGAACGCGGCCGGGCCATCGTCTCCTCGATGGGCGACCTCGTGGGTGACCTGCTCGAGTGGGCGCGGCTCGAGGCGGGCTCGCTGCGTCTCGAGATCGCGCCGTTCTCCGTCGCCGAGGCCGCCGGGCGGGTCGCGGCCAACCTCCTCCCGATCGCGCTGGATCGGGGCACCGAGCTGACCTCGACCCTGCCGCCACGGCTCCGCGCTGCCACGGGCGATCGACGCCGGGTCGAGCAGATCATCACGAACGTGGCGGCCAACGCCCTCAAGTTCACGCCGGGCGGCCGGCGGGTCGAGATTGCCGCCTGGTTCGAGGGATCGGTGGCGCTGATCGCCGTCCGTGACGAGGGCGCCGGCATCGCGCCGGAGGACCGGACGCGGATCTTCGAGCGGTTCTATCGCATGGCCGGTCACGATCGGATCACCGGCACGGGGCTGGGACTCCCGATCGCGCGCGAGCTCGCCCAGGCCATGGGCGGCGACCTCGATGTCGCGTCCGTGCCGGGGTCTGGGTCGAGCTTCGTCCTGGCCCTCGCCGGCCCGGCCCCGATCGACGCGAGCGCGGTCGCGGAGACGCTGTCGAGGGTGCTCCAGGCCGAGGAGGTGGCGCTCGAGGAGCGGGCCGTGCTGCGCGCGATGCAGGCCGCGGGCCGGCAGGCGAACCGGCCGGCCTGAGCCGACTTATCCACGAATCCACCGCCTCCCGAGGCGTTCGTGGATAACCCCGTTGACGCGACCCGGAGCCGACCCGTAGCGTCCGGCATCCGCACCGTGGCGGGCGGGTAACGCGGTCCGTGAGGCGATCGGGGAGACCCGAGCCGGGAACCGAACGGACCGGGGAAGACCAACCGACCACCAGTGCGATCCGAGTCGCCGCCGGGAGCGGCACCGCCCATCCGGGGTCGTACGCAGCACAGGAGGCGTGCCCTGGATCCCGGGCGCGAGCCGCTCCCGACGCGCGTCGAGGACACCGAACCCCTCCCAGCTGCATACGGCGCCGCCCTCGACGCGGGCCTTGCCGACCTGGGCATGTCCCTCGATCCTGCGGCTCGCACGGCCATCGACGGCCACGTCCGCCTCCTGCTCGCCTGGAATCGAGGGATCAACCTGACGGCGATCGACGATCCGGTGCGTGCCGCCACGGCGCACGTGGTGGACAGCCTCAGCGCGGTCGAGCCGCTGCGCGCGCGTGGCGTGGACCGGTTCCTCGACCTTGGCTCCGGTGGCGGCTTCCCGGGCGTGCCGCTGGCCGTCGTGCTGCCGGCGGCGCGGGCGCTGCTCCTCGACTCCGTCGGCAAGAAGGTCCGGTTCCTCGAGACGGCCATCGCGGCGCTCGGCATCGGAGACACGGCCGAAGCCTTCGCTGGACGCTCCGAGGCCCTCGCGGCCGATCCCCGCCACCGCGAACGCTGGCCCGCCGTGACGGCTCGTGCCGTGGCGTCGCTCGCGGACCTGGTCGAGCTCGCGTTCCCGCTGCTGCGACGCGGCGGCGTGCTCGTCGCGTGGAAACGGGGCGACCTCGAGACGGAGATCGGAACGGCGAGCAGGGCGCTGCGGGCCCTGGGTGGCGGCAGCCTCGAGTCCGTCCCGGTCGCCGGCCCGCTCCCCGATCACCGGCTCATCGTCGTCACGAAGCAGGGCCGGACGGATTCGTCGTTTCCGCGTGATCCCGGGGCACGTCGGCGAGTGCCATGGTGACACCCGACCGACTGCTACCCTGACCGGCGCAATGCGGATCGCCGTCCTCTCGGACATCCACGCCAATCTGGTCGCGCTCGATGCCGTCCTTGCCCATCTCGGCTCGGCGGACGCGATCTGGCAGCTCGGCGACGTGGTCGGCTACGGACCCGAGCCGGACGGCGTCGTTGAGCGCCTCGGCGAGGTCGGCGCGGGCGGCGTCCGTGGCAATCACGATGCCGCGGCCCTCGGCGGGTCCGAGATCGAGTGGTTCAACCCGGATGCGCGAGCGGCAATCGAGTGGACGCGGTCGGTGATCGCGGGGTCGACCCGAGCCTGGCTCGAGTCCCTGCCGGAGCTCAGCACGGAAGGTGACTACACGCTGGCCCACGGCAGTCCCCGCGAGCCGCTGTGGGAATACATCACGTCGAGCCCGGTGGCGCGGGCGAACCTGACCTTCATCCACACGCGATTCGGGCTGCACGGTCACACCCACCTTCCCGTCGTCTGGGCGGAGGAGGACGGTCGGATCGTCTCGAGCGCACCTGCCAGCGGATCGAGCTTCGCGCTCGAGGGTCGTCGGGCGCTGCTCAACCCGGGCAGCGTCGGCCAGCCGCGCGACGGCGATCCGACGGCCTCGTACCTCGTGCTCGACACGGACCGCGATCGGGCCACGTGGTATCGCGTCCCGTACGACATCGAGCAGGTGCAGGACGCAATGCGGGCGCTGCGGCTCCCGGCGCGCCTCGTCGATCGCCTGTCGTACGGGATCTAGATGCTCGGAGGCCGGCGACCGATCCAGGGACGCAAGCCGGGAGACCGGCGCGTTCGGGTCGAGCGGCCCCACTCTCCGTACTTCCGCTACACGGGCCCCAATCAGCTCACGGCCAAGGAGGCGGCCAACCTCCCGACGACACCCAGCGGCCGGCTGATCGCGCGCGTCAAGGGCATCGTCCTCGGCAGGCCGCTGTCCTCGGAATCCGAGAGCGAGGAACGGCTCTCGAAGAAGAAGGCCCTCGCGATCTTCAGCTCGGACGCAATCTCGTCGTCGGCCTACGCGACCGAGGAGATCATCCGGTCGTTCCTCCTCGCCGGCGCGGCGATGATCGCGTTCGACCTGTCGATCCACGTCGCGATCGCGATCGCGCTGCTCCTCGGGGTCGTCGCCTTCAGCTATCGCCAGGTGTGCATCGCGTACCCGAACGGTGGCGGCTCGTACTCGGTCTCGAAGGTCAACTTCGGCCGGCTCGCGTCGCTCGTCGCCGCATCGGCCCTGCTGATCGACTACAACCTGACCGTCGCGGTCTCGACGTCATCCGCGGTCGAGCAGATCGTCTCCGCCCTGCCCGATCTGGCCCCCTACGGCGTCGGGATCGGGGTGGCGGCCATCGGCCTCATCACGATCGGCAACCTGCGCGGCATCCGCGAGGCGGGCAACATCTTCGCGGTCCCCACGTACCTGTTCCTGTTCAGCGCGCTGCTGATGATCGTGGTCGGCGCCTTTCGGATCGTCGTCCTCGGTGAGACACGACCGCCGTCGCCGGAGGCGCTCGAGGCCGCCGCCAACACCACCCAATCCGTGAGCGCCCTGCTGCTGCTTCGGGCATTTGCGGCAGGTGCCGTGGCACTCACGGGCACCGAGGCCATCGCGACGGGCGTGCCGGCATTCAAGCCACCCGAATCGCGGAACGCGGCCTCGACCCTGGTCTTCATGGCGGTCATCCTCGCCGTCCTCTTCATCGGCATCACGTTCCTCGCCACGAGCTTCGGCATCGTCCCGATCGAGGAGCCGGTCAAGCAGACGGTCATCGCCCAGGTCTCCGCCACCGTGTTCGGTGGATCATCGATCGGGTTCTACCTGTTCCAGGCGTTCACGGCGCTGCTCCTGTTCCTTGCCGCGAACACGTCCTTCGCCGCGTTCCCGCGTCTGGCGGCCGTTCTCGCGCTCGACGGGTTCTTCCCCCGTCAGTTCAGCTTCCGCGGCGATCGACTCGCGTACTCGGCCGGGATCATCGCCCTCGGCCTCGTCGCGGCCTCCCTCGTCGTGATCTACGGCGGCAAGACCCACGACCTCATCCCGCTCTACGCGGTCGGCGTCTTCATCGACTTCACGATCTCGCAGGCCGGCATGGTGCGGCACTGGCAGCGCACGAAGTCACCGGGCTGGCGCCGCCGGCAGGCCATCAACCTCATCGGGTGCGCGGCCACCGCAGTCGTTGCCGCCGTCGTCGTGTACGTCAAGTTCGCCGATGGGGCCTACCTCGTGCTGATGCTCATCCCGGTGCTCGTCGCCGGCATGCTGTTCATCAAGCGCGAGTACGACGCCCAGGCCCGCGAGCTGGCGGTGCGCGACGACCTCGTCATCGACAAGCCCCGACGCGACCAGCGCGTCGTCATCCCGGTGAACGGCATCAACCGCGCGGTCATCCAGGCGGTCGTGTTCGGGCAGACGATGGGCACGGACCTGCGGGCCGTCTTCGTGACCGAGAACACAGAGGACGGCGAGGCGCTCCGGGAACGCTGGGAGCGGCAGCTGCCGTCCGTGCCGCTCGTCATCGTCGAGTCGCCGTACCGGGCCCTGATCGGGCCAGTGATCGCGTATCTCGACGTCCTCGACAAGGCCTGGCCGCCCGAGAAGCCCGCCCCGATCACGATCGTCGTGCTGCCGGAGTACGTGGCGCGGCACTGGTGGGACCGGCTGCTCTACAACCAGGCAGCGCGGCGCCTCAAGACGGCCCTGCTGGGTCGCGAGCACACGGTCATCGCCGACGTCCCGTATCGCCGGGAGCACTGACCCTCCCGCCAGCCTCGGACCGGGTGTATCGTGACCGGCGCGTCCCCGAACCACACCCGTTCGGCACTGGCGCGTGCAGCAGCGAGCCCAGTCTTGTCCGTATCGTCCCTGCCGCCCTTTCGTCGCGCCGTCCTCGCCCTGAACGGCGGCACGAGCGACGCAGGGATCGTGCGGCTCGCCGCCGAGTACGCGCGGACGGCGAAGGCGGAGCTCATCGCCGTGCATGTGGTCGAGATCGACTGGACGCTGCCGCTTGATGCCGACATCGCCGGGCGATCGGACGAGGTCCAGCGGGTCCTTGACGTGGCGGAGGCCGCCGCCGAGTCGGCCAAGGTCACGCTCGAGCCCGTGCTGCTCCAGGCCCGTGACGTCGCCGCGGCCCTCGTCGACGAGGCGACCGAGCGAGAGGCCGACCTGCTCGTCCTGGGCCTCCCCTACCGAAAGCGCTTCGGTGGCGACTTTGCAATCGGGCGTACGATCCCGTACGTGCTGAAGAACGCGCCGTGCGCCGTGTGGGTGGTGCGCGATCCCATGACTGAGGAACCAACGTGAAAGCGATCATCGTCGGCTGCGGCCGGGTGGGCGCCTCGATGGCCGAGATGCTCGACAAGGCCGGCCACCAGGTGATCATCCTGGACATCTCGACGCGGGCATTCGACCGCCTGCCCGGCTCGTTCGCCGGCGACGCCGTGCGGGGCGACGGCACGGATGAGGACGTGCTGCGCCGTGCCGGGGCCGAGGACGCCGACCTGTTCCTGGCCCTGACCGAGGGCGACAACCGGAACATCATGGCCGCCCAGCTCGCCGTGGAGGAGCTGTCGGCCGGCAAGGTCATCGCCAAGATCAACGATCCGCTGCGGGCCACGGCCTACGCAGAGCTCGGGATCGCGACGCTGTGCCGGACCGGGCTGATGATGGATGCCATCAACGGCTTCCTCGGCTGGCCCGCGTCGGGTCTGCCAGGGATCCTCTCGCCGACCGGACAGCACCCCGGCGGTGAGCATCACGACGAGTCCCCGGAGGACCCGTCACCGGTCGGCGCAACGCCGGGCGGCCAGTCGGCGGTGGGTGGGTACCCCGACCACCGCCCAGGAGGCCTGAAGCGTGTTCGTGCTTGTTGTTGGTGGCGGCAAGGTCGGGTACTACCTGACGAAGGAGCTCATCGAGGCGGGGCACGAGGTGGCCCTGATGGAGAAGGATCGCTCGCGCGCGGACCAGATCGCCGACGAGGTCGGATCGATCGTGATCCCGCATGACGGGTGCGAGGGCAAGTACCTGGCCGAGGCCGGCTGCAACCGGGCCGACGTGGTGGCTGCGGTGACCGGCGACGACGAGGACAACCTCGTGATCTGCCAGATGGCGAAGCACCACTTCGACGTCCCGCGAACGATCGCGCGGGTGAACAACCCCAAGAACGAAGGGCTGTTCCGGCACCTCGGCGTGGACGAGCTCATCAGCCCGACCCGGATGATCCTCGGCTCGATCGAGCAGGACATCCCGGTGCACGAGCTGCTGCATCTCGCGGCGCTCGGCGAGAACGAGCTCGAGCTGATCGAGGCGCACCTGCACGCCGACTCACCTGCCGTGGGACGTGCGCCGAAGGACCTCGACATTCCCGAGGGCTGCTCGCTCTTCGCGGTGATCCGGAACGGCGTGGCGACACCGCTCCGGCCGGACACGATCATGCTCGAAGGCGACAAGGTGATCGCGATCGGCAAGCAGGAGTGCGAGGCGATGCTCCACGGCCAGCTGATCGGCGGCGAGGCCGTTCGCGGCTAAGGGCGGGCTGCGTCCGGGCGCAGGCCGGGGCTGCGTCCGCGGTCAGTGCTGGCCGTGCACCACCGCGTGACCGAGACCGCGCCCGATCAGGTATCGGTTCACGGGGAACGTCACGACGAACGCGACCGCCAGCGCGAAGGCGAGTGAGCCCCAGAACAGAAGGCTCGCCAGGCCGGCGTCCATCGCGCCCGGGACCAGCAGGATGATGCCGTTGTCGACGACCTCCATGACGGTGATCGAGATCGTGTCCGCGGCGAGTGCGGTGCCGACGGCTTGTCGGAACGTGAGCCCGCTGCGGAGCAGCGGCAGCATCGTCAACCCGTAGCCGAACAAGAACGCCAGGGCAACGGCCAGGACGATCGTCGGCAGGTCGTCCCAGCCCAGCGCCGTGCCGATGACCAGTCCCAGCACCTCGCCGATGGCGCAGCCTGTCAGACAGTGGAGGGTCGCCTGGAGGGCAGTCCGATTGAGGGACTGCGTGGCGGGGGCGTGCTGCATGGGGTGATGCTGCCAGTCCTCTGGTCCCGTCGCACGCTGAGCCTCTGCCATCTACGCGTCCCCGATGTGGGCGACAGCCGAATCGACGCGGGGCGGGCCTTCGGGGATCCGGAGTTGCCCGAATTCGGCTACTTCTCGGCTGAGTAGGTGCCAGCGGAGGCCCCGGGTCCTGACTCTCACATCCCCGGCCGGTAGATGGCAGAACGCGGGGCCCGGCCGCGACGGGTCCCGTGACTCTCACATCCCCGGGCGGTAGATGGCGGAACCCGGGCCGGCCGCGGACACCGCCCCCGTGCGCCACACGCGACCCCGGCCCGTGCGCCACACGTACGGCGCCGTCTCGGGATCCACGAACGATTGACAATTCTCAATCCAAGATCCCCGCACAACTCTTGACAACGTCGTTGTCAGGCTTTTAGCATCTACCTGTGTTCGCGACCCACCTTGATTCCGGGTCGCACACGGCAAAGCATGGAGGTGTCACGAAATGACGATCGTGCGCCGTCCCTCGCCCTTCGGCGAGCTTGTGTCGCTCCGCCAGGCGATGGACCGCCTTTTTGAGGACAGCTTCGTCCGCCCCGGTCAGTGGGCCGGCCGTGGCTGGGGATTTGGGCCTGAGTCGAGCCTCCCGCTCGACGTGACCCGCCAGAACGACTCGCTTCGCATCGAGGCCGCACTTCCCGGCATCCGCCCGGAGGACGTCCAGATCACCGTCGAGAACGGGACCCTGACGATCAGCGCCGAGACGAACGAGGAGCGCCACGAGAAGAACGATCAGGGCGAGGTCCTCGTCCAGGAGATTCGGCGTGGCTCGGTGAGCCGGTCGGTCAGCCTGCCGAGCGGGCTCGAGCCCGACAAGGCCAACGCGACGTTCGAGCACGGCGTGCTCCGACTCGAGATCCCCGTCGCCGAGTCCGTCAAGCCCCGCCAGATCCGAATCTCTCCGACCACCAATGGACAGCATCAGACGCTCGAATCCGGCAACGGGCAGACCGCCGACGCCGGCAACAGCCAGGGCGCCTGAACCGATGGCGTACCGCCGGCCGGACCAGGACCCGACGCGGCCCGTCTACGTGATCAGCGTGGCGGCCACGCTCGTCAGCGCGCATCCGCGAACCCTGCGGATCTACGAGGACGAGGGCCTGATCTGTCCGGCCCGGACGCCGACCAACATCCGGCTCTACAGCGAAAGCGACATCCGGCGGATCTCCTGGATCCGCCACCTCACCCGCGAGCGAGGCGTGAACCTCGCCGGGGTCCGGATTCTCTTCGAGCTCGAAGAGCGTCTCGGGACCCGAATCCTCGAAGCCCTGTACGCCGAGGGAACCGGGAACGGCTCGAAAGGCCGTTCACGCTCCCGCGGTGACGAACCAGCCGCCGAGCGGCCGGCGCCCGACGAGGTCGCCGAATGACGTCTTTCCAGCCCATCGGGTTCGCGCCCGAAACACGCACCACACGCACCAGTAGGAGAACCTGATGGCCAAGCGACCGTCCACCCCGGTCGAGATCGAGCCCGCAGCGGACGCCGTCCGCGAGCTGCCGCTCGTCGCGCTCCGGGAGACGGTCATCTTTCCGGAGATGATCGTCCCGCTCCAGGTGGGCCGCGACAAGAGCGTTGCTGCGCTCAATGCCGCGGTCGCCGACGGCGGACCCATCGCGCTCGTCACACAGCGCCATGCCGAGCAGGAGGAGATCGGAGATCCTACCGAGCTCTACACCATCGGCACGCTCGCCAAGATCGCCCAGGTCGTGCAGCTCCAGGACGGAACGGTCCGGGCCATCGTCCAGGGCCAGTCACGCCTGCGCGTGCACGGCTTCACCCAGACCGCGCCGTACCTCAAGGCAAGCATCTCGGAGCTCGAGGACGAGACGCCGTCCGGCGTCGAGGTCCAGGCCCTGATGCGCACCGTCCAGGCCCAGATCGAGCAGTACGTCGCCAACGGCGCCCCCGTGCCGCCCGAGGCGGCCGTCGCTGCCCGCAACATCACCGAGCCCGGCCTCCTCGCCGACATGATCGCGTACAGCCCCGACATGTCGACCGAGCAGCGCCAGGAGCTCCTCGAGACGATCGACGTCACCGAGCGGCTCAAGCTCGTGTCGAACTTCCTCGCGGAGCAGATCGAGATCCTCGAGCTGAAGGGCAAGATCCAGTCCGAGGTCAAGTCCGAGATGGACAAGACCCAGCGCGAGTACATCCTGCGCGAGCAGCTCAAGGCGATCCAGCGCGAGCTGGGCGAGGATGACCCGCAGCAGGCCGAGATCAACGAGCTGCGCGACAAGGTCGAGGCGGCAGGCATGCCGGACGAGATCAAGGCGCGCGCGATCAAGGAAGTCGACCGGATGAGTCGGATCCCGTCCGCCTCGCCCGAGGTCGGCGTCATCCGGACGTACGTGGACTGGCTGATCGGCCTGCCGTGGAACGTCTCGACCGACGACCAGCTCGACATCAAGCAGGCGGCGCTGGTCCTCGACGAGGATCACTACGGTCTCGAGAAGATCAAGGAGCGGATCCTCGAGTACCTCGCGGTTCGCTCCCTCGCGGACACGATCCGCAGCCCGATCCTCGCGTTCGTCGGGCCTCCCGGCGTCGGCAAGACGTCGCTCGGCAAGTCGATCGCGAAGGCGATGGGCCGCAAGTTCGTGCGCATGAGCCTCGGCGGCATCCACGACGAGGCCGAGATTCGCGGCCACCGGCGCACGTACATCGGCGCGCTGCCGGGCCGAATCATCCAGAACGTCAAGACGGCCGGCTCGAACAACCCGGTCTTCATGCTCGACGAGGTCGACAAGATCGGCATGGACTTCAGGGGTGACCCGAGCTCCGCGCTGCTCGAGGTCCTCGATCCGGAGCAGAACTTCAGCTTCCAGGACAACTACCTGGAGGTGCCGTTCGACCTGAGCAAGGTGCTCTTCATCGCGACGGCCAACCTCCTCGATCCCATCCCGCCGCCGCTGCGCGACCGGATGGAGATCGTCCAGCTGCCGGGTTATACCGAGCAGGAGAAGATCCAGATCGGACGCCGGTTCCTCATCCCCAAGCAGATGACGAACCACGGCCTCACAGAGAAGCGCATCCAGATCACCGACGAGGCGATGACGGAGCTCGTCCGGTCGTACACCCACGAGGCGGGCGTCCGGAACCTCGAGCGCGAGGTCGCCAACGTCATGCGCAAGGTCGCCCGGCAGGTTGCCGAGGGCCGGAAGCGCAAGACGGTCGTCGACGTGAAGAAGCTGACCGAGTTCCTCGGCCCGCAGCGGTTCGACTACGGCGAGCTGGAGCCCGAGGACCAGACCGGCTCGGCAACGGGCCTGGTCGTGACCGAGGTCGGTGGCGACGTCGTCGCGATCGAGGTCACGAAGATGGAGGGCCGCGAGGACTTCATCCTCACCGGCCAGCTTGGCGAGGTCATGCGCGAGTCCGCTCGTGCAGGGCTGTCGTGGACCCGGGCGAACGCCTCGAGCCTCGGCATCTCGCGTGACGTCTTCGAGAAGAACACGCTTCACATCCACGTGCCCGCCGGCGCGATCCCGAAGGACGGTCCGTCCGCGGGGATCACGATGGCCCTGGCCATGGTCAGCGCCCTCACCGGCATCCCCGTTCGCAAGGACGTCGCGATGACCGGCGAGATCACGCTCCGCGGCCGGGTCCTGCCGATCGGTGGCCTCAAGAGCAAGATCCTGGCTGCGCACCTCTCCGGTGCGAAGATCGTGATCCTGCCGCGCAAGAACGAGAAGGACCTCCGGGACATCCCCGAGGAGATCCGCAAGCAGATCAAGCTCGTCCTCGTCGACTCGATGGATCAGGTCCTGGAGGCGGCCCTCCGGCGCAAGCCGAAGCCGCTCCACGCCGAGCCGCCGAAGATCGTCAAGGGCACCGATGAGCTCGATCCCAACCCCGAGACCGAGAGCCGGGTCCGCCGGACGACGTTCCCGCCGTCCGACCAGCCGCCCGTGGTGGTCGAGGGCAACTGAACCAATGGCACAGTCCGTCCGGGTCCACCTGCGGCGGACTGCTGCCCTGTCCTGCGCCCTGGTGAGGGTGTGAGCCATGGAATACAAGGATTACTACGCGGTTCTCGGCGTTCCCCGGACCGCGTCACAGGCAGAGATCAAGAAGGCGTACCGCAAGCTCGCCCGTGAGCACCACCCGGACGCGAAGCCCGGTGACGCCGTTGCCGAGCGTCGCTTCAAGGACGTGAACGAGGCGCACGCGGTCCTGTCCGATCCGGAGAAGCGCAAGCAGTACGACGCCCTCGGCGCCAACTGGGAGGCGTATAGCCGGGCCGGGGCCGGCGCCGGGGCCGCCGGCGCCAATCCGTTCGGGGCGGGCAGTCCGTTCGGGGGGGTCGGTGGCAGCGGCAACGTCCGCTACGAGTTCCGCTCGTCGGGCGACGCCGAGGGCTTCTCGGACTTCTTCCGGATGTTCTTCGGCGGGAACGGCGGTGGCGGTGGCGCGACGGCAGCCGGCTCCCGGAGGTCCGCCGCGGGGCGCACCTCCGGCGGCTCGATCGAGGACGTGCTCGCCGGCATGGGGATCAGCGGCATCGACTACGGCGCGGACGGCCCGGCTGGCGCCTCCCGCGCCACCGGCGGCCGCCGAGGCCCACGCCGAGATCACCCTGTCGGAGGCCTTCCACGGCACGAGCCGGCTGGTCGATGTCGACGGCAAGCGGCTCGAGATCCAGATCCCGCGCGGCGCGGACACCGGCACACGGATCCGCCTGAGCGGGAAGGGACCGGGCGGCGGCGACCTCTTCGTCGTCGTCAAGGTGCTGCCCGATCTCCGCTACAAGCGGCGCGGCGCCGATCTCGACGTCGAGGAGCCGCTCACCCTCCAGGAGGCGCTCCTCGGTGCGGAGATCCCGGTTCGAACGCTCAAGGGCCGGGTGCTCCTCAAGGTCCCGGCCGGCACCCAGACCGGTCGCACCTTCCGGCTGTCCGGCCAGGGCATGCCACGCATGCATGGCGGCGAGACCGGCGACCTGTACGTCAGGACCCGCGTCGTCCTCCCGACGAGCCTGAGCGACGAGGCCCGCGAGGCGGCGCGCACGTTCCTCGACCTCGTCGATCAACCAGACCCCCGCTGACCCGAATCCGAGAGACAGACCGATGCAACTCGATCGCTTCACCCAGAAGGCCCAGGAGGCCGTCATCGCGGCGCAGCAGCTCGCGGAGCGAAGCAAGAGCCCCGTGCTCGATGCGGAGCACCTGCTCAGCACCCTCATCGAGCCCGACGACGGCATCCCCGCGGAGACCCTGCGCCGGCTCGGCGTCGACCTGACCGCGTTCCGCGGCGAGCTCGCCGCGATCCTCGCCCGGCGCGCCCGGATCGAGGGTGGCTCCCTCGCGCTGGATCCGCGTGCCAAGCGCGTCATCGAGCACGCAGAGGCCGAGGCTCGCCGCCTGGGCGACGAATACACCTCGACCGAGCACCTCCTGCTCGGGATTGCCGAGGCCGGTGGCGAGGGCCAGCGGCTGCTCGAGAAGCACGCCGCCGGTCGCGAGGCGCTCCTCCAGGCGCTCCAGAGCGTGCGCGGGGGACAGCGCGTGACCTCCCCCAACCCCGAGGGCACCTACGCAGCGCTCGAGAAGTACGGCCGGGACCTCACCGCCGAGGCGCGGGCGGGTCGGCTCGACCCGGTGATCGGGCGTGACGAGGAGATCCGGCGCGTCATCCAGGTCCTGAGCCGCCGCACCAAGAACAACCCGGTGCTCATCGGCGAGCCCGGCGTTGGCAAGACGGCCATCGCGGAGGGCTTGGCCCAGCGAATTGTCCGCGGTGACGTCCCGGAGGGGCTCAAGGACAAGCGGGTCGTGTCGCTCGACCTCGGTGCGCTCATCGCCGGGGCAAAGTTCCGCGGCGAGTTCGAGGAGCGGCTCAAGGCGGTGCTCAAGGAGATCAAGGACTCCGACGGCCAGGTCGTGCTGTTCATCGACGAGCTGCACACGGTCGTCGGTGCCGGCGCGGCAGAGGGCGCGATGGACGCGTCGAACCTGCTGAAGCCGATGCTCGCGCGGGGTGAGCTCCACACGATCGGCGCGACGACCCTCGACGAGTACCGCAAGCACGTCGA
This sequence comes from uncultured Chloroflexia bacterium, assembly GCA_963759495.1. GTDB lineage: Bacteria > Chloroflexota > Limnocylindria > Limnocylindrales > CSP1-4 > DASTYU01. The sequence goes on along the minus strand of CAVWZL010000002.1, from coordinate 156,317 downwards.
GAAGGACGCAGCCCTCGAGCGGCGGTTCCAGCCGGTCCTCGTCGACCAGCCCACGGTCGAGGAGACCATTTCGATCCTGCGGGGGCTGCGCGAGCGGTACGAGGTCCACCACGGCGTCCGGATCACCGATTCCGCGCTCGTGGCGGCGGCCACCCTGTCCAACCGCTACATCACCGAGCGCTTCCTGCCCGACAAGGCCATCGACCTGGTCGACGAGTCGGCGTCTCGCCTTCGCATGGAGATCGACTCCATGCCGGTTGAGCTCGACGAGCTCGAGCGCCGGCGCATCCAGCTCGAGATCGAGCGCGAGGCACTGCGCAAGGAGACCGACGACGCGTCGAAGGCGCGGCTGGAGGCCCTCGAGAAGGAGCTGGCCGACCTCGAGGAGCAGTCGGGCGGCATGAAGCAGCGCTGGGAGGCCGAGAAGGCCGCCATCGCCGCGATCCGTGTCACGAAGAGCGAGATCGAGCAGACCCAGCTGCGGATCGAGCAGGCGCAGCGCGAGACCGACTACGAGACGGCTGCAAAGCTGCGCTACGCGACGCTGCCCGAGCTCCAGGCACGGCTCGAGGAGCAGGAGAGCGGCCTCAACACGCTCCAGGGTCCCGGCTCGATGCTCAAGGAGGAGGTCACCGCGGACGACATCGCGGAGATCGTCGCCGCGTGGACCGGGATCCCGGTCTCGAAGATGCTCGAAGGCGAGACGGCCAAGCTCGTCCAGATGGAGGACCGGCTGCACGAGCGGGTGGTCGGCCAGGACGAGGCGATCGCAGCCGTGTCCGACGCGGTCCGCCGCGCCCGGGCAGGGCTCAAGGACCCGCGCCGTCCCATCGGGTCGTTCCTGTTCCTCGGTCCCACCGGCGTCGGCAAGACCGAGCTGGCGCGTGCGCTGGCCGGGTTCCTGTTCGACGACGACGGCGCGATGGTTCGCATCGACATGAGCGAGTACATGGAGAAGTTCGCCGTGTCGCGGCTGCGTCGGTGCGCCCCCGGGCTACGTGGGCTACGAGGAGGGCGGCCAGCTCACCGAGGCAGTCCGCCGGCGCCCGTACCAGGTAATCCTGCTCGATGAGATCGAGAAGGCGCATCCCGACGTGTTCAACGTGCTCCTCCAGGTGCTCGACGACGGGCGCCTGACCGATGGCCAGGGTCGCACGGTCGACTTCCGGAACACGGTCGTCATCATGACGAGCAACGTCGGCTCGACTGCGATTGCGGCTGCCGGCGGTCGTGCCGGCGACGAGGCCTACGAGTCGATGAAGCGGCAGGTGACGGAGGCGCTGCGCGCGCAGTTCCGGCCGGAGTTCCTCAACCGGGTCGACGAGGTCATCGTGTTCCATGCCCTGACCGAGGCCGACCTGACGCGGATCGTGGACCTGCTCGTGGCCGACCTCGAGACCCGGCTCAAGGAGCAGGACCTGACGCTCGAGCTCACGCCGGCGGCCCGGGCGCTCATCGTCCGCGAAGGCACCGACCCCGCCTACGGGGCGCGGCCGCTCAAGCGGACGATCCAGCGGCTGGTCGAGAACCAGTTCGCGCGGGCGTTGCTGCAGGGCCAGTTCCGACCGGGCGATCGGATCGTGGCCGACGCCGATCTCGTCTCGGGGACCCTCGTGTTCTCGACGGCGGGCTCGACGGTCGTGACCGAGACCGGCACGCGGCGTGATGCACGTGCCCGCGAGGAGGTCCCGGCCGGCGGCGGTCGGAGCACGACGATCCTCGATCTGCCCGACAGCGCGCCGGGCAAGCGCGACGGCGGCGACCTCGTCAATTGATCAGGGCCTGAGCGGCGTCTGCGCGTGCGATACGACCTCGTCGTCGAACGCCTGACGCCGTTCCCCGTTCACCTCCCGCCACCGGCCGAGAACGTCGTCGCCGTCGTCCTCGATGACCGGGCGCGGTCCCTGCGCGAGCCGCCCGCCAACGTGACGCCGCGCGCCGCAGCGGTGCTCGCGCTGATCCATCCGGACGCGGACGGCATGGCGCGCATTGTCCTGACCGAGCGTGCCACCCGGGACGGGCACCACAGCGGTGAGGTCAGCCTGCCCGGCGGCCGAGCCGAGCCCGGCGACGACGACCTGGCGGCGACGGCCTTGCGCGAGGCGGCCGAGGAGGTCGGTCTCGATGCCGAGGAAGCGGGCGTGCGGGTGGTCGGACAGCTCGACCGCTTCTGGATTCCGGTCAGCAACTTCCACGTCACGCCGGTCGTGGCCCTTTCCGATCGCATGCCGGTCCTTCGGGCGGCCGAGGCGGAGGTGGCTCGCATCGTGCACGCCCCGATCGCGGCGTTCCTGCCCAGTGCACCCGTCGAGGTGGTGGAGCGCGTTGTGCGTGGCTGGCCGGTCCGACACGGAATCTTCGCGGTCGAGGGCCTGTCCGTGTGGGGTGCGACCGCGACGATCCTGAGCCAGCTCGGCGCGGTGCTCGAGCGCTAGAGCGGCTCGCCCGACGCCGGATCGTTGACGGCCGGCCGGATCGGGTCGGCGAGCTCCCCCACCGCGGGTGCCGCGCGCTGTGTGCCGTGGATCAGCTCGCGCGCGCGACCCGGCAGGACGCCCGTGACCTCGCTGTCGTCCACGCCGCCGTATTCGATGGCGAACGCGCGCATCTCCGAGTGCTCGGTCCACGCGCCGTGCACCTGCCCCGCCGGCCAGTGGGCCGCCTCGCCGGCCGCGATCCGCGTCTTCTCGTCGCCGACGAGGACCCAGCCACCGCCCTCGATCACCACGAACCAGGTCGTGTTCGGGTTGGAGTGCGGCTCGATTGCCGCGCCCCGCGTGAAGGCAAGCTCGACGACCGTGCCCCGGCCATCGCTGTGGATCACCTGCGAGGTGATGCCCCTCGTTCCTGCGGGTCCGCCGGGGCGCCGGTTCCCGACGCCGAAACGCCGGATCTCGATGGGCATGGCGAGCTCAGCGGCGACGGCGCTGCCGGCGGTTGCCGCGGCGACGGATCGTGGCCTCCGGATCAGCCGTACGTGCGCGCGTCGCGTAGCGCTGGCGGACGAGCCGCTGCTCGTAGGCGGCCAGGATCGGCGGGAACTTGCGGAACTGCACCCACACGAGCGTCCCGATGCCGATGACCGCCGTCGCGAACACGAGGATGAAGTCGAACACGAAGATGGCGCCGATCAGGAGCAGGCTGAAGGTGATGAGCCCGGTCCAGAGGAGCCATTCCCAGAGGTCGAGGTACGGGCGGTGGCGATGCAGCTGCCGCGTGCGCACGTTGTACAGGACGACGACCAGGACGAGCCCGACGAGCGACGCCCAGACCGAGGGCCAGAACAGGTCCGGGAAGTTGAAGTCGTTGAACGGCTCGAACAGGTATTCCCAGGGGGCGAGCTTCACGAATGTCCTCGTCGGTCGGTGGAGATCGGCGCGGGAGGGCGGCACGCAGCGCGACGCGGCGCTCGGGCCAGCCGGACGGAGTATGCCACGCCAGCCGCTATACTCGGCCCCCAGAGCCGGGATGCGATGGCGGCATCGCGAGGGCCGGACTGGTGCCGCAACCCCCAGCGACACCACCGGTCGCGACCACGACCGAACACGGGAGGAGACCTGCGTTGCGAGCCCTGCTGTCGGTCGCCGACCGCGACGGGATCTCGATCTTCGCCCGCGAGCTGCGCGACCTGGGCGTCGACATCTTCGCCACCGACGGGACGCGCGAGCACCTTGCCGCCGACGGCGTCGAGGTTGCGTCCGTGTCGGAGCTGACCCAGGTTCCGCCCCTCGTCGGCGGCCAGGTCAAGACCTTCCACCCGGCCGTCTACGCCGGGATCCTCGCCCGGCGCGACGTTCCGAGCCAGCTCGCCGAGCTCGAGGAGCAGGGCATCGGCCCGATCGACATCGTGGTCGTGAACGTGACCCCGTTCGCCCCCGAGGTGGGGCGGCGGCTGGTCGGGATCGACGAGGCGATCGAGCTCATCGATGTCGGCGGCGCGGCCCTGCTCGGCGCGGCGGCACGGAACGCGGCCGGCGTGGCGGCCGTGGCCAAGCCCGCGCACTACCCGCGGGTCGTCCAGGAGCTGCGCGAGCTCGGGTCGGTCTCGACGGAGTTCCGGGCGCAGCTCGCCGCCGAGGCGTTCGGTGCCGTGGCCGCGTACCACGCGGAGATTGCGGCGTACCTCAACCAGATCGCGGGCACGATGTTTCCGCCGCGGCTTGCGATGGTGCTCGAGAAGGTCGATGACCTCGGCTACGGCGAGAACCCGCATCAGCACGCAGCGTTCTATCGCGAGACGACGCACCGCTCGGCAACCCTGGCCGATGCCGCGCAGCTGCAGGGCGCCCGGCCGTCCTTCAACAACCTCCTCGATCTTGACACCGCATACCGGATCGCCCGTGACTACACGGCGCCGACCGTCGCGATCGTCAAGCACACCGATCCCGTCGGGCTCGCGTCGAACGACGAGCTCGTGGAGGCCTACCGGCACGCGCTCGAGACCGACCCGGTCGCGTCGTTCGGCGGCACGGTCGGGGTCAATCGCGAGATGGACGGCGCGACTGCGCGGGAGATTGCGGCGAACTCCTACGAGGCGGTGATCGCACCGGGCTACAGCGAATTGGCCATTGGGATCCTGCGCGCCAAGCCCGGGCTCGAGATCCTGTCGGTGCCGCCAAACCCGACCGAGGGCATGCGCGACTACGGGATCGCGAACCTCGACTTCAAGCGGGTCGCGGGCGGCCTGCTCGTCGAGACGCTCGACGACACCGGGCTCGATCGCGGCCGGCTGCAGGTGGTCACCAAACGCCGGCCCACCCTCGAGGAGCTGACCGATCTGCTGTTTGCCTGGCGCGCCGTGCGGCATGTCCGCTCGAACGCGATCGTGCTTGCGCGGGGCGGGGCGACCGTCGGCATCGGCGCCGGGCAGGCCAGCCGGCAGGTCTCGGTCGAGATCGCGCTGCGGCGGGCCGGCGACCGGGCCAGGCTCGCGGTCATGGCATCGGATGCGTACTTCCCGTTCCCCGACGGCATCCAGGCCGCCGCGCTGGCCGGGATCACGGCGATCATCCAGCCGGGTGGCTCGATCCGCGACGAGATGGCCATCGAGGTCGCCGACCGGCACCACCTCGCCATGGTCTTCACCGGCCGCCGGCACTTCCGCCACTAGGCGGTTTCGGGCTGGGGCGGACTCTGCTCCCCGCGGGTCGGCGGCTTGCCCGTCCGGTTACCAATCCCCGTGGTACTCGGCGCGACCGGCGCAGGGAATTGGCCTGATTCGGCCGTCTTACCATCCCGGTTGGTAGCAGCGGTCCGAACGCGGACTCCGACGCGCGCAGCACCACCCGGGTTGGTAGACCCCTTCCTTCAGCGAGGAACGGAGGCGTCCTCGCGGAGAAGGCCCACGAGGCCATCGATGTCCGATCGCTCGAAGGCCTCCACGTAGCCCGTCAGCAGCGCCCGCTCCTCGACGTCCACATCGGCCGGCATGGTCGCTGCCGCCGCGCGGCGGGTGGCGAGCCCGGCTCGAGCACGCTGGAGCGCGCTGTTCACCGAGATCACGGTCGTACCGAGGAGCTCAGCGACTTCGGCTGCCCTCCAGTGGAGCACCTCCCGGAGGATCAGCACGGCGCGCTGCCCCGGCGACAGGGACTGGAGCGCGGCAACGAAGGCAAGTCGGATGGACTCACGCGCGACGGCGACGCTCGCCGGATCTCCTGCGTCCGGCGGCTCGATATGGCCAGCCGGCTCAACGGTGCGCAATTCGTCCTCGACCGAAACGGGCGGCGCACGCCGCTGGCTCGCGCTCAGCATCCCGAGGCAGACGTTCGTCGCGATCCGGTAGAGCCACGTCCGGAGCGACGAGCGGCCCTCGAAGGTGTCGAGGCTCCGCCACGCCCGCAGGAGCGTCTCCTGGACGGCGTCCTCGGCCTCGAAGCCCGATCCGAGGATGCGCCGGCAGTACCGGCGCAGCTCGCCGCGGTACTGCTCGAGCTCGAACGAAGGGTGCTCCGGTCTCCGCCGCTCGAGGGTGCCGACCTCCGCCGGCACGGGCTCAGTCACGGGAGGCCTCGCGCTGAACCCGGGCCACCAGAGCGCCGAAGACGAGGGTCATCGCGACGGGAACCCACAGGTACAGCGGCGCAAACACGGTCAGGTATTGCCCGAGGTCGACCGGCTCCATGAACGCGAAGTGACCGAGGTCGTTCGCGACCAGGAGGACGGCCCACAGCAGCCCGACGGCGAGACCTTCGCGGCCGGAGCCACGCCCGATCCGTCGCAGGTAGTCGACGGCGAAGCCGACGACAAGCAGCACGAGGACAAGTAGCCGAACCGAGGGAAAGGACGGTGCCGAGGTGACCGCGTCGGGAAGCAGCCGGGAAAGGCCGAGGAAGCCGAACCAGATCCACCAGATGAGGAACCCGTACGCGATGGCACGGAGGGGGCGTTGCATGTCATGACTCCTGCGCCGGCGGCATGACCGACGGCACCTGTGGCTTGCTGACACCCGCTCGAGCGGGATGTCGTCCACGGTGCAAGCGGCGTGGGCGCATGTGAAACACGTGATCCGGGTCGACCAACAGTCTCCGGCTGTAGATCGCCGATCCGGTGCGGCCTACACTCGGCTCAGATGGACCTTCCGCCGGCCGACCAACGACCCCCGATCGAGACCGAGTCCGCGTTCGATCTGCGCGACCTGCGTGCCTTCCTGGCCGTTGCCGAGGAGCTCAACTTCACACGGGCCGCCGCGCGGCTGCACGTGGCGCAGCAGTCATTGAGTGCGACGATCGGCGAGCTTGAGCGCAGGCTCGCGGTTCGGCTGTTCGTTCGGAGCACGCGCCACGTCGCGTTGACGAACGCGGGCGAAGCGTTCGTGCTGCCAGCTCGAAAGGTCCTGGCCGACGTGGCCGAGGCGCTCCACACGCTCGAACAGGCGGCTGCTGGTCACAGCGGGCACCTCACGGTTGGGGTCGCGGTGGCCGTGCACAATCTGTCGCTCATCAGGGAGACGATCGCGCGGTTCGGCGAAACGTCGCCGCACGTCGAGCTGCACGTGGCGGGGCACGACTATTCGGATCCGACCGCGGGCCTTGGCGGCGGGACCAGCGACCTCGCGTTCGTGTTGGGACCCGTGGCGGACGACTTCCGGACGCTGACCGTCCTCGAGGAGCGGAGGCACGTCATGGTTCCGGCCCAGCACCCGCTCGCACGGCGAGAGGAGGTGCGGGTGCAGGACCTGTCCGGATTGCCGTGGCTTCGGGTGCCCGCGCCCAGCAGCGCATGGACTCGGTTCTGGTTCGAGCACCCGCTTGGTGAGCGGTCCACTGGCCCCGAAGTGCGGTCCGGCGTCGAGTGGGTGCCGGCTGTCGCCGCCGGCCGCGGCTTCGGCTTCACCCTGCCGACGCTCGCGGCGGAATACCTGCCGCCAGACATCGTGACGGTTCCCGTGGCGGATCTCGAACCCGGGGCGGTCGTCCTGGCGTGGCCCCGCGACCGCACCGACCCGTTGGTGGACACCTTCATTGGCGCTGCTCGGTCAGCGCTGGGCGATCGGCCGGCCGTAGCTGAGGAAGGGAGCTGACCCGCGCCGACTCCGTCCGACGTGAGAGGATGACAGGCCCCGCCGCATCGAGCCAAGGAGCGGACATGGAACAGCTGCTCGCCCTCGAGATGGTCCGCGTGACCGAGGCCGCCGCCATCGCGTCGGCGCGGTTCATGGGTCGAGGCGCGCGCGACGAGGCCGACGCAGCTGCCACCGAGGCCATGCGCCGGACGATGGACGAGATCGACTTCGCCGGCCGGATCGTCATCGGCGAAGGCGAGCGCGACGAGGCCCCGATGCTCTACATCGGCGAGCAGGTCGGGCGTCGCGACAACGGCCGTCGACAGGTCCAGGCCATCGACATCGCGGTCGATCCTCTCGAAGGAACGAACCTCGTCGCGCACGGTCAGGCTGGCGCAATCACCGTGCTCGCCGCGTCCGAGGACGGCGGCCTCGTGCACGCGCCGGACACGTACCTCGAGAAGCTGTGTGTGGGACCCGTCGTCGCCGGCAAGGTGGATATCCGCGAACGCCCGAGCGAGAACCTCGGTCGCATCGCCGAGGCGCTCGGCCGGCGCGTCAACGACATCACGGTCGTCATCCTCGAGCGCCCACGCCATGACGAGCTGATCGCCGAGGTCCGGGAATCGGGGGCACGGATCAAGCTGATCGGCGACGGCGACCTCTCGGCGGCCATCTCCTGTGCGGTGTCCGGGACCGGCGTCCACGCCGTGATGGGTATTGGCGGCGCGCCCGAGGGCGTCATCACCGCGGCCGCCATGCGGTGCCTCGGGGGCGAGATCCAGGCGAGGTTCCGCTATCGAAACGACGACGAGCGAGCCCGCGGCGCCCGGATGGGCCACGGCGACGAGGACCGCGTCTACACCACGGACGATCTCGCGCCCGGGGAGAACCTCGTCTTCGCGGCAACCGGCGTCACGGCGGGCGACCTGCTCGCAGGCGTGCGATTCTTCGGGGGTGGCGCGCGGACGCACTCGCTCGTGATGGGCTACCAGACGAAGCAGGTCCGCTTCGTCGACACGGTCCACATGTTCGACAGGAGCCGCCCCCCAAGCGTCCGGCTCTAAGCGCCACTCTCGCTGGCCGGCCCAACTGTATACAATCCAAGCACGTTCGTATCCATTCGACGACGTGACGTGACGAGGTACGCATGGCTCTGAAACTCGGGTACAAGGCATCCGCCGAACAATTCCCGCCCCAGCGACTCCTCGATCTCGCAGTCGCGGCGGAGAACGCCGGCTTCGACTCTGTGTGGACCAGCGACCACTTCCAGCCGTGGCGCCACACCGACGGCCATGCCCCGAACGCGCTGGTGTGGCTCGGTGCCGCCAGCCAGGCGACCCGTCGCGTCACGCTCGGCACGAGCGTCCTCACACCGTCGTTTCGCTACAACCCCGCGATCGTCGCCCAGGCGTTCGCCTCGCTGGCGTGCCTGGCGCCCGGCCGCGTGATTCTCGGGGTGGGTACCGGTGAATCGATGAACGAAGTGCCGGTTGGGATTGACGTGGCCGGAGCAGAGCGAGCGGTTCGCACGGCTCAAGGAATCGGTCCAGCTCATCCAGCGGCTGTTCCGCGAGGAGTTCGTGTCGCACGACGGCGACTACTTCCGGACGATCAACGCGACCGTCTACGACCGCCCGGACGAGCCGGTGCCCATCTACATCGCGGCATCCGGCCCGGCGGCCGCCCGGCTGGCGGGACGGGTCGGCGACGGGTTGATCTGCACCTCGGGCAAGGGCGCGGAGCTGTACACGGAGACGCTCCTCCCAGCGCTCGAGGAAGGCGCCGCCAAGGCCGGCCGAGACGAGTCGCGTCTGGCCCGGATGATCGAGATGAAGGTCAGCTTCGACACCGATGCCGACCGCGCCAGGGAGGACACCAAGCTGTGGGCCGCCCTCGCGCTCCCGGGTGACAAGAAGATGGGGGTCGAGGATCCGCGCGAGTTGGAGCGCCTGGCCAAGGAGGCGGAGCCGTACGCGCACACGCGCTGGCTCGTGTCATCCGATGCCGACGAGCACCTCGAACAGATCCGTGCGTACGTGGACTACGGCTTCGACCACCTCGTCTTCCATTTCCCCGGCGAGGACCAGGAAGGCGCGATTGCCCGGTACGGCGAGCAGATCCTGCCGCGCCTCCGCGAACGCTTCGGCTGACACCGCCCGCGGCGATGGCAGGTTCGCTGGCGGCCGCCACCGGGACGGCGGGGTGCTGTCTGCCACTGGCACGACGATCGCCGTGACCGCGGTCATCGTGGCTCGCGACCGCGCTGGCCGTTGATCAGGACGTCCCTGAAAAAGGGGAGGCATGCAACCATCGGATGATGGATCCAGAGCAGAGGCGCGAGCGCGGCGTGGCATGACCGACACGGCGAAGTTCACCACCGGGGCGCCCATGAAGAGCGTCCCGGAGTACGTGCCCGTTCGGAACGAGTTTGGCTCGGTGGACGGCGTGCTTCGGCGGAGCCGTCAGCCTTCCCGTGTTGTCGTCATCCAGACGCATCCGCGGCGTGACAGCGCGGACAACTTCGGTGCCTGGCCGCTCGAAGAGCTACCCGGCCTCGGCATCGACACCTTCGGTTTCAACAACCGCGTGACCAACAGTGCGGCGGGGACCGAAGTGACCACGGTATGGGAACCACTGGCGCTGGACGTCGCCGCCGCGGTACAGGAGATGCGCATTCGCGGGTACCGGAGTGTCGTCCTGTACGGCTGGAGCGCCGCCGGCCCTCTGATGAGCTACTACCAGGCGGTGGCAGAGTCGGGGAATGCTGCCTTCGATCCAGACCGATCGCTATCGGCCTTCCGCGGGTTCGAGAGAAACGGCGCGGAGTGGCGGCTCCCGCCGGCCGACGGCATCGTCGTGCAGAACAGCACGACAGGCACCGCTCCGTCATTCGTGACTCGTCTGGACGGCTCGGTCGTCGACGAGGCCCGCGGCACCAGGGATCCCGATCTCGATCCTTTCTCGCCCGACAACGGCTACGACGCAACGCACGGGACGGCGGCGTATTCGCCGGAGTTCCTTGACCGGTACTTCGAAGCACAGGCCGGGCGGATGAACCGGTTGATCGCTCGCGCGCGTGAGCGTCAAGCGGCTTCCCTACGCGGCGCGGACCTCTTCACCGATCACGCGGTCATGGTCATCCCCGGAACGCGGGCCGAGCTCGCCTGCGTCGACCTCGCCCTGGCTGCTGAAACGGCTGGCGAGTACCAGCTCTTTCCGTCCGGCACGACGAGGCGGATTCGGAGCAGCCGGCGTCCCGTGCCGGGGTACGCAGCACGGAATCGTCAGTTTCGGGATGGCGGCACTGTTCATACCGCGGAGTCCTTCCTGTCCTACAGGGCGATCGCGATGGACCCGCGCCTGTATCGAGGCTATGTGCCGATGCCGGACGCCACCGGCATGGATCTCCACAGCACGAACTCGACGACGGCCGCAAATATTGCCCGGGTCACTGTGCCGCTCCTGATCACCGCCGGTTCCGCGGACCCGGAGGTGCATGTCTCGGCGGCGGAGCTCATGTACAACGCTGCGCGAGGGACGCCAGACAAGACCCTCATCTACGTCGAGGGGGCTGTCCACGAGATGACGCCCGTGAGCGCGGACTATGGGGACACCCGCGCCGTGCACCTTGAGCTCCTTGCGACGTGGCTTGCGGCGCGATACGCGTAGCGAATGCCAGCACCAGGGGGATGTTGCAAACGCCGCCCGTGATGTAGCGTATACAAACCCACCGAGATTGGCGCCATTCTTACGTACTTGGTTGACATTCTCGCTAGTCTGGTGGCGATCTGAGCCTCGCCTCCTGGGGGCGGGGCATGGTGGATCTGGCAGGAGGAGACCCGAGACTTGAGTACTCTTCGACTGCGCGCCGCGGCGCTGCTTGGCGTCGCCTTCGCGGTGGCCGCGTGTGCCGGCGGTCCCGCGACAAGTGCACCCGGCACCAACCCACCCGCGTCGAGCCAGCCCGGTGCCAGTGCGGGCGCGCAAGCGTGCGCCGACCTCGGCCAGATCAATCTGGGCTGGCACTCCGTGTCACAGTCCGTCTGGCCGATGTGGATCGCGGAAGAACAGGGCCTGTTTGACAAGTACGGCCTCGACGCGACGCTGATCAACGCCGAGGGCGCTCGTATCCTCAGTGGCGTCATCTCGAAGTCGACGCCCATCGCCTTCGCGTCCGGAGCGGACATCCTGGACCCGATCGCCGAGGGCGCCGATATCGTGGCGATCTACGCATTCGAGGATGGGACCCCCACCGACATGATCGTCGGCGGAGAAGGCATCACGAAGGCCGAGGACCTGCGAGGGAAGATCGCCGGTGCAAACGAGCTCGGCGGAGAGTCGGACTCGCTGGTGCGACTCGGACTTCGGGAGCTGGGGCTCGAGCCTGATGTGGACACCCGCGTCGTTTCCGTAGGCGGAGAGTCGACCCGGATCGCAGCGCTTGCCGCCGGGCAGGTCCAGGCGACCCTCGTGGATGCCGGACTCCGCAACCAGATGGAGGAGCAGGGCTTCAACATCCTGTACGACTTCACGGAGAGCGACTTCGAACTGCTGAAGTCCGCGGTCATCACCACGCGGTCATATGCTCAGGACAACCCGGAGATCGTGCAGTGCACCGTCAACGCGCTGGTCGAGGCTCTCGAGTTCTGGAAGACCAACAAGGAAGAGACCGTGGCGACGGCTGTGAAGTATTCGGGTGACATGGATCAGGCAGATGTCGAAGGGCTCTACGACCTCTACGTTGATACGCTTCCGGATCAGCCCACCGTCAACGCCGATGCTCTCGCGGCCCATCAGGAGCTCAGCGAAGAGCAGCGGATCAAGGACATCGACGTGACGACCGTCATCGACAATTCATTTGTCGAGAACGCTCAGCTGAAGGACTAGCCAACCAAGCATCTGCGCGGAGGCGACGATGCGAAGCTACGAGTTTCGCCTCGCGGTGATCTCCCTCGTGGCCGTACTGGCCATGTGGGAGATTGCCGTCCGGGTCGGGATCTTCAACCCGCTCTACGCGAGTTCGCCGTACCTGATCGCCTCCGCTGCGTCTCAGCTGTTGACCGATCCGCGCTTCCTGGAGCATGTCCAGACGAGCGCCATGGAGTTCTTTGTTGGCTTCGGTGTGGCGGCCGTGCTCGGTACGCTGCTGGGCCTGCTCGCGGGATGGAGCCGTCGGGTCGGCTACACCCTTGAGCCCATCATCACCGCCATCTATGTCACTCCCAGGATGGCCCTCTTGCCGGTTGTCGTCCTGTGGTTCGGATATGGTCCCGGAACCACGACCATCATCGTCTTCCTCGGCGCCTTCTTCGTCCTCTTCCTGAACGCGATGGCCGGCGCCAAGACAGTGGACGCACAGCTCATTCGAGCAGCCAGAAGCTTCTCCGCAAGCCGAGCGCAGATCTTTCGGACGATTGTTCTGCCGAGCACCGTTCCGAACATCATCACGGGGCTCCGGCTTGGCGTGGGTCGCGCGCTGATCGGTGTCGTGATCGCCGAAATCTACGGTTCCGCCGCGGGTCTCGGCTACTACATTCACATCACGGGTTCGACACTTCAGATCGACAAGATGTTCGTGGCGATCGGCATGATTTCCATTGCGGGCTTGTCGGCCAACCTGTTCTTCTCGGCGCTTGAACGCCGATATGCCGGATGGCGTCCGGCACTGCGAGAAGTCTAGGAATATGCCCTCTTCTGCGGGAGCACGCATGCAATCTGTCGCCACCGCCGACGCCAGCTCACTCAGCCTGGAGGCGCGACACGTCTCCATGCGGTTCGAACAGAAGCGGATGCAAACGCAGATGCTGGCGGTCGACGACGTCAGCTTCGAGATTCACGGCGGCGAATTCGTGAGCATCGTCGGGCCGAGCGGCTGCGGGAAGACCACCCTGCTGAACATCGCCGGCGGGCTCCTCACGCCGACCGCCGGAACGTTTGTCGTTCGCGGTCAGAAGGTCCGTGGGCCCGGCAAGGATCGAGCCATGGTGTTTCAGGACGCCTCGCTGCTTCCGTGGCGGACGGTTCTCGGCAACGTCGTCTACGGCGTCGAGTGCCAAGGCCGCGACACCAAGGCCATGACGCCCAAGGCGCACGACCTCATCGATCTCGTCGGCCTCAAGGGCTTCGAGCGGTACTACCCGCACGAGCTGTCCGGAGGCATGCGTCAACGTGTGAATTTGGCTCGCGCCCTCCTGACCGAGCCGGAGGTACTGCTGATGGACGAGCCGTTCGCGGCTCTCGATGCCCAGACTCGGGAGGCCATGCAGGCTGAGCTGCTGCGCGTGTGGTCGGAGACGCGAAAGACCGTCCTGTTCATCACGCACCAGATCGACGAAGCCGTGTTCTTGTCCGACCGGGTGCTGGTAATGGGCAGTCATCCTGGCCGGCTTCTAGAGGACATCCGAATTGACGCCGCGCGTCCACGCAACCTGATGATGAAGCGAGAAGAGCTCCTCATGGGGTACGAGCGCCGGGTCTGGAGCCTCATCAAGCCTGAGGGAGAGGGGTCGGGAAACCCGACCAGCAACGTGGCCTGATGCGTACCGCGCCAGCTTCCGACCACCCGATCGCCAATTTCGCTGAGCCCGCGCCCACCCTGGCCGGTCGCCTCGGCGGTGGGCTGCGGAAGCGGGAGCAACTCCTCTTCGGTATCGCCGGCGTCGTGGCCGTGCTGGCGGGCTGGCAGGCACTGTCCGCCGCGGGGGTCATCAACCGGCTGATCTTCGCCTCTCCCACCGACACGGCAGCTGCGTTTGTAGATCTGTTTGCCAGTGGCGAGATCTTTCCGCACCTGGCCGCGTCAGGACGGCTGCTGATCTCGGGCCTCGTGGTTGCGGTGATCTCCGGCACGCTGATCGGCTTTGCTGCCGGCTGGTTCCGAACCATCCGCGGGCTGCTGCTTCCGCACGTGTCGCTGCTCTACTCCACCCCCAGCATCGCGTTGATGCCGCTGTTGCTCGTGTTCCTTGGGCTCGGATTCCGATCGCAGTTCGCCGTCGTCGTCCTCCTCGCGTTCTTCCCGGCGTACTACGCCGCCGTCGACGCGGTCATGACGACGGATCCGAACCTCCTCAAGGTCGCGCGAAGCTTCACCGCATCGGACAGCAAGATCTTTCGGTCGATCATCCTCCCGGGCAGCATTCCCGTGCTGCTCTCGGGCCTTCGGATCTCCCTGGGCAAGGCGATCATCGCCGTCATCGTTGTGGAGCTCTACGCCAGTGCCGAAGGTCTTGGCTTTTTCCTGAACTACTCCGGCCAGCGATTTCAGACGGCGGATGTCTTCGCGGTGATCGTCCTGCTCGCCATCATCGGGCTCATTGCGAGTGTCGGGTTCCAGGCACTTGAACAGCGCTTCGACAACTGGCGACCGCGCGCGTCAGGCGGGCAATGACAGCCGCCGGACAACATCCCAAGGGGGACTCCCCGATGGATCCCGCCGACCTCACGGCCGAACGTCCATGGGAGGCCGTCTTCAGCGACGAAGAGCGGCAGATCTACGAGGTCTACCGCCGGCCCGACAAGCCCGAGCTGCCGTGGGAGTCTCTGGCCCTGCTCGTCGTCGATGTCACAAACGCATTCCTGGGTCCGAAGCTCCCGACACTCGCCGCGGCGCGCGAGGTTCGGACGGCGTGCGGCTTGCCGGCATGGCAGTCGCTCGGAGCGATCCGCACCCTGCTCGATGCGTTCCATCGGGCACGACGTCCCGTCATCTACACGCGCGCGTATTCGGAGACACAGCTCGGCGGCGCGACCGTTGGGGCTGCGGAATCCGGAGTGGGGAACGAGATCGCTGACGCCATCGCACCGACACCTGGCGACGTCGTGATCGAGAAGGCCCGTGCCAACGCGTTCTTCGGCACGCCGCTTGCGTCGTACTTGATTCGTGAGGGCATCAGGGGAGTCATCGTCACAGGGGGGACGACGTCCGGTTGCGTCCGGGCGACCGTCCTCGATGCCGCTGCCCTCGGGTTCACAGTCGGGATCGCGCACGATGCCTGCTTCGACCGCTCGATGCTCTCGCATTACGTCGCGCTTCACGAGCTGGACGTGAAGTATGCCGCCGTCCTCGACGCTGCGGCGATAGCCAACGGCCTCGCGGATACGGCCGCTCGCCAACGCGCCTGATTCCCAGCTCACGTGCACGAACAGGAAGGGTCTTCCATGCCACCGTATGACCTCGTGATTCGCGGCGGGCTCGTAGTCAGCCCGACCGGTCAGAGCCGGACGGATATTGCCGTCCGAGACGGACGGATCGCCGCCCTCATACAGCCGGGGGCGTCGGCCGAGGCGACGTCGACCATCGATGCCGCCGGCCTCGCGGTCCTGCCGGGCGTGATCGACATGCACGAACACCATCGCGATCCCGGCTACACACACAAGGAAGACATCACCTCTGGCACCTCTGCAGCGGCAGCGGGCGGTGTCACGACGGCGGTCGCGATGCCCAACGTGGACCCGCCCCCGAACACGCCCGACCTTCTCGCCGGGATGTTCGACCTGTATGCGGAACGCGCAGTGGTTGACTGGAACGTCAACCCTGCGGCCACGATCCCGGAACATCTCTCGGCCATGGCGGAGATGGGGATCCTGGCCTTCAAGGTGTTCATGGTGGGCGACACCAAGCGGTCCTACCCACACATGCCCGGGATCGGCGTCCACGACCACGGCAAGCTCCTCGAGATCTTCGACGCGGTCGCACCAACCGGTCTGCCGCTCCTGGTCCATCCGCACGACCAGGCGATCATGTCCTACCTGGAGCACGGGTACTGGGATCGCGGGGAGCGTGATTTCCGGGCATACGCCAAGGCGTATTCGGATCGAGACGGGATCATCTGGGACACCGCCACTGCGGTCCTGCTTCGGCTGCAGGAGGCGGCCGGTACGAGGCTGCACATCCTGCACACCCAGACGACCGGGATGCTGGACCAGATCGCGCGCGCCAAGGCCGAGGGTCGACCTGTGACGGCCGAGATCAACAGCTGGGGGCTGTTCCTCGGCAACGAGTGGGCGAACATCGAACGCCTTGGTTCGTACGCTCTCGCCTACTACGTTCCCGAGAAGAACACGGAGCCGCTCTGGGCTGCGCTCCGCGACGGCACGGTGGACATCTTTGCCAGCGACCACGGTCCGCACCTGCGGGAAGAGAAGGAACCCGGCTGGACCGACGGCTGGAAAGCGCACACCGGCGTTCCCTCCGCCCAGTTCTACCTGCCGCTGCTGCTCGACGCGGCGTCACAGGGACGGATGGAGCTCGAGCGGGTGGTCGAGATCACCTCCGCTGGCCCCGCCCGGATCTTCGGGCTCGGCTCGAAGGGCCGGCTGGATGTCGGTGCCGACGCGGACCTGGTACTCGTCGATCTCGAGGCTGAGGTCGAGATCACGGACGACATGGTCCTTTCGAAGTGCGGCTGGACACCGTTCGCCGGGCGGACTGTGCGCGGTTGGCCAAGGAAGACACTCGTCCGCGGCAAGGTCGTCTACGAGGATGGCCGCATCACCGTGGATCCGGGTTGGGGCGCTCATGCGAGGCCCACGCCTTCACTCGCGGGCGTCGGCTGATGCGCTTCGGGCTGCTCGTCCCCCATTTTGGAGAAACGGCCGAGCGCGACGTTCTCGTGGACGGTGCCCGGATGGCAGAGCGCCTTGGGTTCGACAGCCTATGGGTCCGCGATCATGTCGTCTTCGAGCCGCACGGGCTCGAGGGAAGTGATCGAACCTTCATCGACCCCTTTGTGACGCTCGCATTCCTCGCCGGCGTAACCGAAGGCATCGGCTTCGGGACGGCCACAGTGATCCCGTTCCGACACCCATTCCACCTGGCCGGAAGCGTTGCCAGTCTCTCGTGGCTCGGGCATCGGCAGCTCGACCTTGGTGTCGGGGGCGGCGGCTTCGCGCACGAATTCGAGCTGCTCGGGATGTCGGGCGTCGACCGACCCGACCTCATGCGCGAACACGTCACCATCGCGCGCGCGCTGTGGGACGGCCGACTTGCGCCGTACCGCACGGAGCGCTACGCCTTCAGGGAAGTGTCCATGGAGCCGAAGCCGTCTCCAATGCCCCGGCTCTGGTTCGGGGGATCGAGCCCGCGAGCGTCACGCCTGGCCGAGGAGTCGTTCGACGGGTGGCTTCCCGGTCGGATCACGTTTCCGACCTTCGAGAAGCGGAGGGCGACGATTGCGGCCCGACGCGCGGAACGAGGCGTTTCGATGCTCCTGACCGGCGCAATGCCACTGATCAGCGTTGCGCCGACCCGCGAGGAGGCCATCCGGCACATCAATGTCGACGGTCTCCTCGCCGGGGCGAACAAGTGGTGGGTGGTGCCGCCGTCCGGCACCTTCGAAAGCGCGAGTGACCTTGCCGGCGCCGTGATCGCCGGTGCGGAGGACGACATCGTCGAGGGGGTCGAGCGCTACCGCGAACTCGGGGCGGATATCCTCGTGCTCGACCTTCGGTTCCGTTTTGCCGACTGGGTCTCACAAATCCAGGCGCTGGCAGCCGCGCTGCGGCTGCCCGCGCGCGCCGCCGCCGGCTGAGGAGTCTTACGACGGACGAGGCTCCGGAGGCTCCCACAGCCGCCCCGATGCCACCGCGTTCCCGCTTGGGGGTCTTCCGCCACAGGGATTTCTCCCTGTACTGGACCGGCGGCTTGCTCTCGAATACCGGCACATGGCTGCAGAACGTCACCGCCGCGGTCCACATCTACGTCCTGACCGGGTCCGCACTGATGGTTGGCGTCCTCAGCGCCGCAACGTTCCTGCCGATCCTGCTGTTTGGTCTCTGGGGTGGTGTCGCATCGGACCGTATGGACCGCCGACGGATCATCATCGTGACCCAGGCGATCGCCATGGGGTTCACGATCGTCCTGACCGCTCTCGCTGGGCTCGGGCTCGTGACGCCGCTCATCCTCATCGCGAACGCCTTCCTCGTGAACACCGCGTGGGCGTTCGCGAAGCCGGCGTTCGTGACGATGCTGCCGGTCCTCGTCGAGCGGGACGAGCTCGTCGACGCGACGGCCACGAACTCGCTCCAGTACACCCTCGGCCAGCTGCTGGGTCCGCTGCTCTCGGCGATGATCCTGGTGGTCGGACCGCCGGCGCTCGCATACGGGATCAACTCGCTGACGTTCCTTGGACCGATCGTCGCGATGGCGCTCATACGGACACGATCGGTCCCGCCCGCGAATGAGAACCCAGGCAGCGCGACCTCAGCCCTGACGGCCGGCTTCCGATACGTGCGGCATCAACCAGTCATCGCGGCGATCCTTGTCGGCGTGGCCGCTACTTCGGCCCTGCCGGAAGCGGTGCGCACGCTGAGCCCGGTGTTCGCGGTGGAGGTGCTGTCGGGCACTGAGTCTGCGGCGGGCTTGATCATCGGCGCCCATAGCGGCGGTGCTGTGCTCCTCCTGCTCCTGGTTCCCACACTGCGCCGCCGCCTGGGCGATACGCGACTTGCCCGGCTTGGCGTGGTCACCCAGGGTTCCGGCATCGGCCTGCTCGCCGTGGCGCCGGGATTGCCGCTTGCGATGCTTGGGGCAGCGCTGGTCGGCATGGGGTTCGCGGTCGTGTTCACGGTGTTGACCGGCCGGCTCCTCTCGGTCGCCAGCGATGGAATGCGGGGCAGAGTCATGTCCATCCACACGGTCGCAAACCTCGGCCTGCGGCCGGGTACATCGGTCTTCGCCGGGCTCGCCGCGACGATCGTGGATCCGCGAGTCGCGATGGGGGCCTTCCTGGTCGCGGTACCGCTCGGGCTCATGGCGATTCAGCGTGGAGATGCCCACTCGACCGAGCATCACGACAGGCTCATGAACGCGGGATCGGCGCCGACGAGCGATTAGTGGAGGCCCAGCCCATCAGACAGCGCCATGCCCAGCCGGCGGAGGGCCTGCCCTGCGGACCCTGTCAGCCGGCGGACCCTGGACGAAGACCCCGCTCTCCGTGTTCGAGGCCCGTCGGCATGACCTCATCAGGTGCCGGCGCATGCCCACCATATCTCCAGAGGAACACCGTTCCGAAGATGAGCAGGCCCGCAGCGAGCGCGAATGCCGGGCCGATGTCGCCGGTCAGCTCGCCGATGATCCCGGCCGCCAGCGGCGCGACGACGGACGCCGACATGCCGGCGAAGTTGAACAATCCGTAGGTCATCGCGTACGCGCGGGGATCGGTGATGTCGGCGAGGTGCGCAACGAGCAGCGGGTCGGCGACGAGCTTTCCGGTGAGACCGTATGCGACCAGGGCGAGGACCAGCACTTCGACCCCGGGGGCCAGCGCGATCGTGACGAGCGAGATTGCCGCCGCGACGAAGAGGGCGTAGACGAGGGGGCGCCGGCGGCCGGTCCGATCCGACCAATGGGCGAGCAGGATGGCAGACGGGATCGCCGGGAGGGCGGCGAGCGCGGCGACGAAGCCCGACGAGGTCGACCCGAAGCCGCGGCTCGACTGCAGGTAGTACGGAAGCCATACAAGGATCACAAAGAACCCAAACAGGGAGCAGAAAGCGGCGACATAGGCGGCAATCTGCGGACGTCCCAGGGACGCGGAAACAGGCGCTCGCTGATGCTCCCCCGAGCGCGCAGGCTCCCAGACCAGCAGGGCCATCAGGACGGCGGTGACGAGGGTGAGGGCGCCCATCACCACGAGCGACACCCGCCAACCCAGTCCGGCATTGAAGGCCAGCACGGTCGCGACGACCGTCCCGCCGGCCACGCCGACTGCCATTCCGTTGTTGATGATCGCGAGACCCAACGCCCTGCCGCGTTTCGGTATCGCCTCCGCCGAGATCGAGAACTGCGTCGGGTAGTACGTCGCTTGGCCGATACCGGTCACGACACCAAACGCGACGAGCAGTCCGAAGTCACCCACGAGTCCGGATGCCGCAGTCGACACGCCGAAGAGGGCAAAGCCGGCGACGAGCAACCGCTTCCTGCCAACGCGCTCCGCCGCGATGCCGAACGGAACCTGGAGCGCCGCGTAGGCCAGAAAGAACGCGGAGCTCAGGAGGCCGATCTGGGCGAGGCTGACCCCGAACTCGCCACGAATCTCGGAAACGACCGGCGAAAAGACCGACCGGTCCGCGTACATGAAGACCCAGCCGAGAAAGAACGCTCCCAGAAGCGGGCGCCAGTCGCGGACCTGCGCAGTCACGGGACGCAGGTCACTGATGCACGACGGCGACTGCCTCGACCTCCAACAGCATGTTGGGCTCCGCCAGGCTGCTCACGACGACGAGAGTGTTCGGCGGATAAGCGCCGTCGGGAAAGCGATCTCCGTGCACGTCATCCCGCAATCGCCTGAATGCCGGGATGTCAGCGCGGCGGGTCAGGAACGTTCGCATGGACACGATATCCGCGAAGGTGGCATTGGATGCCACGAGCACAGCATCCAGGTTCTCGTAGACCATTCGGAACTGGCTCTCGAAATCCTCGGGCGGCAACGTCGAGCCGTCCTTCCGTCGTGCCGTCTGTCCGGCGACGAACACCAGTCGAACGCCGGCAAGATCGACGAGACTGGCGTGGGACCAACGGCCACTCTCGGCCGTCGCACCGATCGGATGGACCACCTGTCGTCGCATGCCACCACCTCTTGTGCCTCCCGCCACAGTGTCAATCCTAGTGTCTACAGATTGAACCCGCGTGTATCCATCTGTCACACTCTTGGCTCCTAAGCCATGCCGGCCAGAGGGGACGAGGACCATGAGTGCAGACGATGTCGTGGCATTGATCGATCGGGACGAGGTGGTCGAGCTCGCTCTGAGTCTTGGCAACATCGATAGCCCGACTGGGAGCGAGGGGGCTGCCGGGCAGTTCGTCTTCGACTGGTTGATCGACAATGGCTTTGCGCCGCGCAAGTTTGCGCTCACCGAGGATCGCTTCAACGTCGCCGCCTGGCTCGAGGGGAGTGGCGACGGCTACAGCCTGATCTTCAACTCCCATCTCGACACGACGTTGCGGCGGGACGCGGTCTGGTCGGCCCGGGATCCCAATGACCCGCTCTATCACACGGCGTGGGTCGAAGGCGACGAGATCTTCGGCGATGGTGTCGTCAACGACAAGGGTCCCATGGCCGCATTCCTCGTCGCCGCGAAGGCAATCAAGCGGTCGGGCGCGGAGCTCAAGGGCGACCTGATCGTCAGCGCGGTGGCGGGCGAGATCTCGCGCGAACCCGTGGAGGAGTTCCAGGGGCCAGGGTATCTCAGCAAGGACCTCGGGGCGCGCTTCATGGTGACCCATGGAGCGGTGGCCGACTTCGCGCTCGTCGCCGAGGGGACCGGCTTTGGCATCGTGGGCGTCGAACCGGGAAAGGCGCACTTCAAGGTCACAGTCTTCACCGATCAACCCCGCTACTACACGCCCTACCTGCCTCGGCCAACCGGCATCACGGACGCACCGAATGCGATCGTCAGGACCAGCGCGGTGATCGCACAGTTCGAGGCCTGGGCGACCGAATACCAGTCACGAATGACCTACGAGGGCCCGACCGGGACCATCATCCCGAAAGCGAGCATCAATGCGATCAGGGCCGGATACCCCTACAGCCTGACCAGTACGCCGCAACTCTGCTCCTTCTATGTCGATACCAGGATCCTCCCGGGGGCCAATCCGCTCGACATACGACAGGAACTCCGCGGCGTCCTGCGCGAGGTCGGCGTCCCGGGCACGGTCGAGCTCATCCTCTATCGCCCCGGGTTCGAGGCCACCGGCGCCGAACTGTTGATCGAAACCGTCCGGCGCTGTCACGACCTGGTCTTCAGTGAGCCGCCCACCATCGTCGGCGCACCGGTGACGAGCATGTGGCGGGATACGAACGCCTTCAACGAGCTCGGGATTCCAGCCATCAGCTACGCGCCACGCTCCGCGAGCCATGCCGCTCGGAAATCGTTCAAGGTGAAGGATCTTCAGGATGCCGCCGTCGTGTACGCGCGGATCGCGATGGATCTCTGCAATCAGCCACGCCTGCCATTCACCCCACTCGGCGCCCACATCAACCGGGGTATCGCAGGAAGCGTCGGCGAGCGAGCTCGAGCTGAATAGGGCTGTAGGCCCGTTGACGGGTAGCGCCGCGGCCTGCGCCACCGGCTGCTGAGCGACTACGGATTGTCGCGCACGGTCACGATCGCTTCAATCTCGACCGGCATGCCATACGGGAGCATGGCCACTCCGACCGCGGACCGGGCATGGACACCAACCTCCGGCCCGAAGACGTCGACGAAGAGGTCGGAGCAGCCGTCGATCACTGCGGGCGTTGCGTCAAATCCGCCGGCGACGTGCACCATGCCGAAGACGTGGACGACGGCCGCTACCCGTGACAGTTCCCGGAGCTCGGCGCGCAGCGTGGCGAGCAACGCAAGTCCCGCGCCACGCGCAAACCCATAGCCAGCACCGACGTCGAACTCGACGCCCACGCGTCCGGCCGGACGTCGACCTGCCGAGTCGGCCGGCGGTCCGTGGCCCGCGAGATACAGGACGTCGCCGACCCGCCGAGCTCGAACGTATCGGCCGCGAGGCGGCCCTAGCGTGGGGAGTACGAGTTGCAGCTGGGCCAATCGGTCTTCGGGCCGCATGGGTCCGCGGTTCCTAGCGAACCGAAGTGTCCTGGCGCTGCTCGGCCTCCCGGAGGACGCGACGGAGGAGGGCAGCGATCTTCCGGTAGTGCGACGCCAGCTCGCCCGTCGCTCGATCGGCATCCCCCTCGCGTATCGCCTCCCAGAAGACCTCATGGTGACGAGGCGAGTGCTGCACCTGCTTCCAGCGCAACGAACGCGCGACCTCCTGCCGAAGCCGCGCAATAAGGCCGATAAGACGGGGGCGGGATGTGACGGAATAGAGGCGCAGGTAGTACTGCTCGCGGATGATCAGCTGGCGGTCGGGATCGGCCTCGGCAACCATGCGTTCGTAGAGGCCCTCGAGATCCACAAGATCCGACTCGGTGAGGAGAGGAATCGCGAGCCGCACCGCATGGCCCTCGAGGACGGTCCTCAACTCATAGATCTCCTCGATCTCGTCTGCTGAGAGGCCGGTGACGGTGAACCCCCTGTTGGGTTCTGATCGGACGAGACCTTCGTAGCTCAGCGCACGCAACGCCTCCCGCACGGGGATCCGGCTTGTCTCGAACGTCGCGGCGAGCTCCTCCTGCCGGAGCCGCTCACCCGGCGCGAGTGCCCCGACGAGGATGGCCTCGCGAAGCGCCTCGAGGGCGAGGTCCTGGGCGGTGTCATGCCGCGGCCTGAGAGAGGCGATGATGGTGGAAAGGCGAGCGTGATCCTGCTCTCGTCCATTCCGACCATCGCGCCCCATCACGACCCTCCGCGAGCTGCGTTCCCGATCCGAGACCCGGCGGTCCCCCTGTTCCGCCGCGATCCCCGGAGCGGAATGGGCACCAGCATACCCACCGCGCAGTACCGAGGCATGCGCCGCGGGCCAGGACGGTGTCAGCGCGCCGCGGTCACCTGCTGCACCCGCGGCAGAACCTCGCGCGCGAGCGTCTCGATCTGACCGAGCCAGTCGGGGAAACGCATTCGGAAGTCGAAGATGAGGAGGTCGGCTCCAAGCTCCTGATAGCGCTGGATCCCCCGCACGATGTCGTCGGGCGTCCCGGCGAGGATCGAGCCGTCCAGCTCTTCGATCCGTGTGAACTCGCCGCCCTCGGGCTTGAGCCAGAAGCGTTGGGCGTTCGCGTTCTTGATCAGACCAGGAACGTTCAAACGCTCCTGGGCTCTGTCGGTCGTGTCGTCAATGCTCGTTACCGGAACGGCGCCCATCAGGATCATCGGCTTGCCCTGCTCGGCAGTCATCTCCCGGATCTTGGCCGCTCGCGTCTCGAACGTCGGGAAGGTGATCCGACCGGGTAGCCAGCCCTGGCAGAAATCGACCGCAAGCCGGGCCGACGCAGGGGTTGCACCACCCCACCAGACCGGGACCGGGAAGAGCGGCTGAGGCTTGAGGTCGACGTCGTCGAAATCGTAAAACTCGCCGTGATGCTCAACTGTCTGACCCGTCCACAGCTTTCGGGCAATCTCCACCTGTTCTCGCATGAGGTCCGGGCGCTTGATGTGTCCCTGCCCGATCACGTCGAACTCATGCTGGAAGTTGCCCGCCCCCACGCCGAGGTCGAAGGGGCGGCGCGTCATCCACGACATGGATGCGACGCTGTAGGCCATGTTGATCGGATGTCGAAACGGGATGATGGTCGCCGCGCCCAGTCCGATCCGCTCCGTCACACCGGCGAGATATGTCAGCGCCACGAATGGGTCGACGAACGTCCGGTCCGTGCCTTCCATCCCGTGTGGGTGGAACACGAGATGGTCTCGCACCCAGAGGGAGTCGAACCCCAGCCGGTCTGCCAATCGCGCACCCTCGATGAGGAGGTCCTGATCGGCTTCGACACCGAAGTGCGGAACGAGGAGTCCGAAACGCATCGTCATTGGGGGCCAGCTCCTTTCACTGGATTGGTCTTGCCGGCGGGTTCGGTCGCGCCTGCTGCCCTCGACCCGGCCGCCCGATAACGTGCCCGTCCTCGTATACGACCTCACCGCGGGAGATCGTCGTGACGACGGAGCCTCGCGTTTGGCGACCCGCGTACGGCGTCCAGCCGCACCGACTGAGGACGATGTCGTCGGTGATCCGCAGCTCCGCGTCGAGGTCGACGATCACTGCGTCCGCATCCGCCCCCACCCGGAGCTCGCCCTTGCTGCCGAGCCCGAACGTACGGGCCGGCGCGGAGGCCGTGGCGCTGACCAGTCGCTCGAGCGTCAACCGGTGATCGTGGATCGCATCCAGGAGAAGGGGCAGATAGAACTGGACCGAGGGGGTGCCGGTGTGCGCCTTCCAGCCGTCGGTCCAGCCCGGCTCCTTCTCTTCGCGAAGATGTGGCGCATGGTCGGTCGACACGAGGTCGATCGTCCCGTCGCGCAACGCCTCCCAGAGCGGCTCCGTGTTCTTCTCGGGAACGTAGTAGGACAGCGCGTATGAACCAAGGCGCTCGATGTTGGCCCAATCGTTGCCGAGGAAGATGGCCCACGGATTGATCTCGGCAGTAACCGCCTGTCCGAGGCGTTTCGCCGCTCGCAGCTGGTCGATGACGCCCTGCGTCTGCGTGTGGAGCATATGCAGCCGGGTCCCGGTCGCGCGCTGGAGCCGCAAGAGCAACGACGCGGCGGTGTCCCAGATGATGCCGTCGTGGGCCGCGTACGCCTTCGCATAGGCGCGGAAGTCGCGCTCGCCTCGCTCCCAGTAGCGCTCCTCGATCGCCGTCATGAGCGCTTGGTCGTGCGGATGCACCATCAGCGGCAAGCCCGTCTCGGCGACCGCCTGAAAAATTCGCAGGAGCTGGCCGTGATCGTGGACGCCAATCCCGGGCATGTGCGGGTAGTCTCGACCGGTGTCGACGACCATGAACACCTTGTACGCCGCGATCCCCAGGTCCACCATTCGGGGGATCTCCTCGAGGACGGTACCCGCCGCGTTCACGTTGTAGTCGACGATTGCCTTCTCCGCGTAGATTTCGAGCATCGACTGGAGCCGCTCCCGGGTATTCGGCGGAGGCTCCACGTTCGGCATGGCAAAGGTGGTCGTGACGCCGCCGGCAGCGCAGGCCGCGGTCGCCGTGGTGACGTCCTCCTTGTGGGTGTACCCCGGTTCCCGGTGATGGCTGTGGACGTCGACCAAGCCCGGGATGACGAATTTCCCCGTGGCGTCCACCGTCCGCTCGGCGTCGACCGGCGTGCCAGGAGCAAGGATTGCCGCGACGACGCCGGCGCGAACGGCGAGATCTGCCAGCTGGCGGCCGCTCTCCGAGACAATCGTTCCGCCCGACACCACAAGGTCGTAGCTCGTCATGCAGCCGGCCCTGCATCGGTTCGGGTCAGCAACACGGTCTCCGCAACGGATGCACCTTCGCGAACCAGGACCTCGCCGGTCGCGAGATGCACCTGGAACCAGTCGACGATCAGCGGATTGACGACATCGCGGTACTGCTCGTAGGCGGCGTAATGCGTCGTTCCGGTTTGAAGGACGAGCTTCTTTGGTCCGCCTGCCCGCTCGAAAAGCGCGAACGCGTGTTCCTCGGGTGTCACCGCGTCACCCTCCGTACAGATGAGCATCAGGGCTCGAGGCGCGATTGCTGCCGCGACGTCGATTGGGCGGTATCCAAGGATGGCGTCTGCACTGCCCAGAGCAACCGACGACGGGACCCGGGCATTGACGTCGCTCTTCACGGAGGAGGTCTTGCGTTCCGGTGTCGCGACCATCAGCTCCTCCCGTGGATCAACCATCTCGCCCCTGCCCGTCAACACACGTTGCCGGCGATCCCGGGCGAGCCGCTCCAGGTACTCGAGCCACTCGTACTCCCGACGCATCCGTCGCAGCCAGTCCCGACCGTCCGCGATGGGATTCTGGGCGACGGTGGCCTTGACCCGAGCGTCGAGGCCGCCTACCAGCACGGCATTGCCGCCACCGGTTCCGCCTGATCCAAAGGCGCCGATCCGACCCGCGTCAATCTCGGCACGCGTCTCGAGGTATGTGATCGCGTTACGCCAGTCCTCTACCTGCTGCGCCGGATCAAGGAATGTGGCGTCACCCTCCGAGTCACCGAAGCCGCGATAGTCGAAGGTGAGCACGGCGATCCCCGCCTTCAACAGGGCTTCGTGATAGGGCCGGTACAGCTTCGCGTCCTGCAACCCTAGCCAGCCCGGGCCCTGCACGACCGCCGGAAGGGCCTGGCCCTCCTGGTCGGGCAGGCGCAGGATCGCCGATAGCCGCGCATTGGAACTGTAGAAGGAGACGTTCTCGACGCGCACGGGTACCTCGGTGCGGGAGCTGAGACCGACGGGCCAGCCGACCACCCAGCCCGGCCAGAGCGAGTGACAGGAGGGCTGCTGCTGCGGCTGGCCCCGGTCGCAATGTATCCATGTTTGCCCTTGCTGTCTACAATCCTACCTACCGGGTGTGCCGTTCTCCCGGCCTGGAGGTGATGGATGCGCCAGGTGCGCGAGTGATTCCCCGATTTGATCTCGTTCGTCCGGCCACTGTGGCGGAGGCCCTCGACGCATACGCCGCCGCTGGCGACGACGCCGCGTGGTACGCGGGAGGCACCGAGCTGCTCCAGGTCATGAAGATGGGCCTGGCCCACTTCGGCACCCTGATCGACCTCAAGCCAATCTCAGCACTCCGTGGGGTGCACCTCGACGAGGACGGAAGCCTGCGTGTCGGCGGCACGACGACGCACCGGGAAGTGGAGCGGTCGCCGGCCGTTCTGCAGGCCGTCCCGGCTCTCGCGGAGTTGGAGCGTCGGCTCGCAAACGCCCGTGTGCGCAACACCGGGACGATCGGCGGCAACCTTGCATTCGCCGAGCCTCATTCGGATCCCGCCCCGTTCCTGATGGCGTGCGGGGCCCAGGTCGTGCTGACGGGTCCGGCGGGAACGCGGACGGTTGCGGTCGAGGACTTCGTGCTCGGTCCCTTCGTCACGGTTCGCGAACCCGACGAGATCCTCACCGAGGTCGTGATCCCTGCGGCTCGCCCGCACGAGGGTCGTGGCTACGCCCGCGAGGCGTTCCTGGAACGGCCCGCCGTCTCCGTAGCCGTCCGCGTGCTCGTCGCCGCGGACCAGATCGTGGAAGCCCATGTCGTCATCGGCTCGGCTACCGACGTGCCGACACGGCTTCCCGGAGTGTCTCGTGCGCTCGTGGGTGCCGGAGTAGACGATGGAGGTTTCCGCGACGCGCTCAGCATTGGCGCAGATCGGCTTCGCGCCGAGGTCGAGGCAGTAGAGGACATCAACGGCGCCCCGGACTACAAGCTGGCACTGGCCGAGGTGCTGTTCGGCAGAGCCGCTCGCAGTGCACTGAGGGAGGCGACGGCGAATGCCTGATGAGATTGCGTTCGAAGCCGCTGTAAATGGCTCACGACGTGAGACCCGGATCGAGCCGCGCGAAACGCTGGCGGAGGTGCTTCGTGGCCACCTGGGGCTCACCGGAACAAAGGTGTCGTGCGATGCTCAGGTGTGTGGGGCCTGCACCGTCCTGGTCGACGGACTCACCGTCAGCGCATGCACCTACCTCGGGGCCGATGCCAGCGGGCGCGAAGTCCGAACTGTCGAAGGACTCGCACATGACGGCCAGTTGAGCGCGCTCCAGCAGGCCTTCATCGACTCGGCTGCGTTTCAATGCGGGTTCTGTACGCCGGGGATGCTGATGACAGCCACTGCACTGCTCGAAGAGGACCCCGATCCCAGTCCCGCGGCCGTTCGGCTTGCACTGGAGGGGAATCTCTGTCGGTGCACCGGGTACGAGCCGATCGTGGAGGCGGTGCTCGCTGCCGCTCGAGGGTCCACGCGATGACCAGGGTCATCACCCGGCCGGATGCACCCTTTCCGATCGGTCATTCCGTCCCCCGGCGGGACGGCGTCGCCAAGGTTACGGGCGCGGCTGTGTTCACGGTCGATATGGATTTCCCGGGGATGGCGCACGCGAGGATCCTCCGCAGCCCGTATGCGCATGCGCTCATCCGGTCGATTGACACGGTCGCGGCGCAGAGCCACCCGGGTGTCATTGCCGTCGTATCAGCTGATGACCTCGCCGATATCACGCTGACCTACGGGCACGCTTTGGCCGATCACCCGTTGATCGCGTCGGGCAAGGTGCGGTTTGCCGGAGAGCCGGTGGTCGGGATCGTCGCGGACGATCCGATCAGTGCCCACGAGGCTCTCGCGCTCGTGCACGTCGAGTACGAGCCGCTTGGGTACGCGGACACCGTCGACGCTGCACTCGCGCCGGACGCGCCCCTCATCCATGAACAGCCCGCCGAGCAACGGCCGCATCGGGGCTTCGCCGAGGACATCGAGCGAGACCATCAGAACGTGTGCTCGAAGTCGCGTCAGCAGTGGGGTGATATCGAAGAGGCGTTCGCGGGAGCCCACCTCGTCGTGGAGGGTGAGTACAAATACCCGATGTGCTACGCGTACGCCATGGAGCCCTACGTCTCCATTGCGCAGTGGACCCACGGCGAGCTCACCGTCTGGTCGTCAGCGCAGCACCCATATATGGTTCGCGACGATCTTGCCCATTGCTTCAACCTGCCGCTCTCCAGGGTCCGGGTGGTGGTTCCGTACGTGGGCGGCGGGTACGGCAGCAAGTCCTATACGAAGGTAGAGCCGCTGACCGCGGCCCTGGCCCTTCGTGCCGGCCGACCGGTGAAGCTCGCGCTGTCCGTCGATGAGTCGATCCTGACTACACGTGGGGATGCTGCAACTGTTCGACTTCGAAGCGCGTTCGACGCTGATGGCCGCATCCGCGGACGTGAAGCGACGGTTCATCTCAACAGCGGGGCCTACGCCGAGAACTCTCCCCTCGTCGCTCGAAAAGCCGCAAACCGTCTTGGTGGTCCATACCGGATCCCTGCGCTCGATGTGACGTGTGCGTCCGTGTACACGAACACGGCACCCGCGAGCTCGTTCCGTGGGTTTGGTGCACCGCAGGTGACGTTCGCCGGCGAATTGCAGATGGACGAGGCGGCGGAACGGCTCGGACTGGACCCGATCGAGTTGCGCAGACGAAACGTGCTGGCACCGATGGAGCGACCATGGCCGGGGGTCAGGGGACTCGATGCCGACCTTCAGGCGGATCTTTCCCTTGTCGAGGAGGCATTGGACTGGAGTAGCCCGCTCAAGCCGGGACACGGCCGGGCGGTCTGCCTGTCCGCCTCTGACGCAGGCTCGGAGCCCGTAACGACGGCGATCGTCAGGGTCCACCCGGATGGCTCCGTGACGCTCTCCTGTGGCAGCACCGAGATCGGGCAGGGGTCTTCGACCGTCCTCCCCCAGATCGCTGCGGCCGAGATGGGCGTCCCCCTCGATCGAGTCCGGCTCGTCCAGAGCGACACGGCGGCAGTGAGCTTCGACCGGTCCACCGGCGCGAGCCGCACCACGACGCTGATGGGACGTGCCATCCAGTCTGCCGCGCGGGATGTCCGGGCTCAGCTGGTCCAATGGGCGCAGGAATTGCTGGCGGTCGACGGTCCCGAGGTGGTCGAGGAACACGGCGGTGTGCGACTGGGCGACCGCCACGTCGCTTGGGGCGAGATCGTTCGGGCCTGGTTCGGTGGAGCGAGTGGTGAGGCGATCGGGCGGGGATACCTCCGTCGTGCCGGCGACACCGAGGAAATGCCACCGTTCTGGGAGATCGGCTGTGTCGGCGTCGAAGTGCGTGTAGACGATGAGACCGGAAGGGTCGTCGTCGAAAAGCTTGTGGCTGTCGGCGATGTAGGGTGTGCGATCAATCCCCAACTGGTCGAGGCACAGGACATTGGCGCGGCGACGATGGGCATGGGCATGGCGCTCTCGGAAGAGCTGCGGTATGAGGACGGCAACCTCCTGAACGGGAACCTCGTCGATTACCGTATCCCGCGCTTCACCGATCAACCCGAGTTCCGCTCGATCGTCGCTGAACGAGGCGACGGAGTCGGCGTCTACGGCGCCAAGGGCGGCGGTGAGGGATCGCTCAATCCCGTTGCAGCAGCCATTGCGAATGCGATCTATCAAGCGTCAGGACTCCGCTTGCGGGAGGCTCCATTCACGCCCGAGCGGGTATGGCGCGGCCTGCAGGATCGGCGCCCCGGCGGCCGCCAGTGAGAGCAACCAATGCACCTGACCAAGCAGAGGCAGGTACCCGCCGACGCTGGTCCGGACTCTTCGCGGCTATTCCGACCCCGTTCGGGGAGGATCTCGAGATCGACCGTGGCGATCTCGAGCGGATGATCGAGTGGCTCGTTGGATCCGAGCGGGTGAACGGTATCGTGTGCGGGGCCCATGCCGGCGAGGTGACGAGCCTTACGGTGGACGAGGTGGTCGCTCTCGCGGCGTGGTCGCAGGAGGCCGTGGCCGGACGCGTTCCCGTGGTTGCAGCGCTATTCGCCGAGGGCATCCGACCGGCCCTGCAGATCGGCCGGCGGCTCGCCTCCACCGGCGTGTCCGCGCTCCTCGTGATGCCCCCGCATCACTGGCTTCGGTTCGGAAAGTCGGCCGACGAGTCGCAAGCGTTCGTCAAGGCGATCTCCGAGGGCATCGGACTGCCGTTGATCCTTCACGAGTACCCCATCAGTACGGCCGCCGGGTACGCAACGGACGAATTGGTGGCGCTTGCGAGGATCCCAAACGTCGTCGCGGTCAAGGCTGGAACCCGCCAGATGGCGGCCTATGGCGCAAACATCAGAGCCTTGCGCCGAGAGGTGCCGGAAGTCGCAATCCTGACCTGTCATGACGAAAGCATGCTCGCCACGCTGGTCCAGGGCGTCGACGGGGCGCTCGTCGCCGCGGGGTCGATCGTCCCCGACGAGTTGCTGGCCATGCACGCCGCCCTTGAGGCGGGGGATCTCGCCACGGCACGAGCGATCGACGCTCGGATCACTCCGATCATGGACCTCCTCTACGGCTCCGGTCAGCCGGGAGGCCGTTCTCACGCCCTCCTCAAGGCGGCCCTGGAGGCTCTCGGCGTGCTGCGGGGGCATTTCGTTCGGCCACCTCTGACGCCGCTATCCGCCGATGATCTTGCCGCGGTCCGGACTGCGCTTGCCGCGAGCGACCTCTTTCGGACTGCGCGTGCTGTCTCGACGCCAGCCTGAGCTGGCGGCCGATCAGTCGGCCGCCTGGACGATCCCGCGGCTCCCGGGCTGCACGTGACGAGCGACACGCCGGGAACCATCGTGGCAATGGGCGGCGGCGGCTTCTCGATGGAGCCCGACAACCCGCTGCTCGACGACCACGTCCTCGCGCTGGCTCGAGACGCGAGTGGCCGTGACCGGCCGCGGGTCTGCTTCCTGCCGACGGCCAGCGGCGACGCGGACAGCTACGTCGCCAAGTTCTACGCCGCGTTCGCGCGCCGGTCCGAGGCGAGCCACCTGGCCCTGTTCATGCGCACGATCGCCGACCTCGAGGGCTTCCTCTTCGAGCAGGACGTGATCTACGTCGGCGGCGGGAACACGGCCAACATGCTGGGGATCTGGCGAACCCACGGCGTCGACCGGATCCTGCGCATGGCGTGGGAGCGCGGCACCGTGCTGACGGGCCTGTCGGCGGGCTCGCTGTGCTGGTTCGAGGGCGGGACCACCGATTCATTCGGTGGGCTGGCGCCACTCCGGGATGGGCTCGGCCTCGTCCCCGGCAGCCACTCACCGCACTACGACGGCGAGGCCGAGCGCCGGCCGACCTACCACCGGCTCATCGCCGAGGGCGCCCTGCCCGATGGCTTCGCGGCCGACGACGGCGCCGCCCTCGTGTTCCACGGCACAGACCTCGCCGAGGTCGTCGCGTCGCGCTCGGCAGCGCGTGGGTACCGGGTCGCGCGTGAGCCCGACGGGTCCGTTCTCGAGACAGCACTCGAGACCCGCTACCTCGGCTGAACCGGCAACCACCATCCGCGGATCGCGTCCCACGTGCCGACGGGTCGCACCGCATCCGCTCCTTCGAGCTCCACCTGCCGGCGGCGCGCGCTTTCCACCGACCGACCCCAGCCGGGCGGCACCAGACCGGGCGCGAGATCGGCGAGTGGCGCCAGGACGAAGAGACGGTCGCCGGCGTCGCGATGCGGCACCTGCAGGAGGCGTGCGGCCTTGGCGGGATCCACGTCCGCGTCGAGCGACCGCGCGGCCTCGGACCGCTCGATCGAGAACCGGGCGCGTCCGTAGATGAGCAGGTCGAGGTCGAGGTCGCGCGGGCCCCAGCGCTCGCCCGGCCGGCGGCCGAACGTCTGCTCGATCGCCTTGAGCGCAATCAGCAGCAGCACCGCTCCTGCCTCGACGGACTGCGCCGCCGCCACGTCCAGGGCGACCACCGCGTTCCGGAACTCGGGCTGGTCGGTCACGCCGACCGGCTTCGTCGCGTAGAGGCGCGAGACAGCCCGGACGCGGACACCCGTGAGTCTGTCGAGTGCCACGACGGCCCGCGCCAGGGTTTCTTCCGCATTGCCCAGATTCGCGCCCAGACCCACGTACGCCCGAACCGTCCGCCCTGCCACGGGCCCTCCCGCCTTGACCGATACACTCGCGACGATGCCTGACGTCGTCGTCTGGATCCTGCACCCGGAGGCCGCCCCGACCGCGGGGCCGATCGGGCGTGCCGTCGCGGGAGCCCGTGCCGCACTTGCCGAACGGCATCGAGCGGCGTTCGGGCGCGCCGGAGCGACGGCGGTCCGGATCGTCTCCGGCCCGTCCGACGATACACCGTTCGGCGCACGGCTCCGGGCCCTGGTTGCCGAGGAACGACCTGCGGGGATCGTGGTGCTGGGGTCGGGTGCGATCCCGCTCGCGACCGTCGCGGACCGTCAGGCCTTCCTGGCGGCAGCGGCTGCAGATCGGCCCGTTGCGCTGGCGAACAACCGGTATTCGGCTGACGTCGTCGCGATCTCGCAGGCCGAGCGCCTCCTCGACCTGCCCGACCTGGCCACCGACAACGGGCTGCCGCGCTGGCTGGCCGAGGAGGCCGGCTACGACGTGACCGACGTGCGAGGCCGCTGGCGGCTCGCCCTCGACGTCGACGGCCCGATCGACCTGGTCCTGCTCGGTTCGCGCTGGAGCAACCGGCTGCCTGACACCGACCTCGTCCGGGAACGGCTCGCGGGGGTCGCTGCCGCGATCAGGGACGCGCAGGCCGAGATCCTCATCGCCGGGCGGACCTCACCTGCGGCCCTCGCGCTCCTTGAACAGCAGGGCAACGCCCGGACGCGGGCGCTCATTGAGGAACGCGGCATGCGGAGCGCGGCTCCCGGCATAAATCGCCGCCCGCCCGCATCGGTCCTCGGCCTCCTCCTTGATCGCGACGGGCCGGAAGCCCTCGGCGGGCACCTGGCCCGTCTTGGCGATGCCGCCCTGGTCGATACGCGGGTTCTGCTCGCACATCGGCTTGGCACGGACGAGCGCGGATGGCCCAGCGCGGAGGACCGGTTCGCGTCCGACCTGCTCCTCCCGGACCGAATTGACGATCCCTGGCTGCGTGGGCTGACGGAAGCGGCGCGCACTGCGCCACTCCCCGTCGTGCTGGGTGGGCACTCGCTCGTCGGGCCCGGCATCCGGCTGCTCGTGCGCGGCACGCCATGGAGCTGAGTGCCGGCATTCGGCGCACCGCACTCGCGGATCTCGAGTCGGTCGGCGAGGAGCACGAGCTGGTCGCGCGGATCCGGGCCGAGATCGGGAGCGGCGGCCCGATGACGTTTGCGCGGTTCATGGAGCTGGCGCTGTACGACCCGGAAGGCGGCTATTACCGGTCGGCGGCTGCCCGACCGGGGCGCGAGGGCGATTTCCTCACCGCGCCGGAGACGCACCCCATCTTCGGCCACGCCCTCGCGCGTCACCTCGAGGCCGTCTGGGACCGGCTGGATCGCCCCGCGCCGTTCGTCGTGCGGGAGCACGGGGCGGGAACCGGGGCGCTGGCTGCGGCCGTGCTCGGAGGCCTCGAAGCCGATCGTTCGCCGCTCCGTGACGGGATCCGGTACCAGCCCGTCGAGGTCGATGCCCGACGGGTCGCCGCCGTCGAGGCGCGCCTTGCCGAGGCCGGCGCCGGCGGGGTGTTGGAGGCACCTGGTGACCGCCCGTTCGAAGGCGTCGTCCTGGCGAACGAGGTGCTCGATGCGCTGCCCGTGCACCGGGTCGGTGTCCGCGAGGGCCGCCTCCTCGAACGATTCGTCGACGTCGGAACGGAGGGCTTCGTGGACGCGTGGGGGGAGCCGTCCACACCTGCACTCGCCGCCCGGCTCGCGGTCGAGGCCATCGAGCTCGCCGAGGGCCAGTCCGCCGAGATCTGCCTCACGATCGATGCGTGGCTCGCCGGCGCGGTGCGCGACCTCGAGCGCGGCCAGCTGCTGCTCATCGACTACGGCGCGCCCGCATCCGAGCTGTACGACCCTGCGCGGCGTCCATTCGGCACGCTTCGCGCGTACGTCCGGCATCGCGTCCACGACGACGTCTACCGGCACGTCGGCCGGCAGGATCTGACGGCACACGTCGACGTCACGGCAGTCAGCGCCGCGGCGGAGGCGGCCGGGCTCGTGCCGCTCGGCATCACCACCCAGGCCGAATTCCTTGCGGGGGCTGGCGTCGAGCAGCTTCTCCGCGACGTCCAGGCGGACCCGGCGACGACCCTCGAGGCCTACGTCGAGCTGCGGGCCGGGCTCATGCGGCTGCTGGACCCGGCCGCCACGGGGCGCTTCCGCGTCATGGCGTTCGGGCGCGCGTGGCCGGACGGTCCGCCGCTCCCCGCCTTCGCCTACCGCGCGCCGGGCAGCCGCGTTGCGGAGCCCTGAGGACCCAGGCGGTCCTGCCATCTACCGTCCCGGGGTTGTCGTCGCCACCGAGCCGGGCGAAAGGTGGAGTCACAGACGTTCCCGGGTGGTACCTGGCATCACGATGGCCCCGTCCAGTCGTGGAGTAGCCATTGATGGCTACCAGCGAAGCGGATCCTCAGTCTGCCTGCGGCCACCCACATCCGGGGGACGTATATGGCGGAACTGCAGCAGGCACCAGGTCCCGGCGGCCCGGAGCACCGCAGCGCACCGCCCCGGACTGCACTACGGCGACTGCCCTATTGCGACGCGCAACCCCGACTCGCCACGCTGCGATCGGTCCCAGTGACCAACGGTGGGGTGGCGGAGCGTGCGTCCGGCACGCGCGCTCGACGCGCTTCGTCCCCCATCGTAGCCGGCCCTTCGAGCCGTTCGCCCCCCAGACGGCTCGGGGCCGGCACTCTCATCCCCGCCCGGCCGCTCCCACACGGGTCCGCTGCTAGAATGAACACGTTCGTGGCAGCTGTCGCAACGGGGCATGCGTGCCCACGCGACCAGGCGCTCCAGCCGACGCCCAGCGTCCGGGTGGAACGCTCAAGGAGTTCGGTTGGAAGCCATCTGGTACATCTTGGGCTTCGCCTTCGCCGGGGTCTCCTTCGTGTTCGTGACGATCGGCGCGGCGTGGCTTGTCTCGCACCGCAACCGCGGTGATGAGCACAAGGGCCTTCCGTACGAGTCGGGCATCGACACCTATGGCGACACCCACGGACGGTTCGGTTTGTCGTTCTATATCTATGCGCTGCTGTTCGTCGCGTTCGACATTGAAGTCATCTTCCTGTTCGTCTGGGCGCTCACGTTCAAGTCGCTGCTCCTCGGTGGGTTCATCAGCATGCTGATCTTCGTCGTGATCCTTCTCCTGGGCCTCGCATACGCCGTTCGAAAGGGCGCCCTCTCGTGGAAGTGACCTCCCAGCAGTCCGGCGACAGCGCGGGTGCCGTCGTCGTTGCCGAGCCGACCGACGTCGCGTCGCCGCTCGTCGTTCCGAACACCTTCTGGGACGCGGGCGATCCGAACGCCTACGACCGCTCGGACCAGCCCGAGAACTCTCACCTGGCGGCCCTCGCCGAGGATCCGTCCATGCGCCGCGACGATGCGCGCTGGGGCGGTGCGCTGGAGATCATCCCGACCAAGGCCGACTACGTGCTCGACCTGATCCGGATGAACAGCCTGTGGCCGCTCCTGTCGGGCCTCGCCTGCTGCGCGATCGAGATGATGTCCGCGGCGACGTCCAAGAACGACCTTGACCGGTTCGGGCACTTCCCGTTCCGCGCCAGCCCCCGCCAGGCGGACGTCCTGATCGTCGCGGGGACGCTGACGACCAAGATGGCCGGGCCGCTCATCCGGCTGTGGGAGCAGATGCCCGAGCCAAAGTGGTGCGTCGCGATGGGCGACTGCACGTGCTCGGGAGGACGCTACAAGCGCAGCTACTCGACCGTCCAGGGGATCGATCGTGTGATGCCAGTGGACGTCTACGTTCCCGGCTGCCCCCCGCGGCCAGAAGGCCTGATCTACGGGATGATGCAGCTCCAGCAGCTCGTCAAGCAGCGTCGCGGGCACTGGCCGGAGCGCGCGGTCGGGCCGACGGTCCCCGAGGGCATCTAGGGGTGGATCGGCGCTTCAAGGTGCGCCTCGAGCGGCGCTTTGGCGATGTCCTGACCGGCCCCGTCCGGCAGCGGCACGACCAGACCGAGATCCGGATCCGTCCTGGTGACCTCGTGCAGATCATGACGGCGCTCCATGACGAGCCCGACTTCCGGTTCGAGTTCCTTGCCGACCTGTGTGGCGTCGACACCGGCACCACGATGGAGACCGTGTATCACCTGTGGAGCGACACCACGCCTGATTGGCTCCGGGTCATCGCCCAGGGCCTGAGCCGCGACGAGCCGCGCGTGCCCTCGCTGACGTTCCTGTGGAAGGGCGCCGAGTGGATGGAGCGCGAGGCGTATGACATGTTCGGCATCGTCTTCGAGGGCAACCGCGACCTCCGCCGCATCTACATGCCGCACGAGTTCACGAGCTTCCCGCTGCGCAAGGATTTCCAGCTGCCCGATGACGCCGCCCGTTCGCCGGGGGCCGGCGTGCGCCACATGGAACGCGCCCACCCGCCCGTCGAGGCACCGACCGCGCGCATGCGCGAGCTGCCCGGCGGACCGAAGCTGCCGACCGTTCGATGACGACCGCCCAGCGACCATCGCGCGACGATCCGCGCGTCCTGCTCGAGGAGGAGCTCGGCGTCTTCGAGCCCGTCCCGCCGTACCCGCCCTCGACCGAGCGCGAGGCCGAGTTCTACACCCTCGGCGACGGGCAGATGTTCATCAACTTCGGGCCGCAGCATCCGTCGACCCACGGCGTGCTCCGGATCGTGCTGAAGATCGACGGGGAGAACGTCGTCGACCTCGATCCGGTGCTCGGCTACCTCCACCGCGGCGTGGAGAAGCTGTGCGAGAACTCCGACTACCACCACGTCATCAGCCAGGTCGATCCACTCGAGTACGTGAGCTCGCTCTTCAACGAGTGGGGCGCGGTCATGAGCTTCGAAAAGCTGCTCGACGTCGAGGTGCCGCGCCGCGCCGAATACATCCGCGTCCTGTCCGCGGAGCTCAATCGCATCGCGAGCCACGCCCTGTTCATGGGCTGGATGGCGCTCGACCTCGGCGGCCTCACCCCGATCCTGTGGTCGTTCATCGAGCGCGACGAGATCGTCGAGATGCTCGCCTCGCTCACCGGCCAGCGGATGCTCTTCAACTACTTCCGCATCGGTGGCGTGAACGGCGACCTGAACCACGACTTCATGAGCCGTCTCGGCAACTGGATGAGCCGGGCGACGGAGCAGATCGAGGCCAACCAGGGCCTGCTCAACGAGAACGAGATCTTCGTGCGGCGGATGCGCGGGCTCGGCACGATCGACACGAAGACCGCGCTGCGCATGTGCTTCACGGGCCCGAACCTGCGCGCGACCGGCGTGCCGTTCGACATCCGGCGAGCGCATCCGTACTCGGTCTATCCCGAGCTCGACTTCGACATCCCCACCCGCGACGAGGGCGATTGCCTCGCGCGCTATCTGCTCCGCGTCGACGAGGTCAAGCAGAGCCTGCGGATCATCGACCAGTGTCTCCACGAGATGCCCGACGGGCCGGTCATGGCCAAGATCCCGCGGCTGCTTCGGCCCCGGCCGGGTCGCGCCTTCAGCGCTGTGGAAGCGCCTCGTGGGGAGTACGCCACCTACGTGAT
Organism: uncultured Chloroflexia bacterium; assembly: GCA_963759495.1. Classification (GTDB taxonomy): domain Bacteria; phylum Chloroflexota; class Limnocylindria; order Limnocylindrales; family CSP1-4; genus DASTYU01. The sequence continues at coordinate 117,259 of CAVWZL010000002.1, read as the reverse complement.
GAGCGACGGCACGGACCAGCCGTACCGGATGCGGATCCACGATCCGTCGTTCATCCACCTGCAGTCCGTCGGGCTGCTGATGGAAGGCAACCTGATCGCTGACACGATGGCGATCATGGCCAGCCTCGACCCGATCATGGGCGGCGTCGATAAATGATGAAGCAGTCAATTCGGCATGCCACCGGACGGTCGATGCCCGCGTTGTCGGCTGCGCGCGGTTCTTCTTGGCCTGATTGCGGGACGGTAACGGCATGACGGTCCTGGCTCGTTCCTGGAACCGCCTCACCCTGCCGGGGAAGGTCATCTTCACGGTCCTGCCGCTGCTCGCGGCACTGACCGTCGGGCTGATCGTCGGGATCGTCGTGCTCGGCGGGCCGGTCGTCGACATCCTCGCCGACAACCTGCCGATCGTGCGGTTCGTCGTGGCGGCCACGGTCATCCTGCTCATGACCATCCCGACGGCGTTCCTGATCATCTACATGGAGATGAAGATCATCGCGCTCATGAACCTGCGGATCGGCCCGGATCGGGTCGGTCCCTTCGGTTCACTGCTGTCGGTGGTCCACGGGCTCAAGGTCCTCATGAAGGAGGACTTCACCCCGACCGGCGCCGATCCGCTCGTGTTCACGTGGGCACCGGTGGTCGTCTACCTCACGAGCGTGATGACGCTGATGGTCATCCCGTTCGCACCCGACGGGCTCGTCGCGCAGGAGTTCAACCTGGGGCTGCTGTACTTCTTCGCGGTTGGCGGCCTGTCCGTGGTCGGCGTGATGATGGCCGGCTGGGGGAGCTTCAACAAGTACTCGCTGCTGGGCGGCCTGCGCTCCGCGGCCGGCATGCTCAGCTACGAGATCCCGCTCGTGCTGTCGGTGGTCGGCGTCATCATGCTGGCCGGCACGATGAACCTCACGACCATCGTGAACAACCAGGCGGGCTGGTTCACGGACTGGTACATCTGGCAGCAGCCGCTTGCCGCGCTGATCTTCTTCATCGCGGCCACTGCCGAGGCGAACCGGACGCCGTTCGACCTGACCGAGGCCGACTCCGAGATCGTGGCCGGCTTCGCAACCGAGTACTCGGGCATGCGCTTCGGCTTCTTCTTCTTCGCCGAGTACGTGAACGTCTTCATCATCTCGGCGCTCACCGTCACGCTGTTCTTCGGGGGCTGGAATGCGCCGTTCGCATGGCCGCAGGAGTGGGCGATCAACCTGTCGCTCGACCCGAACCAGCTCGGGATCGGCCTGCTGCTCATCGTCGCCATCGCGCCCGTCGCGCTGACCCTGCTGTTCGCCGCTCCGTTCTGGATCGCGAGCTCGCGGATCAAGACGTGGCAGGCGCTCGTTGCGGGCTTCGTGCTCGCGAACCTGTTCATCATCGGCCTGGTGCTGGGCGTCGGCTACATCGGCTTCGCCTGGGTCGCCGGCCTGCTCTGGTTCATGCTCAAGACGTACGCCTTCGTGTTCACCTTCGTGTGGATGCGCGGGACGCTCCCCCGGGTCCGCATCGACCAGCTGATGAACTTCGCCTGGAAGTGGCTGATGGAGCTCGCGTTCCTCAACATCTTCATCACGGCGGCGGCGATCATCCTTATCGAATACCTGCGACGCTGAGGCCCCAATGAGCTTCGTACCCGGCCTGGGCATCGTGAAGGGGATGGCGCTGACCCTGCGCCGCTTCTTCGAGCCCAAGGTCACGATCAAGTACCCCGAAGAGCGGGCGGACGTTGCGCCGAAGTTCCGCGGCCGCCTGCAGCTGCTGTACGACGAGTGGGGCACGCTGAAGTGCGAGACCTGCTTCCAGTGCGCGCAGGCGTGTCCGATCGAGTGCATCGACATGGGCGGCATCGACACCCGCGGACGGTTCCACGTCCACTGGGGCGCATCCGAGACCTACGGCGAGCGGCGCGAGGAGTCGGCGATGCGGCGCTCCGGCCGGCCGGTGCCCGACCCGCTGTTCCACCACTTCCAGCCGGTTGATCTGTCGCCCGTCGACGCAATCCTGGACGAGGTCGACTACGACCCGAAGCTGATGCTCGACATCCTCGAGCAGACCCAGGCCGCGTACGGCTACCTCCCGGTGGCGGCCATCAAGCGGATCAGCCAGAAGACCGGCGCCTGGTACGCCTACATCTACGGGACGGCGAGCTTCTACTCGCACCTGCGGTTCGAGCCGGCGATGGACACGATCCAGGCCGAGCGGGTCGATCGCAACCGGCCGCCCGAGGCCTCCTACGTCGCGGCCCTCGGAGTAGCGCTGGGCGGCGCTCGCCCGGGCACGGGTGGCGGACCCGGCGCCACGGCGCGGGCCTGACCCATGGTCAACCGGCTTCCCACACCGGCCGACTGGCCGTCGATCCTCCTCGCGCGCGCGGGCGCGGCCGATCCGTCGGACCTCGATGAGGCGGCGCGTGCTGGAGCCTGGGACGGGCTGCGGCGGGCAGTGCGTGACCTCGGCTCGACCGGGGTGATCGCGACGGTCGCGGCCTCCGGGCTGCGCGGTCGTGGTGGCGCAGGCTTCCCGACGGGCGAGAAGTGGCGCACGGCCGCGGGAACCGAGGCGCCCCGCCGGTATGTGGTGGCGAACGGGTACGGCGCGGATCCGGCGGCCTTCACCGACCGGACGCTGCTCGAGCTCGACCCGCACGCCGTCATCGAGGGCACCGCGATCGCGGCCTTCGCGATCGGCGCAACCGAGGCGTTCATCGCCGTTCGGGCCGAAGCGACGGAGGCCATCCGCCGGCTCCAGGCGGCCATCGCGTCGGCCGAGGAGGCTGGCTTCCTCGGCGTCGACGTGCTCGGCTCCGGGCACGACATCGAGGTCCGCGTCCGGCCCGTCCAGGGTGCCTACATGCTCGGCGAGGAGACGGTGCTCCTCAAGGCGCTCGAGGGTCGTCGCGGCCAGCCCGAGCAGCGGCCACCGTACCCCGCGGTCCGCGGCCTGTTCGAGATGCCGACCGTCGTCCAGAACGTCCAGACCCTGGCCGCCGTCCCGTGGATCGTGCGGCAGGGGCCCGCGGCGTTCGCCGCGACCGGCAGCAAGGGCAGCCCCGGCACGGTTCTCGTGCAGCTCCGGACCGCGGCCGGCGACGGCGTGGCGGAGGTGCCGCTCGGGACCCCTCTGGGTGCGATCGTGGGTCTCGGCGGCAAGCTTCCCCGCGGCAGGACGCTCAAGGCACTGCTGGTCGGCGGGCCGTCGGGCGGCATGCTCCCTGCCGAGCTTCTCGACACGCCGTACGACTTCGAGGCGCTGCGCGAGGTCGGTGCGCACATCGGCTCCGGCTCGATCGTGGCCGCGGACGACCGGGCCTGTATCGTCGACCTGGCCCGCCTGCTGACCCGGTTCTGCTCGAGCGAGGCCTGCGGCAAGTCGATCCCGTGCCGGATCGGCACGCGACGTATGGCCGAGATTGCGGACCGGATCGTCGATGGCCGGCCGCGCCGGAACGACCTCGAGATCCTGGTGGACCTCTCCTCGGACATCGTCCGCTCCGCCCTGTGCGACCACGAACGGCTCGCGACGCTCCCACTCGGGAGCGGAATGCGATACTTCAGGTCCGAGCTCGACGACCACCTCCTTCGCAGCTCCTGCCCTGCCGGCGTCTGCCAGCCCATCGCGGTGGCCGCCGGAACGACTCACTGAACGAGACCGCATGGCCGACCTGATCACGCGCCCCGACATCCGCCCCGACCGGGCCCCCGCCGCTTCGCCCGAAGCGCTCGCCGAGCGCCTGCTCGAGACGCAGGCCCCGCAGCGCCCGCAGGCATCGCCACGCATCCGGATCGAGGTCGACGGACGCGTTGTCGAGGGCTTCGAGGGCCAGACGATCCTCGAGGTCTGCCGCGACAACGGCATCGAGATCCCGACCCTCTGCTACGAGCCGAAGCTGCCCGGCTTCGGTGCGTGCCGGATGTGCGTCGTCGAGGTCGAGGGCGAGGAGCACCCGCCGATCAGCTGCTCGCGCACCTGCGAGCCCGAGATGAAGGTCCAGACGCAGACCGAGGAGATCCGCCGGCTGCGCCGCACGAACCTCGAGCTGATCTTCAGCGACCACAACGCGTACTGCCTGCCGCCGTGCCAGAACAAGTGCCCCAGCCACATCGACATCCCGGGCTTCCTCAAGGCCAACGCCGAGGCTGACTGGCGCGAGTCGAGCCGGATCTTCAAGCGGACCATCCCGTTCCCCAGCGTGCTCGGGCGCGTCTGTCCGGCACCGTGCGAGGAGCACTGCCGGCGCGACGAGGTCGACGAGGCGATCGCCATCCGGGACTCGCACCGGTACGCCGGCGACCAGGTCATCAAGGCGATGCTCGACGAGGGCGTCGATCCGCCGATCCCGTTCGAGCGCCAGGCACCCACCGGACGCAAGGCCGCGGTCATCGGGTCCGGCCCGGCCGGGATGAGCGCTGCGTACTACCTGCTGCTCGCGGGCCACGAGGTGACCATCTTCGAGCGCGACGCGGCGCCGGGCGGCATGCTCCGCTATGGGATCCCGCAGTACCGCCTGCCAAAGGTCGAGGTGCTCGAGGCCGAGTACGAGTCGGTCACGCGCCTCGGCGGCAAGATGGTCTGCAATGCCGGCCTCGGTCGCGACTTCTCGCTCGACGACCTGACCAACCAGGGCTTCGGGGCCGTCGTCGTCGCGATCGGCTGCTACGACACGAACAAGCTCGGGATCCCGGGCGAGGACGCGGCCGAGGTCCTCGACGGCCTCGAGTACCTGCGGACCGCCACGCTCGGGCTCGAGTACCCGGACCACGCCGGCAAGCGCGTCGTCGTCATCGGTGGCGGCTTCACCTCGATGGACTGCGTCCGGACGTCCGTGCGCCAGGGCGCGAGCGAGGTGACCCTCGTCTATCGCCGCGACATGAAGGACATGCCGGCCGCCGGATGAGGTCCACGAGGCGATCGAGGAAGGCGTCACGGCGATCTTCCAGGCAGGTCCCGTGCGCGTCGTGGTCGACGACCGGGGCAACGTGACCGGCGTCGAGTTCATCCGCATGAAGCTCGGCGAGCCCGACGCGTCCGGCCGTCGCCGGCCCGAGCCCGCGCCCGGCACGGAGTTCACGATCCCCTGCGACCGGGTGCTCCTCGCGATCGGCCAGGGCCCGGACCTGACCTGGGTCGGCGCCGGGCTCCGAGGGCGTCGAGGCCACCAAGCAGAAGCGGCTCAAGGCCGACGCGGTCACGTTCGAGACGGGCCGTCCGGGCGTGTTCGGCACGGGCGACGTGCGGATCGGCGCGGCGACCGTGGTCCAGGCCATCGCCGAGGGCCGCCGGGCCGCATACGCCGTCGACGCCTACCTCCAGGGGCTCGAGCTGTCGGCGATCCGGACCCGCCAGACGCTCGCCGAGCCGCAGCCCGAGTTCCTCTCGATCGTGCCGTTCACGAGCGAGGTCAAGGAGCCGCGGTACCGCATGACCGCCATGGAGGCGGAGGTCCGCAACTCGAGCTACATCGAGTACGAGCTGCCGTACACGCGCGAGGAGGCCGTCGCCGAGTCCACCCGCTGTCTGCAGTGCACCTGCGAGGCGATCGGCTTCTGCGACCTGCGCCGTCTCGGGATCGAATACGGGACGACGCTCCAGACGCTCGAGCCGCAGCACCACCACGGGGCCGGCTTCCGGAGCGTCACGGAGAACCGATTCACGGGCGCCAACCACGACTACATCCGCGACGACTCGCACGCGTTCATCCTCCGCGAGCCGTCCCGCTGCATCGACTGCGGCCGCTGCGCCAACGTCTGTGCGGAGGTCGTGGGCGCGGCCTGTTACGACTTCATGCGGATCGGCTTCGACACGCTCGTGACGACGCCGCTCGACATGAGCCTCAATGACACGCCGTGCGTCTCGTGTGGCCGCTGCGCGGAGACGTGCCCCACCGGTGCTCTCATGCCGAAGCCGCGCGTGCTCGAGAAGTACGAGGTCGACGAAAGTCGCTGCATCCTGTGCGGGATCTGCGTCGACGCGTGCCCGTACGACGCCCTGCGCGACGGCGCCGACATCGAGCTCGCCAGCACGAGCCGCGAGGAGCCGATGATCGACCTTCTCGCGATCTCGGCAGTCAACCGGGAGACCGAGGTCACCTACATCCGCCGCGAGGCCGACTGGGCGACGCGCGCCGCTGCGGAAGGCCGGCTGATCGACTCGTCGCGGCTGCTGCCCGTGCTGCCCCCGACGGTCGCCGGGATCGCGACGAACGGGAACGGGCACGGTCACGGTGGCAACGGACACGTCCACGGTGGCGGTGGCAGCGGCCACGCCCACCCGAAGTAAGGGGCCGCATGCTGCGCAAGCTCGTGCCCGTGGTGATCGCGCTGGCCATCCTCGGTGCCGTCATGAGCGTCGCCGCGCTGATGGTCGTCGTGCTGGGCCAGGACTGGGAAGACGCGCTGCTGTGGCTCATGGCCGCGGTGATGATCGGATCGGCGCTCCTCGTGGTCACGATGCGCGACATCATTCGCTGCGGGCTGGCGATGATCGTGTGCTTCATCGCCCTTGCGGGGATCTACGTGCTGCTCGGGGCGCCGCTGATCGGGGCGACGCAGGTCATCGTGTACATCGGCGCGATCAGCGTCCTGATCCTGTTCGCGATCATGCTCACCCAGACCAAGGACGCGCCGCGCGTGCTCGTCTTCCAGACGCAGTCCGCGGCGGCCGCCGTGGCCGCGATCCTCATCGCGATCGTGATCGGGGTCGCGGTCAGCGCCACGGAATGGCGTGAGGTCGCGGAACGAGCGCGTCTTGCGACGAACGACCTCTCGACAGCCCTCTTCGTCGAGGCACGGAACGTCCTGCCGTTCGAGGTGATCGGCGTGCTGCTCCTGGCGGCCGTGGTCGGCGGTGTCTACCTCGCCAAGCGCGAGCCGGGCGGGCCGTCGTGAGCGATTCGCTCGACGCCTATCTGATCCTCTCGGGGATCCTCTTCTCGATCGGCACGTTCGGCTTCCTCGCCCGGCGCAATGCGATCAGCATGCTCATGTCGATCGAGCTCATGCTCAACGCGGTCAACCTCGCGATCATCGCCTTCGGGGCGTTCGTGCCCGGGCTCAACGCGCAGGCATCGGTGATTGCGCTCATGGTCATCTCGATCGCGGCCGGTGAGGCCACGGTCGGTCTGGCGATCATCATCGCGATCTTCCGCAACCGCCGGACGCCGCTCGTCGACGAGTACGACGCGATGCGGCAGTGACCGACGTGGCGACACTCATCGGGTTCTTCGCCGCGGCCGCCGAGGGTGGCGCCGAGGGCGGTGGCGGCACCCTCGATCTGCCCTGGGGCGTCCTCATCCCGCTGATCCTCGGGCTGCCGATCGCCGGGTTCGTCATCACCGCTGCGGTCGGGCGCCGGCTCGGCAAGCAGGCGCACTGGATCCCGGTCGGGGCGGTGTTCCTCGCCTGGGTCATCTCGATGCTCGCGCCGTTTGCCGTCCTGTCGGGCGGCGCGCCGCTGCTCGAGGGGACCGAGGAGACGCACGCGATCGTGGTCCCGCTCTACGAGTGGATCCCGGCCGGCCAGTTCACGGTCAATGTCGGCTTTTTCGTCGACAACCTGACGGCCTGCCTGCTGATCGTCGTGACCACGATCGGCCTGCTCGTCCACGTGTACTCGATCGGGTACATGAGCCACGACCCGGGCTACTGGCGGTTCTTCGCCTACCTCAACCTGTTCATGTTCTCCATGCTCCTGCTCGTCCTCGCGGACAGCTGGCTCGTCGTGTTCGTGGCCTGGGAGCTGGTCGGTCTGTCGAGCTACCTGCTCATCGGCTTCTGGTACCGGAAGCGGTCGGCGGCGCTCGCGAACAAGAAGGCATTCCTCGTGAACCGGGTGGGCGACATCGGGTTCGCGCTTGGGATCATGGCGATCTTCGTCAACACGCTGGCGCTCGGCGACGGCACGCTCGATATCCGCCACTCGATCGAGCTCTTGACGGCCGAAGGCGCGCAGCTGCCGATCCCGATCCCGATCGTCGCCCTGCTGATCTTCGCCGGCGCCATGGGCAAGAGCGCCCAGTTCCCGCTCCACGTGTGGCTGCCCGACGCGATGGAGGGCCCGACCCCGGTCTCGGCCCTCATCCACGCGGCCACCATGGTCAACGCGGGCGTCTACCTCGTCGGTCGCTCGAACCTCATCTTCGCGAGCAGCCCGGAGGCGATGGTGATCGTCGCCTCGATCGGCATCTTCACCGCGATCCTGGCGGCCTCGATCGCGATGACCCAGACCGACATCAAGCGCGTGCTCGCCTACTCGACGCTCAGCCAGCTCGGCTACATGTTCGCGGCGCTGGGGGTCGGCGCGTTCACCGCGGCCATCTTCCATCTCATGACCCACGGCTTCTTCAAGGGCCTCCTCTTCCTCGGCTCCGGATCGGTGATCCACGCGGTCCACGAGGAGCAGGACATGCGCCGGATGGGTGGCCTGGCGAAGAAGATCCCGATCACGTACTGGACGATGCTCATCGGCGCCGTCGCGATCGCCGGCATCCCGCCGCTGGCCGGCTTCTTCTCGAAGGACGAGATCCTCGGCGAGGCGTTCAAGCTCGGCTTCCCGTGGGTCTGGGCGATCGGAATCATCGTTGCGGTGATGACCGCGTTCTACATGTTCCGGCTCATCGGTCTGACCTTCTGGGGTGAGTACCGCGGCCCAAAGGAGAACTGGTTCCGGATCCACGAGTCGCCGTCGGTCATGACCACGCCGCTGATCCTCCTGGCGATTCCCTCGGTCCTGCTCGGCCTGGCGCTGGGGCTGCCGCTGGGCGACTCGACGATCCACCACTGGCTGGTGCCGGTCTTCGAGGAGGGCCTGCACCGGATCGAGGAGCTGCGCCACATCGAGGCACCGACCTACGCGCTGCTTGGGATCGACGGCGCGCTCATCGGCGCGAGCGTGGCGGTCGCCGCCATCGGCGATCGCGGTGGCGTGGCGGCTCTTCGGTGTCGACCTGCCGTGGATCCAGCGGCCGGCGCGGCCGGACGAGGTCAAGGCCATCTCCGCCCGCGCGCCGTTCCTCTATCGCGCCTCGCTCAACAAGTGGTGGTTCGATGAGCTGAACCACCTCCTGTTCATCGTCATCGGCGGGCGCATCGCGGCGTTCCTGTTCTGGTTCGACCGGGTCGTCGTCGACGGCACGGTCAACGGGATCGGCAAGCTGACGGTCGGGGCCGGTCGCGGCCTGCGCCACGTGCAGACTGGCCGGGTGCAGAACTACGCGCTCGGCATCGCCTTCGGACTCATCGTGATGGCCGGCTCGTACCTCATCCTGGCCGGCCGATGACGCTCGACATCTCGGCAATCCCGATCCTGACGATCATCACGTTCCTGCCGCTCGCCGGCGCGATCCTGCTCGCGATCCTGCCGGCGACGATGGCACGACCGGTCGCCCTCGGCACTGCGCTCCTCACCTGGGTCGTGTCGCTGCTGCTGCTCCTCGGCTACCTGCCGAGCTCGGTGCCGTTCCAGTTCACCGAGACCTATGAGTGGATCCCCCTGTTCGGCATCCAGTACAAGCTCGGGGTCGACGGCCTGTCGGCGGCGATGGTCGTGCTCACGACGACGCTCACCTGGATTGCCATCCTCGCGAGCTTCGGGCCGATCAAGACCCGGATCAAGGAGTACATGGTCTCCTTCCTGGTCCTCGAGGTCGGCATGCTCGGGGTCTTCCTCGCCCTCGACCTGTTCCTCTTCTACATCTTCTGGGAGATCGTGCTCGTCCCGATGTACCTGATCATCGGGATCTGGGGCGGGGCGAACCGGATCTACGCCACGATCAAGTTCGTCCTGTACACGCTCGTCGGCTCGCTGCTCATGCTCGTGGCGATCCTCGCGACCGCGTTCACGTTCCAGGCCCAGTCGCCCACCGGCTGGACCGGCGCCTTCGACTTCGAGCAGCTGCGCCAGTTCGCGCTGGCCGGCGGCTTCCCGCCAGAGCTGCAGCTGACCGCCTTCCTCGCGTTCTTCCTCGCCTTCGCGATCAAGGTCCCGATGTTCCCGTTCCACACATGGCTGCCCGACGCGCATACCGAGGCCCCGACCGCCGGCTCGGTGATCCTCGCGGGCGTCATGCTCAAGCTCGGCGCGTACGGGCTGCTGCGCTTCGCGGTGCCGCTGTTCCCGGACGCGGCCCAGACATTCGCGCCGGCGATCATCGTGCTGTCGCTGATCGGGATCATCTACGGCGCGATCGTGGCCCTCATCCAGCCCGACCTGAAGCGGCTCGTCGCGTACTCGTCGGTGAGCCACATGGGCTTCGTGACGCTGGGCATCTTCGTGTTCACCGAGCAGGGCATCCAGGGCTCGATCCTGCAGATGCTCAACCACGGCCTCATCACGGGCGCACTGTTCCTGCTCGTCGGCGTGATCTACGAGCGAACCCACGACCGGACGATCGCGAAGATGGGCGGACTGGCGGCACGCACGCCGATCTACGCCGCGACGTTCGGGTTCTTTGTCTTCGCCTCGGCCGGCCTGCCCGGCCTGTCCGGGTTCGTCGGCGAGTTCCTGACGATGCTCGGCGCCTTCGAGGCCAACCCGTGGATCGCGGTGGTGGCCGCGTTCGTGATGGTCATCGGTGCGGCATACCTGCTGTGGATGTTCCAGCGGGTCGCGTTCGGCGAGGTGTCGACATTCCTCCAGGGACTCGGCCACCACCTGACCGACATGACCCCGACCGAGATCCTCACGCTGGTCCCGCTCGGTGGGCTCGTCCTCGCCTTCGGGCTGTTCCCGGGGCTCCTCCTGAACCTGTTCCCCGGCACGGTTGAGCAGACGCTCGAGAGCGCCGCGGCCGGCTCGCCGATCGCGATCCCGACCGAGGTCGTGCTGCTCGCGCTCGGTCTGCTCGTGGCCGGGATCCTGGGCCGGATCGTCTACGTGGGGCTCCTCGATCGAACCCCGTCCTGGGACGCCGAGCCGGGCACCGCCCGATGAGCTGGCAGGACATCGCCACGATCGCACCGTTCGTCGCGGCGGTCCTCACCGCGGTCGCGATCCTGCTCGTCGACCTGGCCATCCCAAACCGTTCGGCCATCGCCGTCGGGACCGCCATGGTGGGGCTCGCGATCACGGCCGGCCTCGTCATCCTCGTTGGCGGCACGGGCACCGAGGTGCAGCTTGCGTTCGGCGGGACGTACAAGGTCGACGATCTGACGACGTTCCTGCACCTGCTGCTCATCGCGATCGTGGCGCTCTCGATCCTGTTCGGCCCCGACTACCTGCGACCGCGCGGACTGCCCGTCGCCGAGTTCGCGACCGTGCTCGTGTTCGCGCTGACCGGCGCGATGCTCATCTCGGCCTCGGCCGACCTGCTGATCCTGTTCATCGCCCTCGAGCTGATGGTGCTGCCCGGCTACATGCTGGTGGCGTTCCACAAGACCGATGGCTACTCGACCGAGGGCGCCATCAAGTACTTCCTCCTCGGCTCGTTCAGCTCCGCGATCTTCCTGTTCGGGCTCGCGTTCGTGTGGGGCATGACCGGCACGACGAACACGGCCGCCATCGGGGAGGCGCTGAGCGCGATCGTGGCCGGCCAGACCGAGCTCTCACCCGGTCTCGCCATGGGCCTCGCGCTCATGACGACCGGCGTCGCCTTCAAGATCGCCGCGGTGCCGTTCCACTACTGGACGCCGGACGCGTACCAGGGTTCGCCGACGCCGGTCACCGGCTATCTCTCGGTCGGCCCGAAGATCGGTGCCTTTGCGCTGATCCTGCGGCTGTTTGCCGACGGGCTGTATCCGCTGGCCGAGTGGTGGCTTCCCGTCATCATCGTCCTCGCGGCCCTGACGATGACCCTCGGCAACCTCGTCGCGCTGACCCAGGACAACGTCAAGCGCATGCTCGCGTACAGCTCGATCGCGCACACCGGCTACATGCTCGTCGGGCTCGCCGCGTACGGCGCGGGACAGGTTCGGGGCATCGAGGGCCTCCTCTTCTACGGCGCGGCCTACACGTTCATGAATCTCGGCGCATTCGCCGTCGTCGCCGCGCTCCAGAAGCGCGCTGGCGTCACCTCCCAGCTCGAGACGTTCGCGGGCCTGGGCCGGCGCGAGCCGATGCTCGGTGCGCTCATGCTGCTGTTCCTGCTGTCCCTGACCGGCATCCCGCCCCTTGCCGGGTTCTGGGCCAAGGTCTACGTCATCCTGCCCGCGATCGAGGAGGGCGGCACGCTCACGTTCCTGGCCGTCCTGACGGTGCTCAACGCGACCGCGGCGGCCTTCTACTACCTGCGCGTCGCCGTCTACATGTACATGCGCGAGCCGGCGAGCGAGGTGGCCGCCCTCCGCCACGGCCGCCTGCTGTGGACGGGTCTCGCGGCGGCCACCGCGCTGACCGTCCTGCTCGGGCTCTTCCCGACGGCCCTGCTCGATATCGTCGCCGACGCAGCACGCGCCCTGCCGTCGGTCGACGTCGTCCAGGTGGTTCGCTGACCGGCGGCTCGCCCGTCCGAGGCCCGTCGCGGGGTACCCTGACCGCAATGCCCGATCCCCGTCGAGCCCTGCTCGACGAGCTGCTCCCCGCGCAAGCCCGGCTGTTCGTCGTCTCGAACCGCGGCCCGATCACGTTCGAGCGGCATCCCGGAGCGGACGGCACGGTCGAGCTCGATGCGTCCCGGGGCTCGGGCGGTCTCGTCACCGCCCTCGGTGAGCTCGGGCGGTACGCACCGATCAGCTGGATCGCATCGGCCGGCACCAGCGGCGATCGGCTCGCCGGTCCCGAGCTCCGACGTGCGCACGAGCCACTGAGCGCAGTTCCGACACGGACGCGCACCCTCGCCAGGCGGGTTCGCGAGCTCCACGACGGCCTGCTGCCCGGGCAGGACGTCCGGCTCGATTACGTCGACATCCCGCCCGACATCTACAGCGCGTACTACGAAACGATCTCGAACCCGTTCCTGTGGTTCCTCCAGCACCAGATGTACGGCCTGCCGTACGGGCCGAACGTCGACGGCCCGCTCGTCGATGCGTGGCGTGGCGGCTACCGGCCGGCGAACACGGCGCTGGCGGACGCGGTCGTCGCGGCGATGGACGGCGCGGAGCGGCCGATCGTGCTGCTCCAGGACTACCACCTGTACCTCGCGGCGGAGCGAATCCGGGAGCGCCGGCCCGATGCCACGATCCTCCACTTCAACCACATCCCGTGGCCGCCGGCGAGCATCTGGCAGATGCTCCCGCAGGGGATCCGGCGCGCGATCTGCGAGGGACTCCTCGCGTGCGACATCGTCGGGCTGCAGACCGACCGATATGCCGGCCATTTTCTCGACACGGTGAGCAGCTTCGTGCGCGATGCCCGCGTCGACCGCGACGGCCGCTCGATCCGCTGGCGCAACCGACGGATCCGCGTCGCGACGTACCCGATCTCGATCGATCCCGACGGCCTTGCCCGGTTTGCCCGGTCCGATGCGGTCACCGAACGTGTCGACCGGCTCCGCACTCGGCTCGAGCGGGCAGGATCGCCGCGGATCATCGTGCGGGCCGATCGGATCGAGCCATCGAAGAACGCGCTGCGCGGGTTCCTCGCCTTCGAGGCGTTGCTCCAGCGACGACCCGACCTCCGCGCGACCGTCCGGTTCGTGGCCGTCCAGGCACCGACCCGGACGTCGATCGCCGAATACGCCGAGTACGGGGCGGCGGTCCGCGAGGTTGTCGCGCGGGTGAACGGGCTGGCCGATCCGGATGACCAGCCGATCTGGATCTACGACGGCTCCGACTACGCCATGGCGATCGCGGCCATGCGCCTGGCCGACACCGTGCTCGTCAATCCGATCGTGGACGGGATGAACCTCGTCGCCAAGGAGGCCGTCCTGGTCGGCGAGCGTCTGCCGGTCCTCATCCTCTCTGAAACTGCCGGGGCGGCCGAGCAGCTCGCCGCCGATTCGCTCACGGTTGCGCCGGCCGATATCGCCGGCACGGCCGATCAGCTCGAACGTGCCCTCGCCATGCCCGAGGATGAGCGACGGCTGCGACTCCGGCGGCTGCGCGCGGCGGTCCGCGAGCAGGATCTCGACTGGTGGCTCCGACGGCAGCTCCGCGATCTGGCGGCGGTCCGACGGGGCGAACGGCCACCGTCGCGCCGGTTGCGGGACACCGTTCGGCGGGTGGAGTCCGAGCCCGCCTGACGCGCGTCAGGTGGCTGGCGTCTCGCGTTCGAGCAGGCTCGCGAGCAGCGACAGGACTCGCGCGGCCTCCACCGGATCGGGCAGCTCGAGGTCTGCTGCGGCCCGCACCGCCGGGGGCGTCTCGCGTGATGCATGGACCGCGATCGCCAGTCCCCGAAGGCGACCGGCCGAGCGCGCCTCCCGCACCACGTCGAAGGCTTCCGCGTCACTCACGTCGTCGCCGAGCACGAGCACGGCCGCAGGCGAGAGCCGGTCGACGAGCCGGCCGACCGCCGTGCCCTTGCCCCCCGCGCCGACCGGGCGGAACTCGATGACCTTGCGCCCCTCGAGGGCGACGAGGCCGTGCTCACCGAGCTCGGTCTCCACGACGGCAATCGCCTCGAGGAGCGCGGCCCGGGCGGCGTCTCCATCGGCGGCCTGACGGAAGTGAAACGCGACCGTGGGCCCCTTGTCCTCGACGAACAGCCAGGGCGGCGTCCCGAGCCGGGCGGCAACCGCTGCGCCGAGCCGGCCCGCCCGCGAGACGAACGGGTCGAAGGAGGGATCGCCCCTGACGACGAGTCGCTCGGCCCGATCGCGCCGGGCGAGCTGGCCCGCCTCAATCCCATGATTGCCGTGATACGCGATGCCGCCGACCCGGACCCGGCCCGCAACATCGCGGGCACCCCGGCCCGACAGGATCATGACCGCGAGCCGCTCGGGACGTGCCGCAGCGATGCGGGCGAGCCGTCGGAGGGCCTGCTGCGCGAGCGGCACGATCCGCGCGGCACCCGGATCGAGCTGGATGGTGGCCAGGGTGCCGTCGAAGTCCGACACGACGAGAAGCAGGCCCGGTGCAGCGACCAGCTCGCGAACCCGGGTGGCCGCCTCGGTCATGCCGTTCCGGTGGGGCCCGGCGTGGGCTCGAGCGCGCCCTCACCCCCGATCACCGGCGAGCCCGATGGCAGGAGTGATGGTCCCGAGGGCTCGGCGGACGGAGCCGGGGATGGGGATGCCGGAGCAGGCGTCGGTGTGGGCGGTACGGAGGGCTCCGGCGGGGCCGTTGGGACGACCGTTGGCGCGGGTGTCGGCGATGGCACGGACTCCGGGGCGAAGACGAGGATGCCCCCGAGGATCAGCGCGGCGGCGACGATGCCGGCGAGAAAGCCGACGACGAGTGCGAGACGGGGCCACATGAGCGCGGAGCGTACCAGTACGACCGGCTGACGGCGTTCCGGAAGGGCCACTGCTACGATGCGCGACCCATGGACCCCCGCAACGACCGACTCCTCGATCGGGTCCTGCCCGCGTTCCTGACTGCGCTCGGCGTGACGTTCCTGGCAGCGGGGCTGCTCACCTGGACCATGCCGGTCGAGGCCGGTCCGCCCGCGTCACCTCCCGACAGCGGAGCCGTGGCGGCGACCCCCACGCCGATCGGACCCGGGATCACGCTCCCGCCGATCGGCTCGCAGGGGCCGGTTCCCGCGTCGCCGCCCGTGCTCGTGGTCGAGCCGTCGGACACGCGCGTCACGACGCGCGTCCGGATTGCCGCCCTCGACATCGACCTCCCGGTGATCCGACCCGGCGGTCCCGACGAGTACCCCCTGTGCGACGTGGCGATGTTCCTCGAGGCGCTCAGCCAGCCCGGCAATGGCCGTGCGACCTACCTCTACGCCCATGCACGACCCGGCATGTTCGAACCGCTGCTGCGGACCAGGGCAAGCCAGCAGCTCGGCCTGATCGTGGAGCTGTGGACGGACGACGACCTCCACTTCCTCTACGAGATCACGGAGGTTCGGCGCGATCAGCGCGACCCGGGCGCGTTCGATGGGCCGCTCGGGGCGCGCTCCGAGCAGGTCTGGCTGCAGACGTCCGAGGGGCCCGCGGGCACGCCGGGCAAGACCCAGGTGAAGGCCACGTTCGTCTCCGTCGAGCGTGCCGCGCCGGGCGACGCCCACCCGACGCCACGACCGGTGGAATGCGCCTGATCGCCCGCTAGATCCAGTCGATCCGGTGGAGGACGACCGCGGCGATCGTGGCGAGCGTGACGGTGCCGAGAGCGACGATCCAGAAGCCACCCGCCTCGAGCCCTGCGAACGCCACGCCGGCCTCGCTCATGCCAAAGATCCCGGCGACGGCGCCGACCCCCGCGAGGATCACGGTCACGCCGGTGAGCCGCTTCATGATCACCGAGAGGTTGTTGTTGACCTGGGTGAGGTACACGTCGAGCGTTGCCGCGGCCAGCTCGCGGTAGTTGTCCAGCTCGTCGGTGAGCCGGATCAGGTGGTCGTAGACGTCGCGGAAGTAGACGATCTCGTTGTCGTCGATCAGGCCGATGTCGCGGTTCGTCAGCTGATTGAAGACCTCGCGGACCGGTGAGACAAGCCGGCGGATCTCGTGGAGATCGCGCTTGAGCCCGAAGACCCGCTCGAGCACCTCCGGCTTCGGGTCGCGGAACACCTCGTCCTGCGCGGCATCCATGGCATCGCCGATCCGGTCGCCGAGCGGGAAGTACGCATCGACGATCGCGTCGCACAGCGCCCACAGCATGTGATCGGCGCCGCGGGCGAGCAGCGTGCCCGCCCCTCCGCGCAGCGCATGACCCGAGCGCGGATCCCAGTCGCCATCGTGGACCGACAGGACGAAGCCCGGTCCGAGCACGAGGTCGACCTCGGTGGCCTCCAGCTCGTCGTGCTCGTAGGCCAGGCGGAAGAGCACGAGGTGGACGAGGCCGTCGGTCACCTCGACCTTGGGTCGCTGCTTGCCTTCGAGGACGTCCTCGACGATGAGCGGATGCAGCCGCAGCACGGCTCCGACCTGCTGGACCTCCCGGGGCGATGGCGCCGTCAGGTCGATCCAGACCGCAGCGTCGGGCGCACCGATCAGACGCGGCAGGAGTGCGAGCGCCGCCTCCCCGGATCGCTCGTCGGCGCGGCCATCAGAGCGCCACGCGACGGTCAGCCGGCCCGTCGGCGCATCGGTTGCGGGAAGCTCTCGGGTCGTGGGCTCGCCCGGGCCGCGGTCTGCAGGCGGCTCAGAGGACGGCGGTGGGCTCGCCATCGAGGCCCTCCACTTCATCACGTGGTCGTTGGGCTTCGGACACGGCCGGCGAGGCACGGGCCGGCCCCTCCGACCCCGCCGGCTGGCGCACCCGGCCACCGAGCGCAAGCCCCGGCGGGATCGCGACAACGCTGATGACCGCGGCCACCACGAACAGCCCGACCATGATCCCGGCTGCCTCTCGGGACGCCCATTCCTCGAGCGCCTCGACGACGAACGGATCGCGCAACGGCCTGTCGCGCAGCTCGGCCGGGATGACGTCGAGATAGGCAGCCGGCGTGGCGTAGACCTGGTCGTAGAGCCGGTCGATCGTCGTGGAGCCGTACGCGGTGAGGATCGCCAGTCCCACGGCCATGCCGATCATGCGCGCGACCGTCACGACGGCAGAGGCAACCCCGAATGCGTGCACGCCCGCGGCCTCGACCGCGGCCGTCGAGCGCGGCGTTACGGTGAGCCCGAAACAGAGACCGTACGCGCCGAGCGCGAGGGCGACCTCACCGATCCCGATCGAGGCGTTCCAGCGCGACATCGCGAAGAGTGCCGCCGCACTGCCAACGAGCCCGATCAATGTCACCACGCGCAGGGACAGGATCCGGACGGCGAACCCTGACAGGAGCGCGCCCACGGCCGTCGCGCCGGCCAGCGAACCGAGGGCGAGTCGCTGGTCGTCCGGCCCGCCGTACAGCACCCGGTCCACGAAGACGGCGCCACCGATGATGGCCGTCGCAAAGGCATAGCCGGTCAGCAGCGAGACGAGCGCCGCCGAGCTGAACGTGACGCTGCGGAAGAGCCGGACATCGAGGAAGGGGTCCGGCCGGCGCAGGGCGCGAACGATCGTGAGCAGGGTCGCGATCGCGGCGATCGCGAAGAGGCCGGCGCTGAACAGGGCGGGGTCGATGCCGAGGCCGATCTCGCCGCTGCCAAGGAGCGTCAGGCCGACCAGCGCCGCCACGAGCGCGAGGGTGAACACGAGCGCCCCCGGGATGTCCACCCGGCCGGGTCGACGTGGGGTCTCCCAGCCCGACGACGCGGCCCAGGCAAGAACCATCGATGCGATCCCGATCGGTACGTTCACGTAGAAGACCCAGCGCCAGGCAGGGGTGAGGGCGGCGAGCACGGGCCCGTCCTCGATGCCCAGTCGCCCGAGACCGCCTTCGGCATGGATGGTGCCGAGGATCGCGGCGCCGATAACGGGTCCGGCGGCCATCCCGAGGAATGTGAGGGCACCGATGACGCCCAGCGCGCGCGGCCGGGCGTGACCCGAGAACAGATGCGAGGCGGCCGCCGTTGCGACCGGCACAAGGACGCCACCCCCCGCTCCCTGGAGCAGTCGCGCGGCGATGAGCTGGTCCAGATCCTGGGCGGCACCGGCCAGCGCGGAACCGACCGTGAAGATCGCCAGCGCACCGATGAACAGCCGGCGGGCGCCCCACAGGTCGGCGAGACGTCCCGCCAGCGGCATCGTCACGACGTAGACGAGCAGGTAGCCGTTGATGATCCAGCTCGCCTTGCGCAGCTCCACCCAGGAGGAACCGCCGGTCGGCGCGACGAGGTCCACGAGGATCGACGGCAGGGCGACGGCCGTGATCATGAGCTCGAGACCGGCGAGGAAGACCCCGGTCCCGAACACGACGAGCAGCACGATCGCGGAGCGCCGATCCATCCGCGCGAGTGTAGCCGCCGTCCGGCAGGCCTTCGTGCCGGCGCGTCGCACCTCGTTGGTAGCGGCCGTGCCGCTTTGCGAGTTGCCGTCGTGCCGCCCAGTCACCCGGTGATTGCCACGCAGCCGGCCCATGCCGGGTCGACGACGGTCCGAACGACGTGTCGGTCAGTCCCCGTGGGGCTGACCGACAACGCTCTCCGTCCTCTGGCGGGCCGCAGCAGCAGCAGCGCATCCGTACGAGTCCGGTCCGGAATGGCTGAGATGCGCGGTTCTTCTGGGACGGCCGATGCCCTGCCATGCGGCATCGCCGTGCGTGGGACGGTGCGCGGTCACGATTGGCGCGACAAGCGGTGCAGGTTCGGGATCACCGCCACGTCTCGACCTTCCGGGCGGAGCGAAGCAAAACTGCTGGAACGTAGGACGTCTGGGCTATATGCCACGCGCCCACGGCCCCGGATCGTGTTGGCATGACGAAAAGCAGCCCCATGATCGAGAGCGTTGGACGGCGGCTCCGCATCATCATGACCCGCGCCCCGGAGGTCCCGCCCAACGAGGTCGCCGCGCCCCCGCGCCCTTCGCCCTCGATCGAGTTCGTTGCCTTCGCCGAGGACTGTCTGCTCGCGGGGCAGGTCCAGTTGGGCACGACACGCCTGACCGACATGCTGCTGGCGCACGACGAGTATCAGCTGGTTGACGTGCTCCTGGAGAGTCTGGCTGGTGGACCCCCCCTCGAACTGGCCGAGGTGCTCGTGACCCGGGACGAGCTCCTGCTCGTGCAGGCCTCGGGACCGCGCGGCGATCGAGGCCGCAGGGTTCGAACGCGCCAGCACCGCCTGGAGATGCAGTCGGGACCGTACCGTGTCGGTGGCTATATCCACGCGCTTCCCGGCGTTGACCCCGTCTCGAGCTTTCGTCACCGGCGAGCGATTGTGCCGTTGACCGACGTATCGGTCGAGTTCGCCCTTGGGGGCATTCGGCAGGTCCGGCGAGCCCAGACGCTGCTTGTCAACCGTGAGCTCGTGGACTGGGTGGCAGCAGCACCCGAAGAGGCGTTCGACGTGCCCGAGCTCTTCATCGAGCATGACAAGGGCCCGCTCTTGAAGGACTTCACGGGACACGTCCTCGATCGACCCGGCATGTCGGACTCCCGGACGACGTAGACAGGCTGGGGACACGCGGGCGTCGCGCCGGGGTTGACATCGCGGGTCGCATCAACGTACATTGATATAAATCGCAGTTGATGCGACGAGACCTGCACCTCGGAGCTCCGCCCTGTCCCCCTCACCCGCCCGCGTCCGCTCCACCATCGCCACGATCGTCGATCAGCCCGACGAGCTGCGAGCGCTTCGGGCGTTCCATAAGACGCTTGCCGACGTGAACCGCCTGCGGATCATCCAGCGACTCGCGCGGGGTGAGGCGAGCGTCACCGAGCTCATCGATCACGTCGGGCTGTCGCAGCCGCTCGTGAGCTGGCATGTCGGCAAGCTGCGCGAGGCGTCCGTCGTCGAGACGACGCGCATCGGCCGCGAGACCGTGTGCCGGCTCCGCACGGACGCCTTCGCCGAATTCGCGGCCCGGGAGCGAGCCGTGCTCGGACTCGGGGGCGCGCACCAGCGAGTTGGAGCGGTTGACACTCCCAAGCCGGACCGGGCCGCCTCATGACCGGATCCTTCGTCACGCCCGAGTTTCGAGACCGGATACGTGGCCTCGCCGTCCCCATTGCGACCGGTTTCGGCCGGCTGGGTCTGACCCCCAACGCGCTGACAGTCATCGGGTTCCTCGGCACGTGCGCCGCGGCAATTGCTGCGGGCATGCAGTCGTGGCTGCTCGCCGGCATCCTGGTGATCGCGTTCGGCATCTTCGATCTCTTCGATGGTGCGCTTGCCAGGGCAACAGGGCGGGCCACGAAGTTCGGTGCCTTCCTCGACTCCACACTCGACCGGACCGGCGAGAGCCTCGTCCTCGCCGGGGTCGCGGTTGGCTCGTTCGCCGGCGGGTTCGGGCTTGGCGTCCTGCTCGCCGGCCTTGCGGCCACGTTCGCGTCTGGCGTGACCTACACGCGCGCCAAGGCCGAGGCGCTCGGCCTCAAGGGCGACGTCGGTGTCGCACCTCGACCCGAGCGGCTGGTCATCCTCGCAGCCGGGCTCGTGCTGGTCGATGTCTTCGGCGGTGCGACGGCGTTCGAGTGCGGCGCGTATATGTGTGTCGGCCCGCAGGTGTCGGTCGGCGCGTATGCCCTGGCGATCGCGCTCGGGCTCATCACCATCCTTTCAGCAATCACGGTCCTCCAGCGGATCGTTCACGTGAAACACCAACTCGGTTCAGAGCAGTAGGAGTAACGAAGAGCACATGGCAACCAACGGCAAGAACGGCAGCAACGGCGCCACGCCGAGCAACACGTGGGCCGGCAGCGCGCGCCGCAAGGACGGCAAGATCCGGGTCGCGATCGTCGGCGTCGGGAACTGCGCGAGCAGCCTCGTGCAGGGGCGCTACTACTACGAGGACGCCAAGGAGACGGACTTCGTCCCTGGGCTGATGCACGTCAACCTCGGCGGCTACCACGTCCGCGACATCGACTTCGTCGCAGCCTTCGACATCGACAAGAACAAGGTCGGCAAGGACCTGTCCGAGGCCATCTACACGAAGCCGAACAACACGTACGTCTTCCAGCAGGTCAAGAACCTCGGCGTGCCGGTCGAGCGTGGCATGGTCCACGACGGTCTCGGCAAGTACCTGAGCCAGATCATCGAGAAGGCGCCGGGCGAGACGGCCGACATCGTCCGCATCCTCAGGGAGCGCGAGGTCGACGTGATGGTGTCCTACCTGCCGGTCGGCAGCGAGGAGGCCACCAAGTGGTACGCCGAGCAGGCCCTCCAGGCCGGCGTTGGGTTCGTCAACGCGATCCCGGTCTTCATCGGCCGTGAGCCGTACTGGCAGCGCCGGTTCGCCGACGCGGGTCTCCCGGTCATCGGCGACGACATCAAGAGCCAGGTCGGGGCGACGATCAGCCACCGCGTGCTGACCCGCCTCTTCATGGATCGCGGCGTCCGCCTCGATCGCACGTACCAGCTCAACTTCGGTGGCAACACCGACTTCCTCAACATGCTCGAGCGCGAGCGCCTCGAG
The DNA here is from genome assembly GCA_963759495.1 of uncultured Chloroflexia bacterium. Lineage (GTDB taxonomy): Bacteria > Chloroflexota > Limnocylindria > Limnocylindrales > CSP1-4 > DASTYU01. Next base: position 95,324 of record CAVWZL010000002.1, on the reverse strand, counting down.
TCCAAGAAGATCTCGAAGACGAACGCCGTCACCTCGATGCTCGACTACGAGCTCGACGACGAGGACATCCACGTCGGCCCGTCGGATCACGTGCCCTGGCTCAAGGATCGCAAGTGGTGCTACATCCGGATGGAAGGCACGACCTTTGGCGACGTCCCGCTCAACGCGGAGCTCAAGCTCGAGGTCTGGGACAGCCCGAACAGCGCCGGCGTCATCACCGATGCCATCCGCTGCGCCAAGCTCGGTCTCGACCGTGGCCTGGCCGGCACGCTCGTGGCGCCGTCGAGCTACTTCATGAAGAGCCCGCCGCAGCAGATCCACGACGACATCGCGTTCAACCGGGTCGAGGCCTTCATCAAGGGCGACGACAACGAGACGCTCGTCGGCACCGAAACCCCGAAGAAGCGCACGATGCGCAAGCTCGCCACGAGCAAGGCGAGCGCCGAGGAGGTCGCAACCCGCACGATGCCCGCCGCCCGGTGACATCGCGCGAACGGGAGCTCGAGGCGCCGCACCGGCGTCTTGAGCCCGGCCCGCGCATCGTCGAGAAGGCCACGGTCGCCGCATACCGCGGGGCATCGTGGCTCTTCGGCGTTCTGCCGCCCGCACTCCCGCGAACCGTCCTCGGCACCGCGTCGCAGGCGTCGTACCTGCTCTGGCCGACGAAGCGGCACTGGTCCAATCGCAACTTCGGGCACGTGCTCGGGCTGCCACCCGATCATCCCCGGGTTCGCCGGCTCGCGCTCAAGGCCTACGCCGAGTACGGTCGGTACCTGGTCGAGCTGATGCGGCTCACGTCGCGCGGCGCCAAGGAGGCGAACTACCTCGCCGGTGACATCGACGCGGACGGCGTCCGGGCGCTCGCCGCTGCCTCGCCGGGCGGCCTGATCCTTGCTGCCGCGCACGTTGGCAGCAACGAAGCGGTGGCGGCATCGATCGCTCGACACGGCCTGCCGATCAGTGCCGTCGCAGACGACTCCGCGTTCCCGGAGCTGTACGACCTGCTCCGGCGCCAGCGGGAATCGTGGGGCATCGAGCTCATCGCCTGGCGCAACCTGCGTGGGATCTTCGCGGCCCTGCGCCAGCGGCGGATGCTCGCGCTCCTCATCGACTGGGGCTATCGAGCCGATGGCATCCCGGTGCGGCTGTTCGACGGCTGGACGACGCTGCCGGCCGGTCCGGCCACCCTGGCCGCGAAAACCAGGTCGCACATCATCTCCATCGACATCCGGCGCCGGCCGGACGGCACGTACAGCGTGGGTTGGACGGAGCCGATCGTCGTCGCCTCGACGGACCCGGCCGAGCTCCAGCGGGCGAGCCAGCAGCTCGCCGACAACCTCGCCGCCGTGGTCGGCCAGGCGCCCGAGCAGTGGTACAGCTTCAAGCCGATGTGGCCCGCGTCGGAGGAGGCCGCGCGCGACCTCGAGCGCCGGGCCCGCGAGATGCAGGCGGGGCGGCCAGATCCCGGACCCGCGAGGGGACGGCCGGTGGACGCCGCCGAGCTCGCGGTCGACGCGGCATGAAGACCCGACGCGCTACGCCGTTCCAACGCGGTCGCGCGTCGATCCTGGCCGGCCTGTCGTCGCTCGCCTCGCGCCTCCCCGAAGGCCCGCTGGTCCGGCTCGCCGGCATCGCGGGGGAGGTCTGGTACCGCGCGGCACCGGCACGAGCCGCACAGGCACGCCGGAACCTGCGTCGTGTCGTCGAATCACTCGCCGCGGATGGTCTCGGCTCCGCACGCGTCCGCGCTGCGGCCACGGACCCAAAGGCGCTCGAGCAGCTCGTTCGATCGGCATTCCGGCACAACGCCCGCTACTACCTCGAGGTCGCCCGCGCCCCGGCGCTCCTCCGGCAGCGCCTCGACGACCGGCTGCTGCTCGAGACGCCGGACGTCGTCGACGAGGCATTGACGTCCGGCCGGCCGGTCATCTTCGTCGGGCTGCACTTCGGGGCACTCGAGCTGCCGGCACGGTTCCTCGCGGCACGGGCCGGCCAGGCGGTGGCGCCGATGGAAACCCTGAACGATCCCGCCCTGCAGGCGTACTTCGAGCGGACGCGTGGCGCAGCCGGCGTTCGGATCGTCGGACTGCGCGAGGCTCGCCGGGAGCTGCTCGGGGCGCTTCGCGCGGGCATCTCCGTCGGCCTCGTCGGGGATCGCGACCTGACCGGTGGCGGCGCCCCCGTCACGCTGTTCGGCGCGCCGGCGACCCTCCCGCTCGGACCGGCGCTCCTCGGGCTCGAAGGCGACGCGCCGCTCTACGTCGTCGGGGTCCGGCGGGCGGGCACGGGACGGTATCGCGGACGGCTCGAGCGCGTGCCGATCCCCGACGGGGCGACCCGGCGCGAACGGATCATGGCCACGACGCAGGCGCTGGCCGGCGCGTTCGAGCGCGTCATCGCGACCGCCCCCGAGCAGTGGTGGGCCGTCTTCTTCCCGATCTGGCCCGACCTGGAAGCATCGGCCGCCGCCGCCGAAGCGACCAAGACCCAGGCCGGCGAAGCCGACGACGCGCGGCGGTCGCCCGCATGACCGACAACATCCAGCGCTGGGGCCGCGCCGACCTCCACCTGCACACGCTCGCATCCGACGGGACGGTCGGGGTGCTCGACATCCTCGACCACGTCGAGCGCAACACGGATCTCGACGTCATCGCGATCACGGACCATGACCGAATCGATGCGGCCGTGGCGGCCCGGTCGATCGCGCAGGATCGCGGTTCGCGGGTCGAGGTCGTCGTCGGCGAGGAGGTCTCGAGCCTGGGTGGCCACGTGCTCGCGCTGTGGGTCGACCGAGCGCATCCGGCCCTTGCGGACGCTCGGTGCCACAGTGGCCGAGATCCACGACGCGGGCGGCATCGCCATCCCGGCGCATCCGCTCGTGCCGTACCCGTTGTGCGCCCAGGGCTGGGTGCTGCGGCGGCTCCTCGACAGCTCGGACGAGCGGTCCCGCCCCGACGCCATCGAGGCATTCAACCCCACGATGCTCGGCCGACCATGGCACGGCCGCGTCGTCCGGTTCGCACGAGAGCACGGGCTCGCGACGGTCGGCAACAGCGATGCCCATGCGCTGTCCGCGATCGCAACGGGCTGGACGACGTTCCCGGGCCGGACGGCCGCGGACCTGCGCGAGGCCATCGTCACGCACGACACGCAGCACCACGGGTCCTTCCACGGGACCGGCGGCCAGCTGCAGACCTTCGGGCAGCAGCTCCGCAAGTACGGCCGCGACTGGCGCGCGGAGGTCGGGGGGCGCGTCCGGCGCGACGGGACCCGACGCGACCTGGGCTATCCGGCGACAGGCGTTCGGGAGGAGGGATCGTGAAGATCGGTCTCGTCTGCCCGTACATCTATCCGGACCCGGGTGGCGTCTCGCAGCACGTCGGCTACCTGTACGAGAACCTGCGCCTGCGGGGACACGACGTCCGGATCATCACCGCGAGCCATGGCCCGCAGCGCGCCTCGGAAGGGGACGTCATCCGGCTCGGGGTCGGCTTCTCGGTCCCGACGAACGGATCGGTCGGAACGCTGACGTTCTCGCCGCGCTACAACTCGCAGATCCGCACCATGCTCGAGCGCGAGCGCTTCGACCTGCTCCACTTCCACGAGCCGTTCGTCCCGACGCTGTCGCTGTTCCTCCTGCGCGAGTCGAAGAGCGTCAATGTCGCCACGTTCCACGCGTATGCGGGCTTCTCGCCTTCGTACGAGTTCGGGAAGCGGTTCCTGCAGGGTCATGCGCGCCGGCTGCACGGTCGGATCGCCGTATCGGCCGCGGCCCGCCACTTCATCGACCGCTTCTTCCCCGGCGACTACAAGGTCATCCCGAACGGCGTGGACATTCCTCGCTTCGAGCGTGCCGTCCCCATCGCGCGGTGGCAGGACGGGACGCGCAACCTGCTGTTCGTCGGACGGCACGAGCCGCGCAAGGGCCTGATCGAGCTGCTCAAGGCGTTCCGGCTGCTCAAGAAGACCGGCTGTGACTGCCGGCTGCTCATCGTCGGGACGGGACCCCAGGAGCGCGAGGCTCGCCGCTACGTCGCGACGCGGCGCCTCGCCGGGGTCGAGTTCCTCGGGCGGGTCACCGACGCCGAGAAGGCCCAGCTGTTCCGGACGGCCGACGTTTTCGTTTCGCCGGCGACAGGGGGAGAGTCGTTCGGCATCGTGCTGCTCGAGGCAATGGCCGCCGGGGCCCCGATCGTCGCCTCGGACATCCACGGCTACAAGGGAGTGGTGCGCCGCGGACGCGAAGGCCTCCTCGTCCCGCCGCGACAACCGAAGCCGCTCGCCGGTGCCATCGCGACCCTCCTGAACGACGAGGGACTGCGGCGCCAGATGTCCGAGGCAGGCCCGCGCCGCGCGGAGGAGTTCAGCTGGCCGCGGGTCACCGCGAAGGTCGACGATTACTACGGCTTCGTGATCCGCCGCCTCGCCGCGTCGGGTGGCCTCCCCGAGCATTTCTCGAGCCCGATCCCGCCCCGGCCGCTTGCGGACCCCACGCGCACCGCGGCCACAGAAACCCGCTAGCTCGTGCTCGGCGCCCGGCCGTCGTCCCGTTCGTCGGGGAGATCGCGTTCGGCGAGGGCGAGGCGCCAGGTCCAGGCCGAGTAGGCGACCACGAGACAGGTCGCGACAAGCCCGAGGACGAGGAAGCCCATCACCGGGGTCGTGAAGTCGGTCGTGACGCTTCGGCTCTGCGTCGTGACCGGGAACTGGAAGTCATACAGGTACGTGGGCAACAGGCCCTGGTAGGCGTTGACCATGCTCGACGGCAGCGGCAGTGCGGAAATGTTCGGGTAGAACACGAGGAAGGTGATGACGGCGGCCATGCCGATCCCGACGACGAAGCGCCGCGCGTCGCGTGCCTGGAGCACCTGGACCGCGAGGTAGCCGAGCGGGATGGCGGCAAGCGCCGCGATCGGCTCCACCCAGATGCCCGTCGTCTCGAACAGGGGCGTGTCGCCCATCGCCGTCACCACGAGCAGCCCGATCGCCGTCCCGCCGGCCGTGAGCGCCATCGGGATCCACGGCAGGCCCGCGCGGCCGCGTCCGGCGCCCATGCGGCCACTCATCACGAGCAGGAACACGAGCACGCTCGCGCCGAGGACGAGCGCGAGGCCTGCGGTTCGCCACGTCAGCACGAAGTCCTGGATGTACGCCGGACAGGCTCGCGATCCCTCGTTGACATCGGTGACCCGGACGAAGCCGCACAGGGGCCGGGACAGCAGGTGCATCAGGGCCGGCGCGACGATCGCGAGCGCGGCGGCGCATCGTGCCAGCAGCCACGTCCGCCGCGAGGCGCCGTGCCACAGCTCGGCGACGAAGTACGCCAGTGCCATCATCACGAAGGGGAGCGCGGTGTAGTAGTGGTACTGGAACGCCGCGCGGTCGATGCGCGCCCACGGGATCCACTGCGCGGCGAAACCGATGGCGATGAGCGCGAGCGCGAGACTCCGACGGCGGAACGCCTGCCACGCAACGAAGAGCATGGCCGGCACGCCGAGCCACCAGATCACGAGGTTGCCCGCGTCGTAGATGGCCGCCGACGTGCCGTCTCCGAAGCCGCCCTGGTAGAACCACACCGGCTTGAGGTCGAACGGCCACGCCCACCAGGGCGAGGACGCGGCGTGCGGCGTCGCCAGCTCGTTGTGGTATCGGTACATCGCCTCGGTCAGCTCGACCAGCGTCTGCCCGGTATGGCCGGCGGGCCAGCCCTCGACGAGCTGGTGGCCTTCGACCATGGCCCACGGCAGGTAGGACACCACGTAGACGGCGAGCGGCACGGCGACGAGGCAGATGGCGGCCCACGCGATCGGGATGCCGAATCCCCAGCCGGGTCGCAGCCAGCCCTCGGCGGGTGGGGCAGGAGGCTCGAGAAGCCGCAACGGGTCGTCGGGTGCCGGCGGGAGCGCGAGCGGGCCGAACCCGATCCGCCCGGCAAGGCGGAAGAGGCCGTAGATCGCCGGGGCCGCGATCCCGAGAAGGATGGCGAGGTCGAGCAGCCGGACGCCGATCCCGCCAACGGCGAGCACGGGGCTGTCGAGCCGTCCGAGCGCCAGGCCGCCGAAGAACACCAGGGCACCGAGGGCAGCCGGCGCGATGACCGCGACCCGCAGCTCCTCGTCGGTCCACGCGATCGGGTGAAGGATCGTGGCGATGACGGTCAGGAGCGTGAGGGCGATCATGATGAGCAGGAAGGTGACGTTGCCCAGCCCCTGGCCGTCCGGGACGCTGATCGCCATGTACCCGAGCACGGCTGTCAGGCCGATCATCCCGAAGACCGCGAGCACCCGCCCGAGCGCGCTGCGCACCAGGATGAGCAGGATCAGCGCGCCGATGGCATAGGCCGCGACCCATTTCGAGGCAAGTCCGAGTCCGAGCAGCAGCCCGATCACCGGCATGCCGACCCAGAACGACCAGCGGCTCCTCCAGAAGCCCGTCCAGAGCGCCGCGAAGACGGTGTACGCAGCCATGATGCAGAGACCGACGTACGCATCGTTCATCGCGATCCGTGACTGGGCGAAGAGCATGCCGTCGACGAGCGTGAAGAGCGCCACCAGGACAGCCACGTCCCGCCGGCGGAACAGGATCCGGGTCAGCAGGTAGAGGACGCCGGCCATCAGGGCGCCCGCGATCACGCCGGGCATGCGCCAGCCGAAGGCGTGCAGGCCGAGCTCGACGGTGGCCGCGCTGCCGTCGTCGCCGAACGCGAGGAGCTGCTGTCTGTCCACGGACGGCCGGCCATTGCCGACATCGAGGGCCCATGCCGTCGGCTCGAAGGGGAGCCGGACATCGGCGTAGACCGCGTTCGCGTGCGGCTCGATGACATAGACGGTCGACCCGTCACCGTCCGGTGCCCCGCCGAGGATGTGCACCTGGCGGGTCTGCTCGTCATACCCGATCCGCGTCCCCTGCCCGGGGAGTGGCTGGGTGGCCTTCACGCGCGGCCCGGTTGTCGCGTCACCCTCGGGCATCTCGATGACCGCGTAGCCCGGCTCGCTATCGGTTCCGCTCAGCGCGTAGTACAGGTCGCCGTCGATGTTGGTGATGTGCGCGAGAGCGCGCGCTCCCCCGGCCAGCGGCAGGGTCGTGAGCTCCGTGCCGGTTTCCCGGTCGAGGAACGTGACGCCGTCCGGGGTGGCGACGAGGTGCTGATCCAGGTCAGTCACCTCGACCCCGGGCAGCTCGCCAGCCTCGATCGCAGTCGTCACCTCGGTCCGCGCCTTGTCACCGCTGAAGGCTGTGACGATGACCTGCTCGTCGGCGGACGCCAACGTGGCCTCGAACGTGGCAGCGTCGCCGTCGAGCAGCTCGGCGAGCCGATCAGCGACCGCCCCGGGATCGGTCACGTCGGCAGGGCGGGCAACGATCGCGGCCGTCGTGCCGGCCTCGAGCACGTCGGTGATGCCGTCGACCCGGGTGCTGCGGAGGGTCTCGCCGGTCTGCCAGTCGACGATCAGGAGCTGGTCGCTCGTCACGGCCAGGACCGTGGTCCCGTCGCCACTCATCACCAGGCGTTCTGCGGCGCCGTCGATCGTCGCGGCCAGATACGCCTCGGCAGCTCCCTCCCCGGTCGAGTCCAGCACCGCCAGGTCGAGGCCGTAGAGCTCCCCGCCATCGGTGGCGATGACGAGCTGGTTGCCGGTGCTGTCGAGGGCGAGCCGCTGTGAGCCCTCGAGGTCCACGGTCACGATCCGCTCCCGCGTCGCGAGGTCGTAGCCCAGCAACCCGGTGTCGGTGGCCAGCCACACGCGACCGGCGATCGCGTCGTCACCGAGCGGGTCGACGTGTCCCGGCTCGACGAGCGCGTCGTGGACGGGCACGCCGACCGAGCTCGTGCCGCTGACCCTGTCGCCGCCAAAGGCCACGATCCCGCCCGCGATCGCGTACTTGCCGAGGTGCGGATGGGTCCACTCGTAGATCTCGTGCGACTCGCCGTAGCGCCAGTGCTGCAGGAACTCCGTCGCAGTCCTCGCGTGGTAGACCTCGTCGAAGTGCATCTGGAGCGGCTCGCCGAGTCGGAACGTGCGGAGCACGAGCGTGGCCACCACCAGGACCACGAGCAGCCACACGTCGAGCTTGTCGAATCGACCACGACCTTCACGGGCCAGCAACGCTGTCCGATCTGGCCGGGTGGGCTGGCGCAGGACGTTCTCGCGCAGCCACGACCCCAAACCGGAGCCCCTCGTCGCACCGGTGGACCACGGCGCCGCGGGCCGCGACAGCTCGTCCTCGTCCTCGTCCTCGGCCTCGGCCGCGTCTGCGGCGGCGGCGAAGTCGGGCCGTGAACGGGCCATCGGCACAGCCATCGCAGCGGCCGCCGCCCCCGAGGCGGACGCCCCGCCCTGCCACGCGTTCGAGCCAGCGGAGCCGGGTATGCGGGCGAGGCCGGGATCGACGGGGGTGGCGTTCGACGCGGGCAACGGGGCCGGCGTGCCGCGGCGGTCCGACGGTGACTCGGGCGAAGGTGCCATGGCCGATGCCACGTCGCCGCGCCCGTCCGCATCGGCAAGCTCGTCGGCGAGGATCTCCCGTCGGTCAGCGCGGAGCTGGACGAGGACCCACAGGAAGCCGATCAGGTGCGCGATCGCGACGACCGTGACCCCAAGCTCGCTCCGGATCGCCTCGCCGATCCCGAGCCAGTCCTGGATCCCGGTGTCGCGGTTGTCGTACAGCGTCGTCAGGACGACGTACAGGTTGGCGAACATGGCAGCCGAGAGGAAGACGTACGCGATGCGCCAGCGGACGGACACGGCCGCCAGGATCGCGGTCAGGGCAAAGAACGGGTACAGGTACCGCTCGTGGACGCGGGTCGGAACGACGAAGAATGCGATCGCGAGCACGGCCAGCGCGACGAGCAGCGTGCGGCGATCGGGGTGGCGGACCGCAATCCAGGTCGCGAGCGCAATGGTCGCGAGCAGGAGGGCGGTCCCGACGTAAACCGCCGGCACCGGCCCGATGAAGGCCGTGCCGGAGCTGCACCGGTCGCCGCCGCTGTCGTTCGGGCCGATCCCGGTCGCATCGCACATCCAGAGACCGTCGCGGGCGAGAGTGAGACCCGTGTCGCCGGGCACGAGCGCCCACGGGTTGTAGGCATTGACGGTCACGTACGGATAGCCGCCGGCCGCCAGCCCGACCTGCTCGACCAGCCCTGAGCGGACGAATGGGGCCTCGGGGGTGAGCTCGACGACGGACATCCCGAAGGGCCAGCACAGGATGATGGCGGTCGCGAGGCCGGCGAGCCCCGTCGTGACGATCCGGACGGGATGCCCGGTGCGGCGCTCCCACCCCCGATATCGCCCGAGCACCCCCAGGCGTGGCTCGGCCGGATCGGGCGGGAGGTCGTCGCCGTAGCCACCCGCAGGCCACAGCGCACGGCGGATCGTCAGGAACGCCACGAGCGGCACGAGGATCCCGAGCTGTGGCTTGATCACGGCGGCCACGACGGTGAGGATCGCCGCTCGTTCCGGTCTGTCGCGCCAGAGCTCGCGCAGGCCCGAGCAGGAGGAAGACGACGCCGAACGAGTCGACCTGGCCCCAGACGGCGCTGTCGAACCAGCTGACCGGGTTGAGGATGAACAGGGTCGCTGCCAGCAGCGCGACGCCCTGTCGGGCACCGAGCTCGCGCGTCATGGACCAGACCAGGTAGCCGATCGCGGCGTCGGCCAGGATCGGCGGCAGCTTGATCAGGTCGCCGACGCCACCGAGCGCTGTCCCCACCGTCCCGACGAGCAACAGGACGTACATGTACCCCGGGGTGTAGTCGACCCAGCCGCGGTCATAGAACGTGCCGGTGCCGTTCGCGGCGAGGTCGCCCGCCCATGCGCGGAACGAGTTGAGATCGGTTCCGAAGCCGGAGCCCGGCAGGAGGACGTATGCGATGATGAAACGGAGGGCGAGCCCGAGCGCAAGGATCAGTGCGATCGCGCCGACGGCCCGTGAGATCCCGGTTGACCGTGACGGCGTTCGCGTGCCTCGCTCGGTCCCACCGCTGGCGGGCCCAGTCACCGGGGAGCGGCTCCTGCACGAGCGTGAAGGTGGATCGGAGCGTAGCACAGGGGCGCCTGCGGGATGCCCAAGCCGATGGGTGGGCCGACCCGCGGTCCATGGCCTGGGCGGCAACGGCCGTCGGGGTCGGCTTCGTGCTCCTCGCGCTGGCCGTCTACACCCGCTCGCTGCTTGACCGACCGGCCTACGACCACTTCGTCTGGCAGGCGGCCGCGTTCCTCGAGGGGCAGGCGGCCATTCGCTACCCGGTCGCCGGGAACGCGTACTACCAGGACGTCCTCCCGATCCCTACCGGCGACGGCATCCCGCGCGGGCTGATCCCCTTCCCGCCGCTGCCGGCGCTGATCCTGCTGCCGTTCGTGGCGCTCCAGGGGGTCGCCACGAACAGCCACCTGGTGTTCGTCGCGCTGGCCGCCGTGGACGTGGGCCTGTGCTGGTGGCTGACGGGCCGGCTGCGCGTCGGAATGCCGGTCCGGATCGCAACGACCGCCTTCTTCGCCTTCGGGACGGTGTTCTGGTATGCCGCCCAGCTCGGGACCACGTGGTACCAGGCACACATCGCCGCGGTCGGGCTCGCGATGCTTGCCGTGGGGGTCGCGCTGGGCGGCGACCCGGACGCCGCCGATCCGGAGGTCGAGCGCCCCCGGCTCCGCGCGCTGGCAGCCGACGTCCTGCGCGATCGGCTCGATGCGGACCCACGCCAGTTCGCGGCGGGATTCCTGTTCGGGCTCGCCTGCACCGCCCGCCTGCCCGTCCTGTTTGCCGCGCCGTTCTTCATGCTCGTCGGCAGCGGGGGCAGCCTCTGGCGGCGCTCGTGGTCCGCCGGCCTTGGCGCCGTCCTGCCGGTCATGGCCCTGCTGGCGTACAACCTCAACACCACCGGCGAGATCTTCCACCCCGCGTACGACTACCTCTACGAGCTCGAGGCGCTCTACTACCCGACGCTCGGCTACGAGCCGACATGGTCGATCGAGGACGTCCGCTACATCCCCCAGAATGCGCGGATTGCCTTCACCTCGACTCCGATCCTCCTCCCCGACACCTGGCCGGATTCACTGGGCGTCAACACGGACCGGTTCTGCACCGAGCCGGGCGCAGAGCGCGGCCTGTTCGACGTGTCCTGCCCGCTCGCCGTCCCGCAGCGACATCGGCATGAGCATCCTCCTCACGAGCCCGGCCTTCCTCCTGGCCCTCGCGGCGTTCCGTCGCAGCCGGCTCGTCGCCGGGGCGACCATCGCGATCCTCCTCATCGCGCTGGTCAATCTCATGCACTTCAGCCAGGGCTGGGTCCAGTTCGGCTACCGCTTCAGCAATGACTTCGTGCCCTGGGCGATCCTCCTCGTCGCGCTCGGAGCGCAGGCGGTGATCCGGCGCGGCTGGGGCAAGCTCCTCGTCGCCGGGCTCGTCGTCCTGTCCATCGCCATCAATGCGTGGGGCGTGGTCTGGGGCAACCTGCTCGGATGGTGACCCGCCGGCGGCTCGAACGCTGGGGACCGCCGGTCCTGGCGGCGCTCACCGCGTTCCTGCTCGACGGCGACGCGCCTCCTGCCGGGCGTCGCATTCTGGGACACGGCCGAGCCGCAGGTCGTCGCGCCCGTCCTCGGCACCGCGCACCCGACCGGCTTCCCGACGTACGTGATCCTCGGCTGGCTCGCCTCGATCGTCCTGCAGCCGTTCGGGGATGCCGCATTGCGCATGAACCTCTTCTCGGCGATCTCCGTCGGCCCTGGCCGTTGGCGTGACCGTGGACCTCGTGCGGGTCCTGACCGGCTCGCGCTGGATCGGATTCCTCGTCGGGCTTGGGCTCGCCATCACGCCGCTTGCCTGGTCGATCGGCACCCACGCCGAGGCGCATGCACTGCACCTCGCGCTCGTCGCGATCCTCGTCCGCCTGCTCGTCGGCTGGGAGATGCGCCGGCGTCCGGAGCGCGGCCACGGGCCGCGACGAGGGGCCGACCGCTGGCTGGTGTGGGCCGCGATCGTGTTCGCCCTGTCGGTCGGCAACCACTCGCTGACCCTCCTGCTCGCCCCGCCGATCGCCCTGTACGTTCTTGCCGTCGAGCCCGCGCATCGTGCGCCGGCCGTGGCTCGTCTTCCAGTGCGTGGCTGCCCTCGCGATCACGCTCATCGTCGTGTACCTCGAGCTGCCACTCCGGGCCGGTCCGTTTCGGGCGCCCCTCGTCTACGGCGAACCGAACACGCTCGATGGCTTCCTCTACATCGTCCTGGCCGAGCAGTTCCGGGGCAGCGTCATCGATCCCTTCGGCGACCTGCCCGCCAAGCTCGCCGCCCTCGTCGACCTCGCCGTCACGCAGTTCGGCCCGCTCGCGCCGCTCATCCCGCTGGCGCTCCTCGCGGCCGCGATCCGGCGTCCACGCTACGCGCTGCTCAGTGCGACCGCCGTCGCGATCACCGTCTTCTTCGCGGCCTCGTACGACAACGCCGCGATCGAGCGCTACTACCTCGGACCGGTGCTGCTCGCGTGGACGTGGCTCGGGCTCCTCGCAGCGGCCGTCGCAGCCGCTCTCAGGCGGCTGTACGAGGGGCCGATGGCGGCCGGCTCCAGATGGACCCTGCCGGCCTCGCAACCCTGCGAGCGGGTCGTCGTGGGCGGTCTGGTCGCGGTCCTGCTGCTGGGCCCTGCTGCCCCCGACCTCGAGGATCGCGCCCGCGCGGCGGACCGAAGCCGGGAGACGATCGCAGGCCGCTGGCTGGACGAGGTCGTGGACACCCTCGAGCCGAATGCCGTCGTCGTCAGCTGGTGGAGCTACTCGACCACGCTATGGTACGGACAGCACGTCGAGGGCAGGCTGCCCGGGGTCGCGATCATCGATGATCGAACCCGTCTCGATGAGGACCTGGGCTCGCCGACCGACGTGGTCAACCGCTATCTCGGCCAGCGGCCCGTCTATGTCATCCGGAACACCGACTGGGACGAGATCGAGGAGAAGTTCGTCATCGAGATGCTGTCCATGCCGATGCCTCGCAGCCTTGCCCGTGTCGTTGGCCGGGTCGAGGACCGTCCGTGAGCGAGCGGGTCGCGCGGCTGTCCTATTTCTTCCCGGCGCACAACGAGGAGGCCAACCTCGACGGGCTGGTCGACGAGGCGCTGGCCGCGCTGCCCGAGATCGCGGAGACGTTCGAGATCATCGCGGTCAACGATGGATCCAGGGACCGGACCGCCGAGATCGCCGATGCGCTCGCGGCCGAGCATCCGGACGATCGTGCGCGCCGTCCACCACCCCACGAACCTCGGCTACGGTGCCGCGCTCCGGACCGGGCTCGGCGCGGCGCAGTACGACCTGATCGCGTTCACCGACGGCGATCGCCAGTTCAAGGTGGCCGACCTCGCCCGGCTCACCGAGCGGCTCGCCGTGCCGGACGCCCGGACGTGGTCGTCGGCTACCGCATCAAGCGCGCCGACCCGCTCGATCCGCACCATCTACGCCCGTGCTGTACCGCCTGGCGAATCGGACGCTGTCTTCGGTCTCAAGCGTCACGCGACGTGGACTGCGCCTGCAAGCTGTTCCGGCGCGAGGCGCTCGACGGGCTCCGCCTCGAATCGGGCGGCGCCTTCTTCTCGGCCGAGCTGCTGATCAAGCTCCGGGCGCGCGGGTCGCTCGGTGGTCGAGGTCGGCGTGCCCGCACTACGCGCGGACGGCCGGATCACCGACCGGCGCCAAGCCATCGGTCGTGCTGCGCGCCGTCAAGGACTTCTGGAACCTGCGCCTCCGCCTGTGGGCGAACCGCGATCGGGCACTCCGGCGGGGCAAGCCCGTCGGCGCCAGCCCTGAGCTCTCGCTCGCGACCCTCGGTCTCCCTCGGGCTCGACATCGAGCGAGTTCACGAAGTCGCGGAAGACGTCCAGCCGCGGGTCGACGATGCTCTCGCCCGTCGACTCCAGCGCGCCGCCATCCTCGCCCGAGACGCACCATCGGCGCCGAGCGCTGCCTGGTCGAGGACGTCCGCGGCAGCGAAGATCGGCACGCCGACGCGGACCGCCAGGGCGAGCGCATCGGACGGTCGCGAATCGACCTCGACCGTGCGGCCGTCGAGCTCGAAGAAGATCCGCGCGTGGAAGGTCTCCTCGGCCAGCTCCGCGATGACGACCCGCTCGACGCTTGCGCCGAGCTCCTCGAGCGTGGTGGCGAACAGGTCGTGCGTCAGCGGGCGCTCGGGCGTGAGTCCCTGGAGTCGCATCGCGATCGCGTTGGCCTCCCACGGCCCGATCCAGATCGGCAGGTAGCGCTCGCGATCGTTCTCCTTGAGGATCACGACGTGGCGGTTCGAGAGCATGTGGACGCGGACGCTCTCGACGACCATCTCGATCAACGCGTCGGCCATGGCCGGATTATCCCACGCTCGCCCGACTGGACGCCGATCGCCCCGGCCGATCGTGAAGACCCGGGCCAGCAGCGCCCCCGACCACGAACCCGCCGATGTGGGCAAAGAACGCGACGCCACCGCCCGTGCTCGTCGTGCCGAGCGACGCCAGGCCGTCGAGCAGCTGCAGGACGAACCAGAACCCGAGCACGATGATCGCCGGCACGTCGATCAGCTGGTAGAAGAACCCGAGGAAGACCAGCGTGGTGATGCGCGCCCGCGGGAACAGCACGAGGTAGGCCCCGAGGGTCGCCGCGATCGCGCCCGACGCGCCGACGAGCGGGATCTCCGAGCCGGGGTCGATCGCCACCTGGGCCAGCCCGGCCGCCACGCCGCCGCCCAGGTAGAACACGAGGAATCGCAGTCGCCCGAGCCGATCCTCCACGTTGTTGCCGAAGATCCACAGGTAGAGCATGTTGCCGAGCAGGTGGAGCCAGCCGCCGTGCAGGAACTGGCTCGTGAAGAGCGTCAGGGCCTCCTGGCCGAAGACCTCGCCGCCGTTCCACGCGTCGCCCAGGTCGTCGGGGACGACGCCCCACTCGAGGATGAACGCGTTGAGGCTCGCGTCCGAGGTCGTCGACAGCCCGAGCTCCCAGGCCCAGGCCACGAAGCATGCAACGATCAACAGCAGCGTGACGATCGGCGTGCGACGCGTTGGATTGGCGTCGCGGAGCGGGATCACCTGCCCGCCTAGGGCTGCGTCGAGGGTGCGGCCGACGCCTCGGGAGACGCCGAGCTGCTCGGCGAGGGGCTGGGCGGCGGTACGTCCTCCACGGGCTCCAGGACGACCTGGTGGACGCTGTCGCGCGAGATCCAGACGAGCACGGTCGGCGCCTCCGCCTCCTCCGGCGGCGCGATGTACATGCCGCGGATGTCCTCCCAGCCGTCGATGTTGCCGGCGAGCCGGTACTGCGCGGTGAATTCGCCTTCGGCCTTGTTGAGCTCGATGATCCGGCTGTTGCGTCGGTCGTAGCCGTAGACAGAGCCCGCACGCCGGTCCCCCCGGCCCGTGACCAGTGAGATCACCGGCTCGGGTCGCAGAAGCGTGTCGCCCGGGTCTGTGGGCTCCCAGCCGTCGCTCTTGCCCGAGACGAAGCGCATGATCGTGCCGTCCTCGACCGTGAAGAGGTCGCCGTCGATGTGGAGGCTCCGCATGGACTCGATGTCTCGGGTCGTGGCAAGCCAGTCGGCCGGCCGTGCCGGGAATCCGCTTCCGTCGCGCGACGGCGAGTAGGCGAGGATCTGCTCCTCGGACTCGTCGACGACGTACAGGTTGTAGAGGCCCTCGCTGGCGAGACGCACGAATGTCCCAATGGCAAGGATGTCGTCGCCCCAGCCCGTCGCGCCGGTGATGCGGACCCTGGTGACCGTGCCCTTGCCTTCGTTGTTCGCTGCCCGCCAGCGCCACATCACGTTCTTGTCGTCGAGCATGAGCAGATCGCGGCCACCGACCGCGAGCAGCTTCGGGATGGAGACCGTGGCCCCGGCCTTGGTGTCGCCGGCCCGGAAGATCGCCGATGCGGTCCGCTCCTTCAGGTCGATCCGGTAGACCGCCTGGCGCGTCGCCTCGATGACGTACGTGGCGCCATCCGGTCCCCGGACGACGTGGCGCAGATCCAGCGCCGACTCGCCTTCCTTGGGCGTGAACGTGTACATGCGGGTCGTCGCCACGGGCACGACGCCGTACAGCCGGTCGAGCCCTTCGAGCGCGCGCTCGCGCAGCGGATCCACGGTCGCGGCACGGATGCCGTTGCGGCGGGCGACGTCGAGCTGCTCGTAGGCCTCGGTCAGGAGGGCTTCGGCACGCGGACGGTCGGCCTCGATGAGGTCGATCCCGGGCCCGGTGACCTGGTTGAGGTTCCCGCGCGCGATCTCGAGCGCGCGCTGGCCGGTGTTGATCGAGCTGATCGCCTCGGTGCCCGTGCCGGTGCCGGCGAACGCCCACACGCCCAGCCCCAGCCCGCCGAACACGACGAGGAACGCCAGCAGGGCCACCGCGGCACGGCGCTGCGTCTCACGGCGCGAGGCAAGTGGTGTCACGCGCCGGTAGGCGGGCTTTCGGCGGGGCAGGAACTCCTGCGCGCGCAGGACGACGCGCTCGAGCGCCCCACCGGCCGCGGTGCGTGCATTGCCGGCCGCGGCGCTCATCGCGGAGCCGGCTGCCTGGACGCCGTCCGCGAGCGGGATCGGCGAGCGGTCGGGGGCACCCGCGAGGGGCTCGGCGGGACGCACCGGAACCAGCGTCCGCTGCCGGCTCGTGGCGCTGACCTCGGTCGCCTCGAACGCGATCGCCCCGTCGCTGCCACTTCCCTCCGTTGTCACGAACCGGTGGTGCAGATGCTCCATCGCGGACTGCGGATGGAGCGTGAGCATCGCGTCCTTGAGCTCCTCCGGGCCGAGCTTCGCCATCACGTTCGGCGACACGAGGACGAGCGAGTCACCGAACGAGATCTCGCCGCGCCACACGTCCGGCTCGAGCTCGGCCGAGGGCAGGCCCCGCTCCCGGTGCGGGTCGGGCAGCGTCGAGAGCCGTGCCTGGCGGATGAGGTAGGCCTCGGCAGGTCCCACGGTCGCGACGTACATCTCGTTGCCGCGAACGACCGCGACACCGACGCCGATCGGGCCGTTGCCACCGGGGCTCTTGAGTCCCAGCCGGTCACCCTGGTGGGCGAGCCGCTTGTTGGCGGTCGCGATGGCCTTCTGGAGACACACCCGGATCCCGGCGGACTCGTCGTAGTAGTACTCGTTCCTGATCGTCTCGGCGGTGAGCCGCGTGGCCTCCAGCGCGTGGCGGGAGCTGATCCGCGAGGTCACGAGCAGGTACAGGTGGCCCTTCGAGCGCGCGACGGATCCGACGCTGGGCTCGACGACGACGACCGTGTCCGGCGAGTCGGGGAGGCGATCGTGCTCGGCCACGACACCGAGCTTCATCTGGAGTCTGGCGGCCATGGGCCTCTCGTTGACGGCTACCCGAGACGGGACGGCCTGGGGTCGACGACCGATGTGGATCCCGGTTCGATCACATCGTTCGTTCCGAGACGGCTGGCAGGTGCGCGGATTATACGCGCGGGCCAGCGCGGCGGACACGCACTCGAAGGTCCCGCACGCCGACCCCACCCGGCGCCGTGGCAAAGGCCGCGAGCAGCTCGGGTGCGCGCAGGCGGAGCTCCTGGGCGACGATCGGCGCGTCGGCCTCGACATCGAGCGCGAAGCCCTCGAGCTGGACGACCCGGCACGCACCGGATGCCGCCGGCACCCGCTCGGCGACGATGGCCTCGAAGGTCGCGATCGCGCGGGAGAGCCGCAGCTCGTCCTCGAGCCCCAGCGCGCGCGCCGTGGCCGGCATCAGGTCCCCGATCCGGGTCATGGGCCGGCGCCGGCTGCTCACGTCCGCACCTCGTGCGCGTCGACGAGCCGTGCGCCCGTGTCCTCTGCCCGAACCTCCCAGTGACGCGCGATTGCGCGAAGGGCCGGATCGAGGTCGTCGAGCGTCGTGGTCGTCACCCATGCCTGGGGCAATGCCGCGATCCGCCGCACCAGGTGCGATCGCCGGTCCGGGTCCAGCTCGGAGAAGACGTCGTCGAGCAGCAGGACCGGGGGCTGTCCATCCATGGCCGTGAGGAGGTCGACCTCGGCCAGCTTGAAGGCGAGGATGGCCGTCCGCTGCTGGCCGCGCGACGCGAACGCCGCCAGGTCGCGTCCGGCGAGCTCGAAGACCAGGTCGTCCCGGTGGGGCCCGATGAGCGTCGAGCCGTTCCAGACCTCCTTGTCGGCCGTCTCCACCAGCCGGCGCGCCAGGGCGTCCCGTGGCCCCTCGCCGGGGAATGCCGGCGCGTTCGTGGCGTAGCGGACCGTCAGGCGCGCGACGGCACTCTCCTCGGGCGCGATCTCGGCATGGGCCGCGGCAAGGGGCTCCGCGAGGACGTCGAGCAGGCGCAGGCGCTCGGTCACGAGCGACCCCGCCGCGTCGAGGAAGGCCTCGTCCCAGTAGCGCAGCTCCGCTCGGGTCGCAGTCTCCTCGCGAATCGCCCGGAGGAGCCCGTTGCGCTGCTGGAGGATCCGGCCGTACGTCGTGAGGGTGTCGCCGTACAGCGGGGAGCGGCTCGTCGCGAGCTGGTCGATCGCTGCGCGCCGGAGCGACGGTGACCCGACCACGAGGAGCATCTCCTCCGGGGCGAAGACGACGATCCGCAGGAGCTGCGCCAGGCTCGATGCGCGGCGGCCGACCCCGTTGACCCGGATCCGCTTCCGCCCGCTGCTGCCCGTCGCGCCTGCCCGAACGACGCCCACCTCGATGGCGTCGCGTCCCAGCCGGCCCTCGACCCGTGCGACGTCGGTGCCCCAGCGGATCAGCTCGCCGTCGGACGAGGTTCGGTGGGAGCGACCCCACGCGAGCAGCACGATCGCCTCGAGCAGGCTCGTCTTGCCCGCGGCATTGGGCCCCCACACGAGCTGCGGCCCTGGTCCGAATGCGACGTCGAGCGCCTCGTATCCCCGGAAGTCCTGGAGCGTCAGGCCGTCGATCATCGCGTGGGTCCCCTGGGCCGGTGTGACCGGCCCGGCGAGCGTGCCCCTAGGACGTTGTCCGGACCGGCATGACGACGTGGACGTAGCGATCGTCGCCGATCGGCTTGAACACGCCCGGCGAGAGCGGCCCGTTGAGCTCGAGGGCGAAGCTGTCGGCATCGACGTTCGTGAGCACGTCGGCGAGATACCGGGCATTGAAGGCGATCGTCGTCGCGTCCCCCTCCACGGCCGCCTCCACCGCGCCGACGTGGTCGCCGACCTCGGCGTTCGCGCTGACGGTGATGCCCGCGTCCCCGTCACCGCCGATCTGCAGCTTCACGATGTTCGCGGACTCGTGGGCGATGAGCGCCGCCGGCCGGACCGCCCGAAGCAGCTCCTCCCGATCCAGCACCGCCCGGGTGTTGTGGGACTGCGGCAGCACCTGCTGGTAGTTCGGGAACTGGCCGTCGATGAGCCGGCTCACGAGGTCCACGCCCTCGAGGTGGAAGAGCACCTGGTTGCGGCCGCCGGCGAGCACGACGTCGACCGGCTCCTCGACGTCGGCCAGCACCCGAGCGAGCTCGTTGAGCGCGCGCGCCGGGATGACCACGCTCGTGTCGGGCACCGCGTCGAGCACCGGGATGGTGCGGACCGCGATCCGGTAGTTGTCGGCTGCCGCCAGCGTCAGCTGGTCGCCCTCGAAGCGTGCCAGGACCCCGGTGAGGATCGGCCGCGCCTCGTCGCTCGCTGCGGCAAAGGTGACCTCGGAGAGGGCCTTGCGGAGGACGTTCTGCGCGATGCGGGTCGTCGGCCGCTCGCCGGCGGTCTGGATCGCCGGGAACTCGTCGGCGTCGATGCCCTTCACGTGCGTCTCGAACCGGCCCGACTTGACATGGAGCGTGTCCCCTGCCTGGAGCTCGAGGTCGACGCGATCGCCGGCCGGTAGCGAGCTGACGAGATCGGTCAGGAGGCGCGCCGGCACGGTGGTGGCGCCGTCGGACTCGATCTTGCCGGGCACCCAGTAGGTGATGCCGATCTCGAGGTTCGTCGCGGTCAGCTTCAGCCCGGCGTCCTCGGTCTTGAGCAGGACGTTCGCGAGCACCGGAAGCGTGCTTCGGCTGCTCACCGCGCGACTCACGACCGACAGGCCGCGCGCCAGGTTCTCCTGCATGACCGAGAGTTTCACGGCGGGTTCACTCCACGCTGAACTCGGGGGCCACCGCGTCGCGGCTGGTCGGGGTTGAAGGGACGGGGCCCGACATCTGGTCTCCACCCGGGCCGGTCCGGGGTCGTGGGTATCTTCTCTCTATCTTCTCACTCCGTCATCACCATCATCATGGTGTGGACGCGGTGGACGCCGTGCACGAGCCCCGAACGAGTCAGGGGTGGACGACCGGCATCGACCGGTGGACGACCGGGCGCAAAGTCGGCGCTGGCTCGGGGATGTGGCGTGGACAGGTTCGAGGGAGCGCTCCATTGCCCCCGGACTTGTCCTGCGCCATCCACGTCCGCGAGCCGCGACTCCACGCCGGACGGCCCTGGATGTCCACATGCGGGCATGGTTTTCCACCGATCATGGGTGTTATCCACAGATGGGTGCGCCCGGAGCGCGAAATGGCGGGTGTCGAGGGTCTCGCCGGGTGCCTGCCGGGCGTCCCGGCGGCGGTCAGTCGGCGTAGATCAGCTCGCGGACTGCGGCAATCTCGCGCCGCAGCTCGTCGTTGACGGCCACCTCGCGGTTGATCTTGTCGCAGGCATGGAGGACCGTCGAGTGGTCCCGCCCACCGAGCTCCGCGCCGATCCGCAGCAGTGAGACGTCGGTCTCCTCGCGCATCAGGAACATCGCGATCTGGCGCGGCACGACGATGGCCTTGTCCCGCTTCTGGCCCTGCAGCGCGTCCATCGGGACGCTGTAGTAGTCCGACACGGCCTTGGCGATCCGCTCGGGCGTCACCTGGCGCTTCTTCGGGTTGTACAGGACGTTCGAGAGCACGGCCTGGGCCAGCTCGATCGATGATCGGCATCGCGCCCATCGATGGCGTAGGCCACGATCCGGTTGAGCGCGCCCTCGAGCTCGCGGATGTTCGAGACGACCTTGCGCGCGATGAACTCGACGACGTCCGAGGTGATCGGGCACCGCCCCCTCCTCGGCCTTCGCGCGCAGGATCGCGATGCGCGTCTCGAGGTCCGGGGCCGTCAGGTCGGCGATGAGGCCCCACTCGAAGCGGGAGCGCAGCCGCTCCTCGAGCGTCAGGATCGCCTTGGGCGGGCGGTCGCGACGAGAGCACGATCTGCTTGCCGTCCTCGTGGATCGCGTTGAACGTATGGAAGAACTCTTCCTGCGTCCGCTCCTTGTCGGCGATGAACTGGATGTCGTCGATCAGCAGCAGGTCGATCCGCCGGTAGCGGGCGCGGAACTCGTCGATCTTGCCCTGCTGGATCGACGTGATGAACTCGTTGGTGAACTTCTCGCTCGTCGCGTAGACGACGCGCTTGCGCGGGAACTTGGCCGATCGACCTGGTTGCCGATGGCGTGCATCAGGTGGGTCTTGCCGAGGCCCACGCCGCCGTACAGGAACAGCGGGTTGTAGGCGTGGCCCGGGCGCTCCGCGACCGACAGGCTCGCGGCGTGGGCGAGCCGGTTGGCCGAGCCGACGATGAAGGTCGAGAAGGTGTAGCGCGGGTTGAGGTTGGTCGAGCCGCCCTCGCCGCCGACGCGGGTCGGCTCGACCCGGACCTGTTGCGACGTGCCGCCGGCGCGCGGGCCTCGCGCGAGTCGGCTCGGTAGCCGACGGCCGTGCCTCGGCCGGCGACGACGCGGACCGACGAACTCGACCTGGACGCTGTAGCCGACGATCCGGGCCAGCGTCTGGCTGATCAGCGAGCGGTAGCGCGTCTCCAGCCAGTCCTTGGCGAAGCCGTTCGGAACGCCGATCCGGAAGCGCTGCTCGTCGACGTCGACGAGCGCGTCTCCCGCAGCCACGTCTCGTAGTTGGCCGGTGAGAGCGAGACCTGGAGCTCTCCGAGGGCGGCTCGCCAGACCTGCTTGGCGTCCATTCGCTGTCTGAACCTGTTCTGGGGATGTCGATAGATGGCGAGGCGTCGACGACGGGACCGGTGACAAAGAACCGGGGCCGCGCGAGTCTCGAGGTACGTCGGTCCGCACCGGGAGCGACGGCTCCGAGGATCCCTCCGGGAGGTCCCTGGGTGACTCTCGGGCGTCCCGGCGCCGAGGGCTCGGAGAGGATAGCACTGGCTCATACGGCCGTCGCAAGGCGATTTTGTGCCATACACCCGGGGAGTATCCGAACGGGGCCGCCGGACGGGCCCCGTCCCCACGGCCCCTGGCGCGCGCCCGTACCCAATCGAGCGACGACCGTCCGGCCGGCCATGTCACGCTCTCGTTTGACACCCCTTTCGGGGCGTCCTATCATCCGCCGGACGAGGACGCGCCACGCGCTCTTGGGCGCCCGGCGCGTCTGCGTGCCTCTACGGGGTTTCGAGCAGACAGTCCCCGAGGCCGGATGGAGAGGATCCCGGAACGTCCCGATGACCAGCCGACCTACCAGCCGAAGAAGCGCCATCGCGCCAAGGAGCACGGCTTCCGCGCCCGGATGAAGACCAACCGGGGCCGTCGCGTGCTCGCCGCTCGGCGCGCTCGCGGTCGCAAGCGGCTGACGGTCTGACGGACGGGCGCGGCACACACGCGCCGCGGCTCGTGATGCTCTCAAGCCCACAGGACTTCGCGGCGTTTCAGAGCGCCGGAACCACCAGGTCCCATCCGCTCCTCACCGTCCGCTTCCTGCGGACCGATCTCGAGACGACCCGTTTCGGCCTGTCGACCGGGCGCAAGCTCGGCGGCGCCGTGGTCCGGAATCGGGTCCGACGCAGGCTCCGCGAGGCGCTCAGGGTGATGGCGCCCTCGTTCCAGCCCGGCTGGAATGTCCTCATCATCGCCCGGCCCGCGATCGTCGATGCCGACCATGACGCGCTGGTCGGGGCACTGCGCCGGACGCTCGTCCGGGGCGGCGTACTTGGAGGTTCTCAGCCGCGTGAAACGGATCGGGATCGGGCTTCATCAAGCTCTACCGAATCGTCTTTGCGTGGCTCCCGCCGAGCTGCCGCTACGAACCGACGTGCTCCCGCTACACCGAGCAGGCGATCGAGAAGTACGGCCTGCTGCGTGGCAGCTGGATGGGAGCCCGGCGGATTGCGCGGTGTCACCCATGGAACCCGGGCGGGTATGACCCGGTTCGCTAGCGAGGCCTCGCTCGCGTGACCCTGCTCCGTTCCACGCGGGCCGGATCGGCCCAGTCCTGTTCATGCTGGCGCTCGTCGCCCTCGTGGCGGCCTGCGCGCCCAGCGGCGGTGCCGACGCGTCCGGCACACCCGATCTCGCCCTCGCCCCAGCCGCCGCTCCGCCCGGCGCAGCCCGGCGCGGACCCGGTCAGCCTCCTCGCGTGGCTCTTCACGCCGCTGTTCCAGGTGCTCTTCATCATCCTGGCGGCGGTCTACCAGGGGCTCGAGACCTTGCCGTGCCGGGCGCCATCGGCTGGGCGATCGTGGTCCTGACCCTCGTGGTCCGCGCGATCCTGATCCCGCTCTTCCGGAAGCAGCTCGTCTCCCAGCGGCGGGTGCAGATGCTGTCTCCCGAGGTCAAGGAGATCCAGAAGCGCTACAAGGGCGACCGGGTCAAGATGCAGCAGGCCCAGCAGGAGCTGTATCAAGCGAGCGCGGGGTCAACCCGCTCGCCGGCTGCCTGCCCCTGCTCCTGCAGCTCCCGTTGCTCTTCATCATGTACTCCGTCATTCAGAACGGGCTGACGAACCAGGATCCGAACGCGATGCTCAACGTGTTCGGCATTCAGGTCGTGACGCTCGACTGACATCTGAACGCCGGCAGACGCCGCGCTGCCCTGCATCGATCCGGAAGTGCCGCTCCTCGGTGACGTGAGCCGGCCGCAGGTGCTCTTCGGCATCGCCGGGCTTCGGCCTCAGCGTCCTGGCGGTGATCTCGGCCCTGCTCCAGCTCGTGCAGTCCCGGATGATGCTGCCGCCGCCGGACCGGACAACGACGATCCGAACGTCCGCATCCAGCGCCAGATGATGCTGTTCCTGCCGCTCATCTCGATCGTGTACGGCGGCTTCCTGCCGGCCGGCCTGTTCATCTACTGGATCGTCGCGACGATCTTCTCCATCGTCCAGCAGTACCTCATCGTGGGCTGGGGCGGCATGTTCCCGCTCTTGGGCTGGAACCCGGCCTTCGCCCGCGACCACAGCCCGCGGTTCCCCGTGCAGATGCCACCCCCACCCGAACCCGGCAAACGAGCGGCGATCCTCACCGACGCCGCCAAGACATCCTCGGCAGACAGGACGATCCGCCAGGCCAAGCGCGGACGCCAGAGCCGACGAGGGAGACGACGCTGACATGAGTGCCTACAGGGAGTTCACTGGCAAGACGGTCGAGGAGGCCCTGCGCGAGGCGCGCGAAGCCTTCGGCGCCGAGCTCAACGATCTCGACTTCGAGATCCTCACCCCGGGAGCCGGGGCGTGCTCGGGATGGGCGCGGAGCCGGCACGGATCGTGGCCGCCCCGCGGTCCGCCCTTGGCGGCGCCGCCCCGAAGCGCGAGGCTGCCGCGTCCACGCCGCTGCCTGCCGCGCCACAGCACGAGGATCGCGGCGATCGCGGTGACCGCGGTGACCGCGGCCGCCGCGCCGCGATGATCGGTGCGGTGACCGGGGTCCACGCCGCGACGACCGGCCCCGGCGCGATGATCGTCCCGGCGACCGCGGCCCGCGCCGCGACGACCGGCCCGGCGACCGCGGCCCGCGCCGCGACGACGGACCCCGCCGCGAGGCTGCGCCGCGCCGCGACGACGCACCGGGTCTCGAGGGCGCCGGCTCGCCGCGTCGTGACGACCGGCCGCGCGGTGGCGACCGGGATCGTGGTCCGCGTCGGGAGGACCGTGGCCCCCGACCCGAGCGTGGTGGTGGCGGCCTCACGGCGTCCGAGCAGGCCGAGGTGACCGCCGCGCGCGGGTCCCTGGCCGCAGAGCGGGCTGAGCTCGAGGCCGCCGAGGCATCGCCCGAGGCCCTCGCCGCGGGCAAGGCGATCCTCGAGCAGCTCATGACCCATCTCGGGTTCCAGATCACCGTCGAGGTCGACTCGGGTGAGACCAGCCGGCTGAACGTCGTGGGCGACGGGGAGGAGAAGGAGGCGCTCGGGGCGCTGATCGGGCGCAAGGGCGAGCGACTCTCGGCCCTCCAGCACCTCGTGAACCTGATGCTCTCGAAGGAGATCGGCAGCTGGACCCGCGTCCTGGTCGATGTCGAGGACTACCGTGGGCGGCGCGAGCGCCAGCTCCGGGACCTGGCCACGCGGGCTGCGGCGCGCGTCGTCGAGACCGGCAAGATGCTCCAGCTCGAGCCCATGCCGGCCCTCGAGCGGCGCTGGGTCCACCTGACCCTCCGCGATCACGCCGACGTGGCAACCCAGTCGATCGGCGAGGAGCCGAATCGTCGCGTGGTGGTCGTCCCCCGCCAGTAGCCGGACGGGGTCCGTCACCGGCTGGCTCGGTCGGGCGTCTCAGCGAGACGTGACCGCGTCCGACGGTCCCCGAGACACTGCCTGTTAGGATTGCGCCCGCAATGATCGACGAAACGCCCGAATTCACGCCCGCCCGCCGCCGACCGCGCATTCTCGCCCGGTTCGCGATCGCATTCCTCGTGGGCATGATCGCCGCGCTGGCGCTCGGCGTGGGTGCGCTGTACGCGTACGACCAGCAGTACGTCGGTCGCGTGCTGCCGGGGATCAGCGTCGGCTCGGTCAGCCTGGCCGGGCTCGATCGCGAAGCGGCCATCGCCCGCGTCGCCGAGGCATACGAGGACGCGGGCACGGGCGAGATCCGCGTCAACACTCCAGCCGGCGTCCGCACGATCAGCTACCAGGAGATTGGCCGGCGCGTGGATGCCGAGGCCGTCGTCGACGCAGCCCTGAGCGTTGGGCGCAGCGGCAGCCCGGTCGAGCGGGTGATCGCGGACGCTCGCACGGCCCTGAACGGCGTGACGATCGATCCGATGGTGACCTATGACGCCGAGGCCCTCGCCGACAAGGTCGCCACCTTCGCTCGGGGGCTCCATCGCGAGCCGTCGGACGCGTCCGCGGCCCGGACCGAGGATGGCTTCGTGCTGACGGAGGGCGTCGAGGGCCTTGCCGCCGATCCGACCGCCGCCACGTCCGAGCTGCTCGGGCAGCTCGGTTCGCTCGATGCCCCGGCCACGCTCGAGGTGACCCTTCCGACGAGCCCGGTCGAGCCGGACATCACGACAGCTGAGGCGACCGAGGCCATCGCGGCCGCCGAGCGCATCGTCGCCCCGATCACGTTCACCCGCGGCGATGAGTCATGGGAGATCAGCACGGGCCGGCTGCGCAGCTGGACATCGTTCGTCGTTGGCGAGGACGGCCGCTACGTGCCGCGCATCGACACCACCGACCTTCCGACCGTCCTGCGCTCCCTCTCGAAGCAGATCGATCTCGCCCCGCGCAACGCCAGCTTCAAGACGCGTGGGGTCCGGATCACCGGCGTCACCACCAGCCGGGCGGGCCGGACGATGGATCGACCGGCGACGGCCGCCCTCGTTCGCGGGCTCATCCGCGAGCGCGCGGGAGGCAGCACCGCCGCCGGCATCGAGCCCGCGGTCACGCTCACCGAGCCTTCGCTCACGACCGAGCAGGCGCGCGCGGTCATCCCGAAGATGCGCAAGATCTCGAGCTGGACCACGTACTTCCCGATCGGCGTCAAGAACGCGTTCGGGGCCAACATCTGGATCCCGGCCATGGACCTCAACGGCCACGTCGTCGCCCCGGGCGACACATTCGACTTCTGGGAGTCGATCGGACCGGTCACGCGGGAGCGTGGCTACCGTGACGGCGGCGCGATCATCAACGGTCGCACCGAGCCCCAGGGCGCCCTTGCCGGCGGGATCTGCTCGACGTCCACCACCCTCTTCAATGCCGCGCTCCGGGCCGGCTACGAGATGGGCGACCGGCGCAACCACTTCTACTACATCGACCGCTATCCGCTCGGGCTCGACGCGACGGTCTTCAAGAGCGACTCCTCGACGCAGACGATGTCGTTCACGAACGACACGCGCTACCCGATCCTCATCCGGGCGTACAAGATCCGGGACGGCGGGGCGGGCTACGTACGCTTCGAGCTCTGGAGCGTGCCGAACGGCCGCAAGGTCAGCCTCAGCAGGCCGATCGTGCGCAACATCCGGCCCGCCACCGACACCGTCGAGTACACGTCCTCGCTTCCGCCGGGCGTCGCCGAGCGCGTCGAGTTCCCGGTCGACGGGAAGCAGGTCTGGGTGACCCGGACGGTCAAGGACAAGGACGGCAACGTGCTCCACCGCGACGAGTACTACTCGAACTACGCGCGGATCACCGGGATCACGCAGATCGGTCGGGCGGCGGGGTCGAGCAACTAAGGGCGCTCAGCCTGGGTCGCCGGCCCGGGTCGCAGGCCCGGCTGGTTCTGCACCGAATCAACGGGCGACGCGGCTCGGAAAGCAACCGCAGTGGTTCCCGCGGAGCACCATCTCAGCACGTCGCGGCTCGACCCGGCCTCGTTGGTGCGTCCGTTGGTTCTCCGGACGAACCATGGAACGTCCAGCGACCCAACCGGCGAACGGCGACGCCATTCCCGGTCGGTTGGACCGTGCGGCGTGCCAGCGGACCGATCGGGCGGCGTTCCCCGACCGTCTGGAACGCGCGGCGACCCATGGGACCGGGGACTTAGGACTCATCCGCCGGGTGGAACGTCAGGCGACCCAAGGTACCCATCGACCTGACTCGTTCGCCGGTCGGAAACGCGACTACGAGGGGTCGGGCTCCTGCATGTAGAGCTCGGTGAACTCGCGACACAGCCCCGCGTCATCGAAGCGCATCAGGAACACGTTGTGGTACAGCCGCTCGAGGGTCGCTCGTGTGCTGTCCGTGTAGTACCGGCTCGTGCCCGTGGCGACGACCCGGTCACCATCGATCGCCCATGGCGCATACGCACCGTCGAACGTTCCCGGCTCGTCGCGCGTGCTCGAGCTGCCGTCCGGTGCGAGCCAGTCCGCCACGATCGCGTCCCGACCGCGCAGCACCTCGTCCTCCGGATCGAAGGGGTGGTACCGGTAGGTCGCGTCCTCGGCGAAGAGGGCACCGATCTCCGAGGTGTCGTAGCTCTTCCAGGCGGCAACATACCGGTCGAGCCATGCCTGGACGGTGCGCTGGTCCATCCGTTCCTCCGGGCTGCGTGACGTGCCCCGAGTCTACGCGGGCGTCCGGTCAGCGCACGTCAGGATTGCCGGGCGTACCGGCCGTCATCCTGGAACGTGATCCAGCTACTCGCCTTCCGTGCGGATGTAGCCCGTGAAGTCCTTGGCGAGAGGGTTGGGCACGGTCTCCGCCGGCAGGTCCGGGAGCCGGATCTCCTCGTCCTTCGAGAGCCGGATCCAGTCCCACAGCTCGCGATTGACGATCACGGTCCCGACACGTGCCCGGTGATTCTGGCCTGCAGCCAGGTACTCGATCCAGGCCTCGGTGATCGGGACCATCGGTGGCCGACGGCGGACCTCCCGGATCGGATCGCCACCCGGGATCCCGTGGATGTACCCATGGATGGTGTATGGCCCGGTCTGGAGCGTGATGGGCGATGGCCGTCGCCGGCTCCGTCGCTGGGGATCGCCACGGGGACCCGCCGCCCGGATCGCCAGCACCTCGTCGCGGTGCACGAGGAGGTCGGTCGCCTGCGTCGCGGCACCGGTGTCGAGGCGCACGACCATGGCGTCGGTCAGGCGGTATTCGGCGCGCTCGTTCAGCAGGTCGGTCATCCGGTCTCCGGACAGTCGGAAGAACCCGAACACGCGACAGTCCTCGGCGTAGCCGGCGAACTCGATCTCCGGGCCTGCAGGACGGCTGACCTCGAGGACAGGGCCTGCATCTTCCGGGGCCGCCACGACGTCGCGGCGTCGGCGCCTGTGCAGGACGTCGGTCAGGGCACTCATCCCTATGCCGTCGACGCCCGGCGACGCTCGCTGCGGCGGCCCCGCCGGCCGATGGGGATCGGTGCCCGGATGAGCAGGGATGGGTCCTCCTGTGGCGGGTTGGCGGCGTACAGGTCGCAGAAGAGCTGGACGAGGACCGGGTCGAACTGGAGCTGCGCGTGCTGTCGGAGCTCGGCGATCGCGGCGCGGTGACCGATGGCAGCGCGGTACGGCCGGTCGTGCACCATGGCGTCGTACGCATCCGCAATGGCGACGATCCGCGCGCCGAGGGGGATCTCGCTGCCCCGAAGCCCGAACGGGTAGCCGTGCCCCGAGAACCGTTCGTGGTGGTGCAGGATGATCGCGCCGGCGTCGCGAACAGTCGCGACCTCATCGATGATCACCTGGCCGAGGCGCGGGTGCTGGACCACCGTCTGCCACTCGTCGTGACTGAGCTCGCCCGGCTTCTCGAGGATCTGCTCCGGGATGGCCACCTTCCCGATGTCGTGCAGCAGGGATGCGACGCGGATCCGCTGGACCTCGGCCTCGGGCTGCTCGAGCTCGCGACCCATGCGCACCGCGATGGATGCGATGAGGGACGACGGCTTGCCACCGTAGTGGGGCAGCGGATCGATGATCGCCGCGAGGGCGGCTTCGGCCGCCTGTCGCCCGAGATCCCCGACCTCGGTGGCCAGGGCGCGGGCATCGGCCGAGATCGGCGCGCGCGGGATGCGTGCGGAGTCGTCGTCGATCTCGGCGAACACGAACGTCTGGTTGCGACCCAGCGACTTGGCGGAGTACATGGCCGCATCGGCGTCGCGCAGGAGCTGGTCGATGCGGAGGTGCTGACCCTGGCCACCCGCGATCCCGATCGAGACCGTGACCGCGAGGTCGGGGATGCCGGTGAACCGATGCCGCATCACGAGCATGCGCAGCTTCTCGGCCACGACCGTGGACTCGTCGACGGTCGTCTCGGGGAAGACGAGGATGAACTCCTCGCCGCCGTAGCGCGCGACGAGATCGGTGCCGCGCGTGTGCTCGCGGAAGAGCGTCGCAACCTCGCGCAGGACCGTGTCGCCCGCCTCGTGGCCGTACGTGTCGTTGACGGTCTTGAAGTGGTCCAGGTCGATGAAGGCAACCGAGAGCGGCCTGGCATAGCGCGCCACGCGCTCGACCTCGGCAAAGAGGAACGCGAGCACGGTGGGACGGTTGGCGACCTGGGTCAGCTTGTCCGTCGTGGCGGCCTCGGTTGCAGTTGCGAGCGCGACCCCCATGTCGGAGACCGCCCGGGCGATCGGCTCGAGGTCGCCGAACTCGCCAACCGGCAGCTCGGCGGCCTTGCCGTCCGCGATGGCACGCGTGGCCGTGGCGACGCGGCGGATCTCCCGTCGGGCGGCTCTTGTTGCGAGGTGGGCGCCACCGAGGACGCCGACGCTTGCGCCGAGCGACACGCCGGCAACGACGGGGTCGAGTCCAAATGCGAGTGAGCCGCCAGCCAGTGCGAGCAGTCCCCCGGAGGGCGCGATGGAGAGGAGATCTCGGCGGTGCACCTCCCGACTGTAGGCCCGCGTCCTCCGGTGCCAGGATGCATCGGTAGTACCAGCAGGACCCGCTATCGGTTCAGGCGCGGGCCCGAATCAGGTGCGGAGCGCGAGCCGGACCGTTACCTCATCCCCTTGCTCCAGGCGCTCCGCGGCCCTGACAGACGCACGGATCGGCACGATGTAGCGGCCGTCCTTGGGCCAGAGCGAGGTCTGCCAGACGCTCCGTCCGATCTCGACCGTGACCGGGATCATCCCCCAGCCGTAAGTGACCAGCCTCGAGACGTGTCTGATGGCCGCCGCCGCGTCCTCTGGAACTGTCACGAAATGATGGGGCGACGGCCCTCGCCAGTGCCAGATCTCGCCGCTGAACTCGAGACGCAGCGGTTCCAGTGCCGAGTCTTGGTCATCCACCCCGCGAGTATCGCAAAGGGCTGTGGCATGACGTCATCCCGCGGGTGTGCGTCCCCGGCACACGGAGCAACAGTCGCGGGCGCGTGGTAGAGGCGTGCCCGGGAGGGGATGTCACGTCCAGGGCCTGAGCGGGGTCAATGGTGCGAGACCACCCGACAGCAGTCGGGCCCGGAAGACAGAGCGCCCCCGGAGGGTAGACAGATGACCAGGACCCGTTCCAGCCGCCCCCTCAGCGACATCGACATCCTGCTGCGTGTTGCGATCGGCGCGTTGACTCGCCCTGTCCTGGGTGATCGCCGTAGCGTGCATCGGACACGCCTGCATCAACGACATCCTGCGGATCCTGAGCCTCGCCGGGGTCTACGACGTCCTCTACCCGCCCGAGGTGTGGAACGTTGTCGACCGACGTGCCGCGGACCTCCAGGACCTGATCTTCAACGAGACGTGGTTCCTGATCGAAGGAGGTTTGTGGGTTGCTCTCGCGTGGACCGTCATGGGGCCCACCAAGGCGAGGCGCAGATGGGTCGCAAGCGCCATCGCGGCGATCGCGTTGGCGACGCTCGTCGGGCTCCTCACTGCGTTCGGCGTGCTCGGGCGGGCGGTGATCGGTTGAGGTACGCAGGATCCGATCTGAACATCGGGCCTTGCCTGGACGGCATCCGTGTCGCCACGGCCTGGGATCGCGCCATCCTGCTGGTTGCTATTGCGTGGCTCGGCGGCGGAGTGGCGTTTGGGTCAGGGATGGCGGAGCTGAGCCTCGCTCCTCCTGGTGGCATGTCGCGCCCCTTGCGTCCATCGCCCTTCTGGCCGGGACGATGAGCGGGCTACATGGGCACCGCCGGAAGCCGGCGCATCCGGCACCGGACATGACGGTGCCCCGCGGGTGCGGGACCGCGGGGCACGTGATGCAGTCAGTGGTGGAGATGGGGGAGAGTCGAACTCCCCGTCCAAAACCCTTCACCGAAACCCACTACGAGCGTATCCGATGCTTTGTCGTCGACCGCCCGGACGAGCATCGGCACCCTGCCGGACGGTCCAGTCACGTGCCCCTAGATCGGGCTTGAGCTCGGACTACGCGACGCTGATCCGAACCGCATCCCCGCTGCATGACGCTTCCACCACCCGCGGGGACGAGGTGGCTTCCACGCTCACTCTTCTACCGCTTAAGCGGCGAGGGCGAGAGTCGACTGGCGGTTGCCAGGTACTTCGTTTTGCTGCCTGATTAACGAGGCCTGAGCAGCATCCTCGGCTCGCGTTTCTCGGTATCCAGGCCCTGTCGAATCCACACATCCCCAGGACCGAACGCCTGTTCGACGTTCAGAAAAATACTAGCACGGACCGCTGGCACCGCCAAGTGCCCCTCCGGCAACCGGACCACCCGCCACCCCGTACCGAAGGACCGGTCGTCTTCGCGGACGGACGATGCTAAGGTTGTCCCTGGCCGAACCTCCAAGGAGGACGGGGGACCCACGTCCCATCGGGGCAAATCGCGATCGATCGCGACGGCAGTACCCGCTGCCGAGCCCGTCAGCTCACCTCGCAGGCCGCGCGGGCGGTTCGAGGTATGTGCTGTGGATCGGAATCTGGGTTGGCCCAGGCGCGCTGAGCGCGCCTTCTGGCTGAATGTCGCACTGGACCTGACGGCGGCTGCCGGCGTCGGCGTGACGCTTGCGCTCGTCGGCTCGATGCTGCCGTCCGTCGCGCGCAAGGGCGGCCTCGAGCCCATCGGACTCGCTGCGCTGTCGGCCGCGCCGTTCCTTGCCAACCTCCTGAGCGGCTTCGCCGGCAGGTACGGCCCGCGCACCCCTCGACAGACAGGGCTCCTGC
Source organism: uncultured Chloroflexia bacterium (assembly GCA_963759495.1). GTDB lineage: Bacteria > Chloroflexota > Limnocylindria > Limnocylindrales > CSP1-4 > DASTYU01. The sequence goes on along the minus strand of CAVWZL010000002.1, from coordinate 62,616 downwards.
GGGCCTTCGGTGCCGGCATCATGCTCGTCCTGCTCGTGACCGCGACACCCCCGGTCCTCATTCTGGCCGCATTCGGATTCTGGATCAGCCTGGCGTTCGCCTCACCGTTCCAGCTGCGCCTGTGGGGCGCGATGTATCCCTCGCGCATGCGCGGTCGGGTCGTTGGTGCGGTGGGCACGAGTCGAGCGGCCGCCGCCGCCCTTACCGCCCTGCTCGCTGGGGTCCTGGCGGATCGGCTTGGCGGGACGACCGTCATCGCGATCGGCTCGGCGGTGGGTGTGCTGACCGCGTTCGCCTACCTCGGCTTCCGCGTTCCGCCGACCGCGCCCGCGCCCCGCTTCTCCCCGCGAGAGGCGGTGCGGATCCTGCAGGATCGTCCCGTCCTGCGGCGGATCGTGCTCGCGCAGGGCTTCTACGGTGGCGGGCTGATCGCCGCGGCGCCCCTGTTCGCGCTCGTCTACATCGACCGGCTGGGCCTGTCGCTGACCGAGGTCGGGATCGTCGGTGTCCTCGGGGCTTCGGCGACCACCCTGTCCTACTACGCCTGGGGTACGGCGGCGGACCGGTTCGGCCCGATGCTGCTCCTGCGCCTCGGCAGCCTCCTCGGGCTGGCGTCGCTCGTCACGATTGCGCTCACGCCAACGGTGCTGCTCCTGTGGCCGGCCACGGTCGCTGCCGGGGTCGCCGGCGCAGCGATCGACCTGGGCATCAACACGACGCTCAGCGACGAGACGCCGCTCGAGTCGCGGGCCGGTGCCCTGGCCGGCTGGAACACGCTGACGGGTGCCCGCGGAGTTGCCGCCCCGTTCCTCGCGGGCGGGCTCGTCCAGCTCGGCCTGGTCGACGTCACGACCGCGCTGCTGCTGTGCGCCGGCGTGGGTGCCATCGGCGTGGTCCTGTTCACCCGGGTCGTCGGTGCTCGGTCCGGCCGGGTCACGACCGAGACCGGCGTGTACAGCGTCCCTGCCGGCGTCCGGCCGTCCCGCGCAGGCTGACCGTCGCGCGCGAGCTGACCCTCTCAGCGACCCCGCTGGGCGTCGGCCAGCTGACGTTCGACGTCGCGCTTCGCGTCGCGATCCGCGATGTCACGGCGCCGATCGTGCTGCTGCTTGCCGCGCGCCAGCCCAAGCTCGATCTTCGCCCGGCCCTTGTCGGTGAGATAGAGCCGGAGGGGCACGATCGTGAGCCCCTTCGACTTGGTCTTGCCGAGCAGCTCGTCGATCTGGGTCCGATGGAGGAGCAGCTTCCGCGTTCGCTTCGGCTCGTGGTTGTTGCGGTTCGCCTGCTCGAACGGGGCGATGTGGGCGCCGATGAGCCAGGCCTCGCCGCGCTCGATCCGCGCGTAGGCGTCGGCCAGGTTGACCTTCCGAGCCCGAATCGACTTGATCTCCGAGCCGGTCAGCACGATGCCCGCCTCGAACGTGTCGTCGATCGAGAACTCGTAGCGGGCTCTTCGGTTGAGGGCGATCGTTGCGTCGCCGCTCATCGGGTGCTCCTCTGGGTCGTGGGCACGGTCAGGCGGATCGCGCAACGCTGGTCGGGATGCCGACCGTCTCCGGACGCACGAACGCCGGCCCTATGCGGACCGGCGTTCGAGAGCTCTACCACCCACAGGGTGTCCGACTAGACGGCCATCTCCTGCGAGGTGGTGCAGCTACGCGTACTGTCGATCACTGCACATCACCTCCTTTCGTTCGCCAAAACTGTAGCCGACGATCGTCGACCGTGCAAGCACCTGCGGTGGTCAGGCTGCCGCCCGAAGAACAGCCCCACCGGCGGTCCCGCCGAGGAGCTCGACGGCCCGGTCCAGCACGAGATCAACGTCGGCCGGCGTGCCGTCCGGGACCGCCACCTCGATGTCCGGGGTGATGCCTGCGTCGTGGATCCAGGTCTTCTTCGGGGTGAGCCAGCGGGCGACGGTGAGCCGAAACGCGCCGCCCTCGCCGGGCAGCTCCTGCCACTGCTGGACGGTCCCCTTGCCGAACGTGGTCTGACCGATGAGGGTCGCTCGGTCCGTGTCGTCGAGGGCTCCGGCGACGATCTCGCTCGCGGAGGCGCTGCCCGCATCGACGAGACACACGAGCTCGATGGCGAGGTCGGTCGCCAGACCGCCCGACACGGCGTCCGTGGCCACCTGGTCGCCGCTCGCGTCCTGCTCCCAGAACAGCACGCCGTCGCCAATGAACTCGCTCGCGATATCCCGGGCGGCGGTCACGTAGCCGCCGGGATTGCCGCGCAGGTCGAGGATGAGCTTGCGGGAGCCCGCATCGAGGTGCGCCTTGATGGCAGACTCGAGCTGGATCGCGCTCGCCTCGGAAAAGCCGGCGAGCCGCAGGTAGCCAATGTTGTCGGCGAGGAGCTCGCTCCGCACCTCCAGTCGCTGGATGGTGTCGCGCACGATCCGGACCTCGAACGGGGCATCGGTGCCGCGTTGGATCGTGAGGGCGAGCGTTGAGCCTTTCGGACCCCTGATCCGGTCGCGGGCGTCGTCGACGGTCAGTCCACTCAGCGTGGCGCCGTCCGCTGCCAGCACGTGATCGCCGGGCTCGAGACCGGCCTTCTCGGCCGGCGAGCCTTCGATGGGCGTCAGGATGATGAGCGTGCAGTCTGGGCCCAGCGTCGCGCAGCCCTGCGTGCCGTCAGGCGCCTCGGTGGCGATCTCTGCCCCGATCCCCTCGAACTGGCCCGCGATCCCCTGCAGGCTGTCGCGGTACTCCTCGGGTGTGAGGTACGACGAATACGGATCGCCGAGGGCCTCGATCATGCCGCGGATCGCGCCGCCGATCAGGGCGGGCTCGTCGACATCGCCGCCGGCGTATCGCTGGGTGATCGCCCGGTACGTGTCCCAGAACGGCTTGAACGTGTCGCTCGCCGTGGCCGGGGTGCCGGGCTCGAGCGCCATCTGCCGGCCCATGGTGTAGCCCGACAGGAACAGCGCTCCCCCGGCGAGGATCGCGACGAGGGCGATCGCGAGGGAGAGCACGGGCAGCTTCGACCGCGGCGGGGTCGCGATGGCGGGCGTGGGTGGAATGCTGTAGCCCGTGACCGGGAGGTGATCAGCGGGTGCGTCGTGACGGTCCGGATCCGGGGGAAGCATCGTGCGAGGGTCCTTCGAGGGTTCGTGCGGGGCGCTAGGGTACACCGGCTCTGCCGGCGCTCAGCGGATCAGGTAGGTCCGGACGGAAAGCCACGATCCGATGGTTCCGAGGCCGACCCCTGCGCCCATGACGAGCAGGATCAGGTCGCGCGTGAGGCTGCCGACCTGGAGCGGGAGCACGCGAAAGAAGTCGGTCATGAACTGGCTCAGGGGGTCGGCCGCGGCGGCCAGGATCCCAAGCGTCAGCAACGAGCCGAGCAGGCCGACAAACGCGCCCTCGAAGACGAAGGGCCAGCGGATGAAGGCATCGGACGCACCGACGAGCCGCATGATCTCGATCTCCTCGGCACGTGCGAAGACCGCGAGGCGGATCGTGTTGACGATGATGAACAGGACGATGATCCCGACCACGAGCAGCAGCACGGTCCCGGCCGTGCGCAGGATGCCGGTCACGGTCAGGAGCCGATCGACGAGGTCCTCCACGTTGAGCACGTTCCGCACGAGGGGCTCGTCGGTCAGCGCGTCATTCACCGTCCGGACGAAGGCCGGGTCGCTCAGCTTTACCTCGAGGCTCGCATACAGCGGGTTCGTGTCGAGGTAGCGGGTCAGGTCCTCCCGGCCCTGCGCCTGCATCGAGGTCCGGAACTCGTCGAGCGCCGCCTCGCGACTGACGAACGCCGCTGACTCGACCTCGGGCATGTCCTCCACCTTCGCCTGGAGCGCGTCGATCTGGCCCGGGCTCGCGTTCGTGTGGAGGTACGCAACGACCTCGACCTTCTGCTCGGTGAACTGCAGCCCGGCGAGCAGGCCGGTCTGGATGATCCAGAAGCCGGCGAGGAGCAGCAGCATCAGCACCATGGTGGCCGTCGCGGCGAAGCTCATGAGCGCGTTGCGCCAGAAGCCCTGCCAGGCGCGGCGGAGGCTGAAGAAGAGGAAGCCGATCATCCCTCAGTCCTCGCGATGGTAGGCACCGCCCACCTCGTCACGGATGATCCGACCCTCCTCGAGGGCCACGACGCGTCGTCGCAGTGCCGTGACGACCTCCGCGTTGTGGGTCGCCATGAGGACCGTGACGCCCAGCTCGTTGATGCGCAGGAGGAGCTGCAGGATCTCCCAGCTGATGAGCGGGTCCAGGTTTCCGGTGGGCTCGTCGGCGATGATGATCCGCGGGTCGTGGACGAGGGCCCGCGCGATCGCCGTGCGCTGCTGCTCGCCACCGGAGAGCTGCGACGGCAGCTGGCGCGCCTGCGCGGTCAGGCCGACGAGGGCCAGAACCCGATCCACCGCCGGTCGCACCCGCCAGCCCGGCGTGCCGGTCACCTCGAGCGCAAAGGCCACGTTCTCCCAGACGTTCTTCCGCGGCAGGAGCTTGAAGTCCTGGAAGATCGTGCCGATCTTGCGGCGCACCTTGGGAACGTTCCGTCGCGAGAGTCGAGCCACGTCCTGCCCGTCCAGGACGACGGCGCCGCGCGTGGCCACCTCGTCGCGGATCAGGAGCTTCATGAGCGTGGACTTGCCGGCGCCCGATGGCCCCACGAGGAACACGAAGTCACCCTCGGGGATGACGAGGTCGACGTCGCGCAAGGCCAGCTTGCCGTTGGGGTATTCCATCGTCACGTCGTGCAGCACGAGCACCGCCCGATCGTGATCGGGGCGCGGCGTACGGCGGCTGAGACGATGCCGGAGAGAGCGCCCCTGCGGGGGTGCGGGCGCGATGGTCACGTTTCGCTCCGCGGTCGTCGGTGACGACCTGTGTTGACGGTCGGGGCGCGGTGAGACTCCATCGGCGGGCGTGAATGAAGGAGCCACGTCGTCTTCGAGGCTACCACTGCGGGCACGATGACGCCAACGACAATGGTCCCTCGGGGACCCCGCGGCGGGCCTACAGGAGCCCCGGCGAGATCGGCAGGTAGCGCTCGAAATCGGCAACGGGACGGTCCCAGCAGAGGAGCACCGGAAAGGCCTCCATGTGGAAACCGGCGCGCAGGAGCGGCACGAGGGCGTGACTCGCGGCACCGGGGACCCAGGTCGAGAACGCTCCGCGCGGCTGGACGGCCCGCGTCAGGTGGCCGAGGACGGGATCGACCAGGGCCGGATCGCGGACGAGCACGGGTCCGAGCCGTCCGGACTCCCCCGCGTAGCCGTACCCCACGGGCTGACCGTCCGGACCGCGATAGAGCCAGCCCCGCCGTTCCTGCTGGCGCAGGAACCGGTGATCGACGCCATGGCCGAAACCGTTGACCTCGCGGTCGAGCGCCTCGACCGTGCCGGCGAGCTGGCGGTGGCCCTCGGGGCCGGCAACAGCGTCCTCGAAGGCGACCGGCGTGATCCCACTCGGCAGCGGCCGGAACACGCCGTCGCGCAGGGGCAGCCCGATGAGGTTGAACATCGGCATCCGCGGCACGATCCCCAGGCTGGCGTAGAGCGCGTTGGAGATGGGCTGGGCCGAATCGGTGGCGGTGGCCCGGGCTGCGTCGTCGCCCGGTGTGGGCAGAGCGCGATCGAGCAACGCCCTGCCCAGGCCGCGGCCCTGCGCCTCCGGCAGGACGAACAGCATGGACAGAAACCAGATGTCGTCGCGCCGGACCGCGGCCACGAAACCGACGATCCGCTCCCCGCCCGCCCGATCCGGGTCTGGACCGGTCGCGACGATGAAGCGGTCGGGATCGGTCGCCTGCAGGTGGGCGTAGAGACGGGTGATGAGGGTCAGGTCATCGGAGACCTCGCGCTGCCCAAGCGGCACGAAATAGTCGTTGAGCGCGACACGCCAGATCCCTGCACAGGTTGCGAGATCGTCCGGCGTGGCAGGACGGAACGTGGCCTCGACGGTCACGCCGCGTCGTCGCCGGCGCTGCCCTGATCCGGTTCGTCCCCGCCTGTCGCCAGCCGCTCGAGCTCCGCCTGCATGAAGGCATCGAGGTCGCCATCGAGGACGGCCGACGTGTTGCCGGTCTCATGCCCGGACCGCAGGTCCTTCACCATCTGGTACGGGTGCAGCACGTAGCTCCGGATCTGGTTGCCCCACCCCGCCTCGACGTGCTCGCCGCGGATCTCGCGCATCGCGGCCTCCTTCTCCTCGAGCTGCTTCTCGAGCAGCCGCGACTTGAGGACCTTGATCGCGTTCTCCTTGTTCTGGGTCTGCGAGCGCTCGTTCTGGCTCTGGACCACGATGCCACTGGGGGCGTGCGTGAGCCGGACTGCGGAGTCGGTCTTGTTGACGTGCTGGCCGCCGGCGCCCTGCGCCCGGTAGGTGTCGATCCGGATGACGTCCCAGTCCAGCTCGATCTCCACGTCCTCGTCGGCCTCGGGCAGGACCTCGACGAGGGCGAACGTGGTCTGGCGACGCTTCTGGGAGTCGAACGGGCTGATGCGGACGAGACGGTGGACGCCACGTTCGGGTCGCAGCCAGCCGTACGCGCGCGCGCCCGTTCACCGCGACCGTCACGCTCTTGAGGCCGGCCTGCTCGCCTTCCTGCTGGTCGATGATCTCGGTCGCGAACCGGTGGCGCTCGGCCCAGCGCAGGTACATCCGGAGCAGCATCTCCGCCCAGTCCGTCGCCTCGGTGCCGCCGGCGCCGGCGCTGATCGTCAGGAGCGCAGGTCGCTCGTCGTACTCGCCGTTGAACAGCAGCGCGGTACGCTCGCGGAGAAAGTCGGCCTCGAGGGCGGCCGCGTCGCGATCGAGCTCGGCCTCGAGCTCCGCATCGGGCGCTTCGTCGAGCAGCTCGAGGGCAGCAAGCAGATCGCCGGTTCGGTCGAGAAGGCCCTGCCAGAGCGTGATCTCGTCGCGCAGGCCGTCGGCCTCGCGGAGGACCTTCTGGGCTTCGCGCTGGTCGTCCCAGAAGCTCGGTTCCTGGGTCAGCGCGTCGAGCTGGGCGACACGCTCCGTCTTTGCGGGGAGGTCAAAGCCGCCCCGAGGTCGCGCGGATCCGCTCGGCCAGGTCGCGGATGGCGGATGCGTCCACCTAGTTCCGGACCTGGAGATCCTGGAGCAGGATCGGCCGAAGCTCGATGAGGCGCAGGGCCGTCTTGCTTCGGGCGACGACGGGGTTCACACAGGGGCAGTACGAGTTGTGGGGACAGACGCCGCAATTGCCGTCGCAGTCGAGTGCCGCGGCATAGCTGCAGTTTCGGCAATCGCGCTCGCAGGCGATGAGATCGACGAAGGATTCTTCCTCAGCCTGCTTCACGGCTCCCTCTCATAACTGGGGTTGGGGCGTGCGGCGAATTGCTGGGCAGCGATACCACCGGGACACAAGCGTGAGCTGTCCGGGCGGGTTGGCCCAGTATACGGGGCCAATGCCCTACCGCCAAGAGGGAGAAACGTCTGGCGCACGCAGCGGCACGCTCAATCGGTTTGTGGCCGCCCGTTACTCGAGATCGGTCAGGTCCGTGTCGCCCGGCGTGGCGGCACCGGCGACGAAGTAGGCGCCGAGGGCGGCCACCTCGCGCACCGTCGCCCGGAGCCGCCGGCCGGGATCGGCATCAACCGGACTGCTCCTCGTCGGCGAGCCCCACGCGACGATCTCCTGGTCGCGCGCCATCCGAAGCACGCGCAGCATGTGGGTGCGGTCCGAGACGAGCACCGCGGACGTCAGGCCCTCGCGCCGGAGCAGCTCGCCTACGGCGCGCATGGATTCGAAGGTCGTGCGGCTCTCGCGTTCGAGCAGGATCGCGTCGTCCGGCACGCCCCGGTCGACGGCGTACCGGCGCGCCGTCTCGGCCTCGGTGGTCCGGTCCCCCGCCGCCTTGCCGCCCGTGACGACGAGGTATGGCGCGAGTCCGTCCTCGTACAGCGCGATGGCGTGATCGAGCCGCGCCCGGAAGACCGGTGAAGGCCGGCCGTCGTACTGCGCGGCACCGAGGACCACGATCGCATCGGCCGGACGCTGATCATCGCGCGAGCCCTGGTCCCAGATTCGGAAGGCGGTGTAGCCGGCGAGGAGCAGTGCCCCGACGCCCGCTGCGATGACCAGTCGTGCGAGGTTGGCGATCACGCGTCCCGTTCGAGGGCGGCGACGCGGATCGCGGGCCCGGTCACCGGCCGTGGCACTTCTTGTACTTGTTCCCGGATCCGCACCAGCACGGATCGTTGCGACCGATGCGGTCCCCGGTGGGGGTGAAACCCGGTCGCGGCCCGTCGGACGTGCTGCCGCCGTTCGTTGCCGCGGTCGCCTCGGCGTCCCCGATTCGTTCCCGGACGTTGCGCACGCCGGGCGCCTTTGGCAGGGACGCTCCGCCGGCGATGATGGCGCTGCCCGAGGCCGCAGTCCCCGACCGTGTGGCGGCTGGCGCGCCTCCGCGTGCAACGGACGCCGCAGAGGCCGCCCGCGACCCGGCGGTCAGCGCGGCGGCACCGGCCGCGAGGGACGAGGCGACGGCCGGATCGCCACCGGCCGCCGGCTGGCGCTGGACCGTGACGCGGAAGATCGTCGAGGCGACCTGGTGCCGGATGAGGTCCCGGAACTCCTCGTACATCCGGAATGCCTCGCGCCGGAACTCGTTCAGCGGGTCCTGCTGGGCGTAGCCGCGCAGGCCGATGCCGCGGCGCATGTCGTCGAGCTCGGTCAGGTGCTCCACCCACAGCGAGTCGATCGTTCGCAGAAGGACGAGCCGTTCGACCATGCCCCAGTCGTGCTCGCCGACCTCGGCTTCCTTTGCAGCGAGCTTCTCATCGGCGACCTCGCGGAGGTGATCCGCGATGGCCTCGCGGGTCCCGAGATCCCACAGGGCGTCCTCCGACGTCCCGTCGCCGTCGAGGCCCATCGCCTTCAGCGCCGTCGTCAGGCCCTCGAGATTCCACTGCTCCGGCGTGTCGCCGGTGACGTACGTGTCGACGAGGGTGTCCATCTCGTCGTCGAGGAACGTCTGGACGGTCTCGGTGAGGTCCTCGTTCCTGAGCACCTTGTCGCGTTCCGCGTACGTCGTCTCGCGCTGGCGGTTGATCACGTCATCGAACTCGACGACGCGCTTGCGGATGTCGAAGTTGTAGCCCTCGACGCGGCTCTGGGCGGACTCGATCGTCTTCGAGACGAGGCCCGACTCGATGGCCACGTCGTCCTCGAGGCCGAGCCGCTCCATGAGGCCCGCCACCCGGTCGCTCGCGAACCGCTTCATGAGGTCGTCGTCGAGCGACAGGTAGAACCGGGACGAGCCGGGGTCGCCCTGGCGGCCGGCGCGGCCACGGAGCTGGTTGTCGATGCGGCGCGAGTCGTGCCGCTCGGTGCCGATGATGTGCAGCCCGCCGGCCTCGACCACCCGCTCGTGGTCCTCGTCACAGATCGCCTTCGCCTCGGCAAAGGCGGCGTCGTAGGTCTCCTTGTCGACCTCGGCCGGGTTGAGGCCGCGCTTGTGGAGGATCTCCGAGGTCAGCCCGGCCGGGTTGCCACCGAGCAGGATGTCGGTGCCGCGGCCGGCCATGTTCGTCGCGATCGTGATCGAGCCCGAGCGGCCGGCCTGCGCGACGATCCCCGATTCCTTCTCGTGGAACTTCGCGTTCAGCACCTCGTGCTTGATGCCCCGCCGCTTCATGAGCGTGGCGAGGATCTCGGACTTCTCGACGGAGACCGTGCCGACGAGGACGGGCCGGCCGGCCTCCTGGAGCTCGGCGAGCTCGTCGATGAGCGCGTTGAACTTGCCGCTCTCGTGGCGGTACACGAGGTCCGGGAAGTCGTCGCGGATCATCTCGCGGTGGGTCGGGATCGCGACCACCTCGAGCTGGTAGATCTTGAAGAACTCCTCGGCCTCGGTCATCGCCGTGCCGGTCATGCCCGAGAGCTTGTCGTAGAGCCGGAAGTAGTTCTGGAACGTGATCGTGGCGAGGGTCACGCTCTCGCGCTGGACCCGCAGGCCCTCCTTGGCCTCGATCGCCTGGTGGAGGCCCTCGCTCCAGCGACGACCCGGCATCTGGCGCCCGGTGAACTCGTCGACGATGACGATCTCGCCTTCCTTGACGATGTAGTCACGGTCGCGCTTGTAGAGGGCGTGCGCGCGCAGCGCCTGCTCGAAGTGGCGGGCGAGGCGCGGATCCGCGTCGTACATGTTCTCGACGCCGAGCCAGCCCTCCATCTTGGAGATGCCGTCCTCGGTCGGGCTCACGGCGCGGTCCTTGAGGTCGACGAAGTAGTCGCCGCCCTCCTCCTCGCCCTCGGGCCGGCCCTTGAGGCGCGGCACGAGCCGGGCAAAGGTGAAGTACGCGTCCGCCGACTCCTCGGCTTGTCCGCTGATGATCAGCGGGGTGCGCGCCTCGTCGATGAGGATGTTGTCGACCTCGTCGACGATCGCAAACGAGCGCTCGCGCTGGACCCGCTGGTCGAGCTCGGTGACCATGTTGTCGCGGAGGTAGTCGAACCCGAACTCGTTGTTCGTGCCGTACGTCACGTCGGCGGCGTATGCCTCGCGCCGCGTGACGGGCCGAAGGTTGACGAGACGCTCGTCGCTCGTCGGGTAACCGGGTTCGAACAGGAACGAGGCGTCGTGGGTGATCATCCCGACGCTCACGCCCAGAAAGTGGAAGACCGGTCCCATCCACTGCGGATCACGCCGGGCGAGGTAGTCGTTGACGGTGACGACGTGCACGCCGCGGCCCGACAGCGAGTTCAGGATCGCGGCCAGGGGCGCCACGAGGGTCTTGCCCTCGCCGGTCCGCATCTCGGCGATCTTGCCCTGGTGGAGCACGGTAGCCCCGACGAACTGGACGTCGAAGTGGCGCATCCCGAGGGTTCGTTTCATCGCCTCGCGGGTCATCGCGAAGACCTCGGGGAGCGACCTCGTCGAGCGCCTTCTGCAATCGGGCGTTCTCGCGGCGCCGTCGCTCGCGGGTCAGCTCGCGGCGACGCTCACGATCGGGGTTCGTGCGCTCGTCCTCGCTCGGCTCGTCGGGGACGGCCGACTCGCGAACCTCCTCGCGAACCTCCGTGAAGGCCGCGCGGATCCCGTCGTCGGTCAGGCCCTCGTAATGGGCCTCGAGGGAGTTGGCCTGGTCGACGAGCGGCTGGATCTTGCGGATCTCGCGCTCGTTGGAGTCGATGAAATCGGGAAAACAGCTTCATGGCGGACAAAGTATAGGCGTCCGGTTCCCGAGGGCCGATCAGGCGGCCGGCGATCGGGCGCGGCCCCGGGCGCGATCTTGGCGATCGGGGGCGGCGCCTGCCGATCGGGCGCGGCGCCTGCCGATCGGGCGCGGCCGGGCAATTGTTTGCGGCGCCTCCCGATCGGCGTCGCCTCCCGACGGGGCGCCAACGTTGGACCCGCGTGTCGAGCAGTCACCAGGGGACTCGTACCGAAGCAGGGGCCGGCGCCGGGAGCTTTTCAGGACCTACCCGCCCTGGATTGGTGCGTGGCGGGGTGGCTCGCTACCTGCGATGGCGGGGATTCGGTGCCGACGACGTCGTTACCAGTCCTGGCAGGAATGCCCGCGACGCCCAGGCCGCCGAACCGCGGAGGCGGCTGTCGACCAGTCGCCTGGTGACTGGGACTGAAGCAGGGCTCGGCGGGGGCGGCCGGGGGCGCTCGCCGAGACGGCGGAGACCGCGCTACGCGATGCGGACCAGCGCTGCGGACGGCACGGGCGTGGGCGACGGACCCGGAGTCGAGTTCCAGAAGCCGGACCCGTAGCCGATCACGAGCAGCACGAACGTGGCCGCGGCGAGGCTCAGCCAGAACAGCAGCGACCGTGCCCGCGACGTCGGCTGCATCTCGGTGTTCTCGTGCTCGGGCAGCCGGCCGTTCTTCAGGCTCGAGCCCCAGCGCGACGAGCGCAGCTGGCGACGCCAGTTCTGGTCAGAGACGGTGCGCGGTTCGAGCCCGCCCTCGCGATCGGGGCGGTGCAGCTGGAGGGACATCGGTCTCCGGTGTCGGGTCAGACAGTGGAGCGAAGCGGGGTCTTCGCTCCGCGCTCATCCTCGCCGTTCGGGCTCAGGCGGGACTCGTTGCCATCTTCCCACAGGAGCATCTCCTGGGTGAACGACACCTCGCTCGAGAACAGCGCGCCAACCAATTCCCCGCGATGGATCCGCTTGATGGCCTCGCCGATCAGCGGCGCCACGGAAAGCGTGGTGATCTGGCGCAGTCGCTTCGCCGGCGGCAGCGGGATCGAGTCGGTCAGGACGACCTCGAGCAGGTTGCTGTCGCGGATCCGGTCGATCGCGGGGTCGCTCAGCACGCCGTGCGTGGCGCATGCGTAGATCTCGGTGACGCCCTCGCGTTCGAGCGCCCGGACCGTCTCCATCAGCGTGCCGGCGGTGTCGATCTCGTCGTCGACGATGATCGCCCGCTTGCCACGAACCTCGCCGATGACGTTCATCAGCTCGGCGCGGTCGAGGTTCCCGATGCGGCGCTTCTCGATGATCGCGAGCGGGGCCTCGAGCAGCTCTGCGAACTGCCGTGCCCGCTTGGCGAACCCGAGGTCGGTGACGACCACGAGGTTCTCGATGTGCTTCTGGCGGAAGTAGTTCGAGAGCAGGTGAACGGCCGTGAGCTCGTCAACCGGGATGTTGAAGAAGCCCTGGATCTGCCCTTGGTGGAGGTCCATCGTCAGGACGCGGTCCGCGCCGGCAACCGTGATCATGTCGGCGATGAGCCGCGCCGTGATCGGCACGCGCGGCTGGTCCTTCTTGTCCGATCGCCCGTAGGCGTAGAACGGGATCACGGCGGTGATCCGGCCCGCGGACGCTCGCTTGAACGCGTCGATCAGGATCAGCAGCTCCATGATCGACTGGTTGACCGGATGCGAGGTCGGCTGGACGAGGAACACGTCCTTCTCCCGGACGTTGTCCAGGATCTTGACGAAGATGTTCTCGTTGGCGAACTGGAACACCTCGGCTCGACCCGGATCGGTTCCGAGGTATCGCGAAATCTTCCGGGCCAGCTCCGGATTGGCGTTCCCGTGGTAGATCTCGAACTGATCCGCGTACAAGGGCGCCGTCTCCCGCTCGCCGTATGCCCTCACGAGGTCCTTACGCACCCCCGGGGCCGGACGGGCTGGGGGTACCCGGCTCGGGGCTGCCATCGTCGCCGATGTCATCCCGCCCGGCAAGCCCGGCCCGGAACGCGGCGATCGCCACGACCCGGTCGCCTTCGGCGAGCCGCATCACGATCACGCCGCGCGCCGACGAGGAGTAGCGGTTGATCGTGTTGGTCTCGGTCCGGATGACCTGGCCCTGGGCCGAGATCAGCAGCAGCTCCTCGTCCTGGTCGGTCACCTGCTGGACCGCGGCCACGTCGCCGGTCTTGCGGCCCTCGAGCGAGATCAGGCCCACGCCCTGCCCGCCGCGGTGCTTGCGCCGGAACTCCGTCAACGGCACGCGCTTGCCGTAGCCCGTCTCGGTGAGGACGAGCAGGTCCGACTCGGGCTCGACCACGCTCATGCCGACGACCGAGTCGCCCTTGCGAGCGAGCCGGATGCCGATGACGCCTGCCGCGTCGCGACCCATCGGCCGGATCTCGCTCTCCATGAAGCGGGCGAGCTTGCCCTGCGCGGTCGCGATGATGATGTCGTCCTTGCCGGTCGACACGTCGACCCAGGCCAGCTCGTCCTCGTTGTTGAGCGTGATCGCGCGGATACCCGACGAGCGCACGCGTTCGAACTGCTCGAGCGGGGTCTTCTTGAGGATCCCGTTGCGTGTCGCGAGCACGAGGTAGCTGCCGGCCGCGAAGTCGGGCAGCGTGATCGTGGCCATCGGGAACTCGCCCGACTCCACCTGCACGCCGGGCAGGTTGATGATCGGGATGCCCTTGGCCTGCCGGCTCGCATCGGGGATGGCGTGGACCTTGGCCGAGAACACCCGACCGCGGTTGGTGAAGAACAGCGCCCAGTCGTGGGTGTTCGCGACGAGCAGGTGCTCGACCGCGTCCTCCTCGCGCGTGACGTGGCCGATGATCCCCTTCCCGCCCCGGTGCTGGCGACGGTACGTGGCGACGGGCTGGCGCTTGATGTAGCCGCGACCCGAGATCGTGATGACGACGTCCTCGTCCGCGATGAGATCCTCGTCGGTCATCTCGCGGCTCGAGTCATCGGCGACCCGGGTTCGGCGCTCGCCGGCGTACTTCTTCTTCAGCTCCCCAAGCTCGTCCTTGATGATCGAGAGGACGCGCGCCGGGTTGGCCAGGATGTCCTCGAGCTCGGCGATGAGCTGGATGACCTGCAGGTACTCGTCCTCGATCTTCTGCCGCTCCAGCGCAGCCAGGCGGGCGAGCCGCATGTCGAGGATGGCCTGAGCCTGCAGCTCGGAGAGATCGAACCGGCTCTGGAGGTTCGAGCGGGCGCGGTCCACGTCGGGTGACTCGCGGATCGTGGCGATGACCGCATCCAGGTTGTCGAGCGCCTTCTTGAGGCCTTCCAGGATGTGCGCACGCGCCCGGGCCTTTGCGAGGTCGAACTCGGTGCGACGCCGGACGATCTCGCGGCGATGGTCGACGTAGTGCTGCAGGACGGACTTGAGTGGCAGCGTCTGGGGCTGGCCGTCGACGAGCGCCAGCATGTTCATGTTGAAGGCGAGCTGCATCGGGGTGTGCTTGAACAGGTTGTTCAGCACCTTGTGCGGGTTCGCGTCGCGCTTGATCTCGATGTAGATGCGCATCCCGTCGCGATCGGACTCGTCGCGCAGATCTGCGATCCCCTCGATCCGCTTCTCCTTGACCAGGTCGGCCATCTTCTCGAGGAGGCTGGCCTTGTTCACCTGGTAGGGCAGCTCGCTGACGATGATCGCCGTCCGATCCCCGCGGACCTCCTCGAACGCCACCTGCGCCCGCATCACGACGCGGCCGCGCCCGTGGGCGTACATCTGCCGAATCGCGTCGACGGTCTCCCACTCGCCCGTGAGGATGTTGCGCTGCTTCTCGAAGCGGAAGATCGTCCCCCCGGTCGGGAAGTCCGGTCCGCGGACGTACCCGCACAGGTCGTCCGTCGTGATCTCCGGGTCGTCGATGAGGGCCGTCGTCGCGTCCGCGATCTCCCCGAGGTGATGGGGCGGGATGTTCGTGGCCATGCCGACGGCAATGCCAGAGCTGCCGTTGATGAGCAGGTTCGGGAGCTTTGCGGGGAGGACCGACGGCTGCTTCTGCGTGCCGTCGTAGTTGTCCTGGAAGTCGACCGTGTCCCTGTCGATGTCGGCCAGCATCTCGGCGGCGATGCCGGTCAGGCGGGCCTCGGTGTAGCGCATCGCGGCCGCGCCGTCGCCGTCCACGGAGCCGAAGTTGCCCTGCCCGTCGACCAGCGGGTAGCGCATCGAGAAGTCCTGGGCCAGGCGGACGAGCGCGTCGTACAGGGCGCCATCGCCGTGCGGGTGGTACTTGCCCATCACCTCGCCGACGATGGCCGCGCACTTGCGGTACGAGCTCGTCGCCGACAGGCCCATCTCGCCCATCGTGTAGAGGATCCGGCGGTGGACCGGCTTGAGGCCGTCGCGGACATCGGGCAGGGCGCGCGACACGATCACGCTCATCGCGTAATCGAGGTAGCTCACCCGCATCTCGTCCTCGATGCGGATCGCTCTGATTTCGCCCAGGTCGTCGGTCACGTACTGCTACCTCTGGTTCGGCATGGCGTGCGCTGGCGTCAGCCGAGCGGGGGTTCGGTGTGGATGCGAGGGTCGGGCAGGCCGCCGAAACGGGCCGCGAGCTGGGCCGCCTCGGAGGTGGCCGTGGCGCCCGGACGGCGACGGATCCCGTCCAGCCGCGCACGAAGCTCCGCCGCGACATCGGGATCGAGCTTGGGAAGCACGTCACGAATCACCCAGGCGCGCTGGCCATCGTCCGTCTCGGCGGCAAGGTCGGTCTCGGCCCGGAGGGCGCCCTCGACTGCCTGCCGGTCGATCGTCACCAACGAGCGGTACGCCCATGACAGGGCCTTCTGGACGTCGGGCTCGGCATCGCCGATGAGCAGGCCGAGGATCGGCGTCGCGCGGGCGACCACATCTGCTGCTCGCCCCCGTTCGCGATCCTCGAACGGGATCGTGGCAATGGTCGAGCCGGTGAGGCGGCGCTCCCAGCGCGACGGCGAGAAGACGAGCTGCTCGATCTCGGCCCACCGGTACGGCTCGGCGAGGATGCCGGCGGCGTATGGGTGGGCGAGCGTGTCGACCGTGATCCAGTCGCCGGCCTCCCGCGCCGCGCGGCGGAGCAGCTGCCAGGTGCGCTCGGGCTCGCCCGTGAGCGTGCGACCCAGAAGGCCGAAGGCGAACCAGCGCACCTCGAGCTCGGGCTCGCGGTAGAGGCGGTCGACGACGAACAGGAGGGTCGTGAGCCGCTCACCGCGGGTTGCCTGGTCGAAGCCGCGCAGGACGCCGTCCAGCAGCGGGTTCCGAACGCCGATCGTCGGGCCGAGCCCCGGGGCGATGAGATGCTGGCCGTCGACGACCTCCGGGTCGGCGAGGCGGTGGAGACCGCGGGTCAGCGCCGTCGCAAACGTGTCCGGGTCGTCGATGTACTCGGCGAGCTGACGCCCGAGGTCCGCGGCGTTGGTCCGGTGGGCGGCCACGAACGCGGTCGAGCGTTCCGTGACGGGACTCGCCATCATCGGGCCACCAGTTCGGGCATCTCGGTTGTCGCCGACGTCGCCGGCAGCCGGCGGATGCCGTACCGGGCACGCAGCTCCTGCTTGCGCGCCTCGCCGACCAGCGCATACGTGGCGGTTCCCGTGGCGAGCGTGGTGCCGTCACGGGTGTCGATGACGCCGCCGGCGGTCTCCACGAGACGCCGTCTGTGCCGCGTGATCCAGCCCTCGACGCGGAGTGGCGTTCCCGGCGGGACCGGCTTGCGGTACTCGATGGTGAGCCGAGCCGTGACGCCCCACTCGTCCCCTGCGGCCATCGTCCAGCCCATGACCTCGTCGAGAAGCGTGGCGAGGATGCCGCCGTGCGCCACGCCGGCCCAGCCCTCGAACCGGGGCTCCAGCCCGAGCTCGGACCAGGCCCGCCCGTGATCGATGTGGATCGTCATGCCCAGGCCGTGCTCGTTCAGCGAGCCGCAGGCGAAGCAGTTGTGCTCCTCGAACTCGAAGGCGGGGACTCCTTCCGCCGCGACGATCCGGGACTCAGACGTCAAGGTTCTGGACCTTCCGGGCCTCGGCCTTGATGAAGTCCTTCCGCGGCGCGACCTTCTCGCCCATGAGCATCGTGAAGATCTCGTCGGCGAGCGCGGCGTTCTCCCCATCGACGCGCAGGAGCAGCCGGGACTCCGGGTTCATCGTGGTGTCCCACAGCTGATCCGCGTTCATCTCGCCAAGGCCCTTGAACCGCTGGACGGACAGGTTCTTGACGTTGAACTCCTTGATGATCCGCTCGCGCTCCTGCTCGGACTGCGCGTACCTGGTCACCTTGCCCGTGCTCACCCGGTACAGCGGCGGCTGCGCGATGTAGAGGTAGCCGGCATCGATCACGTCGGGCATGTGCCGGTAGAAGAACGTGAGCAGGAGGGTCCGGATGTGGGCCCCGTCCACGTCGGCGTCGGTCATGATGATGATCCGGTGGTAGCGCAGCTTCGCGATGTCGAAGCTCTCCCCGATCCCGGCCCCGAGCGCGATGATCAGCGGCCGGATGTTCTCGCTCGAGAGGACCTTGTCGAGGCGGGCCTTCTCGACGTTGAGCAGCTTGCCACGCAGTGGCAGGACCGCCTGGAACCGCCGATCCCGACCCTGCTTGGCCGAGCCGCCGGCTGAGTCGCCCTCGACGATGTAGAGCTCGCTGCGCGCCGGGTCCCGCTCCTGGCAGTCCGCGAGCTTGCCGGGCAGGGACATGCCATCGAGCGCACCCTTGCGGATGACGAGGTCGCGCGCCTTCCGGGCGGCCTCGCGCGCGCGGGCAGCCGTGAGGCACTTCTCGATGATGCGACGACCGTCGGCCGGGTTCTCGTCGAGATACTGGCCGAGGCTGTCGGCGACGGCCGCCTGGACCTGACCCTTGACCTCGGCATTGCCGAGCTTCGCCTTCGTCTGCCCCTCGAACTGGGGATCGGTCAGCTTCACGCTGATGACCGCGGTCAGACCCTCTCGGACGTCGTCACCCGAGAGATTGGCGTCAGCGTCCTTGAGCACGCCTGCTCGGCGCGCCCAGTCGTTGAGCGAGCTCGTGAGGGCCGCGCGGAACCCGGTCACGTGCGTGCCGCCATCGACCGTGTTGATGTTGTTCGCGAAGGCGAGGACGTTCTCGGTGTACGTGTCGTTGTACTGGAGGGCGACCTCGACGGCAGTCGACGTGTCCTTGCGCTCGACGTAGATGGGGCGGGAGTGGAGTGCCTCCTTGTTCCGGTTCAGATGCCGGACGAACGACTGGAGGCCGCCTTCGAAGTAGAACGACCGCTCCCGATCGTTGCGCTGGTCGATGAGGGTGATCCAGACGCCCTTGGTGAGGTACGACGACTCCCGCAGTCGCTGGGAGATGATCTCGAACGAGTAGTCCGTCGTCTCGAACATCTGGTGATCCGCGCGGAACGCTGTGCGGGTGCCCTTGCGGCTGCCCTGCGGTCCCAGCTTCGTGACCGGCTTCGTGGGCTTGCCCCGCTCGTATTCCTGGGTCCAGATCTGTCCGTCGCGCGCTGACTCGACCCGCAGCCACTCGGACAGCGCGTTGACCACGCTGACGCCCACGCCGTGCAGGCCGCCCGAGACCTTGTAGCCACCGCCCCCGAACTTGCCACCGGCATGGAGGACGGTATGGACGACCTCGAGCGCATCCTTGCCTGTGGAGTGCTTCCCGACCGGGACGCCGCGGCCGTCGTCCTGCACGACGACCGTGCCGTCGGTCTGGATGGTGACCTCGATCTTCGTGGCATGGCCCGCCATCGCCTCGTCGATCGAGTTGTCGACGACCTCCCACACGAGGTGATGCAAGCCGCGGGAATCGGTTGAGCCGATGTACATTCCGGGACGGCGTCGGACGGCCTCAAGGCCTTCGAGGACCTGGATGCTGGCCGCCGTGTAGTCCGAGCCGCCCGCCTTGGTCCGCTTGGCGCGCTGACCGTTGGTAGCGGTCACTGCCGGCTGGCGGGTTGCTTCTTCGGTCACGCGGCTCCTCCGGTCAGACGGTCGTAGAGCCGTCCGAGATCTTCGTCGCTGTAGTACTCGATCACGATCCGACCGCCGCGACGCGATCGAGCGAGGCTCACCTTTGTTCCCAACGAGCGACGAAGGTCCTCTTCGACGCGCTCGAGATCCGGGTCCTGACGCGGTCGCTCGGGCTCGTCCGTCGCGACTGGCTTGGGCTCCCGCAGCCGGCGCACCAGCTCCTCGGTCTGGCGGACGGAGAGCTCCTGCCCGATCACGGAGTCGAGGACGCGCTCCTGATATTCATTGGCGAGACCGCCGAGGGCGCGAGCGTGGCCCTCGGTGAGCCGTCCTTCGGCCACGGCCAGCTGGATCGCGGGGGCGAGATCGAGGAGGCGCAGCGTGTTCGCGACCGTCGATCGGGCACGGCCAACACGGGTCGCAATGGTCTCCTGGGAGAAGCCGAACTGCTCGATCAGTTGGCGATAGGCCCCCGCGGTCTCGATCGGGTCGAGATCGGCGCGCTGCAGGTTCTCGACGAGGGCAAGCTCGAGCCGGGCCGGATCGCTCAGCTGCCGGACGACGGCAGGAATCCGGTCCAGGCCCGCGGCCTCGGCCGCACGGAGTCGCCGCTGCCCCGCGACGAGCTCGTACCCATCCAGCGTCTCCGTGACGAGGATGGGCTGGATGACGCCGTGCTCCTCGATGCTGGCGACGAGCGTGGCCAGCTCGGCCTCGTCCATGCGCTTGCGTGGCTGGTACGGATTGGGACGGATCCTGGCGATCGGGATCTCGAGCGCGCCTGGTTGCCCGCCCGGGCGCTGCGGGATGAGCGCGGCGAGTCCGCGACCGAGGCCCTGCGTGCGTTCCGGTCGGACCGTCATGTCATCACCACTACTTCACCGATGGGCGTGGGCGTGTTGCGTGTTGATGCCGCACCGAGCGCGGCTCCCGGCCGCCCATCCTGCGTGCGGATCTCGCGGGCGAGCTCGGCGTATGCCTCCGCCCCCCGCGACTCCGGGCGGTACAACGGGATCGGCAGCCCGTGACTCGGCGCCTCGGAGAGCCTGACGCTGCGCGGGATGACCGTCTCGTACACCGCCGTGCCGAGGTGACGGCGGACCTCGTCCGCCACCTGGGCCGACAGGTTGGTGCGTCCGTCGTACATCGTCAGCACCACGCCCTTGAGGGCGAGGGGCGGGTTCAGGTGATCACGGACGAGGTTCACGGTTTCGATCAGCTGGGTCAGTCCTTCGAGGGCGTAGTACTCGCACTGGATGGGGATGAGGACGGCATCTGCCGCCGTGAGTGCGTTCACCGTGAGCAGTCCGAGCGACGGCGGCGAGTCGATGAGGACATAGTCGAATTCATGTGCGACCGCCCGAACGAGTCTCGCGAGACGGCGCTCCCGTTGCTCGAGCGGCGCCAGCTCGATCTCGGCGCCGGCAAGAGCGATCGATGAGGGGATGACCGTCAGGCCATCGACCGGTCCGGCGACAAACAGATCGTGCAGGACGACGTCATCGATGACTGCGTCATAGATCGAGCCGTCGAGTGATCCACGATCGAGTCCGAGGCCACTCGTGGCGTTCCCTTGCGGGTCGAGGTCGATGACGAGGACACGATCGCCGGCGAGGGCGAGATAGCTCGCCAGGTTGACCACCGTGGTGGTCTTCCCCACGCCACCCTTCTGGTTCGCGCAGGCCAGAATCTGACCCACTCAGTTGCCCGCTCGGAAGATGTTCACGCACCACCATTCTACCAGCGGCAGCCCTTGTCGCTTGGGCCGCGAGCGTACCGATCGAGGCACACCGGCCACGTACCCACCGCTCGATCTGCGCTTCCGACGACACCGAGTTTCACGTGAAACACAGGGGTAGGAGCGGGACGGACTCCCAAGCGGGAGGGATGAAGCCGCGGACCTCATCGACGCGCCGGCTGAAGGCATGTTTCACGTGAAACGCCTACCTCCGGAACGTAGGACCAGGACCAACGTACCAGGCCGAAACCGTTGCTTCCGCGCACGCAGGCGTGGGATACTCGTACTTGACGTCGCCGCCGAATCGTTCGTGGACGTAGGGAAATCGACGGGCGTGCGACCCTGGCGAACGCCGAGGATCGACCGCCCCATATGACCCTGCTTTTCGCGGCGTTTGGCGCCACCGTCGCGGCGCTCCTGGAGTCGTCGGTGGTTCCGTACATTCGGTTCGCCGACGCGCAGCCTCATCTGGTGTTCGTCCTCGCGGTCATCGTGACCGTCGTCGGGGGGTTTGACCGGGGACTTGTCTGGGCTTTCGTTGGCGGGTTGCTCCTGGATGTGCTCACGCAACGGCCACTCGGCGTGTCCGCGTTCGCGCTCCTCGTCTGCGTGGGCGGGGTCGCCGGTCTCGGTCGCGTGCTCTCCCGAGCTCGTCCCCTCCTCCCAATCGTCGCCACCCTGCTGCTGAGCCTGGTCTACTCGATGTCGCTCTTCCTCACCTACGCCGCTCTCGGTGACACCACCATGCGCGGGGATCCGATTGCCCTGTTCCTGCCAAGCGTCGCCTACGACGTCGTGCTCGCTGGACTCCTCGGGCCTCTGCTCGTCGCCTTCGCCGACCGGCACGCCGACGCCGACCGGGTGGAATGGTGAACGACTACCTCGACCGGCGAGTCGAGCCGGCACGTCGCCTTTCGCGATTTCTCGTGTTCGGGCTGGCTGTGGTGATCGCACTGAGCGCCCTGACTGCGCGCCTCTTCTACCTGCAGATCGCGAACGGCGTCGAGTTCACCGCCATGGCCGAGCAGAATCGGACCGCACTGGAGGCCATCCCTGCCCCGCGGGGTCTGATCTTCGATCGCGACGGACGGGCGCTCGTCCGAAACGCGGCGATGTACAGCGTGAAGGTGCGAGCTGCCGACATCCCCGAGGAACGCCGCGACGAGGTGGTCGAGCGGCTTGCGGCCCTGCTCGCCATCGACGTCTCGGAGATCAACTCTGCGATCGACGCGAATCCAGGGTCGCGGTTCGACCTCGTGCGCGTCGCCGAGGATGTTGATGAGGCCACGGCCGGGATCATCGCCGAGTCACGCACGGAGCTCCCGGGCGTGGAGGTCGTCGTGGAGGCCACGCGTTCGTATCCGCAGGGTCCGCTGCTCGCGCAGATCCTCGGGTACACCGGCCCGGTTTCCGCCGAGCAGCTCGAGAACCTTCGTGACGACGGCTACCTCCCCGATGACTGGCTGGGCAAGTCCGGCGTCGAGGCCCAGTACGAGACCGACCTGCGCGGCGTCTACGGCCTCGAAAGCGTGGCTCGGAGTCCCTCGGGGCGGCGCGGGGACGTGCTCCGGACGATCCGGGAGTCGGAGCCGGGCAACTCGCTGACGCTCACGATCGACGTGGAGGAACAAAAGCTGGCCGAGAAGGCGCTCAAGTGGGCAATGAAGAGCATCGGCATGAAGCGCGGCGTGGTGATCGTCATGAACCCGCAGACCGGCGAGATCATCGCCCTCGTCAGCCTCCCGACCTACGACAACAACGATTTCGCGCGCGGTATCAGCAACGCCGACTTCAAGAAGCTCATCGAGAACCCCGACAAGCCGCTGACCAACCACGCGGTGCAGGCACACTACCCGCCGGGGTCCACCTACAAGCTGGTCGCCGGGACCGGCGTCCTCGCCGACAAGCGGATCACGGCGTCCACACGCGTGCGCACGGCGGCCTCCATCAACATCGGGGGCACGACCTTCTGGGAATGGAATTGGCGCGGCTGGGGCGGATGCGACATCTACTGCGGCTTCGGGCACTCGAGCGACACGTTCTTCTACCAGATGGCCACGAAGCTGGGGGCTGACCGGCTTGCGTACTACGCCCGGCAGTACGGCTTCGGGGCACCCACGGGCATCGACCTGCCGGGTGAGGTGTCGGGCATCGTCCCCTCGAACCAATGGAAGCAGGACACCCTTGGCGCGCCCATGTTTGCCGGCGAGACGGCGCAGGCCGGCATCGGGCAGGGCTACGACGTCGTCACGCCGATCCAGCTCATCAACGCGTACGCGGCCCTCGCCAATGGCGGCAAGCTCATGCAGCCGCAGATCGTGCGCGACATCACGGGTCCCGACGGCGAGGTCGTGCGACCCTTCAAGCCGATCGTCACGCGCAAGCTGAAGGTCCAGAAGAACGTGCTTGCGGTCATGCGCAAGGCCGCGCGGACGACCGTGACGCTTCGGCACACGTACAACCTGGTCGATATGCCAATCCGGGTGGCAGGCAAGTCGGGGACGGCGGAGTTCGGCACCCGTGACAGCAAGGGCCGGCTGCCATACCACTCCTGGTTCGTTGGCTTCGTGCCGAAGGATCCGAAGAAGGGCAGCTTTGCCAAGACCGATTCGGAGCTCATGGTCCTGGCCTTTGCCTACGACAGCCGGACGAGGGGGAACGTCGGCACCGAGATCGTCAAGTACTACCTGCAGCTGCACTACGGGATCAAGAAGGATTACCGCAACCACGACCTGGTCGAGCGCAGCAACTTCTACCAGAACAACTGACGTGCACACCCCGTGACCGATCCACAAGAGCCGACACCATGGGCGTGATGCGCGCGACCCCCGTCCGCGTCTCCGACTGGACGGCCCGCTCAGTAGGTTCCGTCTGGCGGGCGTTCGACCTGCAGCTCGTCACGTACGCGGGCCTGCTCGTCGCCGTGGGCCTCGTGATGGCCTATACCAACAGCCTGGAGAACGGGCGGCTCACGCTCCAGTCCGGGACGACGTTCTCACGCGGCCTCATGTGGGCCGGGATCGGGGTCGTCGTCTTCCTGGTGGCGACCGCGTTCGACTATCGCTGGCTCAAGACCTTTGCCTGGCCGCTGTACGGCGTCCAGCTCGGTCTGCTCGTGCTGACGCTGGCCATCGGCGATGGCGTCAGCGGCGCAGCGCGCTGGGTGAAGATCGGCGAGCTCACGTTCCAGTTCAGCGAGCTCGCCAAGGTGCTCATGATCATCGTCCTGGCGAACTACCTTGGCGCCCGGCAGGGCCGGCTCGACGCATTGCCGTCGATCCTGGGTGCGTGCGTGCTCATCGGCCCCCCGCTGGCGCTCGTGATGATGCAGCCCGACCTCGGAACCTCGCTCGTCTTCGCGGCCATCCTCGCCGGCATGCTCTGGATGAGCGGGGCGAGCCTGAAGTGGCTGACCGTCCTCGCGGGAGCGGTCGTCGCGATGGTTCCCTTTGCGTGGGCCAACCTCCTTCGGGACTACCAGAAGGCGCGCCTGTCGGCGTTTCTCGATCCCAGCGCGGACATTCAGGGCTCGGGCTATCAGCTCCACCAGGCGCAGATCGCGATCGGGTCGGGCGGCTGGATGGGGAAGGGCCTGACCAACGGCACGCAGGGCCAGGGCGATTACCTGCCCGTGCAGACCACGGACTTCGTCTTCGCCGTGCTCGGGGAGGAGCTGGGCTTCATCGGCGGGGTCGTGCTGTTCCTGCTCTTCGCCGCCCTCATCTGGCGGCTGCTCGTCGGCGGCTGGCGGTCGCGCGACCCCTTCGGCACGATGTTCTCGGCGGGCCTGGCGTCGATGATCCTGTTCCAGCTCGTCGTGAACGTCGGCATGGTGATGGGCATCATGCCGATCACAGGGATCCCGCTGCCGTTCGTGACGCACGGCGGCGCGTCACTGGTGAGCCTCTCGATCGGGCTCGGGATCATGCAGAGCATCAACATCCGGCAGCGACGGGCGGAGTGGTAGGAGGCCCCTGAAACGCCCGCCTGCGTGGCTGAGTCGGGCAGCTACGAGGTCGGGGCCGGAACCGAACCGGGATCGATGCCCATATCCCGGCCCAGATCCTCCATCGAGCCGGCCTCCTCGGGCGGCCCAACCCGCCGGAACAGGTACCGCACGACGTCCCGGAACGCGGCCACCATCGGCAGTGCCAGGATCGCGCCGAGCAGGCCGGCCAACGAGCCACCGACGATCAGCGAGAAGATCACCACCGCCGGATGCAGCTGGACCGCATCGCCCTGGATCTTTGGCACGAGCACGTAGTTCTCGAGCTGCTGGATGGCCGTGTAGAGAACGAGCGAGGCGATCGTGGCCTCCAGGCCGGCCGTCGCCGCAAGGAGCACGGCCGGCACCGCCGCGATGATCGGCCCGATGATCGGCAGGAGCTCCAGCACGCCAGCGATGATGGAGAGCAGGACGGCGTACCGTCCGAAGACCGGGTCGACCACGGCGCTGAGGAGCATCAGCCCGGCGAACGTCGCGACGGCGACGACCACGCCAAGGAGCAGCTGCCCTCGGACCCACTGGCCGAACACCCGCTCGACGATCCGGATCGTGGCCCACACGTCGGGGCGCCACGCTGCCGGCAGCGCCCGATCGAATGACTGGGTCAGCCGCACGCGGTCCTTGAGCAGGTAGAAGGCCCACACGGGCAGGATCACGTAGCCGAACAGCGCGCCCAGCAGGCTCCCGGCACTCGACACGACGGGGAGGAGGACGCCCGGGCTCACCGATGGCCCCGAACCGCTTTGCAGCCCGGCAATCGCGCGATCGATCCAGTCGCGAACGCCCTCGGGCAGGTTGAGCCCGGCATACGTGTCGCTGAGCTGCTGGATCTGGTCGTCGAACCGCGCCGTGAGGCCGGGCAGATCGTTGATGAGCGTGGCGACCTGCTCGAACAACGGGGACAGCGTCAGGTTGAGGAACTCGACGATGGCGAAGATCACGACGAGATAGACCGCGAGAATTGCCAGCGGTCGGGGGACGCGGTGACGCGCCAGGAACCGAACGGGCGGCTCGAGCAGGTACACGAGCAGCAGCCCGACGATGAAGGGTCGCACCGCGTCGCGGCCCATCCACAGCAGCAGCCCGATCAGCACGATGGCGCCGATCAGGATGGCGACGCGCGCCGTGACGGGTGCGATCCGCCGATCGCCGGTGAGCGGGTCCACCGCCACGAAGGGCGCCGGGGGCAGTGCGGGATGCCAGTGGCCGGACGCCGTCGTGGCCACGACATCCTGGCCGGGTCGATGGGGCGGTGATTTGGGGGTTTCGGGACGGCTCGGGCGGAGCATCGCCCGCGGGCGCCGGCTGCTCCTGGCGCGCGGGCTCGTCCATCGTGACGCAGACTACCAGAGGTGCAGTCCGCCTCCGACCGTGCACGCCCTGAGCCCCGCCAGCGTTGGCGTCTCGTCGCGCGTCGAGCGGCAGACGCCCCGTTGCTGACCCAGCGCGAGCTGGCTGACGCGTGGGAGTCGGCGGTGCTCGAGGGGCGCCTCCCCGTGGCCATGAGCGACGCCGCCGTACCTCGTCCGCGCCTGTCCTTTGGCGCGCCGATCTCGGGAGGCGTCGAGGCCGAGGCCGAGCTCATCGATCTCGTCCTGACCGAGCGCGTGCCCACGTGGCGCGTCCGGGAGGCGCTCGAGGCCCGGCTGCCCGCTGGCTGGTCGCTCGTCGACCTCTACGACGTCTGGCTGGCGGGCCCGCCACTCGCGGGCCGCGTCATGGCAGCCGACTATCGAATCGAGCTCGAGCCAGCCGACCCGGACTCGCCCCTCCCTGCGCGTGATGCCGTCGTCGAAGCGATCGGGCACCTGCTGCGCGCACGCTCGATCCCGCGGGAGCGTGCGAAGGGCGGGGGAACCGTCCAGTACGACCTTCGACCGCTCCTCGCCGACCTTGGGCTCGTGGAGTCGTCCTCACCGGTCGTCGTTCGGGCCAGGACGCGCTTCCACCCCGAGCTGGGCACCGGTCGTCCTGAGGAGGTCGTGGCGGCGCTCGGGGATGCGCTGGGCATGGCGCTCGTGCCGGCGCGCGTCGTCCGGGAGCGCCTGCTGCTGGCGGGGGAGTGACCCCCGGTCAGGGTCGAATGCTGGCGCCGGCCATGCGCTCGTTACCGAACCGGGCATTTCCGAGGGCGATCACGGCCAGCGAGAGGACGAAGAACCCGATCGCGATCGCGACCGCGGTGATGAGCACCTGCCCGTAGCCGCCGTTCGCCGGGTCGAGGAACGGGTAGGGATACCAGCCGTCCGCGGCCCCTCGAACGACGGTCGCACCGGTCCAGACGAGCGGGTAGGCGAGCCAGAGCAGCGCGTCGCGGGGGTGGAGACGAGCCGCCGGCGGATCGAGCACCCAGTCGAGGAGCATCACGATCGGGAAGAGCTTGTGCAGCACGAAGTCAACCCAGCCGAGCTGGAGGCCGACATCGACCCCCGACAGGAGGAAGATCACGACGAAGAACGTGACCAGCAGGTAGACGGTGGCAGCCCCACGCAGCAGCTCCACGGTCCGCGAGCGGGTTCGGCCTCTGCTGGCAAGCAGGACGACGAACGCGGCGACCCCGATGAGGTTGCTCTGGATCGTGAAGTAGGCGAAGAACCGGGTCGCATCGAACGCGCCATGGTTCGCAAGCTCGATCGCCTGCGCCGCGATGGCGACGAGGACGAGGACAACAGCCGCCGCCCGCACGACAGAGAGAACTTGACTCCGTTCCATGGGCGGAGGGTACGCGGGCCGCTCGGGGTGTCAATGTCGAACCGGGCCGATTGACCGGTTCCGTGCAGCGCCGTACACTTCTCGTTCGCGCCTCGGACCTGCCGAGCGTGCACCCATGTTCACCGTCTCGGTCGCCGCGCGCGACCGGCGCGCCACACGCCTGAGGATCCATGTACGCAGTCATCGAGACCGGCGGGAAGCAGTACCGCGTCGAGGTCGGCACCGAGCTCGAGGTCGAGCTGCTCGACGCCGAGCCGGGCAACACGATCACGCTCGAGCGAGTCCTGCTCGTCGCCGACGGCGATGGCGCGTCCATCGGGCAGCCCGTCGTGGCCAACGCCGCGGTGAGCGCCGAGGTGCTCCGTCAGGCACGCGGCGAGAAGACCATCTCGTTCAAGTACCGGCCCAAGGCCCGCAGCCGCGTCAAGAAGGGGCACCGCCAGGAGCTCACCGTGCTCCGGATCAGCGACATCACGCTGGACGGCAAGAGCGCGGCGAAGGACGCCAGGAAGGCCGCCGAGGACGCGAAGACCGAGCGCACCCGGCTCGAGGAGGCTGCCGCCGCCCAGGCCGCTGCCGACGCCGCGCTTGCCGCGAAGCTGAGCGCAAAGGCAGCACCCGCCGAGGACGCGCCGGCTGCGGCGCCGAAGACACGAACCCGCGCGGCAAAGGCCGACACCGCGGACGAGAAGACCCCCAAGCGGGCCAGCGCAGCAGCGCCGGATGCCGATGAGGCTGCCGAGGCGAAGCCGAAGCGCACCCGCGCCACGAAGAAGGACGAGTAGCAGACATGGCCCACAAGAAGGCGGGCGGCAGCGTCAAGAACGGTCGCGACAGCGTTGGCCAGCGCCTCGGCGTCAAGGCCGGCGACGGCCAGACGGTCACGGCCGGCTCGATCATCGTTCGCCAGCGCGGCATGACGTTCCTGTCCGGCCCCGGCACCGGGCTGGGACATGACTACACCGTTTTCGCGACGGTCGACGGCAAGGTCCGGTTCGAGCACGCGACGAAGACCAAGAAGCGCATCCGCGTCCAGGCGACCGAGACGGCCGACGCGCCGGCACTCAACTAGGCCCAGACGCACGAGCCGGCGGCCACCGGCGGGGTCTGACCCTGCACGGACGGCGTCGGAGGAGTAGCCACCCGTGAAGCCCGACATCCATCCCAAGTACTACGAAGCGAAGGTGCACTGCGGCTCGTGCGGCACCGAGTGGACCGTTGGGTCCACCCGCGCCGAGCTCCGGGTCGACGTGTGCGCCAACTGCCATCCGTTCTTCACGGGCACGCAGAACATCATCGACACAGCCGGCCAGGTCGAGCGGTTCCAGAAGCGCCTCGAGCGCCAGGTCCGCTCCAGCTAGCCCGGTTCCGCGAGCCCACCTTCGGCCGGCCTTCGGGCCGGCCGTTTCGATTCCAGGTGCCGGCGAAACGCGCCCGGACGGCGCCTCGGCGGACGGGGCCGGGTCGGTCGCAAGGTGCGGCGCGGGCCCATCCGTACGGGGCGGCCCGCTCTGGCGGCCGAGCGGGCCTGTTTCGCCGGTGCGCCGAACCCGGCCCTCGGCCCCGTCCCAGCAGTGGGTACGGCCCGGCGTGTTTCACCGGGTGAAGGAAACTAGGGCCTGCGGGAGGTTTGGGGTGCGATCCGTTTCACCGGGTGCACGAAATTGGCCGGTTGACGTGCCGATGGTCCGATCCGTGCGTGGGGTGAGACGCTGCGGCGCCTTGGGGGCGCGGAGGTGGAATTTCATGCGTGGGGTGAAACGAACCGGGTGAGGAGCCTGGCCGGCGTGCCTGGGGCGACCTGCAACCCGGTCACTGCATGCCGGCACGGTAGACTGCCCGCATGTCCCGCTACACCTATGGTGGCCAGGCGCTGATCGAGGGCGTCCTCATGCGCGGTCGCGACGCGATCGCCGTTGCGCTTCGTGCCCCGGACGGGCGGATCGTGTACGCCACCGAACGACTCGACTCGGGCTTCCACGGCACGCGCTGGTCGAAGCTGCCGCTCCTGCGAGGCCTCGTCGTCCTGTATGAGACGCTCGTCGTCGGGACCCGCTGGCTCGTCCGCAGCGCCAACGTGCAGGCGGAGGAGGACGGCGTCGAGCTGGGCAAGGGCTCGATCGCGCTGATGCTCGCGCTTCACGCTGATCATCGGTGTCGGGATCTTCTTCCTGCTCCCGCTGCTCGTCGCGACGTTCACCGCCGGATCGGTCGAGAACGACCTGGTCCAGCACTTCGTCGAGGGCCTGGTCCGGGTCGTCATCTTCCTGGGGTACCTGACGCTCATCTCGCGGATGCCGGACATCCACCGGGTCTTCCAGTACCACGGCGCCGAGCACATGACGATCCACGCGCTCGAGGCCAACGACCCGCTGACCGTCGACGCCGTCCGCAAGTACCCGACTGCGCACCAGCGCTGCGGGACTGAGTTCCTCGTCGTGGTGATCCTCCTCTCGATCATCGCGTTCTCGATCGTGGGCCGCCAGGAGCCGCTCGTGATGGTCGGTAGCCGGCTGCTCCTGGTGCCGGTCATCGCGGCGATCGGCTACGAGATCCTCAAGGCGGGCGCTCGGCATCGCGCCAACCCGATCGTCAAGGTGCTGATGTACCCGGGAATCCTCGTCCAGATGATCACGACGAAGCGCCCCACCGACGACATGATCGAGGTCGCCATCGTGTCGATGGAGGAGGCCCTTCGCGCCGACGGCGAGAGTGTTCCGGCCGGGTCCGCCGAGCTCGATCACGATCCGATGCGGCTCGGGCCGCGATCCGCCGAGCCCGCCGACGCGAGCCTGTCCGTCCCGCCGCCGACCGCCACGGCCGCTCCCGGCGAGCCGCCTTCGGGGTCATGACCGGCCTCGACGCCAAGCTTTCCGAGGTCGCCCAGCAGTACGACGACCTCCAGGCCGAGTTCTCGCAGCCGGCAACCGCCACGGATCCCGGAGCCATGCGCCGGCTGGGCAAGGAGCTCGCGCGGCTCGAGCCCGTCGTGGCCGCCTACCGCGTGCTCGAGGATGCCCGCCAGGAGCTGGCCGGCGCGCGTGAGCTCCGTGACGGCGACGGGGACGACGACCTCAAGACGATGGCGCGGGAGGAGATCGAGCGGCTCGAGCAGCTCGAGGCGCGCCTGCTCGCGGACCTGCGGGTGCTGCTGCTCCCCCGCGATCCCAACGACGACCGCGACGTGATCCTCGAGATCCGGGCAGGTGCGGGCGGCGACGAGGCGGCGCTCTTCGCGGCCGAGCTCTTCCGGATGTACCAGCGCTACGCCGACCGGCACCGCTACACGCCCGAGCTCATGAGCCTGAACGAGACCGGGATCGGCGGGATCAAGGAGGCGATCGTCTCGATCCACGGCGACGGCGCGTACAGCCGGCTCAAGTTCGAAGGCGGCGTTCATCGGGTCCAGCGCATCCCGGCGACGGAGTCGTCCGGCCGCATCCACACCTCGACCGTCACCGTGATCGTCATGCCCGAGGCCGACGAGGTCGAGATCGAGATCGACGAGGAGAAGGACCTCCGGATCGACGTCAAGCGCTCGTCGGGTCCGGGCGGGCAGTCGGTCAACACGACCGATTTGGCTGTGCGGATCACGCACCTTCCCACCGGCCTCGTGGTCGAGATCCAGGACGAGAAGAGCCAGCACAAGAACAAGGCCAAGGCGCTGTCCGTGCTGCGGTCGCGTCTCCTCGAGCGCCAGATTGCCGAGCAGCGCGAGGCCGATTCCGCGACCCGGCGGTCGATGGTCGGCTCGGGTGACCGCTCCGACAAGGTGCGGACGTACAACTTCCCGCAGGACCGGGTCACCGATCACCGCATCGGCAAGACGCTCCACAACCTTCCGACGGTCATGGACGGCGACATCGACGAGCTCATCGACGCCCTGACCATGGCGGAGCAGGCCGAGCTCCTGTCGGCCGTGACCGGTTCGAACGGGACGAGCTGACATGCGCGCCGAACAGACGCGGGCACCGTTGCCCGACGACGTCGACGTCGCGGCGATCCGCTGGTTCGAGCCGCTCGTCGTGCCGATCGCCCGGGCCACGGACCTGGGGTCCGTGCACACGGTCAAGCACGGCGACCTGTTCCTGCTGACGGACCCGTTCGGCGACATCCACGTCGATTTGCGCGGACTCGGGTTGTACGACCGGGACACGCGGCTCCTGTCGTGCTCGCAGGTGCGAGTCGGTGGCGTGCGGCCGGTGCTGCTCCAGGCGACGTCCGGGGGCAACTACCGGGGCACGATCCAGCTCACGAACCCGAGCATCGACCGGAACATCGAGGACAAGGTCAACCCGCTGGACGACCTGGCCGGCCGGAAGCTGGGGATTGCACGGGATCGAATCCTCTCGCTGCACGGCCTCGAGGAACGCCTCACGGTCGTCAACTACGCGGAGCGCGCGGAGACCGTCGACATCGACCTCGAGCTGGGAATCGACGGCGCTGACATCTTCGAGGTGCGCGGCCGGCAGCGCGACGAGCGGGGCGCGCTCCTGCCGGCGGCGGTGCTGCCGACTCGGGCGACGTTCCGGTACGACGGGCTCGACGGGCGGCGGCGCTCGACGCACGTACGCTTCAACGAGCCGGCCTCGAGCATCGCGCCCATCCTTGCCCGCGACGACGGGTTCGATTCGGGTGGCTGGCTGCGGCTGACCTGGAGCTGGCCACTGGCGCCCGGGGAGCGTCGCGAGCTGCGCTGGTCGGTCTGGGGGACCCTGACCAAGGCAAGCGCGGACGGCGACGATCCGCGACACCTGTTTCCCGAGCCCCCGCGGATCGACGAGGCGGAGCCGAGTGGTGCGTACCACGCGTGGGAGCGCAGCACGACCGAGATCGACACGGACCACGAGCTGTTCAACCTCACCGTCGCCCGATCGGTTGCGGACCTGCGGCTCCTCGTCAACGAGACACCCGGCGCGAACGAGCGCTACATCGCCGCGGGCGTGCCGTGGTTCAGCACGCTGTTCGGCCGCGATTTGCTCATCACCTCGCTCCAGGCCGTCGCCTTCCGGCCACAGCTCGCCATCGAGACGCTGACCGTGCTTGCCGCGCGCCAGGCCACCGAGGTCGATGCGTGGCGCGATGCGGAGCCCGGGAAGATCCTCCACGAGCTGCGGGTCGGCGAAATGGCGGCGACCGGCGAGCTGCCCCACAGCCCGTACTACGGCAGCGTCGACGCGACCCCGCTCTGGCTGATCCTGCTTGGCGAGACGTTCGACTGGACGGGCGATCGCGATCTCGTCGAGCGCCTCTGGCCGAACGCGCTGGCCGCGCTCCGCTGGATCGACGAGTACGGCGATCGGGACGGTGACGGCTTCGTCGAGTACGAGCGCCAGACCGAGCACGGCCTGCTCAACCAGGGCTGGAAGGACTCGAGCGACGCGATCCGGGATCGCCACGGACGCGAATCGCACCCGCCGATCGCCCTCGCCGAGGTGCAGGGCTACGTGTTCGATGCCAAGCGCCGGATGGCGAAGCTGGCCCGGATGCGTGGCGACACGGAGCTCGCGACGCGGCTCGACGGCGATGCCGAGACGCTGCGCCAGCGCTTCGAGGAGGCATTCTGGGTCGAGGACCGCGGCTACTACGCGATGGCCCTCGACCGTGACAAGCGCCAGGCCGACGCCATCGGCTCGAACGCCGGGCACTGCCTGTGGAGCGGGATCGTCTCGCCGGGCCGCGCCCGGGCGGTCGCCAGCCGGCTCGTGTCGCCGAGCATGTTCTCGGGTTGGGGCGTGCGCACCTACGCACAGGACCAGCCGGGCTACAACCCGCTCGGGTATCACACGGGCTCGGTCTGGCCGCACGACACGTCGATCGTGGCAGCCGGCCTCAAGCGCTACGGCTTCGACGACGAATCGAACCTCCTCGTCGGCGACATCCTCGAGGCGGCGCAGCGGTTCCCGGCCTACCGGCTGCCCGAGCTGTTCTGTGGCTTCGCCCGCGCCGACAATCCCGAGCCCGTGCCGTACCCCGTCGCCTGCTCGCCGCAGGCGTGGGCCGCCGGGGCGCCGTTCCTGTTCCTCGGGACGATGCTCGGGCTGCGTGCGCACGCCGAGCGGCACGAGCTCGAGCTGTGGCACCCGCACCTCCCCGAGTGGGTTCGTCGGGTGACGCTCCGCAACCTTCGCGTCGGGGACGGGGCGGTCGACCTGCTGTTCCATCGCTGGCGCGGCACGACGAGCGCCGAGGTCCTCCAGAAGGTCGGCGACATCGACGTCACGATCCGGCTGTGACGCTCCGGCGTCGGCCGTGAGCACGGTCGACACGCTCCTCCTCGACGCAGTCGAACGGCTGCGCGCGTCCGGTTCGCCATCAGCGCGGCTCGATGCGGAGCTCCTCCTCGCACATGTCCTCGGCGTCGACCGAACGACGATCGTGGCGCACCCCGAGATGCCGGTCGGTGTTGACCACACCGAGCGGTTCGGGCGGGACGTCGCGCGTCGGGCCACCGGGGAGCCCGTGGCGTACATCCGAGGGCTGAAGGAGTTCTACGGCCTCGCCTTCGGTGTCGATGCGCGGGCCCTGATCCCGCGCCCGGAGACCGAGCGCCTCGTGGAGCTGGCCGAGGCCGAGGTGATGCGCCGTCTGTCGGAGACGGCCCGGGCACCCGGCTCGCCCCCGATCCGGATCGCCGACGTCGGCACGGGGAGCGGGGCCGTCGCGGTGGCGCTCATCGTCGCGCTGAAGCGACGGGGGGCCGGTGACGAGTTCACCGTCATGGCGACCGAGGCCTCGCCCGAGGCGCTCCAGCTCGCCCGCGAGAACGCCGTCGGGCACGCGGCCGCGGACCACATTCGGTTCGTGGACGCTGACCTGCTGCCACCCTACCTCGAGAACCCGTTCGACCTCGTCCTGGCGAACCTGCCCTACGTCCGGACCGAGGTGATCCCGGTCCTGCCCGTTGCGACATCGTTCGAGCCGCGGGCGGCCCTCGATGGCGGTCCGGACGGGCTCGACGTGATCCGGCGCCTGCTGGAGCGGCTCCGCGACGGCGCGCTTGCGCCCGGCGGAGAGGCGATGTTCGAGATCGGTGGCGACCAGGGTGATTCGATCGGTCCGGCGGTCGAGGCGATCGTTCCCGGCTGGACGTGCCGGGTCGAGCAGGATCTTGCCGGGCTGCCACGCGTCGCCCGGATCGCACCACCCGTGCCAGCCACATGAGCCCGCGAAGGGCGGTCAGCCGGGGGCTCAGCCGCTCGCCCGAGCCGGCAATACCCGATCCGCCTCATTGCCCTCGACATCGACGGGACGCTCGTCGGCGAGGACCTCGTCATCGGGCCGCGAACGAAGGCCGCGATCCGCGCGGCGCTCGATCGAGGCGTCTCGGTCTCGCTCGTCACGGGCCGGATGGTGTCGAGCGCCATGCGCTTCGCGCGCGAGCTCGGGCTGACCGCGCCGGTCGTCGGCTACCAGGGCGGCCTCATCCGGGACATGCCCGCGCCCGGCTCCGATCGCCTGGGCCGTCTGCTGTTCCACCGACCGCTGGACGCGGCCACGGCACGCGACGTGCTCGTCTGGACTCGGTCGGTCGGGCTCGATCCGCACGTCAACCATCTCGAGCGGTTCATCCTGCGCGCCGACGATCCACGGGCCGATGACTACTCGCAGTTCATGGGCGCCCGAGCCGAGCTCGTGCCCGACATCGTCGCCTCGACCGTCCATCCCGTGACCAAGGTGCTGGCCGTTGGGGAGCCGCCGCAGCCCTCGGACTGGGCTCCACGGGCAAAGGAGCGGTACCGCGGCCGGGCCGACGTGACGATCAGCCACCCGCGCTTCCTCGAGTTCGTTGCGCCGGGCGTGTCGAAGGGTCGAGCCGTGCGGTTCCTCGCCCGACGGCTTGGCGTGCCCCTGGGCGCGGCATGGCGATCGGGGACCAGTGGAACGACGTCGAGATGCTCGGCGAGGTCGGGCACGGGGCCGCCATGCCGACCGCGCCCGTCGAGGTTCGCGCCGCCGCCCGCTACGAGGCGCCGCCCCTGGCCGATGAAGGCGTTGCCGTGATGATCGAGACGCTCGTGCTCGCGGATCCGGAGCGTGCGCGGATCGCCGGGGATCGGCTCGCCGAGGAGGCACGTGCAGCGCGCGATGCGTCCGACGCAGAGGACGTGGCGGAGCGTCGTCGGGCCGCGGCGGCCGAGAGCACCGACGCGGACGCGCGAACGGGAAGCGAGGCCGAGGACCGGGCGGGGACCAGCGCCTCGTGACGCGCGCAACCGTCGTCCCTGACGATGACAGGGGCCGGGCCGCCGCCGCCGACGTCCTTCGGGGTGGGGGGCTCATCGCGCTGCCGACCGACACCGTCTACGGGATCGCGGTCGCGCTCGAGACGCCCGGGGGGATCGGCAGGCTGTTCGAGGCCAAGGCGCGACCGCCGGACAAGGGGATCATGCTGCTGCTCGCCGAGGCGGCCCAGGCAGGCGAGATCGGGATCATGACGCCGGCAGCGACGGCCCTCGCCGAAGCATGCTGGCCGGGCGGGCTCACGCTCGTCGTGCCGCAGCGCCCCGACGTCCCGCTGCCGCCCGAGCTCACGGCCGGTGCCCCGACCATCGGTCTGCGTGTCCCCGACCACGATGCACCGCGCGCGCTGGCGGCTGCGGTCGGACCGCTGCCGACCACGTCCGCCAACCGGTCCGGCCATCCCGAGGGCCGGGATGCCGCGGACATCCTCGCCCAGCTCGGGGACGCGGTTGACCTCGTGCTCGATGGCGGGCCGGCGCACGGTGGTCCTGCCTCGACCGTGATCGATTGCACCGGCGAGCGCCTGGTCGTCCTCCGTGCCGGGGCGGTCCCCGTCGAACGGATTCGGGCGATCCTCGAGACGGCCGGTCTCGGTACGGCGGCACCGACAGAGGTGGGCTCGTCCTCGATCGGATGAGCGTGGGAAGATAGACCGGCAGGCGGTCCACCGAAGGGAGTCGAAGCCACGATGAGCGTTTCCACAGCATCGACCCTCGGGACCGCTTCCCTGGCCGAGGCCGACCCCGAGCTCTGGGAGGCCATGGTCGCCGAGCGCGACCGGCAGCGCGACAAGATCGAGCTGATCGCCAGCGAGAACTACGTCTCGGCCGCGGTCATGGAGGCCCAGGGCAGCTGGCTGACCAACAAGTACGCCGAAGGCCTTCCCGGGAAGCGCTACTACGGCGGCTGCGAGTTCGTCGACATCGCCGAGACGCTGGCCCAGGAACGCGCCCTCGCGCTCTTCCCGGGCGCGGAGCACGTGAACGTGCAACCGCATTCGGGCGCGCAGGCCAACATGGCGGCCTACTTCAGCGTCCTGTCACCGGGCGACCGAATCCTGGGCATGAAGCTCGACCAGGGCGGCCACCTGACCCACGGGATGAAGCTGAATTTCAGCGGACGGCTGTACGAAGTCCACGCGTACGGCGTCCATCGCGAGACCGAGCGGATCGATCTCGACGAGCTCGAGCGCGTCGCCGGCGAGATCCGCCCGAAGATGATCGTTGCCGGTGCGTCCGCGTATCCGCGAATCATCCCATTCGAGCGGATGGCCGAGATCGCGCACGGGGTCGGCGCGCTGCTCTTCGTGGACATGGCGCACATCGCCGGGCTCGTCGCCGCCGGCCTGCACCCGAGCCCGTTCCCGCACGCCGACATCGTCACGACGACCACGCACAAGACCCTTCGCGGCCCGCGCGGTGGTCTCATCTTCAGCCGTCGCGAGCTGCCGAACTCGGTCGACACGACCGATTTCCCCAACGTCAAGACCACGCTTGCCGCCGCGATCGACAAGACGGTGTTCCCGGGCGTCCAGGGTGGACCGCTCATGCACGTCATCGCGGCCAAGGCCGTCGCGTTCAAGCTCGCGGCCGAGCCCGAGTTCCACGAGGACCAGCGGCGCACCGTCGAGAACGCACGGGTCCTGGCGGAGACGCTCGCGGAGCTGGGGACCCGCGTCGTCTCGGGTGGGACCGACAATCACCTCGCCCTGGTCGATGTCACGCCACTGGGCGTCAACGGGACGGAGGCCGAGCACCTCCTCGACGCCATCGGGATCACCGTGAACAAGAACCAGGTTCCGTTCGATCCGCTCCCGGCCAACGTCTCGTCCGGCATCCGGGTCGGGTCGCCGGCCACGACGTCCCGTGGCTTTGGTCCCGGCGAGATGCGCGAGGTCGGCCGGATCATCGTTGAGGCCATTCGCGGCCGCGACGACGGCGCGGTGCAGGCGCGGCTGGCGGCAGAGGTCCAGGCGATCGTGGCTCGGTTCCCCGTTCCGGGTCTGCCCGAGGCGTGACGGGCGCTACGGCGACCAGGCTCCGACAGCGGCCGACGAGCCGCCGCTCCGGGCACGAATGACCTTCATTCCGGGCGCCGAAGAGGCGTTCCCGCCGATGGTCGCCGTGCTGATCGCCGCGGCGCTCATCTCGATGGTGCTCACGCCGCTCGTGCGCTGGCTCGTCCTGCGGCACGACATCGTCGACCAGCCGGAGGCGCGCCGGGTCAACGTCGTGCCGATCCCCCGGGCGGGCGGACTTGCAGTGGCAGCCGCGTTCCTTGCCGTTGCCGCCGCGTTCTTCTTCCTCAATCAGCGTGAGGACTTTGTCGTCCGGCCGGTCTTCCTGACCGATGGTGAGATTGCGGCCCTGCTGCTCGGGGGCGCGGGCGCGGCGGCCCTCGGAGCGCTCGACGACTACTTCAACCTCCGGGCGCGCTGGCAGCTCCTGATCCAGGTCGGCCTGGCGATCTTTGCCGTGTGGCTCGGGGTGGGCATCGAGCAGATCAACGACCCATTCGGCGAAGGCGCCATCCGGTTCGACGCCGTGTTCGCGGCCGCGTTCACGATGTTCTGGATCATCGGGATGATGAACTCGATCAACTGGATCGACGGCCTCGATGGCCTGTCCTCGGGGATCGCGATCATCGCCGCGGTCACGCTTGGCGTGATCAGCCTGACCACCGAGGTGCGCCAGCCCCTGATCGCCGTCCTGTGCTTCGCGCTGGCCGGAGCGCTGCTCGGGTTCCTGCGCTGGAACTTCCACCCGGCCCGGATCTTCGCCGGGACGAGCGGCGTGCAGTTCATCGGCTACACGATCGCGATCCTGTCGATCCTCGGGTCGGCGAAGGTCGCCGTGGCCCTGCTCGTGCTCGGCGTGCCGATCATCGACACGTTCTGGATCATCGTCCGGCGGCTGTGGGAGCGACGCTCGCCGTTCACCCCCGACCGCTCGCACATCCACCATCGGCTGCTCGACCTGGGCCTCTCGCACCGGCAGACGGTCCTGCTCATCTACGGGATCTGCATCCTGCTGGCCGTGCTGGCGCTGCTCCTCTCGGGGATCAACCAGCTGTACGCGTTCATCGGCGTCTTCCTGGTGTTCGGGCTCGCGCTCTTCGTGCCGTCGCGGGCCACGGTGCGCCCCGAGGCGGCTCCGGCCGACGCGTACGACCCGGAGCCGAGCTCGCAGCCCCACTGACCGCCGAGGGGGAGTGCCCTCCGCGCGAGCCGGGCCCGGCGGCGGCGCCCTTGCGTGCGAGGTCGGCCCCGCGCACGCCGTGCCCGTCCCGCCCATGCACGGGGTGACTGGTAAACACGCGAGGGGCCCCAAATCGGCCCCGAATCGCCTCGCGCAGTCACGTGGGGCATGCGCGGCAGGACAACGGCCGGTCTCCCGTCCGTACGAGTCCTGCGGTGCATGGATGGCAGCGAGCCCTCCGGTCGATCGAGCCCGTCCCGCCGATGCACGGGGTGACTGGTAAGCACGCAAGGAGCGCCAGACCGGCCCCGAATCGCGTCGCGCAGTCACGTGCGGCATGCGTGGCAGGAGAACCGCCTCCGTCTCGTCCTTACGAGTCACGGCCTGCATGGATGGCATGCGGCGGGAGGACGCGCCGGGGGCGATTCGCGACACGGGTGGTAGATTCGGCTTGACCCCCGATCGACCTGCCCCGCTCGAGGCTCGTCTCCGTGACTCCCGAAGCCGCCGCCGTTGGCCTCGCCATGGCGCTCGTGCTCGTGTCGCTTGCAGTGGCACGCGTGCGCGCCCAGGCCAGCCGGCGGTCGCCTGCTGACAACGCGCGCCCCGCCCGACCGTCGTTCGACGTGCGAACGGCCGCCACTGGGCTCGCCCCGCCCACCGAGGGCGCATCGGCAGGGCCGACACACCCAGTCGTGCCCCAGGCGCCCCGTCGGGTCGCCGCCGCCACACCGGTCGCGGCAGCGGAAACGAGCACCGACCGGAACATGCCGCGCGTCCAGCTCCTGCGCGATGCCTCCGCCGTGATGCTCGGGATCATCGCGCTCATCCTGGTCGGGACGACCCTGTTCACAGGTGTGCGGGACGGCCGTGTCGCGGGCGTCACGAGTCCCCCGGGACAGGGAATCATCACCGACCCCCTCGGGGACGAGTCGCCCCTGCCCGTCGTCTCCCTCGAGCCGGAGACGAGTGGCGAGCCACTCCCCGGGGTCGTGATTCCGAGCCTCGAGCCGCCCGAGGAACCCGCGACGCCGGAGCCGCTCGTCACGCCCGACCCGACACCGACGACGGGAACCGCGCCAACGCCCGTGAACCCGCGTCCACCGACGCCTCGGCCCGGTGCACCACCACGCCCGGACCCGACTCCCCGGGTGAGCCCGACGCCGCGGGCCACGCCGCGCCCGACGCCCCGGCCCACCCCGACGCCCCGGCCCACCCCGACGCCCACGCCGCGGCCGACGCCGACCCCGACCCCCAAGCCCACCCCCACGCCAACGCCCGACCCGGAGCCGACGCCCACGCCGACCCCGGAGCCGGAACCCACTCCCACGCCCACCCCGGAGCCGGAGCCGAGCCCAACCCCCACGCCACCGGAGCCCGTCGTGGAGGTGACGCTGCGGGTGCGCCTGAGCGGCCGCTGACGCGAGGCGCCTTCGTGGCGACGCCCGGAGCGCGCTGGTATACTCGCGCCGCCTTGACAGGTTGCACATGATCGAGCCCGGCCGGGCTGGGGCCTATCTCGCCCTGTTCTCCGAGATCGGTTTTCTTCTCCTGGCATCCACCCTTCTCGGCGTGCTCGCCGGGTACTGGGTGGACGGACAGCTCGGAACGCTCCCGATCTTCGTCGTCATCGGCCTTGCGGCCGGTCTCGGCGCCGGGGCGCTCGGGGTCGCCCGCTTGATCACACGCTTCCTGGCGAGCTTCGACGACTGACCGCGCGTCCCCACTGCGGCGCGGCGAGCCGAACCGGAGACTGAACACCGTTGGCTGATAGAACCGAAGGCGAACGCCGGATGCAGCAGGCGCTCGGGCCCGACCTGGGCGACGACGCGGTTTCCGCTGCAGGCGCAGTCACCGAGCCGACCTCGAAGCGACCGCTGATCCTCGTGGTC
Organism: uncultured Chloroflexia bacterium; assembly: GCA_963759495.1. Classification (GTDB taxonomy): domain Bacteria; phylum Chloroflexota; class Limnocylindria; order Limnocylindrales; family CSP1-4; genus DASTYU01. Next base: position 21,730 of record CAVWZL010000002.1, on the reverse strand, counting down.
GTCGCCGCGCTCGTCGTCCTCGTGCTGGCGCTGAACCTCGTGCCGCCGATCGGCGTGAACGAGGAGAACCTGACCGATCCCAGCGTGCCGTTCGCCTATCCCGAGCACGCGATCAAGGCCAACTTCGAGCTGCCGATCCCGCACGTCGCGTTCGACCTCGATCCCGCCACCCCTATCGACCACCACAGCCTCGTGACCTTCGATCCGACGATCTCCTCGTCGCTGTTCACCGGCTGGATCGTGATGGCGGTGATCATCGTGCTCGCGATCTTCCTCTCGCGCGGCGTGTCGCTCGTGCCGGGCAAGCGCCAGAACGCGCTCGAGTACGCGTACGAGGGCCTCGCCAACTTCGCCACCTCGCTCGGTGGTCCCGGCGCCCGCAAGTACGTGCCGATCTTCGTTGCGTTCTTCCTGTACATCCTGCTGAGCAACTGGAGCGGCCTGCTGCCGTTCGTCGGCCGGACCGAGCAGCTGCGCGCCCCGACGAGTGACGTGAACATGACCATCGGTCTCGCGCTCGTCGCCTTCGCCCTGTTCCACATCGAGGGCGTCCGCGCGCTCGGGTTCGGCGGCTACCTCGGCAAGTTCTTCAACTTCAGCGGCTTCAAGGACGGGATCGCCGCGGGCGTGATTGGGCTGTTCGTCGGCGTGCTCGAGTTCTTCCTCGAGTTCGTCAAGCCGGTCACGCTCTCGATGCGACTCTTCGGCAACATCTACGCGGGCGAGATCGCGCTTGGTGTCATCACCGGGCTCACGCTCGCCGTCATCCCCGTGGCCATGGTCGGCCTCGAGTTCCTGCTCAACTTCATGCAGGCGCTGATCTTCAGCGTCCTGACCCTCATGTTCACGTTGATCGCGGTGGAGAGCCACCACGACGAGGATCACGCGGAGGGCCACGAAGGCGCCGCGGAGCACCTGCCGGAAGGCAACATCGCGCCCAGGGCCGCCGGCGCGTAGCCGGACCGGCCGCCTACCATCGGCCCAAACACCCGGCATGGCCGGGCAAGCAGGAGGAACGCACACACATGGAAAACCTCGGAGCCGGCCTCGCAGCGCTCGGCGTCATCGGCCCCGGCATCGGGATCGGCATCCTGACCGGCATGTCGACCAACGCGATCGGGCGCAACCCGGACGCGGCGGCCCAGATCCGCGCGACGTTCATCATCGGCGCGGCGTTCGCCGAGGGACTCGGCGTCCTCGCGGTCGTCGTCGGCATCCTCGCGATCTTCCTCGGCGGCGGCCAGTAGTAGCGGCCGAACAGGGACTCGACTGACCGTGGACCTCATCGGATCGCTCGCCGAGCCGCTGCGCGACGCGCTCGTGTTCGCCACGGAGGCGGGCGCTGGCGAGGAGGCGACGGGATTCCAGATCAACTTCTTCTGGGTCATCACCCAGGCGATCAGCTTCCTCCTGTTCCTCGCGATCCTGTACTTCGCCGCGTTCCGCCGGATCGGCGGCGTGCTCGAGGGCCGGCGATCGGCCATCGAGCAGGGACTGCGGGATGCCGAGCAGGCGCGCAAGGATCGCGAGGGAGCCGAGCGCGAGCGCGTCGCCACGCTGGCCGAGGCCCGACGCGAAGCCAACGACATCCTGACCCGCGCCCAGAAGGTGGCCCAGGAGACGCGTGAGGCCGATATCGCGGCCACCCGCGAGGAGCTCGAGCGTCTACGCGTTCGCGCCGCGGCCGACATCGACGCCGAGAAGCAGCGTGCCATGGGCGAGCTGCGGGCCGAGGTTGCCGACCTGGCGCTCCGGGCCGCGAGCCGCGTCGTCGGGGAGTCGCTCACCGATGCCCGCCAGCGCAGGCTCGTCGACGAGTTCCTGACCGAGTCCGCACCGCGCGGGCGAGGGAACTGATGGCGGTTCGCGACACCGCCGCACGCCGCTACGCCGAGGCCGCGTTCGAGATCGCCCAGCGCGACGGATCCGTCGACGCGTGGCGGACCGAGCTCGAGAAGGCCGCGGCGGTACTGGGCGACGAGCGCATCGCGAACTACCTGACCAACCCTGCCGTGCCCCTCGAGGCACGTGCCGCCCTTCTCGAAAAGGCGCTCGGGGGGTCCGTCAGCGGCCCCGTGCGAAATCTCATCCAGCTCCAGCTCCGGCGCGGCCGGATCGATCAGCTGCCGCGCGTTGCCTCGGAGTTCCGCCGGCTCGACAACCGGCGTCAGGGCATCACCGTCGCCACGGCGACGTCAGCCGCGGCGCTCACCCCGGACGAGGTCCGGGCACTCACCACACGACTCGAACAGTTCACCGGCGGTCGCGTCGAGCTCGATGTCCAGGTGGATCCCAGCCTGCTGGGTGGCCTGATCGTGCGCGTCGGCGATCGTCTGATCGACGGGAGCGTCCGGGGCCGCCTCGAGCGGCTGCGGAACCAGCTCGTCTCGGGCGCCCTGTAGGAGACCTCGCAATGGCCATTCGTTCCGACGAGATCACCAGCATCATCAAGTCCGCGATCGACCAGTTCGACTCGGGCGTCGAGACGCGCAGCGTCGGAACGGTCGTCGAGGTCGGTGACGGCATCGCCCAGATCTACGGGCTGTCGGGCGCGCTCGCGTCCGAGATGCTCGAGTTCCCCGGCGGGGTCATGGGCATGGCCCTGAACCTCGAGGAGGAGACGGTCGGCGCGGTCATCCTCGGCGACCCGAGCGCCATCAAGGAAGGCGACACGGTCAAGACCACGGGTCGCGTGGTCGAGGTCCCCGTTGGCGCCGCGCTGCTGGGTCGCGTCGTCGACCCGCTCGGCCGCCCGCTCGACGACAAGGGCCCGATCGCCGCGACGAGCACGCGTCCGGTCGAGCGCATCGCCCCGGGCGTCATCGTCCGCAAGTCGGTCGACACGCCGGTCCAGACCGGGATCAAGGCCATCGACGCGCTCATCCCGATCGGCCGCGGCCAGCGCGAGCTGATCATCGGCGACCGCCAGACGGGCAAGACCGCGGTCGCGATCGACACGATCATCAACCAGAAGGGGAAGGGCCTCGTCTGCATCTACGTGGCCATCGGCCAGAAGATGTCGACCGTCGCCCAGACCGTCGCCGTCCTCGAGCAGAACGGCGCCCTCGAGCACACGATCATCGTCGTGGCCGGCGCCGAGGATCCGGCACCGCTCCAGTACCTCGCCCCGTACGCCGGCGTGGCGATCGGCGAGGAGATCATGGAGAACGGCGTCGAGGTCCCGGGCGAGGGCCTCGTGAAGGACGCCCTGTGCGTCTACGACGACCTCTCGAAGCATGCCTGGGCGTACCGCGAGATGGCGCTCCTGCTGCGCCGCCCGCCCGGCCGCGAGGCGTACCCCGGGGACGTCTTCTACCTCCACTCGCGCCTGCTGGAGCGCGCCGCGCGGCTCGGGGACGAGGCCGGTGGTGGCTCGCTCACGGCACTGCCGATCATCGAGACGCAGGCCGGCGACGTGTCGGCATACATCCCGACGAACGTGATCTCGATCACGGACGGCCAGATCTTCCTCGAGACCGACCTGTTCAACGCCGGGCAGCGACCCGCGCTGAACATCGGCATCTCGGTGTCGCGCGTCGGCTCGGCGGCCCAGACCAAGGCCATGAAGAAGGTCGCCGGTCCGCTCAAGCTCGACCTGGCGCAGTACCGGTCGCTCGCCGCGTTCGCGCAGTTCGCGTCCGACCTGGACAAGGCCACGCGCGACCAGCTGACCCGCGGCGAGAAGCTGTCCGAGGTCATCAAGCAGCCGCAGTACCAGCCGCTCGCGGTTGAGCGGCAGGTCATCATCCTGTACGCCGCCACGAAGGGCGCCCTGGACGACATCCCGACCCGCGCGTTCGCGAGTTCGAGACCGGCTCTACCGGTATCTCGAGACGGAGCGCCCGGAGCTGGTCGAGGAGCTCGCCAAGACCCAGGCGCTCAGCGATGAGCTCGGCAAGGGGCTCGACGACGCGCTCGCGGTCGGTCGAGCGAGACGGTCCTGGCCTAGGCGGGCCGAGGACGCCCGGCCGGCCGAGCACGTGCCGAACGGCTAGCCAGGGAGACATCCGGCGGCGCATCGGGGCCGTCCGGAACATCAAGCAGATCACCCGGGCGATGCAGTTCGTCGCAGCATCGAAGCTGCGCCGCGCCCAGGAATCCACGCTTCGATCACGTCCCTACAGCGACAAGATCGACGAGGTTCTCGCCGATCTCGCGGCCGTCCTCGGGGCGGAGGAGCACCCGCTGCTCGCCCACCGCGAGGGTGGCAAGCGGATGATCCTGCTCGTCACGACGGATCGCGGCCTCGCCGGCCCGCTCAACACGAACGCCATCCGCTTCGCGGCACGCGAGATCACGCAGCACAGCGGTGACCTCACCGTCGTGACGGTCGGGCGCAAGGGTCGGGACGCGATGCGCCGTGCGCGGGTCCCGCTGGAGGCCCATTTCGCCGGGCTTGGCGATCGCCCCACGTTCGAGGACGTCCTCCCGCTGGCCCGCCTCGTGACCGACGCGTTCCTGGATGGCTCGGTGGCGACCGTGGACATCATCTACAGCCGCTTCGAATCGACCCTGTCGCAGAAGCCGGCACTGGACCGGCTCCTCCCCATCGACTACGGCGAGGACACCGCCGAGGGCATCCCCGGTCACCAGTTCATCTTCGAGCCCGATGCGGGCTCCGTGCTGACCAGCCTCCTGCCACGCTACGTGGCGACGCGTCTCTTCCAGGCGGTCCTCGAGGGGCGGGCGAGCGAGGAATCGAGCCGGATGGTCGCGATGAAGAACGCGACCGAGAACGCCGAGGAGCTCATCGAGGACCTGACACTCTCGTACAACAAGGTCCGCCAGGCCAACATCACCCGCGAGATGATCGAGATCGCGACCGGCGCCCAGCCGCGCTGACGCGCCACAGGAGGCAATCCAGACCATGGCTACCGCCACAGCGCCCGGCATGGGTCGGGTCATCCAGATCACGGGACCGGTCGTCGACATCGAGTTCCCGCCCGGCCAGCTCCCCGCCGTGTACAACGCGGTCGAGATCCAGCGCCAGGGCGCCGAGCCGCTCACCTGCGAGGTCCAGCAGCACCTCGGCAACAACTGGGTCCGCGCGGTGGCCATGACGACGACCGACGGCCTCGCCCGCGGGGTCGAGGTGCGCGACACCGGTGCGCCGATCACGGTGCCGGTCGGCGAGCAGACGCTGGGTCGCGTCTTCGATGTCCTGGGCCATCCGATCGACGGCAAGGGCGCCGTCGAGGCGACCCGGACGCTGCCCATCCATCGGGCCCCACCGGCCTACGACCAGCAGACGACGGAGGTCGAGGTCTTCGAGACCGGCCTCAAGATCATCGACCTCATGTGCCCCTTCAAGAAGGGCGGCAAGGTCGGGATCTTCGGCGGCGCGGGCGTCGGCAAGACGGTCATCATCCAGGAGCTGATCCGCAACGTTGCCCAGGAGCACGCGGGCGTGTCGGTCTTCGCCGGAGTCGGCGAGCGCAGCCGCGAGGGCAACGACCTCATCGCCGAGATGACCGAGTCCGGGGTCATCGCCAAGACCGCCTTCGTGTTCGGCCAGATGAATGAGCCGCCCGGCGCACGCCAGCGGGTCGGCCTCACCGGCCTGACGATGGCGGAGTACTTCCGCGACGAGGAGAACCGCGACGTCCTCCTCTTCATCGACAACATCTTCCGGTTCACCCAGGCCGGGTCCGAGGTGTCGGCGCTCCTCGGCCGGATGCCGTCCGCGGTGGGCTACCAGCCGAACCTCGCGACCGAGATGGCCGGCCTCCAGGAGCGGATCACGTCCACGAAGAACGGCTCGATCACCTCGCTCCAGGCCGTCTTCGTCCCCGCCGACGACTACACCGACCCGGCGCCGGCCACGACCTTCGCCCACCTCGACTCGACGATCCGTCTCGAGCGCTCGATCGCGGAGCTGGGCATCTACCCGGCCGTCGACCCGCTCACCTCGACCTCGACCGTGCTCTCGCCCAACGTCGTCGGGCAGGAGCACTACGACGTCGCCCGCGAGACGCAGCGGGTGCTGCAGCGCTACCGCGACCTGCAGGACATCATCGCGATCCTCGGCATCGACGAGCTGTCGGAGGAGGACAAGGCCACGGTGGCACGAGCGCGACGCCTCCAGCGCTTCGCCAGCCAGCCGTTCTTCGTGGCCGAGGTCTTCACGGGCCGGCCGGGCCAGTACGTGCCGATCCGGGACACGGTCGCGTCCTTCAAGGAGATCCTCGAGGGCAACACCGACACCCTGCCGGAGCAGGCGTTCTTCCTCGCCGGCACGATCGACGACGTCCGTCAGAACGCCGAGCGGCTGGGCTCCTAGATGCCGATCCGGCTCGAGATCGTCACCCCGGAGCGGCTTGCCTTCGAGGACGACGTCGACTCGGTGACCGTGCCGGGCGTCGAGGGCGAGCTCGGCATCCTGCCGCACCACGCCCCGCTCGTGTCGATGCTCGGGTTCGGAGAGCTGCGAATCCGCAAGGGTGGCAGCGAGGAGCTGTTCGCGATCGTGGGCGGCTTCGTCCAGGTCCGGCCCGACAAGGTGGTCGTGATGGCCGAGACGGCCGACCTGGCTGCCGAGATCGACGTCGAGAAGGCGCAGGAGGCCCGTCGCGAGGCAGAACGCGCGCTCGAGGGTGGCTACAGCGAGGGTGCCGACCTGTCCGCGGCACGGGCCGCGCTCCAGCAGGCGCTCCTTCGGATCCGCGTCGCCGAGCGTCGTCAGCGCGAAGGCCGGCGCCGCTAACGGGTGGCCGACGCCAAGCCGTTCCACTGGGAGTACCAGCCCGAGGACGTTCCGCGTGAGGTGTTCCGCGTCGACGGTGGGACGCCGCTGTCCGGCACCGTGCCGATCAGCGGGGCGAAGAACGCGGCGCTCAAGCTGCTCGCCGCCGCGACGCTGACCGGCGAGCGCTGCCGGTTCACGAACGTCCCCGAGATCGAGGACGTGCGCGTCATGGCCGACACGCTGCGCGACCTGGGTGTCGTCGTCGATCATCCGGAGGCGAACGTCTACGAGGTTGCCTCGGGCGACGTCGAGTGGCTCTTCGTCCCGCTCGAGGCCGCGGCCAAGATGCGCGCCTCGTTCATGCTCCTCGGGCCGCTCCTCGCGCGGTTCGGTCGAGTGATCATCAGCAACCCGGGCGGAGATCGGATCGGTCGGCGGCCGGTCGACCTGCACGTCGAGGCGATGCGGGCCATGGGTGCCCAGATCGACTACCGCAACGGCTACTTCTTCGCGACGGCTCCCGGCCGGCTGCGCGGCGCGGAGGTCCGCTTCCCGTTCGTGTCGGTCATGGGCACCGAGAACGCGATCGTCGCGGCCACGCTCGCCGACGGGCACACGGTCATCCGGCCGGCAGCGCAGGAGCCCGAGACGGACGACCTCATCGAGTTCCTCAAGAAGATGGGCGCCGATGTCGAACGCACGTGGCCCGACACGGTCGAGGTGCACGGCAAGCGTCGCCTTCGGGGCGCCGAGCACCGGGTCATCCCGGATCGGATCGAGGCCGGCACGTTCGTCGTGGCCGCGGCCGTCACCGGCGGACAGGTGCGGCTGACCGATGCGCCGTGCGAGAGCCTCGGCTCCTTCCTCGAGGTCGTCGGCCAGACCGGCGTCGAGCTGAACTGCGACACGACGACCATCGATGTCGACGGGCGGGCCCTGCTCGACGGCGGATTGCGACCCGTGGACGTGACGACGGCACCCTACCCGGGGCTGGCGACGGACCTGCAGCCCCCGACGTGCGTGCTCCTGAGCCAGGCGACGGGCACGTCGAACGTGCACGAGACGATCTTCGAGGACCGGCTCGAGTGGCTGAGCGAGCTGCGCAAGATGGGCGCCAAGGTCACACTCGTCGACGACCACCACGCCAGGATCACCGGCCCAGCTCCCCTGCGCGGAGCCGAGGTGGAGATCGGCGACCTGCGCGCCGGCGCCTCCCTCATCCTGGCCGCGCTCGCCGCGAAGGGCAGCACGACGATCCATGGGGCGCACCACGTGCACCGGGGCTATGAGAACATCCAGCGGAAATTCCAGGACCTCGGTGCGCGGATCGAGCGCCAGGCAGAAGGGACTGCAGTCACCACCTCATGAAGATCGGCATCGACCTCGGCACGGCCAACGTCCTCGTCTACGTCAAGGGCAAGGGCATCGTCATCACCGAGCCATCGGTCGTGGCAGTGAGCGACGACAACCGGATCGTCGCCGTGGGCGAGGAAGCGCGCGAGATGATCGGCCGGACGCCCGGCAACATCCAGGCGATCCGCCCGATGAAGGACGGGGTCATTGCCGACTACGTCATCACCGAGGCGATGCTGCGCTTCTTCATCGCGAAGGCGACGAAGGGCCGGATCGGCATCTCGCGTCCCGAGGTGATGATCTCGGTGCCGGCCGGCGTGACGTCGGTCGAGAAACGGGCCGTCCGTGACGCTGCGCTCAAGGCCGGTGCCAAGGAGGCATTCCTGATCGAGGAGCCGCTGGCTGCCGCGATCGGGGCCAACGTCCCCATCAGCGGCCCGACCGGGAACATGATCATCGACATCGGCGGCGGCACGTCCGAGATCGCGGTCATCTCGCTCGGCGGCATCGTCGTGTCGCACTCGCTCCGTGTCGGCGGGAACAAGTTCGACGAGTCGATCGCGACCTACATCCGCAAGAAGTACAACCTCATGGTCGGCGAGCGCACGGCCGAAGAGGTGAAGATGCAGATCGGGACGGCGCTGCCGCTCGAGCGCGAGCTCTCGATGGAGGTTCGCGGCCGGGACCTGATCGCCGGCCTGCCGCGCACGATCCCGATCACCTCGTCCGAGGTCATGGAAGCCATCGAGGCACCGCTCCAGCAGCTGGTGGCTGCGGTCCGGACGGTCCTCGAGCAGACGCCGCCCGAGCTGTCGTCGGACATCATCGACAAGGGCATGGTCATGTCGGGTGGCGGCGCGCTCCTCCGCAACATCGACAAGCTGCTCACGCAGGTGACCGGCGTGCCGTGCCACGTGGCGGAGAACCCGCTCAACTGCGTGGCGCTGGGCACCGGGCTCGCGCTCGAGCACTTCGACTTCTTCAAGAAGTCCCTGGTCCAGCAGATCTGATGGCCCGGGACCTCGGAGCGGGTCCCGCAGCGCCCGCCCCGCCCGCCCCATACCTCCCGGTGTGAACGCCTTCGTCGACCTGCACTGCCATACGCGGGCAAGCTTCGATTCGCTGTCATCGCCGGCGTCCGTGGTCCGCGCCGCGGCCCAGCGCGGGCTGACACACCTCGCAATCACCGACCACCACCGGATCGACGGGGCGCTCGAGGCGCAGGAGGCGGCCCGGGCCGTCGCCCCGGACCTGACCGTGATCGTGGGGGAGGAGGTCCGGACCACCGGTGGCGATCTCATCTGTCTGTTCCTCTCCGAGCCCGTGCCACGCGGCATGACCGCGGCGGAGACGGTCCAGGCGGTTCGCGAGCAGGGCGGGCTTGTCGGCATCCCGCACCCCTACGACCGGCACCGCGGCTCGCTGCTGCGGGACCCGGCCATGGAGGCGCTTGCCGAGCTCGTCGACTGGGTCGAGACGCACAACGCCCGGATCATGGTCGGTGACGGCAACGAACGGGCGTCGGCGTATGCGACGGCGTTCGGGCTCCCCGGCGTGGCGGTGTCCGACGCGCATACCGTCATGGAGGTGGGCGTTGCGTACACGTCGCTCCGCGGCGACCCGTCCACGCCCGACGGTCTACGGGCGGCCCTCCCGACGGCCGAGATCGTCCCGGGTCGCGCGAGCTACTTCGTCCGGCTCGCCACGCCCGTTGCCAAGCTGGTCCACCGCGTCCGTCGTGACGTCCCGATCGCGCGCACGCCGGCTCGTCCCGGAGGCCGGCCATGAGCGGGGGAGGCGGGGAGGACCATCGGTCGATGGAGCCCGATGCCGCCGAGGACCTATCGTCGAAGCCCGTGAGCCAGTCGATCGCCGCGCCGCTCGTTCCGACCGCCCGGCCGCCCGAGGCCGATCCCGACGAGCCGGCCGAGCGGTCCGAGCAGCTGTCGCTCGGGGCACGGCTCCGACAGCCTCGAACGATCATCTCGATCGCCGTCCCCTTCGTCATCATCGCCGTCTTCGTCTACCTGAACGGCGCCCAGCTCGCTCGCGTCCCCGCCCTGCTCCTCGGCGCGAGCCCGGGCCTGATCCTGCTCGCCTTCGCGATCCACTACCTCGGGTTCCCGCTGCGCGGGTATCGCTGGGCATCGCTGCTGCACGGCACCGGTGTCCGCATCTCGACCCGCGATTCGACCGAGATCATCTTCCTGTCGTGGCTCGTCAACTGTGTCGTCCCGGCCAAGCTCGGTGACGTCTACCGGGCGTACCTGCTCAAGATCAACAGCACCGTCTCGCTGAGCCGGACCTTCGGGACCGTGTTCATGGAGCGGGTGCTCGACCTGTTCGCGATCGCCCTGCTCGGGATCGCGGCGGGGTTCTGGAGCTTCCGAACGGGCCTGCCGCCGGCGATCCAGGTCGTCTTCCTCATCGGCGTCATCGTCGTCGGGGCGCTCGCGCTCGGGCTCTTCACGATGCGCAACCTCGGCCGGCGCTTCATCGTGGCCCTGCCCCTCCCGCATCGGATCCTCGAGCTCTACGACCGCTTCGAGGAAGGGGTCTTCGGGGCCATCGGTCTCCGCGCGCTGCCGCGGCTGGCCGTCATCACCGGGTTCATCTGGGCCACCGAGGCGCTGCGGCTGTACCTCGTCGTCCAGGCGTACGGCTTCGACGACGTGTCGCTCGGGCTCTCCGGCGCCGTCTTCGTCGCGCTCATCGGATCGCTGCTGACGGCCGTGCCCCTGTCCCCCGCGGGGTTCGGGATCGTCGAGGCCGGTGTCATCGGCGTGCTGACCGTCGGCTACGGCGTGCCGCTGCCCGAGGCGAGCGCCATCGCGCTGCTCGACCGGCTCATCAGCGTCTTCTCGGTGATCGTGTTCGGGTCGATCGCGTACCTCGCGTCCGACAAGCCGCGGGGTGGTGCGCGTGTTGCCGAGGAAGAACCGGTCCCCGGACCCGCCTGACGGGGCCCTCGGCCGAGGTACTGCGACAGACCGCACGCGTCCCCACCCTGCCGTGCAGATCCACCGCCACGGGCCGGTACGAACGGGGGATACAGCGCGAGACGGCGGTTTTCGATAGTTGGGGCATCGCGGCAACGGCCGCATCGACCCAACGGAGCGCCCAGGCACATGACCTCACAGAACGGCCGAGCGTTCAACGAATGGCTTCGCGGCCAGCTCAAGGCCAAGAAGATGTCCCAGCGCCAGCTCGCGCAGCAGTCCGGCGTCGACCATTCGACGATCTCCCGGCTGATCCGCGGCGATCGCATGCCGTCACTGGGGACTGCCACGAAGCTTGCCCGCGGCCTCCGCGAGCTGCGCGATGACGCGGACACCCCCGCCTACCTGGGTCTCGTCTCGTCCGGCACCACCAATCCGACCGCGCGCGTCGAGTACGCGCTGCGTGCGGACGATCTCCTGAGCGAGCCGCAGGTGCGCCAGATCATGGAGTACTACCTCGCCGTGCGGATGCGCCGCTACGGCAGGGCGTATCAGGGCGACACCTCCGCCACGGGGTCGTCCGGATCGGGCTCCGAGCGGTCTTCGGAGCATGCGCTGCGACCGACGTCATCCGTGACCACGACCATGTCCGCACCCTCAAACGGCTACTCGAACGGCCGGCCGGCGGGGAGCGTCTCCGCGATCTCCAGCCAGCAGCCGCGAACCTCGGTCTCGACCATTGCGACCGTCCGACCTGTGTCCCGGTCCTCCGGGCGCGAGCAGGGACGCTACTGAGCATTCTCCAGGGCACGACCTGGGCGTCCTCCACGCCTGGGTCCCGGGGACAGCGAACGCCGGTGCTGGGGCACCGGCGTTCGCGCATCTACGGCTCGCGCGCCAGGTAGACCGAGATGGTCCGGCCGGGGGTTGGCTGCCATCGGTCGGCGAGGGTCGTAAAGCGATCCTCGGACCCCAGGGCCTGGTCCTCCGCGGGACCGCCGCACGCCGCGCCGACGACGGGCTCGAACAGCGCGTCGCAGATCACGACGAGGGCCGTCGCCTCCTCGGTTGGCTCGACGTTACGGGCGTCCAGGATGAGCGGGTACGCGTAGGCCTCGGTTGATTTGAACTCGGGGATCGAGCGCAGCGTTGTCGGCCGGTCGCCGATCGTGGCGCCGATCCGTGCGGCAGCCGCCTGGGCGCCGGGATAGCCACCGTTCGGGGCCATCGCGGGTGGGAGACGGGTGACGTTCCAGGCGACGAGACCCGCGACGAGGGCAACGGCCAGGATCGGGCCGGTCGGTGCCGGAAGACCGTCCCGGGCGTGGCGCCATCGCCACAGCGCCGCGACCCCGATCCCGACGAGGGTGAACACCAATGGATCCGCGAACGCGTGGTAGTGGTCGTTCGGGAGGCCGCGCGTCACCGATGCGAGGCTCGTCGCGCCGACGGCGAGGGCCACGGTGGACCAGAGGAGGCCGAGTCCGAGCCACCGGACCGCAGTTCGTTCCGGGCTGGCGGGACCGCGGGCGAGCCAGACGGCGAGTGCGACCACCACCCCAGCGGCCAGGGCCGCGACCGCGCCCGCGTCCACGATGAGCCCGACCAGCGGCCACGTCACCACGCGCAGACCGACGATGACCGCTCGAACGACGACGTTCGTGTCCGAGCCTGCACGCTCGCCCGCGATGTAGTCGAGGGCGGCCCGGGTCTCGCTGAAGTCGGTCGTGAGCTCGTTGATGACGAGTGGGACGTAGGTCAGCGCGACGATCGCGACTGTCGCGAGGCCAATGGCGGCCATGGGGGTCGGCCCGGTTCGTCGGGCCGCGTCGCCGCACGTCCGCGACAAAGAGCGCGGCGATCACCGGCAGGAACGCGATCGCGAGGACGTGGAGTTGCATGGTCACCGCCGTCGCGGCGGCCGATGCGAGCCACCAGCGCCCATCGCGGCTGGTCCAGGCTCGCCATGCCGTCGCGAGCGCGAGCGCGCTGAACAGGGGGATCGGGTTCGGGTTCCAGATGAACGTCGACTCGTCCACGGCCGAGATCGAGACCGCCATGAGGAGGCCCGCCGCGAGCCCCGCGACGGGTCCGGCGATCGCGCGTGCCAGCCACCACGTGACCGCGACGGCGGCGATCCCGCTCAGCGCGATGAGTGCAACGACGGCGAGCGGCGAGTCACCGCCGGTCAGGGCCGCGGCGGGGGCGAGCAGGTAGTAGTAGACGGCCCCGTGGTGGAAGTCGCCGATCGACGTCGGCGGTCCGAGCAGCGGCACGATCCCGTCGCGAACGAGGCCGCGCAGCATCAGCATGTCGTGTCCCTGGTCGCCGTCCCAGGTGCCCCGCGTCGCGAGGTTCGGGAGCCGCAGCACCGCCGCCAGGGCAACGAGGCCGAGCAGCGTCACGAGATCGAGCCGACGCAGGCCCCTCATCGCGTCGGTCATTCGTCGCCAGGCTCGGCTGGCGGGGCGCTCCTGGATCGGCTGCCGCGGACCGCCATCGCACCGGGCGGGAGCGGGTCGAGCGGCTGTCCGGCGGCAAGCCGTCGTGCGCGCTCGAGGTTGATCGCGTCGTAACCCTCGTCCATCCCGGGCGTCTCGATGAGGTAGGTAGCGGCCGCGAGCAGGGGATGCCGAAGGAGGTACGCCATTGCGCGCTCGCCGATCTGCCCGGCGCCGAGGTGCTCGTGGCGATCCGTGTGCGAGCCCGAGCTCCGATTTCGAATCGTTGAGATGGACCATGACCAGCCGATCGATGCCGATCCCGATGTCGAACGTCTCGAGGAACATCGTCGGTTGCTGCAGGGTCCTGCAGGTCGTGGCCCGCGCCCCAGGCATGGGCCGTGTCGAGGCAGAAGCCGACATGCGCGCGCCCGATGCCGCGTGCCGCGATCGCATCGGCGATGTCCGTCAGCTCCTCGACCGTCGCGCCCAGCCCGAACCCGCCCCCGGCCGAGTTCTCGAGCACGAGCATCGGGGTCTCGGGCGTGCGGTCGACCTGCTCCATGACGTGGGCGACGCCGTCGGCGATGCGGCGAGTGCCGGCGGCGACGCCACTTCCCCGATGCGAGCCGATGTGGACGTTGACGTATCGAGCCCCAAAGCCTGGTCCCGTCCTGAGCTCGTGGGCCAGCATCGCGATGGACCGATCCCAGAAATCGGGGTCAGGGCCGGCGAGGTTGACCAGATAGGCGGCGTGGATTGCCAGCGGGGAGATGCCGTGGATGTCGAGACGGGTCCGGAAGGCGGCCTGCTCGCGCGGCGGGTTCGCACGCCGTCGCCACGCCGTGGGGTTGTCGGCGAAGATCTGGATCGCCTCGGCGCCGATCTCGTGCGCCCGCTCTGCCGCCTTGACCATCCCGGTGCCGAGGGGAACGTGGGCGCCAAGGCGTCGTCCATCGGGCAGCATCGGCCGCATCGTACGATGCGCAACCTCTTCGGGAAGGCGCCCAGGGGACGCGGCGGCTTTTCGAGCCTTGGCCGGACGGGCTAGCTCCGGCCCCGACTGTGGCCCTGTCCGAGCCCGTTGCCACGGCCCTTGGTGTATTCGCCGCCCACGATCGGCTCGATCACGCCGTAGTCGCCGTCCTTTCGCGCGTAGAGCACGGCCACGCGTTCCGTCTCGGCATTGACGAATACGTAGAACTGGTGCCCCAGGTCCTCCATCGCGGCGATCGCGTCCTCTTCGAACATGGGCTCGATCGCGAAGCGCTTCGACTTCACGACCCGGCGCTCCCGCTCGCCGGACGACGCCCCGTCGGCGATCCGCCGCAGGAGCTGCTTCTCCTCCTCGGCCCGGGCGTGGATCCGCGGCTTGCGCTTGTGCTCGACAGCCTGGCGCTCGGCCTTGTCGACGACCGTGTCGAGCGCGGCCTGGTATGAACCGCCGGTCGCGTGGCTGTGGATCGTGGTGCCGTTGATCACGAGGATGACGTCGGCCCGGTGTGCATCCGATGCGCTTCGGTGCATCTCGTTCGAGAGCTCGACGATGGCGTCGGTTCGATCGTCGGTGAGGCGCTCGATGCGGCGCAGCTTCCGCTCGGCGTACTCCCGGACGCGATCCGGGACCTCGACGTTCTTGCCCTTGACGATGGTCCTCACGCATGACCTCCCTGGATCCGGGTCTCGCTGGCAGGGGCTGCGGGTTTCGTTGTGGGCGGGCCGGTCGGTCGGCCGTCGGAGCCCGAGTATAGCCCTGGGTGTTCGGTCGTCACCGCCTCCTCATCGTTCGCGCGCGACCGTCACGGCCGACACACCGAGGGCGCCTGCCTCGAGCAATGGAATGGCGCAGGCGGCCAGCGTGGCACCGGTCGTGACGACGTCGTCGACGAGGACGACCCAGCGGCCCCGGAGCAGGTGGGTTTCCGGCGCCGGCCTGAGGCGGAACGCGCCGGCGACGTTGGTCGCCCGGCGATCGCGATCGAGATCGAACTGGGCCGTCGTGTTGCGCGCCCGCTCGAGGATGGGCGCCATCGGGAGCCCGAGCTCGCGCGCCGCCACCGCCGCGATCAGGACTGCCTGGTCGTAGCCACGCTGGCGAGCGCGCTCGGCATGGACCGGGACGGGGACCATGACGTCACCACCGGCCGATGTTCGTGCCCATCGTCGCGCGATGGCTCGACCCAGTGGCTCGGCAAGCCGCCGCTCTCCGCTGTACTTCAGCTCGTGGAGCGCGCGGCGAACGGTCGCGCTGAAGGGCGCGCACCATTCGAGCTGGAGCAGTGGCACGGGGATCGCCGCCGGCAGCCCGATCGGGACGCCTGCCGGAAGCTCGAGCCGTTCGTCGAGGGCCGGCTCGCAGGCTCGGCACAGGGGCGGCCCCTCCGCGCTGGCACCCGACGCACCGCGCAGGCAGGGCAAGATCCAGGCGCCCGAGCAACGACGCGCGTGAGGGAAGCCATCCGCCGAGTCTGCGCCGCGTCCTTTGGCGGCGGCTTATCCGACTCTCGCGTGCGGGGCTGGATACGTCGTAGTGCAACCCCGAGCGCGACACTCTTCGGATGGACGGCCGTCGCGTTGGCAGCATCCTCCGGGCCGTTCGGCTGCAGCGCCGGCTCCGCCAACGGGACGTGGCGCAGCTCGCGGCCCTCAGTCAATCGACGGTATCGCGGGCGGAGCGCGGACAGCTGGACCGGCTCTCCTTCGACCAGCTGGACCAGGTGGCGAAGGCCCTTCGTGTCTCGCTCTATCTCTCGGCCCGCTGGCTCGACGGCGACGCGGACGCGCTCGTCGACCGGGATCACGCCGCGATCGTTGAGTGGGTCGTGTCCGAGTTGGCAGGCCATGGCTGGACCACCGAGGTCGAGCTGGGCTTCAACCACTTCGGCGATCGAGGCTCAGTTGACGTCGTCGGTTGGCATCCCGGGACGCGGATCCTGGTGATCGTCGAGGTGAAGTCACGGCTCACAGACCTGCAGGCGACGTTCGCAGCGTTCCAGCGAAAGGTTCGAATCGTGCCAGGGGTCGTTGAGCGAGACCGGGGGTGGCAGCCCCTCCACGTCGGACGCGTCCTCGTCATGCCCGGTACGAGCCGCAATCGAGCCACCGTTGCTCGGCACGCATCAATGTTCGACACGTCTTTTCCCGAGCGGAGCCCGGCTGTGCGGGCCTGGCTCCGACAGCCCGCCGGGGACGTGGGCGGCGTGTGGTTCCTTTCATCCATGCCTGGCCGGACTCGTAAACACGTGATCCGGGTGCGCAAACGGCCTGCGGCTCCGCCTCAGTCCCCAGGTGACTCGGTGTGATGGCAGGCCTCCTGTGGAGGCGGCCGCGGTTGTTTACGAGTCCTGCCGTGACTAGCCGCGATGGGGACCTGTGGTTCCTTCTCATCCATGCCTGGCCGGACTCGTAAACACGTGATCCGGGTGCGCAAACGGCCTGCGGCTCCGCCTCAGTCACCAGGTGGCTCGGTGTGATGGCAGGGCTCCTGTGGAGGCGGCCGCGGTTGTTTACGAGTCCTGGCGTGACTAGCCGCGATGCGGGCGCCGACCCGGGCCCGGCCGCGGTTGTTTACGAGTCCTGGCGTGACTAGGCGAGATGCGGGCGCCGACCCGGCCCCAGCCGCGGTTGTTTACGAGTCCTGCCGTGACTAGCCGCGATGCGGGCGCCGACCCGGGCCCGGCCGCGGTTCCGTTCCAGTCCGGGCCTGACTGGCCGCGAGGGGGACCCTGTGGTTCCTCTCATCCATGCCTGGCCGGACTCGTAAACACGTGATCCGGGTGCGCAAACGGCCTGCGGCTCCGCCTCAGTCTCCAGGGGACTCGGTGTGATGGCAGGACTCCTGGGGAGGTGGCCGCGGTTGTTTACGAGTCCTGGCGTGACTAGCCGCGATGCGGGCGCCGACCCGGGCCCGGCCGCGGTTGTTTACGAGTCCTGGCGTGACTAGGCGAGATGCAGGCGCCCACGCGGGGCCGGCCGCGGTTCCGTTCCAGTCCGGGTCTGACTGGCCGCGAGGGGCGCCACCACCGCGCCGCGCCACTAACCGGTCGGCGCGTCCTCGATGAGGACCTGGTCGCCGACGGCGGTCTGCGAGGACTCGATGGTGCCGACAGGGAGCTCCAGCACGCCCTTCGCGCCGCGAACCAGTGGCACGAGGCCGCGCCACGCGGCCAGCGACCGATGCACGGACACGACGCCGCGCAACCCATCCGAGCCGGGCCCGCCGACGAACACGGCATCGATGGGGAACCGCATGAACATCATGTGGATCCCGTTCGAGTCGGGGAGCCAGAGGCCCGCGCCGGGAGTCAACGACGGCCGGCCCATGAGGCCCATGAACTTGCCCCAGAGTCCTGCGGCGACCTCGAGGTCAGCCGCGAGAACCGTGTGGCGGGTGACGTTCCGGACGGCCGGCCTGCTCACCAACTCACTGGGTGGGCGCCAGGCCGATGATGATCTGGATGATGGCCGGGCCAAGGATGATGATGAACAGCGACGGAAAGATGCAGCCGACCAGCGGGAAGAGCATCTTGATCGGCGCCCGGGCGGCCTGTGCCTCCGCTCGCTGCCGACGCTCGATCCGCAGCTGCTCGGACTGGACCTGGAGCACCTTGGAGATCGAGACGCCCAGTTGCTCGGCCTGGATGACCGCTCCGATGAAGTTGGTCAGCGGCCCGACCTCGGTCCGAGGCACGATGTCACGCAGCGCGTCACGGCGTGCCTTGCCGACACGAACCTCGGCCATCGCCCGACGGAACTCGTCCGACAGCGGACCCTTGAGCTTCTCGATGACCTTGCTCAGTGCGGCATCGAACCCGAGACCCGCGCGGACCGAGATCGTGAGCAGGTCCAGCGTGTCCGGGATGCCGAGGAGGACTGCCTTCTGGCGCTTCTTGATCCGGCCACCGAGCCAGAACTCTGGTACGGCGTAGCCGAGATACAGGCCGAGGAATGGCATCGCGAGGTTTGCAGGGAAGCTCGGCCCTGCACTCATCAGCACGAACAGCACGAAGAACAGGATGCCAATGGCAATTGCGCCGATTCCCTTGATGGCGAGCCAGTCGGAGACCCGCAGCTCGCCCGGGCTCCCGGCGAGCGCCAATCGCTTTTCCGTCTTTGCGCTGAACGACGTGCTCGTGACCCGGGCCATCGACCCGGAGATCTTCGCGGCAACGGGTCGCAGCGTCCGCTCGATGAACGGCGCCTGGAGCTCGAGCTCCTCGAGGTTCTTCGCCTGCATCGTCCCGAGCTGCGTCAGGCGCGCCTGGACGGGGTCAACGGCGGAGCCGCTCGTGAGGCCGACGACGATCAGCAGGACGGCGCCCGCTGCCACGACGGCAAGAAGCAAGGTAAGGGGATCCACGGTCAGACCTCGATGTCCACGATCTTGCGGATGAGCATGAAGCCGATGAACATCATGAATCCACCGATTGCCAGGAGAATGACGCCCGCCGGAAGGCTCAGGATGCCGGGCGGGTTCTTGAACATGGGCTCCATGAAGCCGGGTGCGGCGACGAACAGGAAGCCGCCAAGGCCGATTGGCAGAAAGCCAACGACGTAGCCCGACATCTTCTGCTGCGCGGTCAGCGTGTTGATCTCGCCCTTGATCCGGACTCGTTCCCGGATGGTGAATGCGATCGAATCGAGGATCTCGGCGAGGTTGCCACCGACCTGGTGCTGGATGGTGATTGCGGTTGCCATCAGCTCGAGGTCATCTGATTTGACGCGGCGGACCATGTTCTCCATTGCCTGCTCGAACGGCAGGCCGAGGTTCACCTCGCGGATGACGCGAGCAAACTCCGTCGAGATCGGCGGACGGGACTCGCGCACGACCAGCTCGATGGCCTGGAGGAACGACGAGCCGGCCCGAAGCGCGTTCGCGATGAGCGTGATCGTGTCGGGCAGCTGCTTGTTGAAGGCACCAAGCCGGCCACTCTTTCGGCGGCCAAGCCAGAAGCGAGGCAGGAAGAATCCCACGAGTGCGCCAATCAGCAGGATGAGCGGGCTGCCGAGCGTCGGCAGGACCACGGACAGCACCAGCATGATGAGCGGCACGCCGACGATCGAGCCCACCCAGATGGCGAGGAACTCCGACGGCTTGAGGCGCAGGTCGGCGCGAGCGAGGTCACGGGCGAGGTTTGCGCCGAAGTCCCGACCCTCGACGACCTTGTTGAGCTGCGCAATGGCCTGGCTCTGCGCGATCAGGTCGGTGATCGGACCCGAGCCGGGCTTCTTGTCGTCCTTGGCGGCCTTCGTCGAGGCATAGCGCTCGAGACGATCGGTCATGTCCGAGCCACCGGACATCGCGACGCCCACGGCGATGAGGACGACCGCAAGGGCTGCTGCCCCCGCGACGACGAGCGTCATGGTGTCCATCGGTGTGTCGGTCTCCTTGCCTAGTAGGAGAAGCCGAAGAGACCCGGCGGCAGGTTGATGCCCATGATCTCGAACTTCTCGACGAACTTCGGGCGGATGCCGGTCGGCTTCAGTCGCCCCTGGATCTTGCCCTCGACGACCCCGGTCTGCTCGAAGACGAACACATCCTGCATGACGATGATGTCACCTTCCATCCCCTGGACCTCGGTGATGTTCACGATCTTGCGGGTGCCGTCCTTGAGGCGGCTCTGCTGGACGATCAGGTCGACCGCGGAGGCGACCTGCTCGCGGATGGCCCGCAGCGGCAGGTCGACGCCGGCCATGAGGACCATCGTCTCGAGTCGCGACAGCATGTCGCGTGGGCTGTTGGCGTGGCCGGTCGACATCGAGCCGTCGTGGCCCGTGTTCATTGCCTGGAGCATGTCGAGCGCCTCACCGGATCGACACTCGCCGACGATGATGCGGTCAGGCCGCATGCGCAGGGCGTTTCGCACGAGCTCGCGGATCGGGATCGCGCCCCGACCCTCGATGTTCGGCGGGCGCGACTCGAGCGTGACCACGTGCTCCTGGCGAAGCTGGAGCTCGGCCGCGTCCTCGATCGTGACGATCCGCTCGTCGTTCGGGATGAACGAGGAAAGGACGTTGAGCGTGGTCGTCTTGCCCGAGCCGGTGCCGCCGGAGACGAAGATGTTCAGGCGTGCCTCCACGCAGGCGCGGAGGAAGTCGAACATGTCCGCAGTCGCGGTCCCGAAGCGGACGAGGTCGTCCACGGTGAACGGCGACGCGGAGAACTTTCGGATCGTGATGACCGGGCCGACCAGCGAGAGCGGCGGGATGATCGCATTGACGCGGGAGCCGTCGGTGAGGCGGGCGTCGACCATCGGCGAGGACTCGTCCACGCGCCGGCCGATCGGGGCGATGATCCGGTCGATGATGCGCATCACGTGGTCGTCGTTCTGGAAGACGACGTTCGTGAGCTCGAGCTTGCCCGATCGCTCGATGTAGACCTGGCGCGGGCCGTTGACCATGATTTCCGTGATCGACTCGTCGCGGAGCAGCGGCTCGAGTGGCCCGAGGCCGATGATCTCGTCGGTGATCTGCTCGAGCATCCGGACGCGCTCGGCGCGCGTGAGGGCCAGGCCCTCCTCGTCGACGACCTTGCCGAAGATCTCCTCGATCTGACGGCGCACCTCGACCTGGTTGGAAAGGTCGAGCTTGGGGTCGAGATCCTGGATGACCCGGTTCTGGATCCGGAACTTGACGTCGCGGAAGGACTCGCGCGCGGGCGCGTTACCCATGAGTCGCGGCGCGGCCGCAGGAGGTCCGGGGGGCGGGCCGCCGGTGGGTGCGGGCAGGTTCCCGCTGCTGCCCGGGGTCGTGGGCGTCGTCGCCCCCGGCCGAGCACTCTCGATCCGCTTCAGGAGAGACATCAGCTATACCCCTTCTCGCCCCGTGGGCCGGCTACGTGCGTGATCATCGCCATGCGAACAGCGACTTCTTGGTGGACGTCTTCGCGGTTTCTTCCGCAGCAGAGGTGGATGATCGACCCCCGATGACCGACCTGGCCAGCCGCAGGATGTCCTTGGACACCTGGGCATCCTTGCCACTCAGGAAGAACGGGACGCCGCGGTTGAGGGCGTAGACAACGCTCCGGCCGTCGCTCGAGATGTTGTCGTCCACCTTCCGGCCAATCGACTGCTCGACATCGGCGACGCGGATGCCGAGCGCGGAGTCACCGCGGTTCAGGACGAGTCGAACCTTGTTCTTCTCGTAGCCGAGCTGGTCGGCCACCTCGAGGAAGAGGCGCATGTTCTTGATGCTGGTGATCTCGAGGCTGAGCATCGTGAGGATCGTATCCGCCATGTCGAGGATCGCCAGCGTCGTGTCATTGAAGAATGCGGCGCAATCCACGATCACGACGTCTGCGTCACGACGGGCCG
>CAVWZL010000001.1:0-351897 GCA_963759495.1 uncultured Chloroflexia bacterium | reverse complement strand
CCGGACCTCGCCGTGGCGGAGCAGACCACTCCGCGTGGTTTGTGCTGATCGAGATAAAAGGCGTCGCAGCCGACGAACTCGGAGGCTGTCTCAGTTCAGCGATCGCGAGGTGCCGGGAATCAAGGAGCTCGCACGGCAGCTGAGGACAGTCAGGCGTGGCTCTTGACTGGCTACGTAGTGGGGGAGTCGGTCGCGAGAGCTCCGCCTGGCGCCGACAAGGACGGTCGACCGACTTGCGCTCACCGCCACGGGCAGCGCCGTCACGCCTCCCGGCACCGCGCCCATCGGAGTGCTTGCTTTGCGCGGTTCTCGCCGGCGCTGCGGGGGCTTTCCGGGCGCGAATCGATCCCGTGCCAGGTGGTCCGCCGTCACTGACGAAAGAGGCGGGACGAGCAATCCCGCCGCCTCGACGCATCTCTTGGCAATGGGTCAGGTTCTCCGCGATAGCCGCCCGAAGAGCACGCTGCCCGCATCGTCGTGACGGCTATGTGAACCTGTACGCGGCGACGCAGCGGCCGGGCGCACAGCTGGTTCCGTTCGAGCGGGGGATCAATCCGCTCGCGGTGTCGACGGCACCCGATGGCCTGCGGCGGCCGCTGCCTGGTCGCGTCGAGCCCGCACAAGATCGGAATGGCCGAGAACCCCTGGCAGGACATCTGTGACCCCGACAACGGATGCATCCGCTACTACGGCGACAACCGCACCCCCGGCGCCGACCCGCGGCGAAGCCCGGCAACCGCGCGCTGCTTGCCGCGCACGCGCTGCACACTCATCACTATGCCGGCGGGCGCGCTACAACGCCGATCCTGCTCTTCCGGCGCGTGCCACGCGAGGGGCTCGCCAAGGGATACGCGCAGTTCGAAGGGCTTGCGGTCATCACGGCGTCGAGCTCGTTACGCAGTACTGCGCAAGGCCGGCGGCAGCTTCGCCAACTTCGCGTTCGAGTTCTTCGTGATGGACCTCGCCAGGGAGGACGAGCTGCTCGACTTCTCGTGGATCAACGGCTCGGCGCGACGCGCGCGCACGCTGCCAGACGACGCTGGCGCAGTCGCCGAGGCGTGGCGAGCGATGGGTGACACACGGCGCAGCGCGCTCGACAAGGTACGGCGCCGGGTCTCCAAGCTCCTCGTCGAGACCAAGGCCCAGCAGATGCCGACACCGGGCAGCAGGGAGGCCGCAGCTCCTGCAGCGATCTATGCGTACTACGACGGGCGCAAGCCTCGCTTCGAGGCGCTCGCGCAGATCGTCGCCGAGCGGGCGATCGCGCCGCATCTGGCCCCTACGTGCCCGGTGGGCTGACGCGGGCGTCCGCCGACGGCGGCATCGACTTCATCGCGCGTCTCGACGTCGGCTCGGGCTTCGGGCGGGCGAAGCTCATCGTCCTCGGTCAAGCCAAGTGCGAGCGGCCCGGGCAGTCCGACGCATGGCAATCACATCGCCCGCACGGTCGCGCGGTTACGGCGTGGCTGGCTCGGCGTCTACGTGACCACCTGCTTCTTCAGCGCAGACGCAGCGGGAGGTCATCGAGGATCGCTACCCGATCGTCCTTGTCTGTGGGCAGCGCCTTGCCGAAGAGGTCCGCAGGATGCTGGTCGAGCGTGGAATCGACGACCGTGGCAGCTGCTTGACGAGATCGATGATGCCTACGACGGCCGCTTGCCCCGCGTGACCCGGAGGAGCTGCTCTACCGCTAGCGGCGTCGACGCCGCGCCTCCAATCTGATCTCGAAGACCCGGCCTCTCACTGTCCGCACAACGTGGCAGGCTTACGGGTCGTGCCCGCGCCGGTGGAATCCCATCGTCCTCGTCCCAGTCGCGCCGTTCGGAAGCTCGCTGCCGTTCGATGTTCGACTCACATCCCGCAACAGCAGGCCGAGACGACGCCTGAGCTGGTCGAAGAAGGCGCCGGCGGGCCGGAACGCCGTGCTCAGCAGGAAGAATCCGGCGAACCAGTAGCCGATGGCACGCCCGGCCACAAGGCCGGCGGCCAGTGCGGCGGCGGCCGTGACCACGTGGCCCGCCACGGCGGCCCTCAGCATCATGCGGGCGATCCTGCGGGCCTCGACGTCCCGTTCCGCGGAGACGTCGAGGCCCTTCTCACGGCTGATCCCAATCTCGGCGAGCACCGTGTGCGCGCGGAAGTACAGGTTCCATGGCGTGGTCAGGAGCAGCAGCAGCCACAGCAGGCCAAGGACCGCGGCTCCCACACCAAGGACCACTTCGGGTGGTGCCCCCACGGCGTACGCGATCACCAGCGCGATGACCGCGGCCCCCGCGATCACGAACGCACCCACGACTTTCCCCATGCCGCCTCCCTCGGACGCCCACTGTTGCGGTCATCGTCCCGTCGGTGGCGGCGTACGGCATGAGTACCGCTACTCAGAGCGGGGGGCGGTCAGGGGGCGCCGTCGGCGGGCGGCCAGCTCACCCAACTTGACCTCAACCTTCCTTCAGGTTGCACCGTATGAGTGCTGCACCCGCACTACCTGCCGAGGAGATTTCGATGATTCTGGTGACCGGCGCAACCGGCAATACGGGCCGTCAGGCCGTGGCGCAACTACTGGCGGCAGGCGTCGATGTCCGCGCCCTGGTCCGTGACCCGGAGGCGGCCGAGCTGCCGGACCGGGCCGAGGTGGTCCGCGGCGACCTGACCGACGCGGCTTCCGTGGAGGTGGCCATGCAGGGGGTGGACGCGGTCTTCCTCGTCTGGCCACTGCTGACGGCGGACGCCGCCCCCGCGGTGATCGCGGCCGCGGAGAAGCACGCACGCCGCATCGTGTACCTGTCCGCATGGGGGGTGCCGGACGACGACACCGTGGAGCCGGAGCCCCGAATCATCGCCTTCCACACCGCGATCGAGCGGGCGATCCGCGCCTCGGCCTTGGAGTGGACGTTCCTGCGCGCGGGCGGCTTCGCGTCCAACACCCTCGGGTGGGCTGAGCAGATCAAGGAGGGGGATGCCGTCCGCGGCCCGCATGCCCGGGCGACGCGGTCGCTGATCCACGAGGCGGATGTCGCGGCCGTGGCGGTACAGGCGCTGACGACGGCCGACCTGGTGGGCAAGGCCCCGCACCTGACCGGTCCGCAGGCGCTGACCCAGGCTGAGCAGGTCCGTACGATCGGCGAGGTCGTCGGCCGCCGGCTGGTCTTCGAAGAACTGGACGAAGACGCGGCCGCGGCCGCGCTGGAGGCACAGGGTCTGCCGCCGGAGTACGCCCGCACCATCGTCGAGGCCCACGGACAGATGGAGGCGGAGCCGGAGCAGGTGTCGCCGGCGGTGGCCGAGATCACCGGTCGTCCCGCACGCACCTACCGCGAATGGGTCGCGGACCACGTGGCGGACTTCGGCTAGGGCCGGACAGAACAGAGAGCAGGGAACGGGACTCTCTCTTGTCAGCCCGACTCGCCCTGGCGGATCAGGATCCGGACCCCCGCTGCCGCACGACCGACCCGGCCCGCCCCTTGACCACTTCCAGCTGGGCGAGGATCCGGCGTCGCAGATCGGCGACATGGCTGACGATGCCGACGCTGCGGTCGCGTTCGCGCAGGGAGTCGAGGACGTCCAGGACCTCGTCCAGGGTGTCTTCGTCGAGGCTGCCGAAGCCCTCGTCGATGAACAGGGTGTCCAGGCGCATCCCGCCCGCCTCGTCGGTGACGACATCGGCGAGGCCGAGGGCCAGGGCGAGCGAGGCGAAGAAGGTCTCGCCGCCGGAGAGGGTCGCGGTGTCGCGTTCGCGGCCGGTCCAGGCGTCGACGACGTGCAGGCCCAGGCCCGAACGGCCGCGCCCCGCACGGTCGTCGGAGTGCACGAGGGTGTAGCGGCCGGACGACATGCGCTGCAGCCGTACGGTCGCGGCGGCCGCGACCTGTTCGAGGCGGGCGGCCAGGACGTACGACTCCAGGCGCATCTTGCGTTCGTTCTCCGCCGAGGTGCCCGCGGTGAGTGCGGCGAGGCGCGCCACCTGGTCGTGCTCGGCGCGCAGCGGCGCGAGGTCGCGGGCCTCGGCGGCGGCGCGGCGGGAGAGCTGGTCGAGTTCGGCGCAGCGCCGGGCGGCGGCGTCGCGTGCGGAGCCGGCCTCGCGCAGGCGGCGGTCGCGGCTTCGGCTGCCGACTGGGCCAGGGCCGGGTCGGCGGGCGGGAGTTGGCGCGGCGGCCGTGGTGTCGG
This sequence comes from uncultured Chloroflexia bacterium, assembly GCA_963759495.1. Classification (GTDB taxonomy): domain Bacteria; phylum Chloroflexota; class Limnocylindria; order Limnocylindrales; family CSP1-4; genus DASTYU01. Next base: position 347,733 of record CAVWZL010000001.1, on the reverse strand, counting down.
GTTCGGCCAGGGCGGCGCGTACGGCCGCTTCCTCCTGTTGCCAGGCGTCGAGGCTCTGTTGCAGCGCTCGGTGCTGCTGGTCGTCGAGTACGGAGGTGGCCGCGTCCTCGGGGGTTTCGAAGCCGGCGCGGTAGGCGTCGTCGGCGAGCCGGGCGTCGGCGTCCTTGCGGCGCTGGGCGGCCTCTTCGGCGGCCCGGACGGCTCGGCCGCCTCGGTGAGCAGGGCGGCCTGCCGGTCGAGCTGGTGGGCGCGGGCGGCGACGGTGTCGGCGGCACCTCGGGCCTGGTCCAACTCGGCCTGGAGCTGGGCCCGTTCGCGGTCGAGGGTCTCGCGCAGGGTGGTGCGGGAGGCGGTGCGGGTGGCGGCCTCCTCCCTGGCGGCGAGGCGGCGGTCGCGTTCGGTCTCGGCGCGGGCGAGGGCCTCGCGGGCGGTGGCGAGGCCGGCGGCCAGGGCCCGGGCCCTGCCGCTTTCGACGCTCAACTCCTGGACTGCTGTGGCGAGTTCATGGGTGGTGGTCTGCCCTGCGGCCGCGGTGGAGGCAGCCAGGGATTCGCGCACGTCGGCCAGCGTGCGCTCGATCTCGGTGCGCTCGCCGTCGGCGCGCCGGTACAGGGCGAGGGCGGCCTCCTCGGCCTGCTGGTCGACATGGCCGGGGATCTTCCGGGCGGGCGCCGGGTGGGCGGTGGAGCCGCAGACGGTACAGGCCTCGCCGTCGGTGAGCTTCGTGGCGAGTTCGGCGGCGATGTGCGCGAGGCGCTGCTCCTTGAGGGCGAGCCAGTGCTCGTGCGCGGCGAGGGCGCCCTCCCGGGCGGCGACCGCCTGCTCCTGGGCGGCCCCGGCCTGCGCGGCGTACTGGTCGCGGCGGCGGGCAGCGTCCAACTTTCCCTGTTCCTGGGCGAGTTGGGCGGCGAGGTGCTCGGCGCGCGTCGCCGCGTCCTGCGCCTCCTCGATGCGGCCTTGCAGGGTCCGGCGGGTGTCGTCCCAGCCGTCGAGCCAGGCTCCGGCCTCCTGGAGGACCTCCTGGTCGGCGCGCTCCTGCCGGTCGTGGGCGGCGCGCTCGGCGGCGAGCTCACCGAGGCGCCGCTCGGCGCGGCGCGCGGACTCCAGAGCGCCCAGCTCCTCAAGTGCCTTGCGGGCGGCGGCAGTCAGCCCCACCGCCCCGGACCCGGCGAAGCTGTCGGGCGCCGCGGCCACACATCATTCGCCGCGCCTTCCAACTCGCTGATGATCCGGCCGAGCCACCCTCCGTGCCCGATCTTGCCGGCTACTCTTGAAGGGCGGCCGACGGGCAGCCGCCGCCACCGGAAGGCCGGGGCGAAGAGGCCGCCTTGCGCCGTGAGCTGTCGTTCGTCGTAGCTGTCTCTTCGGCACCAGACGATCAAAAAATCTCATCCCATACTAGGGGAAATACCCTATGGTGCGCGCCGCCCCACCCGGTCAAGAGTTTCGCGCGTTCGCTGGAGCATTTGCTGTGTCGGGGGAGCACCCATGAGCCGAGGCCAGTCTGATCAAAAGGGGCAAAACGCTCCCTCGCCAGACGCTACGGGGATGAAACGGCGTGACTTCTTGGGCCGCGGCGGCTCGCTCCTTACCGCTGCGGCCCTTGCAGCAACCACGCTTGGTTCGGCTCGAGCTCGGTGGCTGGCGAACAACTGCCGCGCCCGGACCCGCCGTTCGGCGGCACAATCGCGCCCGACTATCGCGCCGCGCGCGAGGACTATCCGCAGCCGATAAAGGCGCCGCAAGGAGCCCCCAATGTCGTGGTAATTCTGCTTGACGATTGCGGTTTCGGGCAGCCGGGCACCTTTGGCGGCCCGATCCCGACGCCAACCTTCGACAAGCTCGCGGCGCAAGGACTTCGCTACAACCAGTTCCACACGACCGCCATCTGCTCGCCGACGCGCGCAGCCCTGCTGACCGGACGCAACCACCACCAGGTCGCCACCGGAACCATCACCGAGCTGTCGACCGGTTTTCCGGGTTACCACAGCATCTGGGGCAAGGACGTCGCGTCGGTCGCGGAGGTGCTGCGCCAGAACGGATATGCGACAGGCGCCTGGGGCAAGTGGCACAACACGCCGGATTGGGAGACGAGCCCGATCGGCCCCTTCGATCGCTGGCCGACAGGACAGGGCTTCGAATACTTCTACGGCTTCCAGGGTGGCGAGACGAGCCAATGGGAGCCGCAGCTTTTCCGCAACACGACCCCGGTAGAGCCGCCGCGCAAGCCCGAGCAGGGCTATCACTTGACCGAGGACATGACCGACGATGCCATCAGGTGGGTTGCGCAGCTGAAGTCGATCGCCCCGGACAAGCCGTTCTTTATTTACGTCGCGCCCGGCGGGGTACACGCGCCCCATCATGCGCCAAAGAAATGGATCGATCGCTTCAAGGGTCAGTTCGACAAGGGCTGGGATCGGGTGCGGGAGGAACGCTCGATCGCCAGAAGAAATTGGGTGTCGTTCCGCCGAACACCGTGTTGACTCCGCGGCCGGCCGAGATCGAAGCCTGGGACCGGCTATCGGCGGATGCCAAGCGCCTCTTTGCGCGGCAGATGGAAGTGTTTGCGGGATTTCTTGCCCACACCGACCATCACGTCGGTCGGCTTCTCGAAGCTGTCGGCACCTTGCCCGATGCCGACAACACGCTCGTCATTTACATCGCTGGCGATAACGGTCCGAGCGCCGAGGGCAGCCTCACCGGCACAACCAACAACATGATGACGCAGAACGGCGTGCCCGATGATGTCGCCTCACAGCTTCCCGAGATCGACGAGCTTGGCGGTCCGAAGCACGAAAACCATTTCGCCGTGGGATGGGCATGGGCTGGTTCCGCGCCGTTCGCATGGATGAAGCGTGTGCCTTCGCATCTCGGCGGGACGCGCAACGGAACGGTCATTTCCTGGCCCAAGCGCATTACCGACAAAGGCGGCCTGCGCACCCAGTTCCATCATTGTATCGACGTGGTGCCGACGATCTACGAGGCGGCTGGCGTCAAGTTCCCGGAGACGATCAACGGCGTGAAGCAGGTGCCGCTCGCCGGCGTCAGCATGACCTACACGTTCGAGCAGCCGAATGCACCGTCGCAACGTACCACGCAATACTTCGAAACGGGCGGCCATCGGGCGATCTATCACGAGGGCTGGATCGCATGTGCGCGCCACGGCGTGCCGTGGGTGCTGACCGGCTCGACGCCTTTCGACAAGGATGTCTGGGAGCTATACGACCTGACGAAGGACTTCTCGCAGGCGAACAACCTTGCCGCCAGCCAGCCCCAAAAATTGAAGGAGCTACTGGCGATCTTCGACCGCGAGGCGCAGCGCTTCAACGTATATCCGCTCGACGATCGGTTCGCGGAGCGGGCCTCAAATCCGAACCGCCCGTCCGTCACGCGCGGACGAACCAGTTTCGCCTATGCAGCTGGTACAACGCGCATTCCCGAGGGCAGCGCGCCTCCAATCTACCGACGTTCACACCGCATCACCGCCGAGATCGAGCTACCGCCGAACAGCGCCGAGGGTGTGATTATCGCCTGCGGCGGAAGCGGGGCCGGCTACACGCTCTACGTCAAGGATCGCCGCCTCATCTACGAATACAATTTCTTCGGCAAGAACCGCTATAAGGTGACCTCCGATAAGCCGCTCCCGGCCGGCAAGGTCCAGGTCGCCTTCGCATACGAACAGGGCGCGGGGACAGAACCGGCGAGCGGCGGCGTCGGCAAACTCTTCATCGATGGACAACCGGCTGGCAAAGGGCGGATCGAACGCGTTGTTCCGCACCGCTTCTCGGCAACCGAAACGCTCGACATCGGAATGGACCTCGGTGCGACAGTTGCCGAGACCTATCATACCCAGGCGCCCTTTGCGTTCACCGGCAAGATCAACCGTGTAGTTGTCGAATTGAAGCCGTAGCACCGCGCCACGAACATGCGGAACCGTGGGTTGGGTGGGCCTCCCCGTGCCCAATCGATTGCTGCGGTTTCAAGGAAGGAAGAGCGATGAAGACAAGGACCGCAACAGCGATCACCGCGCTCTTGGCCATCGCTTTCGGCATCGGAGCGCCGACACTTTCGAAACACGCAATCGCTCAAGGTGCACCGGCGGCCGCTGCGGCCGACGGTTCGGTACTTCCATTCCCGAAGCCTCCTTCCGAGAGTGTCGCGGGGGCGACGCTGCAGGAGTTCGAAACTCGCACCGTTTCCGGCGGAAAACCGCCTGCCGAAGGACGCGCCGAACATTCTGATCATCATGCTCGACGACGTCGGCTTCGGTCTGCCGGACACATTCGGCGGGCCCGATCCACACGCCGACGCTGTCGCGCCTCGCCAATGACGGCATCAGCTACAACACCTTCCACACGACCTCGATCTGCTCGCCGACACGCGCGGCGCTGCTGACCGGGCGCAATCACCAGCGCGTCGGGTCCGGCACGATCGCCGAGCGGGCCGTCGACTGGGACGGCTATACCGGCGTCATTCCGCGCAGCTCGGCGACGCTTGGCCGAAGGTGCTCGGCAACTACGGCTACAAGACCGCCGCCTTCGGTAAATGGCACAACACGCCCGCCGACCAGACGACCGCGATGGGGCCGTTCACCTCTGGCCCACCGGCGAGGGCATCGGCTTCGACTATTTCTACGGCTTCCTCGCCGGCGAGACCTCGCAGTGGGAGCCGCGGCTGGTCGAAAACCTCAATACCGATCGAGCCGCCGCACGACGAGAAATATCACCTGAGCGAGGACTTGGCCGACCAGGCGATCGACCTGGCTGCGCAAGCATCGCGCCTTCGCGCCCGACAAGCCGTTCCTGATGTATTGGGCGCCGGGCGCGTCGCACGGGCCGCACCACATCTTCAAGGAATGGGCCGACAAGTACAAAGGCAAGTTCGACGACGGCTGGGACGCGCTGCGCGAGCGCATGTTCAAGCGGCAGAAGGAGCTCGGCTGGATTCCCGCGAACGCGCAAGCTGACGCCACGCGCCGACACGATGGCAGCGTGGGACAGCATCCCGGAATCGGAGCGGCCGTTTCAGCCGCGGCTGATGGAAATTTTCGCCGGCTTCACCGAGCACGTCGGACGCGCAGGCCGGCAAGGTCATCGACGAACTCGACCGTCTCGGCATTCGCGACAACACGATCGTGTTCTACATTTTTGGCGACAACGGCTCGAGCGCCGAAGGCCAGAGTGGCACGATCAGCGAGTTGCTGGCGCAGAACAACATCCCGAACACCGTCGAGCAGCAGCTCGCCGCGCTCGACAGGACTCGGCGGGCTCGACGCGCTCGGCAGCCCGAAGACCGACAACATGTATCATGCCGGCTGGGCCTGGGCCGGCAACACGCCGTTCCGCACACCAAACTCGTCGCCTCGCATTTCGGCGGCACGCGCAATCCGCTGGTGATCTCCTGGCCGGAGGGCATCAAGCCCGACAAGACGCCGCGCGCCCAGTTCCACCACGTCAACGACATCGCGCCGACCATCTACGACATCATCGGCATCAAGCCGCCGAAGGTGGTCGACGGCTTCACGCAGGATCCGATCGACGGCGTCAGCATGGCCTACACCTTCGCCGATCGCGAAGGCGCCGGGCCAGAAGCAGACCCAGTATTTCGAGAACAACGGCAGCCGCGGCATCTATCACGATGGCTGGTATTGCCTGCACCTTCGGTCCGCTGATTCCCTGGGTCGCCGGGTTCCGTGCCGCGGGATCGCCAAGTGGGATGCCGACAAGGATGCGTGGGAGCTCTATCGACCTCCGCAGCGACTTCTCGCAGGCCGACGACCTCGCGGCCAAGGACCCGAAGAAGCTCGCCGAGATGAAGGCGCTGTTCCTGAAGGAGGCCGAAGGCCAACAAGGTCTTTCCGATCGGCGCCGGCATCGTGGCTGCGCACTGCATCCCGAAGACCGGATCAAGACGCCCTATTCGAGCTGGCGGTTCGACGCGACGACGCGTGCGTATGCCGGAATTCACCGCGCCGGGCCTTGGCCGCGAAAGCAACATCGTCACTATCGACGCCGAGTTCGGCGACGAATGCCACGGGCGTGCTTTATGCGCTCGGCGGCTTCTCCGGCGGCTGATCGCTGTACATGGACAAGGGCGAACTCGTCTACGAATACAACATGATGGAGATCGACCGCACTCGGCCGCTCGCAAGCGAAAGATTGCCGCCGGCAAACACAAGATCGAGGTCGACACGACGATCGCGCAAGCCGCGGCGCTGCGGCCGAGATCGTCCTGAAAGTCGATGGCAAGGAAGTCGGCGCGGAACGCGTCAAGCGGACGGTGCCGGCGGCCGTTTACCGCCAGCGAGAGCTTCGATGTCGGCGTCGACCTCGGCTCACCGGTGTCGCCCGACTATTTCGACCGGCGCCGTTCAAGTTCGACGGCAAGATCGACAAGCTGGAGGTCAGGCTCAAGTAACGGCGCACCTCCGGCCGAAAGGGCTGAGCCGTCGGTCCGAAAAAAAGCGCCGACCCAGGGTGCATCGCTCTGCGCTCGGAACAGTCTTTTTAAGGGCGCCAGTGCGCGCTCGGGCTATCGCGCCGAGATGGCTAAATCGCGCCGGAAAGGGACTGTATTGGCCAGGCAGCACTAGGCTTCCCTCCGCTATTGCCCCAGCCCGATATTCTTGGGCGGATATTTCTTGAAGGTCGCGGCATGGTCCTTCAGTTCAGCGGCCATCGATGCGAGGAAGGCGTTCATGCGGTGCCCGACCGGATATTGCTCCTTTGGGTCGATGTAGAGGTTGAATAGCCAGGGCGCGAAACCGACATCGCTGACCGTCGTCATGTCGATGTTGAGCCACTGCGCGTGTTCCTCGACCACCTTCATGTGGATCTTGTACTCGTACATCCGCATCGCCATGAGATTCTGCTCGTTCCAGATGTAGACTTTCTCGCGGTTGGATTTGCCGTTGTCGGCAAGCAGAAACGAGGTCTGGTCGATGCCGTCGATGTAGCGGTCGGTCGGAATCTTGTCGACGCCCCCGGCAAGTCGCAGCGAGATGTTGAACAGGTCCATCAGATCGAACAGCTCGTCGCTCTCGCGGCCGGGCGCGATCATGCCTTTCCAGTAGGCGATGCCGGGCACCCGCACGCCGCCTTCCCAGGCCGAGCCCTTGGCGCCGCGGAACGGCGTGTAGCCGGTGTCGGGCCAGCTATCGAGCTGCGGGCCGTTGTCGGAGGTGATGAAGATGAAGGTGTTCTCGAGAACGCCGGCTTCGTCCAACGCCTTGACGATCTCGCCGATATAGGCGTCGACCTCCACGACGTCGTTCTTGTAAGGATATTTGCTGGCGCTTTTTCCTTCGAAGGCCTTGGAGGCAAACTTGTCGGCGTGCACCTTCATGAAGGAATGCTCGAGGAAGAAGGGCTGCGCGCCTTTGCGCGAGTTCCTTGATTTTCTGCGAGGCTGAATTCCTTCAGCTTGCCGTCGCCTTCGGCCATCTTCTCGATGCTGTCGATCTTCTCCACTTCCGTGTCTCCCACCCTTGAAACCGTGATACGAGCGCGTCGCTCGCGCCGGTCTTGCGCAGCATGTCCAGCCGCTCGGGATTGAGCACGAGATCGGGATACCGGCGCTTGTCGACGCCCTGGGTGATTTCCTTCTCGGCCTGATAGTAGCCGTAGAACTCATCGAAGCCGATATCCTGCGGCCGCATGCCTTCGGCTTCGCCGACATGCCATTTGCCGGACAGCACGGTCCTGTAGCCGGCCTCGCCGAGCAGTTTCGGCAGCGAGATTTCGTCGGCCCAGGGATTCTTGGTGATCTTGTCACCGGCCAGGATCGGCCGCGTAAGACCGGTGCGGACCGGCAGTCGGCCGGTCAGGATCGCCGATCGCGTCGGCGTGCAGGTCGCCTGCGAATAGGTCGAGGTCAGCTTCAGCCCTTCGCGCGCCAGGCGATCCATGTTCGGCGTCGCCGCGCCGATCGCCGCGCCGCCACCATAGGCGCCGGGGTCGCCATAGCCCATGTCGTCGATCGACGAACCAGACGATGTTGGGCCGCTTGCCGGTCCTGGCGCGCAGCGCGTCGAGCTTACGCTGCGCCGCCTGTTCCTGCGCCGGGAAACGACAGCGCCGGCTCCATGCTTTCGCTGGTGCGGACGGCCTTGCTGAGCGTGGAGGCCTGCGCGAAACTGGCGTCAGACCGCATCAAGGCCAGCACCGCGACTGCCGTGCAGGCCAGTATCTGACTGCGTTTCATTCCATTCCTCCTGATTTGCACTCATCGTCGGCGTTGCGATAACTGCCCCGGTCCCGATGTTACGGCGAGTTCTGGTCTGGCAAGATCAGTCTCGAAGCTTCGATGCATATGCCGCGGCTGGCCATCGGCCATTTCCCCGAGGAATGGCGGGCTAAAAACCTGAGCCGAAGGGCTGCCCTCCCCGCTATGGCGTAGAATGACCGGAACGGGGGCAGGAGCGGGCAATGTGCTGCGCGACGGCGGAAGGGGTCTTAGTTGACGGCCGCCGAGGCTCTCTTGACGGGAACATCTAGGGAACACATCTATATGTTCGGCGGATCGCCATCGCTTGATCTGACGGTTGGGCGCGGTCGATCCGGGCCCCTCTTTTTATCCCGTAGCTCGGCACGGCAAATGCGATCTCACCCTCCCGCCGGCAAAACCACCGAGGCGCATCTGCGATGCCGCGGTCGACCCGCTCAATGAAGCGAGCTTGTGCAACTCACGCGGGAATTTCGCCTGATATCAGCCTGATAGATCAGGTGCCGGTGTCGGCGCTGTTAAATCTATAGTTGCGCCGCGGGCTGACCGTACCGGGCGCCGGCGGCATTTGACCGCGGCCGGGCCGCCGTTTCACAATCGGCCGCACGCGCAGCCACGGAGGGCAACGCCATGATCACCAAATTCGACAGCCTGTATCGCCGGCCATATCGACCTCGAGAACGTCGGCTACGGCGGCACGCCGATCAACGACCGGCGCTATCCGCAACGACCACCTCGCCACCGCGCTCGACAAGGCCGAGGCCATGGCCAAGCTGATGGACGGGCTCGGCTACGACACGTTCTGGATGGCCGAGCACCATTTCCAGCGCGAAGGCACCGAGTGCATCCCCAACGTGCTGCATGATGGCGCTGCACCTGGCGCACCTCACCAAGAACCTGCAAGCATCGGCTGCGGCTTCAACATCACGCCCGATGTGGCACCCGCTGCGCCTCGCCGAGGATTACGCGATGGCCGACATCCTGACCAAGCGGCCGCGTCATCTTCGGCGTCGGCCGCGGCTACCACACGCGCGAGGTCGAGACCTTCGGCTCGCCGCTGATCGACCAGGACGCCAACCGCGAGCTGTTCGAGGAGCAGGTCGACATCATCTTCAAGGCCTTCAACGACGAGTCGCTTCTCGCACAAGGGCAAGCACTACACGCTGCCGCCCGAGGTGCCGTATCGCGGCTACACGCTGAAGGAGCTGACGCTGGTGCCGCGGCCGCTGCGCCTGCCGGTGGAATGCTGGCAGCCGATCCAGGGCGGCACGCGAGCGCGCGCTCGACTTCATGGCCAAGCACGGCATCCAGGGCATGGTCGGCGGCGGCTCGGCCGAGGGCGGCGCGATGCACAACGTCGTGCTGCGACTGGCAGGCGGCGCATGCCAAGCTCGGCAAGCAGATCGAACTCGGCGAGCGGCTGTGCTTCGGCTTCCACTTCTATATCGCCGACAGCACAGGAGCAGGGCATGCAGCGAGGCCGCGCAAATACTACGAAGAGAACATGAAGATGTTCGGCGAGCTGCGCCTGGTGCGCGCGCTGACCGACGAGCAGATCGAGATCATGCGCGATCCGAAGCGCGCGCCGACCGCGAAGCTGCCGCGCATCGAGGACGCGGTGAAGGCCGGCGGCTTCCTGACGCGGCTCGCCCGACGAGATCATCGAGCACCTGAAGGCGCTGGAGAAGCGCTATCCCGGCCTCGACCGCATCTCGGTCAGCCTGTCGGTCGGCGTGCCGAAATCGGTCTGTCTCGAGCAGCTCGAACGGTTCGCCAAGGAGGTGATGCCGGCCTTCAAAGGGCAAGACGCCCGAACCGGCACTGGCCTAGCGCCGCGGGCCACTGGATCCCGATCAGGCCGCGTCGCGCTATCCGGATCGTAGGGTGGGCTGAGCGTCAGCGAAGCCCACAGCGCTGGCCGAAAAACGATGGGCTTCGCTTCGCTCAGCCCATCCTACGAGTTCGTGATGATCATTCGCTAGGGATGCACAAAGCCCGGAAGGCGGGAGGTTCCTCGATCAAAGCTGAGTATACGCGCGAGCAGCCTGCCTTGGCGCACAGTGCGCCGATCAAAGCGTCGGCAAACTCGCCTCGCCGCTTCCCGCAGGGCAACCACCGCGAGTGAATACCTCCGTTCTCGTCCTCAACGATGAGCACTTCAGTGCGCAGTATCGCTCTCCACCGCGGTCGCGATATCGCTCGCGGCCAAAGTGGTAGTGACGATGCCAGAACCCAGACCGTTTCGGCCATCGCCACGGTACTGATGAAACCAGGTTCGTCCGCGCTCAGCCGCTGCTCGATTACCTCCGTCGCCAGCGCGGCTTGAACCGGATCGTCTTGGGTGAAATAGCGGACCAGGATGTTGGCATCGAGACCAATCATCGCCGCTTGCGGGGCCAGCGACGCCATCAGCCGCGCCTTCGGCTATGGCCGTCGTCCATCTCCTCCAGCGTTGCCGGGGGGCCATGCCACTTGGAGACAATGCCCCGCAGCGCGGTAACCGGCACTGTAGGCAGAAGCACTACCGTGCCATCCGGGTGGACGAAATACTTGACCCGTTGGCCTGGCTTTAGGTGCAGATGTTCCCTGATCGGCCTTCGGGATCGTTGTCTGGCCCTTGGCGGTGATAACAGATTCCATCGCCCGCATCTCCTTACTTTCAGTAAAAAGTAAGGAGATGCGGCGCCGGTTTCAACCGAGTAGCGGCTACGCCCGCAGCTCCTTGATCGCGCTCTTCCACGCGTCGATCGTGAAGGCGATGTCCTCGGCGGTGTGGGCGAGCGAGATGTAGTATTTCGACTCGCCCTTCAGGATGCCGCGCTCGCGCAGCAGCGCGTTGAAGCGGCTCATCAGCTCGGCGTCGCCGGACAGCGTGCCGCGATAATCGCGCACCGGCTGGTCGGTGAACACGACATCCCACAGCGGCGGCTCGCCGCATGATCTGCGCCGGGATGCCGGCGTCCTTGCAGCAGCCCGCCGAGCGCCGCCATCAGCTCGCGGCCGGTGCCGTGGATGCGCTCGTAGGCGCCCGGGCCGCTTCAGGATCGCCATCGTCGCGAGCCCCGCCGCGGCGGCGACCGGGTTGCCCGACAGCGTGCCGATCTGCACCAGGAAGTTCTCGTCGCCGACCTTGTTCTTGTCGAAATGCGCCATGATCTCGGCCTTGCCGGCGATCGCCGCCAGCGGAAAGCCGCCGCCGATCACCTTGCCCAGCGTGCACAGATCCGGCATCGACGCCGTAATATTCCTGCGCCCCGCCATAGGCGAGGCGGAAGCCGGTCACGACCTCGTCGAAGATCAGCGGAACGCCGTTCTCCGCGCGTGATCTTGCGCACCGCCGCGAGGAAGCCGGGCTCCGGCGGGATGATGCGCTGGAACGGCTCGATGATGACCCCGGCGAGATCGCTCTCGTGCTCGCGCACCAGCGCTCGCCACCGCCTCGGCATCGTTGAACGGCGCGATGATCATGTCGTCGCGCACGCTCTTCGGGATGCCGGCCGAATCCGGCACCGGCAGCGGGAAATTGCCGGAGCGCTTCGGCGCCAGGCTCATCAGCGAATAATCGCTCATGCCGTGATAGCCGCCCTCGAATTTGAGGATCTTGTCGCGGCGGGTGATAGGCGCGGGCGGCGCGCATCGCGTAGAGGTCGGCCTCGGTGCCCGACGACACGAACCGCACCTGCTCGGCGCACGGCACCGCGTCGACGATCGCCTCGGCCAGTTCGATGCCGAGCCGGTTGTTGGCGAAGAAGGTCGTGCCGCGGGCGATCTGCGCCTGCGCCGCCTCGGTCACCTCGGGATGGCAATGGCCGACCAGCATCGGCCCCGAGCCGAGCAGGATAGTCGACGTACTCCTTGCCGTTTTCGTCCCAGACGCGGCCGGCCTTGCCCTCGCGGATCACGACCTCGCCCGGGAAATTGCCGAACGTGCCGCCCGGCAACACGCGCTTCGCGGTCTCGAAGACGTCGTTCTCGATCGTGTCCACGATATTCTCTCCCTCAACACAGGCCTGAGGCTGCACGAGCATCCAGCGTCCTTCGAGACGCGCCTGCGGCGCTCCTCAGGATGAGGTATATGGTCGATGGCATATACCAAAGTTCCTCATCCTGAGGAGGCCGCGAAGCGGCCGTCTCGAAGGACGCGATGTGCTGATCCAGCGCGTCAAGATAACCCAACCATGCCCATCCAGAACATCTGCCTGTCGCCGACCTCGACATCGTATTTGCGCACGAAGTCGAGCTTGCCGTCGTCGCCGATGCGGAACACCGACAGGCAGGCCGGCACGAAACTTCCGCCGTCGCGCACCGGCAATCCCATGATGTGCGACGCGACCAAGAGCCGCCCGCTCGGGTCGATGTGGAAATTGCGGCAATGGATGCCGCGCGTATCGACGTGCTGGATCGCGTTCGGCTCGCCGGTCGTCGGATCGATCGCGAACACCGCGAGCGTGTTCTCGCCGCCGACGAACACCCGCTTGCCGTCCACTTCGGTCGTCGACGAGGCGCGGTTCGCGACATAGGCGAAGCGGCCGTTCGGATGCAGTTTCACGGTGCCGACCGCCTGCCGGCCGCGGATATTGTCGGGCTCGGCCAGCGTGCCCTTCTGGTACACGGCCGCCGCCAGCAGCGTCGTGTCGTGGAACTGGAACATGTCGAGCCGGTTCTGCCGCTCCAGCGACACATAGACCCAGGGCTGCGTCGGATGGAAATCGAGGTGGCGCGGCCCGAACCCGTAGCCGCCGTTCGGCGCGACCGACACCTCATTGGTCAGCTGCCCGTTGCGGTAGTCGAACACCTTCAGCGAGCCCGGCTCTTCGGGCTTGCCGCCGGCGCGTCATGGCCGCGCGCGACGAGGATCACCTTGCGGTTGTCGAGCCGTCACCCGCACCTGGTGCGCCGTAGATGCCGGGGTCGATGAAATCCGGCTGCTCGACCTCCGGCCCGGGCGCGCCGTCATGGTTGATGCGATAGACCTTGAGGCCGCTCGGGTTGCTGAACGCGACCAGGATGTATTCCGACGGGATGTCGGTCGTCATGTGGATCGGCCGCGTCGGCAGCGCGATCGGCGCGCCGTGCGGGGAGAGCGCGCCGGTCGCCCGGTCGATCGCGAGCGCCGTGACCTGGTGGTTGGTGCCGACATGGCCCCCGACACCGGACGCGCTGTCGCTCGACGCGGCATACAGCAGCGGCCGCGACGCGTGCGGCCAGCAATAATGGATGTTGGCCGGCAGCGCGACCGTGCCGCGCCGCGTCAGGGTCGCGGCCTCGACATCGACGTCGTAATGCGTCAGCTCCGGTCCGACGGCGCCGTACAGCGCGACCCGGTTGGCGGTGGCAGCCATCGATTGCCCCGTTCTTTGTTGCACGAGATTGCTTCGCTTCGCTCGCAATGACAACCGAGCGATCGTCATTGCGAGGAGCGCAGCGACGAAGCAATCTCGGCTGACGACTGTACAGCAGACTTTACGCGGAGGGAAGAGATGCCAACCGCCCTGGAGGAAAAGGACGCCATTCGCGAGGTGCTGGCCGAGTATTGCTTCCGGCTCGACGGCGGCGATTACGACGGCATGGCGGCGCTGTTCACCGAGGACGGCACCTGGGACACCGCCTTCGGCAAGGGCACCGGCCGCGCCGGGATCGCGCAACAGGCGCGTGATATCCGGGCGAGGGCAGGCGACAACCGGCCGCGCGCCGTCCATCTGACGACCAACATCGTCATCGCGCTGAATGGCGACAGCGCCGAGGTCCGCTCGAACTGGACCACCGTGCAGAACAGCCCGGAGGGCCCCAAGATCGGCTCCGGCGGCGGCTATGCCGACCAGATGGTCAAGCAGGGCGGCAAATGGCTGTTCCGCTATCGCAAGATCGACCGCTTTATCGCCGGCCGACAGAGGAGGACGATCCGATGGCGCTCGATTTCACCGGCAAGATCGTTCTCGTGACCGGCGGCGGCAACGGCATCGGCGCGGCGAGCGCGCGCGGCTTTGCGGCGGGCGGTGCGCGGGTCGCGGTGATCGACCGCGACGGCGATGCCGCGGCGCGGGTTGCCGCCGAAATCGGCGGCAATGCCAGCGGACATGCGCTCGACGTGTCTGACGGCGAGGCGTTCGCGCGGCTGGCGACCGATATCGCGGCGAAGGAGGGTGGCATCGACGTGCTGGTCAACTCGGCCGGCACGATCACGCGCCAGACGATCGCGGCGATGCCGGTCGCCGACTGGGACCGCATCATGGCGGTCAATCTGCGCGGTCCGTTCAACGGCACGCAGGCGGTGATCCCGTACATGAAAAAGCGCGGTGGCGGCGCGATCGTCAACATCGCCTCGGTCGCCGGGCGGCGCATCTCGTTCGGCGGTGGCGCCAATTACAGCGCGTCGAAAGCCGGGCTGCTCGGCCTCACGCGCCACGCCGCCTACGAGCTGGCGCCCGACGGGATCCGGGTTAACGCGGTGTGCCCCGGCCCGACCGCGACCGGCTTTGGCGGCGGCCAGGTGCCCTCGGCCGAACGCAAGGCCGATCGCGCCAGGAAAATCCCGCTAGGCCGTATGGTCGAGCCGGAGGACATCGCCGACGCCGTGCTGTTCCTGGCCAGCGACATGGCCCGCATGTGCACCGGCATCGCCCTCGACGTCGATGGCGGCGTCCTGATCAGCAACGACATCCCCTACGAGGAATACTTCGCCCGCGCACGATAGTCTCAAGCCAGTTTTCGCGCACCTCCACAGCCACGCTCAAGGCAAACCCGCCGTGAGGCGGGTTTGCGTCAGTTGACAGATGCGATGGCACGACGCGGTAACCTAAGTAAGAAGTCACCCATGCTCGCCCTCACGGGCGGCCGGTCCTGCATACAGCGTCGTGAGGTAAAGGATTCTACCTATTGCAACTGGCCCCGAGCGGCCCCAGCCGGGAATTCGCTGGTGTGCACATTGACATAGAAGTTCTGCGGGTTGTCCTGGATCGCCGTGACTTTAGCCGCTGCTGTGGCAACGCAACTGGATACGCGAGCGGCAAGAGAGCGTTAATAGGCAGGGGCACAAGGATGCCGCCGGCAACGCCGGCCGCACCCGTATGGATATGAGCCGGCTGGCGTGGCGGCACCGTCTTTAAAGAAGATCGAGTAGCACAGCGCGGTGGGGCCGGCGACCGACACCGTCGCAATGCCGAAGGCGTTCGTGTCGCCAGCATCCGGGACTTCGTTGCCGCCATAGAGGTAGGCGAAAAACATGCGGCTGTCGGCGATGGCGTTACCGGCAGAGACTAGAGATCGACAGCGCAAAAATTGCGGAGGCGACCCCTAGCTTGCGAATGATACGCATTGTGACTCTCCCGTGTTACAACAACGATCGAAAGACGATTAAACTTGCGGCGAAAAGGCGCGACGACGGCGCTTTTTCAATGTCTTATCTTCGCAGATTCCACGCGAGCTAGTCAACGTTAACGCGAAATCAGTCGCGGCTATTCGCTTCTGTTCCGCGAAGAAAGGCCGCCAACAAGAGGCGCGCGGCGGCGGCGGGAGTGCGGCGCCGCCGGCGACGTCCTCTCGATCGCGGCGAGGCGGGCGGCGATCTCGGGCGCGGCGCGGAAGCTCTCGACGAGCCCGTCGCCGATCTCCTGCCACAGCGCGGCGCGCGCCTGCTCGGCGCGCCGCTGCCAGGCGCCGCTCGCTTCGAGCGCGGCACGGAACCGCGCGACATCGTCCCAGACCGGTCGATCCCGTCGCCGGTCAGTGCCGACACGGCGCGCACCGCGACCTGCCATTCCGGGATGCGCCGGCCGGATCAGGTGGATCGCGTTGGCGTATTCGGCGGCGGCGCGGCGCGCATGGTCGAGCAACTCGCCGTCCGCCTTGTTGACGAGGATCAGATCGGCCAGCTCGATGATGCCGCGCTTGATGCCCTGCAACTCGTCGCCGGCAGCCGGCGGCAGGATCAGCACGAACATGTCGACCATTTCGGCGACGGTCGTCTCGGCCTGACCGGCGCCGACCGTCTCGACCATCGACCGTGTCGAAGCCCGCCGCCTCGCACACCAGGATCGCCTCGCGCGTGCGGCGGGCGACCCCGCCGGTCTCCGCCCCGGCCGAGGACGGCCGGATAAAGGCCGCCGGCGCGCGGCCGAGCTCGGCCATCCGCGTCTTGTCGCCGAGGATCGCGCCGCCGCCGCGTTTCGATCCGGGATCGACCGCGAGCACCGCGATGCGGTGGCCGCGGGCGATGCCGTCGAGGCCGAAGCGCTCGATAAAGGTCGATTTGCCGGCGCCGGGCGGGCCGGAGATGCCGATCCGCGTCGCGCCGCCGGTCGCCGGCAAGATCTGCTCGATCAGCGCCTCGGCCTGCCGGCGATGATCGGGCCGCGTCGACTTCGACCAGCGTGACGGCGCGAGCGAGGGCCCGCCGATCGCCGCGCTGCACCGCTGCGGCGAGGTGATCGGCAGCTTCCATCGCGGTGCTGGGCGGGACTTGCCTTAATCCGTCCGCGCAGCCTCGAGCAACGCCCAGGCGGCCGGGTCGAACCGGGTCCGCCAGCGCGCGTAGAAGTCGCCGAGCTTGTCGCGGATGCTGCCGGCATCCGCCGTGTTGACGATCATGCCGTGGCCTGCCAGAGCCGTGGCGCCGGCGGCGTTGACCGTCTCGATGTCGGCCCGCTGCAGCAGCGCGTATGTCTCTGCGTTGCGCTCGACGACGGTCTGGATCTCCGCCGGCAGTTTCTGCCACGCGCCGGCATTCGCGAGCAGCGTGAAACCGGTCCACCAATGGGCGGTGATGCTCAGATATCGCTGCACCTCGTACAGCCGCAGCGACAACACGACGCCGTGCGGATCGCTTTGCCCGTCGAACTGCTTTCGCCTTCAGCGCGTCATACATGCCGCTGAACGGCACCATGCCGGCCTCGGCGCCGAGCGTCCGGAAGAAATCCGCCGGCGATCTCGCCCCCCGGGGTGCGGATCTTCAGGCCGGCGAAATCGGCGGCGGTCTCGATCGGCCTGACATCGTTGGTGATATGGTGGAAGCCGTTCTGCAAGCCGCGGTGGAAGGCATGCAGCCCGGCAGCGGCAAGCTCGCGTCGGATGATGTCGCCAAGCGCCCCGTCGAGCGCCGCGAACACGGCCTTGCTGTCGTGAAAGACATACGGCATCAGCGGCAGCATGCTGGTCGGCGCGACGCCGCCGAGCCCCGCGCCCGACACGAAGAATTCCGAGTGCGCCGCTGCGTACGTCGGCGAACATCTGCGGGTCGGGACCGAGCCGGCTTTCGGGAAACACGTCGAGCCGAAATTCGCCGTCGGTGTCGCGCTAGGATTGCCGCCGCCATTTCGGCCAGGCGGCGCGCGGTCGGGCTATGCGCCGGCTGGTTGAGGCCGAGCCGATACTGAAAGGAGGCGGGCTTTGTCATGTTCATGACCTCACCGAGATTTGCTTCGTCGCTGCGCTCCTCGCAATGACAACTCAAAATCGCTGTCATTGCGAGCGTAGCGACGCAATCCCGATGGGCCGGCATCTATGCGGTCGCGTTGCCGACCAGCACGGCGACCGGAAATTGCCGAAACAGCTCCGCGGCGCGAAGGCGCTCGCGCGCCTCGATGACCTCGCCGGTAAAGACGTTGCGCCAGCCAGGCGTCGCGACGGCGGGCAGGGCAACCTCGGTCGCGCCGAAATCCGCCGGCCCGCCGTCGCGAAATAGCCCGTAGGTCAGCCGTGGTATCGCCACGGCGATGACTTCGTCGACGTGCCGCCGCGCGAAAGCGCACAGCCGGTCGGAATTGCGCCCGTCGCCGATCTCCAAGGGCTGATAGTCGCCCGCGGCGAACAGCGCCGGCCGCGCGCGCCTCAGCTCGAGTAGGCGCGCTGTCACGAACAGCTTCTCGCGGCCGTCCTGCCAGCCTTCGCCGAGTTCGGCTGGGCTCGCACCGTCAACCGTATCGAGCAATCGTTGCCGCTCGGCCCAATCGACCGGCCGGCGGTTGTCGGGATCGACCAGGCTGAAATCCCACAGCTCGCCGCCCTGATAGATGTCCGGCACCCCCGGCACCGTCAACTTCAGCACGAGTTGGGCCAACGAGGCGATTGCCGCAGGCCGCGCCAGCAGCGCCACGAACGCGGCGAAGTCGGCAAGGAACGGGTTGACCCGACCGGCGTCGAGCACGCCGCGCACAAAGCGCTGCAACCCGGCCTCGTATTCGGCGTTCGGATAGCTCCAGCTCGACCGCTCCTTGCCTTCGCGCACCGACTTGATCATCGCGGCATCGATCCGCTCGGCCAGCGCGGCCACCCGTTCGACATCTGCCGGATCGAGCAGCGGCGGCCAGGCGCCGACCAGCATCTGGTAGAACAGATATTCGACATTGCGGTCGGGCACCGGCTCGCCGTCGATGTCGCCGCGGTGCCGGCGGTTGAGCCGCTGCCAATGCGCGACGCGACGGCCCCATTCCCGCGGCATTTCCGACAGCAGCGCGATGCGCAGCCGCGCATCCTCGCCGCGCTTGGTGTCGTGCGTCGCGGTCGTCACCATCGCGCGCGGCCACAGCCGTCCGCGCTCCGCCGTCACATGGTGGAACGCGGCGCAGGACATGCCGAAGCGGCGCGGATCGCCGCCGACCTCGTTGAGCGCCAGCAGCCGGAAATAGCGATAGAAGGCGGTGTCCTCGAACGCCTTCGCCATTACCGGGCCGGTGACCTGCTGGAACTGCATCGCGTTGCGCAGCACGTCCTCGGCTCCGGCGCGGCCGGGCAGCTCGGCGAGCAGCACGCCGCGGATGAAATCGAGGATCGAGCGTGTCGCCGGGGCGCCAGCGCTTCTTGGCCTGCGATATGGCCCATTCGATATAGCGGCGATCGTCCGGGCCGGCGCCGCGCTCGGACACGTAGGTGCGGTAGACCGGAAACGCGGCGATCACCTCTTCGAGCGCCGCCAGCATGCCGCGGAGCGTAAAGTCGCGCGTGCGCCAGTCGCTGATCGCCAGGCGATGGAAGCGGCTGGCGAGCACATTCATCTCGCTCGCCAGATTGACCCGCATGATCCGCTGCTTCGAGGCGTACAGCACCTCGTCGAAGCTTTCGTCACGCCCGGTCAGACGGCGGTACAGGCGGGTCATCGCCGCCTCGGCACCGGGATCGACGAACAGCGCCAGCGCCTGGTTGACGAAATCGTAGCCGGTCGTGCCGGCGATCGGCCAATCCGGCAGGCGCTCGTAGCGCGCCAGGATCTTCTCGACGACGATATAGGTCGCATCGCCGGTGCGCTCGCGCAGTGTCGCGCAATATTGCGGCTGGGTCGAACAGCCCATCGATGTGGTCGATCCGCAGCCCTTGCACGTAGCCGCGCTCGACCATCGTCGAGAACCAGCCGGTGCGTCGCCTCGAACAATTCCGGCAATTCGATGCGCAGCCCGGCCAGATCGTTGATGTTGAAAAACCGGCGGTAGTTGATCTCGTCGGTCGCGACGCGCCAGAACGCGATGCGGTAGGCCTGCGCTTCGAGCAGGCGGTGCAGCCGCCGAAAGCTCGCCGGCCGGCCCGGTCGCCCGGCGAACGCCCGCACGGCGCGTTTCAAGCGCCGCGGCAATCTCGGGATCGGTCACCACCTCGGCAAGCCGGCGCTTCAGCTGTTCGGTGCGGGCGCGCGTCGAATGCGCTGCGCGCCGGCGCGGCATCGCGAACGCGTCGGCCAGTTCGCTCAGCGCCGCTCCGCCGTAACGCAGGATCGCCGCATAGGACAGCGGCGAGATCGGAAAACGGTGCTCGTAATACCAGGCGCTGAACGTTCCTTCGTCCGGCTCGAAGCGCAGCTCGATCTCGCCGCTTTCCAGCACGGCGCCGTATTGGTCGCCGAGCACCGGCAGCAGCACCCGGTCTTTCAGGTCGTCGCGCAGCGGGTCCCAGTTGATGTCGAAGAAGGCGGCATAGGGCGAGGCCTCGCCCCATTCGAGCACATCGAGCCACCAGGCGTTGTCGGCGCCGCCGACACCCATGTGGTTCGGCACGATGTCGACGATGAGGCCCATGCCGTGCGCCGCGAGCGCGGCGACCAGCGCCTCGAACTCGGCTTCGGTGCCGATCTCGGGGTTGAGCCGGTCGTGGTCGACGATGTCGTAGCCGTGGGTCGAGCCGGGGCGCGCCTCCATCAGTGGCGAGGCGTAGACATGGCTGATCGCCGAGCCGCGCGAGATACGGGACGAGCGCGGCGGCGTCGCGAAACGTGAAGCCCTTGTGGAACTGCAGGCGGTAGGTCGCGCGGATCGCGGAATGGCTCGCGGCCGCTCGGCTCATTACGTGCGTTCGGGTCCGCATATGCCGCCGTGCATCGCTATACCAGGGCGGCGGTGCGCGCCATCTCCGGGCTCGCAAGCAGCTCGTCGAGGCGCACCGACAGCCGGCGGCGCCAGTTCGGGTGCGCGTCGGTGGTGCCGGGCAGGTTGGCCTGCTCGACCTCGCCGGCGACGTCTTCGAGCTGCACCAGCATCAGCCGCGCGCGCGAGCGGCCGAGATAGGCGCGGATCGCCTCGCCCAGTTCGAGGCCGTACGCCGGCTCGCCGTCCGCGGATAGGAACTCGGCGAAGCGCTCGGGCGGCAGCAGCCCCTCGCGCGCTAGCGCTTCGAGCAGCAGCCGTCGATCGCGGCGGCGCTCGTTCGTCTCGGCTGCCTCGGCCGCGGCGTCGGGATAGATCCCGAGCCGCCGGCGCCAGGCGATGTCGCGGCCGAGCCAGAAGCCCTTCAACGGTCGCGAGATCGTGTGTCGCGGCCGAGGCGGCGGCCAGCGGCGGGTATTCGCCGGGCGCCTTGAATGTCGCGTCCCAGTGTCGCTCGAACGCGAAGATGCGATAGGACAGCACGTTCGCGGCCTGCATCGCCTCGCGAAAACCGTCCGGAACGGTGCCGAGATCCTCGCCGATGACGGCGCAGCCGTGGCGCCGGCTCTCCAGCGCGACCAGCCGCAGCATGTCGCGGAACGGGTAATTGACATAGGCGCCGGCGGTGGCGGGGCTGCCGCTCGGGACCCAGTAGAGCCGCTGCAATCCCATCACGTGATCGATCCGCAGCACCCCGGCATGCCGCATGTTGGCGCGCAGCGCCGCGATGAACGGCGCGAACCCTGCGCCGTCGCAGCGCCAGCGGGTTGAACGGCGCCAGACCCCAATTCTGCCCGGCGCGGCTCAGCGGGTCGGGCGGCGCGCCGATCGACGCTCCGGGCACGACCAGTTCGCTGATCGGCCCAGGCCTCGGCGCCGTGCGGGTTCACCCCGACCGCGAGATCGCGATAGAGGCCGATCGCGAGCCCGGCTTCGCGGCTCGGCGGCGTGCCCGAGCTGCCGGTCGGCCTGCCATTGCAGGAACTGGAAGAACTCGACGCGCTCGGCGTGGTCGCGGGCGAAAGCCGCGACCTCCGGCCGACTGGGGATCGCGCATCGGCTCCGGCCATTCGTGCCACGAGAACGGCTCCGCCGTTCGCCAGGAAATGCTCGTGCAGCGCCTCGAACGTGGCGAATTCGGCCAGCGCCGCGCCGCCGCTCGCGCTGGAAGGCGCGGAAATCGGCGGCGGCGCTGCCGCGCCATCGCGCAGCCGGAACGCTGAACAGCGCCTCCAGCACCGGGCGCTTGAACGGCGGCGACGGCGGCGTAATCGACCAGTTCGGCGTCGCGCGGCCGCGGCGATCGCGGCAGCCGGACGCAAGGACTGCGCCGCTGCGTCCTCGGCAAAGCCGGGGACGGCGGTCACATCGATGTAGAGGTAGTTCGAGCCAGGACGCGGCTCGACGGCGAATACGGGCTGAAATGGCGCGGCTCGGCCGCGAACAGCGCGTGCAGCGGGTTGAGGCCGACGGTCGCGGCGCCGAGCGACCCGGCGCCGCCGGCACAGCAGCGCCAGGTCGCTGAAATCGCCGATGCCCCAATTGCGCGCGCTGCGCAGCGCCGTAGAGCTGCGCGGTGAGCCCCCAGCTGCGCGCGCCTGGCTGCAGCCCCTCCGGCAGGTGGCACGACGGCGGCGCGACGATCAGGTCGATCTCCGCGTGTGCCGCCGCCAGCCGCGACCGCGAGGCGGTGATACCCGGGCGGCAGATCCGCCGGGAGTCGCAGTTCGGCGCGCCGTCGGCTGCGCCCGCGAGCGCTCGCGCCGTCCTCGAAACGGCAGTGCCATCGACCGGCGTGCGTTCCCGCGGCAGACCGGAGGCTGCAGGGCAGGGACAGGGGTCTTCCTGCGCCACGACGTGAACCGGCGCGAGGCCGAACGGCGCCGCCGCTCGGCTTCGGCGAGCGCGTCGGCCGCTTCTTGCTGGCTCGGTCGGCAGGCCGAAGGCGGCGATCAGTCGCGCCAGCGTCTCCTCGTCCGGCTCATGCACGACGCCGAGGGCATCGACGTGATGCGGTCGCGATGCCGACCAGGCCCGCGACGTGGCGCAGCTCGTCGAGCGCAGCTCATCGCGGCTCGGCTGCGCGGGATCAGATAGAACGCGGCGCAGCCGCCGGCCAGCTTCGACAGCCGGCGGCGTCGGGCTCGGTGCTAATAGAGCAGGCCGCCGCGCGGCGCGGGGTCGATCGAGCGCGCACCGTGCTCTCGCCGAAATTGGCGAGCACAGCAGGGTCGCGCCGTCGCCGAGCCGCCACTCGACCCGCAGTGCCGTCGGCGCCGAGCTCGCGAAAGTCGTCCGCCGGGAGCCATCCCGCAGCAGGCGCGGCACGATCTCGCGCTGCGCGGATCGCCAGCAGGTGGCGATACGCAGCCGAGCCAGGTCGCATGCGGCTCGCGCTCGACGCGCCGTCCAGTCGAGCCGCGACGCGGTGAAGCTGCTCTCGGCGGTCGGCGTCGGGGATCGCGCTCCTGCGCTGCGGGGTCGCCGAATTCCGGGATATTGCGCGAATTCGCGGCGGCGGCCCTTGCGCACCGCCTCGGCAAGCTCGGCGTCGAAATCGCAGAAGAACAGAACGGCTGTCGCGCTCGCCCACTCCTCGCCCATGAACAGCAGCGGGATCTGCGGCGACAGCAGCACGATCGCGATCGCGGCATGCACCGCTTCTCGGCGGCGCATGCGCGGTGAGGCGCTCGCCGAAGGCGTGTTGCCGATCTGGTCGTGGTTCTGCAGGAAGGACACGAAGGCGGTCGGCGGCAGGTCGCCGGACGGCTCGCCGCGCGGCCGCCGTCGCGATAGGGCGAGGGCTCGCCCTGATAGGCGAAGCCCTCGGCCAGGGCGCGGCCGAGCTGCTCGATCGGGCGTCGGCGTAGTCGGCGTAGTAGCCCGTCGGTCTCGCCGGTCGCGAGCACATGCAGCACGTGGTGGAAGTCGTCGTTCCACTGCGCGGTGTAGTAGACGCGGCCGGCCGTTGCGTCGCGCGAGGCGGCGGGCCTCGTTGTCGTCGTTCTCGAGGACGAGATGGACCTGGCGGCCGGTGATGCGGCGCGCGCACCGTCTCGGCGATCTCGGTCGAGGATGTCGGGCTGCTGTCGTCGATGATCGCGTGGACGGCGTCGAGGCGCAGCCCGTCGAAATGGTACTCCTCGAGCCAGTAGAGCGCGTTGTGGACGAAGAAATCGCGCACCGGCCGGCTGCGTCGTGCCGTCGTAAGTCGATCGCCGCGCCCCACGGCGTGTGGTGCCGCTCGGTGAAGAAGTCGGGCGCGATGGCGTGCAGGTAGTTCCCGTCCGGGCCGAAATGGTTGTAGACGACGTCGAGCAGGATCGTGAGGCCGCGGGCGTGGCAGGCCTCGACCAGGCCTTCAGATCGTCGGGCCGGCCTAGGCGGAGCCGGCGCGAAGAGCAGCACGCCGTCATAGCCCCAGTTGCGCCGGCCGGGAAATCGGCGAGCGGCATCAGCTCGATCGCGGTCACGCCGAGCTCGACGAGGTGGTCGAGATGCGCGATCGCCGCCGGCGAAGTCGCCGCTCGCGCGAGAACGTGCCGACGTGCAGCTCGTAGAGGACGCCTCTTCCCATGGCCGGCCGCGCCAGCCGCCGTCGCGCCATTGGTAGGCAGCGCGGGTCGATGACCTCGCTCGGCCCGTGCACGTCGTCGGGCTGAAGCGCGAGGCCGGGATCCGGCACCGCGCATCGCCGTCGACGCGATACCGGTAGCGGATGCCGGCGCGCGCCGCGTCGGTGGTCAGCTCGAACCAGCCGCCTGCTTCTGGCTGCATGGGCGCGGGGCTTCGCTCGCCCTCGAGCGCGACGTCGACCGCCTGCGCCTGTCGGCGCCCACAGCCGGAAGCGCACGCCGCCCGGCACGATCTCGGCGCCGAAGGCAGCTCGATGATGCCTGCCGCATCGCGTCCTCGCCTCGGCGGAGCGTCAGGGGCCGGTGCAGCCGATCGGAGCGGCCGTCGTCGATCGCCTGGACCGCCGGAGCGCGCGCCGCGCTGGCGCGCGATTGATGAATAGCGCGAAGGAATGCGCGCCTGCAGCGGATAGACTTCGCCGGGCTGCCACAGATCGTCTCCGGCTCGACGAGCCCGTCGGCTCGGCCGTATCGACCAGCGCCTCCCAGACCAGCAGCGCCGGCAGCTGCGGGAAGTGGAAATCGAGATCGCCGTGATACGCGTTCATCATGACAGAAAACTCTCGTCGATGTCGCGCTGGCC
The DNA here is from genome assembly GCA_963759495.1 of uncultured Chloroflexia bacterium. Classification (GTDB taxonomy): domain Bacteria; phylum Chloroflexota; class Limnocylindria; order Limnocylindrales; family CSP1-4; genus DASTYU01. The sequence goes on along the minus strand of CAVWZL010000001.1, from coordinate 322,948 downwards.
GCCCGGGCGTGTAGAACTCGCCGGCCGCGCCGCCCAGCACATAGCCGAGCGAGCGCGCGACCGGGTTGCCCCAATCCGTCGCCGGTCGCCTCGCCCCCGGCCGGGGTGACCCAGGTGATGTCCTTGAGCCCGCTTCGCGACACCACCTCGCCGCGGAAGAAGCGCGGCCGCGAGAAGACCCGGTGCTGCCGCCGCAGCGCGGATCAGGTGGCGCACGAAATTGCGCAGCGCCTCGTCCTCGGGTCGGATGTTGCTCCCAGTCGAGCCAGGAGATCTCGTTGTCCTGGCAATAGGCGTTGTTGTTGCCCTGCTGCGTCCGGCCGATCTCGTCGCCGGCGAGCAGCATCGGCACGCCCGAGCGACAGCAGCAGCGTCGCGATCAGGTTGCGCTTCTGGCGGTCGCGCAGCGCGACGATCTCGGGATCGTCGGTCGGGCCCTCGACGCCGCAATTCCAGCTGAAATTCGCGTCGTGCCCGTCGCGGTTGTCCTCGCCGTTGGCCTCGTTGTGCTTGTCGTTCGTAGCTGACGAGGTCCTGCAGCGTGAAGCCGTCATGCGCGGTGACGAAGTTGATGCTGGCCCAGGGGCGGCGGCCGCGATAGCCGAAGATGTCGGACGAGCCGGCGACGCGCGACGCCATCTCGGCGACGATGCCCTCGTCGCCGCTCCAGAAGCGGCGGACGGCGTCGCGGTACTGGCCGTTCCACTCGGCCCAGCCCGGCGGGAAATTGCCGAGCTGGTAGCCGTAGGGGCCGACATCCCAGGGCTCGGCGATCAGCTTGACCTGCGACATCGCCGGGTCCTGGCGGATCGCGTCGAAGAATGCCGCGCCCTGGCTGTAGTCGCCGTTCTCGCGCGCCAAGCGTCGTCGCAAGGTCGAAGCGGAAGCCGTCGACATGCATCGTCGGCGACCCAGTAGCGCAGCGAGTCCATCACCATCTGCAGCACGCGCGGATGATCGATGTTCAGCGTGTTGCCGATGCCGGTGACGTCCTGATAGAAGCGCCGGTCGTCGCTGCAGCCGGTAGTAGGACGCGATTGTCGATGCCGCGGAACGACAGCGTCGGGCCGAGATGGTTGCCCTCGGCGGTGTGGTTGTAGACGACGTCGAGGATGACCTCGATGCCGGCATCGTGCAGGCGCTTGACCGCGGTCTTGAACTCGGCGATCGAGCCGCCCGGCAGAAAGCGCGGGTCGGGCGCGAAGAAGCCGATCGTGTTGTAGCCCCAGTAGTTGCGTCAGCCCGCGTCGGCGATCAGATGCCGGTCGTCGACCGAAGCGTGGACCGGCAGCAGCTCGACCGCGGTGACGCCGAGCCCGACGAGATAGTCGATCACCGCCGGCGAGGCGAGCGCCGGCGAAGGTGCCGCGCTCGCGCTCGGCACGTCCGGATGCCGGATCGTGAAGCCCGCGCACATGCATCTCGTAGATGATCGTCTCGGCCCACGAGGTGCGCGGGTGCCGGTCGTCGCCCCAGGTGAAGGCGGTCTCGACGACCCGGCATTTCGGCATGAAGCGGGCGCTGTCGCGGCGGTCGAAGGAGAGGTCGTCGCGCGGGCTGCCGACGCGATAGCCGAACACGCACGTCGCTCCAGCGCAACTGCCCGGCGATCGCCGGGCGTAGGGGTCGAGCAGCAGCTTGTTCGGGTTGAAGCGGTGGCCCGTGCTCGGGTCGTAGGGGCCGTAGACGCGATAGCCGTAGAGCTGTCCCGGCCGCGTCTCGGGCAGATAGCCGTGCCACACCTCGTCGGTGTACTCGGGCAGGACGATGCGCTCGTTCTCGTGCTGCCGGAGCGGTCGAACAGGCACAGCTCGACCTTCTCGGCATGGGCCGAGAACAGCGCGAAATTGACGCCGCGTGCCGTCCCAGGTCGCGCCGAGCGGGATACGGGCTGCCCGGGCCACACCCGGCGTCGATGGCATGAAGGCCGGCTCACGCTCGATTCGCGGCGTGCAGGATGCAGCGTCGCCGAGCGGCGGCAGTGTGCAGGCGCAGCGATTGGCCGTGGCCGTGCATCGGATGCGGCTCGGCTCGCGACCGACGCCGCCGTTGCCGACGTCGCTGCCGCCGTAGATCGCCGGCGTCGGTGTTGAGCGCTCGCCATAGCGGCCCGGCCGCGGCACGCCGATGCGGTAGTCGTGCCGCGGCACCGGCGTGAAATTGCACGACGATGACCGCGCAGTCGCTGCGGGTCGCGGCCGCGGCGCACGAAGGACAGCACGCTCTCGGCGCCGTTCGCGGCATCGATCCAGTCGAACCCGTCGGGCTCGCAATCGAGCTGGTGCAGCGCCGGCGCCGTCGCGGTAGAGCCGGTTGAGGTCGCGCACCAGCCGCTGCACGCCGGCGATGGATCGGGTCGTCGAGCAGAGTGCCAGTCGAGGCTCGGTATCGTGGTTCCACTCGCGCTCCTGCGCGAACTCGCCGCCCATGAACAGCAGCTTCTTGCCGGGATGCGCCCACATGAAGCGCGAAATAGGCGCGCAGATTGGCGAATCTCTGCCAGCGGTCGCCCGGCATGCTTGCCGATCAGCGAGCCCTTGCCGTGCACCACCTCGTCGTGGCTGAGCGGCAGGATGAAGTTCTCGTGAAGGCGTAGAGCAGGCCGAAGGTCAGGTCGTTGTGGTGGTAGTGGCGGTGGATCGGGTCGCGCGACATGTAGCTGCAGCGTGTCGTGCATCCAGCCCATGTTCCATTTGAAGCCGAAGCCGAGCCCGCCGACGTAGAGCGGCCGCGACACCATCGGCCACGCGGTCGATTCCTCGGCCGCGGTCATCGCGCCCGGTGCGTCGCCGATACACCAGCTCGTTCATGCGCGCGCAGGAACGCGATCGCCTCGAGGTTCTCGCGGCCGCCATAGCGTTCGGGATCCACTCGCCCGCCTTGCGGCTGTAGTCGAGGTACAGCATCGAGGCGACCGCATCGACGCGCAGCCCGTCGATGTGGTAGCTCGCGAGCCAGAACAGCGCGTTCGACGAGCAGGAAGTTCGCCACCTCGCGGCGGCCGTAATTGTAGATCAGCGTGTTCCAGTCGCGGTGGAAGCCCTGGCGCGGGTCGGCGTGCTCGTAGAGCGCGGTGCCGTCGAACCGGCCGAGCCCGTGCGCGTCGGTCGGGAAATGGCCCGGCACCCAGTCGAGCGATGACGCCGATGCCCGGCGCGGTGGCAGCGCTCGACGAAGCGCGCGGAACTCGTCGGGCGTGCCGAAGCGCCTGGTCGGCGCGAACAGCCCGATCGGCTGGTAGCCCCACGAGCCGTCGAACGGATACTCGGTGACCGGCAGCAGCTCGATATGGGTGAAGCCCAGTCGGCGACGTAGGGCACCAGCTGCTCGGCCAGCTCGCGATAGGTCAGATAGCGGTCGCCTTCCTCGGAGTCGCGGCGCCACGAGCCGAGATGCACCTCGTAGATCGAGATCGGCGCCTCGCGGTCGTTGCGCGCGCCAGCGCTCCGCCATCCAGGCGCCGTCCTGCCAGACGTGGCGCGACGGCGCCGCGACGATCGAGGCGGTGCCGGGCGGATGCTCGGCCTGTCGGCGTGCGGGTCGGCCTTCAGCGGCAGCAGGTCGCCGTCGGGGCCGAGCGATCTCGTACTTGTAGAGCGTGCCCGGGCCGCAGCCCGGGCACGAACATCTCCCAGACGCCGCCGTCGTGCCGCAGGCGCATCGGATGCGGCGGCCGTCCCAGTCGTTGAAGTCGCCGACCACGCTGACGCGCCGCGCGTTCGGCGCCCAGACCGCGAAGCGCGACGCCCTCGACGCCCTCATGCACGAGCGGATGCGCGCCGAGCTTCTGGTAGCTGGCGAGATGGTTGCCTTCGCCGAGCAGATGCACGTCGAGCTCGCCGAGCACCGGCGGGAAGCGATAGGGGTCCTCGAACTCTGCGCGTGCCCGCCCCACGTCGACGCGCAGCCGGTAGCGGAACGGCTCGCGGCGGTCCGCCGGCGATCTGCGCCTGCGACGAACAGACCCGCCGGGATGCATGCGCTCGGCCCGGCCGGCGATCGCTGCCGCTGGCGCTGTCGACCACCTCGACGGCCTCGCGCGTCGGGCAGGAAGGTGCGCACATACGAGCCCGGCCGAGCTTCGTGCATGCCGAGAAAGGCGAACGGGTCGCCGTGGCGCCCGCCGCGATCGCCTCGGCTTCGGCGCTAGGGCGATGCGGCATGCGCGGCTCCCGTTCACCTCGGCTCGCTCGCGGCGTCGCTGCGCGTCGCCGTGGCTTGCGTGGTCTTGGCCAGCACCCGCAGGATGCCGCTGAGCGGGATCGCAACCCAGGCCGGCCGGTTCGCCAGCTTCGTAGTCGACCTCGTAGATGGCCTTTTCGAGCGTGAAGAAATCGATCAGCGCCTTGCCCTGCAATTCGATTGGCGGGATAGACCGGCGAGCCGCGCATCGTCCTGCGATAGGCGGCGCGGAAGCCGTCGACCGCGCGCTGCCGCCACGCCTCGGCCAAGCGCGGTGACGCGCGGCAGCGCCGCCGGGCGCGTTTCGGCGATCTGCCGCACCGCGGTGGCCGCGGCATAGTCGAACGAGCGGATCATGCCGGCGACGTCGCGCAACGGCGAGCTCTTGCGCCGGCGCTCGCGCGATCGGCCGGCCCGGCTCGCCCTCGAAATCGATGATGTAGAAGTCGTTCTGCACGGCGATCACCTGGCCCAGATGGAAATCGCCGTGATGCCGCGCTCTTGACCGCAACGATCTTGTCAGGCACGAGGAAGCGAATTGCCTCCATCAAGCCGCCTTGCGAGGCAAGCACCGCATCGGCCACTTCCCGCGTCGGCTCGGGCAGGCGCGCGCGACTGCGCTCGAGCCGCGCCAGCATATTGTCGGCGGCCTGTTCCAGTTCGCGCCGCCATTCGGCGAGATCGTCGCTGGTGATCGGTTCCGGCACGAAATCAGGGTCGTCGCCGGCGAATTCGGCGAGCGCGCGGTGCATTTGCGCCGTGCGCAAGCCGAGCTGGCGCGCCAACGCGAGAAAGAAGTGGTCGGGGTCGGGCAGACCGGCGGAGCGGCCGGGCGCGACCGCGCCGGGCGCAGCCTCGTTCAGCGCATCGTCTAGATAGCGCAGCAGGTAATCGAGCGCCAAGGTCCAGCCGTCGCCCTGGTTGCGGACAAAGCCGAACAGCACGCCGAGTGCAGTAGTCGCCTCGGTCTCTTCCGTCGCCGGCCAGCGTCAGCTCGATTGTCGCGAGCGGTGGTGGCGTATTGGCGAAACCGGCGCGCTCGACAAGAAAGCGGCCCATCTCGATTTCGGGATGGGGGCCGGACTGCAGTCGGCGATAGAGCTTCAGCACCGCGTATTCTTCGAACAGCACCGAGCTGTTCGACTGCTCCGCGCCGAGCCTGCGTACGACAAGACGCTCGGGGAGCGGCGCCTCGGAGAAAAGCGGCGTGTGACGGAAGCGGATTTCACCTTTGCCGCCGTCGGGCGTGCGCACCGCGATATCGGCCTGCCGTTCGATCGCAGCCATCAGCGCCAGCAAGAACCCTTCCTGCGACATTGCGTCGACCAGCGCACCCTCGCGGCGCGACTGCCGCAACTCCGCAAGCGTGACGGGCAGCAATGTCTGCCGCTGTTCACTCCCGGTGGGCGACCATATCGCCGCGGCCGGCAGCGCGTAGCGCTGGCGCTCGCCGTTAGCCAGTGCCGCCTCGACCACTTGCAGCAAGTAACTGCCCGGCTTGGCGTCGGCTGCGTCCGGCGTCGGAAGGCGATCTCGCCGAGTGGCAGCACGCCGGCCGACCGGATGCGCTGGTCCTTGGCGCGCGAACCAGCGCTGGCGCGGCAGAAAGCTCGGGATCACGTCGCTCTCGAGCTGCGGCTGGTTGTGCCGGGTAAACAGGTCGCTCCAGCCCTGCGGCATCACCAGCGTCACCAATTCCGGAGGCAATGCTTGCAGCGACGCGGCAGCCTCGTCCTCGGCCGACAGCGCCAGCTCGAACCAGAAGAAGCTGTAACCCTGCAGGGTCAGCAGGTAGTAGGGCTGGTCGCCGATCTTGCGGAAACTGGCTGCGCCCCAAGACCTCGATCACCTGCCGGCCGCGGAATTCCGACAGGTCGAGTTCGACCGCCTGCGCCGAGCGCGACAGATTGGCGACCACGAGGATGGTCTCGCCTTCCCATTCACGCAAATAGGCGATGACCTTGCGGTTCGGGGGTAGAGGAACCTGAGGCTGCCGCGTCCCAGGGCGCGCCGCGTGCGCCGCGCCGCGATCAGCCGCTTTGTCCAGTTCAGCAGCGACGACGGCGAGCGGCTCTGCGCTTCGACATTGACCGCTTCGAAACCGTAGACCGGGTCCATGATCGGCGGCAGGTATAGGCTCGCCGGGTCGGCCCGCGAAAATCCGCCGTTGCGGTCGAACGACCATTGCATCGGCGTGCGCACCCCGTCGCGGTCGCCGAGGAAGACATTGTCGCCCATGCCGATCTCGTCGCCGTAATACAGCACCGGCGTTCCAGGCATCGACAGCAGCAGGCCGGTCAGCAGCTCGATCTTGCGCCGGTCGTTCTCCATCAGCGGCGCCAGCCGGCGGCGGATGCCGAGATTGAGCCGCGCCCGCCGATCGGCGGCGTAGTAGTTCCACAGGTAATCGCGCTCGCGGTCGGTCACCATTTCGAGCGTCAGCTCGTCATGGTTGCGCAGGAAGATCGCCCACTGGCAGTTCTCCGGGATCTCCGGCGTCTGCCGCATGATGTCGGTGATCGGGTGCCGTTCCTCGGTCGCGACCGCCATGTAGATGCGCGGCATCAGCGGGAAGTGGAACGCCATGTGGCATTCGTCGCCGGCGCCGAAATATTGCAGCACGTCCTCGGGCCATTGGTTGGCCTCGGCGAGCAGCATGCGATCACCGTAATGCTTGTCGAGCTCGTGACGTAAACGGCGCAATACCGCGTGCGTTTCCGGCAGGTTCTCGTTGCTGGTGCCCTCGCGCTCGATCAGATACGGCACCGCGTCGAGCCGCATCCCGTCGACCCCGAGATCGAGCCAGAACCGCATCACGTTGACGATCGCGCGAAACACCCGCGGATTGTCGAAGTTGAGGTCGGGCTGGTGCGCGTAGAAGCGGTGCCAGTAATAGGCCTGGGCGATCGGGTCCCAGGTCCAGTTCGCTTTCTCGGTGTCGAGAAAGATGATCCGCGTCTGGAGGAATTTCTGGTCGGTATCGCTCCATACGTAAAAATCGCGCCACGACCGAGCCGGGCGGAGAGCGGCGCGCGCGTTGGAACCAGGGATGCTGATCCGAGGTGTGATTGATCACCAGCTCGGTGATGACGCGCATGCCGCGGCGGTGCGCCTCGCGGACGAAGCCCTTGAAATCGGCCATGCTGCCGTAGGCGGGATGGATGTTCTTGTAGTCGGCGATGTCGTAGCCGTCGTCGCGCAGCGGCGACGGGTAGAACGGCAGCAGCCACAGCGCCGTGACGCCGAGATCCTGCAGGTAGTCGAGCTTGCGCCTCAGGCCCTCGAAATCGCCGATGCCGTCATTGGTGGTGTCGAAGAACGCCTTGACGTGCAGCTGATAGATGATCGCGTCCTTGTACCACTGCGGATCGCTCACCGCCGGCTGCGGCGCGCGATCGCTGCGGCGCTCGCCAGCAGGCCGGCCGGGGCATCGTCGGGCGGCGTCATGCGATCCCCGCTATCGGGTGCAGGTGGCAAGCGGCAGCAACTGCGGTGCAGGAAAATCCCCTGTCATGAGTTGATCCCCTATCGGTTCATGCTCGGGCCGAGGCCCTCGAGCGGCGATTTAGGGGGCCGATGCGGGCAATTTGATGATGATCTGTGCAGATCATGAGGCATTGCGGGAAGCAGGCGAAACAGCAGCGCGGGTTGGATCTGCGGATCGAGCACAAGGTGCCGGCGATCGCCGCGCCACGTATGGACGCTTCCGTAAACGCTTCCTCGACCGAAAATTCCTGGTCGGGCGCGATGTTCCATTCATGCAGCGGCAGCGTGATCTCGCCGCCATGCACCCCGTGCGGGTCGAGATTGACGACGACGATGACGATGTTGCTGCGGTCGGCGGTGGCCTTGGCGTAGACCAGCGTGTTCGGGTCGGGGCAGTCGAGAAAGCGCAGATTCGTCAGCTCGTGCAGGGCCGGGTTCTCGCGCCGGAAGCGGTTGAGGATCGTGATGTCGCGCTTGATGTTGCCCGGCCGGTCCCAGTCCCACACCTTGTATCTCGTATTTCTCGGAGTGGATGTACTCCTCGCGCCCCGGCAGCGCGGCGTTCTCGCATAATTCGAAGCCGTTATAGATGCCGTAGGCCGGCGACAGCGTGCCGGCCAGCACCAGGCGGATGCGGAACGCCGGCCGGCCGCCCTCCTGCAGGAACACCGGCAGAATGTCGGGCGTGTTGGTGAAAAAATTCGGCCGGAAATACTCCTTGCCCGGGCCCTGCGTCAGCTCGGTCAGGTATTCGATCAGCTCGCCCTTCGTGTTGCGCCAGGTGAAGTAGGTATAGGACTGGCGTGAAGCCGGCCTTCGCCAGCGCGCGCATCATCTTCGGCCGGGTGAACGCTTCCGACAGGAACACCGCGTCGGGGCAGCGCGCCTTGACCTCGCGGATCACCCATTCCCAGAACGGCACCGGCTTGGTGTGCGGGTTGTCGACCCGGAACGTGCGCACCCCCTGGTCGACCCAGAACAGGATCGTGTCGCGCAGCTCGTTCCACAGCCCGTCGCGGTCGGGGTTGTAGAAATCGACGTTGACGATGTCCTCGTATTTCTTCGGCGGGTTCTCGGCGTATTTGATCGTGCCGTCGGGCCGGTATTCGAACCAGTCGCGTGTGCTCGCTGACCCAGGGATGGTCCGGCGCGCACTGGATCGCGAAATCGAGCGCGACCTCGATGCCGAGCGCCGCGCGGCGCGACGAAGCGGCGGAAATCGGCGAGCGTGCCGAGCTCCGGGTGGACCGCGCTGTGCCCGCCTTCGCTCGGCGCCGATCGCGTACGGGCTGCCGGGATCGCCCGGCTCGGCGATCAGTGCTGTTGTCGCGGCCCTTGCGGTTGACCCGCCCGATCGGGTGGATCGGCGACGAGGTAGACGACATCGAAGCCGAGCGCCGCGACCTCGTCGAGCCGCGCGATCATGTCGTCGAAGGTCGCGCTGCGCGTCGGGTCGCGTGCCCTGGCTGCGCGGGAACATCTCGTACCAGGCGGCGAAACGCGCCTCGGTCCGGTCGACCACCAGCTCCAGCTCGCACGCGGTACTGCACTGCGTCGGCACGATCATCGACGCTCGCCATGTGCGTCCGCAGCTCGTCCGACAGCAGCAATTCGGCGCGTTGCGTCCGCATCGGCGGAGCGAGTTCCACGACAATCGCCTCCAGCGGCGCCACGTCCGCGCTGACCGCTTCCTCTTTGCTCGGCGCGGCGGATCGCGGCCTTGACCAGATACTCGCCCTCGACGAGTTCGAGCGCGATGTCCTGGCCGGCCTCGCTGCTTCTTCACCAGATCGTCGCGCCAGCTGTCGAAGCGGTCGGTCCACGCCTCGATCGTGTAGCGCCAGCGCCCGACCCGGTCGGGCGCGAAAGCGCGCCACCCAGCGGTCGTTGTCGAACAGCGCGAACGGCGTCTTCGCGCCACGCCTCGTCCTCGAAGGCGTATTTCAGCACGGCGGCGATCTTGTCGTGCCCGTCGCGCAGCAGATCGACCCACACCTCGACCTCGTCGCCGACGACGCGCTTGATCGGGTAGCGCCCGCTATCGATCTCGGGCCAGACGTCCTCGATCAGGATGCGCGCGTCGGGCCGCCATTCCGGCCGGTGGCCGGGATCGCGCCCGACATCGGGACACGGCTCGATCGGCACACGCCGTACCGGCCGCAGCACTGCGTGCAGCACGCCGCACTTCCAGCGGCATCACCCGGAACCGCGGCCCAGCATCGGCCGCCGCTCGCCGCCTGGCAGCGACCTCCTCGAGTACGAGCCGATCGCCGAACCGCGTCAGCCCCGCCGGCCGCGCAGCAGCTCCTCGGCGACGACCTCGCGCGCCTCGCGTTCCTGGGTATTGACCAGGATCAGCGCACCGTCGGTGCCGTCGTTCGCGTTCGCCGCAGCAGCGCCACGAGCGGGTCGTCCGGCCGCGACAGCCGGCGCTGCGGCCCCTCCTCGTTCAGCGCCGGCATCGCCGCTTCATTTCGTTGACGCCGGCGATGTAACCCGACAGGTCGAACGCGGCCGGCTCGCAGCTCGACTTCGCCGTTCGCGACAACATCGAGCGGCCGCGCCCAGCCGTACTCGAAACCCATCGGCATCATGACGCCGGTCGAGAACGACGCCGCGAACGCATAGGCCTGGCGATAGCGCGTCTCGATCTGGTCGTCGGGAAACCCGCCGCCAGCAGCTCGGCGACGAGGCGCTCGGTGTCGTGGCTTTCCGGAAAGGCGATCGACGGCGCGATATGGCGATAGCGCTCGTATTGGTCGAGCAGCCAGGGGCTCTCGAAATCCCACCATTTGAGGCTGTTGAACAGGTAGTCGAACCCGGCATCGGCGAGCGCCAGCACCTCTTCCTCGCGCGCTCCCAGATTCTCGGCGCAGAACACGATTTCGGGGTCGCATTCCTTCGCCGCGCGGATCAGACGGCGCCATGCCGCCGCCGGCACCTTGTAGGCCGCGTCGCAGCGGAAGCCGCCGAACCCGAGCCCGGCATAGTGCCGCACCAGCTCCTCGAAATAGGCGACGATCGCGTCGCGCTGCGGCGGCCGGTAGTCGAGCTCGGCCAGATCGCCCCACACCGTCTTGTTCTCGGGGTTGGCCGGGTCGATCGCGAACGGCGACAGCACCTCGCCGCCGCGCGTCGCGGGCGAACCATTCGGGCCGCCGCGCCGTCAGCTCGCTGTCCTTGGCGGTGTGGTTGACGACGAGGTCCATGATGACGCGCAGCCCGTGACCGGCCGCCGCCTGCGTAAACCCGCGCAGCAGCTCGTCGTCGCTCACCGCGCCTCGCGGCGCCGCGAAAGCGCGGGTTCAGCCGGTAATAATCCTTGACCGCGTAGAGGCTGCCGGAAAACCCGGGATAGTGGAACGGGTTGACGTAGACCGCATTGAACCGCATCGCCGCGATACGCGGCAGCTGCGCGGTCCAATCCGCGATCGACCCGGCCAGGGTCGGGAACAGATTATAGATGCGCAGGCCGTCACTCATCGGGCCAGCCCCCGTCCGTCAACACTACACGCGTTGCGATCAGCGGTCGCCTGTCAAGCCGCTATCCGTCATCAAGATCAAGCGCCGCTGGAAAGGCCGGCCGCCGATCGGAGACGGGATTTCCCATCCTCGATCGGCGGCACCAGAACGCCATGTATAGCAGTCCGTGACCCGATGTTTCTCGGTCTGCGCCGCCGATGCTGTTACCCGGGATAGCATCGGGGCCGCGGCATAACATTCCGCCGCGCAGAATTGGGTACGGCAGCAGGAGCTGGATCGGCGAGAACCTTCTCCTTGCACGACTTGGCCGCGCGTCACAGACAACCGTGCTGATAACGGCAGAATTCGTGGCCGGGTTCCAAATAAGGCCACAATTTTGTCATTGTCGGCATATCGTCGGACGCGGAGGGCGGATGTGCCGGAGCAGACGGGCCGAGCCGCTGCGGCCGCAATGACCCGCGCGCTTGCCGAGGCGAAAGCGGCGGCTGCGGCGGGCGATGTGCCGGTCGGCGCGGCCCTGGTCGATGCCGCCGGCGATATCATTGCCGCCGCCGGCAATCGGGTCGAGCGCGACCATGACCCGACCGCGCATGCCGAGATGCTGGTGCTGCGCGAGGGCGCCGCGCGGCTCGGCCTCAAGCGGCTCGCCGACTGCGATCTGTACGTGACGCTGGAGCCGTGCCCGATGTGCGCCGCGGCGATCGGGCTGGCGCATATACGACGGCTCTATTTCGGCGCCTACGACCCGAAGGGCGGCGGCGTCGAGCACGGCCCCCGCATCTTCGACCAGCCGACCTGCCACCACCGCCCCGAGATCTACGGCGGCATCGCCGAACGCGCCGCCGCCGACCTGCTGCGCGAGTTCTTCAAGGTGAGGCGGTAGAGTGATCGGACCGCGGGCGTCCCGCCCGCATTGCCCCACGCTCTTGTCCGACGAAGGACCAAAGAGCGGGCGAGACGCCCGCGGTCCGGGTTGGATCACCCGTCCTCATCTTCATCGGGCAGTTCGAACAGGCGATGCAGCTTGGCGAAGCCGCGCAGCTCGTAATGGCCGATCTCCCATACCGGCCGTTCGAGCTTTTCGGCGAATGCCTCGGACAGGATCAGGGTGCGGTCGAGCTGGCGGCAGAACTGCTCGATGCGGCTGGTCAGGTTGACGTCCGGCCCGATCACCGTGAAGTCGAGCCGGTCGCCGGAGCCGATATTGCCGTACGACACGGTGCCGTAATGCAGCGCCACGCCGGCCTGCAGCACCGGGGCGCCCGACAGCTCGCGGCGGTTGTGAACGGCGATCGCCTGCAGCGCCTCCACGCGCCGCTTGCAGCGCGTTGCGGCACACCTCGGTGGCGCTGGCGCCCTGCTCCTGCTGGAAGATCGCGAGCACGCCGTCGCCCATGATCTCCAAGACCTCGCCGCCATGGTGGCGCACCGCCGGAAAGACGCAGTCGAAATAGTCGTTGAGCATGCGGATCACGGCACGCGGGCTGAGGTTGTCGGTCATCAGCGTGAAATCGCGCAGATCGACCAGCATCAGCGCCGCCGTAATCGAGCGGATGTCGCCGCGCCGCACCTGGCCGTCGAGGATCAGCTGGCTCGACTCGTGGCCGACATAGGTGCTCAGCAAGCTCTCGACAAAGCGTACCAGCGCCTTGCCCTCGGTCACGACGGCATAATGCGGCAGCAGCGCATCGAGCAGCGCCAGCTCGTCGTCGGTGAAGCCGCCCGGCCGCCGCGTCGCCCAGGAGAACGCGTTGACCGGCCCGGAGGCATAGACCAGCGGCGCGATCACGTAATGGACATAGCCCTCCTCGCGCAGCTCTTCGAGCAAGCCGAACGGCAGCGCCCGGCCGGTATCGAGCCGCCATTCGAGCCGGCGGTGGCCTTCGATCGACGGCCCGCACCGGGCTTTCCAGATAGGTCGCGGTCTTTTCGACGCCGTGATCGAGGAAGCGCTCATCGATCGGCGCGTCCGGTTTCCACACCCGGGAGACGCCGCGATAGCGCGGGTGCAGCGCGCGCAGATGCAGCGACACGCGGTCGAGCGGCATGCCGGCGGCGACCAGGCGCTCGCACAATTCGCCGAACAGCTCGGCGTTGTCGGGCAGGAAACGGCCCTCGTGCAGCAGCCAGTCCACCAGCTCGCGGACCGTCTCGGCGTGCGTCATGTGCGTGCGTCTGCTGGCATCACGGGCGCCCCGCGTTGAACGGGGGCGATGTCATGCCGGACGGCGAAAACGGCGCCAAATTGTAGCTCGGCGACGCGGCCGTCAACCTGCTGACGACCGAGCCGCTGCGCTTCGCCGCCTTCACCGAGACGCAGGGCACGGTCGCCGACCTCATCAACCGTGTCTTTGACCCGACCATCACCCTGGCTGACCTCGGCTGGCTTCGGGATGCGTGGACCGGTCCGATCGTGATCAAGGGGATCCAGACCGTGGCCGACGCGCGCGCCGTGGTCGATGCCGGAGCGGATGCGATCGTCATCTCCAATCACGGTGGCCGGCAGCTCGACAGAGCGCCGACGCCGCTCGAACAGCTGCCGACGATCGCGTCGGCCGTCGGGGACGTCACCGAGGTCTACATCGACGGCGGGATCCTGAGTGGCGCCGATGTCGCGGCCGCGGTCGCGATGGGCGCACGAGCCTGCCTTGTCGGGCGAGCGTACCTGTACGGCCTGATGGCGGGCGGGGAGCGTGGTGTGGATCGCGCTGGCGCAATTCTGCAGCGGGAGGCACGCCGGACCATGCAGCTCATGGGCGTCCGACGGATCCGGGATCTCACCCCGGGCCGGGTTGTGCTGCGCGACCGCTGAGAAGTGACCGCCGTCCCCGCTCCGCGACAGGCAGCGACCCCTTCACGTTGAACCGTGTCCAGGGCTTCGCCGATCAGCTCGAGGACTTCGCCGAGGCGATCCGGGACGACCGCGAGCCATCGGTCGCGGCACTCGAGGCCCGGATGGCGATCGCGATGGTCGAGGCGGCAGAACGCTCGGGCGCGACGGGCGAGGCAGTTCGGCTCTAGGCGGCGCCAGGCCGCCGGACGACCGAACCGGCGACATCCACGTCGAGAGTGACGAAGCGCGGGCGGAGCGCGGCGAGAAAATCGCCACCACGATCGCACAGAGGCCAAAGGCGACCAGGACTGCGCCCACGCCGAATCGATCGGCAGCAAGACCGCTCCCCAGCATGCCGACGGGCATCGAGGCAAAGAACGCGAAGCCGTACAAGGCAAGCACGCGGCCACGAAACCGCGCCGGAGTCATGGCCTGGAGCAGCAGGTTGGCATTCGTGCCAAAGACGAGCGTGCCAACCGCCAACACGCCCGCGGCAAGCAGCGTCAACGGGAGGCTGAGCGCTGAACCGAGCACGATGAGGGCGACCCCCGAGACGATGACGAGCGCGATCGCCAGCCGTCCACGCCCGAGGCGATCCCCAAGCGGCCGGGCAGCAAGCACCGCCACGATCCCGCCGACGCCACCCGCCGCGGTGAGCCAGCCGAGCTGGGCCGGGCCGGCATGGAGGACGTCGCGTGCCACGACCGGGAGCAGCGGCAGGTACGGGTAGATGAGCCCGGCAACGGCAACGCCGAGCGGATCACGACCGCCGCGCCGGGCGAACGTCGAGCGGATGCAAGGCCGTCACGGAGTCCCGACATCGTGCCCGGCTCGGTCTCGAGCCCCTCGAGCCGCCCCAGCCCCACGAGGACCAGCGCTGCGAGCGCCAGACCAACGGCACCTGCGGTCATCGCCGCGGTTGCGCCGCCGTTCTCCAGGAGGAAGCCGCCCAGCGGCCCGCCCGTGATCCGGCCGATGCCGAGCGGGAGCGCACTCAGCGCGATGGCACTGGCCATGAGCGAGCGGTCCACGGATCGGCCGACGAGCACCTGTGCCGGGACGACGTAGAGCCCGTCAAAGGCGCCGAACACGAGCGCAACGGGAATCACCGCAAGGAGCGTCAGACTGTCGGCGGCCGCCAACCCGGCCAGCACCGCGGACATCGCGGCCAGCCCGACGAGCGTCGCCACGACGATAACGCGTGGCCCGTGGCGGTCCACGATGAGTCCCGCCGGGATGGCGGCGAACGGGATCGGCAGGATCATCGCGGTCTGCACCGCCGTCACCACCGCCGCCGACCCGGTCGCGTCGAGCATGGCCCAGCCGAGGCCGGTCATGAAGGTCCAGGAGCTCGCACTCGTGATGGTCGCCGCGATCAGGTAGCGCCGGTATGCGGGCGACCGCAGGGCACCGAACCGCTGCGTCCCGGAGGCGGCGGGCCGAGTCCCAGGTGGGTTGGGCTGGGCGGCGGGCGCCCGGCCGAGATCCCGCGAAGGCTGGTGGGTCACGGGCACTGCTCGTCCTTCGTTGACCGTCGCTTCGCCGGCATTGTAGATTGTCGACAATTCATCAGACCGCTGTCGAGGGATCGTGCGCGTCGTCGGCGAGGCAATCGTCTATCGCAACCCCTTCCCCGCCCAGCGGGCCATCGTTGCGTCAGCGTCGACGCTCACGCGGGTTCCCGCTGGAGCAGCCGGTCCGGAGACGCTGCTCTGCGCGTACCGGCGCGGCACCGCCAAGGTCTCGAGGGACGGCCGCATTCACGTGGCCGAGAGCACGGATGGTGGCAGCACCTGGACCGAGGCACCGTCCCCGTTTCGTGATCACGGCCAGCAGGACGTCGCACAGGCGGGGCCGCAGATGGGCGGCGACGATCGCGGCACGGTCGTCCTGACGGCTGCCCGGATGTGGACGGCCGACCCGGAGACGCCGGAATTCGTGCCCGAGGCGGCCGGGATCGTCGACGCCGACTCGCTCGTGGTTCGGCGCGACCCCGGCGGCGCCTGGAAATCTGTCACGGAGGTTGACGGACGACGGCACGACGACGAGTGGGCCATCCCGTGTGGACCGCCGATCTCGCTCGGCAGCGGCCGGTGGCTGTGGCCGATGGAGCGGCACGGGAAGGCGCAGACCGAGGGCTGGCTGCGCCGGTACCACGCCTTTTTCGGCATCTCGGAGGACGACGGCCGATCCTGGGATCGGTTCGTGCCGGCGCTCAACGGTGACGGCCGGCTCGCCTACTACGACCAGCGGCTTGTCGCACTTGGGAACGGCCGCGTGCTGACAGTGGCGTGGGTCCACGATGTCGACGTTGACGTCACGCTGACGGCGCGCGCGGGGTGGAGCGAGGACGGCGGGGAGACCTGGAGCGAACCGGTCGACACCGGGATCGTGGGCGGCCCGGTGAACCCGATCCGGCTGGCCGATGGCAGGATTCTCGCGGTGTACAACCGGCGATCGCCGCCCTCCGGCATCCGATGCGCGCTCAGCGAGGACGACGGGCGCAGCTGGAAGCTCGATGAGGAGTGGGTCATCTACGACGAGGCGACGCGATCGGTTGTCGGCTCCCCTGCCACGGTCCGTCCCCCCGGTGACGACGATGCCGCCCTCTGGGATTCGATGTGGGGCTGGACGTTTGGCACGCCCACGCCCGTGCAGCTCGCCGACGGCACGGTCGTCATCACGTTCTTTGCGATGGACGGCGGTGGCGTCAGCGCGATCCGCGCTGTGCGGATTGAGGTCTAGCGAGGCTCGACCGCCTGACGCTCCGGATCGACCCGAACCTCGCCGAACGCCACGTGCGCTGACGACAGCGTCCGTCCCACCTTTGGCACCCACGCGTCGTCGGAGAATGGACGTCCGGCGGCCGCAACGCCATCGACGGTCACGGACGCATCCCCGTATTCGATGAAACAGGCCCAGATGTCCTCGTCGGCGACGAGGGCGGGGGCCGGCGCTCGAGCCAGAACGGTGCCGCGGGATCGCGCCAGGCGACGTCGATGACCGACCCGTCAACCTCGGTCCGCCACCCGATGGTGCCGTCCTCAGCGGCCGGGGCATGCTCGAATGGCGCCTCGCACACCTTTGCGAGGGCCGCCTCGGCGAGACCAAGACCCTGGAGCCGCAGGGCCATGCGATCGGCGAGGGCACGAGTCGATCCGACGATCCCCTTCACCGACTCCTGTCCATCGGGATGCGTGACGTCGATGACGGCCACCACGCCGGACCCAAGCGACGCCGACGCCAGAACCGCGTACAGGCTCACATAGGCAACCCGATCTCCATTCGGAGCCCGCAGCGTCACCACGTGGTGATCCCACAGGTGCCGAACCGTCCCGGGATGGATCCGGGCGGCCACCTCGGTCAGCCGGCGCTCGTGGGGGACGCGATCGGCCCGGCGACCGGAATCCCGACCGACTCCCCTGTCCGCGCGGAATGGATGGCCGCCTCGACCATCTCGATGGCGGCCCGGCCGTCGTCGTCCGGTGATCGACAGTGGCGTGCCCGCTTCAATGGCGGCCGCGGTCTCCTCGACCTGTCGTGCCGTCAGCGCCGGTTCGGCGCGGCGCTCGTGGATCGACCGTCCAGTCCCACGGCTGGAGCGCGAGCTCCGTGCGCCACTCGCCACCGTCCGTGATCCGCAGCGTGTCGCGGTCGAAGTCGACCATCCCGTTCTCGCCGATGGCGAGCCACTGCATGTACGACCCGAGCCCCGGCGGCGGGATCTCGTAGCTCATCCAGAACTGGGCCATCGCGCCAGAGGCCATCCGGTAGCTGACCATCGCGCTCGGATCCACCGCCGGGATGCCGCCGTAGTTGTCCATCATCGCGAACGCCGGCGTGGCCTCGGATGCCCGTGAACCAGCGCAGCGTGTCGCAGCCGTGCGGGCCCCAGTCGAGGTAGGCACCGCCCTCCGCGGGTCGACGAACCAGCCGTCGGCCGGCACGTCCCAGCCGACCGTCGGGCTGTCACCCGGAACATCCGGATGGCGCCGACCGTGCCATCGTCGATGAGCGCCTTCGCGCGCATCGAGATCTCGTTGTAGCGAGCCTGGCTGGCGACCGTGACGAGCCGGCCGGCGCGGTCTGCGGCCGCGAGGATCGTGTCGCACTCGTCGACCGAGAGGGCCATCGGCTTCTCGAGATAGACGTGCTTGCCGGCCTCCAGCCGCCGCGAGCGCCAGCGGGAGGTGCGTCGTGTGTGGCGTGGCGATCACCACGATGTCGATGTCGAGGCGGGCCAGCAGCTCGTCGCTGCTCCGATCGACCGGGACACCGTACTCGGCACCGAGCGCGCCCGCCCGCGAGCCGCCGGTCACGGCGACGAGGCGCCCGCTGGACACCTGGGTTGCGAGGGCCTCCGCGTAGGTCCGGCCCATCATTCCGGTGCCGATGATCCCGAAGCCGACGGTCATGGCTGCCTCCAGAAGCGCAAAGGAGAGTTCCCGTTGGGGGGCGGGAACCCTCCTGGTCAACGAGCGGTTGTACGTGGTCAGCCCGCGATGTAGGCCTCCACGATCGCGCGCACGCCAGCCACGGTCTCCTCGTGGGCCTGCTCGGCCCCGATCTCGCCGCGGTAGAGCTTCGCGAACGCCTCGCTGAACGGCGCCGACCAGTCGTACGGTGCCGCGTAGCGGTCGAGGTTGGATGCGCCCTGCTCGGCCAGGACCTCACCGACCGGATAGACGGCGGTGACCTCCGGGTCGCTCAGCACGCTGGTTCGGCTTGACGGAAGCGTCTTGGCCGAGGTTCATCGACTTCTGGTACTCGGCGCCGGTCAGGTACTGGAGGAAGCTGAGCGCGGCCTCCTTCTGCTGGCCGTACTTGTTGATCCCGAAGCCCTCGAAGCCATTGATGGAGCCGCGTCGTGCCCGGGGCGATGCCCGGGCACGATCGTCGCGCCGACCTCCTCGGGCCTCGAGCTCGGACGGGAAGTTCTCCGGATCACCGCCGACGGCATAGCCCCACAGCTCGGCGAAGTTGATCTGCGACGCCGTCTGCCGCTTGTTGAACATCGTGCCGGTGGCGTAGTCCTCGATCGTCGGGTCGAGGTTCGGGTCGAAGAACTTCGCCTTGATGCCCGGCCTCGATCGCCTGGAACGCCTGCAGGCCGGCCTCGTTGTCGAACAGGACCTGGGTTCGATCGTCGGACAGCAGCCTGGCGTCCGGGATCGAGTTGAGGAAGCACAGGTAGTAGGCGCCCGGCCCGTAGGCGACCGTCCACGGGACGGCGCACCGGTAGCGGCTGCCCGTCGATGAGCCGCGGCGCGGCCTCGTAGAGCGCGTCCCAGGTGTCCGGCGGGTTCTCCGGGTCGAGCCCAGCCGCTTCGAACATGGTCTTGTTGTAGATGTAGATCTCCATCTCGGAGTGCACCGGCAGCCCGCGGAGGGCGCCGTCCGAGCTGAGGATCGGGATGATGGCCGGCACGAAGTCGCTCGTGTCGACGTTCATCGCCGAGAGGTCCTCGTACAGCCGGTCACCGAACTGGCCGGCGAACTGACCGCCGCAATTACAGCAGGTCGACGCGTGCCGTCCTGCGCCGAAACGAGCCCGGCGAACTTGAGCGCCCGCTCCGCAAATGGCACGACCGTGATGACAGCCTTGCCGCCGGTTGCCGCCTCCCAGGCAATCGCTGCGGCCTCGGCCGGTGGCGCCACCGTGCCGCCGCTCCACACCTGGAGCGTGACACCGGACCAGTCCTCGGCGGTCGCGCTGGCGGACGGGGCCGGGGCAGATGCTCCTGCCGTGGCTGCCGCTGTCGGCGCCGTGGTCGGAGCCGTGGTCTGGGTAGTCGGCGTGCATGCGGCCAGCAACGCGGCACTGGACCCGAACGCGCCCGCCTTCAACACCTGCCGGCGGCTCAGCTGCCGCTGGAGGTACTGGGCGGCGATCCGCTCCCTGTCTCCCATGTGACGATCCTCCTCCTGGGCCGGGGTCTCCGGCCGCTGCTGCCCCGGTTTCTCGTTCCTCGAGATGGGGCGATGACAGTGATTCGAGAACGAGCGGCTGCGCCCTCCTATCCCTTCACAAATCCCTGGGTGAGACCGGCGACAAGCCGGCGGTGGAAGAACATGACGAGCACGAGACACGGCACGATCGCGACGATGCCGGCGGCCGCGAGCGAGGGTGAACGGTGGCGGGCCGTCGGGGCCGACGGTGCTGTCGAGGAAGCCGATGAGTCGAGTGACGGTGACCGCGTCGCGGTCGCCCAGGATGACGGCGAACAGGAACTCGTTCCACGTGCCGATCAACAGCAGGATGGCAACCGCGGCGATGCCCGGAGCGGCGGCGGGCACGAGGACGCGGAACAGCGAGCCGATCCGCGAGCACCCGTCGATCCGCGCGGCGTACTCGAGGGAGCGCGGCACCTCCTTGAGGACGTTGCGCAGCAGCCAGATCACCAACGGCAGCCAGAAGGCGACGTTGACGATCACGAGACCGAGCACCGTGTCCTTGAGGCCGACCGCCCGGAACATCAGCAGGACCGGGATGGCCATGACGATCGCGGGGATCATCTGGGTGAAGATCAGCAGCGTCAGGAGCAGCCGCTTGCCGGGAAGGTGCAGCCGGGCGAGCGGGTAGGCCGCCAGCGCCCCGAGCGCAAGGGCAATTGCAGTCACCGCGATGGTGAGCTGCAGGCTGACGAAGACTCGCCTGCTGCCACTCCGGGCGCGACAGCAGATCGGCGTAGTCGATCGAGCCGGATCTCCGGGACGAGCGCCGGTGGACGGCTGGTGACCGCGCGCTCAGGCTGGACGGACTGCGATGGCCATCCAGACGATCGGGCCGAGGATCCACACGACGAGCAATCCGACGCCGATGCCAAATCCGAGCCTGCCGAGCCAGGGCGGTAGTCGCACGGTCCGGCGTCGCTCGGTCACCTCGAACGCATCACGACCGGTGGCGAGGACCGTGGCGGCTCCTGGATCGCCACCGAGCAGGCCGCGCGTGGTCGGGCGGGTGGCGTCGTCCTCGTCCGGCAGGTCGCGGTCGCGTCCTCGCAGGCGGGTCAGCAGGAGCAGGCTGCTGCACGCGCGATCACCACGAACAGGAAGACGGCAAGCGCCGACGCGTACCCGAACTGACAGCGTGCCGATCGCGCTCTTGTAGATGTAGTAGATGATCACGGTGGTCGACTGGCCCGGTCCGCCGCCGGTCAGCGTGAACAGCACGTCGAAGGTCTGCAGCGTGAGGATCAGCGACAGGATCCCCACCACCAGGAGCGTGTTGCGCGATCGCCGGGCACGCGTCACGTAGCGGAAGGCCTCCCAGCTCGTCGCGCCGTCCATGCGGGCGGCGCGATAGTGGGAGTCCGGGATGGTCTTCAGGGCCGCGAGCAGCAGGATCGCCATCAGGGGACGGTCCGCCAGGCGGTGGCGAACACCGCGATCACCATCGCGGTGTCGGGCTCCGCGAGCCACAGGACCGGCCCATCAGCAAATCCGAGCGATGTTTGCGATGCCCGTCGCAAGGCCGAACTGGGACTGGAAGATGAACTTCCAGTAGAGGCCGGTCACGACGGGGGCAACGGCCCACGGCAACAGCATCGCGATCCCGAGCAGGGTCGACCCACGGAACCGCCGATTGAGCACCAGTGCCGTCACGAGGGCGAGCGGCACGGTCAGCAGGGTCGCCGCGAGTGCGAACAGGAGCGTGCGCGGGACCGCCGAGAGGAATGCCGCGTCCGCCGCGCAGCGCGGAAGTAGTTGCGGAGCCCCGCGAAGAAGATGTTGTCGTCCTTGAGGAGCTCGATGCGCAGAAAGCTGACGCCGAGGACGGCAAGGATCGGCGGGATCAGGACGAGCCCGACAAGAAGACCGCCGGGGAGGAAGGTGACGATCGCGAAGGTGCGATCTGCCAGGTGATCGAGGCGCCCGGCGACACGGCCAGGAAGCGAGCCGATGCGGGCCGCGAAGACAGTCACCTGGCCTCGCCTAGCTCCTGTTCATTGTCGACAATATACATCGGTTCAGCGACGATAGGCTTCAGTCAGACGTGCTGTCAACCCGATTCCGGCGGTCCGCGGGCAGGAGGTCGAGCGAGCCATGAGGCGAACGGTGCGGGTTGGAATCGTGGGACTGGGAACGATTGCGCGCGAGAGGCACCTCCCGGGGCTGCGCGCGCTTGGGGACGTGTCCATCGATGCGGTAGCGAACTCGACGCTCGCGTCCAGCCGGGCGGGAGCACGGGAGCACGGGATCGCGCGAGCGTACCCATCCTGGCGGTCCCTCGTGGCCGATCCGGACCTCGATGCCATCGTCGTGGCCACCTGGCCGCGCCTGCACGCCCCCGTCTCGATCGCGGCGCTCGATGCCGGCCGGCACGTGCTGGTCGAGGGGCGGATGGCGATGAACGCCCGTGAGGCAGCCCGGATGCTGGAGGCCGCCGAACGCCGGTCGGACCTCATTTCGATGGTCGTGCCTGGTCCGCTCACCGGCTGGGCCGACGCAACGGTGGTGCGCCTGCTGCAGAGCGGCGAGATCGGAACGCTGCGTCGTGTGCACGCAACATGGGCGAGCCCCCGGGTCGGGCCGGGCGTCGAAGCCTGGCGCCTGCGTCGCAGGGACAGCGGCAACAACGTCATGGCGCTGGGGATTCTCTACGAATTGCTCGCGCGCTGGCTCGGTCAAGCCCACGCCGTGGTGGCAACGGCCCGCCTCGCGGAGCCGACTCGCCCGGTCGGCGACGTACTGGTCACAGCCGATATTCCGGACGACGTCGTCGTGCTCCTCGAGTTTCGGGACGGGGTCAGCGGGGTCGTCGAGATGGCCAGCGTCGCAACCGCGGGAGAGCCGAACGAGATCCGTCTCCGAGGTGATGCGGGGACGCTCGTGGTGGACCTGACCGCACGATCGATCGAACGGATCGCCCCGGCCGGCACCCGCACACCCGTGCCGGTGCCGGAGCACGAGCAGCGCGGCTGGCAGGTTGAGCACGACTTCGTCGCCGCGATCCGCGGCGAGGAGCCGCCCGGTCCCAACGACTTCCGCACCGGGCTCGCGTACATGCGCTTCACCGACGCCGTTCACCGCTCCGCGTCCTCGGGTCGGCGCATCGACCTGCCCGGGTGACGGCGGGCGCCGAGCTCCTCATCGGGCTGTCGGCGGCCCTCGCGTGGGGCATCTCGGCCTATCTCGCGGCCATCGCGTCCCGCCAGTTCGGCGGCTGGGTCACGAACATCGGGATCGTGCTCGCGTCGCTCGTCGTGCTCGTCCCGCTGCTCGGGATCGGCCTGGGGGCGGCGCGGGTGATCGTCGCGCCCGTGGACATCGTCGTCCTCGGGGTCCTCGGTGTCGGGACGATGTTGCTGAACGTGGTGCTGTTCCAGCTCCTGGCCACGGGGCCGGTCGCGGTCCTCTACCCGATCCTTGCCGCGAACTCGGCCGTCGTGACCGTCCTCGCCGTCGTCGTGCTGCGCGAGCAGCTGCTGCCGCTGCAGGCCATCGCGATCGTCCTCGTCACGACGGGCGTCGTCCTCATCGCCTCGGGCTCGGCACGCGGGTCCGAAACCCCGCGCCTCGACCTCGGGGCCGGACCGCGCAGGGGCGCGCCGCTTTCCGGGCATGACGCCTCGGCGCGGGCGATCGTCGTCGGCGTGCTGGTCACGGTGGGCGGCGGCGTGCTGCTGTTCCTCGGGGCGGTCTACGCGAAGCGCCTCGGCTGGTACCAGCCCGTCCTCATCGAGCGGCTGACCCAGGGCGTTCTGATCGGCTCCGGGCTCGCGCTTGGGTTCCCTGCACGGGATCACCTCTCCCGACATCCGCGCAGTCGGTGGCTCCTGCTGGGGATCGCCGGAGCCCTCGACGGCGTTGCGATCGGCTTCTACGGCTTCGGCAACGAGATCGGCTCGACCGCCATCACCGCCACGGTCGCGTCCACCTTCGCGGTCATCCCCGTGGTGCTGGCCATCGTTCTCCTTGGCGAGCGGCCACAACCTCGCCAGATCGGTGGCGGCATCACGGTCCTGGTCGGCATCCTCGGGCTCGCGCTCGCCTGAGCGCCGACGTCAGCCCGGGACGGTACGGCGCT
Source organism: uncultured Chloroflexia bacterium (assembly GCA_963759495.1). Lineage (GTDB taxonomy): Bacteria > Chloroflexota > Limnocylindria > Limnocylindrales > CSP1-4 > DASTYU01. The sequence goes on along the minus strand of CAVWZL010000001.1, from coordinate 298,934 downwards.
CGACGGCGTGCTCCCGGACCCACGCGACGTCGACCTGCACGCCGAGCCCGGGAGTGTCGGGGATCGCGACGAGACCGTTGGCACCGAGGGCGATCGGCTCCACGAGCACATGTTCCCGGAATGGGTTCGGATCGATACCCATCTCCAGCCAGGGGCCGGTCGAGGCGGGTGATCGCGTGTCGTCGGGGAGGGTGGCCAGCACCTGGAGCGCCGCGGCAATCCCGACCCCACCGCCCGAGGTGTGCGGTGTGCAGCCCACACCATGGGCCTCGGCGAGCTGTGCGATCCAGATCGCCTCGCCGATCCCGCCGCAGATGACGGGCTCCGGCTGCACGATGTCCCACGAGCCGGCTCCGATCAACCGCAGTGCCTCCCGACGTGAACCGATGATCTCCCCGCCGGCCAGCGGCAATGCAAGACGGGGCCGCAGGCCGGCGTAGCCCACGTACCCATCGTGCTGGGGTAGCGGCTCCTCGAAGAACGCCACGCCCAGCTCGGCCAGCGCGCGAGAGATCGCCAGGGCCGCATGCGGGCCATAGCCACCGTTGCCATCGACGAGGAGCGTGACGTGGTCCGGCAGCGCGGCCCGAACGCGACGGAGGAGCGGGATCTCCAAGCGGCCGCGGCGCGACCCATGCGCACCTTCATGCCGGTGAACGACGATCCCGCCACCAACGCTGCGTCGGAGAGCCACGTTGTCTCGGTCGGCTCGCCCTGCACATACCCCCCGTGCGCCGCGTACGCAGGAACCGCGCGCCTGCGGCGGCCCCCATACAAGGCCCAGATCGGCACGCCGAGGCTGCGGCCTCGCAGATCGTCGATGGCGATCGAGAGCGCCGAGGCGGCGTAGGGCTGCTCGGCTGCGGCCGCCACGCGACGCCGGAGTGCCTCTGCCTCGTGGACGACATCCGTCCCGAGGAGCAGGCCGGCGATGTCGCCGATGGTCGCCGCGGCCCCGGGCACGGCATAGGTCTCGCCCCAGCCCGTGACGCCTGCATCGTCTGTCAGGCCGACGAGGACGTACTCGTGGACGGCGGCAAATGCGACGGACGGCCCGCGAGGTGGGTCGATGGGCGCACGGAGGACGAGGATCTCGACGGACTGGACGGTCGGGGACATCAGTACGTCCGCACCGGGTCGACGACGTTCCGCAGGGGCACGCCGCGGGCCCAGCGGTCCAGGTTGTCGCGGACGAGCGCCTCGAATGCATCGTCCGAGGGACCGCCCGCGATGTGCGGCGTGACGATCACCCGTGGATGCCTCCAGAAGGGATGGCCGTCGGGCAGCGGTTCCCTGGCGAAGACGTCGAGCACCGCCCCCGCGAGCCGACCGGCATCGAGCGCCGCCAGCAACGCGCCCTCGTCCACGAGCGGCCCGCGCGCGATGTTGATGAGCCATGCGTGTCCGGGCAGTGCGTCGAGGACGGCCGAGCTCACGACGCCGCGGCTCACGCGCGTCAGCGGCGCGGTGACCGCGAGATAGTCCGCCTTTCGCGCGACCGAGGCGAGCTCCTCCATCCCCACGATCGCCTCGGGGATCGAGCCGTCGGGATCCCCGGTGCCCGGGAGGCGAAAGCCGTCGTCGGCCCGAATCTCCGGCCGCGCCTTGACGGCGAGCACGCGCATGCCGTGGGCCGTCGCCAGCCGCGCCACCTCGCGGCCGATCCCGCCGTAGCCGAGGATCACGACCGTCGCGCCACGGACGGGCCTGCCGATGAACGCAGCCTCGTCGGCCGGCCACGTCCCACGTGCCTGCTGGGCAGCCCGTGCCTGGTGCCGCTCAGCCGCAGCGAGGACAGCCCCGATCACGTACTGCGCGATGGGGACGGCGTACACGCCCCGCGCATTCGTGACCACGACGCCTCGCTCCGTCCACCCGGCCAGCCCGAGGGCCTCCACGCCCGCCGACGGAACCTGGAGCCAGCGGAGCTTCGGGTATGCGGCCGGCTCGAGCGCCGGAGAGCCGACCAGGACCTCGAGCCGTTCGGGTGCCACGGTCGCTCCGGTCTCGATCGACAGCGGGCCCGCGGCGGCCATCAGGCGGCCCATCGCCTCTTCGGAGAAGGGGAACAGCACGCCGGCGGCCCGGTCCCCATCCCTGGTGGTCATGCGTATTCGATCGCTCCCGGGCGGAACGGATGCTCGATCAGGAAGGCCGGCGGGAGGTGGACGCCCAGCCCCGGTGCGGTCGGCACCGTGAGCAGCCCTGCATCGAGGCGAAGCGGCTCCACCAGCAGGGCGTCGCGCAGGTTCGAGGGTGCGAGCGCGAGCTCGACCCACGCGGCGTTGGAGGACGCGAAGGCGACATGCAGGTTTGCTGCGAGGGCAGGCCCGATCGACCCGCCGGTATGCACGGCCAGCCCGACATGGGAGCGCGCCGCTGCCTCGGCCACCTGCCGGCACGCATCGATGCCACCGACCTGCCCGGCATCGGGCTGGACGAGGTCCAGCGCGTCATGGTCGAGGAACACGGCGAACTCCTCCACGCTCGAGAGGCACTCCCCGCCCGCGATCGGCACGGACGTGGCGCGACGGAGCTCGGCGTAGCCCTCCACGTCGTCGTACCGGAGTGGCTCCTCGAGGAAGAGGATGTCGTATGGCTCGAGGGCACGGAGGAGGCTGCGTGCCGTCGCCCGGCTCCAGGGCTCGCGGACCTGGACCGCATGCGAATCGAACGCCAGGTCGATCCCCGGTCCGAGCGACTCCCGGAGCGCCTCGACCTTCATCCGCTCGTCCCCCACCCGGCCGGCCTTCGTGCCGGCGTACCACGTGCCGTATGGGGGCTCGGTCCGGCCCGTTGCGAACCCGCCGGGTCGCCCCTCGAACCCCGTGCCGAGCTTGAGTGCCCGAAAGCCGGCGTCGACGTACGCCTGTGCCTGTGCAACCGTCCGCTCGAGCGGCCACGAGCCGGTTCCCCCCGAGGCGTAGACCGGCAGTCGGGCGTGGACCGCGCCGCCCAGCAGCGCGTGGACGGGGACCCCCGCGGCCTTGCCGGCGAGGTCCCACAGGGCCATCTCGACGCCCGAGAGGACGGTCTGCGCGAGCCCGGTGCGACCCCACCACCGACATCGCTGCCGAAGCTCGTCGGCGACACGGGCGGGCTCGCGCGGGTCGAGCCGGAGGTCGATGAGCAGCCCCGCAAAGTAGTCGACCAGCGGCGCGACTGCCTCCGGGATGAAGTACCCGGCAATCGTCTCGCCCAGGCCGGTGTGGCCGTCATCGGCCTCGATCTCGATGAGGGCCGCGGACCGCTCCCACGGGGCGGGACCGCCACCCTCGACGGCCTCGCCGCCCGTCCAGTTGGGGTCGCCGGTCCAGGGGGCCGTCAGCAGGACGGTACGAACGCCAGTGATGCGCACGTCAGGTGTTCGTGGGGCCGGCCCGGACGGCCAGGTCGCGCGGCACGGCCGCGAGGTCCGGGATCCCGGCCAGCGTGGCGTCGGCACGGAGCTCGTCGGTCAGGGCCGCGATGGTGCGACGCACGCCATGCTGGCCGGCGGCGGCCAGCGCCCAGGCAAGAGGCCGCCCGAGGAAGGTGGCACGTGCGCCGAGCGCGAGGGCAACGAGCACGTCCGAGCCGGTCCGGATGCCGCCCTCGATGTACACCTCGACACTCCCGGCCGCGTGCACGACCTCCTCGAGCGCGTCGATCGTGGCCACCGCGCGGGGGAGCTGCCGCGCCCCGTGGTTCGATACGACGATCCCGGCCGCACCCGCGTCCACGGCACGACGGGCGTCGTCGCCGCGCAGGACTCCCTTGGCCACGACGGGCAGCCTGGTCTGCGCGACGATCCAGGCCAGGGCCTCCGCGCCGGCCCGCGGATCGAGCGCCGGAGCGGTCTCGAAGTGCGCAAACCGGACACCGGGGGGCAATGAGAACCCGGCACGCGGGTCGACATGGGCCACGCCGATCGGGGCATTCACGAGCACCGCGAGGGCCGAGCAGCCGGCGGCCTCCGCCCGGCTGATGAGCGCGGCGAGCGCATCACGGTCGGTCCAGATCCCGAGCTGCAGCCAGCGTGGCGCGTCGGGTGTGGCTTCGGCGATCTCCTCGACGGTGGTCGTCGCATTGACGGCCACCACCATCAACGAGCCGGCGGCAGCGACGCCCGTCGCCATGGCGCGCTCACCGTCTGGGTGCATCGTCCGCTGGGCGGCGATCGGTGCCGCGAGGACGGGTGTCTCGACCGGTGTCCCGAGCACCGTCACCGCGGTCGAGACCGATGGGATATCGACGAGCGCATGCGGCCGGAGGCGCCACGACGCGAAGGCGGTGACGTTCGGGTCGCCGTCCGGCCCATCGCCGCCGGCGGCGATCCAGCGACGCGTCGGCTCGGGCAGGAGCAGCCCGGCGACATCCTCGAAGCTGCGCGGGTCGAGCCGGTCCGCGAGCTCCACGGTCAGTGCGCGATCCGCTCGCCCGACTCGGCCTCGAAGAGGTGGATCCGTTCCGGTGCCAGGACGACGGACACGCGATCACCGAGCGCCGGCTCCCGGTTCGGCTGCACGCGCGCGACGATCACCTGGTCGTGCACGGCGAGCTCGACGAAGGAATCGGAGCCGATCGGCTCGATCAGCCGGACCTCGGCCTCGAACGATGGCCGCCCCTGGACCGACCCGGCCGGGGCCAGGGCGACGTCCTCGGCTCGAACGCCCAGGATCGCCGCGGGGAAGTCGCCGTCCTTGATGCCGATCGCTGCCGGGGCACCAAGCTCCACGTCGATCCCCTCTGCTCGGAACCGGACACAGTCGGCTTCGCGCGAGAGCCCACCGCGGAGAAGGCTCATCCGGGGCTTGCCGACGAAGGTGGCCACGTACGTGTTCTGCGGTCGGGCGTACACCTCGCGCTGGGCGCCGAACTGGACGAGCTTGCCGTCGCGCATGACCGCGATGAAGTCGGACAGCGACATCGCCTCCTCCTGGTCATGGGTGACGAAGACGCTCGTCGTCCCGAGTCGGAGGTGGAGATGCTTGACCTCGACGCGCATGCGGGCACGCAACGAGGCATCGAGGTTGCTGAACGGCTCATCGAGGAGGAACACGAGCGGGTCCTTCACCAGCGCCCGTCCAAGGGCCACGCGCTGCTGCTGACCACCCGAGAGCTGGCCCGGCTTGCGTCCGAGGAGGTAGCCGATGTCGAGCGCCTCGGCGACCTGCTCGACACGCCGGCGGATCTCGTCCTTCGGCCGCCGCTGGAGCTTGAGCGAGAAGGCGATGTTCCCGAAGGCCGTCATGTGCGGATAGAGCGCGTAGTTCTGGAAGACCATCGCCATGCGCCGTTCGTTCGGCGGTGTCCGGGTGATGTCCCGATCGCCGAGGTGGATGGTGCCGCCATCGGGCCGGTCCAGGCCTGCGATCAGGTTGAGCGTGGTCGACTTGCCGCAGCCCGACGGGCCGAGCAGCGTCACGAATGACCCGGCCGGGATCGTGAGGGAGAGATCGTCGACGGCGTGCACCGTCCCGAAGCGGCGAACGAGGTTCGAGAGCTGGATGGATGCGTCGGTCATGGGAGTCGGTCGCGCTCCTCGAGCATCGCGAGCACCTGCTCGCCGGCTCGACGACGCAGGTCGTCTCCGGCCTCGCGCGACGCCGCCGCGATATGGGGTGTCGAGATGACGTCATCCCGCCGACGAAGGCGATCGTGATCGCCGGGCGGCTCGGGGCTTCGGACGTCGAGAGCGGCTACGGCGATGCGGCCCGAGTCGAGGGCATCCTCCAGCGCGGCCTCGTCGATGAGTCCTCCGCGGGCCACGTTCACGAGGATCGTGCCCTGCCGGACGCGCGCGAGTGCCTCGCGCCCGATGACCCCGCGCGACTCGGGAGTGAGCGCGGCGCACACGACGATCGCGTCGCTCGTGTCGAGCAGGGTCTCGAGCGGGACGAGGGGCAGCTCCGCGTCGTGTGTGTCCGCCAGGCCGGGGTCGCAGGCAACCGTCACGAAGCCGAAGGCCCGGGCCTTCTGGGCGACGGCTCGCCCGATCCGGCCCGCACCCACGATCCCGAGCGTCTGGCCGCGCAGCCGACGGATGGCCTTGAAGTCGTCGCGATCGTGGACGACCCACTCCCCACCCGCCGCTGCCGCAGCCATCGGGAGCAGACGCCGCTCCGCTGCGAGCAGGAGGGTCAGGGCGTGGTCGGAGACCTCGTCGATGCAGTAGTCGGGCACGTTGCGCACGACGATCCCCGCTGCGCGCGCGGCGTCGAGGTCCACGGCGTCCATGCCCACCGAGTAGCACAGGATCCCGATGGCACGACGGAGGCTGCTGATGGCCACCGCGTCGAGGCGGCGGTAGCCCGTGATGATCACGATATCGGCGTCGGGAAGGATCCGGTCGGCCTCGTCCGCATCGGCCGGGACGACGAGGCGCGCTCCCGCCGCCGCCAGCATCGTCCGCTCGGTCTCGTAGCTCCAGGGCACCTCCCAGATCGGGTCGAGCACGAGCACCGTGATCTCGTCCCGATACGCGCGGACCGCCGCGACGACCTCGCCAGGCGACGTCACGGCGCTGCGGCCACCGTGGCGGTTCGCACCGAGGGACGGGCGGCCAGGCCGGTGAGCACGTCCTCGGCGGCCCCAAGGGCGCGATCGACGTCCTCGGCCGTGTGCGCCGCGCTCAGGTGGTTGCGCTTCAGGTTGAGCGGGAGCATCAGGAACCCACGATCCGTCATCCCGGCCTGGAAGCGGACGTAGAGGTCCTTGTCGCTCGTCAGCGCGTCGTCAAAGTTGCGCACCGGGCGGTCCGTGAAGTACAGGACGAAGACGGACCCGAACGAGGCGGGCGTGGCGGGAATGCCAAGACGATCGACGATCGAGGCCAGGCCAGCACGCATGCGCTCGCCCAGCTCGAACAACCTTCGATGGATCGCACGGTTGTCGGCCTCGAGGATGCCGATGGTGGCAAGGGCCGCAGCCGCCGCCAGCGGGTGGCCGTTATAGGTGCCCCCGAACATGACGTCGCCGGCCACGCGCGTGTTGAAGCGGTCCATCAGGTCCGTCCGACCACACAGCACGGCGATCGGATAGCCGTTCGCGATCGCCTTCGCAAACGTCGAGAGGTCCGGCGTCACGTTCGCGATCGCCTGGTAGCCGCCCAGGTCGTGGCGGAAGCCCGTGACGACCTCGTCGAAGATGAGGATGCTGCCCTGCTCGGTGGTCGTCCGGCGAAGCGCGTCCATGAACGCCTGGCTTGGCACCACGCAGCCGATCGTGTGGATGACCGGCTCGAGGATCACGGCCGCGATATCGGCACCCCGCTCGCGCATCGTGGTCTCGAGCGCCTGGACGTCGTTGAATGGCAGCACGATGAGCGAGTCAAGCGCCTGCGGGAGGATGCCCTTCGAGATCGGGTCGATCCCGCCAACCGCCTCCGGCCGGCTGATGACGTTCGCGGCCACGTAGTCGTGCCAACCGTGGTAGCAGCCCTGGAACTTGACCAGGAGGCGGCGTCCGGTGGCAGCGCGTGAGACCCGGATCGCGTGATAGGTCGCCTCCGAGCCGCTGTTCGAGAAGAGCACCTTCTCGGCCGACGGGACGAGACGGGTGATCGCCTCAGCCAGCTCGACCTCGAGCTCGACCGAGCCGGCGCCGGCGATATCGAGCCTGGTCACGGCCTCGATCGCGCGCGTTCGCACGCGCTCGTCGGCGTGGCCGAGGATGACCGGACCGAACGCGGCGTGGAAGTCGACGTACTCGTTCCCGTCGGCGTCCCAGATCCGCGACCCTTCGGCTCGAACGAAGACCCGGGGAGGATCGAGCGCGCGGAGGCTGGACGACACGCCTCCCGGGATGACCCGCTCCGCCCTTCGCGACAGCTCGCGGGAACGGGGGAAGTCGGATGGGTCGGATGGGTCTGACCCGTCGTTGTACATTGTCGACAATCTACGGGTCACGGTATCGTCGCGTCAAGGCAGCAAGGAGGGGCCGGTGGGCTCGCGCGTTCTGATCACGGACTCGGCCGAGCTCCTCACCCCGGCCGTGGCGCGCCTCCAGGACGCCGGGTTCGATGTCGACGTGCTGCCCGACGGCGTCAGCGCACAGCAGGCCGCCGCAGCCGGCTCGAGGGCCGAAGCGCTCATCGTCGGGCTCCACCGGTTCGGCCCCGACGAGCTCGCGCTGCTCGAGCGCGCCGGGCTCATCGTGCGCGCAGGCGTTGGCTATGACGTCATCGACGTCCCTGCGGCAACGCGTGCCGGGATCTGGGTCGCCAACGTCCCGGACTACTGCGTGGACGAGGTGGCGGACCACACGGTGCTGCTGCTGCTTGCAGCCACGCGACGGCTGACGACGCTTGCGGGCCTGTGGGTGAGCGAGGGGCGGTGGGTCGTGACCGATCGGCTGCCCGCGGTGCATCGTCCGGCCACCCAGACGCTCGGGATCGTGGGTCTCGGCCGGATCGGTTCGGCTGTTGCGCGACGGGCGGCCGCCTTCGGCTGGCGGATCATCGCCCACGATCCGACCATCGCACCGGAGCGGTTCGACGCCGTGGGTGCGACGCCTGTCGAGCTCGATGCGCTCTTTGCACAGGCCGACGCGGTCACCCTCCATTCCCCCGTCGACGACACGACACGCCACCTCGTCAACGCCGAGCGCCTCGGGATGGCTCGTGATGGGCTCGTGCTCGTGAACACGAGCCGCGGCGGTCTCCTGGACCTCGACGCGCTGGAGGCCGCCCTCGACTCGGGTCGGGTCGCCTTCGCCGCGCTCGACGTCCTCGACGACGAGCCCCGGCCCGACCTTGGCCGGCCCCTGCTCCACCGACCCGAGGTCCTCGTCACGCCGCACGTGGCCTGGTACTCGCTGGAGGCTCGTCGTGACCTTGCCCTGTTTGCCGCCGACGAGGTGATCCGGTTCCTGCGCGGTGAACGGCCGCGCAACCTCGTCAACCCCGAGGCCCGGGGGAACCCGGGCCCGTCGTGACGACCGAACGGGCGGCTGCTGCGATGCCCTCGGACCTGGTCGAGAGCGAGCTCGCGCTGCTGGACCTCCCCGCGCTGGAGGCCGTCGCACGCGAGCGGCTGGACCCGCGGGTGTACGACTACTACCGGACCGGCGCGCGGGACGAGTGGACGTTGCACGCGAACCGACGCGCCTGGGAGTCATTGCCACTCCTGCCGCGGGTCCTCGCCGGCATCGACGAGGTCCGGATGGAGACCACGGTCCTCGGCGCGCGCCTGCGAGCGCCGATCCTCGTGGCACCGATGGCAGCCCAGCGAATGGCGCATGCCGGCGCCGAGACGGCTGTCGCCCACGCGGCCGCTCGGCTGGGGATCGGCATGGCCCTCTCGACCAGCTCCACGACGCCGGTCGAGGAGCTGGCCAGGATCCCCGGGCTGGCAGCGCTGTGGTTCCAGCTCTACGCGTTTCAGGACCGAGGCGTCACCGAAGCCTTGATCCGCCGAGCGGTCGCCGCAGGAGCGGCCGCGATCGTCCTGACCGTCGACAACGCGGTCGAGGTGGCGACGCACCGCTGGCCGGCGGGCGGGTTCACCACTCCCGAAGGGATCATCCTCGCGCACCACGTCGAGACGGAGCTGCTGGAGACGCGGCTCGACTGGGCATACGCCGCGTGGGTCGCCGAGGTTGCGGCACCCTGCCCGCTCGTGCTCAAGGGCGTCCTCCACCCCGCTGACGCTCGGGCCGCCGTCGACGCCGGAATTCGCGCGATCGTCGTCAGCAACCACGGCGGGCGCTGCCTCGACGGGTCCCTGCCGACCGCGCTGGCACTACCCGCCGTGGTGCGCGCAGTCGACGGCCGTGCCGAGATCCTGGTCGACGGCGGCATCGCGCGGGGCGGTCACGTGCTTCGGGCACTGGCCCTCGGGGCGAGGGCCGTGCTCGTTGGCCGGCCGGTTCTCTGGGGTCTCGCGGCGGCCGGTGCGGTCGGTGCAGAGCACGTCCTCGCGCGGATCATCGAGGAGCTGCGCGTGGATGCGGCGCTGGCCGGCGTCCCGAGCCTGGATCGCGTGCCGCGTGATCTCGTCGTCGGCCCGCCGGCCCAGGTCTAGGGGAAGAGCACCTCGCCGGGGGCGAGGTACGGCCGGCACGTCTCTGGATCGAGCTCGAGGCCAAGCCCCGGTGCATCGCCGAGCGCGACGTGACCCTCCGAGATCAGCTCCCCACCCCCAACGCGCCGCACGACATCGCGCATCCACGGGGCACTGGCATAGTGCCACTCGGGACCGAGGAAGTTCGGCGTCGCGGCCGCGGCTTGTGCCGCCGCCATCGTCGTGACCGCCCCGCCGTTGTCGTGGAACGCGTCGGGGCCGGTGAGGCGGACGGTTCCAATGTCCGTCATCCGGACGTCGCTCACGCCAGGCGCTCCAGCCGACCGGGTCGAACGTCCTCTCGCTGTCGTCCGTCGGCCAGGGCCAGCTTGCCACGGCGGATCACCGTGCGGATCCCGACCGGCAGCTGCAGCGGATCGGCGAAGGTCGCCGTGTCAAGGATCGAGCCCCGGTCGAGCACGACGAGATCGGCAAGCGCGCCGGGCGTCACCTTCCCGCGATCCGTCAGGCCCGCGCGGGCTGCGGGCATCGAGGTGGACATGGCGATCGCTCGCTCGAAGGCGAGACGGCCGTCCTCGCGGACCGTGCGGCCCAGCAGACGGGGGTAGCAGCCAAAGGACCGGGGGTGCGGGCGTCCCGTGCTCGCCGGCCCGCCGGGGACGAGCGCGAACCCATCTGACCCGATCGAGGCGAACGGGGCGGTCAGGACCGCGTCCAGGTCCTGCTGGGAGCGGCCGTAGGCGACCATCATCGCCCTGTCCGCCGTGTCACGGATGAGGTCCAGGGCCATGTCCCCGGGCGGTCGACCAGCTTCGGCGGCGATGTCGACCACGGTGCGACCGATCCAGGACTCCATGCCGGGGACGAGGAGCGAGAGCTCGATCTCGTCCCACCCGAGGTGCAGCGAGGACGCCCACTCGGCGAGGATTCGGGCCCGGACGACGTGGTCGTGGAGGGAAGCTGCGATGGTGTCCGAGCCGCCGGCCTGTGCCCAGGTGGGGAGCAGCTGGGAGAGGTTGGCGCTCCCGGCAAGATACGGATAGATGTCGCAGGCGATGTCGAGCCCCTCGGCCCGCGCCATGGCGATCCGCTCCACCGCCGTTGCGACGGAGCCCCAGTTGCGCCTGCCTGCCACGGCGAGATGGGAAACCTGCAGCCGGACACCTGTCCTGCGCGCGATGCCGATCGCCTCGTCGACCGCTGCCAGGAGGCCCCCGGCGTAGTCGCGCATGTGGATGGCGAAGAGCCGGTCGTGCCGCTTGACGACCCGGGCGAGGCCGTCGAGCTCCGCCGCATCGGCGCCCGATGCCGGTGGATACATGAGTCCCGTCGAGCAGCCCGCCGCCCCCTGCTCCAGCAGCTCGCCGAGCGCGGCCTCCATCGCCGCCCGATCCTCCGACGTGGCAACGCCTGCCCGGTCGCCACTCACCGCCACGCGCAGCGCGACGTGCCCGATCAGCGGAACGAGATCGACGACGGGGCGCGCGGCGGACACCGCGGCCTCGTAGCCCTCGAAATCGGTCCAGGGCCACGGGACGGCCGGATCGAGATCGATCACCCCGACCGCCCGGCGAACGGCGGCACGTGCCGCCACGGCATGCGGCGAGGGCACCGGACTCATCCCGCAGTTGCCGATGACCTCGGTCGTGATGCCCTGCCCGATCCTGCTCGTCGCGCGGCCATCGGACAGCAGGGTCAGGTCAGAGTGCGAGTGGAGGTCGACGAAGCCGGGAACCACCGTGAGGCCGCTCGCGTGGATGCGCTCGGCGGCATCGGCGACAGCCAGGTCCCCGACGGCCGCGATCCTGTCACCGATGACCCCGACGTCGCGGATGCTTCCGAGCGTGCCCGTCCCGTCGACGAGCTCGCCGCCCGCGATGACGAGGTCGAACACGGTCAGCCCACGACGGGCGTTCGCAACGACCCCAGCCCCGCGATCGTGCCGGTCATCACGTCGCCCGCTCGAAGGTAGGTCTTCGTCGTGTCGCCCACCCCGGCCGGCGTGCCGGTGGCGATGAGATCGCCGGGTTCGAGCATCATGAAGCGCGACGCGAAGGCAATGATCTCGTCGGTTCGGAAGAGCATCTCGGCCGTCGAGCCCGACTGTCGGACGGTGTCGTTGACACGGAGCTCGAGCGCCAGATCGTGCGGGTCATCAATCTCGTCGGCCGTGACGATCCACGGGCCGCTCGGGGCGAAGCCGTCCGGCCATTTGCCGTTGAGCCAGTCGAAGAACCCGTCCCAGTTCGTCGACTCGCGGTCCGCGAGACCCCACGCCATGCTCCGCGCCGAGACGTCGTTGATGATCGTGTAGCCCAGGACGTGGTCCATCGCCGCCGAGAGCGGGATGTCCCGCCCGCCACGGCCGATCACGACGCCCAGCTCCAGCTCCCAGTCCACCGCCTCGGAGATGCCCGGCAGGACGACCGGAGCGTCGGGGCCGATCAGAGGTCGACGACGGCTTGAGGAACAGCTTCGGGACGATCCGATCCTTGTCCACCGGGGGCAGGCCCCCTTCGATGATGTGCGCCTGGTAGTTGCCGGCCGTCGCGAGGAACTTGGGCGGGCGACGGAGCGGCGCGCACAGCCGCACGTCGGCGAGCGGTCGGCCTGGTGCCGCGCCAGCCGAGATCGACCGGGTCGCGTCGAGCGCCTGCTCACCCGCCTCCAGCACCTGCAGGAGGTCGGTCGAGAGCTGCCCGTCGGACGCATCGAAGAGATCGATGACAGCCGGCCCGTCGGCGCGCTCGACGACCACGCCGCTTCGCTGACCGCGGGATCCGTCGTCGAAGGTCACCAGGCGCATGGTCGTTCTCCTTACTGGACGGTGGCGATCACGGGCGCGAGCCGCGTGAGGAAGGCCGACAGGCGCAGGTCGGCCGGGGCCGTCCCGGCGAGGGTGGCGGTCAGCAGCAGGTCGTGCCCTGACGGGCCGAACCGGGTCGCGCCCCGGGGCAGCCGGAGGACCGGCGACAGGAGGTCCGCGGTGGCCTGCCCGTGGGAGGCGTCGAGCCGGACCATGATGCTGGCCCCACTCTCCCCACGGTGATCCTCCCCGGACGCGAGGATCGTCAGCGAGGCGAGGATGCCGTGGTCCAGCTCTGGGACGACGACCAGCGGATCCTGTCCGCTTCCCAGTCGCTCGGCCGCACCGATACGCGACGCGGTCAGGAAGCCGACGAGATCCGCGAGGTCGACCGCAACCTCGGCCGGCGGACGGGCGTCGCCGAACGCCTCGACGTGAACGCCCCACGGCAGCCCGAGCGTTCCGGCCGCGATGGATCCGGCGATCGCGACGGCGGGCGGCTCGAACCGCGCAGCGCACGCGACGACGATGCGGTCGGTGGCGGAGCCGGGCAGCCGCGTACCGAGGGCCAGGAGGAGTCCCGGCGCAGGCGCGACGATCACCGAGTCGGCATGAGCGGCTGCCGCTGCGATCCATTCGACCAGGGGGTCCTCCGACCGATCTGTCGCGACGACCAGCAGGCCATCACGGTCCGTCGACGTCGTGTTCAGCCCCGTGTCGGCAGGACCGATCCGGGTGACGGGCCGTCCGAGTGCGGCAGCCGCGGCGACGAGCGGATGACGCGAGTCGGGAGCGGCGACCACGGTGACGCCGCTCATCGGCCGGTCACGGGTGCGCGCGGATCCGCGGGGACCGGCTCCTCCCGCCCGCTGATGAGTGACCGCTCGCCCGCCAAGGCGACCGCCAGCGCGACGCGTGCGTCGTCGGCGTTGACGGGCAGCGGCGCGGTCCCGCGGATCGCCTCGGCGAATGCCTCCAGCTGGCGAACGAACCCGATCGCGGCGTCGAACCCGATCGGTGAAACCGCCGTTTCGCCCTGCAGCTCGGCACCCCAATCAGGCGGGCGGATCGCCATCGTGCCGGTCGTGCCGGCCGCGACGAGGTCGCGTTCGACGAAGCCCTTCGGTCGGTGGGCGCGGCTGAACTCGGCGACGCCGACCCCGCCCCGAGCAAAGCGGACCAGGATCCGCAGGAAATCCGGGATGTCGAGGTAGGCGGACGTGACCCTCGCCCCGAGCGCTCGCACCGCCACCGGTTCGTCATTGAGCCACCACCGGAGCAGGTCGATCCCGTGGACGCCGTTGTGGACCAGGTGGCCGCCGGATCGGGCGGGGTCGAGCACCCATGAGCGCCAGTCCGGCCAGAGCCATCCGGCGTTGCCGCTGGACCGGACATACCGTGGCTCGCCGATGGCCCCGTCCGCGATGGCCGCCCGGACCGCCCGCGCGTAGTCGTAGTAGCGGTGCGTGTGGCCAGGCGCCAGGACCAGGTCCCGGCTCTGCGCGGTCGAAACCAGGGCGTCGGCGTCTTCGAGCGTCAGGGCGAGCGGCTTCTCCATGAGCAGGTGCCGGTTGGCTTCGAGGATGCGCCGGCCGAGCGGAGCGTGCGTGTCGTTCGGCGTCGAGAGGATCACGGCGTCGATCTCGGGCCACGCGAGGAGCTCGTCGATCGAGGTCGTCCATCGAACGCCGCCCGTCCCTGCCGCCGCCCTGGCCCTGCCCTCATCGACGTCGCACACGCCAACGAGATGCACACCTGCGGCCCGCCGGGCAGCCGCGAGGTGCAGCTCGGCGACGCCCCCGGTCCCGACCAGGCCGATCCCGAGCGACGTGCCTGCCGTCGGCTCGGCTCCGGTCACGCCGGCACCTGGCGGAACTCGGGGTAGGCGCGCTCGATCAGGGCGGCAAGCGCCGCAACGTCGTCGGCGGGGACGCTGCTGTACGGCGCGCGGACAAGGCGGCTCGTCGGGATCCAGCCGGCGGCCTCGGCAAACGCCTTGTCGATCGCCGCGTCGACGAAGCCCCGCTCGGCGAGCGGATCGATTGCCTCGGCCTCGAAGGCCGCGAGCCGCTCGAGGATTCGCTGGGCCTCCGCCCTACCACCTTCACCGCCCCGGGCAGCCTCATAGAGCCGGAGGGTCATGACGGGCGCGTAATAGATGTAGGAGCTGCAGGTCCCCCGCGCGCCGTCCGCCATGCGTCTCGGCAGGAGGGTCTCGCCAACGAGATACCCCAGGTCCGGCGAATGCGAGCGAAGACCGGCCCACAGCCCGTCGTCAGAGCCGGTGATCTTGGCACCGATCAGCTCCGGGACGACATCGGCGATCCGCTGGTAGAGCGGTCCGTCGAGCAGCCGGCCGGCTCGTGCGACGTTGTAGTGGACGATCGGCACACCAGGGAAGGCGTCCGCGAGGGTGACGAAGAAGGCAACCACCTCGTCGTCCGTGAGCGCGATCCACGGCGGCAACGCTACCTGGAAGGCGTCCGCGCCGAGATCGACGGCAACGCGTGCCCGCCGGAGCACGGCGCGGGTCGACGTTCCGGTGATCCCCGCCTGGACGGGGAGCCGGCGACCACCGGCCTCGACGCGCGAGCGACCTGCGACGACGCCCTGCACGACCGCTGCAAACTCCTCGTCATCAACGGCGTACCACTCCCCGGTGCTGCCGGTCGTGTACACGCCGGCAGTCCCCCATGCCCCGACGATCTCGACCGCGCGCGCGAGCGCCTCCGGG
Organism: uncultured Chloroflexia bacterium; assembly: GCA_963759495.1. Lineage (GTDB taxonomy): Bacteria > Chloroflexota > Limnocylindria > Limnocylindrales > CSP1-4 > DASTYU01. The sequence continues at coordinate 283,390 of CAVWZL010000001.1, read as the reverse complement.
TCGACGTGATCCCCGGCATCGAACGGTGTCGGCAGACCGACCCAGATTCCGCCAAGCGTGGCGCGGGTCAGCCCGGGTCGCGGGTGGACCCGCTCGATGACGGCCGGCGTGCTCATGCCGCCGCTCGCAGCCCGAACAGCCGTCGCGCGTTGCCGGCGAAGACGTCCTCGATGCGATCAGCGGCGATCCCCGCCTCGCGGTACGTGCCCAGCGCAAAGGCCGGGTCGAGGAGGGGGGCGTCGCTGCCGAACAGGAGCCGGTCCGGACCGGCAGTCTCCACGACCGCGCGGACGACCGGGGCCGCGGCGAAGCTGCTGGCCAGCTCGAGGAAGACGTTGTCACGGTCCCGGGCGACCTCCGCCGCGGCGACCGCCGGGGCTCCTGGTCCGGCGTGGGCGACGATGAACCGCACGGCACGGTGACGGTCGGCCAGCGCCGCGAGGGACGTCTCCCAGCCTGGCCCGTCGACGTGGATCTTGACGATGTCGAGTATGGGCGCGGCCGCGGCCACGACATCGGCGACGGCCTGCGACGCGGTCTCGCAGCCGGACCATTGACAGTGGATCTTGACGCCCACGATCCCCGGCCGATCCGCCCAGCGACGCAGGTCCGCCCGAGTCCCGTCCGGATCGTTCGGATTGGCCACGAGGTAGCCGAGCAGGCCCTCGGTCGTCGCGCACGCCTCGACCGTGGCCTCGTTGCCCGCGGGTGCATCACCCGTGATACCGAGGATCGAGGAAGCGACGGCGACCCGCGTCCCATGCCGGGCGAGATCGGGAAGAAGCTCCGCATCGGTCGGTGGCGTGACGTCCCACGGGCCGCCACCGAGGTGTGTATGGACGTCGACCAGGTCCCCGGGCGCCGGGTCGGCCACCAGGTCGATTGCCGGGAGCGGGATCCCGAAGAGCCGGGCTGCCGTGCCACCGAGGATGGCGGTCTTGTCCTCGTCACGGATCGGCGCCGCCAGGACGGCGCCCCGCGGAGCCTCGGATGCGCGATCGGGACGTCCCGAGCCGAACAGCAGCCGCTCCGCGCCGATCGCGGCAACTGCCCGGCTGACGGCGCCGTAGTGGGCAAGCGCGCTGGTCTCGAGCACGAGGTGGGGATACCGCTGCGCGGCGGCGAGGTCGTCGACGATGTGGTCGTAGTGCGCCCCGACGAGCACGACCGGCATGCCGAAGGCCGCGGTTGCGCGCCCGATCGCGGTCGCATCGCCCCACGCGCGAAGAGGGACGAGCACGGGCAGACCGGTCCGTGCGACTGCGGCGAGGAGCGCGTCGAGCGCAGCCGACGGCGTGGTCGGTGAGCCTCGCCACGCCGCGTGCTCGAGCCAGAACCCGACGGCTCCCTGCGTCGTCGACGCGCGGACGAGGTCGTCCGGCTCTCCCCTGATCGGCGCCACGACCGCCACCACATACGCCGCGACGCCACCGTCCTGGAGCCGTCTCGCGGCCGCCGCCGCCTGCGCATTCCCCGGCAGTGGATCGTGCAGCCGGGCGAGGCGATGTCGAATGAGGACGGTTGCCGGCCGGACCAGGGACGCTCGCACGGGATCGAGGTCGTCAGCCCGCGCCACCTCGACGTTGACGTCGATCATCGGACGCGACCGCGGGCGATGACCGGCCAGTGGTCCACGACCTGCTCGCCGTCCACGGCGACGAGGACGTCCTGCATGTTGGCCGTGCCACAGGCGTGATCGGGAATGATGCGGACCCGTTCGCCGACACGAAACCCGGGATCGGCAACGTCCTCGCCCAGCTCGATGATCCCGTGCTCCTCGGTGGCTCGCGTGAGGACGACCTCGGGGTGGTCCAGCAGACGACCGTACGTCCCCCACCCGTAGTCCTCGCCTGCGAGCGCCTTGATCCCGGCATCCAGCACGTACCGCCGGGCCGTGGGGTGGCTGACGACCGTGGCGAGCACGGTCAGCGCGCAGTCGTCCAGGGACGCCGTGCCGATCGACACCTGCATCAGGTCATAGAAGACGTAGTTGCCCGGCCTGACCTCGGTCACGCCGGGAACACCTGCGGCGTGGGGGGCCGTGGGCGTGCTGCCGACGCTGACGATGTCGATGGGGTGGCCAGCGGCCCGAAGCGCGTCGGCCACCGCGACGGCCCCCTGGCCCTCGCCCGTGCCGAGGCCTGCACGCTCGGACTCGCCGGGGATGTAGCCACCGGCATAGCCGAGAACCCCGGTGAGGTGCAGCCCGGGCAGATCGCTGACGCGGTCGGCCAGGGCGACGGCATCGGCCGCCGACGCGACACCCGTGCGTCCGATCCCGCTGTCGAGCTCGATCAGGACGTGCGGCGTCCTGCCGGAACCGGCGAAGACCGCCGAAGCTGCTTCCGCTCCCTCCTTCGAATCGATCGCGAAGCGCACCGTCACCTGCTCCGGCAGGGCTCGCAGGCGCTCGAGCTTCTGCCGCCCGACGATCGGGTAGGCGATCGTGAGATCGGTGAAGCCGTGTGCGACGAACGCTTCCGCCTCGCCGACCTTGGCCACCGTCAGCCCGATGGCGCCGTGGTCGATCTGACGGCGGCCGATTGCCGCGGTCTTGTGCGTCTTGGCGTGCGGCCGGAGGGCGGCCGATCCGGCATCGTGCACGCGTCGTGCCATTCGGGCCAGATTTCGTTCGAGGCGCGCCACCTCGACGAGCGCTACCGGTGTATCGAGATCGCCGATGCGTCGCGCGGCATCGATGTCCTCGACGGCGTCATGGGCGATCACGGAGCCCTTGCCACCACGCTCTCCGCGGAGGCGGCCCTGTCCGCGTCGCTCCCGGTGGTCATCGCGAGCCATCGTGCGGTGATGACCGCGAAGCCGCCGGCCAGGCGGGACAGCTCGCCGACGGCGATGGATTCGTTGTCCCCGTGGTTGGTGGCTGGATCGGGGCCGTAGCAGATGGCGGGGATCCCGGCCTCGTCCACGAAGTGCACGGCATTGGACACGGCCCGGCTCCGTGTCAACGGCAGCGTCACGCCGGTCAGTGCGTGGTGGGCGTCCCGGGCGGCGACCACCAGCGGCTCGTCCGAAGCGGACTCGTACGCCTCGGCGATGGGCGTCACGTCCAGCTGGATCGGTGCGCCGGTCGCGGCACGGACACCTGCCACCAGCTCCTCGAGCTCGCGCTGGACGTCGGTCAGGCGCGTGGCCGTCGTGTGTCGCCGACTTCCCTCGATGACGAACCCGGGGGCGACCCGGTTTGGATAGTCGCCGGCCCCAAACCGGCCGATGAACAGCGAGGGTCCGGTTCCCTCCGACTGCTCGCCGGCAAGTCGCGCGCGCAGCTCGGCAAGTGCATTGAGCAGCTGGCGACCCGCCTCGACCCCATCCACCGTCGACGGGTCCGCGAAGACCTCGTGGACCCCCGCGCCGGGAGAGGTCAGGGTCGCCTTCCAGAAGGTCAGGCCGAGCGCGCCGGTCGGCAGCTCGGTGCCACCGCCAAGCTCGCCGGTGATGACGGCATCGCCGTGGATCCCGCGGCGGATCAGCGCGTGGAGTGGCTCGTTGCCGCCACTTTCGTGCCGTCCGTGGAAGGTGATCAGGACGCGGCCGCCCTTCGGGATGCCGTGGTCCACCAGCAGGCGAGCGGCCGCGACGAACGAGGCCAGCGGCCCTTTCATGTCGGCCGCTCCCCGACCGACCAGGCGATCCTCGGTCCTGTACGGCTCGCCCTGGGGAACGTTGATGGCGTCAAGGTGACCGTGCCATTGCAGGGTCGACCCGGAGCCGACGTCTGCGCCGATCTCGCCGATCACGGAAGGGCTGCCGTCGAACTCCTCGTCGATCCGAACCCGCACGCCGGCTTCGGTCAGGGCCTGGGCCACCCGTGCCGCCATCGCCGATTCGTCGCCGGGCGGGCTCCAGAGGCGCACGAGCTCCAGCGCGAGATCGGCGATCGGCTCTGGATCCAGCGCCCGCGCAGCCGCCAGCAGCTGCGGGTCGATCACTCGGCCCCGTCCGACGAGGCCACCCCGCGCAATCGCTGCGGCACGTCGAGGATGTGGCGGCGTGCCGCCTGCGCGGCAGTCTCGCCATCGCCCGACCGAAGTGCCTCCACGAGCAGCCGGTGCGATTCGATGCTGCCCTCGAGGAAGTAGCGCGCGGCGTCACCCGGCCGGTCGAGGGCCTGGTAGGAGCGAACGCGGACCAGCCCGTCCACGCTGGCCCAGATCCGGCGCAGCAGGGTCAGACCGGAGATCTCCATGATCCGACCGTGAAAGCGAAGGTCGACCTCCGCGAGCTCGCTGGTGTCGCGCGCCTTGAGCGCCCGTCGCATCTCGTCGATGATTGCCGACAGCGAGGCGAGGTCCTCCTCGGTGATCCGAGTGACGGCCCGCGCCATGGCGGTTGCCTCGATCAAGGCGCGCATCTCGTAGATCGCGTCGATCTCGTCCTCCGGCAGGCCGACGACGACGGCTCCGCGGTGTGGAAAGAACTCGACCAGGCCCTCCTGCTCGAGCTGCCGGATGGCCTCACGAACCGGTGCGCGACTGACGCCCATCTGGTTCGCGACGTCGGCCTCGAGCAGTCGCGAGCCCGGGTGGATCTCGTTGGCGAGGATGCCGCTTCGCAGCGCATCGAGGACTTCCTGGCGGAGGACGCGCGCCTGCACCCGGGGCAGTCGCAATTCGTCGCTGGCAACCATGGATCGCTCCTCGTCCGTGCGATTGTCGACAATATACATCGTCATCGCCCGACGGGACGAGACGTCAGAGAGCCGTCCACCCTCCGTCCACGCTGATGGTCGTGCCGGTGATCTGATCGGCGCCCAGCGTGCACAGAAAGACCGCGGTCGCGGCGACCTGTTCGACGGTGGCAAACGCTCCGGAAGGCTGACGGGCGAGGATCACGTCGCGGATGACCGTCTCGCGGTCCATGCCGTGCACCTCCATCTGCTCCGGGATCTGCGCCTCGACCAGGGGCGTGAGGACGTAGCCGGGACAGATCGCGTTGACGGTGATCCCCTGTCCAGCAGTCTCGAGGGCCGCGGTCTTGGTCAGGCCGACGAGCCCGTGTTTCGCCGCGACGTAGGCCGACTTGTAGGGGGACGCCGTCAGCCCGTGCGCCGAGGCAATGTTGACAATCCGTCCCCATCCGCTCGCACGCATGCCGGGAAGCGCCGCCGCGATGGTATGGAACGCGGCGCTCAGGTTGATTGCCAGGATTGCGTCCCACCGCTCGGTCGGGAATTCCTCGAGCGGCGCGACATGCTGGACGCCCGCGTTGTTCACCAGGATGTCGCAACCGCCGGCATCGGCTACCAGCCCGCGACAGTCCTTGGGTCGCGACATGTCGGCGGCGACGTACCGGCTCGGGACACCGAACTCCCGGCCCACCGCGGCGGCGCTGTCATGGTCTGCCTCCGTATCGGTGAAGGAGTTGAGCACGACCGCTGCCCCGGCTTCGGCCAGGGCGCGCACGATGCCGAGCCCGATGCCCGTCGTCGAGCCCGTCACGATGGCCCGACGGCCAGTCAGCGGGCGATCGGTCGACATCGCAGCGCACGCACCCTCATCCGGTACCGAAGCATCGAGCGAGCGGGCCCCACGACCGCCACTCGCGCGTTCAGACCCCCGCCCCGTCCGTGGCCCTGGTGAGGGTCACCGTCTGCCCGGATCGTGCCGACTGCGAGGCAGCCTGGGTCATCTCGATCGCGGCCCGTCCGTCGCGTCCGGTGATGGCCGGCTGGCGACCCTCACCGAGGGCATCGACGAAGTCCTGCACCTGCCGGGCGGTGTTGCCGATGCGCCTGGGGTTGTCGGGCTGGAGCGGGTTGATCCAGGTGGGAAGCTCCCAGACCGTCTCCCACCGATCGCCCTTGCCGACGCGCACCCGATCGAGGTCGAACTCGATCATGCCGTCGGAGCCCATGAGGAAGTACTGGTTGTTCGAGTTGGTGCCGATGCCGGGATTCGGCACCTCATAGCTCAGCAGAAACTGGGCCATGACCCCGTTGACCATCCGGATCTGGACGGCGGCAGTCGGATACGGCGCGGACACGATCGGCCCGAAGTTGTCGTACTCGGCCGAGATGCGGACCGCCTCGCTGGCGCTGAACCACCGCAAGGCATCGCAGCCATGCGCTCCCCAGTCGAGGAACGCGTCGCCCTCCGCGGGATTGTCGGACCAGTGCGCAGGTCCATTCGTCCAGCCGGCGATGGCGCTGACGGCGCGCACGTAGCGGAGGCTGCCAATCTCCCCGGCATCGAGCAGCTCCTTTGCGCGGGTCGCCATCTCCATGTGTCGCGTCTGCTTCGCGATCGTGAGGATGACGCCGGCCGACTGGCACGCCTCGATGATCTCGTCGCACTCCGCCACGTTGAGTGCCATGGGCTTCTCGATGTAGACGTGCTTCCCGGCGGCTGCGGCCTCCACTGCAAGAGGTCGGTGCGTCGAATGCGGCGTCGCGATGACCACCGCATCGACATCGTCTCGTGCAAGGAGTGTGGCGTCGTCCTGCTCGGCCGCCGCGCCGAACTCGTCGGCAAGCTTCGCCGTTCCCGAGCCCAGCGCCGTCGCGACGAACCGACCACCCGTGACCTGGGTCTGCAAGGCGACCGCGTAGACCCGGGCCATGTTGCCCGACCCGAGGATGCCGAACCTGACCTCGCTCATGTCACTCCTTCGGTCTTCGGTGTTCCTTGCCGTGCGGCTACCGCTCGCCGCTGCAAGCGGTCTAGAGATTATCGGCGGGGATCGATGTAAATCTTCGGACCGCTGCCCCAGCCGGCGCCGCGCTCCCCGGCCAGCACGCTCGCGGCCGCACCGAGCGGGACCGTTGCCGCAACGAGGGGCCGTGGGTCGACGGCACCCGACGCGTACAGCTCGATCGCCGGGGTCAGGCCGGCGGACGCGGCGAGGATCCCGACAAGGGTCACGTCGTTGAGCGTCACGTCACGGCTGTCGATGTGGCTCGGCTCGCCGGCAAGCCCGATGAGCACCGCGCGCCGAGCCGGCTCGACGTGGTCGACCGCGAAGGCCGGCAGCTCGGCCGCGTTTGACGCGTCGACGACGGCGTGAAACGGCGTGTCAGGGAGATCCTCCTGTGTCCAGACATGCTGGAAATCGAGCCCGCGGGCGAAATCGAGCGAGGCGGGAGAACGGCCCATGAGATGCACCTCGACGCCCTGCGAGCGCGCGATCATGCCGACGAGCAACCCGATCGTCCCTGGCCCGAGCACGAGGAGCCGTTCGCCCCGCTCGACGTGTGCCGCATCGAACGCCCGCCACGCGTTGCCGCCCGGCTCGACGAGCGCACCCGCCTTGGCATCGACCGCATCGGGAAGCGCTCGCAAGGCGTCCACCGGCACAAGCAGCTGCTCCGCGACTGCGCCCGGCCAGCCGCCCCGGATCCCGATCTCGAACCGGTTCGCGCAGACGTGGTGCCGGCCGCTCATGCACCGTGCGCACCGACCGCAGCCCAGCATCGTGTCCCCGGTGACCCGCCGCCCCAGCCATGCCTCGCCGCGCGCGTCGCCGGCGGATGCGACGACGCCACTCCACTCGTGACCGATGCGAACCGGATAGGTCGCTGCGCCGGTTCGGAGATAGGCCATCGAGCCGGTGAAGAACTCCATGTCGGTGCCACAGACGCCGACGCGCTCGACCTCGACGACCACCTGGCCAGCGGCGGCGCGCGGCCGCGCAACGTCCTGGACGGAGGCGCGCTGCGGCGCTTCGACGACGAGCGCGCGCATGGTCAGCGGCATACGCTCGGACTACGGCTCCGGGCCGGCTGACCGCGCGTGCGCGTCCTGGTTCGGCGGCGCGAGCTTCCGGAGCATCCCTCGGAAGATCACGGCGTGGGCCGGGTACAGCAGGTACCAGTAGGCGAGACCCGGCACGCCCTTGGGCTCGAAGAACGCGGTCTGGACCAGTCGGCTACCCGCCCTGTCCGGGAGGATCTCGTACTGGAGCCAGGCACGGCCGGGCAGCTTCATCTCGGCCCGAAGTCGCAGGAGCTCCGGCCGCCGGATCTCCTCGACGCGCCAGAAATCGAGGGCATCCCCGAGCCGCAGACGCATGGGGTCACGGCGACCCAGGCGCATGCCGACGCCGCCCACGAGACGGTCGCCCAGGCCGCGGATCCGCCACAGCAGGTTCGCGTATGGCCAGCCGGATGCGCCACCGACGCGCTCGACCGCTGCGAAGACACGATCGGGTGTCGCCGCGATCCGTCGGACGCGGCGGTCGACGATCATCCCCTCCTGCGAGCCGAGCGAGTCGAGGGTCTGCCGATTCCGGGCGCTGAAGGCGTCGAACCAGGTCGATTTCGACCTCGTCCTCGGTCGATCGACCTATCGCCAGGGCGAGCGCGTCGTCATAGGACACCGGCTTGACGGAGAAGGCCCGCGCCGGCTCCGGGTTTCGCACGATCACTTCGTTCCGCAGGCCCTCGATGAGCGGCCGTGCGATGCGTGCGGGCACAGGCGAGATCAGGTTGACCCAGTACGAGCTCAGCTTTGGCGTGAGCACGGGGACCGGGATCATGAGCCGGCGCAGGCCCCGCAGGTGCGCGTACCGCAGCATCATCTCGCCGTACGACAGCACGTCCGGGCCGCCGATCTCGATGATGCCGGTCGCCTCGGGATGGTCGAGCGCCTCGACCAGGTAGGAGACCACGTCGCCGATGGCAATCGGCTGGCAGCGCGTCGCGACCCAGCGCGGCGTGATCATCACCGGCAGTCGTTCCGTCAGGTGTCGCAGGATCTCGAAGGAGGCGCTCCCCGAGCCAATGACGATCGCCGCGCGGAACTCCGTCACCGGGATGCCGTGACGCGCGAGCTCGGCGCCAACCTGATGCCGGCTCGCGAGGTGGTGGGACAGGTTCTTGTCGTCCTCGCCAAGGCCGCCGAGGTACACGATGCGTCCGACACCGGCGGCCGCCGCGGCCGTGCCGAAGGCCCGAGCGGCCCGCAGGTCTCGCTCAGCGAAGCCCTCCTCCCCGCCGTCCATCGAGTGGGCGAGGTAGTAGGCGACGTCGATGCCCTCGACGGCCTGGCCGAGGGTCGAGGCATCCAGCAGGTCGGCGCCCACGACCGCGATTCCGGGGAAGCGCTCCTGCAGGGCCCGCGGGTCGCGGCCGGCAAGCCGAAGCTCGTCGGGACGCCGTCTCAGGCCCGTGACAAGCCGTCCCCCGATATAGCCACTCGCGCCAACGACCAGGATCCGCATGGCGAAAGTATGGCGGCCGCCTCGACGGACATCGTCGCGGCTTCGGAGTGCGGCACTCCTCGGGCTGATATGGCCAGACGTTCACCGGAGGAACCTCCGGTCTTCCCGGGGCGGAACATGGCCACCTCCAAGGCCACCACCGTGCGGCACCGAGCCCCGGGCGGTGGCGAACCCGGCCCCAAACGGCGTCCAGGGTTCCGGGGGTGAACATCTGGCACGAATTCGAGCCTGCGCGGAGCCGAGCCGCCAACAGTGTCCGCATGATGGTCGTCTGGCCGGGAATGCCCGGCGCTGACGTTTCGGGCTAGCCTCAACCGGTGGCCCAACGGATCCGGCGAGTGCGCACCGATGATCTCTCGACCGTGGAGGTGGCAGCGATCCGGGCCCTCCTGTGGTCCGCGTTCCATGACGACGGCGGCGGCTTCACCGAGGCTGACTGGGAGCACACGATCGGCGGGACGCATGTCGTCCTCGACGAGGACGGCGCGATCCTGGCCCACGCATCAGTCGTCGCACGCGTGCTCTCCATCGCGGGCGCCCCACTTCGAACCGGGTACGTCGAAGGCGTCGCCACGCAGCCGGAACGTCAGCACGAGGGGCTGGCGACTGCGGTCATGGGCGCGGTCAACCAGCACGTTGACACCACGTTCGAGCTCGGCGCGTTGAGCACCGGCCTGCCGACGTTCTACGAACGCCTGGGCTGGCTGCGCTGGCGGGGACCGACCTTCGTCCGCCTCCACGACGGGAACGTGATCCGAACACCGGAGGACGACGGTGGCATCCTCGTCCGCCCAACCCCCACCACGGGACCCGTGGATCCCGCCGCACCGATCTCCTGCGAGTGGCGGCAGGGCGACGTGTGGTGATCTGGCATGAGGCTGTAAGGCGTCACTCCTGCCGGTGGAATGCTTCCGTAGCGACCCGTCGCCAAGGGTCCCCGCAGGGGGCTTCAGACCGCGCGGACTGCTGCCCGCGTCCGCGTCGATTTCGGCGCGCACGTTTCGAGGGGCTCCGTGGACGTCATCAGCATCGGCCTTCAGGCGGCGTTCCTGGCCGTCTTCTTCGTCGTGCTGCAGCGCTACGTCCGCGACCCTCGCCCGGTCAATCGGGATCTCGCGATCGTGGGCGGCTCGGTGGCGGGCTGGTTCGTCATCTCCACCCTGATCGCACTCGCACCCGGCGCTCAGCCCGTCATCGGCCGGCTCAGCCCCCTGTTCATCCTCCTGTTGCCGGTCGTCACCCTGCGCCTCGTGCGCCACTTCGTCCCGGTCCAGCGCAACCTGCTGCTCGCCGCCATCGCCTGGTACGCCGTTGCCCTCGTCGTCTCGTTCACCATCGGTTCCCGCGGCAACCTGCTCGGCGCGACGGTCGTCGTGGGCTACTTCGTCGTCTTCGAGGGCGTGGCAGCGGTCCTCCTCGACCAGTCGGCACAGGGGCGCATCGGCTATGCCCGCACGCGGCTCCGGATCGCGGCGGTCGCGACGATGGTCTTCGCCGCCACGGTCCTCGTCGCGGGCATCGGCTCGGCCGTCACGCCGCCGGGCCCACCGCTGCCTGAAGCCATCACGGTGACGACGCGCGTGCTCGCCCTCGTGGCCGGGCTCGGCTACCTGCTGGCCTTCATGCCACCACAGCCGATGCGCCAGCTCCAGCAGCGAGCCGTCGCATTCGACCTGGGCCAGGGGCTCATCACCGCCCCCGATGGTGATCCGGAGGCGGTCTGGCAGGCGCTCGCCCGGTTGGCTGGCCGGGTCACCGCGGGCCGGGGCGCCGTCGTGGCCCTCGGCGAGCCGTCCGTGGTCCGCTTCGTCGACGGCGATCCACCCGATCTCTTCCGGCTGGATGCCCGCGTCACGATCGAGGACGGCCAGCCCGTGCTGCCGGGCCGGACAGCGTTCGCCGTGCCGATCAGCAACGAGCGACAGGTGGGCTGGCTGATCGCCTTCCTGAGCGGTGAATCCCTGTTCGTCGAGGACGACCGGGTGCTCCTCAGCCTCCTTGCCGAGCAGGCCGCCCGCGCCGCGGAACGCCAGCAGGCGCTGCGTGACCGAAACGTGCTCGAGAGCGAGCTGCAGGGCACGAGCCACGAGCTCGCCGAGTCGCGGGCACAGCTCGAGGGCGAGGCACGCTTCCGGATCGCGCTCGAGGCCCACCCCGGGATCCTGCTGGTCGTCGGTCCCGACGGGCTGATCGGCTACGCCAACGAGCAGGCGCTGCGAACCCTTGGCTACAGCAGGGACGAAATCCACACGGTCCCGCTGCGGAACCTGTTGACGACACCACCGACGCTTGGCGAGCTGTCTCGTGGCGTCATGCCCGCGGAGGCCCGCCGGCGCGACGGCACGATCCTGCCGGTCGACTATGCCGTCAGCACCTTCGAATCCGGTGGCGAGCAATACAGCATCGCGGTCCTCACCGACATCTCCGACCGGATGGAGACCGAGCGGCTCCGGGACACGTTCATCGGCATGCTGTCGCACGAGCTCCGGACGCCGGTCACGGCAATCTACGGCGGCAGCCAGGTGCTGCTCAGTCGGGGCGATCGACTCGATCCGGCGACGCGTCAGGAGCTGATCGCAGACGTGGCCTCGGAGTCGGAACGGCTCCACCGGCTCATCGACAACCTGCTCGTGCTCGCGCGCGTGGAACGCGGCCAGGACCTGGCAGGCGGCGAGCCGGTGCTGCTCCAGCGCGTGCTGCCGGTGATCGTCGACCGCGAGCGCGAGCTGTGGCCGGGGACGAGGATCGAGATGCGGATCCCGCCCGGTCTGCCGACCGTTCGCGGCCACGACGGCTATGTCGCGCAGGTCGTCCGCAATCTGCTCAGCAACGCGGCCAAGTATGCGGGCGTCGGGTCGTGCGTGGAGATCGTCGCCGAAAGCGGCCCGACCGGCGTGATCGTGCGCATCCTCGACGATGGCGCGGGCATCGATGCCGAGCACATCGACCACCTGTTCGATCTCTACTACCGCGCGCCAGGTGCCGAGAACCGTGCACCTGGCGCCGGGATCGGGTTGTTCGTCTGCCGCCAGATCGTGCTCGCGCTGGGCGGGAAGATCTGGGCGCGCCCACGTGGCGCTGGCGGCGCCGAGTTCGGCTTCGAGCTGCCGATCTACGAGCCCGAGGACGAACAGCCGCCGGTCAACCTGCCCGGCGAGGTGGCGGCCCCGTCCTGATCCCGTGGCCGTGGATGGCCGGGATGACACCCAGATGCAACGCAGGCCGTCCCGAGGTGGTTGGGGGTCGCACCCGGATCGTGGAACGCTGGGACAACACACCCCCGTATGTCCGCCCCAAGGAGGCACCCATGTCCGTTGTCGAAGAGTCCATCGACGTCGACGTCCCCGTCCGCGTCGCGTATGACCAGTGGACCCAGTTCGAGACCTTCCCGCATTTCATGGAAGGCGTCGAGCGCGTCACCCAGCTGGACGACAAGAGCCTCGAGTGGCATGCCAACATCGCCGGCCAGGACAAGCACTGGACCGCCGAGATCGTCGAGCAGACCCCGGACCAGCGAGTCGCGTGGCGGAGCACGAGTGGCGCGCCGAACGCCGGCGTGGTGTCGTTCCAGTCCAACGGGACCAATGCCACGAAGGTGACCCTCCAGCTCGAGGCCGAGCCCGAAGGCCCGATCGAGTCCGCGGGCGATGCCCTGGGCTTCCTCGATCGCCGGGTCAAGGGTGACCTCGAGCGCTTCAAGGAGTTCGTCGAGGGCCGCGGCGTCGCAACCGGCTCGTGGCGCGGCGAGATCCATGGCGGCGAGGTCGAGCGCTCGTGAGTGACGAGCGCCCCGGCCCCGAAGCCCTGAGCGACGACACGCGCGATCGCGAGCCCCTCCGCGATCGCGCCGACAACCCGCCCGAGGCCGGGATCCGCAGCGATCTCGGCGGCACGGGGACCGGCACCTCCGGGGTCAGCCCCGGGGGTGACGCGGCCGTTCGGGAAGCCGCAGTCCAGACCCAGGACCGCGAGGGCGAGCCGCCCGCCGGTCAGGGGACGGGCGCCGGAGGCGGCTACGGGGTGGGCAGCGGCGCGTCATCCGGCGGCAGCGGTGAAGGCACCGAGCCGGCCGGCGACGACGCCGAGACCAACTGGCTCCGCGACGCCGGCGGAGGTCCGGACAATTGATGGAGGAGCACCGCGATCGCGGTGTCTTTGACCGTGAGGCCGTCGACGAGCTGACCGACGACCAGGGCCACGTGAACCACGTGCCCGTCTACGAGGGCGAGCTCGAGGCCCGCCCGCCCGATTCGATGCAGCCCGATCGCGGCGACGTCGAGAGCCTCGAGTTCCTCGAGTCCACGGAGCTGCGCAGCGGCGAGACCGACAACCCCGATGTGGCGGCCGAAGAGGGGCTTACCTGGATCCCCCCGACGGACCCGCCCGTCGTGGGCACCGAGGACGATGGCGACCCAAGGATCGCGGCCGGCTTCGGTGCCACCGCTGAGAGCGAGCCGTTTGACGCCGACCATCACCGGGAGGCCCTGCCCGCCGAGGACGAGGTGACGGCGCGGGTCATGGAGGCGTTGCTTGCCAACGCGATGACCTCGAGCTATGCCGACTCGCTGTCCGTCGACAGCGTCGGGGGCGTCGTCCGTGTATCCGGCGTCGTCGCCGATCTCGAGGACGAGACGAGCGTGCTCGAGGTCGTCTCGGGGGTCGACGGGGTGGTCGATGTCCGCAACGAGCTCGCCGTCGAGGGCCTCGACTGACCGGGGCTGATCGCGGCTGAAAGCCAGCCGTAACCGCATCGGGGGCCCGCGAGCCCGCGAGTGCACCCAGCCGGCACGTAGGGTGTGACCTCACGAACGCAGGCGTTCCAGAGGAACCCAGCCTCGGACCCACGCCGCGCGACCGACGCTCGAAGCGCGCCGCCCAGTCGCCGCGAGATCCGAAGAGGACGCATGGACAACCGCCCGCTCGTGCTGGTCGCTGACCGCCAGCCTGAGCTGACCCGTCTCGTCGCCATCTCCCTGGGCCGCGAAGGCTTCCGGGTCGAAAGCGCGAACGACGGGCTCAGCGCGCTCGACAAGGTAAGTGAGCTCAACCCCGACCTGCTGCTGCTCGGCGTGAACCTGCCCCGGATGTCCGGGATGGACATCCTGCGGGAGCTCCGCGAGAACCATCCCCTGCCCGTGATCCTCCTCGACGACCAGTCCCCTGTCTCCGCGGTGAGCGCCGGTCTCGACCACGGCGCCGACGACTTCGTGGCCAAGCCCTTCCACCCGGCCGAGCTCGCTGCCCGCGTCCGCGCGGTTCTGCGCCGTCGTCGCCACCTGCTCACCGGCAAGCGACGCGTGGGTCCAGCCACGGTCGATCTCGACCGACGGGAGGTCCAGATCGAGGACCGGTCGGTGCGCATGGGCCGCATCGAATGGACACTCCTGGAGCATCTCCTCAGCAACGAGGGTCGGATCCTGCTCCACGAGGAGCTCCTCACCCGCGTCTGGGGGCCGGAGTATCGCGACGACGTGCCGTACCTGCGCCTCTGGATCGGCCAGCTGCGCCGGCGCCTCGGGATCCCGGCATGGGAAGAGGGCCCCATCCGAACGATCCAGGGCATGGGCTACGCCTTCGACCCCGGTCACTCGATCCCGGTCATGCGATCACGCCGACCGCGGACCGAGCGGGCCGATGAAGAACCGGTCGACCCACCCGACCTGCCGGAGCGCGCGCCGCGGGACGTCACGGGGCGTTCGCGGGGCCGCGGGGAGCCATCCGGACGGGCGCGGAGCGCCTGCAACACCACCGCAACGGGCCGCTGACGGGCCTCCACGTCGCCGTGGAGACCTCGGGCCCAGCATGGTCACCCGTATGCAGGAGGAACGATGGAGCGGGCGCGGCTCCCATTGGACCAGGTGCTCGCGGTGATCGGCCTCACGGGCCGTTTCGCCGGGGACGATCCGGGGTCGCCCACGCACCTGCGTCTCGCCGTCGCGGACCGAGCGGTCCTGTGGCCCGTTCCCGGCCCGATGGCGGAACTCGAGGACGAGATCCTGGCTGCCGTCGCCGACATGATCGCGAACGCATCGCAGCTCGAGCGCGCCGATCGCCGGATCGCACGCTGGGCGGGCCGGCACCTGCTGGACCCGGACGAGCCGCGGACCCACGGGGCGTTCCAGCTTGCGCTCGTCCTCGACGACCTTGCGGAGCGGCTGCTGACTCGGTCGGTCCTGAACGCACTGCACGAATCGACTGACTGGCGCGTGTATCTCCAGCCGGAGTCACGGGCGCCACTTGCACAGGAGGCATGACCATGAACGACCCACTCGAGAAGCCCGCGGATCCGGGTGCCTACGTCGGGCACGAGCCCGAGCGCCAGGCCGAGACGATCCCGGGCGGCGTCGGGCCCGATGACGAGCGTATCGCGGCCCATTCCACGCAGCGCAGCACCGACGAGGACACGACCGATGCGGACCTCACCGCTGACGACCGTGGCCAGGGCGCGACGGGCGGCTCCTGATGCGGGTCGACGAGCAGACGAGCGGCACGGAGCACGCCGGCCGGCCGTCCCGGACACTCAGTCCCGCCCTCGAGATCGTTGACGTCAGCGCGGAGGGAAGGAGTCTCCTGGCGGAGCCCGAGTGGTCCGGCGGGGATCGCAACTCGAAGACGCTCCTCAAGAGCGCCGCGTTGCGAGTGGTCCTGACGGCGCTTCGCAGTGGGGCCGTGATGGACAACGACGATCCGGATGAGGCGGTCACGATCCATGGCCTCCAGGGCACCCTGACCGTTCGAGTGGGAGCCCAGGAGGCGACCGTCGGGCAAGGCCAGCTCGTGTGCATCGGAAGTGGTGAGCCGTGGCGCATCATGGCCGGCTCGGACAGCCTCTTCCTGCTCTCGGTCGGGCGCATCCCCGCCGATGGCGCAACCGGAGGAACGACTCCATGAAGCGACTCGTGGCGCTGCTGGTGCTCGTGCTCGGGCTCACCCTTGGGGCGTGCTCGCCGAGCGATTCCGGCGGCGGCTCTCCGGGCAGCGGCTCGGAAAGCGCGAACCCCGACCAGCTCGAATCCGGGGCACCCGCGATCAGTCCAGCCAGCTGACCCCACCACACACACCGGCTGACGAGGCGTCGCGCGGCGGCGCCTCGTTCCGTGTCCGCTTCGTCGGCTGAGACTCAGGCCGGCGTTTCCGGACCCCGACGCACGACGTCGTCGACCTCGGTCTGCTCGAGCTCGGCGCGCGCATCGCCGAGCCAGCCGGAGGCGCCCCACACGAGCGGCACGATCCCGACGGCAACGGGCGCGATCCCGAACACGGCACCCAGTGCGAGCAGCGCCACCCCGAGCCCGAACGCGAACGGCGCGAGGGACTCCTCGGGGATCCGGCCCGATTCGTCGTGGAATGGCCGGTCGACGCCGTCGGTGCCGCCTCCCGAGGTGTCGGTCTCACCCGGTGCCGCACGGGGCGACTCGACGCTCGAGGTCTCGCCCTCGTCCGTGTCCCGCTGGCGGTCCATGCTCGGCCGTCGTCCCCGGATGAGCCAGACCGACATCGCGCCGGCGGCCAGGGCCAGCCCGGCGAGCAACGCCGTGCCGGCGACCTCGAGGCTGACGATCCAGTAGATCAGACCGAGGACCGCAGCCCAGCCCGCGATGATCAGGAAGAACCGCGTCTCCTGCGGCTGGTCGAGGAGCGGCAGCCGGATGCGGCGACGTCCCTCGCTCATGGCTGTCGCGGCTCGGGTGCAACGACCCCCCGAACCCCGGCAGACGGGCCGCGCGGGGCAGCGTCATCCGACCCCGCGGCGGCCTCGCGTGCTGCCATCCGGGCGTCCCAGACCGGCCGTTCCGACCGCACCCGCGGCAGGAACCGGAAGTTGTGGTGCGGTGGCGGCGAGTCGGCCGCCCACTCGAGCGAGTTGGCCTCCCAGGGATCCGCGGGCTGATCGGCCGGGCGCCGGAGGGCGAGCGCGACCGCGATGAGGAACGGGATCGTGCCGAGGCCCAGCAGGTAGCTGCCGGCCGTCGAGATCATGTTCATCACGGTCCAGCCCGCCTCGGGCGGGTAGTCGGGATAGCGCCGCAGCATGCCCGATGCGCCGAGCTGGTACTGCACGAAGAACGTGATCGTGAACCCGATGAGCCAGCTCCAGAAATGGAGCTTGCCGAGTCGCTCGGACAGCCGCCGGCCGGTGAACTTCGGGAACCAGAAGTAGATCGCGGCGAACAGCGCGAAGACCGTGCCGCCGACCAGCACGCCGTGGAAGTGGGCGACCACGTAGTACGTGTCGTGGAGGTGAAAGTCGAGCGGCGGCGAGCCGAGGATCACGCCGGTCAGGCCGCCGGTCAGGAACAGGTAGAGAAAGCCGGTGGCCCAGAGCATCGGCGTCGGGAAGGTGAGCCGGCCGCCCCACATGGTGCCGATCCAGTTGAAGAACTTGATCCCGGTGGGGATCGCGATGATGAAGGTGGCGATCGAGAAGAACGGCAGCGACACGGCGCCGCTCGTGAACATGTGGTGCGCCCAGACGGTGAACGAATAGGCACCGATGAGGATCGTCGCGAAGACGAGGAACCGGTACCCGAACAGCGGCTTGCGCGAGAAGACCGGGATGATCTCCGAGATCACGCCGAAGAACGGCAGCGCGACGATGTAGACCTCGGGGTGGCCGAAGAACCAGAACAGGTGCTGCCACAGGATCTCGCTCCCGCCTTCGGACGGGTCGAAGAACGCGGCCCCGAAGCGCCGGTCGAGCAGGAGCATCACGAGCGCCGCCGTGAGCGCCGGGAAGGCAAACAGGATCAGCGCGGACATGACGAGGATCGTCCAGGTGAAGATCGGCACGCGGAGCATCGACATGCCGGGCGCACGTCGGGTGTAGATGGTGGCGATGAAGTTGATCGCGCCGAGGATGCTCGCGACCCCGGTCAGCGCCAGGCCGACGATCCACAGGTCCGTGCCGATCGTCGTCGAGTACGGCAGGCGCGAGTTGGGCGGGTAGCCGGTCCAGCCCACGTCAGCCGGTCCGCCGGCCGCGAGGTAGCCGGACATGACGGTCAGGCCGCCGAACAGGAACAGCCAGAACGAGAGCGCGTTGAGCCGAGGGAAGACCATGTCCGCCGCGCCCACCTGGAGGGGGACGAGGTAGTTCGCCAGCCCAGCCGCGGCCGGGGTCGCGAACAGCAGCATCATGATCGTCCCGTGCATCGTGAACAGCTGGTTGTAGCCCTGCTCGTTGACGAGCTGGAGCCCGGGCACGGCAAGCTCGCTGCGGATGACGAGCGCCAGCAGGCCACCGAACAGGAAGAACGCGAACGCCGCGGTCAGGTACAGCAGCCCGATCCGCTTGTGGTCGGTGGTGGTCAGCCAGGTCAGGATGGTGGAGCGCTCGTGACCCGGCACGCCCTGATGCGGTGGCACGGGCCCGGTCGCCGCGGTCACGGGATCACCGACGGCTCGAGGGATGGCGGCAGCGATGGGATCGGCGGCTGCTCCGCGAGCCACGCCTCGTACTCGGGCCGCGTCACGGCGCGGATCGTGAACGGCATCTGCGAGTGGTAGATCCCGCAGAACTCGGAGCAGCGCCCGCCGTACGTCACCGGGCTCCTCGATCGTGAACTGGAAGGTGTTCACGAAGCCCGGGTTGACGTCGCGCTTGAAGAGGAACTGCGGGATCGCGAGCGAGTGGATGACGTCGGTCGACTGCATCGTGAGCCGGATCGGCTCGTCGACCGGCAGCACCACGACGGGGCCCGGGATGCCGAGCCCGCTGACCGACACGTCGGCGTCGGGATAGCGGAACGTCCAGCCCCAGCGGAACGCGGTGACCTCGAGCTCCGTGCCGGGTGTCGCCTCGGTCGATTCCACGCGGGTCAGCACGATGAACGTCGCCACGAACAGCCCGGCGACGATGAGTGCCGGGATACCGGTCCACAACAGCTCGAGCCCGAGATGCCCGCGGGTCTGCGCCGGCAGGCTGTCGTCGCCGCGACGGCGGCGGTAGCGAATGATCGAGATGGTGATGAGGGCCGCGACGAACAGCCCGATCGCCGCAGCGAGCCCGTTGAACAGCGCGAACAGCCCGGCGATCTCCCGGCCCTCGGCGGTGGGCGTGTCGGGGATGCAGCCCCCGGCGACGAGCGCAAGACCGGCGAGGACGAGAGCGCGCGGGAGGAACGCCCTCACGGGTCGACCTCCTCGAACCCGCCCGACTCCGTTCGCCGCAGGCTCGTGCCACCCGGTCGCCGGGCACGCCGCAGGCCGGGCTGCTCCTCCCGTGACGAGCGCGCCTTGGCGAACCGCCATGCGATGACCCAGACGGCGATCGGCAGGACCAACGCGAGGCCGCGGAAGAGCAGCGTCAGCGTCTCCACCTGCGTCCCGAAGTAGAACGCGAGCACGTCGTTGCCGCCGGCAAGCGTGAGGACCCCGAAGATCGTGAGGATCGCAAGGCCGGTCGCGAAACGCACCGGCTCCTTCCAGACCGCATCCAGCAGATGGTGCTCCTCGCGATCCTTGGTCAGGATCGCCTCGATGAACGGCCACAGGGCCACGATCGTGAACAGGATCCCGGGGATCACGATGCCCGGAATGAACGCAGACGGCAGGGTGAACCCGAGGATCACCGGCTCGAACGGCGGGAAGATCCGCAGGGCACCGTCGAGCCAGCCCACGTACCAGTCGGGCTGCGCCGGGGAGCTCACCGCCGACGCGTCGAAGGGGCCGTACGCCCAGATCGGGTTGATCTGGAAAAGCCCGCCGATGAGCGCGAGCACCGCCGCGGTCAGAAAGAACAGCCCGCCCGACAGGAAGACCTGGCCCGGCCAGAAGTAGCGGCCGACGACGTTGTCCTCGCGCGCGGGCCCGCCCCGGTACTGCGTGTGCTTGTGGAGGACGAGCAGGATCAGGTGCACGGCGATCGCCCCGATCACGAGCCCGGGCAGGATCATCACGTGGAGCACGAAGAAGCGGCTGATGATCGCCTCGGTCGGAAACTCGCCGCCGAACGCAAGCGACGCCAGGTAGGGCCCGAGGATCGGGATCGACAGCACCGCGGAGTAGGCAATGCGCGCGCCGGTCCCGGACAGCAGGTCGTCGGGCAGCGAGTAGCCGGTGAAGCCCTCGGCGATCGCGAGGATGAGCAGCCCGAAGCCAACGAGCCAGTTGATCTCCCGCGGCCGGCGGAAGGCGCCGGTGAAGAACACCCGGCACAGGTGGAGGATGACGACCGCGACGAACACGAGCGAGGCCCAGTGGTGGATCTGCCGCATGAGCAGTCCCGCCCGGATCTCGAAGCTCATGCGCATGACGGAATCGAAGGCGGCCGACACCTCCTGGCCTCGGAGCGGCTCGTACGGTCCCTCGTACGTGACCGGGGCGCCGCTCGGCACGTAGAAGAACGTCATGAAGGTGCCCGTGAGCAGGAGGATCACGAAGCAGAACAGCGCGATCTCGCCGAGCAGGAACGACCAGTGATCCGGGAACACCTTGCGGAAGCCGGCTCGGGCGACGCGGGCAACACCGGTTCGGGCATCGATCCAGCGGACCGCCTGCTCCGCCCGGCCATCGGCGGGCGCGGGATCTCGTCTCGCGGTCATGCCCGGATGTCCCAGAAGGTCGGTCCGACGGGCTCGGTGAAGTCATCGGTCGCGACGAACGAGCCGTCGGCCTCGCGCCGGATCGGCAGCTGCGGCAGCGGGCGCGCCGCCGGGCCGGAGATGGGCGTGGCGCCGCGCAGCACATCGAACTCGCTCTGGTGGCAGGGGCAGACGAGCGTGTGCTGGGCCGCCCTGTACAGCCCGACCGGACAGCCCGCGTGCGTGCAGAGCTTCGAGTAGACGACGAAGTCGTCCGGCGCCAGAGCGAGTCGCTCCGCGTCGAGCTGCAGCGCGCCGGGCTCGACCCGGATGATCAGCGCGGCAGCATTCGGGTCGCTCTCGTCGCCGTCGGGAAAGACCGTGAGGATGCCGCCGACCGGCAGGTTGGCCAGGTCGGCGGGGCTGCCGCCCGGGACGGCCAGCCGCCGGCCCGATCGCCACGCGGTCTCGAACAGGCTCCGACCCGGCGCAGGCCCGAGCGAGAAGACGGGCACGGCCACCGCCGCGGCCAGCCCCGACAGGGCGCCCAGCAGCCCGCCGATCAGGAGCTTGCGCCGGCTGAACCCTGCCTCCTCGGTCAGGGCGTCCTCGAACGCCGCCATCTCCTCGGGGGTGGTGGCGACGGATCCACGCGGCTCGATGTGGATCTTCGCGGGCATCAGGCGCTGCGCCCAGACCACGATCCCGACGCCGAGGCCGCCGAGGCAGAGCGTCAGGAGGATGCCCTCGACCTGGGTCTGGCCGCCAAGGATGTAGACGATGAGCAGGGCGACGCCGGCGAGGAACGACACGGCGAAGCACGCGAGCACGAGCATCTCGGCACGGCGCTCGCTGCGCTCCCTGGGCGAGCGCCCCGCACGTGTGCCGGTCATGCCGACGTGGTCCCGTCAGCCGGGCCGACCTGGTCGGGCTGCACGTCGGGCTGCACATCGGGCCCAGCCGCGGGCTCACCCTCGTGGCTCCGCCGGCCGACAAATCGCGCGACGAGGACCATCAGCGTCAGCCCGACCACCACGGCGACGAACCCCTCGCCGACCGGCCCGAACCCGCCCAGTGGCGCTCCGCCCGGTGACGGGCTGTTTCGCAGGTACTCGACGTAGGTGATGATCGCGTCCTGGTCGGCCTGCTCCCAGTCGAACCGCGGCATCACGCCCGGCCCGATGAGCATCGCCTCCGCGATCTGGGTCTGCGTTGCCTGGCCAAGACCGACGGCGGCGAAGCCGCCTCCGACCGCATTTCCGGCACCGGTCGCTGCGTGGCACGCGGCGCAATTCGCGGTGTACAGCTCCCAGCCGCGATGGAGGTCGCCGCCGGATCCCACCTGCGGGATCCCGGGACCCTCACCGAGCCCCGCCACGAACGCAACCAGTGCCTGGATCTCTTCCTCGTCGAAGATCACGTCGGCCCGCTGCGCCTGCTGGCCCGGCGCGCCAAGGGGCATGCGTCCGGTTCGAATGTAGAAGTCCGCCGATGCGGCGCCGACACCGATCAGCGACGGCCCTGCTTCAGCGCCCTGTCCCTCTGCGCCATGACAGCTTGCGCAGTTCTGGAGGTAGAGCGACGCGCCAAGCTCGCGGACCGCCCCACCCTCCTCGGCCGCGGTCGCGGGGGTGACGGGCGCCGACAGGGCACCGACGGCGAGGACCGCGGCTGCCGCAACGCCGACCACGACGAGGTACGCGCGGAGCATCGAGAGAAGTCCACCGTCGCCCGCTCGAGATCGTCGCCTCGCCCGGTGCATGACGCTCCTCCGGAGAGGCGGGCAGCGTGGAACGGTGCCGGGGCCTCGGCCGGATCATCATGCGCGCCCTGCTCGCAGACTGCCAGTCCCCGCAGGCATCGTCTTGCACCGCCCTTGCAGGCGGAGTCACGCGCGGATCAGCCCTTGCGTTCGAGGATCGGACGTGCCGCTGCGGGGTCGTCGACCACGAAGGCGAACATCGCGCGGTCACCCCAACGACCGAGAAACAGGTGCCCGTAGATGTTCACGCCGGCATCGGCGAGCTCGCGCGAGATGCGGGCCATGCCCCCGGGCCGATCATCCACCTCGGCCAGGATCGACTCGCCCTCGAAGTACGTGTAGTCGCCTTCGTCGAGGATCGCCCGGGTCGCGTCGTCGTCGGCCGTGGTCATGATCACGTGGCCCGCGCCGCCCAGCCCGCCGCCGCCGATGGCCCGAAGATCGACCCCGCGCGCGGCGAGCGCCTCGGACAGCACCGCGAGCGACCCCGGCTCGTTCTTGAGCTGGACGACGAACTGATTGGCCATTGAACCCTCCGGTCGTGCTGCGGGACCGCCACTGCCGCGATGGTACCGTGCGAGACCGTGAACGAAGCCGTCCGTCCCTCCCCCATCACCGCGACGGACGCAGACCTCCCTGCCGATCTGCGGTCCGTGTTCGGGGCCCCACCGAAGGCTGACCGGGTGGAGGTCGAGGCCGCCGGGATCCGCTGGACGGGACTCGCGTGGGGCGAGGCGCTCGCTCGGCCGCTGCTGCTGCTCCACGGCGTCACGGCATCGTCGGCGATCTGGTGGCGCGTCGGGCCGGTGCTGGCGGCGACCGGTCGCCGGGTCGTGACGCCCGACCTCCCGGGACATGGCGGGACGCGGCCATGGCTCGGACATCACCGCTTCGAGGACAACGCCCGGGACGTCGCGGCCTTTGCCCGCGAGATCGGGCTCGATCGCCCAAGGCTCCAGGTCGTCGGCCACAGCTGGGGCGCGATGACCGCGGCCGCGCTCCCCGCTGTGGGGCTCGTGCCGGACAGCCTCGTCCTGCTCGATCCTCCGGTCCTGTCCGAGGCGCGGATCGGCGCGCTGGTGCACGACGCGTCGAATCGGGGTTATGAGACGCTGGACGAGGCGCGGGCCGCGATCCGCAGCGCGAACCCGGCATGGCCGGCGCGCGATGTGGAGGCCAAGGCACAGGCCCTCGTCGACCTGGACATCGAGGCCGTTCGCGAGGTCCTCCTCCGGAACGGCGACTGGGACGGCGGCCTCGCTGCCCTCGCACATCCGGCCGCACAGGACGTTCGGACGTGGATCGTCCGCGGTGAGGAGCACGCCGGCGGCTACGTGGCTGAGGCGGCCGTACCCGCGCTGGCGGCCCGGGTTGGATGGGATCATGTCGTCACGCTGGCCGGCGCCCCGCACGCGCCACAGCGAACCCACCCCGCCGCCCTGCTCGTCGCGCTCCTCCGCGCCCTCGACGGCTGAACGGCTTCGTGCGACTAAACCGGTTCACTCGCTGGGCGGACCCGGTATGATCCCGCCAATGGAACCCGTGCGCGTGCCGTCGATTCCGGCCGCGACCTTCCCGCTCCCCCCTCGCCTCGAGGGTCTTCGCCGCCTCGCCTACAACGTCTACTGGGCGTGGCACCCGCGCACCCGCGGCCTATGGAGCCGGATCAACCGCACGGCCTGGGCGCGCTACCGGAACCCGATCCCGGTGATCGGCGGCACCGTCGACTGGGACCAGCTTCTCACCGACGAACGCTTCATGGCCGACTACGCGGACGTCCTCGCCGAGTTCGACCTGTACATGTCGAACGGCTCCGACAAGTGGTTCCAGCGCAAGTACGCGGACCGGCTCGATGGCCCGATCGCCTACTTCTGCGCCGAGTACGGCTTCCACGAATCGCTCGGCATCTACTCGGGCGGTCTCGGCGTCCTCGCCGGCGACCACATGAAATCCGCCAGCGACATGGCGATCCCCTTCATCGGCGTCGGACTGCTCTACCGCAAGGGCTACTTCCGCCAGTCGATCGACGCCGACGGGCACCAGGAGCACAACTATCCCGACTACGACCTGACCCGCCTCCCGCTGACGCGGGTCCAGAACGCGAGCGGCGAGAAGCTCACCGTCTCGATCGAGCTCCCGGGCCGGCAGCTTGAGGCGGCGGTCTGGCTCGCGCAGGTGGGTCGCGTGCCGGTGCTGCTGCTCGACACGGACATCCCGGCGAATGCCAATTCGGACCGGCCGATCACGCACATGCTCTACGTGCGCGGTCGCGAGATGCGACTGCACCAGGAGCTCGTGCTCGGTGTCGGCGGCGTCCGGGCGATCCGCGCCCTCGGGCTCGAGCCGGCGGTCTGGCACCTCAACGAGGGCCACTCCGCGTTCCTGCTCGCCGAGCGTGCCCGCGAGTGCGTCGCGAAAGGCATGTCGCTCGACGCGGCATGGCAGGACGTCCGGCGCAACTCGGTCTTCACGATCCACACGCCGGTCGCAGCAGGCAACGAGCGCTTCGACGCCGACCTGATCAGGCGTGTCGCCGGTCCCCTGCTCGAGGCGGCCGACATCCCGGTGGAGCCCGTCCTCCAGCTCGGCCTGGGCGTCGACGGCGACACGCAGCAGTTCGACATGACGGCGTTCTCCCTGCGCCTGAGCAACGGCTCGAACGCGGTCAGCCAGCTCCACGGCGAGACGGCCAACGGGACGTGGATGCACATCGCCCCGAAGGAGATCCTCGGCCTGACGAACGGCGTCCACGGGCCTTCATGGATCGGTGGCCCGATCGCGGACCTGCTCGAGCGCCACCTCGACGTGAACCTCGACGACATCGACGAGGCGACCGAGGCCCGCCGGTTCTGGGAGCGCCTCGATCGACTGCCCGCGAAGGACCTGTGGGAGGCCCATCGCCGCCAGAAGCGCGAGCTGGCGATCTTTGCCCGTGGCCGCCTGCGCAACCAGTTCGCCCGGCATGGAGAGGCGCCGTCGGTCCTCGCCGAGCTCGAGCGTGCGCTTGATCCGGACGTGCTGACGATCGGCTTCGCCCGCCGCTTTGCCACGTACAAGCGCGCCGGGCTCCTCTTCCACGACGTCGATCGGCTCGCGAAGCTGCTGTGGGACGTGGATCGCCCGATCCAGGTCGTGTTCGCGGGCAAGGCCCACCCGGCCGACCGCCCGGGTCAGCGCGTGATCCAGGAGATCTTCCAGCGCTCCCGATCGCCCCAGCTCCGTGGGCGTGTCTTCATCCTCGAGGACTACGACATGCGGATCGGACGGTTCCTCGTGCAGGGCGTGGACGTGTGGCTGAACAATCCGCGCCGCCCGCTCGAGGCGTCGGGGACGTCCGGCATGAAGGCCGCCCAGAACGGGGTCGTCAACGTCAGCGTGCTCGATGGCTGGTGGGACGAGGGCTTCACCGGGGACAACGGCTGGGCCATCGGTGGCCGCGAGACGAACCCCGATGAGGGCGCCCAGGACTGGGCCGACGCCATGGACCTGTACCGACTCCTCGAGGAGGAGATCATCCCGTCCTACTACGATCGGGACTCGAACGGCCTCCCGCGGCGGTGGCTCGAGACCGTCCGGCGCTCGATGGCAACGACACTCTGGCGATTCTCGACCACGCGCATGCTCCATGAGTACACCGAGCGGCTCTACCTCCCGGCCGCCGGCGTGACGGTCCAGACCGTCGCACCGGTGAAGCTCGTCACCGAGGCGGGCTGACCCGCCCCTCCCGGAGGACCTCGCGCACCCGTGGCACCGCGGATCTCGCTCGCCCTGGCGATCCACAACCATCAGCCGGTCGGCAACTTTGGCTGGGTCTTCGCGGAAATCTTCGAGCAGGCGTACGAGCCGCTCGTCGGGGCGCTCGAGCGGCATCCCGGTGTCCGGCTGTCGCTGCACTACACGGGTCCGCTGCTCGAGTGGCTTCGAACCGAACGCCCCGACTTCATCGTCAGGCTGCGCGCGCTCGTTGCCCGCGGGCAGGTCGAGATCCTCGGCGGCGGCCTCTACGAGCCGGTTCTCGCGTCACTGCCCGAACGGGATCGGGTGGGTCAGCTTCGACGCATGGCGGACGAGCTCGAGACGCTGTTCGGTGCTCGACCGCACGGGGCGTGGCTCGCCGAGCGCGTCTGGGAGCCAAACCTCCCGACCGCGCTCGCGACCGGCGGCTACGACTGGACGATCCTCGACGACGCGCACTTTCGCGCTGCGTCCATCCCGGATGAGCGCTCGTGGGGCGCGTACACCACGGAGGACCAGGGCGCCATCGTGACCCTGTTCGGCACGGAGCAGGGGCTGCGCTACCTGATCCCGTTCCGCGAGGTGGACGAGGTCATCGAGCACCTGCGGCGGCACGCCACCGAGGATGGCGAGCGGCTCGGGATGATGGGCGACGACGGCGAGAAGTTCGGTGCGTGGCCGACGACCTGGGAGCACTGCTGGGGTTCGGGTCGCTGGATGGAGCGGTTCTTCGAGGCGCTCGAGGCGAACGCGGACTGGCTGGTCACCGTGACCCCGACGGCCTGGCTGCGGGAACACCCGCCGATCGGCCGGGCGTATGTCCCGACTGGCTCGTATGTGGAGATGGGCGAGTGGTCGCTGCCGGCAGACCAGTCGCGGGCGTTCCATGCGGTCCTGGAGAGTGCCACCGAGCACAACCTGCCGGAACGGCGCTGGCTGCGCGGCGGCTTCTGGCGCAACTTCCAGGTGAAGTACCGCGAGATCAACGACCTGCACAAGCAGATGCTCCGGACCTCGGCGAAGGTGGCGGCAATGCCGGACGGGCCCGCGAAGGAGCACGCGCTGGACCACCTGTACCGCGGGCAGTCGAACGATTGCTACTGGCACGGGCTGTTCGGCGGGATCTACATCAGCCACATGCGGCTGGCGACGTTCGAGCACCTCATCGCAGCCGAGGACCTCGCCGACAGCGCCGCGATCCGGCCACCGAGCGCGGGGCTGACCGATACGGACCTCGATGGCATCGACGAGGTGCTGATCACCGCGCCGGGCCAGGTCCTCGTCGTGGACCTCGCCGAGGGTGGCGCGATCGGCAGCTGGGACGTCCGCGCGGTTCGACACGCCCTCGGGGGCGTGCTCCGCCGGCGGCCCGAGGCATCCCATGCCCTCCTGCGCGAGCACGAAGCGCGCACGGCGGGCGGGCACGATGCCGGTGACGGAACCGGTGGAACGACCTCGATCCACGAGCTGGTCCGGGTCAAGGAGCCCGGCCTTGCCGATCTCCTGACGTACGACCACTACGAGCGACGGTCTGGTCATGTCCGGTTCCTCGACGCCGATGCCACCGCGCGCGACTGGGCGACGGCGCGTGCCACGGAACGGGGTGATTTCCTCGACCGGGGATTCGAGGTGGCCGAGATGGACGTCGCCTGGCTGCGACTCACGCGGAAGGGGAACGTCGAAGGTCCCACTGGACCGCAGGTGGTGCTCGTCGAGAAGCGGCTCCAGCTGAGTGGCGATCGTCGGACGCCCGAGCTCGAGCTCACCGTCGTCGTCGAGAATCGCTCGGACCGGCCGCTCGTTGCGCGAGTGGGGACGGAGTGGAACCTCACGATGCTGGGCGGTGGCGGCAATCCGGCTGCGTGGTACGAGCTGGCCGGGGTGCGGACCGGGCACGACCAGCCCGGAATCGCTGCGGGGTGGCCGAGATCTCGCAGGGCAACGACTATATCGGCCTCGCCCTGACCACGATCGTCGAGCCGGCGGCGGATGCCTGGTGGGCACCGATCGACACGGTGTCGAACTCGGAGAACGGGTTCGAGCGCGTGTACCAGGGCAGCGCGTTGCTCCTCTCGTGGCCCCTCGATCTGGCGCCCGCTGAGCGCCGCGAGCTGCGCGTTCGGCACACCGTTCAGACCAGCCGGGATCTCGCGCTCGAGGAGAGCGGTGCCGCGGTCGGGACCGGGATCGGCGAGCCCGCACGGACGTGACACGCGGCCAGCTCGTCGTCCACGGCCACTTCTACCAGCCGCTCAGAGTCGACCCCTTCACCGGCCGCATCCCACCCGACCCCTCGGCCACGCCCTTCGAGAACTGGAACGCCCGCGTGTCCGCGGAGTGCTACCGGCCGAATGCCGAGCGACGCAACCCGGGCCGGATGTCATGGAACGTCGGACCGACGCTTGCCGACTGGCTCGAGACGGCGGAGCCAAAGGCGTACCGGGGCTTCATCGACGGCGACCGGCCGGCCGATCGCGATCCGTCGATCCCCCTGCGGCGCGGCAACGGGATGGCGCAGCCGTTCCATCATGCGATCGCGGCGCTGGGCTCCGCGGCCGACCGCCGAACGGAGATTCGCTGGGGGATGCGCGACTTCCTGCTTCGGTTCGGGCGTCCCGCCGAGGGCATGTGGTTCCCGGAGACGGCCATCGACGTGCCAAGCCTGCGGATCGCCGCCGAGGAAGGGGTCCGCTACACGATCCTCGCTCCGTGGCAGGCCGCGGCCGCAGGTCTGGACACGCGCCGGCCCTATCGCGTTGAGCTCGGCGGCGGACGCAGCATCGTCGTGGTCTTCTACGACGCCGGGCTGTCGAGCGCAGTCTCGTTCGAGCCCGAGGCGACGGCCGATGCCGACCGATTTGCGCGCGAGCGAGTTGCTGCGCGGCTCGCCGGTCCGATCGACGCCGCCGCCGGGCCGCCCCTCGTGGTCATCGCCACCGACGGCGAGCTGTACGGCCACCATCAGCCGTTCCGCGAGCTGTTCCTGCAGCGGCTGATCCGACCCGGCACCGATCAGCCCGACCATGGCTTCGATGTCGTGGACCTCGCCGGGGCGCTCTTTACCGCGGAACGACACCTTGGCACCGCCCGCATCAACGAGCGGACCTCGTGGAGCTGTCATCACGGCGTGCTGCGCTGGAGTGGCGAGTGCGGCTGCGCCCCCGACGGGCGCTGGAAGGGGCCGCTGCGAGCCGCGCTCGAACGCCTGGCGGCCAGCATCGACACGATCACGACGGCGCGCGCGGCGACCCTTCCCCGCGAGCCGGATCCCTGGGCAGCGCGCGATGCGTACGTCGACGTGGTGCTCGGCGTGCAGCCGCGCGGCTCGTTCGCCGCGCACTGGGTCGGGGAATCGGCGGCGGTCGAGGAGCGGCGGACCCTCCTCCGGCTCATGGAGGCGCAGCGCTGGCGGCTGGCGATGTTCACGAGCGACGGCTGGTTCTGGGATGACCCGATGCGCCCCGAGACGCGCCAGGTGCTACGCATGGCGGCACGAGCGGCCCGCCTCGTGGACGCGCTCGGCGGGACGGATCTCGAACGACGGCTCGTCGAGGACCTGGCGCTCCTCCACTCACCGCAGCATGGCCTCGACGGCGCGGCGATCTACCGCCAGGCGCTCGAGGAGATCGGCCAGCCCACGCAGGTCGTCTCCCCGCCGCATAGGGCCCCGGCGCCGGTCCTCGCCGACCGTGCCCGGGATACCGACCCTCGTGGTGTTGCGCGCGGCCCGCAGGCCGACTCGCAGCCCCGTCGCCCAATGGGCGCAGATTTGCCCCGGATACCAACCCCCGTGGTGGTGCGCGCGACCCCAACGCCGGACTCGCAGTCCCAGGCCGCCGTTCGAGCCGATATTCAGTGCCGGATACCTCCCGGATTGGTAGATGGCATCGAAAACGGCAACTTGGGCCGCCATCGCCCCCGATCCGAGATGCGCAGTACCACCAGGGTTGGTAGCCAGCACGATCAGCCGCACACGCAGAGTCCCCGCGGCCGCGTCCCGCCCCGGACAAGCGTCAGCCCGCGGCCTGCGCGCCACGGGCTGACGGGGAAGCGCCGTCGGAGGAAACGGCGTTTGGGCTATTCGATTGGAGCGGCCGGAGCGGCTAGGCCTCGGTCGGGTTCCAGAGCGAACTCGTCACGTCGAGCGTCGCGAGAGATGCCACGATGGCAATGAGGACGATGAGAGCGTCCATCGAGGTACCTGCCTTGCGTTTCCGGGCTTTCGGGGCCGCTTCTGAGGTGGTTGGTATATTGGACTAGGCCAATCCTAGTTTGGACTAGTGCACTGAGTCAATGGACGAACGTCAACCCTCCGCAGTACCTGCAGGCGGCGAGCTGGACGTCGAGCGCGGCTCCGATGTCCCGATCTCGACCCAGATCTACTGGCAGCTCGCCTACCAGATCGATTCGGGGCGCCTGCTGCCCGGCATGCGCCTCGCGCCAGTGCGCGAGCTCGGCGCGGCGCTGCGCGTCAACCCGAACACGATTCGAGCCGTCTACCGCCGGCTGAGCGACGCCGGCTACGTCACGAGCCGGCACGGTGCGGGCACGCACGTGGCTGATCGCCCACCCCAGCGCCGAGGGGCGGAGGCGCTGGCCGGTCTCGTTGCCGAGATGCTCCGGCGGGCAGCGCACGCGGGGTTCACCGCGGACGAGGTCGCGGCAGCGACCTTTGCTGCCGCCACGGAACGGAAGCGCCCGGGCCGCCTGGTCCGCGTCCTGTTCGCCGAGTGCACGAACGCCGACGCGGGCTACGACGCCGAGCGGCTGGTCGACGAGTTCACGGGCGTCATCGAGGCCGAAGGCGCGCTGCTCGATGACCTCCCCGAGCGTCTCGACCGCTTCCACTACGACCTGGTGGCCACGACGACCTTCCATGCGGACGAGGCCCAGGCGCTGGTTGCCGGCCGCGTGCCGGTCGTCGCGATGCTCGTCGGCCCGGGCTACGTCGAGCTCGTCCACGAGATTGCCGGGCTTCCCGCGGGCTCGCGCGTCGGCCTGGTCTGCGCCTCGGACCGTGGCGCCGAGAACATCCGCGAGACCCTGGCCCTGTCGGGGACGACCGGCGTCGAGATCATCACGGGCACGCCTGAAGGCGGCGAGGACCTCGAGTTCATCGACCGGACCTCGGACCTGATCCTGATGTCGCGCGAGGCGCTGCGCCTCGGGCTCGACGAGAAGATCAGCCGGCCCGAGCGAATTCGCGGCTGGACGTACGAGTTCGACCCCTCGGGGCTCGAGCTGCTCCGTCGCGCCGTCGAACATGTCTGGGCAACCCGGCCGGAGCTGACCGCCGGGCAGGTTCCGCAGCCCGAGACCGTGGAGTAGCGCCGCCGGTCCGTTGATAGACCGGCTCAATGCCGGGATGGGAAGCGCCTCGTGCCGCCGTACCCGCCGGTCCGCCATGCTCGCTGTCCCGGGGTCGCCTCACGCTGCCCCGCTTCGAGGAGACGACCCGTTCGCCACGCCCAGCGCGCCGCCATGCCGATGACCGCCCGATGACGATCTGGGCCGGCCTCCCCTACCCGCTCGGCGCGACGTTCGATGGCTTCGGCACGAACTTCTCCGTCTTCTCCGAGGTCGCGGAGCAGGTCGAGCTGTGCCTGTTCGATGCGGCAGGTACCGAGACGCGTATCCGCATGCCCGAGTCGACCGGGTACATCTGGCACTGCTACCTGCCCCAGGTCGGGCCCGGGCAGGCGTACGGCTATCGCGTCCACGGACCCTGGGCGCCCGACGAGGGCGCGCGCTGCATCCCGCAGAAGCTCCTGCTCGATCCGTACGCGAAGGCTGTCGAAGGCGACGTCCAGTGGCACGAGGCCGTCTTCCCGTACCACTTTGCCGACCCAACGGGCGGACCGAACGAGCTCGACAGCGCGCCCTACATGCCTCGCTCGATCGTGATCGACCCGACGTTCGACTGGGGTGACGACCGGCCGATCCGCCGCGCCGACAACGACACCGTGATCTACGAGGTCCACGTCAAGGGCTTCACCGAGCGGCACCCCGACATCCCGGAGGCGCTCCGGGGCACGTACGCCGGCCTGGCGCATCCCGCCGCCATCGCGCACCTGACGAACCTCGGCATCACGGCGGTCGAGCTCCAGCCCGTCCACCAGTTCATCCACGACGCCCACCTCGTGGAGCGGGGGCTGCGCAACTACTGGGGCTACAACTCGATCGGCTTCCTTGCCCCACACCGCGAGTACGCGGCGGCCGGCCGGGGCGACCAGGTCCGCGAGTTCAAGGAGATGGTCAAGGCACTGCATGCGGCCGGGATCGAGGTGATCCTCGACGTGGTCTACAACCACACCGCCGAGGGCAACCACCTCGGTCCGATGCTCTCGATGAAGGGGCTCGACAACGCCGCCTACTACCGACTCGTCGAGGGTGACCGGCGGCACTACATGGACTTCACCGGCACCGGCAACACGCTCAACGTGCGCCACCCGCACGCATTGCAGCTGATCATGGACAGCCTGCGCTACTGGATCACCGACATGCACGTCGACGGGTTCCGGTTCGACCTCGCAGCGGCACTCGCGCGCGAGCTGCACGACGTCGACCGGCTGTCGGCGTTCTTCGACCTCATCCACCAGGACCCGACGGTCAGCCAGGTCAAGCTGATCGCGGAACCGTGGGACGTCGGCGAGGGCGGCTACCAGGTCGGCAACTTCCCGCCGGCCTGGGCGGAGTGGAATGGCCGGTATCGCGACTCGATGCGGGACGCCTGGCGGGGGCAGCCGCCGTCACTGGGCGAGTTCGCCTCCCGGCTCAGCGGCAGCTCCGACCTGTACGAGACGACCGGCCGGCGACCCTACGCGAGCATCAACTTCATCACCGCGCACGACGGCTTCACGCTGGCCGATCTCGTCTCCTACAACGAGAAGCACAACGAGGCGAACGGCGAGGACAACCGCGACGGCGAGAACCACAACCGGTCGTGGAACCACGGAGTGGAAGGGCCGACGGACGACCCGGAGGTCCTGGCGGATCGGCGGCGTCACCGGCGTAACCTGCTTGCCACGCTGTTCCTGTCCCAGGGCGTGCCGATGCTGCTTGGCGGCGACGAGCTCGGCCGGACCCAGCACGGCAACAACAACGCCTATTGCCAGGACAACGAGCTGTCGTGGTTCGACTGGGCGCACGCCGACACGGAGATGCTCGACTTCACGCGGCGGCTCATCGCGTTCCGTCATGCCCATCCCGCCTTCCACCGGCGGCGCTGGTTCCATAACCGGTCGGTCAGGCCCACGAAGACCACAGACATCGAGTGGTTCCGCCCCGACGGCTCGATCATGGCCGAGGGTGACTGGTCCAATGGCCTGATCGGGGGTCTCGGGGTCTTCCTGAGCGGCGAGGGCCTCGTCGACCCGCACGGGGAGCCGCTCCGCGACGACACCTTCTTCCTCGCGTTCAACCTGGGCTTCGCCGATCTCGAGTTCTGCATCCCGAACTCGACCCACGGCAGGCGCTGGACGGTCGTGCTCGACACGAGCTCGGAGGAGGCCTTCCCCGACAGGGGCGCGACGATCGAGGCGGCCACGGCCATCACCGTGCCGGATCACTCGGTGATGGTCCTGCGCCGGGTTGCCCCCGCCGCCACGGCCCGGAAGTGACGCGCGACCGGCGGATCCCCACCGCCACGTACCGTCTGCAGCTTCGCCCGTCGTTCGGCTTCGATGCCGCCGGGGCGGTCGCACCGTATCTGCGCCGTCTCGGCGTCAGCCACGTCTACGCATCGCCCTATCTGCAGGCGGCGCCGGGCAGCGAGCACGGGTACGACGTCGTCGATCCGCATCGCGTCAACCGCGAGCTCGGGGGCGAGGCGGCGCATCGGCGCTTCTGCGAGACGCTCG
Source organism: uncultured Chloroflexia bacterium (assembly GCA_963759495.1). GTDB lineage: Bacteria > Chloroflexota > Limnocylindria > Limnocylindrales > CSP1-4 > DASTYU01. Next base: position 249,335 of record CAVWZL010000001.1, on the reverse strand, counting down.
GCACGCATGACCTCGGGCAGGTCCTCGACATCGTCCCGAACCACATGGCCATCTCCGGCCCGGTGAACCCGTGGTGGGCGGATGTGCTCGAGAACGGGCCGTCGAGCCGGTACGCGCCCTACTTCGACGTCTCCTGGGACCCGCCCGAGTCCTACCTCCGCAACCGCGTTCTCCTGCCGATCCTCGGCGAGCACTACGGCGATGTGCTCGAGGCGGGCGAGATCCGGATCGGGCGCGATGGCGGCACGATCTCGCTCTCCTACGGCGAGCACCGGTTGCCACTCGCGCCGCCGTCGCTACACGGACTGCTGCTCGACGCGGGACGGCGTGCCGGCTCCGACGATCTCGGCTTCATCGCCGACGCGTACGCGCGCCTGCCGCCTTCGTACGCGACGGATCGAGCCAGCATGGACCGCCGGCACCGCGACAAGGAAGTGCTGCGCGCCCAGCTCAACCGGCTCATCGCGGAACGGCCGGCGATCGTCGCGGCGATCGACGACGCCATCGACGCGCTCAACGACGACGTCGCGGCGCTCAATTCACTGCTCAACCGGCAGAACTACCGCCTGGCCCACTGGCGGACGGCGGGCCGGGACCTTGGCTACCGACGCTTCTTCGACGTCACGTCACTCATCGGTCTGCGCATGGAGGACGAAGCGGTCTTCGAGGACACCCACTCGCTCGTGCTCGACTGGCTCGACGAGGGCGTCATCGACGGCCTGCGCGTGGATCACCCCGACGGCCTGCGCGACCCGGCGGAGTACCTGCGGCGACTCCGGGAGGCGACGCCGCGGGGCTGGATCGTCGTGGAGAAGATCCTCGAGCCGGGGGAGGCGCTTCGGTCCGACTGGCCGATCGACGGCACGACGGGCTATGACTTCCTCAACCTCGTCGGCGGACTCTTTGTCGACGGCCACGCCGAGACCGAGATGACCCGGATCTACGCCGACTTCACGGGCGAGAGCGCCGACCTCCCGACGGTCGTGCGCGACGCAAAGCTCGAGGTCCTGCGCGAGACGCTTGGCAGCGAGCTCAACCGGCTCACCGCGCTGCTGCTCGAGATCTGCGAATCCCATCGACGCTATCGCGACTACACCCGGCACGACTGTCACGAAGTCGTCCGTGAGGTGGCGGCGGCGTTTCCCGTGTACCGGACCTATGTCCGCGCGGAGGCCGGCGAGGTCAGCCCGGATGACGAGCACGCGATCGATGCGGCCGTCGAGCGGGCGACGGCGCACCGCCCGGACCTCGAGGCCCGTCTGTTCAGCTTCGTCGGCGACCTGCTCCACCTGCGAATTGGCGGGGACCGCGAACACGAGTTCGTCATGCGCTTCCAGCAGCTCACCGGCGCGGTCATGGCGAAGGGCGTCGAGGACACGACGTACTACCGCTATCTCCGGCTGGTGTCGCTGAATGAGGTGGGCGGCGACCCAGGCGTCTTCGGGGTCCCACCGGAGGCCTTCCATGCGGCCAACGGCGAACGGCTGGCGGCGTGGCCCAACTCGATGCTCGCCACGACCACGCACGACACGAAACGGAGCGAGGACACGCGGCTGCGGATCAGTCTCCTGAGCGAGATACCCGAGCGCTGGCGGGCGGCCGTTGCGCGCTGGTCGACGTTGCTCCAGCACCACCGGCGTGGCGACTGGCCGGACCGCAACACCGAGTTCCTGCTGTACCAGACGCTGGTCGGGGCGTGGCCGATCGAGCGCGCCCGGCTCGCGGCGTATCTCCAGAAGGCGATGCGCGAGGCAAAGACGCACACGACCTGGACCGCGCCGAACGAGGGCTACGAGGAGGCGGTCCAGGGATTTGCGGCAGCGGCCCTGGGCGAGCCGGCGTTCGTGGCCGACCTGGAGGCCTTCCTGGCCGTGCTCGTCCCGGCGGCCCGGACGACATCGCTTGCCCAGACCGTCCTGAAGCTGACCGCCCCCGGCGTGCCCGACATCTACCAGGGCACCGAGCTGTGGGACCACAGCCTCGTCGACCCCGACAATCGGCGGCCGGTCGATTTCGACGTGCGCCAACGGCTCCTCGACGAGCTCGACCGGGTAACCGCGCCCGCCGTGCTCGACCGTGCGGACGAGGGTCTGCCAAAGCTGTGGGCCGTGACCCGTACGCTGCGCGCACGTCTCGAGCGTCCGGATACGTTCGTTCGGGGCGCCTATCAGCCGCTCGAGGCGCGCGGCTCCCGAGCGGACCACGTCGTCGGCTTCGTCCGGGGCGACGACGTTGCGGTGATCGTCCCACGACTCGTTCTCGGGCTGGAGGCGGCCGGCGGCTGGGATGACACTGAGGTCGATCTGCCCGACGGCTCGTGGTGCCAGGTCCTGAGCGACGAACGCGTGGCCGGCGGGACGGTCCGAATCGCCGATCTGCTGCGTTCCTTCCCGGTGGCGGTCCTGGCCGCCGACGCCGGCGGCTCGGGATGATCGAGCGACGGGTCTGGGCGCCGCGCGCCACGAATGTCGAGCTGGTGCTCGAGGGTGAGCGTCGGGGCATGCTCCGCGGTCTGGGCGGCTGGTGGCGCGGCGCATGGGACGACCTTCAGCACGGCGTGGACTATCGCTTCGCGCTGGACGGTGGGGCGCCGCTCCCCGATCCGCGCGCCGACCAGCTGCCGGCCGGCGTCCACGGTCCTGCTCGCGTGGTCGACCACGCCGCCTTCGCGTGGCAGAACGACGCATGGGTCGTCCCCGATCTGCGCGACGCGGTCATCTATGAGCTGCACATCGGCACGTTCAGCCCCGCAGGCACGTTCGACGGCGCGATCGATCGGCTCGACCACCTCGTCGAGCTCGGCGTGACCCACGTCGAGGTCATGCCGATCAACAGCTTTCCCGGGGCGCGCGGCTGGGGCTACGACGGGGTCGGGCTCTTCGCACCGCAGGAGTCCTACGGCGGTCCGGACGGGTTCAAGCGGTTCGTCGATGCCGCGCACGGCCGGGGGCTCGGCGTCCTGCTCGACGTCGTCTACAACCACCTCGGCCCGGATGGCAACTACCTGCCCCAGTTCGGGCCGTACCTGACCGATCACCACCGAACGCCGTGGGGCGACGCGGTCAATCTCGGCGATGCGGGCAGCCACGAGGTTCGCCGGTTCACCTGCGACAACGCGCTGATGTGGCTGCGCGACTACCGGGTCGACGGCCTCCGCATCGATGCGGTCCACGCCCTCGTCGATCTGTCCGCGATCCACCTGCTCGAGCAGCTCGGCACCGAGGTCGATGCGCTTGGGAACCGCCTGGGACGGCCGCTGGTCCTGATTGCCGAAAGCGACAGCAACGACCCGCGGCTGCTTCGCCCGCCGGCGTCGGGCGGGTACGGCCTCGATGCGACCTGGGCCGACGAGATCCACCACGCGATCCACGTTGCGCTGACAGGGGAACGCGACGGCTACTACGCCGACTTCACCGGCGTCGCCGACCTGGTGAAGGCGCTCCGCTCGATCTTCGTCTACGACGGGAGGTTCTCGCGCGCCCGGCAGCACAACCATGGCCGCCCCGCGGACGGGCTGGAGCCACACCGATTCGTGGCATTCAGCCAGAACCACGATCAGGTGGGGAATCGGGCACGTGGCGAGCGCCTGGCCCACCTCGTCGACACCGACGCGCTGCGCGTCGCCGCCGCCCTCGTCCTGGCCGGTCCGTTCGTGCCGCTGCTGTTCCAGGGCGAGGAGTGGGGGGCGTCCACGCCGTTCCTGTACTTCACCGATCACCAGGACGAGAACCTCGCCACGGCGGTGCGGGATGGGCGCCGGCGTGAGTTCGAGGCGTTTGGCTGGAAGCCTGAGGACGTGCCCGATCCGCAGTCGCTCGAGACATTCGAGGCGTCGAGGCTGCGCTGGGCTGAGCTGGAGCAGCCGGCACATCGCGACCTGCTGGCGTGGTACCGGCAGCTCATCGCGGCGCGGCGCGCGTTGCCCGGGCTTCGGGACGGTCGCCGGCCCATCGTGCACTGGGAGGCAGGGAGCGCTGCCTTCCTCGTCGAGCGCACCGGGGTCACCATCGCGGTGAACCTCGGACGGGAGGCGGCACGGCTGTCACCAACGCGTGGCGAGACCGAGATCCTGCTCGCGTCGGCCCCCGGGAGCACCGTGCAAGAGCCGGGCAGCGTGACCTTGCCACCCATGTCGGTCGCCATCCTCGGGGGTGCGGAACAGGGTTTGACACCCGCGAGCGCGCTGACCTACGGTGACGAGACGTGATCGTGCCCAACGCTCCCACCGATGGTCGCCGGCGAGCGATCGTGGAAGGGGTCACACCACAGCTCGATGGGGGTCGGTTTCCGATCAAGCGGATCGTCGGTGACCGCCTGACGATCGAGGCCGATGCCTTTGCCGACGGTCACGACATCGTGACGGTCGTGCTGCGTCACCGCGGCCCGGACGGTGCCTGGCTCGAGTCCCCGATGGAGGCCCTTGGCAACGACCACTGGCGGGCCTCGATCGACCTCAGCGAGATCGGCCGCTGGGAGTACACGGTGGCCGCCTGGACCGATGCGTGGGCCACGTGGCGTGGCGATCTCGTGAAGCGGCTCGATGCCGGACAGGATGTGGCCGTCGACCTGCAGATCGGCGCGGCCCTCGTGGACGAGGCTGTTGCCCGGGCCAGCGCGACGGGCGGCGGCCCGGGCACGGCCGACGCGACTGCACTGAGCGCGTTCGCGGCCCGGCTTCGCGACGGCTCGGCGCCACGGGCCGGGCTCGACGACGAGCTCGACCGGCTCATGCGCGCCCACCCGGATCTCTCGCACGTCACGCAGCAGGAGCCCGTCCTCGCCGTCACCGTGGACCCTGTCCACGCCCGCTTTTCGAGCTGGTACGAGCTGTTCCCCCGCTCCGCGTCGCCCGAGCCGGGCCGCCACGGGACCCTCCGCGACGTCATCGAGCGCCTCTCCTACGTCGAGGGGATGGGCTTTGACGTCCTGTACCTGCCGCCGATCCACCCGATCGGCCGGACGTTTCGCAAGGGGCCCAACAACGTCACGACCGCCGGACCGGATGACCCCGGCGTTCCCTGGGCGATCGGCGGACCCGAGGGCGGGCACGATGCGGTCCACCCGGCGCTCGGGACGCTCGAGGACGTCGACGAACTCGTGGCGGCCGCCGCGGCACGTGGGATCCAGGTCGCGCTCGACATCGCGTTCCAGGCGTCGCCCGACCACCCGATGGTCAAGGAGCATCCGAGCTGGTTCCGCCAGCGCCCGGACGGCACCGTCCAGTACGCCGAGAACCCGCCGAAGAAATACCAGGACATCTACCCGTTCGACTTCGAGTCGGAGGACTGGCAGGCCTTGTGGCAGGGGCTGTGCGACATCTTTCGGTTCTGGATCGGGCACGGGATCACGATCTTCCGCGTCGACAATCCGCACACCAAGGCCTTTCCGTTCTGGGAGTGGGCCATCGCGGAGCTCAAGCGCGACCATCCCGAGGTGCTGTTCCTCGCCGAGGCCTTCACGCGACCCCGCGTCATGTACCGGCTGGCCAAGGTCGGGTTCAGCCAGTCGTACACGTACTTCACGTGGCGAACGCACAAGCAGGAGCTGACCGACTACTTCCTCGAGGTGAGCAATCCGCCCGTTTCGGACTTCTTCCGCCCCAACGTGTGGCCGAACACGCCGGACATCCTCCACGAGACGCTCCAGACAGGCGGCCGGGCCATGTTCGAGGCGCGCTTCGTGCTGGCCGCGACCCTCGCCGCGACGTACGGGATCTACGGGCCGGCATTCGAGCTGCTCGAGCACGAGCCACGCGAGCCGGGCTCGGAGGAGTATCGGGATTCGGAGAAGTACCAGCTCCGCCACTGGAACCTCGAGTCGCCGGACAGCCTCGCGCCGCTGATCACGAGCGTGAACCGGCTGCGCCGGGATCACCCAGCGCTGCAGACCAACGGGGGTCTCGCGTTCCACGACATCGACGACGACGCGATCCTTGCCTACTCGAAGCGCAGCCCGGACGGCTCCGACATCGTGCTCGCGGTGGTCAGCCTCGATTCGCACAGCCCGCGCTCGGGACGGCTGCGTCTCCGCCACGCCGATCTCGGCTTCGATGCCGGGCGGACCGTGGAGGCGATCGCACTCCCGGGCGGCGGCACGCAGCACTGGACGCCGGATGGCATCGACCTGCGGCTCGACCCGGCCGGCCGGCAATTCCGGCTGTTCCAGCTGCGGCAGCCGCGATGACCACCATCGAGCGCGACGAACAAGCCGAACCGGTCGTCCAGCAGGCTGCCGCCGGCGACGGCGATCCGCTCTGGTACAAGGACGCCGTCATCTACGAGGTCCACGTCCGCGCGTTCCGGGACAGCAACGGCGACGGGATCGGTGACTTTCGCGGGCTGACCGAGAAGCTCGACTACCTGCGCGACCTCGGCGTGACCGCGATCTGGGTGCTGCCGTTCTATCCGTCGCCGCTCAAGGACGACGGCTACGACATCGCCGACTACCTGGGCATTCACCCTGACTACGGCACGATGCGCGATGTCCGCCAGTTCATCCGCGAGGCGCACCGGCGCGGGCTGAAGGTCATCACCGAGCTGGTCTGCAACCACACCTCGGACCAGCACCCATGGTTCCAGCGGGCCCGGCGGGCACCGGCCGGGAGCCCGTGGCGCGACTTCTACGTCTGGACCGACGATCCCGACCGGTATCGCGAGGCGCGAATCATCTTCAAGGACTTCGAGACCTCGAACTGGACGTGGGACCCGGTGGCAGAGGCCTACTACTGGCACCGCTTCTACCATCATCAGCCGGACCTCAACTTCGAGAACCCCAAGGTCCGCGAGGCCATCATGCGGACGATGGACACCTGGCTCGAGATGGGTGTCGACGGCCTCCGGCTCGATGCGATCCCGTACCTCTACGAGCGCGACGGCACCAACTGCGAGAACCTGCCCGAGACGCACGCGTTCCTGAAAGAGCTGCGCGCCCACATCGACGAGCGGTTCACCGGCCGGATGCTCCTGGCCGAGGCGAACCAGTGGCCCGAGGACTCGGTCGCGTACTTCGGCGACGGCGACGAGTGCCACATGTCGTTCCACTTCCCGGTCATGCCCCGGATGTTCATGTCGGTCCGCATGGAGGACCGCTTCCCGATCATCGACATCCTCGAGCAGACCCCCGCGATCCCCGAGACCGCGCAGTGGGCACTCTTCCTGCGCAACCACGACGAGCTGACGCTCGAGATGGTCACGGACGAGGAACGGGACTACATGTACCGCGTCTACGCCCACGATCCGCAGATGCGGATCAACCTCGGGATCCGGCGCCGACTCGCGCCCCTGCTCGGCAACAACCGGCGGCGGATCGAGCTGATGAACGGCCTGCTGATGTCGCTGCCCGGCACGCCGGTCATCTACTACGGCGACGAGATCGGGATGGGCGACAACGTCTATGTCGGCGATCGCAACGGCGTCCGGACCCCGATGCAGTGGAGCGGCGATCGAAACGCCGGTTTCTCGGCCGCCAACCGGCAGCAGCTGTACCTGCCGGTGATCAGCGACCCCGAATACCACTTCGAGGCGATCAACGTCGAGGTCCAGCAGGGCAACCCGCACTCGCTCCTGTGGTGGATGAAGCGGCTGATCGACCTGCGCAAGCGCCACCAGGCGTTCAGCCGGGGGACGCTCGAGTTCCTCCATCCCGAGAACCGCAAGGTGCTCGCGTTCACGCGGTCATTCGGCAGCGAGACGATCCTCGTGGTCGCAAACCTGTCCCGGTTCGTCCAGCACACCGAGCTCGACCTGACCGGCTACGAAGGGCGCACGCCGGTTGAGCTCTTCGGGCGGGTGGAGTTCCCGGCCGTTGGCGCGGCACCGTATTTCCTGACGCTCGCGCCGCATTCGTTCCTGTGGTTCTCGCTGGATCCGCCGGCTGTCGAGGTCGATGGTGCCGGGACGTCCATCCCGTGGCTCGCGCTCGATCGCCGCCTTGCCGACGTGGCGGCAGACGACCGTGGCAACGCCCTCGCGCGGGCACTCACCAAGGTTCTCCCCAGCCGGCGCTGGTACCGGGGCAAGGCGCGGACGATCAAGGGGACGCGGATCACCGATTCGATCGTCGTGCGTGGCACGGAGCGGAGCGCCGTCATCGTGACCCTTGCCGTCGACTACACCGAGGGCGAGAGCGAGACCTACCTGGTCCCGCTCACGACCCGCCCATCCGGGGACGCCGGTGCGATCCTCACCGCCTCCCCGTCCGCCGTCCTTGCGCGTCTTCGTGGCCCGGATGGCGATGGCGACCGTGGCTTGCTCGTCGACGCGACGCTCGATCCGCAGCTCATGACCGAGCTCCTGGATGCGATCGCCGAGCGAAAGCGGTACCGCGGCCAGCGGCGGCGAGCTCCGGGGCGCGCCGGACCGTCGGTTCCGCGCCGCGCGGGGTGACGATCCCTCGCTCACTGCGACACCCATCGGGTCCGAGCAGAGCAACAGCTCGGTCGTCTTCGGGGACCGGATCATCCTCAAGCTCTACCGGGCGCTCGAGCACGGCGTGAACCCGGACCTCGAGATCGGCCGCTACCTGACGGAGCGCGGATTTGCGGCCGTACCACCCGTCCTTGGCGCGCTCGAATACGCCGACGCTGAGGGGTCGCGTGGGGTCGCGGCCATCGCCCAGGGCTTCGTGCCCAACCAGGGCGACGTGTTCAACTACACGCTCGACGCACTCGGCGACTACATCGAGCTGGTGGTGGCCGAGTCCGCGCCGCCGGCTGTCGGGCCGCTGACGGCCGCGGCGCTCCTCGCGGCATCGACCGCCGAGCCACCCGAGCTCGCGATCCGGACCGTCGGCTCGTATCTCGACCTCCCCCACCTGCTCGGCGTCCGAACGGGCGAGCTCCACACCGTCCTGGCATCGGAACGGACCGATCCGGCGTTCACGCCCGAGCCGTTCAGCGAGCACTACCAGCGGTCGATCTACCAGTCGATCCACGGGATGTCGCGCCAGAGCCTTCGCCTCCTGTCACGGCAGGGTGACGCGCTCCCGGAGGCGGCTCAGCTCGATGCGCGGTCCGTGCTCGAGTCGCACGGGGCGGTCGAGACGCGGCTGCGCGGCCTCATGAGCCATCGCTTCGGCGGCATGCGCATCCGCGTCCACGGCGACTACCACATGGGCCAGGTGCTCCACACCGGACGCGACGTCGTGATCATCGACTTCGAGGGTGAGCCCGCCCGCCCGCTCAGCGAGCGCCGCCTCAAGCGCACCCCCCTGCGCGACCTCGCGGGCATGATCCGCTCGTTCCACTACGCCGCCTACGGCTCGCTGCTCCATCCCTCGCTCGGGCCCAACATCCGGGAGGAGGACGCCCTCGCGCTGGAGCCCTGGGTGCGCGCCTGGTACGGCTGGGTCTCGGCAGCGTTCCTGCGGGGCTATCGCGAGGCCACCCGCGACACGGACTTCCTCCCGGCTGACGACCACGAGTGGGCGGTCCTGCTCGACGCGATGCTGCTCCACAAGGCGTTCTACGAGCTCGGCTACGAGCTGAACAACCGGCCGGACTGGGTCTCGATCCCGCTACGGGGCATCGCCCAGCTGCTCGAGCCATGACCAGGCCGACCGGGTTCACCGTCTCGAGGACGGCGCGGACGCGGTTCGCGGACGAGGACGCGCCGGCAACGGAACGCGGCCATCTGCGCGTCCTGGACCGGGCCGGCGTCCGCCGTCTGGCTGCCCGCATGAACGAGATGCGCGAAGCCGGCACCCCCTCCGCGCAGGCCGGGGAGATCGTCGCGCTCGGGCTCCTGCACGAGATCTTCCACCTGCTCGTCGAGCGCTATGAGCATGAGGTGAGCCCGGGGACCGTGGCGGCGGCTGCGGACGCGCTCGAGACCGCGATGCGCGCCGACGGCCGTCGCGTGCTGCGGCGCTTCGCCGACGAGTTCCCGACCGCGGACGGCGAGACACAGCCCGAAGGCCCGCTGGACATCCTCGAGGAGCTGCTGCTCACGCGGGTCGCCAACGAGAACCCGGCGGTCGGCGCCGCTGCGGCCCCTGTTCGACGACCGGCCGGTTGCGGCGCAGACCCCGTACGAGCAGGCGCTCGCGACGCTCGAGGCGACACTGTCCGAGGGCCCCGGATTCGGCCCCGAGGGCGAGTCGCTGCTCGAGCTGCTGCGTGCACCGGCACGAAACGCGCCCGGATCGCTGGCGGGGCAGCTGCGCTACATCCGGGACCGCTGGCGCACCGTGCTCGGCGCCGATCTCGAGCGGCTCATGGGTGAGCTCGACCTGACGCTCGGCGTGCTGGCCGAGGAGGAGCGTGCGATGCAGCTGCGCGGCGTGCGCTTCGGGGCGGTGGCGGGGCCGGGGATGGGGCGGGTGGCGGGCCCATCGTTCGCGGGCGCCGAGACCGAGCCGGAACGCTTCAGCAGCGACTCCGACTGGATGCCCCGCCTCGTGCTCATGGCCAAGAGCACGTACGTGTGGCTCGACCAGCTGTCGCGCCGGTTCTCGGCGCGACATCCGGACGCTGGACGCGATCCCCGACGAGGAGCTCGACCGGCTCGCGCGCTGGGGCGTCACCGGGCTGTGGCTCATCGGGCTCTGGCAGCGCTCGCGGGCGTCGGAGCGGATCAAGCGGCTGCGCGGCAACGCGGACGCCGTCGCGTCGGCCTACTCGCTCGACGACTACCGGATCGCCGACGACCTCGGCGGCGAGGCAGCGCCTACGCGCGACCTCCGCGAGCGCGCCTGGTCGCGCGGCATCCGGCTGGCGAGCGACATGGTCCCGAACCACATGGGCATCGACTCGCGCTGGGTCGTCGAGCATCCCGAGTGGTTCCTCTCGGTGCCCGAGCCGCCCTACCCCGCCTACACGTTCGCCGGCGCGGACCTGTCGGCCGACCCGCGCGTCGGCGTGCGTCCTCGAGGACCACTACTGGGACGACTCGGACGCGGCGGTCGTGTTCAAGCGGTTCGACACGGCAGACCGGCGAGCGCCGCTACGTCTACCACGGCAACGACGGCACGAGCTTCCCCTGGAACGACACGGCCCAGCTCGACTTCCTGCAAGCCCGGCCGTCCGCGAGGCACGTCATCCAGACGATCCTCGCGGTCGCGCGGCGCTTCCCGGTCATCCGGTTCGATGCCGCGATGGTCCTCGCCAAGAAGCACATCGAGCGGCTCTGGTAGCCCGAGCCCGGGCGCCGGCGGCGGCATCCCGTCGCGCGCCGAGCACGGCTCGATGCCAAAGGCGGAGTTCGACGCCGCGGATGCCCCACGAGTTCTGGCGCGAGGTCGTCGACCGGGTCGCCGCCGAGGTGCCCGACACGCTCCTGCTGGCCGAGGCGTTCTGGCTGCTCGAGGGCTACTTCGTCCGGACGCTCGGCATGCACCGCGTCTACAACAGCGCGTTCATGCACATGCTCCGCGACGAGGACAACGCCGGCTACCGACGGGTGATGAAGCGAGACCCTCGAGTTCGATCCCGAGATCCTCAAGCGCTACGTCAACTTCATGAACAACCCGGACGAGAAGACCGCGCGTCGAGCAGTTCGGGAAGGGCGACAAGTACTTCGGCGTCGCGCACGTCCTGGCGACGCTGCCGGGGCTGCCGATGCTCGGACACGGCCAGGTCGAGGGATTCGGCGAGAAGTACGGCATGGAGTTCCGCCGCGCGACGCTGGACGAGCGACCGGACCGACTGGCTGGTCGAACGGCACGAGCGCGAGATCTTCCCGCTGCTCCATCGCCGCGGCCAGTTCGCCGAGGCGCGCGACTTCCTGCTCTACGACTTCGTCACCGACGACGGGTCGGTCGACGAGAACGTCTTCGCGTACTCGAACGGCTCCGGCCCGTCGCGGTCGCTGGTCGTCTACCACGACCGCTATGGCTCGACGGCGGGCGGATCCGCGAGTCGGCGGCATACGCCGTCAAGGAGGCCGACGGGTCGAAGCGGCTCGTGCGCCGCTCGCTGGCCGAGGGCCTCGGACTGCCGGACGACGACGGCGCCGTTCGTCTCGTTCCGCGACGCGCGCCCGGGGCTCGAGCATCTCTTCCCGGTCTCGCGAGCTGCGCACCCGTGGCCTGCCGCTGTCGCTGGATGCGTACCAGGGGCACGTGTTCTGGGAGCTGCGCGAGCTGCGCGACGGCGCCACGGGTCAGTGGAGCCGGCTGGCCACGATGCTCGGTGGTCGAGGCGTGCCGTCGCTCGAAGGCGCGCTGCGCGAGCTCCAGCTCGAACCCGTGCACGAGCCCGTCCGCGCGCTGTTCGCGCGATGGCCTGGGCGACACGCGTGGCAGCGGGCGGCGCGTCGCCCGAGGATCTGGCGGCGCTTCGCCAGCGACACTCGCGTTCCTCCGTGCGGTCGCCGCGGCGACGGGGGTCAGCGGGGACCCGGAGCCCATCGCCGCGACCGCGGCCGAACGGGTCGCGGCGCTCTACGGAGTCGCTGCCGGGTCGTCCGCCACGCTTCCCGAGGCACGGCCGGAGCGCGCGGCGATCCTCGCCTGGCTGCTGCTCGGACCGATCGGGGCACTCGGCCCGGGTGCCGACGTCGCCGCCACGAGCCGCGCCTGGTACGACGAGCTGCGACTCGCGCCGGTCGTTGCGACCGGGCTGCGCGACGTCGGACTCGAGGAAGGCGAGGCGTGGGGTACGGCCGAGCTGGTGCGCGTGCTACTGGACCTCCCGCGACCCGGCACGCTCGGCGAGCCCGCGAAGACGCTGGATGGCCGCCTGCTCGAGGCGTGGCTCTCGCGCGACGCACCTGCGGGCCGCGATGGGCGTCAACACGTGGGAGGGCACGGAGTGGCTCGACCGCGACCGCTTCGCCGCCCTCCTAGCCTGGGCGGAGCGCCTGGACGCGCTCGAGGGACACGCGGCGACGGGCCTCGCCGAGCGGCTGACGGCGGCCGCGGAGGCCGCGGGCTACCGACTGGACCGCCTGCGCGAGCCCTTCACCGCCAAGCCCGTCCCGGCGCGACCGCCGCAGGCCACCAAGCCGAAGGCCAAGGCTCCTGAATCGCGAAAGGGCCGCAAGCCGCCTTCCTGATCGCGCCGAATCACGGCCGGTCATCAGTGCTGAACAGTCCAGCACGGCCGGAGGCCCGGAACGTGATCCGGCGGAACGGTCACGCTCGAATGTCGCGGATCGATCACGCGGCCTGATCGTGACCGCTCAGGCCGGCGGCCGCCCCTCAGCCGAGGATGATCCGCCGCAGCAGGGACGTCGGTGGCGCGCCGTGGCTGATGAGGGATTCGAGATGCGGGCGGTAGGCGAAGCCGGGGGTCTCGCCGTAGCCACCCGACGACGCGCGGCTCCGGGACTGCGTCCACCGAGGCGCCGGCCGCGACCGCAGCCCGCCGGCGCACCTCGCGCTCGATGTCCCAGAACTCCATCGAGCCCGTGAAGTAGGTCGACAGCTGGGTCGATGAGAGCCGAGCGCGGTCGTACTTCGCGCGCGCCTCGCCTTCCTCCTGGAAGCCGCCTTCGACCATCAGCTCGAGCGCCTCGTCCTCGTTCATGTCATGGACGTGGATCCGTGCGTCGAGGATCGCGTTGGTGATCGAGCGCAGGTAGAACTTCCAGTGCGTGAGGAGGAGCGCCGGGTCGTCCGCGCCGTAGCCGAGGTCGATCATCACCTGGGTCACGTACACCGCCCAGCCCTCGGCGAAGAGCCCGCTGCCGAAGATCGTCCGAATCTGCGACGACACGCGATTCGCGTAGACGCCCTGCAGGTAGTGGCCGGGCACCGCCTCGTGGATCGTCAGGAGCCGGAGCATGCGCGCGTTGTCCTCGCGCAGGTACGACTCCTGGCGCTCCGGCGGCCACGACTCGTTGACGGGCGTGATCGAGAAGAACGCCTTCTCGCCGCGGTCGAGCGGTCCGGGCGAGTCGAGCATCGCCCCGCCAAAGGAACGCATGAACATGGGCGTCCAGCGGATGTCGAGCGGCTCGTCAGCGAGACCGATGATGTCGCGCTCGCGGCAGAACGCCTCGATCCGGGTCAGCTCGTCCCGACAGAACTGCAGGAGCTCCTCCCCGTTCGGGTGATCGGCGGCGATCGCGTCCAGCACGCCCCGGACGAGGGCCTGGTCGTCGGCCGGTCGCGGCACGCCCGGTCGCCACGTGCCCAGATGTCGCCGGCGATCCGCACCATCTCGGCACGCACGGCAGCGAACTCGCGGTCCGCCTGGGCGAGGATCCGCTCGGGGGTCAGCGTCCTCGGACCGCATCGTGTGGCGCATCTTCCTGGCGAACAGGTCCGCGCCCAGCCGGGCCTCACCCTGCTCGCGGGCAGGACGACGTCCCGGAGATGACGCTCGAACCGATCGAGGGCGGCTTTCGCAGACGCAGCGGCGCTTCGGAGGCGCGGCATGACCGCCGCCACGTCTGCCTCGCCCGAGCCCTCGCCGAGCTCGAGTGCCTCCTCGGCCAGCTCGATCACACCGGGGAGCTGCTCGAGCGCCTTCTCGGTCTGGAAGCGCCCGACCGGGCGCCCCGGCACCGAACCGAGCTCCTCGAGGGCCGCAGCGACGACGGCGCCCGTCGATTCGAGCCGCCCGGCGACCGACGCGAGCCGCGCTGCGAGTGGCGCGAACTCGCGGGCGATCAGCGGAAACAGCCCACCGCCGAGCAGGTACACCCACTCCAGCGGGTTCCATGCCTCCTCGCGCAGGTCTGTCTCGCCGAACCGGTCCGCCTCCAGCTCCAGCACGAGCAGATCGCGGTCGATCGCGTCCTCCGCTGACAGGCCATCCAGCGCGCTGAGCTCCGCGTGCCACCGGTCGATGAAGGCAAGCCGGTCCTCTCGAGCGGCGGGGGCAAGGTCAGGCCATCGATCGTCGTATCGGTGCTCGCCGATGGCCGTCGCGGCGGTCGGGTTGCGCTCGAGATACTCGGCCAGAAACCGGTCGATGCGCGCGCGGAAGTCGGTCACGGCACGGGCTCCTCGTGGGTCGCGGCTCGCGGCGGGTTCGGCCGGCGGAACGCTCCCTCCGAGTCTAGCCGCGATCCCGGCAGCGGGCCGTACCATCGCGGGCATGACGACCGAACCCTGGATCCTCCCGATCGTCCTCGAAGGCGAGCGCGTTCGACTCGAGCCGCTCCGCCGCGACCACCTCGCCGACCTGGCCGAGGTCGCGTTCGACGAGGCGCTCTGGCGATACACGCTCGCTCGCCCGACGGACAGCGCCGCGCTCGAGACGTGGCTCCAGGCGGCGCTCGATGGAGCGGACGCCGGGACCGAGGTGCCCTATGCGACCGTCGATCAGGCGTCGAACAAGGCCATCGGCAGCACGCGGTTCCTCGCCATCGTGCCCGAGCACCGGCGCGCGGAGATCGGCTGGACCTGGATCGGGACGGCGTTCCAGCGGACCGGCGCGAACCGCGAGGCCAAGCGGCTGCAACTCGAGTACGCCTTCGAGCAGCTCGACGCCAACCGGGTCGAGTTCAAGACCGATTCGCTCAACGAGAAGTCGCGCACGGCCCTCGCCGCGCTTGGCGCCACGTTCGAGGGCATCTTCCGCAACCACATGATCATGCCGGACGGTCGGTTGCGGCACTCCGCCTACTTCAGCGTGATCCGCGAGGAGTGGCCGGCAGTGAAGGAACGCCTGACCGCTCCCCGCGGCTAAGGGCTATTGGCTCAACGGCCTTCGAGGAGGTCCTCGTCGGTCTGGTCGCCGGCGGCACCGATCCCGGTCGTCATCCGGTTCTGGGCGCCGCTGCCCTGCTCGGCATTGGCCATCCCCGTCCCACCGATGCCACCGAGGTCGTCGTCCACGTCGGAGGTGCCGGTCCCGGTGCGCATGTCCGAGCCACCGCTCGCGCCCGTCGCGCCGGAGCCGCGCCCGACGTCGTCGTTCGGGTCGAAGGTGCCGCTGCCGCGCACGCCACTCGTGCCCACCTCCCCGAGCTCGTCCTGCGCGCCGCCGATGGCGCCGAGCGTCGCGTCGCCGATCGCGCCACCCGCACCGACGTCCCCGGTTCGACCCGTCCCGCCGAGACCCGTGTCACCCATCGCCGGATTGCTGGTCGCCTCCTCGTCCTCGCGTGCCTTGCGGACTGTTTCCTCATCGTGGCCTGGCATGGGGCACCTCTGGATGCGTAGGTCGCGCGCGCGACCCTGTGACCGCATGGTCCCTCCACCGGCAGGTGGGTGGGCAGGTGCGGCCCATGGGCACGACTTGCAGATCGCTTGCGCCTGCCGCCATGATCGGCCGGCACATCCGCCGGTTCGGCGGCAGACCCGCAGGCACGGAGGCATGGCGTGAGGGGTTTCATCGTCGGGACCGTGGCGACCGCGATCGCCTTCTATCTCGTGACCCGGGTACTCCCGGACCTGATCAACGTCGAATTCCTGTCGTACAACGGCGAGCTCATCGGCCTCCTCGGGCTCGCGCTCGTGTTCGGGGTCGTCAACGGGCTCATCGGGCCGGTCGTCCGGATCGTCTCGATGCCGATCTCGTTCTTCACGATGGGCCTGTTCGGGTTCATCCTCAACGGCGTGCTGCTGCTCGTCACCGCGGCCGTCGCGCAGGGCCTCGACCTCGAATTCAAGGTCGGCGACTTTCCGCCCGATCTCAACGCCGACACCGCGGTCGCGGCCGTGGTCGGGGCGGTGATCCTGGGCGCCGTGAACTCGCTGGTCCACACCCTCGTCCCGGACTGACCGACACGAACGTCGCTCCGGCGCGCGGCGCTGCCCCACCCGAGGAGGACCGCCTCCCGGCGATCGCCGACGCGCTTCAACGGGCGGGACGGGCCGGCACGCCTGTGTACGTCACGGACCTGGCGACGCTCGACGCGGCTGCCGCCGAGCTGGCGGCCGCATTCCCCGATCCGACGATCCGGCAGTACTCGCTCAAGGCCAACGACGTGGCCGGCCTCGTCGCGGAGCTGCACGGGCGGGACCTCGGGGCGAACGTCGTCTCCGCGGGCGAGTGGGCAGTCGCGCGGCGTGCCGGTGTGCCCAACAGCAGAGTCACGTTCGAAGGCATCGGCAAGACGGATCGGGACCTCCGGGCCATCGTCCGTGCCGCGGCATCCGGTGATCCGGTCCGGTGGGTTGCGGTCGAGACGCCCGGGGAGGCCGATGCCCTCGTCGACCTGGCCAGACGGTCGGGTCTCGGGCGTGCCGACCGGCCGGCCCTGGAGCTACTCTTCCGGCTGAACCCGGACGTCAGCCCGGAGACCGCGGCAGGCCTCGCGGTCGGTGCCGGCACGTCCAAGTTCGGCATGACCGAGACGGAGCTCACGGCCACGGTCGAACGGGTCGAGGCCACCGCCGATGGTGCAGTCGTCGCGCGCGGGATCCACCTGCATGTCGGGTCGCAGCTTGCCGCCGTCGACGCATGGCGCGACGCCGTCCGCCGCGGATTGGCGATGCTGGCACTGCTTCGTGGGGGCCTCGACACCTTTGACACCCTCGATCTTGGGGGCGGCTTCCCGGTCGGGCCGATCGGTCAGCCGGGACCGCGGCCGGAGCGGTTCGCACGCGAGCTCGGGCCCTTGCTGGATGCGCTTCCCGAGGATCGGCGACCACGGCGCCTGGCGGTGGAGCCCGGTCGATTCCTCGTCGCGCGCGCAGGCTGGCTGGTCAGTCGCGTCCTTCACGTCCGCGACCGGGCCCCCCGCCAGGTCGTGCTCGACGCCGGCATGACGGAGCTGATCCGGCCGGCCCTATACGGCGCCCGGCACGATGTCGTGGCCTTGACATCCCTCGGTCGCGCGGCTGAGGTGACCAGCCGGCGGCGCGACCTCGGCCCGGCACAGGTCGAGGGGCCGATCTGCGAGTCCACGGACCACCTCGGGGTTCACGACCTCCCGCCGCTCCAGCGTGGCGACCTCGTGGCCATCCGCGACGCCGGCGCCTACGCCGCCTCGCTGGGGTCCGCGTACAACGGTCGCCCGCGGCCACCGCACGTTGTCGTGGAGGCCGACGGGAGCCTCCGGACGATCCGGCGGCGCGGTCGCCTCGCGGACCTCGGCTAGGGCCCATCACGCCCGCCTCTCGCGCTACCCTGTGGAACGTGCTCGCCGTCCGTCACCGTCGACCGCTGACCGTGCTCGCCGCCATCGTGCTCGTGCTCGGGGCGTGGGTGCTCCCCCTGCTCGCCGCCGGCACCCTCGCCGCCGACGCGACGGAAGCCGGTCCACCGTTCCCTGCGCCGATCGAGAGCCAGACGATCTACGACACGGCCGGAGTCCTGACCGCGAGCACGATCCGGACGTCCATCCTCATCGGCGAGCAGATCGAACGCCAGACGGGCGGCGTGCTGGTCATCTACACCCAGGTCGCAGCCGATCCCGGCCCCGGCGACACGGCCGCGCGTGCCGATGCCCTGCTCGAGCAGTGGGCGGCAGACTGGCCGGCCCTGGGGTCAGGGCTGGTGGTGCTGGTCGAGCGCGACGCCTCGGGCGACGACACGGCGATCGCCTACGGCACGTCCGCGGCCCTCGACGAGCAGGTCTCCGATGCGACGCTCGATGGCATCCTCCGCGACTCGGTGCAGCCGGTGCTCGACGCTGGCGATGTGAGCTCGGCGACCACCGTTGCGATCGCGCGGCTCCTCGGCGAGATCAGCGGGACGAGCGGCTTCCCGGTTCCGGGCGTGCCGGCGCCCGGTGCGACCCCGGCTCCCGGCGAGCTCCAGACCGGTCCGCCCTTCCCGGAGCCCGAGATCGATCGGGCCGTCTACGACAACGCCGGCGTCTTTTCGCCTGAGACCATCGCGGCCGTCGAGGAGACCATCGACCGGATCGAGAACCGGACGAAGGCCGAGATCGTCGTCTACACCCAGATCGACGAGTTTCCGACCACCGAAGCAACCGAACAGCACGCGATCGCGCTCATCGACCAATGGGGTGTCGGGCGGGCCGGGTTCAACGACGGGCTGGCCATCTTCTTCGACTTCTATCCGACTCGCGACAGCGGCCAGGTGCAGCTGTACGCCGCGGAGGGGTTCGCGGCCACGTTCCTCACGAACAGCGAACGGCAGGCGATCTTCGACAACGACATGCTGCCCCACCTTCGGGCCGACGACTGGGACGCCGCGCTGCTCATCGCGATGGAACGGATCGACGCGGCCGCCACGCCCGAGAATGCCGCCCGGCTCGAGCGTGGTCGCCAGCTCAACTCGGTCATCGGGCTCGTGGGCGCCCCCATCGCGATGCTCGCGTTCGCCGGCTGGGCCGTGTTCACGTGGCTTCGGTTCGGGCGTGACCCCGTGTACCTCGACTCGCCCTCCATCTATCTCCCGGCACCGCCGGCGGACCTCACAGCGGCAAGCGGCGCGATGATCGTGGACGGCGGCACGTCACGCCGAGCGCTCACAACCGCGATGCTCGACCTCGCGAGCCGTGGCGAGATCGCGTTCCGGGAGGAATCCGGCTTCCTCGGCATCGGGAAGAAGGTCGGCATCGAGATCGAGCCCGAGGCGGCGGATGCCGTGGTTCGAGCGCGCCGCGAACGAAATGCCCGCCGGCCGCTCGGACCGGCAGAGGAGCTCGCTGCCCGAAAGCTCCGCGCGCTGGGCAAGGACGGCTACATCGAGCCGTCGAAGCTCCTCGAGTTCGGATCTTCCGTGAGCGAGTTCGACTCGGCGCTCGAGAGCCACGTCGTCAGGAAGCGCTGGTTCGGCGAGAAGCCGAGCTCGGCGGTCACGCGCTGGGTCGTCCGCTCGATCCTGGCCATCGCGGGGGGTGGCGTCCTGGTCGTGCTGGGCTTCACGATCCCGATGTCCGGGCTGACGCTCGTCGGCGGCGGGCTGATCATCGCCGGTGTCTTCGTGCTCATCCTGTCGCGCGCCATGCCGGCGGTGACGATGTCCGGCGCAATGATCCGGGCGATGCTGGCTGCGTACCGCCGAACGCTCAGGAAGACGATGGAGCAGTCGCGCTCGATGGACCAGGTCGTCGCCGACTCGGGTCTCGAATGGCTCGACACGCCGGACCAGGCAGTCGTCTGGGGCACGGCCCTCGGGCTCCAGTCCGAGATCGAGCGCGTGCTCGAGCGGAGTCTCGAGGACATCAAGGACGGCCGTACCGCGGTTGGCACGACCTACCTCCCCGTCTGGTACCACACGTCCGATGGCGGCTCGTTCTCGAACGCGGCCGCCGGCGGTGGCGGGATCTTCTCGAGCTCGGGCGTACCCGACATCGGCGGCATGCTCTCGACCCTCGGCTCGATCGGCAACTCCCCGTCGAGCTCGGGGGGATCGTCGGGTGGTGGGTTCTCGGGCGGCTCGTCGGGTGGCGGTGGCGGCGGCGCCGGCGGCGGGTTCTAGCGCGCGCTTGCCACTGCCCCGGTCACGGCCGGACTCTGGCGGCGGCACAACGCGCTCCGGCTTGCTGCTCAGTCACGGCCGGACTCTGGCGGCGGCCGAACGCGCCCGGGCCTGCTGCTCAGTCACGGGCGGACTCGTAACGATGTCCATCGCTTGATCGCGTCCCGGGCAGTCACGGTGAGACTGCGACGCCTGCGTTCCGGGGCGAACGTGCCTTGCCTCGTGCGTGGCCCGATCCTGCCGGCGGCCCGAGGCGCGGCGGCTTGCTGTCTACCAGTCCAGCCAGGAATGGTTGAAAAGGCACGGGGCCCCACCTCGGCTCGAGGAGCGGCGGGTTCTAGTCCGGCAGGCCGAACAGGCCGCGGCAGCGCTCCAAGCCGTCAACCTGGACGGTCGGGCGAGGCTGCGACGCCCAGCGCTCGCGCGTCATCAGGTATCGGCCCGTCTCCCGAGCCTGCCCGTCCGGCGCGAGCCGCCCCAACCCGTTTGGCTCGTACCCGATCGCCCGCGACACGGCGTTGGAGGCCGCGTTGTCGAGGAACGCCTCGGACGTAGCCCACTCCGCCCCCAGGTAGTCGAACGCAAAGGCGAGCACCGCTCCACGCATCTCCTTCCCGATCCCCTGTCTCTGGAATCGCCGGGCTACCCAGGAGCCCGTGTCGACCGTCCGAAACACGGCGAAATCGTCAGCCGCGATCGTCTGCGCCGCCACCCACGCACCGTCGCGCTCAACAGCCAGGTTCAACCACCACTTGTCGGGCTTCCAGCCCGCGCGCATAGCCCAGTGATGCTGGATGAACCCCGTCTCGAATTCGGGGCTCGGTCGAGTCGTCCACGACACACCGAATGGCATCTCATCCGGCTCGTGGATCCCAGCGCGGGCAAGGTCGGCCAGGGCGACCAGCTCATCGTCGGTCGGCAGTCGAAGGACGAGGTGCTCGCTGCGGATACGCAGGTCGAACAGGGGCCAGAGCGGGTGCGGTTCGGGCGGCATGACGGCTCCGTGTGGCAACGGGAGCGCGACGGTACACTCAGGTCATGGGTGCTGTCGAGACGATGGAAGTCTTCTTCGAGAAGTTGAACGGCGGTGACCGCGAGGGCGCCGTGGCATTGATGGATGACATGACCGAGATGCGCGTCCACGTCGGCGACAGCGTGCAGACGTTGCGCGGCGTCGAGCGGGTTGGCGGATGGTTCCTCCGCGGCGACACGGGTCTGCGCATGATCCCGGGCGATGTCCGCGATACCGGTAATACCTACGAGGCGGATCTCCTCGTGGTCCGACCGGGCGCGCCCACGCAGCACATCGACGCCACGTTCCGCGTCGAGGCCGGCAAGATCACCGCGATCAACATCGCGCCCAGGTAGCGCCTTCGGGCCCTACGGGGCCGTGCTCGCGTCCGGCAGCGTGTCCGGCTCGGCGACCGGGATGATCACCTGGTCCCCGATCGAGATCTTGTTCGGGTCCGGGATGTTCTCCTTGTTCGCCTCGAGCAGATCCTCGAGCGAGACGTTGAACTGCGCGGCAATCTTGGACAGGGTGTCGCCCGACTTGATGACGTAGACCTGCGGGGTCGGCGCGGCCGGCGTCGTCGGCACGGGTGAGGCTGTCTCGATGGCGGCACTGGGACTCGCGGTGGCGCCGGCGCCCGGGGCGGACGTGCCGCCCGGCTCGTCGCCGAAGAGGTTCAGGGCGGCGGGCAGCAGGAACAGGGCGAGGGCCGCAATGCCGAGCGCCGCGGCCATCACGCCGAGCCGTGGGAGGCCCCCCATCCCGGTCCGTGTCTTGATCGTCGGGTAGGCCTCGAACCGGCGAGGCTGCTCCCAGTGCGGGGCGTCCTCGGCCTCGACCCGAGGTGGTTGAACGCGGCGGGGCGCCGCAGCGGCTCCGGCCGCCCCCACGGGGCGCTGCCGGCGGCACTCCCGGCGTGGCACGGTCCGGCGGTTCGCCGGTTCCGTCGCGTCGCCGAACGAGCCCCGCCAGCTCCTCGTCGGCGGCCTGGGCACGCTCGGTCGACCGCGACGGCACGAAGGGTCTGGACCTCGCGGGCTGTGGCCGTTCCTGCGGCCGCAATTCAGCCGGGGGCCGCTCCGGCGGGCGCGCCCCAGCCGGCTCCCCGCCCGCGAGCCGGTATGCGGAGCTGCCTGCGAGCCCGCGCGACTCGCGATCGGCGAGGAAAGGCGGTGGTTCGGAGCCTGGCGTCCCAGCCGATCGCGAGGACCCGGCGCTGCCAGCACCGGGGGCGCCCGGAACGCCGGGGGCGCCGGACGCCGCGGGACCTGCGCCACCGGCACCCGCGCCAGCGCCAGGGGCGCCGGCGAGACCTGCGGCCCCGGCGGCACCGGCGGCGCCCGCGAGGCCTGCAGCACCGGCGGCTGCCGCGCCGCCAGAAGCCCCGCCAGGACCGGCCGCCGAGCTGCCGTGGGGCGCGCCGGGCCCACCGGCCCACGGTGGCGGCGCCGCCCAGTCCCGTGGAGGATTCCGGCGCGGTGGCAGCGGGAGGCCCGTGTCCTCCTGCCGGTTCGGCCGGCTGCCCTGCCATTCGGCCGCCGGCACATCCTGCGGGCCCGTAGGCATCACACGGTCGCGCTCTCGATCATCGGCGGCGTCCCGCGCTGCATCGGCGGCAGCCGGTTCACGGTCTGCAACAGCGTCACGGGCGGCGTGCCCGGCACCAGTCCCAGTGGGCCCTGCCCCGCGTGCACGAGCGGCCTCGCGTTGCGCCCAGTCCTGGAACGTCGGGCAGACGGCGAACGCCGCCGACAGGCAGTACGCCTCCTGGTGCGCGATCGCGCGGGGCGCCGGATGGACATCGGCGTAGCAGCGATGGCGGTGGTCCGGGCGGTCCGAGCGCTCGTCCCGATCGTCATCGAACGCGACGAACGGACAGGCGGTCGCGGCGTCCGAATGGGGCAGGCCACGATCGGTCATCGCCGCGATGATACCCGTCGCGGCTTGCGGGCCGCCCGATGCGCGGCCGCTCCCGGGAGGCGGCCCGTTTGACAGGGTTGGCGGGCGCTCCGACACTTCGGTCATCGGACGGTCCACCCCGCCGCCGAGCCATTCTCCTGACGCCCGAAGGAGTGCGAATGTCCCGCCTCAGCCGTTTCCTCGCCCCGCGCACCGTGGTCCGCGCCCATTGCGACCTGCCGTGCGGCATCTACGACCCCGAGCAGGCCCGGATCGAGGCCGAGTCCGTGCTCCGGATCCAGGAGAAGTACCAGTCGAACACCGACGAGGCGTACCGGACCCGCGCGCTGCATATCAAGGAAGAGCGCGCCGACCTCGTGAAGCACCACCTCGACGTCCTCTGGCACGACTACTTCAAGCCGGAACATGTCGAGGCCGTCCCGAACCTGCACGAGCTCTTCTGGAACGCGACCAAGGCCGCCTCGAAGGCCAAGGCATCGGTCGACCCCGCCGACGGCAAGGCGCTGCTCGCACTGATCGACGAGGTCGATGCCGCCTGGAAGAAGACCGGTGGCGAGGAGAAGACGCGCGTCGCCGGCCGGCCCGGCTGACCCTCAACATCGATCCGGCATGACCGGCACGAGGCCCCGTCGCATGACGGGGCCTCGCCGATTCCGCGGCCCGTGGCGCGTCGTCGTCACCGAGGCATCGATGCTGCCGGCGATCGAGCCCGGCGACTGGCTCCTCGTCGACCCCACCACCCGCCGCTGGCCCCGCCGCGGATCGGTCGTCGTCGTCGTCGAGCCCGATTCCGAACGAGCTCGCGATCAAGCGGATCGCCGCGGGTCCGGGCGACCGCGTTCGTTTCGCGGACGGCTACCTGATCCTCGCCGAGGACGAGGCCTGGCTGGTGAGCGACGCGTCGGACGAGGTGAGCGGAGGCCGCCGGGTTCGGGCCGCCAGTCGATTCGCGGCGCTACGGCCCCGTCCGCTCGACCTGCTCGTCGGGCGGGCGTGGTTCCGGTACGCACCGCTCGGGCGGATCGGTCGCATCCCGCGAGGGGCCGGACGCCTCCTAGGCCGTCAGCGCAAGTCCTGCCGCGGCACAATCCTCGGCGAACAGCGCCTGCGCATCGAGCTCGACGTTCCAGCGCGTCGGGAAGCACACGACCCGGTCCAGGCCGATGGCAGCGAGACGGCCCAGCAGGTCGACCCGCGCCGGCGCCCGGCTCGCGCACGTCCTGGTCGCGCGTGTACAGCGACAGGCGGAGCGTCGCCGGGTCCCGGTCCTCCTCCTCGCAGCGCTGCCGGATGAGCGGCAGGACCTCGGCGACCTCGTCCGGGCCGAGGAAGACCAGGTTCAGCTCGTCGGCGAAGCGGGCCGCGTAACGAAAGGTCACGTTCGGCCCGTTGCCACCGACCACGATCGGGATCCGGGGCTGCTGGAGGCCTTTCGGCTCGTTGATTGCCCCGCGCACCTCGGCGTACGGGCCGTCATAGGTGGCCCGGCCGGGTTCGAGCATCCGCTTGACGACCTCGAGGTGGTCGCCGAACGCCGCCATTCGCTCACGCAGCGTCGGAAAGCCATAGCCGTAGGCGATCCACTCGTCCTCCTTCCAGCCCGCGCCGATCCCGAGCTCGAACCGCCCGCCGCTGATCACGTCGATCGTCGAGGCCATCTTCGAGGTGAGTGCCGGGTTGCGAAAGCCGGTACAGACGACCATGTGCCCGAGTCGGACGCGCGTCGTGGCCATCGCGAGGGCGGTCACGACCGAGAAGGATTCGAACGTGATCTCGTCACTCGGCACCGGGACCGTGTGGAAGTGGTCGAACGCCCACAGCGACTCGAAGCCGAGTGCCTCGGCCTGCTCGGCGAGCTCGATGGTGCGCGCCCACGCGGCGGCCGGCTCCCAGCCGTCGTACTCGTGCTTCCAGCCCTGGGGCGCCATCAGCCCGACCTGCATGCATCTCCTCCGTGCGGCTCGAACGCCGGCGCACATGGTGACGGTTCGCTCGTGGCAAGTGCTCGGCCCGGCGTTGCGTGGCACGCGGCGGGTGACGGGTTGGCCCTGGCGTCGCCGTATCCTGCCGCGATGACGCAGCCCGCCTTCGACCCCGAGGTCCCGCTCCCTGGCCCGCCCGATCCGTGGGCCGCGACCGATACGCCGAGCCGCCGCCCCGGCCCGCCGTACCACATGACCGACATGATCGCAGCGGAGCCCGCGCTCGCCCGGCGACTCATGCGAAGCCTCGCCGACACCTCCGGTCCGGCTGCCGACCTTGCACGTCTCGTTCGCGAGACCGCGTCCCGTGGAGAGCCGGTGATCCTGACGGGGTGCGGCACCTCCGAGCACGCGGCCCTCGCCGGGACCGAGATCCTGCGCGACGCGCTGCGGACCGCCGGGCTGCCGACTGCGACGCTGACGGCGGCACAGGCCTTCGAGCTGTCGCTCGACCCGCCGGCGTCCGGTCTCGTGATCGGGATCACGCACGAGGGCGGAACGGCGGCGACGAATGCAGCGCTCTCGGCGGCTCGTGACGCCGGCGCCCGAACGGCGATCGTCACCGTCAGCGACCGTTCGCCGGGAGCGCAGCTCGCGGACATCGTCGTCACGACCGAGGAGCTCGACCAGGGCTGGTGCCACGTCGTCGGGTATCTCTCGCCGATCCTCGCCGTTGTAGCTGTCGCGGGGCGCGTGTCGGGGACGGCCGTGGACGTGGACGAGGTCGTTCGGGTGCTCGAATTCGGCTCCGCCCAGACCGCGGCCGCCGAGCGCATCGCGGGGGTCCTCGGCAGCGCTGCGCGGATCCTGGTCGTGGCCTCGGGGAGTGACAGGCCGGCCGGGCGCGAGCTCGTGCTGAAGATCGAGGAAGGGTCGTGGATCCCGGCGGCATATCGCGATCTCGAGACGTTCCTGCACGGGCACCTCCCGGCGACGGACGCGACGACGGCACTGGTCGTCGTCCTGTCCGATCGCGAGCGAGGGGCTGCGCGGGCGGCACGGGCGGGTGATGTGCTTCGGGCTGCGGCCGTGCTCGGCCTGCCGGCGGCAGCCATCGTCGGGGAGGCGCTCGATCACGAGATCCCCGCGGCGCTCACCCCGGCAGGGCGACTGCTCGTGGCCGAAGCACCATCCCTGGCCGCACCGGTCGCCTCCCTCGTGGGGACCGCGACGCCGCTCCAGCTGCTCGCCGAGCGACTCGCGCGTGCTCGAGGGACCGACCCCGACCCGATCCGCCGGGACGATCCGCGCTACCGCGCCGCCTCGGAGGCCGCCGAGGGCTGACCGAGCCGTCCGGGATGGTCGCCACATGACCATTCGGGCCGCTGCGGATCGTGACCGCCGTAGCGAGGCGCGGTGGGCGGCCCCGTGCCGCACGCGGTGGTCATGAGGCGAGCACTGAGAGGCAGTACGGCCGGTCGAAGGCTCCTTCCCGCGCCCATGAGCCCGAAATGGTCACACGGCGACCACGCCAGGGCGCAACCGGCCGACCGTTCCCCTCAGACCTGCCCGACCAGGACCTCTCCGAGCACATCCACCATGTCGAGGTCCCAGGGCACGAAATCCTGCAGCATGATTCGCTGGACCCCGGCGTCCGCGAAGCGCTGGACGGCGGCCCGGGCCTCGTCCGGTGTCCCGAACACCCAGCGCGTGCGGCGCTCCTCGATCCACGCCTCGGCCGACTCGGGCTCGCCGAGGGCGCGCATCAGCACCTCCTGGCGCCGCTCGAGCTCGGCCCGATCGCGACCGACGAGCACGCCGACCATCGCGGAGTGCGCCACCTCGCCTGGATCGCGACCGATGGCGCGGCAGGCCTCGTCGAGATCGCGGTACACCCGCTGCGCTGTCTCAGGTCGCGCCGACACGACGTTGTACTCGTCTGCATAGCGGGCAGTCAGGCGCAGTGACCGAGGCTTCCCGTCGCCACCGATGATGATTCGCGGCCGGACAGTCCCGTTCGCGGTCGTCGGACGACCCTCGACCTGCGCGGCCTTCGCATGGAACTGGGCGCCATCGATGCTGACGGCCTTGCCCTTGTAGCTCCAGCCGTCCTCTTCGCCCCACAGCCCGTGCAGGATCGCGAGCTGGTCCTCGAGCAGGTCGAAGCGCTCCCCGACCGCCGGAAACGGCAGGCCGAGCTGGCGGTGCTCCTCGTCGTTCCAGCCCGCCCCGACGCCGACGTCCACCCGACCACCGCTCATCTGGTCGACCGTCGTCACGAGCTTGGCAAAGTTGCCCGGATGCCGAAACGTGACGGGTGAGACGAGCGCACCGAGGTGGATCCGCTCCGTCTCCCGGGCCAGGCCGGCGAGGACTGCCCACGCATCGGTCGTCGGCTCACCCTTCGGCCCCGGGAAGCTCTGGTAGTGGTCGGAGCGATAGAAGGCCTCGAATCCGTTCGCCTCCGCCCGGCGGGCGATCGCGAGCTGGTCCTCGTACGACATTCCCTGCTGGGGCTCGGTCATGAGGATGAAGCGCATCGTTCCTCCGCTGCGAATGGGTGACGAATTCGGAATGGTCATCTTGACAGGAATGGTCCATGTCGGGTAAATAGTTCATCTCATGCGAACTACCTCCGACTCGGCCCTTTCCAGCGAGATCATCGCCGGTTTCCGCGCTGCCTTCGCGGAGCTCCGCTGTATCGGCAGCGAGCGGATGCACCGGGCCGGCGTGAGCATGGCCCACTTCCACCTGCTCTCGATGCTGGACCGCCACGGCGACACCACGATGAGCCGGATCGCCGAGCTCCTTGACGTCTCGCTGTCGAACGCGACGGGTCTCGTCGACCGAATCGAGGAGCGCGGACTCGTCGAGCGGATCCGCGTCCCGGATGACCGGCGCGTCGTCCAGGTTCGGCTCACGGCCGAGGGCTACCGCCTTCTCCGCGAGGTCGAGCTCATCAAGGACGACATGCTCCAGCGGGTCCTTGGCCGGCTCGACCCGGAAGCACTCCGGGGTGTCGCAACGGCGATGACGAACCTGCGCCGGGCCGATCGAAGACGCGACGAAGGACGACCCCACCCTCCTCCAGCACCACGAGCACCGCCACTCGCCGGCGGCATCCCGCGCCTGACCTCCGCTCCCACGCGAAAGGACCACCCCATGGAAGCAATGCCCTCGGTCGACCACGACCCCAGCCTGTCGGAGGATCCGGCGCTGGGACTGAGCCGGCGTCAGAAGTTCGAGATCCTCGGCGCAGTCATGCTCGCGCTGTTCCTCGGTGCCCTCGACCAGACCGTCGTCAGCACCGCGATGCCCCAGATCCTGACCGACCTCAACGGCAGCGCCCTGTACACGTGGGTCGTCACGATCTATCTCCTGACCTCGACCGTCACGGTGCCCTTCTACGGCAAGCTGTCCGACCTGTTCGGTCGCAGGCCCCTCCTTCTCATCGGCATCACGACGTTCCTCATCGGTTCGGCGCTGTCCGGTCTCAGCCAGAACATGGAGCAGCTGATCCTGTTCCGCGCCATCCAGGGCGTCGGGGCGGGCGCCCTGTTCCCGATCTCGCTCGCGGTCATCGGCGACCTCTTCACCCCCGCCGAGCGTGGCCGCTATCAGGGCCTCTTCGGCGCGGTGTTCGGCCTGTCGTTCCTGCTTGGCCCGGCGATCGGCGGCCTGCTGACCGATCTCGTCAGCTGGCACTGGGTCTTCTACGTCAACATCCCGATCGGCATCGTGAGCCTGATCGTCATCTGGCGGCTGCTGCCGACCATCAAGCGCGCCGACGCGAGCCGCAGCCTGGACTATCTCGGCGCCGCGATCTTCACGGTGGCGATCTCGTTCCTGCTGGTCGGCCTGACCAACAAGTCGCAGCCATCCGCGGCCGGGACCCTGAACGAGTGGACCGACATGAGCGTCGGCGGGTTCATCCTGATCGCACTCGTCCTGTCCGCGATCTTCCTCGTCGTCGAGGCCCGGGCGAAGGAGCCGATCGTCCCGCTCGGTCTCTGGCGGGACCGAACCTACGCGTCGTCGATCGTCTCGACGTTCCTCGTGAGCTTCGGCTTCTTCGCGGCGATCATCTTCCTGCCGCGCTGGTTCCAGGTGGTTCGGGGCGAGAGCGCGACCCTGTCGGGCTACCTGCTGTTCCCGCTCCTGATCGGCCTCATCGGCAGCTCGATCATCTCGGGGATCATCGTGTCACGAACCGGCCGGTACAAGGCGATCGTGCTCACCGGTCTCGTCACCATGACGGTCGGCCTCCTGCTGATGGGCCAGCTGACGGCGACGACGGACTACCCGCCACTCTTCCTGTGGATGTTCGTCACAGGCGTGGGCATCGGCCCAACGCTGTCCGTGTTCACGATCATCGTCCAGAACGCCGTGCCGTTCTCGCAGCTGGGCGTCGCCACGAGCAACCTCACGTTCTTCCGCCAGATCGGCGGATCGGTGGGGCTGGCGATCGCCGGGACAATCTTCGGGTCATCACTCCAGACGCGATTGCCCACCGAGATCGTTCCACGACTCCCGGCCGAGTTCCAGGGGCCGGCCCGCGACCTCCTTGGGTCGGGTGGCAGCCTGCCCATCAACCCGAACGACCTCACCGGCGTCGGCCAGAGCTTCGGCGAGGCGGTCGCAGAGAGGGTGCCGCTGCTCCAGCCCTTGATTGCCGACCTCGACGCCGGCTTCCACCAGGCGATGGCGCTGTCGATCGCCGACACGTTCGGGATCGGGATCATCACCACGGTCCTTGCCTTTGGGGCTGCGCTCGTCATGCGCGAGCTGCCGCTGCGCTCGAGCCATGGCGAGGCCGCCGTCGAAGCCGAGGCCGCTGGCGACGACCGGCAGCCGAGCTTCCGCCAGTCTCCCGCCACGGAGTGACGGCTTCCCACATCGCAGTCGATGGCCCCGACCGGCCTCCCGGCGGGGTCGTCGTCGTTGAGGCGCTAGGATCGGGAGCGATGGACCCCAGACCTGCCCCCTTCCCCGCTGAGCTCCTCGCGCCGGGCGTGGTCGCCGACTCGTGGGAGGCCGTGCTCGGCACCGCGGAGCTTCCGGCCGGTGCCCTTCGCCGGGTATCGCGAGGCGATCTGGACATCCTCCTCGCCCACACCGATGACGGCATCGTTGCGACCGAGGATCGCTGTCCGCACATGAGCGCGCCGTTGTCGATCGGCGAGCTCGACGGGTGCGTCGTCGCATGTCCGCTGCACGAAGGCCGGTTTGATCTCCGCAGCGGGGATCCCGTGCAGATGCCGACCACCGGCGGCCTGTACCCGGACGGTCGATACCACCCGACCTGGACGCCCGGTGGGCGTGATCCGAAGGCGGACACGCCGGGCAGGAAGGCCGAGGCGCGCCGGCTGACCAGGATCCGGCGGATCCGCTACTACCCGGTCCGCATCACGGGCACGACGATTGAGGTGTGCCTGCCTCCGGGATAGGTGCCGCCGCGCGATATTCGCCCCGCGGTTCATCGCGCGATAAACGAGCGTGAGCGGGTGGTCCGAACGACCGAATCGTGCACCGGGTCACGCTCGGCTGTGGCGATTCGATCAGCAGGGGCTATACCGAATACGTGGCGCGGACTCCCGCGCCGGCCCGCGGATCCCGCCCCAGGCTAGCTCTGGGCCTCCTCGTGCGAGGCCGGCTCCTCGACGTCCGCCTTGCCGATCCGCTTCGTGTCGGTGGCGGTGTCGTCGGCCGCGTCGCGATGCTCGTTCACGTATGCATCGATGATCCGGACGACCTCGTCGACGTCGTCCGTGACCCGCAGCAGGTCGACGTCCTCGGGATTGATCGCCGCCTCCGTGAGCAGCGTGTCGCGGACCCAGTCCAGCAGGCCGTCCCAGTACTGGCTGCCCACGAGGATCACCGGGAAATCGCGGATCTTCTTGGTCTGGATGAGCGTGAGGGCCTCGAAGAGCTCGTCGAGCGTGCCGTACCCGCCGGGGTAGATCACGAAGGCGTCGGCGTACTTCACGAACATCGTCTTGCGCGCGAAGAAGTACCGGAAGTTCACGCCGAGGTCGACGTACGGGTTGAGCCCCTGCTCCATCGGCAGCTCGATGTTGCACCCGACCGACAGCCCGCCCGCCTCGTGACAACCGCGGTTGGCCGCCTCCATGATCCCGGGCCCGCCACCGGTGATCACCGCGTAGCCGGCTTCGGCCAGCGCCCCTCCAAGCTTCCGGGCGCTCTCGTACCACGGGTTGTCCTCGGCGGTTCGCGCGGACCCGAACACGCTCACGGCGGGGCCGACGGCCGCGAGCGCGTCGAACCCGTCGACGAACTCGGACAGGATCCTGAGGGAGCGCCACGGGTCGCTGTCGAGGAACTCGGGACGGGGCGAGCGCTTGAGGAGTGCCTCGTCCTCGGTGCGGCCGGCGCGCTGGGCCGCCTGGTGACCCACGTCCCGCCGAACACTGACCCGGCCGCTGCGCCGCCGCTCGGCTCGGTCTCCGGTCGCTCGCTTCTCACGCATCGGGCTAGGATGCCATCCGGAGGTATCGACGATGCAACCGACGCGGTGGCTTCTCGTATCGGTCCTGCTGCTGGTTGGTGCCGTCTGGATCGGTCAGGGCACGGGCGTGCTCCAGGGATCCAGCTTCATGGTCGGCGACCCGTTCTGGGCCCTCGCCGGGTTCGGCGCGGTCGTCCTGGGGCTTGTCCTCGCCGGCGCGTCGCTCAGACGTCGCGGCGCGTGACCCAGCCCTTCCAGGTCGCCTCATCGCGCCCTGCGGCAACCTCGTTGCCGTAGCGGATCAGCGGCAGCCGAAGCAGTCCCGGGTTCGCGAGCACTCGCTCGACGATGCCCGCGTCGTCCAGTCGCATCCACGCCAGACCGCCGTCCCGGTACGCCTTGCCGGAGGTGTCGAGCAGGGCCGCCGCACCGAGGCGTTCGGTGAACCGTCGCAGCTCGGCCGGCGCAAGCGACCGTTTCCGGAGATCGACGAACGAGATCGGGATGCGGCGCTCCTTGAAGAAGCGCTGCGCGGCGCGGGTCGTCGAGTCGCCTTCGACGCCGAACACCTGGACGAGCGGGGTCGTGGTCATCGCCCCAAGTCTGCCATCGGATCAACGTCGCGCGGTACCATCGCCGGACAGGAGGCATGCCTTGACGGTCTGGTTCACGGTTCAGCTCGACGATCGGCCCGGGTCGCTCGCGCGCGTCGCGGCGGCGCTCGCCGAACGCGGGGTGAACATCACCGGGATCGTCGGCGTCGCCGAGGACACCGACGGCGCGCTCATGCTCACGACGTCCGACGCTGCCCTGACCCGCGAGGCGTTCGCCGCACTCCAGCTCCCGTTCGAGGAGCACGACCCGACGGGCGGGATGGATCCCGACACGATGACGGTCGGTGACCTGCGACCCGGGGCGGCCGGTCGCGGCGTCCTCGGCTAGGCGGCTCCCGGACCCGTGCCCCGTCGCCAGTCCACGCCGACCGCTGCCCTCCGGGTCGAGCTCGAGGATCGGCCCGAGGCCATCCCGGCGCTCGCGACGAGCATCGCCGAGGCTGGTGGGCGTATCTCGACCCTCGTCGCGGTCCGCCGTACCGCCGGGCCCCCGGCGCGAGCCGAGCTCGAGCTCGAGGTCGAGGGTCTCGAGGACGAGGCGGCCATTGCGGCCCTTCGCGACCTTCCCGACGTGGCCGACGTCCGGGTCACGCGCGAGCTGGGACTGATCTTCGGGAAGCGGATCATCGTGGTCGGTGGCGGAGCGCAGGTCGCCCAGGTGGCGCTCGGCGCCGTGAGCGAGGCCGACCGACACAACCTCAGGGGCGAGCGGATCTCGGTCGACACGATTGCCCTCGTCGGCGAGGAGCACATCGCCGCGGCCGTGCGCGCTGTCGCCGACCTGCCCCGGGCCCGGCTGCTCGTCCTGGCC
This sequence comes from uncultured Chloroflexia bacterium, assembly GCA_963759495.1. GTDB lineage: Bacteria > Chloroflexota > Limnocylindria > Limnocylindrales > CSP1-4 > DASTYU01. The sequence continues at coordinate 216,360 of CAVWZL010000001.1, read as the reverse complement.
GGATCGATCATGGGCGGCGACATCAGCGTTGCGGCCGACGAGCTGCGCGCCGTCGGAATCCCGATCATCGCCCTCAACATGGTCGGCTCGATCACCGAGCACGTGGACCTCGTTGTCTCGGATCCCGTGCAGGCCGGGACGATGGCGGTCATGGCCGTTGCCGAGACGGCCACGTTCGACCTGGCACGCCAGCGGGGGCGCCGGTACTGATGCGCATCGCAACCTGGAACGTCAACTCGCTCAAGGCCCGGCAGGAGAAGGTCGAGTGGTGGCTCGACCGCGCGAAGCCCGACGTGCTGCTCATCCAGGAGACGAAGCTCGCGGATCATGACGCGCCGGTCATGGCCTTCTCGATGGCCGGCTACGACCTCGTCCATCACGGCGAAGGCCGCTGGAACGGCGTGGCCATCGCCGCTCGGAGCGGGCTCGGGATCGACGGCGTCATCACGAACTTCGGTCTGGGCGGCGTGCGCGACTCGAGTGCCGGCTCCACCGCAGCCTTCGGTGAGGACGACTTCGACCCGTTCGACGAGGCACGGATGGTCAGCGCCGTCTGTGGCGGCATCCGATTCGTCAGCCTGTACGCGCCCAACGGTCGCGTCGTCGGCTCGCCCTTCTACGCCGGCAAGCTCAACTGGTACGGCCGTTTGCGCCAGTGGCTCGACGAGTCGGCCAGCACCACGGACGAGCTCGTGCTCGGCGGCGACTTCAACCTCGCGCCGACCGACGACGACGTGTGGGATGCCCGCGCGGTACACGGCGGCACGCACGTGTCGGCTGCGGAACGTGCAGCCTTTGCCAAGGTCCTCGACTGGGGGCTCGTCGACGGCTACCGGGCGGTCCGCGACGAGACCGGCCGCTTCACCTGGTGGGACTACCGGGCTGGCAACTTCCACAAGAACTTCGGCATGCGCATCGATCACCTGCTCGTCACGCGGCCGCTCGTCGAGCGGATCGTCGGCGCGGAGATCGATCGCGAGGCCCGAAAGGGCAAGCCGATCCCCTCGGACCATGCGCCGCTCCTGCTCGATCTCGACGAGCCCGGGACGCCGATCGACGCGGGGTGGGAATCGGCCGGCAACCGCATCGCGGCCCGCGGCGGTCTCAAGCCCCGCTGAAGGCGGCACCGGACGATGAACGGGGAGCGCGACGACTCGGTCTGGGTGGGCGGCCAGACCCGAGTTGACGGCCAGGTCCACCTCGCGGAGTACGACCCGGCGTGGCCGAAGGTGTACGAGGGCGAAGCCGCTCGCATTCGGGCGGCGCTTGGCCCAACCGCGCTCCTGCTCGAGCACGCCGGCTCGACGTCGGTCCCCGGGCTGCCCGCCAAGCCCATCATCGACATCGTGCTCGCCGTGCCGGACTCGGCGGACGAGGCCGCGTATGTGCCGGCGCTCGAGGCGGCCGGCTATCGGCTCAAGGTTCGTGAGCCCGACTGGTTCGAGCACCGCTGTCTCAAGACCGCCGATCCCGCGGTCAACCTCCACGTGTTCTCGGACGGCACCGAGGAGATCGACCGGATGCTCGCCTTCCGGGACTGGCTCCGGAGCCATCCCGAGGACCGCGACCTCTATCTCCGGACGAAGCGCGAGCTGGCAGGGCGGAACTGGGTGTACATCCAGGACTACGCCGACGCGAAGTCCGAGGTGATCGCCGACATCAACGAGCGGGCTCGCCAAGGTCGCGATACATGATGTGCAGCCCGACCCGACCGAGCGCCGGGTGCGCGAACGCGCCGGGCACCGTCCCGACGATCTCGAAGCCGAGGCGGCGGTAGATCTCGATCGCGCCGACGTTCGATTCGGCGACTGCGTTGAACTGCATCCCTGCGTACCCTGCGTCCCGCGCCCAGTCCAGCGAGAAGCGGCACAACGCCGTTCCGACGCCCTTGCCGCGTGCGTCGGCCGAGACCATGTAGCTCGCATTGGCGACGTGCGAGCCCGGGCCTGCCCGGTTCGGTCCCATCTTCCCGGTGCCGAGGATGCGGCCCGCTCCGAGCGCGACGACGGTCAGCCCCGGTGGCGACTGGACCCACAGGGCCTGTGCCTCGTCCTCGGTCAGGTCCGGGTCGTACGTGTACGTGTCACCCGCACGGACGACCGCGCGGATGATCGGCCAGACCTGCGCCCAGTCGGCGTCCTCGTATCGACGGATGTCCATGGTCCGCACGCTATCGGTCCGCGACGCTCCGGGCAACTTGCCAGGCTTCGTGCCCCTCGCCATGTCGACGGCCGCTTGCTAGGCTGCCCCGAGGAGGTGTCCCCATGTCCATTGCCGCACCGTCGCGCGTCGAGCGTCTTGCCGCCGCGATGGCCCCGATGCTGCGCATGGTCGAATCCGCGTCGTTCGCGCGTCGCGGGGCACCTGGCGTGGCGGACTTCATGTTCGGCAATCCGCACGAGATGCCGCTCCCGGGACTCGTCGACGTCCTCAAGCGCAACGTCGAGCCAGCCGACCAGAACTGGTTCGCGTACAAGCTCAACGAGCCCGAATCGCGAGGCCCGGTCGCGAAATCGCTCACGCGGCTGACCGGTCTCGAGTGGGATCCCGCCGACGTCTTCATGACGAACGCCGGGTTCGGCGCGCTGACCGTCACCCTTCGGGCGATCACCGAACCCGGTGACGAGGTCATCTATCTCTCGCCACCCTGGTTCTTCTACGAGCTGCTCATCGTGGGGGCGGACGCCGTCCCGGTGCCGATCCGGCTGACGCCACCCGACTTCGAGCTCGACGTCGATGCGATCGCCGCCGCGATCACGCCTCGGACGCGCGCGATCATCGTCAACACGCCGCACAACCCGTCCGGTCGCGTCTACTCGCTCGAGACCCTCAGCCGGCTCTCGCTCGTGCTCGACGAGGCCTCCCGGACGAACGGCCGAACGATCCACCTCATCGCGGACGAGCCGTACCGACGCATCGTCTTCGATGGCATCCGGTTCCACAGCCCGGCCGAGGTCTATCCGGGGACGATCATCGCGTACTCGTACGGCAAGGTGCTGCTGGCGCCGGGCCAGCGACTCGGGTACATCGCGGTACCGCCGACCTCCCCGCACCGGCACGAGCTGCGCGCCGCGATCGAGCTGTTCCAATGGGCCACCGGCTATGCCTTCGCCGACGCGTTGATGCAGCACAGCACGGCCGAGCTGGAGAACGTCGGGCTCGACATTCCGCGGCTCCAGGCTCGGCGTGACCGGATGGTGAGCGCGTTGCGCGGCATGGGCTACGAGACGACCAACGCCGAGGGCACGTTCTACCTGCTCGTCCGCGCCCCGATCGAGGACGACACGGCCTTTGCGGACCGGCTGGCCGACGAGAACGTCCTGGTTCTCCCCGGCTCCGTGACGGAGCTGCCGGGCTGGATCCGCCTCTCGCTGACCGCGAACGATGCCATGGTCGAGCAGGGCCTGGCCGGGTTCCAGAAGGTCGTTGGGGAGTACCGCTAGGTCGCTTGCTCGTCATCGTTCGGCCACACCGAACGAAAGGCGGTGCGAAGGGGTGATGGGCGTCGCGGCGGCCCCGTGCGGAGCGTCGCCGTGCGGCGCCAGCGAACGATCCGAGGTCGAGGGGCGCCTTCGCGGGCCATTTCGTTCGACCACGGCGAACGACGGGCGGCTGCCGGTGCTGGGAAGGCGGACCGGGGCATCTCTACTTCCCCCGGGCCCGCCACTCGTCGGCGAGGATCGCGTAGACGGCCTCGCTCGTCCACTCGCCCTTGAACCGCTCGTTCTCGATGGACACGGCCTCGCGCCGCATCCCGACCCGCTCCAGCACTCGGCCGGACGCCTCGTTTCGGACGTCGACCTTGCCGACGATTCGGTGGAGGTCGTAGGTCTCGAAGCCCATCCGGAGCAGCGCATCGGCTGCCTCCGTCGCATAACCGTGGCCCTGGTGGGCCGGGTGGAAGACGTAGCCGATCTCGCCCTGCCGGTGCTCGTCGCTCAAGAGCTGCAGGTCGACGTCGCCGATCAGCGGACCGTCCGGCGCCAGCAGCACGACGAGCAGGATCCCGTCACCGGACCGTTCGAGCCGGCTGAGCGGCTTTCGGCGCTCGATCATCGCGCGCACGTCCTCGACGGCGCGCGGACCCCATGGCAGGAACCGCGTCACGTCCTCCCGACGGTGGAGGTCGTGCAGGGCATCGACGTCGGCGTCCTCGTACGGGCGCAGGACGAGCCGGCTGGTCCGGATCGGGAACGTGGCCTGCTTGCCGTTCACCCGGCCAGTCTGGCACCGTTGCGGTGCATGGGACGGCCGCACCCGCGTTCCCGGACCCGCGCATAGCCTCGGGCTTCATGGACCGGACGGACGCCTCCCTCCCCGAGATCCGACTCACCGACCTCGAGAAGCGCTTCCGCGAGGTCGTGGCCGTGGACCGGGTGTCCCTCCGGATCGAGCCGGGCGAGTTCTTCTCACTCCTCGGACCGTCGGGCTGTGGCAAGACGACGACCCTGCGCATGATCGGCGGGTTCGAGCAGCCCAGCGCCGGCCGGATCGAGCTTCGTGGCCGCGACGTCACCGCCGACCCGCCCGACAAGCGGCCGGTCAACATGGTCTTCCAGAACTACGCGCTCTTCCCCCACCTCGATGTCGGTGGCAACATCGCGTTCGGCCTTCGCCGGCACAACGTCGCCCGGTCCGAGATCAGAACGCGGGTCGGCGAGGCCCTCGAGCTCGTGGCCCTCACCGGGTACGAGAAGCGCAAGCCGAACCAGCTCTCCGGGGGCCAGCAGCAACGCGTCGCGCTCGCCCGCGCGCTCGTGAACCGTCCCAACGTGCTGCTCCTCGACGAGCCCCTGGGGGCGCTCGACCTCAAGCTTCGCAAGCAGCTCCAGGTCGAGCTGAAGCGCGTCCAGATCGAAGTCGGGATCACCTTCGTGTACGTCACCCACGACCAGGAAGAGGCGCTCACGATGAGCGACCGGATCGCCGTCATGCACCGCGGCCGCGTCGAGCAGCTCGGCACCCCCGAGGAGCTCTACGAGCGACCCGCCACCCGTTTCGTGGCCGACTTCATCGGCACGACCAACCTGCTGGCGGGAACGGTGGAAGCCACCGAGCCCGGCACCGTTCGCGTCCGGCTCAACTCGGGCGATACATGCGTCGTTGCGGCATCGGAGCTCGGGATCGGACGGCCGATCGAGCTGAGCGTGCGACCCGAGGCCATCGCGCTGCACGCACCCAACGGAGGCAGCACGTCACCCGCCCGGATCCAGGCGACCGTCGAGCAGGTCGCCTACCTGGGTGGCAATGTCCAGTACATCGTCCGCACTGCCGGGGGGCTGTCCCTCACCGCACTGGCGCCGAAGACCGAGGCTCGACTCCCGGTCGGTGGCGCTGTCGACGTCGCCTGGTCGCCGCGCGAGGCCCTGGTCCTTGCCGGTCGACCCGACGAGCAGGAGGAGATCCGAGCATGACCCACCCGCACGACGGCTCGAGCATCGATCTCGAGCGCCAGCTGATCCGCGTCATGACCGAGCGACGAATCACCCGGCGCTCGCTCCTCGAGGCGGTGGCCAGGGTCGGCCCGATCGTGGCCCTCGGTCCGATCCTCGCCGCGTGCACCAATGCTGTCAGCTCCAGCGCTCCGACGACCCCGCCCGCCGCAGCCACTCCTGGCGCATCCGAGCCGGCTGCAACCCCCTCGGCTGCGGCTTCGCTGAACACCACGCCCGAGGGCGAGCTGAACGTCTACAACTGGGACGCGTACATCGGCGAGGAGACCGTCAAGCAGTTCGAGGACACGTACGGGATTCGGGTCATCTATGACAAGTTCCCCGACGCGTCGACGATGATGGCGAAGATCCGGAGTGACGGAAAAGGCGCCGGATACGACGTCTGCTACCCGACGTCCGTCGAGATCCCGAAGCTGGTCGAGCAAGGCGTCCTCCAGCCGCTTCGCCCGGACCTGATCACGAATGCGAAGAACCTCGGCGCTGAGTGGGCAAACCCGGGCTATGACCCGAACAACGCCCATTCGATGCCGTACATGTGGTGGACCACCGGCTACTGCTGGAATGGCGACGTCATCACCGAGGAGCTGTCCAGCTGGGAGGCCCTCTGGACGCCCGCGTACAGCGGCCGGATCTCGATGCTGGACGACTATCGCGAGGTCTTCGCGGTTGCCGCATTCCGTCTTGGCCTCGATCCGAACACGACCGATGAGGGCGAGCTCGACCAGATCACGGCCCTGCTCGAGGAGCAGAAGCCGCTCGTGCGGACCTACACCACCGACGACATCGGGGTCATGGCCGGGGGGCAGGCAGACATCGCGCATGCCTGGTCGGGCGACGTGTACCAGATGTACGAGGACGTCCCGAACGTCAAGTACGTCATCCCGACCGAGGGCGCGGTCCGCGGCTCCGACACGATGGTCGTGCTGTCCGGCGCTCCACACCCCATCGCCGCCAACCTGTGGATCAACTTCAACCTCGACGCGGAGGTAAGCGCGGGCAATACGAACTACATCGGCTACATGGGGCCGAACGCTGCCGCGCGCGAGTTCATCTCCCCCGAGATCCTCGCCGACCCGACGGTCAACCCGGACCTGGGCCTCGTCGAGAAGCTCGTCGAGCTGCTGGACCTTGGGCTCGATGACGAGAAGTACGTGCAGCGCTGGAACGCGCTGAAGGCTTGACGACAGCCGAAGGGACCGCCCGCGCCGGCATCACGCCGGTCGCGGGCCGGCCGCTCCGGACCCGCCTCGCCAGGCATCTCCCCGGCGCGATCCTCGTTGCGCCCGGGGTGCTGTGGCTCGCGATCTTCTTCCTCGCGCCGCTGGCGATCATCTTCATCGTGAGCCTCGCGGAACGTGACGCCGCGAGCCGGCTCGTGTTCGACTCGCTCGACTTCGAGAACTACGCCCAGGCAACGCGACCGGAGTACATCCCGGCGTTCCTGAACTCGATCCGCTACGCCGGGATCACGACGATCCTCTCGATCGGCATCGGCTATCCGATCGCCTACTGGATCTCGCGCTACGGCGGCCGGCGCAAGGTGCTGCTGCTGATCCTCGTGATGCTGCCGTTCTGGACCAGCTACCTGATCCGGACCTACGCCTGGATGATCATCCTGCGCGACAACGGGGTGCTCAACGGCTTCCTCCAGGCGATCGGGCTGATCGATCGGCCGCTGATCATGCTCAACACGGACTTCTCCGTGATCCTCGGCATGACGTACGGGTTCCTGCCGTTCGCGATCCTGCCGCTGTTCGTGTCGATCGACCGGCTCGACGACAACCTCGTCCACGCGGCACGCGACCTGTATGCCAGCGGCCGGGCGGCGTTCCTGCACGTGACGCTGCCGCTGACCATGCCCGGGATCATCGCGGCGTCGATGCTGACGTTCATCCCCGCGATCGGCGACTACGTCACGCCCGATCTGCTTGGTGGCGCGCAGACAACGACCGCCGCAAAGCTCGTCCAGGTGATCTTCACGAGCGGCGAGGACTGGCCGTATGGCTCGGCGCTCGGGTTCCTGCTGATGCTGCTCACGCTCGCCGGCACGTTCCTCGCCATCCGGAGTCTGCGCCGGGAGACGTTCGGATGAGGCGCTCGAACCGGCTCCTGTCGGCCTTCGCGGTGCTCGTCTACGCCTTCCTGTTCGCGCCGATCGTCGTCCTGATCGTGTTCTCGTTCAACGACTCGCGGCGGACCTTCCGGTGGCGCGGGTTCACGACCGACTGGTATCCGACGCTGTTCGCGAACGACGACCTGCTCGACGCCCTGTTCGTCACGCTCCAGGTGGCCGCGGTGGCCGTGCTCGTCGCCACGATCCTCGGCTCGCTGCTCGGGCTGGGGCTCGCGCGACTGCGGTTCCGCGGGAGTGGCGCGACCGAGACCCTGCTGCTCCTGCCCATGATCACGCCCGAGATCATCATGGGGATCAGCCTGCTGATCTTCTTCTTCCAACTGTTCGGGGCCGTGGGCTCGGTCGGGCAGCTGTCGCTCGCCCACATCACGTTCTGCATCTCGTACGTGGCCGTCGTGGTCCGGGCACGGGCCTCCGGAATGGATCCGCGACTGGAGGAGGCCGCCCGCGACCTCGGTGCGAGTGCGTGGGGCGCGTTCCGCTACGTGACGGTGCCGCTCATCCTGCCCGCGGTCGTGGCCGGGGCGATGCTCGCGTTCGCCCTTTCGTTCGATGACCTGGTCGTGTCGGGGTTCAACTACGGGGTGGGCTCGACGACGCTGCCGATCTACATCTACAGCTCGATCAAGTTCGGCGTCACGCCCGAGATCAATGCGATCTCGACGATCATCGTGGCGGTCGTGGCGCTCGCGCTGCTGATTGCGTGGCGGTTCGGCGGTCTCGGCCGCGATCGGCGCCCGCTGGGGCTCGCCACCGAGTAAGTCGGCCGCTTGCTCGTCACTCGCCGGGTCCTGCTCGCCCCGAATCCGACGGTTTCTTGCACCGGGTGCACCTTCTGGACGTGCCCGTGCATGAGGTGCACGTAGCAGCGATGCACGGGTGATGAGCCGGCTTGAACGTGCGCCCTATGCACAAACGGTGCCTGCAGGCGTCGCGCCGGAGATCAGGTATGCATCTGGTGCACAGAAGGGACAGGAATTGGCCGGACGTGGCCCGCGAGAGCTTCGCTCTGTGCACGTGGTGCACAAGCGGCGGCCGGCTAGCTCCCGGAGGTGGCCTTGGATCGCGCGCCTGTGCGGGCCGCCGACTTCGTCCCGTTCGACCCGTTCGCGCCGTTCGACCCGTTCGTGCCATTCGCCCCGTTCGAGCCGTTCGTTGCGCCCGGCTTCGGCAGCGGCACGTCATAGCGCTCGCGGACGATCCGGCGCGAGACGAAGCCCTCCCCGGCGTACCGGTCGGCCACCATCTGGTCGAAGGCGTGGACCGACGCTTCCTCGGTCGAGTAGCGGCCCGCGACCCAGACTGCTCGAACGCGTCCCGCGCTGCTGCAGCTCGCAGACGTGCCAGTCCTGGCGGTTGGTCAGATCCCAGAACGCGATCGCCTCGGACGGGTCGAACGAGGGCGCCGCGATCGTCGCGGGCTCGAACAGCCACTCGCACCGGACGCTCGTCCCATCCGGGCCGTTTGGCGTGAGCCAGTGGGCGAGCAGGTAGTCCGGGTGGATCGACAGGAAGAGCGTCGGCCACACGACGTAGTAGTAGATCCGGCGCTCGTCGACCGGCGTGATCCCGGCCATCGCCGGCCTTCCGTCGCGATGTCCGCCTTCCATCGCCATCGTCTCGGCACCGGCGGCCAGCTCCATCCAGCCGCCCTGCCAGCCGCCATTCGCGTCGTAGTCGCCGCCCAGGTCGTAGGGTGTCAGCTTGTTGAGCTGCGGGTGGAGCGGCGGGCAGTGATAGCACTCCGAGTAGTTCTCGGCGATGAACTTCCAGTTCGAGCCGACCTCGTAGTCGACGCGCTTCGCGGACCGGAGGGCGCCGAAGTCGAACCGGGCCATGTGCTCGACGAGGTCGCCGAGCTGCGCCGCGAGCGGTGCTGCCTCGGGATCCAGATTGAGGAAGACGAACCCCTGCCACACCTCGCAGCGGACGGCGACGAGCCCGAACCGGTCGAACGAGAAGTCGTCCAGATCCTCGGTGTGCTTGGCACGGATGAGCGAGCCGTCGAGGTCGTAGATCCAGGCGTGATACGGGCACTGGAACCTGACCGCCTTGCCGCACTGCTCCTCGGCGACCGCGGTGCCCCGATGCCGGCAGACGTTGTGGAACGCGCGCAGGACGTCGTCGCGGCCGCGGACCACGAGCAGCTGGTCCCCGTCGATCTCGGTCAGGAAGTAGCTGCCCCGCTCGGGCGCCTCCTCTGCCCGCCCCACCGGGACCCAGTCCCTGCGGAGGATCTCGCCGCGCTCCCAGGCGTGGATCGCGGGGTCGTGATATGCCCGGCCCGGCAGCAGCGTGGCGGCCCGATATTCACGACGGATCGAGGCCAGCTCGTCGGCCGTGAGGATCGTCGTGTCGGGTGCCATGGCAGCGCCTCCGGTGCTCGAGTGAGCCGGGATTGTCCGGCGGCCCGGTTCTATTGCCGCTCGTGTTCCGCCTGATGGAGCCCCCGGTTCCGCGTCTCGCAACCGGCGGGGCGCCGCGAGTCAGCTCGCGACAACAGGGTAGCGCGCGACGAATCCTGCCTCGGACAGCGCCTCCCCGATGGCGTCGGGGTCGACCGTCCCGCCATCCGGCACGAGCAGCGACGTGTGGCAGCCGGGCCACGGCGTATGGGCGCGCGCCGCGAAGCCGACCCGGCGCGTGGAGCCCTGCCGGTCCGTAAGCTCGTACTGGCCGGTGAGCGTCCCACGCTCGATGAACGATCGCCACATCGTCTCGACGTCGCCCTGGAAGCCGGGGCTCGTGACGTCCTCGATCCGTCGCCCGAGGATCCGGCCGACGGGGCGACCGAGGAGGTCGGCCGCGGCCCGCGTCGCGAAGAGATAGCGCCGGTCGTCGTCCGCGAGCAGCAAGGCCGGCGCCAGGCCGAGGCGCGGCGGCACCTGGGTCAGCGCGTCGTAGCTGTGCAGGTTCCAGGTCTGGAAGAACGGCGACCATTCGTCCTCGGCGACCGGATGCTCGAGACCGCCCCCGAGCGCCTGGATCGCCTCGAGATCCCGCCACAGCACGACGTGGATCGCCTCCTCGGCCTTGCCGACGATCCGCCGCCCGATGTGACTTGCCACGATCACCCCGTCGTCGAGCAGCTCACCCTGGCGACGTCGGGCGAAGTCGAAGAACGTTTCCGAGGCATGTGGCGCAAGGGGACCGTCGAGCACGCGAAGCATGGCGCCCTCGAGCGGAAAGACCCCAGTGATCTGCTCCCCGACGAGCTCGTAGTGCTCGGCGCCGCGCGACTCGTAGACGTCCTCGATCGCGCCCAGCCAGCGCGGGCGATGGGGGTCACCGCCGAGGGCCTCGAGCAGACGCTCGAAGTCGTCCCACGTGGTGATGATCGAGAAGTCGCTCGAGCCGTCGGCAGCCGTCTGAAGGCCCGCCTGGAAGCTGCGCAGGCCCGCGATCCGGATCGCTGTCGGATAGATCTGGTCGCGAAGATGGGCCAGCACGCGTTCCCGCTGTCCGGCGGCGACGGCGCCCCGGAACACGCGCAGGATCACGGCGGCCCTCCCTCTCCTCGATGCGACGCCGGCCGTTCTCCCCGAACGGTCGATGACGGTGCGTCGACATACGTGTACCGAACCCTGACCAAGCCGTCAAGCGGCCCGAATGCCGTATCAGGATTCGAGGGCAACCCGTTCGTGCCAGCGCGGGACATGCGTCTCGAAGCCGAGCGCCTGCACCTTTGGCTCGAGTGCGACCTGCGCCTCGGGGTCGCCGTGCACCAGGAAGATCCGCCGCGGAAAGCCCGGGTCGCCGGGGCGCTTGCCCGGCGAATGCGCCGAGCCAGTCGAGCAGCTCCGACTCGTCTGCGTGCGCGGAGAAGCCGCTGATCGAACGAACCTGACAGCGAACGTCGCGCTGCTGGCCGTCGACCTTGACGCTCGTCGCGCCGGCCTGCAGGTGCGCCCCGAGGGTGCCCTTGCCCTGGTAGCCGACGAAAGATCGTGGCCGTCGGATCGTCGATCAGGTTGCGCAGGTGCGCCACCACACGGCCGCCCGTGAGCATCCCGTTCGACGCCACGATCATGTACGGCCGCGGGGCGCGCTCGATCGCCTTGGAGTCCTGCACGTCGTTCGTCACGAACTGGTTCGGGTAGTCGAGCGGCGTTCCGCCGGCGCTGAGCAGGTCGGCCGTCTCCTCGTCGAAGTACTCCACGTACCGTCGTAGATGTCCGACGCTTTCGAGGCCATGGGCGAGTCGAGGTACAGCGGCAGGAGCGGGATCTCGCCGCGGTCGATGAGCCGGTCGAGCTCCCACACGATCTCCTGGGTCCGGCCGATCGCGAAGGACGGCACGAGCAGGACGCCCTTGCCTCCGACACGAGCCGGACGGTCTCGGCCAGGATCCGGATCGCCTCCTCCGACGGCTCGTGCTCCCGGCCGCCATACGTCGACTCGACGAGCACGTAGTCCGCGTCGGTGAGGATCGTCGGGTCGCGGATGATCGGCGTGCCGGGCCGGCCCAGGTCGCCGGAGAAGACGAGGGTCCGCTCCTCCCCACCGGCATCCGCGGCGCGGAGCCGGATGATCGCCGAGCCCAGGATGTGCCCGGCATCGACGAACGTCGCCGAGATGCCCGACGCCACGTCGACCTCGTCGTCGTACTTCACGGTCCGGAAGAGCGGCAGGACCGCCTCGGCGTCGTCCACGGTGTAGAGCGGGGCGTCGAGATCCACCTCGATCTCGGGCGCCTGACCGCGCAGGATCCACCTCGGGATCCTGGACGCTGGTCGCCGCCACCCCCGGGTCGGTGCCCTCGCCCGCGTGCGCGAGGTCGACCGCCGCCTGGTACGCATCGGCCTCCTTGCGGTCATCGGCCTCGACCCGGTCGGGGTTGCGCTTCTCCCAGCGGAGCTCGCGCTTCGAGAACTGCTCGTGGAGCTTGCCCGAGTCGAGGAGCACGAGACGCGCCAGCTCGGCTGTGCCGTCGGTGAGGTAGATGGGTCCGCGGAAGCCCTCCCGAACCAGCACGGGCAGCAGCCCGCAGTGGTCGAGGTGGGCGTGCGTGATGAGCACCGCGTCGAGCGTTGACGGCTCGAACCCGAACGGGACCCGGTTCCGAACGGACTCGTTGGGGCTGCCCTGGAACATGCCGCAGTCGACGAGGACCTTTGCGCGGTCCGTCTCGAGCAGGAACTGGGACCCGGTGACGGTCGTGGCGCCGCCGAGGAAGTGGATGTCCATGGCGGGATGGTGCCACCGCACACTCCCCGCGCGTGCGGCCGGCCCGTATCCTCGGCCCATGTCGGCTTCGTTGCGGTTCGCGGCGCTCGAGGCGGCGTACGCCGGCGTTCGAGACGCGTTTGGTGCGCTGGTGGTCGCGCGCCATCGTGGCGAGGACGTCGGCGCGCGCGACGCGGCCTACCACCGGGACCGGGCTGCGATCGGAGCGGCCCTTCGCGCCATCACGCCGGCGGAGGTCGACGGCGAGCCGGAGGCGCGCCAGGGGTTCGCGTCGATGCTGTCGACGCTGGCCTGGATGGACGAGCTCGAGCCGCCGCAGCAGACGGCCGACGACGAGACGCCCCTCGAGCCGCCCGCGATCGCGGCCCTCCGTCGCGAGACGATGGCGGCATACGGTGCGGCGGCCGAACGGGTCGCAATCGGGGCCGAGGTGGTGGACCGCCCCACCGCGCTGGCCCGACTCGCCAGCGAGCCCGACGCGACGGTCCGACGCGCGATCTTCATGGCCCTCGAGCCGGTCTGGCGAGCGGCGGTCGGTGACGATCGGGACGAGAGCCCGTATCACGCGCTTCTCCAGGCCAGCGCCGCGCGCTGGGCCCGTGACGGCTCACCGATCCAGGCCGCGGCGACGGCCCTCGGCATGCCGCCTGGCTCGCTGGAGGGGACGCTCCGGGACATGCTGGGGCGCTGGAGGGCGTTGCTCGGTCCGGGGCTGGTCGAGCCGTGGGACTACCGGTTTCGGACGGGCGCCATGGAGCGCCGGCTGCGTGCCGTCACGCCACGAGACGGGCTTCGGGCCATCAACGACGCGCACCTGACGTCGCTCGGGGCGGACCCGGCGACCCTCGGGATCGAATACGACATCGATCCGAGGCCGGAGCGGCCTTCCATCCCGGTGGCCTTTGCCATTGCTGCGGACGTCGCGCGGCGCGCGGCCGATGGCACGTGGCGGCCCGCCACGCCCTGGATCTTTGCCACGTACGCAGAGGGCGGGCTCGGGAACCTGGAGGAGCTGCTCCACGAGAGCGGGCACGCACTGCACTACGCGGCCATTCGAGCGCGGCCTGCCTTCTTCGAGCCGCTGTCCGAAGCCGGCGGCCTCGTCGAGGGCGTGGCCGATCTCGTCGGCTGGGACGCGCACGAGCCGCGGTTCCAGGCACGCCACCTTGGAACCTCCTCGGACCGCCGCGAGAGCCGCCTCGGGCGGTACGGTGGCGTCATGCTGGATGTCTGCTGGGCGCTCTTCGAGCTCGAGCTCCACCGGTCACCCCATCGAGCGCCGAACGAGGTCTGGGCGGAGCTCACCGAAGCGGGTCTGGGCGTCGTTCCGCACCCGGAGCTGGCGTGGTGGGCGGTCCGTGGCCAGCTGATCGAGTCACCCGGCTACATGGCGAACTACGCGCTGTCGGCCATCGTGGCGGCGGCGCTCCGCGGGCGGATCCGCGAGGTCCGCGGGGAGTGGCTGGACGGCGATCCGGGCTGGTACGCCTTCGTCTCCGAGCACATCCTCCGCCACGGCGCGGACCGCTCCCCCGGCGATGTTCTCACCGCGTTCCTCGGCCGCCCGCTCGACGCGGGTGCGCTGCTGGAGGATCTGGGGGCGTAGGTTCGGGACGCCGTCGGTCGGCAGGCCCGGGTACGCTTCGCCCGTGACGCTGACGGCCGACGACTTCGTTCGGGATCTCGAGGCCCTGGGGCCAGACCCACGTATGAGGGACCTGTTTACGCTGGCCAGGTCCCACATGTCGCTCTCGCCGGCCGAGATCGGGACGTTGCTGCGTCACGACGTCGAGCTGGTCCGGCTCGGTGCGGTCTGCGTGATGGACTTCCAGGCCCGCGACCGGAAGGTCACCGACGAGCGACGACACGTCCTGTACCGGCTCTACCTCGACAACCACGATCGGATCGATACCTGGGGCATGGTCGACCGGTCCGCGCCGTGGGTGGTTGGCGGCTACCTGTGGGACAAGCCGCGCGAGCCGCTGTACGAGCTGGCACGGTCAGCACGACCGATGGAGCGCCGCACGGCAATCGTGGCCACGTACTTCTTCATCCGCAAGCGTGACCTCGACGACACGTTCCGGATCGGTGGGGTGCTGGCCCACGACCCCGACGAGCTCGTCCAGAAGGCCGTCGGCAGTTGGGTTCGCGAAGCCGGGAAGCAGGATGTCGACCGGCTCCGCGCGTACCTCGACAGCTACGCCGCGACGATGCCGCGGACCGCGCTTCGGTACGCCGTCGAGCACCTGGAGCCGGAGGAACGGCGACGGTACATGTCGATGCGGTCCGAGGCGAAGGCAATCGCATGAGCAACCCGCTGCAGGCCTTGCTCCTCACCAACGAGTACCCACCGAACGTGTACGGCGGGGCCGGCGTCCACGTGGAGTATCTGGCCCGTGAGCTGGCGCGCCTGATCGACGTGGACGTCCGCGCGTTCGGCGAGCAGGACCTGCGCGACGGCGCGCTCCGCGTCCGCGGGTTCCAGCCGGCGCGAGACCTCGAGCGGACGCCGTCGCAGCTTCGCCCGGTGTTCGGGGCGTTCGACCGGTCCCTCGGGTTCCTCGCGGAGCCCGTCACGGCCGACATCGTCCACTGCCACACCTGGTACGCGCACCTTGGCGGGATCCTGGCCAAGGCGCGTACGGCATCCCGCTGGTCATCACGGCCCACTCGCTCGAGCCTCTCCGGCCGTGGAAGCTCGAGCAGCTCGGCGGCGGCTACGACGCGTCCTCGTGGGTCGAGCGGACGGCCCTCGAGATGGCCGATGGCGTGATCGCCGTCTCGCAGGGCACGCAGCGACGACGTCCTGGCGCATTTCGACGTCGATCCGGACCGGATCCGCGTCATCCACAACGGGATCGACACCGAGCAGTACCGGCCGCAGGACGCCGACGGACGCGCTCGTGCGCTACGGGATCGACCCGCGCGGTGCCGTATCGTGCTGTTCGTGGGCCGGATCACCCGGCAGAAAGGCATCGTCCATCTGGTCGCGCCATCCGGCACCTCGACCCGACACCCAGGTCGTGCTCTGCGCCGGCGCCCCCGACACGCCCGAGATCGCGGCCGAGATGGAGGCCGCCGTGCGGGAGGCCCAGGCGATCAATCCGAACGTCATCTGGATCGCGGAGATGGTCGACAAGGACGAGGTCCGCCAGCTGTACAGCCACGCAGCCGTCTTCTGCTGCCCCTCGGTCTACGAGCCGTTCGGGATCATCAACCTCGAGGCGATGGCCTGCGAGACCGCCGTGGTCGCGAGCGCGGTCGGCGGGATCAAGGAGGTCGTCGTCGACGGGGAGACGGGGCTGCTCGTGCCGTTCGAGGCCGCGGGGAGTGGCCCTTCGAGCCGCGCGACCCGGAAGGCTTCGAACGCGACCTTGCGGCACGGATCGGCGAGCTGATGCGCGACGCGCCGCGCCGTACGGCGATGGGCCAGGCGGGTCGCCGGCGCGCCGTCGACCACTTTGGCTGGGACGCGATCGCTCGGCGCACGGTCGACCTGTACGAGTCGCTGATCGGCGGCTGACCGGCCATGAGATTCAGGACATGACCTGTCCGCTTCCGCACGTACCGTTGCCGCACGGTGACCCAGCATCCCATGGAGGTCGGTCATGACAGGCGCAAAGACCGGATCGGTGCGGCGATATCTGGACGACGGCGGCCGCTACGTCGAAGGTGGCCGCCCCGATCCGCTCCCCGACCAGGATCAGGCCGCCATGTTGCTGACCTACCTCGAGCGACAGCGGGCGACCTTTGCCTGGAAGGTGGGTGGGCTCGATGCGGAGCAACTGCGGACTCCTCACCCGCCGTCTGTCCTCACGCTTGGCGGAATGCTCAAGCACCTCGCTCGCTTCGAGGACGACATGTCCAGTGAATGGCTCGCCGGTCGTGGGCAGATCCCGCCGTGGGACGCGATCGACTGGGATGCCGAGCACGACTGGGACTGGCGGAGTGCCGCCGGGGACAGTCCCGAGAGTCTCTGGGCCATGTGGACGGATGCCGTCGACCGCGCGCGCGGCATGTTCGATCAGGCGATCGAGAAGGTGGGCCTGACCGATGGGATCACGTACATCCTGCTCAACATGATCGAGGAGTACGCACGCCACAACGGCCACGCCGACCTCATCCGGGAGTCACTGGATGGGTTCGTGGGGCACGAGCCGCCGGAGTAGCAGCGGTACTCGAACCGGGTCGTATGCGCGTGACCCGGTGCACGATTCAGTCGAATCCGGCAGGGCTTCGTGCTCGAATGGCGGAGATCGAGTAGCGGTCCTACTCGGGACGTGTGCCGCGGCTCCTGAGCAGGATCGTCGTCCCGGCGAACGCGAGGACGCCACCAAGCGCCGCCACCCCCGCGACGACGACGCCGGCCTGCATCGGCCTCCGGCATTGTGGGGTCCGGGGTAACGGCACCGACCGGCCCGCGGACGACGGCCGGCCGGAAGCGGTCGAGCTCGTCGATCCAGAGGAGTGTCGCGGTGCACGCGTGATCGCGCAGCCGAGCGTTCTGTACATCGAGAGCGAAGACATATCGCCTGCCCGCAAGAAAGGTGCGGTCGATGTCGGTCCACACGTCCTGGGCCACGATCTCGCTGCCGTGCACCTCGACGACGGCCGGGAGATCGAGGCCGCTCCAGATCTCCTCGACCGACACAGTCGCCCATCGGTTCTGGTTGGCGACTCCGACGACAGTCCCGACGAACACGACATCGGACTCACGCTGCGCGGTGTGAAGGTCGGTCGGGAGACAGAAGGACGCGTGAGTGAGCGGCGCGGTCGCGACGTAGAGCCCAACAGCGATGGCCAGGGCGGAGACGAGACGGAGGAGGCGGTGCACGCCGCTCGGACGCCCGACGCGCCTCGTTCGTTCCGGCGCGAATGCCCTAGCCGGCAGCCCCGAGCAGGACCGCGTCGACGGCGACCGCGAGGAACAGCAGCGTCAGGTAGCTGATCGAGTACTTGTAGAGCGGATCGCGCCCGCCGTCGAGCGCCTCCTCGGACGCGCCGCGCCGCCACAGCCGGTACGCCTGCCAGAGGAACACCGCGCCGAGCACCGACCGCCGCGACGAGGTAGACGAGCCCCATCCGGGCGACGGCCCACAGCACGAGCGAGATCGCGACCATGAGGACCGTGTAGAGCGCGATCTGGCGGGTCGTCTCGGGGATGCCCGCGGACGACGGGCAGCATCGGCACGCCGGCCGCCGCGTAGTCCTTGCGGATCCGCAGCGACAGCGCCCAGAAGTGCGGCGGCGTCCAGTAGAAGACGAGCGCGAACAGCAGCAGCGCCGGGATCGCCGACGTCGCCGGTCACCGCGGCCCAGCCGATGACCGGCGGCAGCGCCCCGGCCGCCCCACCGATGACGATGTTCTGCGGCGTCGTGCGCTTGAGCATGCATCGTGTAGACGACGACGTAGAACGCGATCGCGAGCAGCGTCAGGAACGCGGCCAGCAGGTTCACGAACCAGGCCATGAGCGCGAACGAGACGACCCCGAGGACGATCCCGAAGACGACCGCCCGCTCGGGCTCGACCTGGTGGGCCGGCAGCGGCCGGCGCCGCGTGCGGGCCATGAGCAGGTCGATGTCGCGGTCGAGGTAGCAGTTGATCGCGTTCGCGCTGCCCGCGGCCAGCGTCCCGCCGATCAGCGTCCAGACCACGAGCCAGCCCCAGTCGGTCCACGCGATCCCGGGGACCTCGCGGGTCGCGAGGACCATGGCCGGCACGGTCGTGACGAGCAGCAGCTCGATGATCCGCGGCTTCGTCAGCGCGATGTAGGCGCGGACCGAGTCGCTCGGGTGCGGGCGAGCCCGGCCCTGCGTCCGTCGGAGGCCGGGCGACCCGTCGCGGCGTAGCCGGCCGGCGTCGCAGCTCGGGCCGCGTAGTAGCTCGTGACGGCCAGCGCCGCGAGCAGCGCCCCAGATCGACGGCGCCCGAGCGCGAGGTGCAGCGTCTGCGTCCAGGCGGCGAGCTTGCGTCAGCACCTGCGCGCCGCCGACACGACCTGGATCGGATACAGCACGGCCGCCGCGACCGCCAGGCGAACGAGCGACCGGGTGCGCACGCTGGGTCCGCCACGCGACGACCGCGGACCGCGACGATGAGACCGACGACCACGGCCACCCAGCGATGCAGCACGTGCGCCGAGGTCAGCGTCGGTCAGTGGCGGGAACAGCGTCCCGCCCATCAGCGGCCAGTCGGGGAAGACGAGCGCCGACTGGATCCCGCCCGCGGTCACGCTGCGAGCCGAACAGCAGCAGGGCGAACGTGGCGATCGCCGCGAACGCCGCGAGCAGCGTGAACCGCTGGCTCGCGCCCCGGCCGCCGATCCGCGCCGGGTACGAGCCCGGACGAGACGAACACGAGCAGCGCCGAGCAGCAGCATCGCCGCGGCCAGGTGCGCCGTGACCGACTCGCCGCTGTTGCCGAGCCGGACGGTCTCGCGGCCGAGCCACGCCTGGAACCCGACCAGCACGACCGCGCCGATCGACGGCCACGACGAGCGATCGCCGGTCGCGATGGTCGAGCAGCGCGAGGACCGCCAGCCCCAGGATCTCGAAGCCGATGATGGCCGCGACCGTCCGATGGATCCACTCGATCCAGGCCTTCGGGTCGTCGAGCGGCGGCAGGATCTGGCCGTGGCAGAGCGGCCAGTCGGGGCAGCCCAGGCCGGAATCGGTCGCGCGGACGATGACGCCGATCGTGACGAGCACGAGCGTGGTCGCGAGCGGTCGCCGCGGCGAGCTTCTGGAAGCGGGTCAACGGGACTCCTGGGACGGCGGCGTGGGCCGTCGGAGCGAGCTGGGGCACGCGGTCAATTCTAGCGCCCGGCGGCGCTTCCGGCCCTTCGGCGGTACGGCTTGGACGCGATGCCTCGACCTTCCCGTTCCCGGCGCGCTCGCTCGCGCTCGTGCTCATCGTCGCCGCGTGCACCGCGTCCGGCTCGTCCGGCGCCCGTCGGACCGCCGTCCCGGGTGGCAGCGCCGCCGCCGCGTGCCCCACAGCGCCCGAACCGGCGAATCTCCCGGAGTCGTGGCAGCCGCCTCGACCGACCGGACCGTGACCCCCGTCATCGTCTCGTCGCGGATCGTGTGCGGCCGACGCGCGGATCCTGTTCCTGTTCGTCGACAAGGACGACCAGGTGGTGCGTGCCCCGGACCGAACCGCCGAGGTCGCCTTCTACAACCTGGCGCGGACCCCGAGACGCCGGTCGACGACCGCCGAAGGTGAGTTCATCTGGGCGATCCAGGACGAGCGCGGCATGTACATCGCTGACCGTCGACGCTGCCGGAGGCGGGCATCTGGGGCGCCGAGTTCACGACCGAGGCCGCCGGGGCGCCAAGCCGAGACGATCCGGATGCAGTTCCAGGTCCAGACTCGACGCCGACCGTTCGCGGTCGGCGACAGCAGGCGCCGGCGTCCGACACGCCGACGCTCGACGACGTCGGCGGCGACGTGACGAAGATCTCGACCGACGAGGAGCCGGTCGAGGCGTTCTACGAGACATCGGTCGCCGATGCGCTCGCTGCCGGGGAGCCGTTCGTGCTCGCCTTTGCGACGCCCAAGTTCTGCACCAGCGCGCAGTGCGGCCCGACGCTCGACCACCTCAAGCCCGTCGCCGAGGCGCATCCGGACCTCACGTTCATCAACGTCGAGCCCTATCAGCTGCGAGCTCGTCGACGGCCAGCTCCAGCCCGTGACGCAGGACGTGAATGGCCAGCCGCAGCTCGTCGCGACGAAGTCATCCGACCGAGTGGGGCCTGCTGTCGGAGCCGTGGATCTTCGTCGTCGACGGGTCGGGCGTCGTGCGCGGCTCGTTCGAGGGGGTCGTCGCCGACGCGAGAGCTCGAGCGAGCGCTGGAGGCCGTCGAAGCCGGCTGACCTACTCCGCGTCCTCGAGCCGGAAGGCGACGAGCTCGCTGCCCTCGGGGCGGTACCAGACACGGATCAGCGTCCTGTCCCGCCGGTGCTCGGCAAGGTGCCCGGGCGGGAACTCGACGCCGTTCTCCAGGGCGCCGATCCGAAACGCGAGGTCTCGCCCGTCCTGCGCCTGCAGCGCGAAGCCGCGAACGTCGGTCAGTCCCTGCGAATCGATGGCGGTGACCACGCCGACGACCTGCTCGCCCTGGGGTGCCTCCGGGTCCTGGCCCTGCCCACCGGCGAGCGTGGCGGCGACCGCCACGACGACCACGAGGGCGACCAGCGTCACGCCGAAGAGACGGAGCGTCCGGCGATCCACCTCAGCCGGCGCTGGACGCTGGTCTCGTGCCGGCGCCCGTGCTACCGGGCGCATGCAGCGGCGCGCCGTCCGCGCAGCGCGGGCAGGTGTCGGGCCCCGGCTCGTAGGTCGGCAGGTCGAGCTGCCAGAGCGAGCGGAGCGGGTACGTGCGCCCTGTCGCCGGGCGAGGTCAGCGCGGCCTTGCCGCCACTGCGATCGACGAGCACGGCGCATTCGACGATCTCGCCGCCTGCAGCCTCGACCGCCGGAAGCATCGCGAGCAGCGAGCCACCCGTCGTGAGGATGTCGTCGACGAGCAGGACCCGCTCGCCCGGCTCGATCCGGAACCCGCGCCGAAACTCGCGCCGGATGCCACCGTCCTCGTCGCGGACCTCCTCCGCGAAGATCGACCGAACCCCCAGCTGACGAGCCGCCTCGAAGGCGAGCAGGATCCCGCCCGTCGTCGGGCCTGCGACGAGGTCGACCATCGCCGCGCCGTCCCGGTCGCGCAGCCGTGCGACCCACAACCCGCACAGCTCGCTGGTCGCGGCCGGGTCCTGGAGCACCTGGAACTTCTCGACGTACGCGTCGCCGTGGCGACCGCTCTTCAGCAGGAAATGGCCCTCGCGGAACGCGCCAGAATCGCGGAACAGGCGCTCTCGGTGCGGAGCGCGATCGCGCGGCGGGTCGCCTCGTCGATGGCCGGGCGGATCGTGGTCATGCCGCGAGTCTACGCGGGATCGAGCCTGCGGGCCGCGCGCTCAGGGCCGGTACTCGACGCCCTTGGCCGACGGCGCGCCTGCCTTGCGTGGCAGTGCGCTCCCGACCAGGTCCCGGTGCGTTGCGAGACCGCGGCGACGGCACTCCGCTTCGAGCTCGTCCACGAGCCGGACCGGCAGCGTCGGGTCGGCGAAGATCGCCGTGCCGACCTGGACCGCCACCGCGCCCGACGGCCAGGAAATCGAGCACGTCGGCCAGCTCGGTCACGCCGCCGATCGCGACGATCGGGATGGACACGGCCTGGGCGGCCTCGTACACGATTCGCAGCGCCACGGGCTTGACCGCCGGTCCGGACAGCCCGCCGAACACGTTGCCGAGCAGCGGCCGGTCGCGGGACGGCGACACGGCGATCCCCGACAGGGTATTGATGGCCGTGAGCGCGTCGGCGCCCGCGTCGGCGATGGCTCGCGCGATCGGCCGGATGTCGGCGACGTTCGGCGACAGCTTGACGAGCAGCGGCAGGTCCGTGGCACGGCGCACGGCTGCCGTGACCTCGCCCGCGGCTCCGGCATCGATCGCGAACTGCAGCCCGCCGCGACCGACGTTCGGGCAGCGAGATGTTGAGCTCGATCCCGGCCACGCCCGGGCACGCCGTCGAGCCGCCGCGCCACCTCGACGTAGTCCTCGACCGACTCACCCGCGACGTTGACGATGACCGGCACGCGCCAGCCGGCCCAGGTCGCCGCGTACTTCTCGATCACCGCGTCGACGCCCGGGGTTCTGCAGCCCGATCGAGTTGAGCATCCCGCCCGGCGTCTCGGTCACGCGCGGCGTCGGGTTGCCGATCCGCGCCTTGAGCGTCGTCCCCTTGCAGCAGATCGCGCCGAGCCGGTCGACCTCGACGACGTCGCCGTACTCGACCCCGTAGCCGAACGTGCCCGATGCCACGAGGATCGGGTTTGGCAGCACGAGCCCCCGACCGAGGTCGACCGAGAGGTCCACCTCGATGTCGGCGTCGAGCGCCTGCACGACCACGGGCACCTGCCGCGGACATGGCCGGCGTCTGGACCATGGGCGGCGTGCGCGACACCGGTCGCGGCGCGTCAGCCGCGGGCCCGACCGGTCGAACCCGTCTCCCGCCGGCGAGAGCGCCGCGATCCCGCTCCCCGTCCCGATGTGACAACGCGTCGCTTGCCCCTCACCAGCCGGCCTCCCAGGCGATCTCCTCTGCCGCGAAGACAGGGCCCTCGCGGCAGACGCGCTGCGGCGTGCCTCCGGTCGTCATGACGACGCAGCCGAGGCAGGCACCCGACCGCGCAGCCCATGTTCTGCTCCATCGACACCTGGAGGAAGGCCTTGCGCCGTGCGGCGGGCGAGCCGGCGGGATCCGACCGGCCCCCACCGCGCTTCCGACCCAGCGTCGCCACGCCGAGCCGGCCGCGGCGTCCCTCGGCCAGACGGGCGAGCGCCGCGAGCATCGGCGACGGCCCGCAGGCGAACGCCTGGTCGGCCCAGGCCTCGTAGTGCGGGCACGAGCTCGGTCACGAAGCCGTGGTGACCCATCGAGCCGTCGTCGGTCGCGACGACGTACTCGACCTCGTCGGGCAGCAGGCTGGACGGATACACCTCACGCGCCGACGCCGCGCCGAACAGGAGCGTCACCTGGCGGCCGTCGCGAATCGCCTCGTCGGCGAGCATCCGGACGCCGGCCATGCCCAGCCCGCCCGCGACGAGCAGCAGGTGCCGGCTGCGCGGATCGACCTCGAACGGGCGGCCGAGCGGCCCGAGCATGTCGATCTGGTCGCCGGGCCGAAGCCGCGTGAACCACTCCGTCCCGCGGCCGATGACCCGGAAGTGGATCGACACCACGCCGGTCGACGGCGTCCGCCGTGTTGAGCGAGAACGGCCGGCGCAGGACCATTCCCGAGTAGTCGCCGGTCCGCACGTGGACGAACTGGCCCGCGCGCGATCCGTTCGCGAGCTCCGGGGCGTGAAAGGCCTGGATCCACTGACCCGGCAGAATCTCCCGACTCTCGACGAGCTCCGCGGCTGCCAGGCGCATGGTCACGCGGTCGGGCGGCCCTCGACCCCGTCGTCGGAGTCGTCATCGTCGTCGGCGTCCTCGTCGACGTCGCGCGTCGAGCGGGTCCTCCGCCTCGACATCCTCGAGGACCTCGCCCTCGGCGGCCGGAACGACGGCGGGGAACGCCTCGGCCAGCGCGTCGGCGAGGTCTCCGAAGACGTCGGTCGGGTCGTAGAACTCAACGAGCTCCTCGGCGCTCGACAGCGTCCGCCATTCGCCCTCGGCGTCCTCGGGGATGACCTCGGCCCGGAACCCGCCGCTCGCCTCGAGCACGAGACGCTCGTCGTCGTCGTCGACCACGATGAGGTCGCCGACACGCGCCGTCAGCCGCTCGGCGGCCGTCTCGAACTGCTCGATCAGGCGCGCCTCGCTGTGCTGGCTGCGCTCCTGGTATTCGAGCGCCAGATCGTAGAGCCGGCGCGCCGCTGCCTCGTCGTCGTCCGCGTCGAGATCGATCGGCTGGGTCGCGGCCCACTCATCGGCTGCGGCGGCATACGGGTCCTCCCCGATCGGACCGGTCTCCTCGACCGGGATCCCGGCCGTCTCGAACAGGTCTTCCGCGGCGGTCGGCTCGCCGACCCGACCCGACGCCTCTCGGGCGGCCTCCGCAAACGCCGCGAAGACGTCGCTGAGGTTGTACAGCTCGATGACCTCGGACGGGGACTCGAGCACCTCGGTCTCGCTGACCCACTCGCCGGTGTCCTCGTCGAGATATCGGCTCCGACTGCGGAACGTGAGGTCGGGCGCGATCGAGAGGTAGTCCGGGTCCTCGTCGATGAGGGTCATGCCGCCCAGGTCCGAGATCCGGCCGCGGTTCGCATCGAGGAACCGGCGCAGCTGCTCGGTGGACTGGACGATGAAGTCGGACCGCTCGAGCTCGGCGTCCCGTGCGAGCTCCCCGAGCAGGTCGTTGCGGCCTGTTTCCATGGTTCGCCTCCGTCTCGGGGTTAGGAGTGGAATTCCAGATCGGGTCCCATGCGCTCGCGCAGGAACATCGAATGATGCCGTTCGAAGATCCATTCGCCGGCCCGATGGCCGAGCGCGCGGGTTGCCTCGTCCTTCTCGAGCTTGTCGAGCGTCGCGTAGTCCGGGAGATCGAGCAGGATCACGTTGTCGAAGTCCCAGCCGTGCGCGACGTTGTACCAGCCGATGAACCGGATCCCGAAGCGCTCCTCGTAGTCCTTCACCTGCTTCGGAAAGATCGTCCGCATGAAGAACTTGAAGAACGGGTCGCGGCCGCGGCGGACCGAGAAGTAGGTCGCGAGGACGGGCACGGCTGGGGTGGTTCCTCCTGGGCAGGGGCGAACCGTTCGGTGGTGAGCGGCGCCCATTGTCGCACGGGGCTACGGCTGAGCGGGATGCTCCTCGTCCGTGGGATCGACGCCCTCGTCCTCGAGCTCACCGACGGTCTTCGTCTCGCTGGCCAGGGGCCGCCGACGGCCACGCCGGTCCGCCGCGACGAGCCGCAGCAGGAAGATGATCGTCTGGCCTGCGACGAGCAGGAGCCCGATCACCGCGAACAGCAGGGCTGCGCTGATCCACGCCGGCCATTGCCAGACGACGGTCAGCGGCGTCAGGACGATCAGCACGACGAGAACTGCGAGCTGGAACCGGAAGCAGCCGAGACCGGGCCCGCGGGCGGGCTCGAGATCCTCCCCCCTGTACTGGACCGGTCCCGTGGAGCGACGTGGACGGTCGGGGGTCGGGTCGATGTCGGTCACGAGCCCGAACGATAGGTGGCGGCGGCGAGACGCGCTCGGATCGTTCCCGACGCGAGCGCCGTCACGTCGATCCGCTCCGCGCCGAGGAACCCGAGAAAGCGGTCCATCCCGCGACCCAATGCCTCGACGAAGTCCTGGTTGGCGGCCAGCGCCTCGTCCTCGAGCCAGACCGCGTTCATGACGAGGGTGGAATTCGGCCGGTCCGTCCTGGAGTCGAATCGCGCGACCAGCCGGTCGTCCCACAGGATCGGCATCGTGTAGGCACCCCAGCGGCGCTTTTCGGCCGGCTTGTAGATCTCCCAGATGTACTCGAAGCCGAAGAGCGCGCTCGAACGGCCGCGGGCGCTCACGTCGTCGAGCGGCGCAAGGAAGGTGGCCTCCTCCCGCGTCGTCGTCTCCAGCGGCTTCCATGCCGCGGGTCGCCGACCTGCCAGAAGCGTCTCGATCAACGGAAGGTCGGTCGCGAGTGCGAACTGCGACGCGCGCCAGCCCTCCACGTTGACCTCGACCAGGGTCCCGTCCTCGACCTTCCTGGCGGTCCAGGCACGCAGCTCACCCGGCTCCATCGTCCGGCGCACCCAGTTGTCCAGGCTCGCGCGCATCGGTGCCAGCACGTGCGAGGCCACCCACTTCGTCAGGAGGTAGTCGTCGGCCTCGACCGGATCGGCCCCGCGGATGTACTTGGCTGGTGCGACGTTCTCGGTCAGCGCATAGACGCGCTCGAAGCCCTCCCGTCGGGCGATCATCGCGTCTCCGATCCGCCACAGGAAGTGGAGCGCGAGCCCGCTGTCCTTGCGCGCCCGGTAGTTCGTGACGCGCGTGCGGTCCGCGGCCGCGAAGTCCCGGTTGCTGATCGTGCCGCGTTCGGCGAGCACGGCGCGCATTTCCTCGATTGCCGGACCGTGCTCGCGCTGGAAGGTGATCCAGCTCGGCAGGTCGAGCTCGCGGCGCATGAGGACGCGCCAGTACGGCAGCTCCTCCATCGGCCGGACGGCGAGCCAGCTGCCCCAGTCGAAGAAGCGGCGCTGCTCGTACGTCGGCACCTCCCAGCCGCCGGGCCGGTAGTCGAGCACCCGACTGTGCAGCATGATGTCGTGGGCGCGGGCCACGAGGACCAGCGGGTCGAGCTGGAGGTTCTCCATCGCCCGCATCGCCTGTTCCGTGCCACGCGCACCGCGCCACCGACGGCCCGGCCACAGCCCCTGCTTGCCGAGGACGAGCCGGCGGGCGACCTCGATCGGGATGTCGATGGGCACGGCTACGCGGCGGGCTCGGGCGTCTTCGCGAGGTCTGCGACGACCTCGACGTTCGGGATGCGCTCGAGGATCGCCGGCGCGGCCAGCACCTTCCGGCTGCGACTGCCGCCACCCAGCACGATGCGGTCGCGCTCCATCACGCGCGCGTCGACCCAGATCGGCAGGTCTCCGGGGAGGCCGAAGACGGTCACGCCGCCGATCTCCATGCCGGTCAGCTCGCGGGTCAGCTCGGGCGGCGCGAAAGACGCCTTCCGCGTGCCCAGTCGGTCCCGCACCACTCGATTGACATCGAGGCGCGTCGTCGAGAGCACGACACAGGCGGCGTACCGCGGCGGCTCGGACTTCCCGACGACGAGGATCGTGTTCGCGGACTGGTCAGGATCGAATCCGTACGCCGCGCAGAAGGCCGCCGTGTCAGCGAGCGCCGGATCGCACGGAAACAGCTCGTACGGCACGCCGAGGGGATCCAGGGCGGCCCGAAGCATCTCCTCGCTCGTGTCGGTGGTCACCCCGCAAGGATACGGACGTCGGCGAAGGACGGTGCTCGGTCAGCGGGCTCGCATGATCGAGATGAGTCGACGCAGGATGACGACCGCGAGCACCGCCAACGCGATGACGATCACGAGCTCCGGAATGCCGAATGACACGGGTCCTCCTCCATTTCAGGCGCTGACCTTGCGGGGCCCGCGTTCCGGCGCGTTCGCGGCCGTGGCGGCTACCATCCTCGCCATGCCCGACGAGCGCGCGCTGCCGCAGGTTCCGCCGCTCGACGTCGAGGCGTACCTGGACCGGTTCGCGTGGCATCCCGAGCCCGAGCTCGTCGCGTTCCGCGACGAACAGGCCTCGCGGGACGCCGTTCGGCGGCTCGGCGAGGCGACGTGGGCGACGGCCGTCTCGTATCTCTACGATCAGGCGCAGGCTCGCGCGATGGGCGCGGCGCAGGACTACGGCGCGGCGCGGGACGACTTCTTCGAGGACGGGCGACCGGCGAGCGCGCCAAGGGCACCCACTCCGGCGGCCGCCGTGCTCGCCGAGTTCGAGCGCCGGCTGGCGCCGTACCAGCTCAACGCCCAGCATCCGCGGAACTTCGGCTACTTCACTCCGCCGCCCCTGCTGCTGTCGATCGCCGGCGAGATCCTCGCCCAGGTCACGAACCAGGGCATCGACGTCTGGCACGCCGGGCCAACCGGCGCCTTCGTCGAGGAGGAGGTGATCCGCTGGCTGACCGAGCTCGTGGGCTACGGTCCGGGTGCGTTCGGGTTGCTGACCTCGGGCGGCGTGATGGCCAACTTCATGGCGATGACCCTCGCCCGGGATGTTCACCTCACCCGGCTGTGCGGGCTTGACCGTCCACCACGGGGCGGTGCGCTCGAGGGCGTTCGGGTCTACGCATCGGACCAGACCCATTTCTCGATTGCGCGGGCGCTCGACGAGCTCGGCTTTCCAACCGACACGCTTGTCGTGATCCCCGCCGACGACGCCTTCCGGCTGCAGGCGGAGCCCGTCGCCCACGCGATCGCGCAGGACCGTGCCGCGGGGCTCACGCCGCTGGCGATCTCGGCCGTAGCGGGGTCCACGAACACCGGGGCGGTGGATGCGATCGACGATCTCGCGACGCTCGCGGAGCGAGAAGACCTGTGGTTCCACGTCGATGCGGCGTACGGCGGCGCCGCCCGACTGTCCGAAGCGATGGCGGCACGCGTTCCCGCGCTCCACCGGGCCGATTCGGTCACCGTCGATCCGCACAAGTGGTTCTTCCAGGCGTACGACA
Organism: uncultured Chloroflexia bacterium; assembly: GCA_963759495.1. Classification (GTDB taxonomy): domain Bacteria; phylum Chloroflexota; class Limnocylindria; order Limnocylindrales; family CSP1-4; genus DASTYU01. The sequence continues at coordinate 187,822 of CAVWZL010000001.1, read as the reverse complement.
TCGGCGGCCTGCTCGTCCGCGATGGACGGCAGCTCGAGCAGACATTCGGCAGCCGTCGACCCGAGTACTACCGCGGCGCCGAAGGCCATCCGACCCCGTCCGACGACCACGATGCACACGACGATGCGGGGCAGCTCAGCTTCTACAAGCTCGGCTTCGAGGGCACGCGACGGTGGCGCGCGCTCAAGCTGTGGATGTCGTGGAAGCACCTGGGAACCGACGGTCTCGGACGGCTCGTGCAGTCGAACGTGGAGCTGGCCGAGCACCTCGCGAGTTGCTGCACTGAGGCCGACGACTTCGAGGCCGTCCCGGCGACCCCGGAGCTCTCGGTCGTGTGCTTCCGGCACCTCCCCGGCGGCCCCGAGCGTGCGCGGGCGATGTCAGCGGCGGCGCTCGATGCCCACCAGGACGCGCTCCAGGCGCGGCTCGAGGCGTCGGGTGACGGATGGCTCACCACGACGCGGCTACGTGGGGCCACGTATCTGCGGGCGGGGATCGTGAACTACCTGGCGACCGAGGCCGATGTCGACCGACTGCTCGAGACGCTTCGGCGCCTCGCGGACCCTCCGTCGTGAGCCGGCCGGCGATGAGCCTTGCGAAGGACATCATCCAGACGTTCATCCTGACCGTGCTCTTCTTCTTCGGTGTCCAGACGTTCGTGGGTCAGCCATATCAGGTCGAGATGCACTCGATGCAGAGCACGCTCGAGCCGGGCCAGTACGTCTTCGTCGACAAGCTCACCCCACGCTTCGATGCCTACCACCGCGGGGACATCGTCGTGTTCTCCGCGCCCGAGGCGACGGGCCGGCAAGTCGGAACGCCCTTCATCAAGCGGGTGATCGGCGTTGCCGGGGACACCGTCGAGATCCGCGACGGCCAGGTGTGGATCAACACGACCGCGATGGAGGAGCCGTACGTCTTCTCGGTGGGAGGGGTGCCACAGACCACCGAGACCGGCGACGTCAGCGAATGGGTGGTCCCGGCCGGAGCCGTGTTCCTGATGGGCGATCACCGCTGGGAATCGGTCGACTCGCGCTTCTTCGGGCCGGTCCCGGTCGCAAGCGTCGTCGGCCGCGCGTGGCTGCGCTACTGGCCGCTCGACACCATCTCGACCCTTGGCGGTGGCAACGCCCAGGCACAGGGGACGGCGACACCGGATCCGTAGCGCGGGCTCGTGCCTCCTGCAGGCGCGCCTGCCTCCGCCGGCGCGCGTGCCTCCGCCGGCGCGCGTGCCTCCGCCAGCGCGCGTGCCTCCGCCAGCGCGCGTGCCTCCGCCGGCGCGCGTGCCTCCGCCGGCGATGCGGATTCGCGGCATATTGCGGCCCGAAAGCCGGGGGCGACCCATCAGCCCGGCCCGCCACCGACCGTACCGGCCAGACCCCGGCGATCTGTCGCCCTCGCCCGCCTCCGATATGCCGCGAACACACATCGCGCGGACAGGTCGATGTCCGCGATCAGTGCGAGCGGAACGCCGCGATTCGGTCCTTCATGCGATACCACTCCCCGACGAAGGGCAGAAACCAGGGGTGGCCCTCGTACGGAGCGGGCACGAGCGGAAACCGAAGCCGGGTCAGGGCCGGCGCCTGATCCCCTGCCAGCCAGCCGCCCATCTGCGTCCCGAGGCCCGTCATGAGGGCAACGCCCGTGCCACAACAGCCAACCGCGTAGGCGACGCCGTCCCGCGTCCGGCCCGCGTGCGGCATGCGATCGAACGTGAAGCCCACGTTGCCGCCCCACGCGTAGTCGATCCGGGTCCCGGCGAGCTGCGGATGCACCTCGAGCATGCCGCGATGGAGGATCCGGGCCGAGCGGTCGATCGATGTGGGCAGGAAGCTCGTGCGCCCGCCGAAGATCATCCGGCGATCGGCCGACACGTGCCAGTAGTACAGGAAGTACTTGGTATCGAAGAACGAGCGACCCGTCGGCGCGAGCTCCCGTGCCAGGTCCTCGGGGAGTGGCTCGGTTGCGATGATGTAGCTCCCGATCGGCATGATCCGCCGCCGGAGTGACGGGGCCACGCCGTCCGTGTAGCCGTTCGTGGCGACCAGGACATCGCTCGCGCGAACGGTCCCCCGGTCGGTCTCGACGAGGAAGCGGCCGGCCGGACCGTCACGACGGATGCGTCTCGCCCGAACCCCCTCGTGCAGGTCCGCGCCCGCCCGGTCGGCGGCCGCCGCCAGCCCTGCAAAGTACTTGCCGGGATGGAGCAGCCCACTCCCCTCGACGGCAAGGGCGCCGTAGTAGGCATCGGTGCCGATCTCCTCGCGGACCCGGTTCCGTGGCAGGAGCCGGCTGGCCACACCCACCGTCGCCAGCGCCTCCCGAGCGTGCTCCAGCTCGCGCAGGTGCGAGTGGCGTAGGCGAGCTCGAGATGTCCGTGCTCCCGAAACTCGCAGTCGATCGACTCCTCGGCGATCAGCCGCTTCACGGTCTCGTAGGACTCGAGCGTCTCGCGATACAGCTCGGCACCGGTCTCGCGGCCGTACCGCCGCAACAGGTCGGGCGGGCTCCACTTGTAGCCCGGATGGACGATGCCGCCGTTTCGGCTCGACGCTCCCCAGCCGAGCGTTCGCGCCTCCAGCAGCGTGACGCGCGTGCCGCGTCGAGCAAGCTCTCGAGCGGCCGTGATCCCCGCATACCCGCCACCGATCACCACCACGTCGGCGTCGTGCGGGAGATCCCTTCCCGAGCGGTCCGGCAGGGCCGGCATGCCCGCGTGCCAGTAGGGTCGTCGCTCGTAGTCGCGGTTCAGCGTCGACGTCGCCATGGTCGCGGGAGCGTAGCCGAGCCACTGTCCGATCGCGAGGCTGTCCCGCGCGGCCGCACCGGCGTACGCTGCGTCGGACATGGACCTCGAGCACGTCCAGCCCGTTCAGTCAGTCGGTGCCGATCGACGGTCGCGGTCGCGGTCGCGGGTCGCGGTCGCGGTGCCCATCGCCCTCCTCGTGGGGGTCGTCGTGATCGGCGCGCTCGGACGGGTCACGCCGTCACCGGAACGGCCACGCGTCGCCGTGGCCGTGACGCCGCGGCCGGGAGTCACGGATCCTCCGGCACCCAGCCTGCCGCCGGCGCAACCGGCCGTGGGTCCTGCATTCCCGACGCGGACCATCGGTCTCGAGGTGCAGACCGTGCCCGACCTCCTCGAGGGTCTCGCACGGGGCGACGTCGGCACCGAGGTTGTTGCCGTGGCGGGCTGGCTGTCGGTCCCTGCCGCCCGGGAGTGCGCCGGCTCGCGCGACGTGGTGCCTGCCGGCGGCTGGGAGCTGCTGTGCCAGCGCCAGACCTGGCTCTCCGCCGACTCCTCGCCGCTCTTCTCGGTCGAACAGGGCGGGATCGTCCCGTTCCACAGCCCCAATCACCTGCTCCTGCCGCGAGCGATGCCGGGCGTCGACCTCGCAACGCTGGCCCAGCAGCAGTTCCAGGGGTACGAGGGGCCGCTCCGCCCGCGTCGCGTGGTGCTGGCAGGCCGGTTCGGCGATCCGCGGCTCCCCGAATGCACGAGCGGCTCAGACGCCTGTGCCGAGACATTCGCGATCGAGCGCGTGATCTGGGCGGATGGCGAGCCGCAGCTTCGTCGGGCGCATCGATACCCCGGGCTCGACGATGTCGAGCTGTCCCGCCTCGTTCGCTGGCCGATCCTCAACGCGGCGACAGAGCGCGGGGCGATCGTGCTGAGCGAGATGCTGCTCCCACGCGCCGAGCTCGCTCGCTTCGATCCGGTCGCGGATCAGGCGGTTCCCGCGAAGGTGGACGGGCCGGTCTGGTATATCCGCACGCTGTTGCGAAGCCCCCTGTACGGCAACGCAACCGGGAAGGTGGGCTGGGCCGTGATCGAGGACGCAACAGCCATGGTCCTGGCGTCCGATCCCGACGGCCGATCCGCGTCGGCTGAGTAGCGCACGTGGAGCTCGAACCCGTCGGCGGCCGGCGGCGCGATCGACGCAGCCGGCTCCGTGCGTGGGTCGCGCTGCTCGTGCCGGTCCTCGTGCTGACGGGCGTGGCTGCCGGTGGCGTCCTGGGCCAGTCGCGTTCGAGTCCCGCATCGCCGCGACCGGTTCCCGCCGCGGCGACATCCGGGACGCACGAGACGGCACGACCCGCCGCAACCGCACCGCCTGCACCATTTCCGCAGACGGGTGCGCCGCTGCCGCGCACGATCCTCGGACTCGCCGTCGAGGACGTGACCGACGCGCACGACGGCCCGCGGCGAGCACGTCCCGATCAGCTCGTCGCCATCCGGGGCTGGCTCACGGTCGGGCCACCGGCTCCCGCCTGCGCCGAACGCTGGCACCTCGCCTGCAGCCTGACCGGCTCGATCCGGGAATCGACCTCGCCGGGCGGGGCGAGCCTGGCGATCGAGACGCAACGCGGCGTCCCGCTGCCGGGCCTGCAACGCCAGGACGGGCGGCCCGGCATGTCCTCGGTGCCGAACCAGGCCATCGTCATCGGACGGTTCACACGGCCCCTGTTCCGCGAGTGCGGCGTCCAGGTTCCCGAGTGCACCCCGTTGTTCACCGTCGAGCGACTGGCATGGATCCGGCGCAGCGCCCGCGAGCGACCGCTGGCCCACGGCCCGGGCGCGGGCGGCGCCACGTGGCGGGCCGACGTCGCCGAGCTCGCTGCGCTCAGCACGCTGGCTCGCGGCAACGTGGAGGTCGGCGACACGCTGCTCATCGCCTCGTTCGATCACGGGACGCTCGAGTCCGTCGATCCGCTCGCCGCGGCCGCGACGCGTGAGATCGGGCCCGCGGCCGCCGTCTGGTACGTGCGGGCGATCGTGTGGAGCAACGGTCGGCCGACAGTGGCATGGGCCGTCGTCGAGGACGGCTCCGGCCGCTCAGCCGCCGGTGGGGTGTAGGGATGCACGAGGAGCACGTCGAGCCGCTGCAATCGCTCGGGGAGGACAGGCGTCACGGGGGCAGGCGCGCACTGCTCCCGATCCTGGCTCCGCTGGCTCTCCTCATCGCCGTCGTCGGTGCGGGAATGATGGGCCGTGCCGGCGACCCGGTCCGTGGCATCGTCCCCGGCCCCGATGGGCAGGGCGTGGCGGACGCGGAGACGCAGCCCACGCACCGGCCGTCATCGACCTCGAACCTCGAGCTGACGAACGACCCGATGTTCCCGCTCCGCACCCTTGGCGTCCCGGTCAGAACCGTCGACGACACCGTCGAGGCGCTGCGCGACGGGGTGCTCGACGAGGATGTCGTGGCGGTGGCAGGCTGGTTGACGATCCGCCCGGCAAGCGAAGCGTGCCGCACGGCGGCTGCGACCGACAGCGACCCCGGCGTCCCCTGCCCCCGTGACACGATCCTGGTCGGGTCACCTGAGCCCATCCTCGAGCTTGGCGCCGGCGGCGACGTCACCCGGCTGCGTCCAGCGGGCCCGCACCTTCATCCGGTGGCGCTACCCGGCGTCTCCTTGCGCCAGCTGGCCGGTCAGCAGTACCGCGGGCTTGCCACGTCGCTGATGCCGGCACCGGTCGTCATCGTCGGTCGGCTCCGTGACCCACGGCTGCCGGACTGTCGAGGGGAACAGCGCCACTGCGGCGAGTCGATCGCCCTCGAACGCATCGTCTGGGTCGACGGCACCTGGCAGCAGCGCGAGGCGACGATCACGACTGCGGTCGAGGACGGCAAGCCGGCCACGCGTTCGCGGCGCGAGCCGGTCGAGGCCTCGGTGGGGCCGGTGCACGCAATCCTCAGCGAGGTCCTCGTGTCGCGCTGGACGCTGGGCGCCGTCGATGCCGACGCGGCCGCGGCGGTGGACGCGGATGCTCGGGGTCTGCTCTGGTACGTCCGGCATATCGTCGGCGAGCACGGTCGCAGCGAGGACGGCCCGCGCCACGTCGGCTGGGCGGTCATCGACGACGCGACCGGCACCGTCATCGCGAAGAGCCCCATGCGGGCACCCCGTCGAAGCCGCCCTACGTGCCCTGAGTGTCGTCGGCCTCGTAGGCGACTCGCCCGCCGGCGACGGTCAGAAGCACGCGGCCAGGCAGCCGGCGTCCCAGCAGCGGCGAGTTCTTGCCACGCGACGCGAGGCTGCCCGCGGTGACCATCCACCCATCGGACCGATCGAACACGACGAGATCCGCCGTGGCGCCCTCGCTGAGCCCACCGAGAAGCCGGCGCGCCCGCAATGGCCCGAGCGGGCCCGACGGTCAGTGCCTCGATCGCACGACGGAGCGGCAGCCGGCCCGCATCGACCGCCGCCAGCACCACGCCGAGAGCTGTCTCGATTCCGCTGATCCCGTTGGCTGCGTGACCAAACTCGACGGCCTTGTCGACCTCGCTGTGCGGCGCGTGATCGGTGGCGATTGCATCGGCCGTGCCGTCGAGCAGCGCGGCCAAGACGGCCGCCGCATCCGACGCGGACCGGAGCGGCGGGTTCACGCGCGTCGACGTCGCGTACGGACCAGCCTCGACCACGGCGTCCGCCCATGGATTACCCGTTGCATCCCACGCCCAACCTCGTGATCCCGCAAGCCACTCGTCAGTGAGCGCCAGGTGGTGTGGCGTCACGTCGCACGTCACCGGAAGGTGCGCCGACCTTGGCGCGGCGGACGAGCTCGAGCGCACCGGCAGTCGAGAGGTGGGTCAGGTGGAGCCGCGCCTTTGGCACGTCGCGGACGACCTCCTCGAGGATCGCGAGATCGCGGGCGACGGCCGACGTCTCGGCCGCAGCCGGCCAGCCGCGCAACCCGAGCACGGTTGCCACCAGACCGTCGTTCGCCTCCGCGCCGTCGGTCGCCTCGTGTCCTCGGCGTGATCGACGATCGGCAGGCCGGTCATCCCGGCGTAGGCGAGCGCGTTGCGCAGGATGGTCGAGGAGGACACCGGTGAGCCGTCGTCCGAGAAGCCGACAACGCCCGCATCGGCCATCTCGCCGAGCGCGGCCAGCTGCTCACCCCGCCGTCCGACCGTGACCGCGCCGTAGGCGAGCAATCGAACCGGCGAGTCCGATTCCGCGGCAGCGCCCCGGATGCGGGCGAGCACGCCGGGCTCGTCGAGGGTCGGGTCCGTGTTCGGCATCGCACAGACCGTGGTGAACCCGCCGTGCGCCGCCGCGGCAAGACCCGTCGCCACCGTCTCGGCGTCCTCGTTGCCCGGCTCGCGGAGATGCACGTGCAGGTCGGTGAACCCGGGGGCAACCACGACGCCCTTGGGACCGATGCCGGCCGCCTCGTCGCCCTCGAGCCACACGACCGATTCGATGCGCCCTTCGCGGACGATCAGGTCCGCGGCGCCCTCACGGCCCGCAACCGGGTCCACGAGCCAGACGCCGCTCAGGTCGAGCTCCGTCAGGACCTGTCCCACGGCGCCGACGACGGGCTCAGCGACCATCGGCGACGCCCGCAAGCAGGTAGAGGATCGCCATCCGCACCGCCACGCCGTTCGTGACCTGCTCGGTGATCAAGGACTGCGCGGACGACGGCGACGTCGGGCGCGATCTCGACGCCTTCGTTCATCGGGCCGGGGTGAATGCACCAGCGCACCCGGGCGTGCCCCGTCGAGGCGTTCACGGGTGTAGCCCGAACCGGGCGGCGTACTCCCGCAGCGACGGCAGCAGGCCGGACGCCATCCGTTCGCGCTGGATCCGCAGGGCCATCACCACGTCGGCGTCGCGCAGCGCCTCCTCGACCGAGGAGGTGACGTGGAAGCGCCGCCCGGCCGCTGCGCTCGCACCCGCCCAGGCCTCGAAGCCCCGCAGGAGCGTCGAGGGGCCGCACAGCCACAGGTCGGCGCCTGCGGCGGTCAGCGTCCAGATGTTCGAGCGCGCGACACGCGAATGCAGGACGTCGCCGAGGATCACGATCTTTCGGCCGGCGACGCTCCCACCGGGCAGCCGGCGCTGCATCGTGTAGAGGTCGAGCAGGGCCTGGGTCGGGTGGGCATGCCAGCCGTCGCCGCCGTTGAGCACCGACCCACCGAACGTCTCTGCCGCGAGGTACGGCGCGCCGGAGGTCGGGTGGCGCAGGACGAGCATCTGCGCGCCGAGCGCCTCGACCGTGCGGATCGTGTCGACGAGCGACTCGCCCTTCGTCACCGACGACGTGGCCGCGGCGATGTTCACGACATCGGCACTGAGGTTCTTTGCCGCGACCTCGAACGACACCCGGGTTCGGGTCGATGCCTCGTAGAACAGGATCGTCACGTTCCGGCCCCGGAGCGCCGGCACCCGGGCGATCGGCCGGTCGAGCACCTCGCGCATCGCATCCGTCGTGCGCATCACGAGACCGAGGTCCGCTGCGGTCAGCACGTCGACATCCAGCAGGTGACGGTGTCGCCACGGAACGTCCTGCGCGCCGGGGGCCGCATCCACGGCGGGAACGGGAAGGTCGTCGGCCGTGGGCTCGCGGGTCTCGCCCGGCACGGCCAGGTTCACCCGACGGGCTCGGCCGCCGGGGCGGGCTCCGCGATACGGGCGATCTCGACGCCGTCGCTGCCGTCGGTCTCCTCGAGCTGGACCTTGACCTGCTCCTCGCGCGACGTCGGCACGTTCTTGCCGACGTGGTCCGCCCGGATCGGCAGCTCGCGGTGGCCGCGATCGACGAGGACCGCGAGCCGGATCGCCTGCGGCCGGCCGAAGTCGACGAGCGCATCCATCGCGGCGCGGATCGTGCGGCCGGTGTACAGGACGTCGTCGACGAGGACGACCGTGCGGCCGTTGAGGTCGACCGGGAGCTGGGTGCCCTTGACGATCGGCTGCTGGGCCACGAGCGAGAGGTCGTCGCGGTAGAACGTGATGTCGAGGGCCCCGACCGGCACCTCCACGCCCTCGTGCTCGAGGATCCCGGCGGCGATCCGCCGCGCGAGCGGCACGCCCCGGCGCTGGATGCCGATGAGCACGAGTCCGGCGGTGCCCGCCTGCTTCTCGACGATCTCGTGGGACATCCGGATCGTGGCCCGCCGGATCTCGTCCGCGGTCATGATCTGCCGGCCGTTCACTCGCTCCTTCCCGGCCTCTCAGGGCCATCGTGCGGCCTCACGGGGCCGGCGCCGAAGGGGTCGGTCACAGAATACTCCGCCATCCCCCGGCAGCGAGCGCACCCGCAGGTGCGTGAGCGAGGACCGCAGGCGGCAACGCACGCATGGGCCGCCCCAGCGGCGCCCACGAACACGGGCACCTAACGGACGACGACTGCCCGTTCGCCGGGGGCGGTCTCGATGGAGCCCACTCCCTCGTCGGTCCAGGCGACGATGAGCACGCGGCTTCCCTCGCCACCCTGGCCGGCCGGCGTGGCCCACGCGAGCCGGTCGCGGCCGATGGAGAAGCCTGGCAGCGCCGGCTCGTCGCGGGGGGCGTTCTCGGGCTGCTCGAGCGCACCCGTCTCGGAGTCGAGGAAGTACAGGCTGAGGCGGCCGAACGTCGGATCCGCCGCGTCCTGGACCCAGACGGCGAAGGCGGTGCCGCTCTCGTCCCACCGGGCATCGAACTCCGATCCCGACAGCTCGAGCACCTCGACGGCCCCGTCCGCGAGGGTTCCAGCCGCGGGGTCCCAGGCACGGAGCTCGAGCGTCCCTTCGGCGGGCTCGAAGGTGCGGCCGTCGTCCGTCGCGGTGACCGTTCCGTCAACGACGAGCGCGAGATCCCCGGTCGGGGCCACGATCGGGCGCCAGCCGGGCTCGGTCAGCGTCGTCTCGGTGTCGGTGGCCGGGTCGAGGACGAACGCCTCGGGTGCGACCGCGACCCCGTCCCCCGCAGGCTCGGACGGGCGGCTGCCGACGACGAGCCCATCGACCCAGGAAGCGAACACGCTGCGGTGATCCGTTGTCACCGGTCGGGCAACCGTGTCCCCGACCTCCCACACGTAGATGTCGGGCCCGGTGCTGTCGTCAGCCGGCCGGCCCGTGAAGGCAAAGGATCGACCATCGGCCGAGAAGGCGGCCGTCTGGCCGACGACGATCAGGTCGCTCGCGATCGCGATCGATTCCGGCGTTGGCTCGGGCTCCGCGCTGGGCGGCAGGGACGGCGTCTCGGTCGGCAGCTCGGCCGTCGGCTCGACGCCGGGCTCTGCGGACGGCTCGGCGCTCGGCACCGCGGACTCGGCCGGTTCCTGCGATGCCACCTCGCCCGACGGAGTTGCGCTCGCCGCCAGGTCCGAGGCGGTCGGCTCCACGGAGGCGGTCACGAGTGCCGTCGGGGTGGCTGTCTCCGTCGCGACGGGACTCGCGCTCGGCTCCGGTGTCACGGGCGGCGCGCTCGGACCAGGGGACGGCGCGGGTGTCGGGAGCGTCATCACGATGATCTCGTTCGCCTCGTTGCCGTCAGCGGTGCCGACCACGACCGCCCGGTCCTCGTTCGGGGAGCCGATGATCGTCTGCGGCTGCGCGAGGATGGCGAGGGCTGTCGCGTCGGCGTCCCGGACGGTCGGGCACTCGGCGCCTGCACTCGGCGGACAGACCGAGTCGACGCCAAGCCGGTTGAAGTCGTACGTGCCGTCGGCGTCCTCGAGAACGACCCGCACATCGCCCGCGGCGACGCGGAGTCGCGTGGCGGCCGGCGCGACCTCGGTCCCCTGCGACGTGCCCGCGACGACCGCCACGCTGCCGACCGGCGCCACCTGGTTGCGAGACGGCATGTTCGAGAGCAAGGTGGCGCCGAGCACCACGGCGATCACGAGCACACCAGAGAGCGCGCCCAGCGGCATGCGGGATGCCGGCTGGCTGCGCCGTGCACCGCGGCGCGACTCCTGTTCGATCGCGGCCGCAGTCCGGGCCCACAGATCGCGTGGCGGCGGCGGGGTGACTGTGCGGAGGGAGCGAAGTCGGTTGCGGATGTCGACGTAGTCGGTCGCGAGGGAGCGGCACGAGCCGCATTCGGCGAGGTGTGCATCGAGCCAGGCGCTCTCGGCGGCGGCCAGCGGCCAGTCCAGCCGCTGCGCGGCCCGTGCCCGAGCCCGCTCGTGGGGCGAGCGCCAGTCGTCGCTGCGGCGCGTGCGCCGTCGGAATCGGCTCATCGGTCCTGCCTGACCCGGGTCTTGGCGTGGGGCTCGAGCTCGGCGGCGGCCTCGTCGGCCCGTTCGGTGGCGAGAGCCTGACGGAGGCTCTCCCGCGCCCGGGTGAGCAGGGCCCGCGCGGCCACGTGGCTGACGCCGAGTGCGGCCGCCAGCTCCACGCCGGTCAGGTCGTGCAGCTCCGCGAGCAGGAGCGCGGCACGCTGTCGCTCGGGGATCCGGTCGAGGGCCCGCTGGAGGTCACCCGAGAGACGCAGGTCCATGACCGTGTGCTCGGCGGACGGTGCGGCACCGCGCGACTCCCCGGTCCAGGGCAGGAAGCGGATGATCTTGCGGCGTCGGATCTCGTCGAGGGCAACCCGATGGGCGATCTGATACAGCCATGCGCGCGCATTCTCGGGCTTCTCGAGCGTGTCGTAGTTGCGGTAGGCCTTCACGAACGCATCCTGGGTCAGGTCGGCCGCGAGCTCCGGATCGCGGACCATCCGCAGCAGGTACACGTGGATCTCACCGTGATGCCTGGCGAAGAGCGTCTCGACAAAGGCGCCCGCCTCGTCCTGGTCCCAGGACGCGCTCACGGAACGACCTGCCAGCCGGCGGCCAACGGATCGTGCGGCGAACGGTATGACGGACTGACTGCTGGACATGCGGACTCCCGCCGGGAGGATGGACGGCGGCGCGGTACGGGTCGCACGCTCGTCTGCCCAATGACGGAGCACGTTCGCCGGATGTGACGACACGTGACTCCCTGGAGCATCACGGCAGGCGGCAGGAGGCTCCAGCTGCGGCCACGTGCCGCTCGGCGGTCCATCAGCCCGTTCCGTCTCCTCCCACGGCTGCCCGGCCGAGCAGCTCCTCCACCGCGTCTTCCGGAGAGACGGGGTTCACGGGCAGGCCGGTTCCCAGCTCGAGGCCGGCGATCTCGCGCAGGCGTGGATGGATCTCCCAGTGCCAGTGGTAGGTCGCATCAACCGCCTCCCGCAAGGGGGCCGTGTGGAGGACGAGGTTGTAGGGCGGCCCATCGAGCGTGGCCGCAAGCCTCCCGAGGACCTGGCGGAGGGCCTCGGCCGTCGCCGTCACGTCGGTCCGACTGGCGCGCGCAAAGTCGGCGTCGTGGCGCCTGGGCACGATCCAGATCTCGAACGGCGATCGGGAGGCAAACGGCGCGAACGCCACGCTGTGGTCGTCCTGCCAGAGGAGGCGCTCCGGCCGAAGGGATCTCGTCGCGCACCAGCCGGCAGTAGGGACACTCCCCTTCGCGGATGACAAACCGGGCAGCACCCCCGAGCTCCTCGGCGATGCGATGCGGGATCTGGGGCAGGTCGTAGAGATCGAGACAGAGGTGGTTCGTGCGGGCGCCGGCCTGCGCTCCCCAGTTCTGCACGACCTGCAGGTAGTCGGTCTGGCCCGCGTCCCGGGCGGCGACGAGGGCCGCGCGAGCGCCATCGACCAGCCCGACGATCGTGTCGGTCCCGACCGCGTGCAGTGGACGATGCTCGCGCGGCGGCGCCACGACGGTTCGCCAGCTCCCGCTCGCCCGGGCCTGCGCCAGCGCTACCTGAGCGAGGTTGCGATCGAGCTCGCGCGCATCGCCGTCCGTCCCGACGAGGTGGAAGGCGTAGTCCTTGAGCATGCGCGTGCGGATGCCGTCACCCTCCGGCGTGGAGCAGTTCGCGCACCCGAACAGTCGGTCGTCCACCGGATCTGCCGCCCTGGCGAACCGGTCGCGATGAAAGGCCCGGTCCACGACCGTAGCGACCCACCAGCTCGTGATGGGATCCTTGCGCAGCTCGAACAGGCCCCCCGCCACGTCAGGCCTCCGCGCCCGCGAGCAGCAGTTCGAGCGAGCGCAATTCGTCGGCCGGGGCCCGCCGGGTCACGCTCCCCGCAGTCTCCGCGGGTAGATGCCGGGACAGGGCGTCGGTGAAGTGGGCGGCCGCCGCGGCGACGCGCTCCGTGGAGGGTCGCCCGTCGCGTCCCAGCTCGGCGTCGACCGAGGTCGACGCGACCCCCGGCATGCCGCACGGATCGATGAGCTCGAAGTCGCGCAGGTCGACGGAGACATTCAGGGCAATACCGTGGTAGGTCACGCCGCGCTCCACGCGCAGGCCGAGCGCACCGATCTTGCGGGGCGCGACACCATCAGGGTCGATCCAGCAGCCGGGATGCCCGTCGCGCCGTGCGGCGACGACACCGAAGGCGGCGCAGGTGTCGATCATCGCGGCCTCGAGCGCGCGCACGAGCGGACGGAGCAGCAGGCCACGCCGGCTGAGGGCGAGGATCGGGTACGCGACGAGCTGACCGGGTCCGTGATAGGTCACCTCGCCGCCCCGCTCGACCCGCACGACGTCAATTCCGCGGGCCGCGAGCGCTTCGTCGGTTGCGAGAATGTGAGCGGGATCCGACGTCTTGCCCAGGGTCAGGACGGCAGGGTGCTCCAGGAGCAGGAGCTGGTCGCCGATCCGCTCGTCGGCGCGCGCCGCGGCGAGCCGCTTCTGGATCGTCCAGGCCGCCCGGTAGTCGATCCGGCCGAGCCAGTGCGCGTCGATTCGAGTGGACGCCGGGCCGTCACCGAGCGGCAAGGGCGGGGCCACGAGCGTTGCATCCACGGCCGCACGATAGCAGGCAGCGACTTCGCGACCCGTTGCGTGCCCTCGTCGGGGGCTCGGCGGTATGGCACGATCGCCCGTGATGGCGCACCGGATCCTCCTCGTGGAGGACGACCCCTCGATCCGCGAGCTGACCACGATCGGTTTGCGCGCGGCCGGCTACGAGGTCGTCGCCGCGGCCGACGGACGGCAGGCGCTCGATCGGTTCGCGACCGAGCGACCGGACGCGGTCGTCCTCGACATCATGCTGCCGATCCTCGACGGCCTGGCGGTCTGTCGAACGATCCGGCTCGAGTCGACCGTGCCCATCGTGATGCTCACGGCGCGCACCGATGCCTTCGATGTCGTCGCCGGGCTCGAGGCCGGTGCGGACGACTACGTGCGGAAGCCGTTCGAGCTCCCCGAGCTGGTGGCCCGGCTGCGGGTCGCCCTCCGACGCGCCGGCACGACCGAGACCGGAGGGCCGCTGCGGCTCGGCGACCTCGAGATCGACGAGGCGTCCCACAGCGTCCGGCGTGGGGGCGAGGAGATCCCGCTGAGCCACACCGAGTTCCGCCTCCTGGCCGAGCTCGCCCGACGGCCCGGCCAGGTCTTCACCCGCGAGCTGCTGCTCGAGCAGGTCTGGGGCTACGACTACCTCGGCGACTCGCGGCTGGTGGACGTCGCGGTACAGCGGCTGCGCGCGAAGATCGAGACCGAGCCGGCGAATCCGGAGCTCGTGCTGACGGTCCGCGGCGTCGGCTACAAGGCACGCCGGTGAGGGCCCGGTGACCCCCAGGTGACCGCCAGGTGAGGGGCGTCCGCGGGCGGCTGCTGGTCACGCTCGTCGGTCTGGTGGCGCTCACCTCGGTCGTGCTGGGGGCGGGCGCGTACCTGTACGTCACGACCTCGCTCCATGACCAGCAGCTCGATGCAGCAACGGCCCAGACGGACTTCAACGTCGGCGTGCTCTTCGGGCAGTTCGTCGACGCCGATGCGACGCCGGCTGATCTCGCCGCCAGCGGGCTGGTCGAGGCACTGCAGCTCAGGGGTGGGGCAGGAGCGATCGTCGATTTCGCCGGCGCCGATCGCATCACCTGGGGATTTGCGGCGGCCGGCGTGGTGCCGTTGCTCTCGCCCGAGCTGATCGCGATCGTCGATCGCGGCGAGATCGGGTACCAGCGGCTCACCCTCCCGGATGGCAACCCCTATCTCGTGACCGGCGCGCGGCCCCCAGCTGGCGGCCCGGCGTTCTACTTCCTGTTCGATGCGACGGAGACCGAGGCGGCGATCGAACGACTCGGGCAGGCGCTGCTCGTGGGAGGCGTGCTGCTGACGCTGCTCGCCGCGCTGGCGGCCGGAGCGGTGACGCGGGGCGTCCTGCGCCCGGTCCGGGATGCGAGCGTGGCCGCGGATCGCATTGCGACCGGTGATCTCTCCGCACGCCTGCCCGTGGAGTCACGGGACGAGTTTGGGGCGTGGGCGGCGACCTTCAATCGGATGGCAGCATCGCTGGAGCGGACCGTTGGCGAGCTGCGCGATGCCGAGGACCGCCAGCGCGCGTTCGTGGCGGATGTGTCGCACGAGCTTCGAACGCCGATGACCGCGCTCGTCCAGGAGGCCGCCCTGCTGCGCGCGCATCTCGATCTCCTGCCACCCGACGGCCGGCGCGCAGCCGAGCTGCTCGTGGGGGACGTGGCCCGACTCCGGGCACTGGTCGACGACCTGATGGAGATCTCGCGGTTCGATGCCGCGGCCGAGATCGCCGCACCCACCGAGTTCGACCTCGCGGCCTTCGTGCGCGCGATCGTCGCCGACCGGCTGCCATCGGCCCGGATTCGGATGAGCGACGAGCCGGCACGCGTGGTGCTCGACCGGCGGCGGCTGGAACGCATCCTCGGCAATCTCCTCGACAACGCACGCCAGCACGGCGGGGGCGCCGCCGTCGAGGTCTCGGTGGAGCACGAGGACGGTGCGGTGCGGGTCGGTGTCGCGGATCGCGGGCCTGGTGTCGCCCCCGAATCCCTGCCTTCCCTGTTCGAGCGCTTCCACAAGGCCGACCCCTCGCGAAGCCAGGGCGGGAGCGGGCTCGGACTCGCGATCGCGCGTGAGCACGCCGAGCTGCTGGGCGGCACGCTCCGGGCCGAGCCACGCCCCGGGGGCGGGCTCAGGTTCGAGCTCGTGCTGCCTGTGACACGACCGTTACCCGCCGGCGATGACGGCGTTACCCGGGGAATGGACCGTTGAGCGCATCGATCCCGCCACACGGAGACATCCCGATGCCGCATTCGCACCGATCCTTCCTTCGACCGGCCTTCCTCATCACCACCGCCCTCTCGATCGCCATCGTCGCCGCGGCGTGCGGCTCGGTCGGCAGTGCCGGAACCCTTGCCCCGCGCTCGCCCGACAGCGGCACGATCGCGCCGACCTCGCCCGATCCGAGCGGATCGCCAGATCCCGGCACATCGCCGGATCCGTCGGCCGAACCGACAGACGAGCCCTCGGATCAGCCCACCGACGAGCCGACGCAGCCCGGGGCGACGCCTGTCGCGACGCCGCGAACCACGCCCCGACCCACGACGGCGCCCAGCGGCGCAACGACCGTCAAGATCTACCTGTTCCTCGGCGAGACCCTCGTCCCCGTCCAGCGCACGATCGACAGCACGCGTGCCGTCGGCCGCGCGGCGCTGACCGAGCTCCTCAAGGGCCCGAAGCCCGCGGAGCAGAACGACGTGCCCGGGATGACGACGAACATCCCGGCCGGCACGATCCTGCTCGGCCTGGACATCTCGGACGGGCTGGCCACCGTCGACCTGTCACGCGAGTTCGAATCGGGCGGGGGCAGCGCCTCGATGTTCGGCCGGCTGGCCCAGGTGGTCTACACGCTGACCCAGTTCCCGACCGTCGAGGGCGTCGCGTTCCGGCTCGACGGCCAGCCCGTCACCGTGTTCTCGGGCGAGGGCATCGTCCTCGACGGGCCGTCCGTCCGCACCGATTACGAGGCGTTCCTCCCGTCGATCTTCGTCGACCGTCCAGCGTTCGGCGCGACCGCCGGCAACCCGATGCGGATCAGCGGCGTGGCGAACGTCTTCGAGGCCACGTTCATGGTCGAGATCCTCGACGAGAACGGCGAGCGGCTCGCTCGGCAGCCCGTCATGGCGACCTGCGGGACCGGCTGCTGGGGCACGTTCGATGTCTCGATCCCGTACGACGTCGACTCGCGCCAGACCGGCTGGCTCGCCACGTACGTCCTGTCGGCCCGCGACGGGAGCGTCGAGGACCTCCGGACCTACCCCGTCGAGCTCGTCCCGTAGGGTCAGGCGCGGAGACGCGCCATCCCGGGATCCCACAGCGGCTCCGCGGCCACCACGGCCCGGAGCCGCTCGCCGAAGTACTCGATCTCAACCTCCCGACCGGGGCTCGCCGCCTCGGCCGGGAGCCACGCGTAGGCGATCGAACAGCCAGTCGCGTAGCCGAACGCGGCGCTCGTGACGTAGCCGGCGGGACGTCCGTCGACCCACACCGGCTCCTTGCCCATGACGACGGCCTCGGGGTCGATCAGCGTCAGACACGTCAGCCGGCGTAGCGCGGTCGCCTCGCTCCGGCCCTCGAGGGCCTGGCGGCCGACGAAATCGCCCTTGTCCATCCGGACGGCGAACCCCAGGCCCGCCTCGAACGGGTCGTGCTCGGTCGTCACGTCGGTGCCCCACGACCGGTAGCCCTTCTCGAGGCGAAGACTGCCGAAGGCGCTGCGGCCCGCGGCCACCACGCCATGCTCCTGACCCGCAGCCCAGAGGGTGTCCCAGAGCTTCAGGCCCATGTCCGTCGTGGTGTAGAGCTCCCAGCCGAGCTCCCCGACATAGCTCAGGCGGAGCGCCGTCACCGGCACATGCCCGACGTGGAGCTCGCGGGCCCGGAAGTAGCCGAAGGCCGCGTGGCTCACGTCGTCCCGGGTGAGCGAGGCGAGCAGGTCCCTTGCGCGCGGTCCCCAGAGCCCGATGCAGCACGTCCCTGCCGTGATGTCGCGGACCTGCACGGACCCATCGCCCGGGGCGTGCCGCTCGAGCCAGTCGAGGTCGAGGTTGCCGTTCGCGCCGACCTGGAACCGATCTCGCCCGAGACGGGCGATGGTGAGGTCGCTGCGGATCCCGCCGTGCTCCTCGAGCAGCAACGTGTAGACGACCGACCCGACCCTTCGGTCGAGGTCGTTCGTCGTCGCGTGCTGGAGGAACGCGAGCGCCCCCGGTCCGCTGACCTCGATCCGCTTGAGCGATGTCATGTCGTACATCGCGACACCCTCGCGGGTGGCCAGGGCCTCCGCACCGGCGATGGGCGACCAGTGCCGGCGTGCCCAGGCCCCGCGATCCGGAATCCGGTCGGCGTAGCGGTCCACCAGGCCGGCGTTCGCCTCATACCACTGGGGTCGCTCCCAGCCCGCCCCCTCGAGGAAGCACGCCCCCAGCTCCTGCTCGCGCGGGTAGAACGGGCTCGTCCGGAGCGGTCGCGGCGACTCCATCGGCTGCAGCGGATGGATGATGTCGTAGACCTCGATGAAGTTCTGGACGCCGCGCTCCTCGACGTAGCGCGTGGCCAGCTGATGCGGCTCGAAGCGGTTGACGTCGCATTCGTGGACGTCCGTGGTAGGCGCGCCGGTGACGAGCCACTCGGCGGTGGCGCGCGCCACGCCAGCGGAATGGGTCACCCACACCGCCTCGGCCACCCAGAACCCGGCCACGTCCCGCGACTCGCCCATGAGCGGGAAGCCGTCGGTCGTGAACGAGAAGATCCCGTCGATCCCCTCCTCGATCTCCGTCTCGCGCAGCGCGGGCAGGAGCTCCTGCGCCCAGGTCCAGGACTCGGCGAAGTCGTCCGGCGTGAACGGCAGGACGGACGGCATCGGGTCGGCGTCGCGCGGGTGGCGCAGCTCCGCGGCATCGATCGGGAGTGGCCGGTGTCCGTACGCCCCGATTCCCATCCGGTCCCCGTGTTCCCGGAAGTACAGGTCGCGATCCTGGTGCCGGAGGATGGGCCGGTCGTTCTCGCGATCCGGCGGGGCGGCGATCCCGGCGAGCGCCGGCACCGGTCCGGTCTTTGCATAGAGGTGGGCGAGGGGCTGCAGCGGTGTCGCCATGCCGACCATTGCGCCAACCCGCGGTCCCCAGATCCCGGCACAGGACACGACGATGTCCGCCGGGAGCTCGCCACGGTCCGTGATCACGGCGCGAACCCGTCCGTCATCGCTTCGAATCCCGGTCACGGTGTGCTCACCGAGGAAGCGCGCACCCCCTTCGATCGCCCGTCGGGCCTGTACCTCGCCGGCCCTGACCGCCTTCGCGAGACCGTCGCTCGGGACCAGGTAACCACCGAGGACCCGGTCGCGATCGAGCAGTGGCGACACCCGCACGCATTCCTCGGGATCGAGCAGCCGGGCGCCCTCGAGACCCCATGAGGTCGCAAACCCGTGCCGCCGGCGCAGCTCCGCGAGGCGTTCCGGCGTCGTGGCGATTTCCAGCCCGCCGACCTGCCGGAAGCACCACTGGCCGTCGAGCTCGAGCCCGCTCAGCTTCTCGACGGTGTACCGGGCGAACTCGGTCATCGTCTTCGAGCCGTTCGTCTGGAACACGAGGCCGGGCGCGTGCGAGCTGAGCCACCGGCCGCGAACAGGGGCCCCTGCTCGAGGACGGTGACATCGCTCCAGCCGCGCAGAACCAGCTCGTCGGCAAGCGACGTGCCGACGATGCCGGCACCGATGATCACGACGCGGGGCGAGGCCATCGACTCCTCTGAACGTACGTCAGCCGGTGGACGGTGCCACCGGCTGACGGTTCGATGTGGCGGCGGTCAGCTCAGCTGGCCGGGATCCACGCCTTCCAGATGTCCTCGTTCTCCTCGACCCACTTCTTGGCCGCGTCCTCGGGGCTCATCTTGTCGTTGGTGATGTAGTTGGCGACCACGTTCTGGTCCGCGTTCGACCACTTGAAGTTCTTGACCAGCTGGTAGGCCTTGCCGCCTTCGGTTGCGAACTTCGTGCTGACGAACTTCTTGAGCGGGGTCTCGGCGTAGTCGCAGGCGACCTTCTCGAGGTCCGCCGCGCAGCCGTCCGTGTAGGCCGGCAGCTCGACGCGGACCAGCTCGACCTGCGAATGCAGCCACTGGGGATCCCAGAAGTAGCCGATCAGCGGCTTCTTCTCTTCGACGGCCTGCTGGTACGCGGTGATCGTGGCGGCCTCGCCACCCGAGAAGATGACCTTGAAGTCGAGGCCCAGGTTCTTCATGAGCGCCTCGTCGTACTGGACGTACGAGGGATCACTGCCGAGGAACTGGCCCTGGTCACCGGACTCGGAGGTCTTGAACAGGTCGGCGTACTTGTTGAGGTTCTCCCAGTTGGTGATGTCCGGGTTCTCGTCGGCCAGCCACTTGGGGATGTACCAACCGATGATCCCGATGTTGCCGTTCTCGCCGGCGTCCTGGGCGGTCTTGTCTTCCGTGACGTACTTCTGCTCGAGCTCGGGATGCCCCCAGTCCTCGATGATGACGTCGACCTCGCCGGTCTCGAAGCCCTGCCAGGAGACGTCCTCCTTGAGGTCCTTCTTGGTGACCGTGTAGCCGAGCTCCTCCTCGAGGAGGTGCGCGACGACGGCCGCACTGGCCTCGTAGCCGACCCACGGATTGATCGCCATATTGACCGTGCCGCCCGTGCTCGCGCCGCCACCACCGTGGTGCACGCGGCGAGCGTCAGGCTCAGCGCGATCGTGGCGCGCCGCCAGGCGGCTGATGATCTTCTTCATGCTGCGGTGCTCTCCTCCTCGGTGCGTCGACCGGATGACGGTCCGGGCGCGCGGTTGCACATCATGGACGTTCGGCGTTCGTTCGTGAACCCTCGCTATGCGCGTGCCCCGGGGGCTCCCGCCCGCGCGTCGAGACGTCTTCCGCCTTCGTGAACTTGCCGGGAACGCGCTGCCGGCCGGCCCCCTGCGTGATCCGGTCAAGCATCACGCCAAGCAGGACGATCGCGATGCCGGCCGCGAAGCCCTCCCCGAAGAAGTCCCGCCGGGCAAAGCCGGCGACCACGTCGTAGCCGAGCCCGCCCGCGCCCACGAGTCCGCCGACGACGACCATCGCGAGGACGAGGATGATCCCCTGGTTCGCGGCGAGCAGCAGGGCCGGTCGCGCGATCGGGAGCTGGACCTTCCACAGGAGCTGGCGGGAGGTCGCTCCGGCGGACGTGGCGGCCTCATCGACCGTCGCCGGCACGTTGCGAATGCCCGCCTCGACGAGCCGGATGACGGGCGGGATCGCGTAGACCACGGCCGCGACGATGGCCGTGAACCGCGTGGGATCGAACAGGGCGACCACGGGGATGCAGATACACGAACGCGGGCATGGTCTGGGCGGCATCGAGGAACGGCCGCAGGATTTGCGAGAGCCGGTTGCTGCGCGCCGAGAGGATCCCGATCAACACCCCGAGGCCAAGCGTCAGCACGGTTGCCACGAGGACGGTGGTCAGCGTCACCATGCTGTGCTCCCACAGCTGGAGCCCGATGATCCCGAGCAGGCAGACGACGGTGACCAGCGCGGGACCCGGACCGCTGACCCACAGCGCGAGCGCGACGGCAACCACGACCACCAGTGGCCATGGTGCGGATGTCAGCACAGCCTGGATCGGGTTGATCAGCGGGTAGGTCACGGCGTCCTTGAGCGCCCCCGTCAGCCCGGTGGCGTTCGTCCGAAGCCATTGCGACAGCGCGTTGACGGGATCCGCGAAGGACAGGCTGATCACCTCGGGGAAGTCGGCGCCCGCCAGCAGGACGGCACCGGCGACGATGCCCACGACCGAAAGGGCGAGGGCGATGCAGTCGCCGCTGACGCGCACGGCCGTTCGCTCGCGGCAGTCGGGGCGCCGCGGCTCAGATCCGCGCCCGCGCTGGCCCGGCTCGTGAACCGATCGAACAGGATGGCCATGATCACGATCGCGAGACCGGCGTTGAAGCCGGCGCCGACGTCCGCCCGCTCGAGCGCGCGAAGGATGTTCTTGCCGAGACCCGGCGCATCGACCAGGACGGTGATGACGACCATCGACAGGGCCATCATGAAGGTCTGGTTGACCCCGAGAATCGATCACCCGGCGGGCCATGGGGAGCTCGACCTTGGCGAGGATCTGGCGTCCGGTGGAGCCCAGCGAGGTGGCCGCCTCGACCGTCGTCCGGGGCACCGCGCGGATTGCCAGCGCCGTGATCCGGATCGCCGGTGGCGTTGCGTAGATCAGGGTCAGGATCGCGGCGGTTGCCGGACCGATCAGGAAGAAGAGCGCGAACGGGGCGAGGTACGCAAAGGTCGGCATGATCTGCATCAGGTCGAGGATCGGCATGATGAACCGGTAGAACCGGTCGCTCTTGCCGGCGAGGATGCCCACCGGGATCCCGATGAGCAGTGCCACCGCGACTGCGGTGAACGTCAGCGCCAGGGTGTCGACGCTCGGCTCCCAGAGTCCGAGCGCGCCGAACGAGACGATCGCGACGGCCCCGAGGGCCGCGTACCGCCAGCCGCCGATGACGAGACCGAGCGCCGCCGCGATGGCCGTCAGCCCGGGCCACGACAGGGTGTGCAGCGTCCCCTGGATGGCCAGGAACAGCGATCCGACGAACGTGCGGATCGGCACGAGGATCGGGATGGCGTTCCGGTTGTCCTCCACGAAGACCCGCATGTCCTTGATCGTGGTGAACAGGGGCGCGTCGTTGTCGTGCGGGAGG
The DNA here is from genome assembly GCA_963759495.1 of uncultured Chloroflexia bacterium. Taxonomy (GTDB): domain Bacteria; phylum Chloroflexota; class Limnocylindria; order Limnocylindrales; family CSP1-4; genus DASTYU01. Next base: position 165,527 of record CAVWZL010000001.1, on the reverse strand, counting down.
ACGAGCTGGCCGCGGAACAGGACGAACAGGACGGCCGCGGCGAGGCCGAAGACGACGGGGCCCAGCCAGCGCGGCACGCCGGGCCCGAGGCGGCCGAGCTCGGAGGGCGACCGCGGTCACGTCACTCCCCGGCGATCGCGGTCAGGATGTCGGCCCGGTCGACGAGTCCGATCAGCTGCCCGTTCTCGACGACCCGGATGGGGCTGTCGGTCGAGACGGCGGCATGGACCGCGGACCGGATGATCGTCGTCGGCGCGAACTCCGGCCCGTCGAGCGCGTCGTCGTCCCGGGCCGGCCGCAGTGACCCAGCGCAGGGTCAGCACGTGCGACTTGGGCACGTCGCGCACGAAGTCGGCGACGTAGTCGTCGGCAGGAGCCCCGACCACCTCGTCGGGACGCCCGGACTGCACGATCCGGCCGTCGCGCATGATCACGACGTGATCGCCGAGCTTGAGCGCCTCGGCCAGGTCGTGCGTGATGAAGACCATCGTCTTGCCGACGTCCCGGTGCAGCCGCAGCACCTCGTTCTGCATGTCGCGCCGGATCAGCGGATCGAGCGCGCTGAACGGCTCGTCGAAGAACATCACCTCGGGGTCCACCGCCAGAGCCCGCGCCAGGCCGACGCGCTGCTGCATGCCACCGGAGAGCTGCTCCGGGTAGCTGTTCCCCTGCCCCGCCAGGCCCACCAGCTCGAGGATCTCCCGGGCACGGTCGAGCCGCGCGTCCTTGGGCTCGCCGCGGATCTCGAGCCCGAAGGCGATGTTGTCCACGACTCGTCGATGCGGGAGCAGGCCGAAATGCTGGAACACCATCGAGAACCGGCGGCGGCGCAGCTCGCGCAGGCGGGCGTCGTCGGCTCGCCGGATGTCCTCGCCGTCGAGCCACACCTCGCCCGCGGTTGGCTCGATGAGCCGGGTCAGGCAGCGCACGAGCGTGGACTTGCCGCTGCCCGAGAGACCCATCACGACGAAGATCTCGCCCGGCCGGACGTCGAATGACACATCGCGGACAGCCACGGTGGAACCCGTCTTCGCCCGGAGCTCGTGCGGGTTCAGGTCCGCGTTCGGCGTGTTGATGATGCGGTGCTCGGCCGGGCCGAAGACCTTCCACAGGCCCCGGACCGAGATCGTCGGGATCGCTCCCGCCGGCTCGGCGGTCTCCGCGAGCTGCGCCGTCATGCGGGGGTCCCCTCCTCGACCGGTGCGAACCAGCCCGTCGGGCCGGGCGCCGTGTTCTGGTAGATGTGCTTCGCCTCGCGGTACTCGTCGAGGCCGCTCGGCCCGAGCTCGCGGCCGATCCCGGACTGCTTGAAGCCGCCCCATTCGGCCTGCGGCAGGTACGCGGTTGTACTCGTTGATCCAGACCGTGCCGTGCCGCAATCGGCCGGCCACGCGCTGGGCCCGGCTCGCATCGGCGGTCCAGACGGCGCCGGCCAGGCCGTAGTCGGTGTCGTTGCCGAGCCGAACGGCCTCGTCCTCGGTCGTGAACCGCTCGACGGTGACCACGGGCCCGAAGATCTCCTCGCGGATGATCGTCATGTCGGAGCGGCAGTCCGCGAAGATCGTGGGCCGGAGGTAGAAGCCGCCCTCGAGCCCTGGATCGGTCGGTCGCGTGCCGCCCGTCACGAGACGCGCGCCCTCCGAGCGTCCCAGCTCGATGTAGCGCTCCACCTTGGCGCGATGATCGGCCGAGATGAGCGCCCCGGTCTCGGTCGCGCCATCGAGCCCTGGTCCCAGCCGGATCCGCTCGGCGCGACGGGCGAGCTCCTCGACGAAACGGTCATGGATCGCGTCCTCGACGATGAGGCGGCAGCCTGCCGAGCAGACCTGGCCGCTGTGGAGGAAGGCGGCCGTGAGGGCATTGTCGACGGCCGTCTCGAAGTCTGCGTCGGCGAAGACGATGTTGGGGCTCTTGCCGCCGAGCTCGAGCGCGACGCGCTTCACGTTCACGGCCGCGCCGCGCATGATCGACTGGCCGCCGGCAAGGCTTCCGGTGAACGAGACGAGGTCGACGTCACGGCTGTCGGCGAGCGCCTGGCCGACGCGGCTCCCCGGTCCGAGGACGAGGTTGACGACACCCGCGGGCACGCCGGCCTCCTCGAGCAGCCGCACGAGGTGGATCGTCGTCAACGGCGTCAGTTGTGACGGCTTGACGACCATGGTGTCCCCCGCAGCGATCGCGGGGGCGACCTTCCAGGACATCTGGAGCAGCGGGTAGTTCCATGGTGCGATCAGCCCACACACGCCGAGCGGCTCGTAGACGATTCGGCTGATGGCGTTGGCTTCGGTGGTCGCGACGAGGCGGCCTGCGTCCTTGTCGGCCAGCCCGGCGTAGTAGCGAAAGACGCTGACCACGTCGTCGACGTCGTACTCGCTCTCGCGCAGGGCCTTGCCCGTGTTGAGCGTCTCCAGCCGCGCGATCTCGGCTCGATCGCGTTCGAGGAGCTCGGCGGTTCGGACGAGGATCGCGGCACGGTCCGCAGCCGGCAGCCACGGCCAGTCGGTCGTATCGAATGCGCGCCGGGCAGCAGCGATCGCGCGTTGGACGTCGGCGTCATCCGCGACATCCACTTCGGTGACGACGGTGCCGTCGGACGGGTTGAGGATCGCGCTGCAGGCACCCGACGAGGAAGCGACCCACTGCCCGTCGATGAAGAGGCTCGGCACGGCACCTCGATCCTGTCGCGTGACGGCGACCAATCCCTGGACGGCGAGGCCGTTCGGTGGATGCGGGACAGCATTGCGACTGCCCGGGTCAGCGTCAAGGGTGTGACCCGGGCGTCGCGCGGGCCGGGCGGTCGGTACGATGCGCCCGATGCCGTCACCGCTCGATCGACCTGCCCACCATCCGGCGCATCTCTGGCGCAACCCCGAGCCGAAACGCGTCTACGACGTCGTGATCATCGGTGGCGGCGGCCATGGGCTTGCGACCGCGTACTACCTGGCCAAACGGCATGGGATCACGAACGTGGCCGTGGTGGAGAAGGGCTGGCTGGCCGGGGGCAACGTTGCTCGAAACACGACGGTCATCCGGTCGAACTACCTGTGGGACGAGTCGGCCGCGATCTACGAGCACGCGCTGCAGCTCTGGGAAGGGCTCGCCGAGGAGCTCGACTACGACCTGCTCTTCAGCCAGCGCGGCGTCCTCAATCTCGCGCACAACCTCACCGACGTGCGCGAGGGCATGCGCCGGGTGAACGCCAACCGGCTCAACGGGGTCGATGCCGAGTGGCTCACGCCCGACGACGTCGCGCGGCTCAACCCGATCGTCAACGTCTCGCCCGACGTTCGGTACCCGGTGCTCGGCGCCACGTACCAGCCACGCGGCGGGATCGCCAAGCACGACCACATTGCCTGGGGCTATGCCCGCGCCGCCGATGCCCTCGGGGTCGACCTGCTGCAGCACTGCGAGGTGACGGGGATCGACATGGAGGACGGACGGGTGCGCGGCGTCCGCACAACCCGCGGGCCGATCACCGCGGGACGCGTCGCGATCGTCGCCGCAGGTCACAGCTCCGTCGTGGCGGCGATGGCCGGCATCCGCCTGCCGATCCAGAGCCACCCGCTCCAGGCGCTCGTCTCCGAGCTGCTCGAGCCCGCGCATCCAAACGTCGTGATGTCGAACACGGTCCACGTGTACGTCTCGCAGGCGCACAAGGGCGAGCTCGTGATGGGCGCCGGCATCGATTCGTACAACTCGTACGCGCAACGCGGGTCGTTCCACGTGATCGAGCACCAGATGGCGGCCGCCCTCGAGCTGTTCCCGATCTTCGCCGGCGCGCATGTCATCCGAACCTGGGCCGGAATCGTCGACGTCTCTCCCGATGCCTCGCCGATCATCGGACTCACACCCGTCGATGGCCTGTACCTCAATTGCGGCTGGGGCACGGGCGGCTTCAAGGCGACGCCCGCCTCGGGCTGGGTGCTCGCTTCGACAATCGCGGCCGGTCAGCCCGATCCGCTCGCCCGGCCGTACGCCCTCGATCGGTTCACGACCGGCGCCTTGATCGACGAGCACGGTGCGGCAGCCGTGGCCCACTGATGCTGCTCATCGACTGCCCATGGTGTGGGCCGAGGGACGAGGTCGAGTTCAAGTACGGGGGGCAGGCGCACGTCGCCTACCCGGGGGAGCCCGAGGAGACCGACGACGCGGCGTGGGCCGCGTACCTGTTCATGCGTGACAACCCGAAGGGCGCCTTCGCCGAGCGCTGGGTCCACGCGGCGGGGTGCCGGCGGTGGTTCAACGCCGAGCGTGACACCGTCACGAATCAGTTCGCCCGTACGTACCCGCCGGGGACGTCATGAGCCGTGCGAGACGGCTGCCCGCGGGCGGCTCGTGGATCGATCGCTCGCGGCCGGTCGTGATCGACGTGGATGGTCGGCGGGTCGAGGCATTCGCCGGCGACACGGTCGCATCGGCACTGTTGGCCAACGGGATGGACGTCGCGGCGCACGGGATCTACAGCGGCCGTCCTCGGGGCATCGTCGGAGCAGGATCCGAGGATCCCAATGGGCTGGTCCACGTCACGTGGCCCGACGGGTCGGTCGACACCATGGCGCGGGCGACCCTGGTCGAGGTCGCCGACGGGATGCGCGTCGAGTCGCTGGCCGGTCGCGGGAGGCTGGAGATCGGCCGGGAGCGCCGGTTCGACAAGCGCTTCATCCACGTCGAAGTGCTCGTCATCGGGGCAGGTCGTAGTGGTCGGGCGTCAGCCGAGGCGGCCGTGGCCGCCAATCCGGACGACCGGGTGCTGCTCGTCGACGAGGGGCCCGCGGCCGACCCGATCTCCGGGGCGCAGCTGCTCGCTCGCGCCACGGCCCTCGGGATCTACGACCATGGCTACGCCACGATCGCCGAGCGGCGCCCGGGGCGACGAACCGAGGCTCGACTCTGGCACGTCCGGGCGGACCGGATCGTCATCGCGACGGGTGCCATCGAACGTCCCGTCGTCTTCCCCGACAACGACCGGCCCGGAATCATGCTGGCGGCCGCGGCGCGTTCCTTCCTCGATCGCTTCGCCGTCGTGCCGGGCGAGCGCGCCGTGCTCGTGACGACGAATGACGGCGGGATCGACGCCGGCGGGGCCCTCGAGGCGGCCGGCGTGGAGCTCGTGGCCACGCTCGACACCCGAGCCGGAACCTGGCCGACGGGCACTGAAGCTGACGCGGACGGTCGGGTGAACGCGGTTCGCCTCGCTGGAGACCGCATCCCGTGCGACCTCGTCCTCGTATCGGGGGGTTGGACGCCAAACCTGTCGGTGTGGAGCCAGGCGCGCGGCCGAACCCGCTTCGATCCGACGATCGGCGCACCCGTGCCGGACGGGTCCGTCCCTGGGGTCCAGGTGGTGGGACGCGCGGCAGGGATCGGGCTGCCGTCCAGCGGACCCGCGTGGCGCGACGACGGCGAGGGTCGGGCCTCGTACGTGGACCTCGAACGGGACGCGACGGTTGCGGACGTCCGCGAGGCCGTGGCCGCGGGGCTGCACTCGATCGAGCACATCAAGCGCTACACGACGATCGGGACCGGCAGCGACCAGGGCAAGACGTCCGGCGTCGTGGCAAGCGCCATCGCCGAGACACTGCTCGGTGCCGAGCCAGGATCCCTTGGGCTGCCGACATTCAGGGCCCCGTACACGCCGGTCTCGTTCGAGCTCCTGGCGGGCCGCGACCGTGGCGCACTCCACGACCCTGTTCGAACCACCGCGATCCATCCCTGGCACGTGACACATGGCGCCGTCTTCGAGGACGTGGGTCAGTGGAAGCGGCCGCGGTACTTCCCGATCGGCGACGAGACGCTCGACGAGGCCGTTCGACGCGAGTCCGCGACGGCTCGCCGGGACGTGGCCGTCATGGACGCCTCGACCCTTGGCAAGATCGACCTGCAGGGCCCCGATGTCGGTGCCTTTCTCGACCGGATCTACACGAACACGTTCTCGACCCTCAAGGTCGGTGCGTGCCGGTACGGGGTCATGTGTCGGGCCGACGGCATGGTCTTCGATGACGGCGTCACGAGCCGGCTTGCCGACGATCGCTGGCACATGACGACGACGACCGGCAACGCGGCGACGGTCCTCGACTGGCTCGAGGAATGGCTCCAGACCGAGTGGCCGGATCTGGGCGTCCATGCCACGTCGGTCACGGAGGAATGGGTCACGATCGCCGTCGTCGGGCCTCGATCACGTGACGTGCTCGCGGCACTGGCACCCGGGCTCGCCCTTGACGCTGACGCCTTTCCGTTCATGACGTGGCGTGCTGCGACGGTCGCCGGCCTGGACGCCCGCGTGTTCCGGATCTCGTTCTCCGGCGAGCTTGCCTACGAGATCAACGTGCCGGCGTGGTATGGGCTCGCGATGTGGGAAGCCGTCATGGCGGCAGGCGAGCCGTTCGGGATCACGCCATACGGGACCGAGACAATGCACGTGCTGCGCGCCGAGAAGGGCTACCCGATCATTGGCCAGGAGACGGACGGCACGGTGACTCCGCTCGATCTCGGCATGGGCTGGGCCGTGTCGACGAAGAAGTCGTTCATCGGCCGTCGTTCGCTGCAGCGGGCGGACGCGCGGCGCCCCGATCGCAAGCAGCTCGTCGCGCTGCTTCCCGACGATCCGGCCGTCGTCCTTCCCGAAGGGGCCCAGCTCGTCGCCGATCCGGCCGCGCCGATCCCCATGCCGATGCTCGGACACGTGACGTCGAGCTACGAGAGCGTCGCGCTCGGGCGGTCGTTCGCCCTGGCGCTCCTCAAGGGAGGTCGCGACCGGATCGGCGAGACGGTCCACGCGCCGCTTCCCGGCGGCACGATCGGCGCGACGATCCACGACTCCGTCCTGTTCGATCCAGAGAACCGGCGGCGGGACGGGCGAGCCCGCCTCGTGACGATCTTTGACGCCCCAGCGCCGCGGTCACCGCTCGAAGGCGTCCCGTTGCCCGCGGTCCTGCGCGAGATCCCGTTCCGTGCCCAGGTGGACGTTCGGCTGGACCCGCTGGATGGCCGGGCCCGCGAGGCGGTCGAATCGGTCGTCGGTGCGCTCCCGGTCGAGCCGACCACGGTCGCCGGCGGCCCCGACGCGGCCGTGCTGTGGCTCGGGCCCGACGAGTGGCTCGTGTTCGGCCCCGGGGCCCAGGGCGGGTCCATCGAGACGCAGCTTCGAGCTGCGACAGCGGGAGCACGCGTTTCGGTCGTCGACGTGTCGGCCAATCGGACGACGCTCGAGCTGACAGGACCGGCAGCGCGCTCGATCCTCGAGTCGGGCTGCTCCATCGACCTGGACCGCCGGGCATTCCGGGCCGGCCGCTGCGCGCAGACGCTCCTTGCTCGCGCGAACGTGATCCTGTGGCAGGTTGCCGACGAGCCGATCGCCGCCTACCGACTGCTCGTGCGCCCGTCGTTCGCGGCCTACGTCGCCGCGTGGATCGCCGACGCGGCGGAGGGAGTCGAGGACTAAGCCCACGCGGGATGACGTATCGGCTATCCATGAAGAGCAGGTTTCGATCGCCGTGAAGGTTGGCGTGGTCGGCTGCGGCATCGCGGGACCCGTCGCGGCACTCCTGCTCGCCCGGGATGGGCACGACGTGACCAACGACCATGCCTGATGCGCTCTACAGATACCCCTCCGGGACCGGTCCGAGGATCTCCATGTCGTATCGACCGCCGATCGCGTCCAGGCCTGCAGGATCGGCGCCCGCGTCGATGGCGGCTGCCAGCTCGTCGAAGTAGCCGACCATGCCGGCGGGCGTGTAGAGGTTGAGCTTGCGGCTGCCCGCCTCGGCGGACTGGAAGGTGTGCGGCATCCCGCGGGGCACGTAGACAAACGATCCCGTCGGGCACTCGAAGTCGCGCCCGTTCAGGTGCATCCGGTAGCGCCCGGCGAGCACGAAGAACGACTCGGCGCAGTCCCGATGGACGTGCAGCGGCGGGCCAAGCCCGGCGGCGGTCTCAGCCGTCTCAATCAGGCTGAACGCCTCGTCGGTCATCACGCGGTCCGCGTGCACCCGGACGTCAAACCCGCCCAGATCCACGACACGCGCCTCACCGGGGACGAGCACAACGCCACCACCAGCAATCTGGACCATGCCAGCCTCCCCAGATACGCCCTCCGTGGTGCCCGATGGTAGGCCCGCCGTATCTCCGGAATCGAGCGCCCGGTTGACCCCCGCAGCGAAACCGAGATGTGAGTGGCCGTCCGAAGCACCCGCTCGGTCACGCGCTCGCGGGTCCCGGCCGCCGGGAAGCGATACGACGGGCCGTGCACATGGATGGCGCCGACCACCGACCCGTCCGGGCCTCCAATCGGTGCCGCGAGCGACGCGATGCCCTCGGCGAACTCGTCGCGGACCCATGCGTACCCGTCGGTGCGGACGGCCACGAGACGCCCGCGCAGCGCGGCCGCGTCAACGATCGTGGCCGGCGTGAAGGCCTCGAGCGGAGCCGCGAGGAACCGGTCGAGCGCGTCCGAGGGGAGCGCGGCGAGCATGACCTGACCGGAGGGGACGGCGTGCATCGGGACGCGCGATCCGGTCCAGTCGCGGACCTGGACCTGATGCGCCGTTCCGACCTGATCGACGTAGTGGACGACGCGGCCGTCCGGCACGGAGACGCCGGCAACCTCGCCGACCGCCGTAGCCAGCTCGGACAGGTGTGGCCGCGCGACGGCAACCAGGTCGCGAGTCGGCACGTGGCGCGTCGCGAAGTCGGCGATCCTGGGACCGAGCCGGTAGCGGGTCCCGCCGGGCTCCTGCTCGACGGCGCCTTCGTGCCAGAGTGCGGTCAACAAGCGCGCAGCCGTGCTCTTTGGGAGCCCGACCCGCTGTGCCACCTCGGTCACGCCGATCGGACCGTCGGCCAGCGCTGACAGGACGGCAAAGGCGCGCTGGATGGACTGGACTCTGGACAACGCTCTCGCTCGTCGGCTACGCTCGCGATCGGTCGTTCCACTATACGGCACTGTTCCGCATCGTGGAACCGCGGGCGAAGGAGCACTGGCCTGATGACCCAGGACGGGTACGAGGAGATCGACCTCAGCGCGCTGTCCGACGACGAGCTCGTCGAGCAGATGCAGAACGACCTCTACGACGGTATGAAGGACGAGATCGTCGAGGGGACGAACCTTCTCCTGGGTCGAGGCTGGGCGGCGACAAGGGTCCTCGACGACGCGCTCGTTGCCGGCATGAAGATCGTCGGCATCGACTTCCGCGACGGCATCCTGTTCGTGCCCGAGGTCCTGCTCGCCGCGAACGCGATGAAGGCCGGCATGGCGATCCTCCGACCGCTGCTCGCCGAGACGGGCGCCGAGCCGATCGGCAAGGTCGTCATCGGGACGGTCAAGGGCGACATCCACGACATCGGCAAGAACCTCGTCGGGATGATGCTCGAGGGTGCCGGCTTCGAGGTCGTCGATCTCGGGATCAACACCGATGCCGACAAGTTCATCGCGGCGCTCGAGCAGCACAAGCCCGACATCCTCGGGATGACGCGCGCTGCTGACGACGACGATGCCCTACATGAAGGTCGTCATCGACGAGCTCAAGAGCCGTGGCATCCGCGACGACTACATCGTCCTGGTTGGGGGCGCGCCGCTGAACGAGGAGTTCGGCGCGGCGGTCGGGGCGGACGCGTACTGCCGGGATGCCGGCGTCGCGGCCGAGACGGCCCGCCGGCTGATCGATGCGCGACGTGCCGCCGCGTAGCGAGGTCCCGGTCGCTCCCCCGGCCCGCGTCGCTGATCGTGGGCTGCGGCGCGCTCGGCGCGAGCTCGTCGACCCTGACCCGCGACCTGCCCGGCGTCGACGTCACGTGCCTGCCCGCCGAGCTGCACAACCGTCCCGAGCGGATCCCGGCAGCCGTCGCGGACCGGGTGCGGTCACGCGGCGCGCGACTACGACCGAGTCTTCGTGGCCTATGCGGATTGCGGGACGGGCGGCCGGCTCGATGCCGGCGCTCGCCGAGTTCGACGGCATCGAGCGGATCGCCGGGTGCCCACTGCTACGAGTTCTACGCCGGCGCCGCAGCCTTCGCGGCGCTCCAGGACGAGGAGCCCGGCACCTTCTACCTGACCGATTTCCTCGCCCGGCAGCTTCGAGACCGGCTCGTCATCCGCGGGCTCGGGCTCGACCGGCATCCGGAGCTGCTGTCGCTCTACTTCGGGAACTACCGACGGCTCGTCTACCTCGCGCAGACCGACGACGCCGAGCTCGACGCGCGCGGGCGCGCGCGGCCGCGCGTCGGCTCGGCCTGGCGTTCGAGCGTCGCTCGACCGGGCTCGGCGAGCTCGAGCCGGCGATCCTCGCCGCGGTGCCGCGACGCGGTCGCGCCTGATGGCGGCGACGCTACGGTCATCTGGTGGCGGGACATCCCGGCGCAGGTCGTCGCGAAGGACGGCCGTCGCGCGAGCAAGATCGTGCTCCACCCGAGGTTCCAGGTCGCGATCGACCGGGCCGCCATGAAGGCCGATCGACGCGAGATGAATGCCTATATCGCCGAGTGGCGCAGGGAAGCCCGCCGGTGCGGCGACGACCTCGAGACCGAGGCCGCGCGCCGAGGCCGATCGCCTGGAGGCGCACTACACCAAGGAGGTTCTCGAACGCCATCGTCGCGACGGGCGGCGAGGACGTCCCGATCGAAGGCCGCGCAGGCGCCGGCATGACGCGAACCGTCGTCTCGTCGGCGACGCGTGAGGTCGTCATCGGCGACGACTCGCCCCTTCGTCGTCATCGGCGAGCGGATCAACCCGACCGGTCGCAAGGCACTGGCCGAGGAGATGAAGGCCGGCGACTTCAGCCGGGTCGAGCGCGACGTGCTCGCCCAGGTCGAGGCCGGCGCCCACATGCTCGACGTCAATGCCGGCATCCCTCTCGCCGACGAGCCGGCGATCCTCGCCGACGACGATCCAGCTGGTCCAGTCGCTGACGGACCTGCCGCTGTCGATCGACTCCTCGATCGTCGAGGCGCTCGAGGCGGGCCTCGCGGTCTACCAGGGCAAGGCCCTCGTCAACTCCGTGACGGGCGAGGAGGAGCGGCTCGAGCGGGTGCTGCCGCTGGTCAAGCGCTACGGCGCAGCGGTCGTCGCGATCTCGAACGACGAGACCGGCATCAGCGAGGACCCCGACGTGCGCTTCGCGGTTGCGAAGCGGATCGTCGAGCGTGCGGCGGACCACGGGATCCCGCGCGAGGACGTCATCGTGGATCCGCTGGTCATGCCGATCGGCGCGCATGCCGACCGCGGGCCGGCAGGTGTTCCGCATCCTGGGCCGGCTGCGCGACGAGCTCGGCGTCAACTCGACCTGCGGCGCCTCCAACGTCAGCTTCGGCCTGCCCCACCGCGAGGGGATCAACGCCGCGTTCCTGCCGATGGCCATCGCGTCCGGCCTGACGTCCGCCATCACGAACCCGATCGCCGAGGGTGTCCGCCACGCGGTCATGGCCGCCGACGTGCTGATGGGCAACGACCGCGATGCATCGCGCTGGATCCGGCAGTTCCGAGCGTGCCCCTGCCGAGGGCGAGGCCGGGGCGGCGGGTCAACCGGCGGCGCGGCGCGCGGGCGGCGTGCCGGTCGGCAGGCCAGTCCCGCCGCGGGCGTCATCGACACGTGAGCCGATCGGCCGAGCCGCTCGTCATCTTCACGCCGTCGGGCCGGCGCGGCCGCGTGCCGGCGGGGACCACGCGTCCTCGATGCGGCCCGGACGCTCGGCGTCGACATCGATTCGGTCTGCGGCGGACGCGGCATCTGCGGCCGCTGCCAGGTCACGCCGTCGGCTGTGGGGACGTTCCCGAAGCACGGGATCACGTCCTCGGCCGAGCAGCCTGTCGCCCGCCGGGGACGTCGAGGCGGAGTACCGCACGGACAAGCCGTCTGGCCGCGGATCGCCGGCTCGGCTGCACGGCCACGATCCGGGCGACTGCCTGATCGACGTGCCGCCCGGAGAGCCAGGTCCACCGCCAGGTCGTGCGCAAGGGCCTCGACGTCCGCGACCTTCGAGATCGATCCGGTCGTGCGGCTCCACTACGTCGAGGTCGACCGCGCCGGATCTCGCCTCCCCCTCCGGCGACCTCGTCCGCCTGTACGAGGCGCTCGAGCGCGAGTGGGGGCTGACCGACCTCGACTCGGATCTCGCACGTCGTCCGCGCCCTCCAGCCGGCACTCGACGGCGGGCGGGTACGCGGTGACCGTCGCCGTCCACGAAGGCCGGACGTTGACCGCGGTCTGGCCCGGCTACCACGAGGAGGCGCACGGGGTCGCGATCGACATCGGATCGACGACGATCGCCGGCCATCTCGTGAACTCGTCGACGGCGCCGTGCTCGCCAGCTCGGGCGTGATGAACCCGCAGATCCGGTTCGGCGAGGACCTCATGAGCCGCGTCTCGTACGCGATGCTCCATCCGGAGGGCGCGGGCGAGATGACCGGGGCGGTCCGCGCCGCGCTCAAGTCGCTCGTCACCGGGCTCGCCAAGCGACGCCGGGATCGACCGCGCGACGATCCTCGAGCTCGCGCTGGTCGGCAACCCGATCATGCACCACCTCCTGCTCGGGATCGACCCGACGCCCCTCGGCACGGCGCCCTTCGCCCTCGCGACGGATCGCGCCGTTCGCACGTCGGCGGTCGAGCTCGGTATCACGGCGCACCCCGGCGCACGGGTCGTACGTGCTGCCCTGCATCGCGGGCCACGTCGGCGCCGACACGGCCGGCGTGATCCTTGCCGAGACGCCGCATCGGGCCGAAGGCGAGGTTCGGCTCGTCGTCGACGTCGGCACGAACGCGGAGATCGTGCTGGGCAACCGCGAGCGGCTGCTCGCCGCCTCGTCCCCCACCGGGCCCGCGTTCGAGGGCGCGCAGATCTCGTCGGGACAGCGAGCCGCGCCGGGTGCGATCGAGCGCGTCCGGATCGACCGGGAGACGCTCGAGCCGCGCTTCCGGATCATCGGCTCGGAGCTCTGGTCCAACGAGCCCGGGTTCGATGCCGTTGCCGCCGAGCTGGGCGTGAGTGGCATCGCCGGCTCGGGCATCGTCGAGGTCATCGCCGAGCTGTTCCTGGCCGGGATCGTCACCGAGGACGGTGTCATCGACGGCTCGCTCGCCGCCCGGACGCCACGGATCGTGGCCGATGGGCGGACCTTCTCCTACGTCCTGCACGACGGCGGCGCAGCGAATCCTCATCACGCAGAACGACGTCCGCGCGATCCAGCTCGCGAAGGCGGCGCTCTACGCCGGCGTTCGCCTGCTGATGGACAAGGCCGGGATCGAGGCGGTCGACGAGATCCGTCTCGCCGGCGCCTTCGGCAGCCAGATCAGCCCTCTGCACGCGCTCGTGCTGGGGCTGGTCCCCGACTGCGATCTCGATCGAGTCAAGCCGGCTGGCAACTCGGCCGGAACGGGAGCGCTGATCGCCCTGCTCTCCGCATCGGCCCGGCGCGAGATCGAGACGGTGGCGCGGCAGGTCGAGAAGATCGAGACCGCGGTCGAGCCACGCTTCCAGGAGCACTTCGTCGAGGCGCTCGCATTCCCGCACAAGACTGCGTCGTTCCCGCGGCTGGCCGAGCGAGTGGAGCTGCCCGCGCGGCGGCCAGTCGGTGGAGCGGATGCCGCGAAGCGCCGCGCGCCGACCGGCGTCGCCAGCGGGCCGTCACGGCAGGATCGAGGGAGGACCGATGACCGACGACAGCCCGCGCCGCCGGACCGGCGGTCGTGCCGGCCGGCAGGCAGCGCGACTCGCGCACCACGTCGAGCGCACCCCGTACCTGACCCGCCGGCTCGCGCCCTTCGAGGTGCTCGGCGAGGAGGGCCTCGCGACCCTCGAGCACAACGCGGACACCATCCTCGAGGAGGTCGGCGTCGAGTTCCGTGGCGATCCCGAGGCGCTGCGTGTGCTTCGAGAGGGTGGCGCCGACGTCCAGGGCGAGCGGGTGCGCTTCCCGCGGGGGATGTGCCGCGGGATCGTCCAGGCCTCCGCGCCTCGCGAGTTCATCCAATACGCGCGCAACGAGGCCAACAGCGTCCTGATCGGCGGCGACGCCACGGTCTTTGCGCCGAACTACGGCTCGCCGTTCGTGCGCGACCTCGACAACGGCCGCCGCTACGGGACGATCGAGGACTTCCGGAACTTCGTGAAGCTGGCCTACTTGTCGCCGCACCTGCATCACAGCGGCGGGACGGTGTGCGAGCCGGTCGACGTGCCCGTGAACAAGCGGCACCTCGACATGGTCTATTCGCACGTCCGATACAGCGACAAGCCGTTCATGGGCTCGGTCACGGCACCGGAGCGCGCGCGAGACACGGTCGAGATGGCCCGCCTGACGTTCGGCGCGGACTATCTCGAGGATCACCCGGTCGTCCTCAGCCTCATCAACGCCAACTCGCCGCTGGTCTGGGACTCGGTGATGCTGGGCGCGGCCCGGGCCTATGCCGAGGCCAACCAGGCGACGCTGCTCACGCCGTTCATCCTCGCCGGCGCGATGGCCCCCGTCACCGCGGCCGCGGTCTGCGCGCAGACCCTCGCCGAGGCGCTCGCCGGCATGACGTTCGTGCAGCTCGTGCGGCCCGGTGCGCCGGTCGTCCTCGGATCGTTCGCCAGCTCGATGTCCATGCAGTCCGGTGCCCCGACCTTCGGGACGCCCGAGCCGGCGCTCGTCCTGTACACGATGGCCGCTCTGGCGCGCCGGCTGGGCGTCCCGTTCCGATCGGGCGGGAGCCTGTGCGCCTCGAAGGTCGCCGATGCACAGGCCGCGTACGAGAGCGCCGCCACGCTCCAGCCGACGGTGCTGGCGGGCGTCAACTTCGTGCTCCATGCGGCGGGCTGGCTCGAGGGCGGTCTCGCGGTTGGGTACGAGAAGTTCATCCTCGATGCCGACCAGTGCGGAATGATGGCCGTCTTCGTCAACGGCATCGACATGAGCGAGAACGGCCAGGCGCTCGACGCGATCCGTGAGAACGGACCGGGACAGCACTTTCTCGGCACGGCCCACACGCTGGCCAACTTCGAGACGGCGTTCTATCGTCGGAGACGGCCGACAACAACTCGTTCGAGCAGTGGGTCGAGGACGGCTCGCTCGATGCGGCGCAACGAGCGAACGCGGTCTGGAAGCGAATGCTCCGCGAGTACGAAGCGCCCGCAATCGACCCGGGGATCGACGAGGCGCTCCTGGACTTCATCGCACGGCGGAAGTCCGAGATGCCCGACTCGAACGTCTAGCCTCGGGCCGTGCTGTTCCGTCGCCGCTCCGGGGTCTCGCCGGCTGACCGTTCCGCGCTGGCGCGCGTGCTCGAGACACCCACGTTCGAGCTCGTCCCCCTGAAGAACGCCCTCGACCAGGGGGCGCACCTGCCGGCGGCGGCTACGGTGTCGGTGACGGCGTCGCCCGCGAAGGGAATCGAGGCCACGGTCGCGCTGTGCGAGTCGCTGCAGGGGCTCGGCTTTCGGGCAGTCCCCCACCTCTCCGCACGGATGGTCCGCGACCGCGCTCATCTGCTCGACCTCGTTGCGTGGCTCGAGGGCGCCGGCGTCGATCGCGCATTCGTCGTCGGCGGCGACGCGAAGGAGCCGGGTGCCTACGTGGACGGCCTGTCGCTGCTGCGCGACATGCACGAGATCGGACACCCGCTGTCCGAGATCGGCATCCCGTGCTATCCGCAGGGCCACGCGTTCATCGCCGACGGTCCCCTGCTCGATGCGCTGCGTGCCAAGGCTGCGTTTGCCCATTACATGACGACGCAGCTGTGCTTCGATCCCGCGGCCATCGGCTCGTGGCTGCGTGCTCGGCGCGCCGAAGGCCTCACGCTCCCCGCCCATATCGGGATCCCGGGCGTCGCCGAGCCGCATCGGCTGCTCGCGATCTCGGCCCGGATCGGGGTGGCCGACACGCATCGGTTCCTCACGAAGAACGCCCGCTTCGTGGCCCGTCTGGTGCGCTCGGGCGGCTTCTACCGGCCGGACGCGCTGCTGGAAGGCCTCGCGCCGGTTGTCGCAGACCAGTCGGCCGGCGTCGTCGACCTGCACCTGTACACGTTCAACGCCGTCGACGCCACGGAACGGTGGCGCGCCGAGTACCTCGCCAAGCTGGCCGAGCCAGTCGCCGTGCAGATCTAGATGTTTCGGACGACCATCCCGATCAGCAGGAGGACCGTGGCGGCGACGAACGCGAAGATGCCGATCACATCGGACACGAGCGTTCCGTAGGTCCCGAGCAGCCCGACCAGGATCAGGACGAGTGCCACGATGATGGTGCGCGCGGTCGGGGCGAAATTCGTGCGGTTCATCGCTCAGATCCCCGGCAGGAGCGAGCCGACGACGAGCAGGGTCGGGCACGCGAACAGGCACAGGTAGCCGAGGTCGCGATCGAGCCCGAGTCCGACCTGGCCCAGGACCGGCTCGAGCACCGGCTCGAAGACTGACTCGACCAACGGCAGCGCGGCATCGATTGGGAGGGCAAGCACGAGCCCCAGCACGCCCAGGGCAAGCGCGGCCACGACCGTGATCATGCGCGGCGGGTTCGGGTGAAGGCGCATCGCCGCGCAGGATACCGAACGAATGGATTGATCCGCGCGGTCGGCGCGCAGCGGACCGCTACCTGCAGGAGACCCAGACCACGGGTCGCCAGGTCGAATCCTCGACCGTGACCTCGACGGCCGCGAAGTCAATCTGCCGGCTGGCGCCCGGCTCGAGGCACGCTGGTCGGCCGCCCTCGTGACGCCTCCCCGCCTCATCCTCCCAGGCCACCCCGTCAAGGGGCACCGAATACGTCCAGCCATCGGTCGAGATCGAGATCGCGTTCTCGGCCGCGTCCGCCCTTCCGGTCAGCAACATCGGCTCCGAGGAACCACCACAGCCGATGATGAGAAGCGCGAGACCCAGCCCGGCAAACACCGGTGCGCGCCTGCCTGATCGTGACATGCGTCCCCGCCTGCTTCGGGTACCTCGCGTCGAGTGTGACGTGACTGCGTTTGCCCGCGGGGGGTTGACAGTGCGAGCGGGCCGCGTATTATGCCAACAGGTTAATTAACCAACCGTGCAAATGGAGACGCAGACGGATCCCCTCAGCGCAACGTTCGCAGCCCTGGCCGACCCGACGAGACGCGCGATCCTCGCCCGACTTGCCCGCGGGGAGGCCACGGTGACCGAGCTGGCGGCCCCATTCGACATGACCCTCCCGTCGATCTCGAAGCACCTCAAGGTGCTGCAGAAGGCGGGACTCATCGAGCAGGGCCGCCAGGCTCAGTGGCGACCGTGCCGGCTGAGACCCGAAGCGCTCCGTGACGTGGCCGACTGGGTCGGTGAATACCGCCGGTTCTGGGAGGCGAGCTTCGACCGCCTCGATGACTACCTGCGGGAACTGCAGCAGACGGAGACGACCGATGACCGTGGCAACGACTGACGAACTGGGACCCGAAGGAGCGGACGAGATGGCGAGACAGCAGCTTGGCAACGACCGAACGACCGCATACACCGAAGGCGCCGATCTCGTGATGGAGCGGACGTTCGACGCGCCCTGCGAGCTCGTCTGGAAGGTGCTGACCGATCCGGACCGGGTGAAGAACTGGTGGGGTCCGCACGGCTACACCGCGATCGTCGAGGAGATGGACGTCCGCGTCGGTGGCAAGTGGCGCTGGATTGGCGTCGCCCCGGACGGCACCCAGGCGCCGTTCAAGGGCGAGTACCTCGAAGTCACGCCGATCGAGCGGGTGGTCCGCACCGAGGTCTTCGATGTCCCGCCGTTCAACGACGATCCCGCCAGTCATGCGGTCGAGACGATGACGCTGGAGGACCTGGGCGGTCGAACCCGGCTCACATCGCGCAGCCGCTGGCCGTCGGCCGAGGTGCTGGCCGGCGCGCTCGCGACCGGCATGATCGCTGGTGCGCTCGAGTCGTACGACCGGCTCGCCGAGGAGTTCGCCCGCGGGTGACAGCGCCCGCTCCGTGGAGAAAGGCCCGTCAGGTACGCCCGGCGGGCCTTTCCTTGTCGTCAGGCGGGTTTGCACGGGATGCACATAGCGACGGATACGACGCGCTTCGCCCGAAAATCGGGTCACGCTCGTGCATGTCGTGCACGATTTAGACTTTGCCAGCCCCGTGTCGGGCTGGCGGGCCGTGAATGTGTACGGGGTGCACCGATCTGGACGGAGAGGGCCGGGTATGCCTCCTCTATGTGCACCACATGCAAGGCCGTGCACCGGGTGCAAGAAATCGGCGGGTTTGGGGCCCCAGGGCATCGTGGGCGCCGGTGACGACCGCTGACGCCGGCGCCGGCTCCCGTGGCCCGGCGGCCCGGCCGCCCCGCGGTCACGCCCCGCACTCCCCCGCACGGCCCGTGTAACGCCACGGCCCGCCCGGTCCCTTGGCGGCGCCACGCCGGCGTGCAAGACTGGCGGCCCGTGAGACGGAGCCGCGATGACTGCTGATCGACGCGCCGCACGATTTGGCCCCGGAGCCGAGGCCGCCGGGTCCGTCCGCTCGCCGTACCCGCCCATCGCCGACTACGCGTACCTCTCGGACTGCGAGGTCAACGCGCTGATCGCGCCCAGCGGCAACGTCGAGTGGCTGTGCCTCCCCCGCCCCGACTCCCCGAGCGTGTTCGGATCGATCCTGGACCGCGACGCGGGCGGTTTCCGGTTCGGGCCATCGGACGTGCTCGTGCCGGCCGCGCGTCGGTACATCCCGGGCACGATGATCGTGGAGACGAGCTGGAACACCCCGACGGGCTGGGCAATCGTTCGCGATGTGCTTCTGATGGGCCCCTGGCAACACGAGCAGCGCCGCGATTCGGGGCACCTCCGCGCACCCACCGATTACGACGCCGAGCACATGCTGCTCCGAACCGTCCGCTGCGTGAACGGTGAGATCCAGCTCACGCTCGATTGCGAGCCGGTGTTCGACTACGGCCGGCATCTTGGCGAGTGGAGCTTCACTGGCCACGACTACCGGCAGGGAACGTGCCGCACCGACGCGTCGGACGTGGTGCTGACGCTCACCTCCGACATCAACCTCGGGTTCGAAGGCCCCCGTGCGATGGCCCGGACGCTCGTCAAGGAGGGCGAGACCCGCTTCGTTGCCCTGTCGTGGGGCGCGGTGCAGCCACCGACGACCTACGACGACGCGTACCGCCGCCAGGTGTGGACCGCGCACCACTGGCAGCACTGGCTCGCGCGCGGCCATTTCCCCGACCATCCGTGGCGCGCCTACCTCGAGCGCGTCAGCGCTCACGCTGAAGGGCCTCACGTACGCACCGACGGGAGCGATCGTCGCGGCGGCCACCACGTCACTGCCGGAGACGCCCGGTGGCGAGCGCAACTGGGATTACCGCTACAGCTGGATCCGCGACTCGACGTTCGCCCTCTGGGGTCTGTACACGCTCGGCTTCGACTGGGAGGCCGACGACTTCATGAACTTCGTGGCGGATGCGGCCGAGGCCTCGAGGAGCTCCAGGTCATGTACGCGGTCGGCGGTGAACGTGAGCTGACCGAATTGACGCTGGACCACCTCGAGGGCTACGACGGCGCGCGGCCGGTGCGGATCGGCAACGGCGCCTTCAATCAGCGCCAGCACGACGTGTGGGGCGCGGTGCTCGACTCGTTCTACCTGCACACGCGCTCGCGGGACCGGCTCGACGACCGGGTCTGGGCGATCCTCGTCCGGCAGGTGGAGCAGGCCCTGGAGCACTGGCGGAGCCCGGACCGCGGGATCTGGGAGGTTCGCGGCGAGCCCCGCCACTTCACGTCGTCGAAGGTCATGTGCTGGGTGGCGGCCGATCGCGGCGCGCGGCTCGCCCGGTTGCGCAACGAGCTCGAATACGCGGAGCGCTGGCAGGCCGCGGCCGACGAGATCCATGCCGAGATCTGCGCAAAGGGCGTCGACGAGCGGGGCGTCTTCACGCAGCACTACGACACGAAGGCCTCGACGCGTCGCTCCTCCTTCTGCCGCTGGTCCGGTTCCTGCCGGCCGACGATCCGCGCGTCCGTGCCACCGTCCTCGCCATCGCGGACGAGCTGACCGAGCAGGGGCTCGTCCTGCGGTACCGGACCGAGGAGACAGACGACGGGCTGACCGGCCGCGAGGGGTCGTTCGCGATCTGCTCGTTCTGGCTCGTCTCGGCGATGGTCGAGATCGGCGAGGTGGACCGCGCCCATGCGCTGTGCGAGAAGCTCCTGTCGTTTGCGAGCCCGCTCGGCCTGTACGGCGAGGAGATCGATCCTGCGACGGGCCGGCACCTTGGCAACTTCCCGCAGGCGTTCACCCACCTGGCGCTGATCAACGCCGTGATGCACCTGATCGAGGCCGATCAGCGGCCCGCGACGGCAACCCCGTTCGCCCCGCGGATGGGCAGTGACGGTCACGACTCACAGGCAACCGAAGGCAAGCCGAGCGACGACCGCGACCGGGAGCTGCGCCTGCCCTGATCGGAGCGCTGATTACTCCCCGGCGAACCGCAGCCAACCGGGTGCCGTCTCGTCAAGGAGCCGCCGGGCAAGCGCTGGATCCGAGCCAAGTCGCCAGTCGATGACGCGGCCAACCTCCGGCTCGTCCTTGCGCCACTCGAACCAGTTGAGCATGCCGATTCGCGGAAAGGCGACGCGCGTGTCCGGCCCGAAGACCTGCCCGAACCAGGCCGACTTCAGTGCGGCCTCGGTCGGGCCGCCGGCCGCGCCGGGGTCGAAGAGGATGCCGGTCTCGACGATCGCCAGCGGCTTGTCGCGACCTTCCGCGTACGTGGCGTAGAAGTTCGGGACCGAGCCGGCGGTCGCATGCGCACCGACGTCTTCGCCGCGAAGCATCGCTGCGAACGTGCCATGCCTCGGCATCTCGTTCTCGCCCCAGGGGTGCTCGAGCCCCCAGTGATAGAGGCTCATGCCGACCCAGTCGACCGCGTCGTCGCCCGGGTAGTACGGCTCGTACGGGTCGTCGCTCGAGGTCAGCGCACCATCGCCGTCCGTGTCGAGCGCCGGGATGGGACCGGAGCCGGCCGCGGCCGCGAAGGGCCCGCCGGTGAACGGGTAGCCGTTGCCCTGGTTGGGTGCCCAGACCATGGCAGAGCCCGGCGATCGATCGTGCACGGCGGTGGCCACGCGACGGAATGCCGCCACGTACGCCACGGGATCCTGGCTCCACGGGTACCACGACCCGTTCATCTCGTGGGCGAAGCGGACGAACGTCGGCGACGCCATGTGTCGTCCAGTACCCGGCGAGGAGGTCGGCGAAGCCTCGGCGCGCCTCGTCTGTCACCGCTTCCAGCCCGTCGGTGCGGCTCCAGCGTGATGAGCGCCATGCCATCGACGGCCGCGACCTGCTCGATGAACGCGTCGAGGTTGGTGCGTGCCCCCGTCATCGAGCGGGAACGCCGCGAACTGGACCCATACGGCAGGCGTCCGACCCAGCTGGTCCCTCGCAGCGGCCGCGGTCGTCGATCCCCAGTCGAGGTTCAGGCCGAACCAGGCACCGCTCTCGGGCTCCAGCCGCGCCATGCCGGGGCTCGGTGAGGCGGGGGGGCAAAGGACGGGGACGCGGGCGGGGCTGTGATCGCCGGGGTTGTCGTCGCCGGGACGGGCGGTCGAGCAGTATCCGGGGCGGAGGGCGCGGGATGGCCTGCACTGGCCGTCGTGCAGGCGGCAGCGAGGAGCAGGAGGACGAGGCAGATGAGGATCGAACGCATCGACGCGATGCTCGCGCGCGGTGCAGGCAGGCACCATCGCCCATTGGTCCCGGTTCGCGGTGGACCGCCAGCTCAGTCGTCGGCTACGTCGTCCTCCTCGACCGCGCCCGGCAGCCAGAAGCCGAACTCGGCGCCGGTCGCCGGCCCCGTGGCCCGCGTCGCCCAGATTCGACCGCCCATCGCCAACACGAGCTGGCGGCACACGAAGAGGCCAATCCCAGCCCCGCCCGTGTGCTGGATTGCGCCCGTCGAGCGGTAGAAGAGCTCGAACAGGCGCTCGCCGTCTCCATCGTCGATCCCGAGGCCCGAATCGGAGACGCGGACGGCGACGCCCTCGTCCTCTTCGATGGCCGCCACGTGGATCGTCGAGGCGGGCGGGCTGTACTTCGCGGCGTTGCTCAGGAAGTTGCGGATCACCTGTTCCACATAGAGATCCTCGCCGAGGACGAGCGGCAGGCCACGAGCCGCGTTCACGGTGAACGCGTGCTCCGGCGACCGCTTTCGCTCGCTCTCCACGGCGGTTCGCACGATCTGGCCCATCACGATCGGGTCCGCGGCGAGCTCCAGGCGACCCGCTTCGGCCCGGCTGAGGACGAGCAGGTCCTCGGTCAGGCGCCGCAACCGGTCGGATTCGGCCTCGATGTCCGCGAGCCGTTCCTGGAGGACCTCGGGGGCCATCGATCCATGATGCTGGCGGAGCACATGGCTCATGCCGAAGATCGTCGTGATCGGGGTCCGCAGCTCATGGCTCACGACACCGACGAACGCGTCGCGGAACTCGCGGTTTCGCTGCTCCTCGTCGTAGCGCAGGGCCAGGTCCTGCGCCGTTGCCGCCAGCTCTTCCGCGATCCGCTGGCTTGCGGCGCGCTCTTCCTCGATGGATCTCGTCGCGGCGAGCAGGTCGTTCTCCCAGCGAGATCGAGCCAGGATTCGGACCATCAGGCCCTCGTACCGCGCCTCACCGGGCCCGTCGGTCCGAACCGCGTTGAGCAGGACCGGCGTCGGCGCCCCATCGGCCGCTGCCAGGGTAAGGAACACTTCCTCGACCCGGCCATCGGCCTTGAGCGCCGGATAGACATGGGTCTGGAAGAGGATCCGGGCCGGCGCGGAGAGCAGGACATCGAGCGGCTCACCGACGAGTGAGGCCGGAGGACGTCCGACGAGATCGCCCATCGCGCGGTTCGCCGCGAGAATGCGCAGGTCCTCCGACAGCGTCAGAACGCCGCCCGGCACCGCATCGAGCGGTGCGCTCATGCCTCGACGGGCTGCCGGTCCCGTTCTCGTGTGGCGAGGTACTGCCGCATCGCCTCGACCGTCTCGGCGGGGTGACTCACGTGCGGGCAGTGTCCGGTCGCGTCGATCCGTCGGATCGTGCTGCTCGCCAGGTGCTCGAGCATGTACTCGCCCACCTCGACTGGTGCTACCGCATCGTTCGTGCACTGGATGATGAGCGACGGGGTCGTGACCCGTGCCAGATCGGGCCGGTTGTCGGCGAGGAACGTCACCTGGGCGAACTGGCGCGCCATGACCGGGTCGATCGAGCAGAACGTCGCCTCGAGATCCGCCGTGAGCTCCGGGCGCTCGGGATTGCCCATGACGATTGGCGCCAGGAACGAGGCCCAGCCCATCGCGTTGGCGTCGAGCATCTGGAGGAGGCCGTCGATGTCCTCACGGCTGAAGCCACCGCGGTACGCCGGCGGATCGTCCAGATACCGGGGGGACGGGGTAACGAGGATGAGGTCCCCGAAGAGCGCCGGCTCGGCGATCGAGGCAAGAATCGCGATCGTTGCGCTCACGGAGTGGCCGACGAGGACGACCTCGTCGAGCTCGAGCGCCCGGCAGATCTGCACGATGTCGTCCGCGTAGCCACTGAGGCTGGCGTACCGCGTGGGGTCGTAGGCAGACCGATCTGAGGCACCCGCGCCGACGTAGTCGAACGTGATCACCCGGTGGTCCGTCTCGAAGGCAGGCGCGACGAAGCGCCACAGCGTCTGGTCGCAACCGAAGCCGTGCGCGAAGACCATCGGCCGACCGGCCAGATCGCCGCGGTCGCGAACGGCGTGCCGCCGCAGGACGTCCTCTGTCATCGCCGGACAGGATACCCGGCGGCCGTGAGGGCCCGGTGGCGCAAATGGTGGGGCACCCCGCCGCAGGCTCTCACTTCGCGCCGCGGACGCCGCCGTCCACGAACAGCCCGGTGCCCAGGACGAACCGGGATTCGTCGGACGCCAGGAACAGCGCCGCCGACGCGACGTCCTCGGGCGTGCCGAGATCACCGGTGAGCTGCCGCTGCTTGAGCGTCTCCAGGCCGGCGACCGGATCGTCGTAGCTCTCCGCCAGATAGCGGTCGACGAACGGCGTGTGGATCGTGCCGGGCAGCAGCGCGTTGACCCGGATTCCGTGCTGCGCGTAGTCGGCCTGCATCTGGCGTGTCAGCGCGAGCACTGCCCCCTTCGAGGCGGCGTATGACGCTCGACGCGCGAGCCCGATCTCGGCGATCGTCGATGACATGTTGATGATCGAACCGGCACGGGCCGCGACCATCGCCGGCAGCACCGCACGCGCCGCCAGGAAGACGCCGCGGACGTTGACCGACATCACCCGTTCCCAGAGGTCGAGGGACGTCTCCTCGACCGTGCCGACGCCGGCGATCCCGGCGTTGTTGAAGAGGACGTCAATCGTCCCGAACCGGTCGAGCGTGGCGGCCGCGGCGGCAGCGCACGAGCTCTCGTCCGTCACCTCCATGTGGATGGCAACCGGCCGCCGGGACAGGATCGGACCCGCGCCTTCGATGGCTGCCACTGTCGCCAGGGCCGCATCGAGGTCGACGTCCGCGACGGCAACCGCGGCGCCCTCTGCGGCGAAGCGGAGCGCCGACGCCCGGCCGATCCCGGACCCCGCGCCCGTGATCAGGCAGGCCTTTCCTTCCAACCGGCCCGTCACGAAGCTTTCCCCAGGTGCTGTCGCATCGGCCGACACTACCATCGCCCGCCGGGCGGGGACCCCTGCCCCGCCGGGCCAGTCCGGGCTGACCCTCCCCGCCATGGCGGGTCGGCACCGATGCACCGGCGCGACCCGAACCGCACCCTCCGGGAGGTTCGACCACCCCGTCCCACTGGCCCGGAGACACCCATGACCGCTCCACTGACGCATGAGATCGCCACCGGTAGGCGCTCACTGACACACGCGCGTACTCGGTGGTGCTCACCTGGGTCTACGTGGCGAGCAGCAGCGTCCTGCTCGCGGCCCTGCTGCACACGGGCCTCAATGGCGTGGTGCCGCTGATGAGCGGCATCGACGCGGATGCAGCCTGGATCATCCGCTCGATCGTGGCCGTCGTGGTCGCGCTGGCCGTCGTGGCGCTCACCGCGCGTGGGAACGGCGTGATGGCCGCTCGGACGGGCCTTCGACGGTAGGGCGGTTGGAGCGGGAGACGGGATTCGAACCCGCGACATTCTGCTTGGGAAGCAGACACTCTGCCAGCTGAGTTACTCCCGCGAGGAGCCACACGGGTGTGGTTCTGCCCGAAGAGGATACCACTCAGTGGAGTCGCGTTCGAGACTGTAGGTGGGGCGATCCGTGAGTCAAGACCCACGCGCGTGATCTCCCTCGAGCACTCTCCCGGAACGGGGTTAGATTGCATCGCCCTCCATTCGAGAGCGGTCGCGTACAACCCTCCGGACCTAGCGCGTTCGTCCAGCCAACAGCCCAGGGCCGGCGCGCACGTTCGCCGCCTGGTCGCCCTGTCCGGTGCCGGCATCGAGGTGCGGGGCGATCGGAAGCCCGCCATCGACCGGCTGGCCTCGCGCGTCGTTCGACGCATGGCTCGCCATGTCGTCGGCGCCAGGCAGGGCGAGTTCGAGGTCTTCACGGCCAGCGATCTCGAGTGGACCGCCCTGCGGCCGCCGCTCGTGACGGTCGGCGAGGCCCGAGGCTACCGGCTGGACCTCCAACTCGCGCCAGGCGCGCGTCCGCCGCGCGGACGTCGGGCCGCGCTCCTCGACCAGGTCGTCGACCACCGCTTCCTGTGGACAGCGCCCATCGTCCCTGCCGCCCGGCTGACGCGAGCGGGAGGGGCCTGCTGGAACCCCATGAGCGGGCTCGGCGACGGCGCGGATCCCCCACTCACTTGGACTATGCTGCCGCGGTGGGCACCATGGCCGGTGTGGACCGAGGATGAAGCTCGGCGTGTTCGACCCCATCTACGGCAGCACGCCGCTGGACGCCATGCTCGATATCTCACGGAGCTTGGTCTGGAGGCTGTCGAGCTCGGATGCGGGAACTATCCGGGCGGGGCCCGCACGGGAGTCGCCGATCGCTGACGCCTGACCCGGGCTCCTGCCTCGTCTTGCCGGCAGGCCGGGGCCAT
The DNA here is from genome assembly GCA_963759495.1 of uncultured Chloroflexia bacterium. Lineage (GTDB taxonomy): Bacteria > Chloroflexota > Limnocylindria > Limnocylindrales > CSP1-4 > DASTYU01. The sequence goes on along the minus strand of CAVWZL010000001.1, from coordinate 139,528 downwards.
CCCTCCGATACGAAAGGAACCACCCATGCGACCAGCCCCACTTCGGATCACCGGACTCGCGGCAGCCGTGCTTCTGCTCGCCACGGCGTGTACCGGCGTCCGCTCGACACCGGCACCGACCGATGCCCCGTCGTCCGATCCGGCCCAGAGCGTCGACCCTGGGGCGTCCGCCCCCTCCGCCGCCCCCGTGACCGGTGATCTCCGCTACCTCGTTGAGGCACCCGAGGATCCCGCCGCCCTCGAGCCGCTGCGCGAGCACCTCAAGGACTTCGAAGCGGCCAACCCGGGCATCACGGTCGAGCTCGAGGCGATCCCGCTGGAGCAGCTCCGCCAGTCCCTGCAGACGCAGCTCCGCGGCCCCAACAGCCCTGACGTCTTCGCCTGGGGCTCGGGCCCGCAGTACGCCGGTGCCCTCGCCGAGGCGGGGCTCCTCTACGACCTCACGGCCGCGTACGAGGAGAACCAATGGCCGGTCTATGACTTCGCCAAGGAGCAGGTCACGTTCGACGGCAAGGTCCTGGGCGTCCCCGGCGAGATGGAGACGATCGGGATCTACTTCAACAAGGCCATCTTCACCGAGCTCGGGCTCGCCCAGCCCCAGAACCTCGCCGATCTCGAGGCGGCGGCCGAAGCGATCAAGGGCTCGGGCCGCATCCCGTTCGCCATGGCCGACCAGGAGGGCTGGGAGGGCAGCCACTGGTTCAGCATGGCGCTTTCGAGCCGGATCGGGTCGGAGGGGATGGCGAAACTGTTCGCCGGCGACGGGTCGTGGGACTCGCCCGACGTCGTGGCTGCCCTGAAGATCTGGGAGGACTGGAACGAGGCCGGCTACTTCCCGCCCACCCCGACCGCCATCTCGTACGACAACGGCAATGCGCTCTTCTTCTCCGGCGAGGCCGCCATGATCCCGACCGGGAGCTGGCTAGTCGGCGACATCGAGGCGGCCGGCGTCGACTTCGAGGTCGGATACATGCCGTTCCCATCCGAATCCGGTCCCGGCATCTGGACGGGTGGTCTTGGCTCGGGTCCGTACGTCTCGGCCAACACCCGGAACCCGCAGGCCGCGATCGCCTTCGTCGACTACCTCGTGTCGGAGGAGCACGCCCGCTGGGTCGTCGAGAACCTGGCGACAATCCCTCCGTATCCCGTGGACACGGCGGGCGTCGAGGTCTCGCCGCTGTTTGCCCAGGTCCTGGAGAACACCGCGCAGTTCGCCAGCGGCGACGCAGACTTCGGCTCGAACATCGACGTGCTGTCCACGGACGTGTTCAACGAGGCGATGTTCAACGGGATCCAGGCCATGCTGACCGGACAGAAGACGGCCGAACAGGTCGCCGCTGACCTCGATGCTGCGGCCAAGCAGGGGTAGGGACGTTCAGCCAAGGGGAGGGTGACCGTGGCTGATTACGATGGGGCCACGACACCGGCGGTGACCAGGCGGGCGCAAGCCCGCTTGGGCATCGCGCTCGTCGCGCCGGTGGTCCTGCTGGTGGTTACGTTCTTCCTCGTCCCGCTGGTCAACTCCATCTACTTCGCCTTCGTCGACTTCAACGGGTTCGAGGCCGACCCGCCGTTCGTGGGCCTCGGCAACTTCATCGAGCTGGCCAACGACCCGCAGGTCCTGCCGGCGCTCAAGAACAACATCATCTGGATCATCGTGGGCACGGCCGGACCCCTGATCATCGGCCTTGCCGTCGCCCTGCTGCTGTGGAACGTGCAGCGCGGCTCGACCCTCTACCGCCTCGCCTTCTTCTTGCCCTACGTCCTGCCCGGCGCCGCCATCGGCATCGTGTGGGGCTGGATCTACGATCCGCTGCGAGGGTGGTTCAACAAGGGCCTCGAGCTCTTCGGCCTGGGGTCCTTCGCGACCGGTTGGCTGGGTGATCCGGACACGGCCCTCAGCGCAGTCCTCGTGACCGCGGTCTGGAGCGCCATCGGGTTCGCCGTGGTCATCTTCCTGGCGGCGCTCCGCAACGTCGACACCGAGCTCATCGATGCGGCGACCATCGATGGGGCCAACGGCCGGGAACGACTGCGGTACGTAATCCTGCCGCAGATCATGCCGGTGTTCCTGATGGTCACGACGATCACCCTCATCGGTGGCTTCAGCGTCTTCGACATCATCTTCGTGATGACCGGGGGCGGGCCAGCGAACGCGACGGAGGTCCTCGGGACGTACGCCTATTCGAATGCGTTCCAGCTCAATCGGATCAGCTACGGGACCACCTTGGCGCTGGTCATCACCGTGCTGGCGATCCCGTTCACGATCGGCCTGAACCGTCTGCAACGGCGGCTCTCGTTGTATCGAACCGGCGCGTAGGTCCAGGGAGGGATTCCATGTCCTCGCGACGACGCCCGCACGTCACCACCCATGCGCTCCTGATCATCCTCTCGCTGCTGATGCTGTTCCCCGTGGTCCTGACCGTGTCGAGCGCGCTCAAGACCCGGCAGGACGTCCGCTCGAATCCCTTCGGCCTGTTCTCGTCCTTCTCGCTGGAGAGCCTCGAGCGGGCGTGGACGGTCGGGAACTTCGGCGAATACCTGGTCAACACGTTCATCCTGTCGGTGCCGAGCACCGTCATCGTCGTGGTCCTCTCGACGATGGCGGGCTACGCCTTCGCGAAGCTGCCATTCCGAGGCCGGACGGTGATCTTCTACCTCGTGATCCTGGGCCTCCTCGTGCCCTTCTTCACGTACATGATCCCGCTCTACTTCCAGCTCCAGGGGATGGCGCTCCTGGACACGCTGCCAGGCGTCATCCTGGTGATGTCGACGACAGGCATGGCCTTCGGGGCCGTGTTCATGCGCGCGTTCTTCTCCGATCTCCCGCCCGAGCTCGAGCAGGCTGCCCGGATCGACGGCGCGTCCGAGTGGCAGATCTTCCTGAAGGTGATGGCGCCGCTGGTGACCTCCGGCGCGAGTGCCCTGGCCGTGTTCACCTTCCTGCAGAACTGGAACAACCTGCTGGTGCCGCTCCTGTACCTGCCGGGCGGCGATTTCCGGCCGTTGACGCTCGGGCTGTACCTGTTCGCTGGCGGCCGCACCGTCGATGTCGGGCCACTTGCGGCGGCCACGCTCATCACGATCCTCCCGGTGGTCATCCTGTTCGTCGTCCTGCAGCGCGAGGTCGCCCGTGGCCTCCTCTCGGGGGCGGTGAAGGGCTAGTCCCGACGCGATGCACGATGTCCTCGATCCCCGTGACCTCGTTCCCGACGAGGTCGAGCACCTGCTGCACAGCGGTCACGACGTGGCCGAGTACCAGGAGGTCGCGGCGACGGCCGCGGCAGCGGGCGACCTCGACGCGCTGGCCGGGATCGAGCGCACGCTGTGGTCCGTCGGGCGTCGACCTGACTGGTCGTACGACGAGCCGGAGGACGAGGCGACGCTGCTCGCGCTGACCGACGTCCCGTCGGACCCGCCGACCGACCGTGCCGCCGTCGCCTCCAGGATCCAGGGCGCCTGGCTCGGCCGCGCCGTCGGCAACACCTTGGGCAAGCCGGTCGAGGGTCTGACCCGGTCAGAGATCGAGCGCTACCTGCGGGCTGCCGGACAGTGGCCCCAGCGGGGGTATCTTCCCTTGCTCGAGCCGCTGCCGGCCGGCGTGCCGCGCCTGCATCCGTCTGCTCCGACGGCGACCGCGGGCCGCTTCTCGGATGTGCCGCGCGACGACGACATCGACTGGACGATCCTCGGCCTGCACCTGCTCGAACGCCACGGCCGCTCGATCTCGACCGAGCAGATCGGGACGCAGTGGCTCGATCGGGTGCCGTTCACCCAGACGTATACGGCGGAACGAGCGGCCTACCGGAATCTCATCCTCGGGCTCGCGCCACCGCAGACCGCCACGCACCGCAACCCGTACCGCGAATGGATCGGCGCCTTGATCCGGGCGGACATCTTCGGCTACGCCAACCCGGGCGACCCTGGCGCTGCGGCCCGGCTCGCCCTGACCGATGCCCGCCTGAGCCACACTGCAAACGGGATCTACGGGGAGATGTGGGCCGCAGCCCTCGTCGCCGCCGCGTTCACCGCGTCGGGCGCGACCGAGTCGATCGAGCGGGCGATGACGGTCGTGCCACCGCGTTCGCGGCTGCGTGAGGTCCTGGAGTCCGTCCTTGACCTTCACCTGCGCGGCGTCGACCAGGTGGCTGCACTCGACTGGGTCGATCGACATCTCGGGCACTACAGCTGGGTACACACCCTGCCGAACGCCGCCCTGATCGCGATCGCCCTGCTGTGGGGGAAGGACTTCATGGGCGCCGCGGCGATCTCGATCCAGGGCGGGCGGGACACCGACTCCACGACCGCCACGGTCGGCAGCGTGTATGGGGTCCTGCATGGTGCATCGGCCATCCCTGCCGAGCTTGTCGGGACGACGCATGTCCGGGTGCGGAGTGCCGTCCGAGACTACGACCGGGTCACCATCGCTGCGCTTGCGGAACGCACGGTCTCGCTCCTGCCGTAGGGTCCGCGCCGCGGGCTAGCGACGGGCTGCGGCCGCCAGTCCCTTGATGAAGCTCCGGCGGAGCACGAGGAACGGCAGGAGCGGGGGATGACGGTGATGGCCATGCCGGCGGATCGCCACCGCACGACCGACATGTGACGACGTACAAGGTATGTCACATCTCCTGCGCCAATGCAGACCTCTTGACGAGTCCATCACCTCTGGCAATAAGCTAAACAAACCTTGTACAGTTCATGTAGCGCCTGCGACGACAATCACCGAGTTCGGCCCCTTCTCGCACCTGCCTTGATCTGCGAGCTGGGGTCCATGGGTCGTCGGCAAGGTGCCGCGGTGCCTTCTCGTGGACCCGGCACAGCCCGGTCCGCCTGCTCAAGACGGAATCCTCCGAGTCCGCCCGGATGATGGGATTTCCCTCCGCTCCGAGCCGCTCGCGCCTGGTTTCGATCGACCGGCCGTTGCCCGCGCCGATCGGACTCGAGCGCGTTGCCGCTGCTGCGTCCATCATCGAGGCGATCCGGGTCACTCCTCTCGCCGTCGCCGACGTAGAGGCCACCGTCGCCTCCTCGACCTTGGCGCGATCAGTCGTCCGACAGTTGCTCGCAGCCGTCGAAGACCGTTCCGATGCCGTTACGGGCATCGCGGCCGTTCATGCCCTGGGCGCCATCCCCGGGAAACAGGCCGACCACGCACTCCTGGATGTGCTGCGACTGGGTCACGGTCCGTTGCCTGCGCATGCTGCCTGGGTCAGCGCAGGTCGAGCTCCCGCGCCCGACCTTGTCGAAGCCCTGGTCGAGCTCCTCGTCGCTGGGCGCCTGGCCGGCATGCATGCGCAGTCGGTTTTGGCGCGGTGGGCCCGGAGTGAGCCGGCCCTGGTCGTCGCGGCTCTGCGCCGCGGCCTCGCCCGGACGGACCATCGGGACGGCCGGCGGCCCGTGATCGAGACACTTGGGCTCGTTCCCGATGATGGAGTGCTGTCGGACCTCGCAACGGTCGCTGCCGACCTCAGCGAGGCGGACGTCGTCCGCGTGGCAGCGATCGCCGCGCTCGGGGATCGCCTTGATGCGCCGCTCCCACACTCCATCGCCGCTCTCGCCCGCGGTGACGACCGGGTCGCGGAGGCGGTGCGCCTCGCAGAATTCGATCGCTCGTTGCGGCTACTCGACGTGAAGGGTCGTCCTCCCGCGCCGGCTACAGGGTCGAAATCCCCCGGGGAAGCACCCGCTGTCCGTGTGGCGCAGGTCCACCTCGGCGCGGTCCTCGATCCGGAGCTCCTCCACTCCGGGGTGGGCGACACCGGTGGCCTCGCAACGCTCCTGGTCAAACTCGGCCGGGCGCTCGCCGCCACTCCGGGTATCGCGGAGGTCGTCACGATCGGTCGCGGCACGGTGAGCGATGTCCTCGACGCTGATCGGCGAAGCGACGGCGCCATCCGATTCGCTCCTGTCGGACTCGAGCCGGAGGCAGGTACGGGATTCGGCGACTCCTGGCCGGCTCGGATTTCTGCGGAGCGCGGTCTACAGCGCGTGTTCCGCGTTCATGGCCGGCCGGACGTGCTTCACCTGCGGATGGCGGACGTCGGGAGCCTCGCCGGAGCGCATGTGGCCGCGATGCTGGAGATCCCCACCGTGTTCAGCCTCGCGCCCGACCCGCACGGCCTGATCGCCAACCGCGAGGCGTCAGGCGATCTCGACCGAAAGACTTTCGGACTGGACGACGCTTCCCTGCACCTCTGGTATCGCGCCCACCTCGTGGAGCGCCTCGCACGGCACGCCGACCACGTCGCGCTCTTTCCCCGTGAGCACCTGACCGACCAGCTGCGCGAGCTTGTCGGGATCGATGTCGCGTCGGCTCCGGGGTCCTTCACGGTCGTGCCCGAGGGGATCGACACCGCCCAGATCCGACACGCGGCCGCGGAAATCAAGGCGCTTGCTGCCGCTGTGAAGTCCCGTTGACGCCGGCTTGGCCGGAGCACCGGGCGCGGTCCGGCCTTCAGCGTTGGAGTCCCTGCTCGACCGGGTCGCGGCGCTTCCCGGGACCCGCCACGGCCTGCCAATCGTGCTGTCCGTCGGACGCTTGAACGAGTTGAAAGGGATGGCCCGCCTCGTCGAGGCGTTCGCCTCGGATCCGGCGCTGCGCGCTCGCGCGACCCTGGTCATCGTCGGGGGGGATCTCGACAATCCGACGGCGGCAGAATCGATCGAACTGGCTCGGATCCGGGCGGTACAGGCCGCGCAGCCGGACCTGGCAGACGCGGTCGTCCTGCTGGGTCACCGGCCCAACGGCGAGGTCGGGCACCTCCTCGCCGCAGTCAGGCGCGGTGTCGGTCAGTTGATCGGTCCGCACGGCGCCTATGCCTGCGCGAGTCGAAAGGAGGAATTCGGCCTCGCGATCGTGGAGGCGTTGGCGGCCGGACTGCCGGTCGTCGCGCCCCGGACAGGCGGGCCGGCGACGTACGTCGAGGAGGGCCGAACCGGGTGGCTCGTCGACACGCTCGATCCCAAGGCGCTGGCGCGCGGCGTGGCAGGTGCCCTCGATATCGCCGATCGACCAGGTCGCGCTGCGTATGCCGCCGAGTCCATGGCTTCGAGGTACGACATCGCCGGCATGGCGCGGGTCATGGCGTCGATCTATCACCGTGTCGCGCTCGGTTCGCGCGGCCCGATCGCCTCGTGACCCTCCTGGTCGTCAGCCCGGACTACGCATCGCATGCGGTCCCGCTGATCACCATCGCTACCGCATGGCGGGACGCAGGTGAGCGGGTCGTGGTGGCGACCGGGCCTGCAGTCGCGCCGCTCGTGGCCGGAGCGGGCATGGGGTTCGCCCATCTTCCCTTGGGCCCAGGATCGAATCCGGGCGTCGCCCGTCCCGAAGAGCAGGCGGCCGGTGAGGACGACAACCTGCGAGCGTTCTTCGAGGCCACCCGGCGCGGCATGCTGCCTACGCTTCGGTACCAGGCGGAGGCGCGGGCACATGACCTGCTCTGGGAACCGACGAAGACAGCGCGTCGGACGGTCGAGATCGTCAAACAGGTCCGACCGGACGCGATCCTCATCGATCATCTCGCGTTCGGGGCAACCATCGGACTTCGTGCGGCCGGCGCTGCATATGCGGACGTCGTCCTGGGCCATCCACGTCAACTTCCCCTCGCCGGTGAGACCTACGGGGTCCCGGGCGCGTGGCCATCCGCATTCGCGCCGAGCACGGATGAGCTGGAGGAGCTTCAGTCGATCGCAATGCGCGTCGCAGATCGGTTCACGGGCGCCTACAACGACGCGTTGCGAGCAGTTTCGACGGACGCTCCGGCAGTCGAGGATGCGTTCGCTGCTCACGGGTCGCTGGTACTCCTCAATTACCCGGAGCCGCTCCACGACCCGAGACGGACGGCGGATCTACCGCGCGCACACGCATTCCTCGGATCCACACCGCGCGTGGAGCAGCCGTCAGCAGAGGTCGACGCATGGCTCGCACGCGACGTCGATCGTCCGATCGTGCTCGTCTCGCTTGGGACGTTCCTCTCGGCACGAGACGATGTGTTGACCGTCATCGCGAACGGTCTGCGACACCTGGACGTTCGCGTAGCCCTGGCCACCGGTTCGACCGACGCGAGTCGCCTGGGTCCGCTGCCGGCGGACTGGCTCGTCGCCTCCTACCTGCCCCAGGTAAGCATTCTTCGCCGGGCCAGCGTGCTGGTCACGCACGCCGGAAACAACAGCGTCACCGAGGCCCTCGCCTACGGGGTACCGATGCTCGCGCTGCCCTTCTCGACCGATCAGTTCGACGGTGCGGCGGCGATCGAGGCTGCGGGCCTCGGCCTGGCGGCGGATCCCAATGACCTGACCGCGCTCGAGGTGGCGGGGTCGGTTCAATCCATCATCGCGAGCTCTCACCCGGCGTTGGATCTGCTGGCCGTTGAGCTCGCCCTGCGCCCGGGTGCGGGCATCGCACGGGCAGCCGTTGATGAGTGGCTTGTGTGATGCGGTTGGCGCACCGCAACGTCGCGGATGCCGACACCGGGCGCCAGCCGACTCGGCACGAGGCGGCACCTGACCGCCGTGAATGCCAGGGGCCTGCTCTGCTACGGCCATCCAGGCTGCGGTTGACGACGTCTGGTCAGCGATCTGGCTCCAGCGCCGCAGCCGCTCCGCACACTCCACCGCTGACCGACGTACTCCTCGTTGCGGACGAGGGCGCTCTTCTTCACCAGCGACTGCCCAGACGCCGGATGAGGTTGCGTGCTCTCGTTCGAGCCAGGCGCCAGTCCGCTCGGCTCGTCATGTGGATGAGTGGCAGATCTCGGCGGAGATCGGCTCGCACCGCCCGTGGGTTGGCGATGTCTGGTCGGCGATATGGCTCGGGTGAATCAGATCCACGTGGCCATTCGCTGGGGCTCGATCGTCATCGCGGGCAGGATAACGTGACCCTGCCGGATGCCCCATTCCGAACACAACCGCGCCCGGGCGCGGCGCACGCTTGGCGTTCCCGGCCTCCGGGAGCACCTGGCGCGTGCTCGATCGTGATGGCCAGGTGGTCGCCAGCGGGCGTTTTGCCCATGCCTTCCCGCCGGTCGTGGCACCGGGTGAGACTGTTCACCTCGTCGAGACCCTGACCGCCACCTTCGCCGATCCCGACGAGCTCACGTCGCTTGACGTCACGCTTGCCGCCAGCCCGGCCGATGGTGCGGACTCCAGGATCGTGCCGCTAACGGTCTCCCGAGTGACGTGGGAGCCCAACCCGGATGGCACGATCCTGGTGACCGGCGAAGTCGCGAATCCAGGCGACGCCGCAATCACCGAGGCCGCCGTGGCAGTGGTGCTGCACGACGCAGCCGGGGAGGCACTTGCGGGTGCATACGACGTCTCGCTCGGGCCACTGGAGCCGGGGGCGTCCACCACTTTCGAAACGGACTATCCGGGTACGCCGACGGTCGACCCCGCCTCGGTCGCGACCGCCGACGCCTCGCTTTCGGCTGCGTTGCTGGCCGCGGCTCACGACCCCATGCGTGCCTATGACGTCATGCCCCTGTTATCGCCCACCCCGATCGGTGACGCGTGCCGCAAGGCCGAACCCGCAACATGGACCGACGTCGAGAGCAGCGACCGATTCACGAGACAGGAGCGCACGCGACGGTGGAAGAACGGGACCAGCAGCACCTCCGCCGGGACTCGGACGCGTTGCTCGACGAGATCGAGGAGCTCAAGGCGATGGAGCGCACGAAGCGACAGCACGAGATCTCGTCGCCGGAGTTCCACGAGCTGGCGGACCAGATCACGGACAAGAGCCGCCACATCTTCGCGATTGCCGCGGACGAGCGCGTCACGGGCAACCGGATCAACGACAACCCGGAGGGCAAGGCGACCGAGGACGTCGACCCCTAGGCTCCTCGCCGCGGCAGAATGGCGCCATGGTGCGACTCATCGCCGGGGTCGATTCGTCGACGCAGGCCACGAAGGTGCTCGTCGTCGACGTGGAGACTGGTCGCGTGGAGGCGTCGGGCAGGGCAACCCACGTCGTCACCGGGGAGGGTGGCGGGCGTGAGAGCGATCCCCGCGGCTGGTGGGACGCCCTTCGGATTGCCATCGGTGCCACCGGCCGGGCGGCCGAGATCGACGCAATCGCCATCGGCGGGCAGCAGCATGGGCTCGTCGTGCTCGGGGCAGATCGCGAGCCGCTGCGTCCGGCAATGCTCTGGAACGACACGCGATCGGCGCCGCAGGCCGCTCGGCTGACCCGGGAGATCGGTGCTGAGCGGCTGGCGGAGCGCACCGGCAGCCGCCCCGTCGCCTCGTTCACCATCACCAAATGGGTCTGGCTCCGCGAGCACGAGCCGGCGTCGGCACGAGCCGCGGCTGCCATCCGGCTCCCGCATGACTACCTGACCGAGCGACTGACGGGAGACGCCGTCACGGACCGGGGCGACGCCTCGGGCACCGGCTGGTGGTCGCCGGGCGATGAGGGATACGCGCTCGACATCCTCGGGCTGCCTTCTGTGGCGCTGGACCCCTCGATGCTCCCGCGTGTCCTCGGTCCCCGCGAGACAGCGGGCGTCGTCAGCGCGGAGGCCGCAGCGGACCTTGGGCTTCGGGCCGGGATCCCGGTCGGACCGGGCACGGGCGACAACATGGCGGCAGCGCTCGGGCTCGGACTGGCACGGGGCCAGGTCGCGCTCAGCCTCGGAACGTCCGGCACGGCATTCGCCGTCTCCGAGCGGCGGCCCGCGGACCCGAGCGGCATCGTTGCAGGCTTTGCCGATGCCACCGGCCGGTTCCTGCCACTCGCCTGCACCCTCAACTGCACGCTGGCCGTGGACCGCGTGGCATCGCTGTTCGGACTGGCACGGGACGAGGTAGCCCCGAGCCGGAGCCTGGTCGTCCTGCCCTGGTTCGACGGCGAGCGCACGCCCGACCTGCCGAACGCCGCCGGGACGATGGTCGGCCTCCGGCACGACACGAGCGGGCCCGAGGTGCTGATGGCGGCGTACGAGGGTGCGATCGCGTCACTCCTCGACGCCGTGGACGCAATCGCGCTTCAGGCCGGTGGCCTCGACGCGGGCGCGCCGCTCCTCGTGGTCGGCGGTGGCGCACGCGGTGCGACCTGGGTCGACGTCGTCCGGCGGCTGTCGGGTCGTCCGGTCCTGGTGCCCGACGCCGAGGAGCTCGTCGCGGTCGGTGCCGCGGTCCAGGCGGCGTCCGTGGTGCTCGATGAGGATCCCGTCGCGATCGCTGCCCGCTGGGGGGCGAGCCGCGGCACCCTGTTCGACCCGGTCGAGCGCGATGACGACCGACTTGCCCGGATCGCCGCCGTCCGGACCGCCGTGATGGAGGCCGACGCGCTCAGCGGCGGGCGCTGAGGCTGCTGCGGCCGTCGCAGCGGCCCCGCACCTTCGAGGTGCGATGATCCGCCGATGCCGACCGAGTCCCGGACACATCCGACCCGCCGTCCCGCCACGCCAACCGACGAGGTGGAGGACGATCAGGCGTTCCCGTCACGCCTGCCCCTTGCCCTGAGCCTCGTCGCGCTCGTGCTCGCCGGTCTCGCGCTGGCCTGGTCGGCGTTGTCCGCAGGAGGAGCCGGCGCAGGCGCCGCCGACTGCCAGGCGCGTGCCTGGGACGCCACTCCGACCGAGAACGACCTCCCGACCGGCTGGCGGGTCGAGGCCACGAACTTCTTTCCCAGCAATCTCAGCGTCACCATCGCCGGTCCGCCCGCCGCGGAAGGTGCAGAGGGCGCAATCTACGCAACGGTGACGTGCTACGGACGCGACGGTGGGGAGGCAGTCGCCCGCTCCCGATCCGCCGACGAGAGCTCGGGTAACCCGACAGACGACCTCGAGGACATCGGCGACGAGGGCTACACCGTCGGTGACGAGCTCCAGGGCCTCTCGACGATCCACTTCCGGCGGGGCGATCTCGTGGCCTACATCGTCATCGCCGGGACGGTCTCGTCGGCGGAGCTGCGAGCCACTGCGCAGGCGTTCGACCGCGCGATCCAGGAGGCTCGTGCCGGTGACGTCCCGAGCCCCGCACCGCCACGGACCGCAGTGCCAGGTTCGCTCTCTCCGGAGTCTCAGGCACCCGAACCGTCCCTCGAGCCGTCAGTCGAGCCGAGCGGTCCCGCGTCACCCGACGCGTCTGCTGCCGCGCCCGGTCTCGAGGGGCTGCTCCCCACTTCGGTGGCGGACACGCCGCTCACGACTGACAGCGTCACGGGCACCGAGATCCTCCAGGACGACCCGAGCAGCCGCGCGATCATCGCCGCGCTCCGCGCGCTCGGGCGAACGCCGGCCGAGCTGCAGGTGGCCCAGGCCTACGACGAGACCGAGGAGCTCGACCTCTACTTTGTCGCATTCCGCTTGCCCGGCGCAGACCGGGGCCGTTCCGGGCCCTGATCCTGCAGAGCTGGCTCGTTGCGGAAGGTGAGGGCGTGACGGTCGACGAGCTCGAGCTGGCGGGCAAGGAGCTCACCCGGGTCGACTACGGCGACGACCTTCCCGATGCCTACCTGTACAGCATGGGCGACACCGTGATCATCATGAACACGTTCTCCGAGGAGCTGGCCGAGGCCGGTGCGGCAGAGCTGCCCTAGCGAGAGTCCGGGCCGCCACCGGCGAGCATCGCCGCGGCAGGCTGGTCGGCGAAGACCACGAGCCGCGGATGGCGGCGCAGGAACGAGGCTGGCACATCGGTGGTCTCCGGCCCTTCGAGGGTGCGGGCCAGCACGTTGGCCTTCCGCGCCTCGGTGACGAGGAGCCAGACCTGGCCTGCTTCGAGCAGCCGGTCCATGCCGAGGGTGATCCCGCGCGTCGGGACCGAACCGGCGCCATATCGATCCGTGGCGGCAGCCTGGCTCGTCGCGGCGATCTCGACCACCCGCGTTGGACTGTCCGGACCGGATCCCGGCTCGTTGAGCCCGACATGCCCGTTCATGCCCAGACCGAGCAGCACGAGATCCAGTCCCGCCGCAGCAACCTCGTCGTGACGGGCGGCGGCACGCGCGGGATCGGGGTCGGCGAGATCGACGAGGTGGACCGAACGCGGTCCCGGATCGAGGTGGTCCAGCAGCTCGCGCCGCAATCGGCCGTCACAGCGCGCCGGATCCCATGGCGGCAGGCCCACGAACTCGTCGAGACCGACGACCGTCACGTCGGCAAAGGAAACCTCACCACGCCTCGAGGCCTCCACGATCCGCTCGAACACCGGCGTCGGCGTGTCGCCCGTCGGCAGGCACAATCGGAGGTCCGGCTGGTCCTTGATGCGTCCGATCAGCGCGCGGGCGACGTGATCCGCCCAGGCCCTTGGCGGCACGACCTCGAGGCGCGGGGTCATCCGCCGGCGACGACCCGGTCCACGAAGTCGCCCGAGGCAGGGTCCTTGAGGATGAGCTTGACCCGGCCATCGGGCAGCAGCTCGCGCTTGATGACGACGTGCCCGTCATACGTCTCGGGCGTCATCGCGATCCTGGGCGTCTCGCCCCCGCGCCAGTCCAGCTCGACCGGTGCCCACGCATTGGCCTTCGCGGAGCGATAGGCCGCGTCCATGACGGCGTTCACGACATACCCGTCGTAGAACGTCTCGCGCGGCGCACGGCCCTCCTCGATGGCCCGGAACATGTCGGTGAACATGTCCACGTAGCCCAGCTCGGACACCTCATCGCCGACCGGAAACAGCCAGCCCGCCGACGTCTCGGCCTTCTCCGCGACGTAGCCGCCGCTGCCGCCCGCGGTGAACATCTCGAACCCGGTGCGGAGGAAATGATTCAGCCAGATCGTGCCGTGGGTCCCGGCAACCTCATCGCGCAGGTCCATGCCCCCCCGGAAGGTCCAGCTGACCTCGAACTGGCCGATCGCCCCCGACTCGAACCGGATGAGTGCGATCGCGTTGTCCTCGTCCGCGATGGGATGGACGAGCGTGTCGGTGTGGCACAGCACCTCGGTAGGTCGATTTCCCTTGCCGACGAAGTTCCGGATGATCTCGATGCAGTGGCAGCCGAGGTCGATGATCGCGCCACCGCCCGTGAGCCGGCCATCCCAGAACCACGCGGAGTGCGGACCGGGATGCGTCTCACGCGAGCGGACCCAGGTCACGTCGCCGACCGCTCCGTCCTCCACGGCCTTGATCGCCTTGAGCGTCTTGGGCGTGTAGCACAGGTCCTCGAGGTAGCCCGCGAAGACCCCGGCTTGCTCGACCGTGTCGAGCATCCGCTTCGCCTCCTCCGCAGTCCGCCCGAGCGGCTTCGTGCAGAGGATCGCCTTACCGGCATCGGCAGCGATGGAGATCGCCTCTTCGTGGAGGAAGTTCGGGAGGCCGACGATCACCACGTCGGTCTCGGGATGGCGGATTGCGGCGTCGAGGTCGGTCGTCGATTCGGGGATGTTCCAGCGCTCGCGGAACGCCTGCCCGCGGGCCTCGCTGCGCGAGTAGACCACCCGCACGGCGTCCCGACCGCGCTGCCCGAGGAGCGTCGACGTGTAGAAGTCGCCGATGAGCCCCGTGCCGAGCATGGTGATCGAGCGAGCCTGCATGCCGATGCCTCCTGGTCGTGTTGCGTCCGGTTCGATGAGGATATTGCGGTGCGGCCGCGCACGCGCGCGAGTACGGTGCAGTCCATTCGCGTTGAACTTCGCGATACCCTGTGATGCAACCTGCGAGCAATGACCGCCGGGACGGGCAGGGGCACGCATGGGGATGGGGCATGAGGAACGGTCACTCACGCACCGGTTCTGTGCAGCGCGGACCGCGGGCGCCGGGCCCGGCGAGCCGGGTTGAAGCGCTGCGCGTCGCGATCCTCGATGACCAGGAGCTGAACGTCCGGCTCCTGGCGCGCTTCCTCCAGCAGGCCGGGTTCGAGCAGATCGACACGTATGGCGATCCGCGCACCGCACTGGAGGCGTTCGGCCGCCAGGTGCCCGACCTGCTGCTGCTCGACCTGCACATGCCCGAGCTTGACGGTTTCGACGTCCTCCGGCACATGGCCGAGCTGCTGGAGCCAGGCGAGTTCCTGCCGATCCTGGTCCTGACCGGGGACGTGGACCGTGCCGTCCGAAAGCGGGCGCTCGAGGCCGGCGCGAAGGACTTCCTCCTCAAGCCGTTCGATCCCGACGAGGTCGTGATCCGGTGCCGAAACCTCCTGGAGACCCGTCGCCTCCATCTCGAGCTTCGCCGGCGCAACGACCAGCTCGCGGGGGAGGTCGTCGAACGGACCTCCGCGCTCGAGAACGCGCTGCAGGAACGGCTTGCTGTCGCCTCCGCACTCGCCACCCCGCGGGCACGGGACGATCTCGAGGCAGTGGCCGCGACGTTGTGCCAGGAGCTCGTCGAGCTGGCGGGCATCGCGGGCGCGGCGATCGTGTCGTTCTCGAGCGGCGTCGCGATGTCGCTCGCTGCGGCCGGCGTCGTGGACCGTCGCCTGGAGTCGGGACGACACCTCCATGCCGAGCTGTCCGCGCACCTCATCGAGCGGACCCGGACGGGGCCATGGGTCGAGGAGCACGAATCCGACCTCGTGGGCGCGCCGGGCGACCCGGCGACGCCCGGCCGGCTCTGGGTGCCGATGCACGCCGGGCCGGATATCGTCGGTGCGCTGATGGCCGCCTCGACGGAGTCGCTCGTCGGGGACCGACTCGTGCGCATGCTCCCTACCGTGCTCGAGTACGCGGCCGTCGCCGGGGCGACCCTCGCCCCCGCGATCCTCGAGCGCTACCAGGTCGACGAGATGCGTCGTGAGCTGACCGCCGTCATCGACGAGCGCGCCTTTTCACCGGTGTTCCAGCCGATCGTCGACCTGGCCACGGGGGCAACTGTCGGCCACGAGGCGTTGACCCGGTTCGCCGACGGAGAGCGGCCGGATCGGCGGTTCGCGGACGCAGATCTCGTGGGGCTTGCCGGGACCCTCGAGCTTGCCTGCCTGACCGCGTCCATCGAGGCCGCCAGGCGGCTGCCGTCGGGCAGCTGGCTGAGCGTGAACGTCTCACCGGCGGTGGTCATCGAGTCGCCGGCGCTCCCCGAGGTGCTCGCCGGCGCCGATCGGCCGCTCGTGCTCGAGCTGACCGAGCACGTGCCGATCCAGGACTACTCGGCGCTCCGGCGCGCGCTGGGCGCCCTCGGCCACAAGGTCCGCTTCGCGATCGACGACACGGGCGCGGGCTTTGCCAACTTCCGCCCGATCGTGGAGCTGCACCCTGACTTCGTGAAGCTCGACATCGGGCTCGTCCGCGCGATCGACAGCGACCCCGCCCGGCAGGCCTTTGTCTCCGGCATGGACTACTTCGCCGCGCAGGCCGGCTGCTCGCTGATCGCCGAGGGCGTGGAGACGGCCGGTGAGCGGGACATGCTGCGCACGCTGGCTGTCCCGCTGGCCCAGGGATACCTGCTGGGGCGACCCGCACCCGCCAGCTGAGCAAGGGGCCGACCGGCCGGCCGGGGCATCAGGCGGTCCGGACAGAGCCCGTGAGGCCCCGTGCGGTACGCTCGGGACGATGCGCCCCCGCCTGACCGTCCTCTCCGACGACCTCATCGACCGCGTGCTTGACGAGGCCATGCGGATCCTCGGCGAGCTCGGCATGGAGGTTCGCGGCAAGGAGATGCGGCGGCGACTGCTCGAGGCCGGGCTGCCCTCGAATGCGGCCGGCGACCGTGTCCTGTTTCCCCGGGAGGTCGTCGAGCGGGCAATCCGCGACGCGCCCGCATCCTTCGTCCTCTACGACCGGGACGGCAGCCCGACGGCCGACATCGGTGGCGACCGGGTGCACTTCGTGCCGGGCTCCAGCGGGCTCCGCGTGCTCGATCACCGCACCGGCGAGGCGCGGCTGGCGAACTCGACCGACTTCGTCGAGTACATCCGGCTCGGTGACGGGCTCGAGCACATCCCGTATCTCGCCACGGCCTTCTCGACGAACAAGGACATCGAGGCGCAGGTCTCCGATGCGTGGCGGCTGTACCTGGCCCTGACCAACTCGAAGAAGCCCCTCGTCTCAGGTGCCTTTACCGAGCACGGCGTGCCGCGCATGGTCGAGATGCTGCAGCTGTTCCGACGCGACCGCGACGACCTCATCGCGCGTCCAATGTCGATCTTCACGATCACCGCAACCGGCAACTTCCGGTACAGCGAGGACTCGTGCCAGAACATGATCGACTGCGTCGAGGCCGGGATCCCCGTCGAGATCGTGCCCGTGACGCTGATGGGCCTGATCGCGCCGGTGACCGTGGTCGGCGCGACGGTCTTCCACACCGTCGACGTCCTCGCCGGGATCACGATGGCGCAGGTCATCAAGCCCGGCGCCCCGGTGCTGTTCGGCGGCGCCCCGGCGACGTTCCACATGAAGCTCGCGTCCTCGCCGATGGCCGCCATCGAGGCGCTCCAGCTCGATGTCGCGTACGTCGAGGTCGCGAAGCGGCTCGGCCTGCCGTGCCAGTCCTACATGGCGCTGTCTGACGCGAAGATCCTCGATGCGCAGGCCGGGGCCGAGACATTCGGGAGTGCGCTGCTTGCCGCGCTGGCCGGCGTGAACTCGGTGTCCGGACCGGGCATGCTCGACTTCCTGCTCGTGTTCAGCCTGCCGAAGCTCGTGTTCGACGACGAGGTCTGCGGCCAGGCGCTCCACTTCGTCCGTGAGGTCGAGCCACAGGACGACCTCCCGGCACAGGACCTGATCGACCAGCTCATGGCGGACCAGCACCTCATCATGGCGCCGCATACCACCGCCCACTGGCCCGAGGCGCTCTACCTGCCCAGTCCGATCGTGGAGCGCGACAACCGCGAGAACTGGACCAAGGCCGGCGCGCCCGATACGTACGCCAGGGCGATCGCGGAGACGGACCGGCGGCTGGCGGCGTACCGCCAGCTGGAGACGGACCCGGCGATCGAGCGCGAGCTGGCCGCGATCATCCGGTCCGGCCTGCAGGACCAGACCGAGCTGCCGATCGTGCCCGCCGCACCCGAACCCGCGCCGGTTGACCCCGACGCGGGACGGCGCCGCAACCGCCGTCGCGAGAGTCGCCCGAGCGCCTGAGGCTCAGGCCGCCACGATCCGGTCGCGCCCCGCGCGCTTCGCCATGTAGAGCCCGACATCGGCTGCGCGCAGCAGTCCCTCGCGCGTCGAGTCGTCCGCGAGCGTCGACACCCCGGCCGAGACCGTTGCCCGGAGCACCGTGCTTTCGGCGCCGATCGTCTCGCCCGCGCCGAATGCAACCCTGACGGCTTCGGCCACGCCAACGGCGTCGGCGCTCCCGGCACCGTCGAGCACGACGACGAACTCCTCGCCGCCGTAGCGCGCGACGAGGTCGGATGCCCGGGCGCGGCTCCGGAGGACATCGGCGAACCGGCGCAGGACGTCGTCACCGACCTGGTGGCCATGCTCCTTGTTGAACAAGCCGAAGTGATCGAGGTCGAACAGGATCACCGACAGGCCGTGGACATCGTCGCCCGTGTGATGTCGTCGGTGCGTTGCGAGGAGCTGATCGAACGCCGCGTCGAAATGGCGCCGGTTGTAGAGCCCGGTCAGGCCGTCGCGGATGGCCAGCGCGGCCACCTCCTCGTGCAGTCGCGCGTTCGAGATCGCCAGCGCGGTCTGGCCGGCCAGCAGCTCGAGCGCCTCGAGCTCGAGACCCGTGAAGCGGCGCGCCGGGTCGGTCCGGGCCAGGGTCAGGGCGCCGATCGCCACGCCGTCGCGGATCACCGGCACGCCCAGCGCGTCGGCAAAGCGCTGCTGCGGTCCATCTGTCTGCAGGCTGCGGGGGAAGGATTCCGGCCCGAAGTCCTGTCCACGCGCGAGCGCACGGTCGCGCAGTGCGCGGCCGGCCATCCCCTCCCCGAGCTCGATGACGTGCCCGACCAGCCGGTCGCCGTCCAGCGCGGCGGTGCGAACGCCACGGACGACGTAGCGGTCCCCTGCGGGATCGAGCACGGTCAGCGTCACGAGGTCCGCAGGCACCACCTCTGCGACCGCATCGAGGACCTTGCCAAACACGTCGGCGCTATCCAGGCGGCTGATCGCGGCGCTGAACCGGACGAGGGCGGCGAAGCTCTTGGCGCGATCCGCGAGACCACGACGCTCCTCGGCCAGGGCCACGGCTGCGGCGAGGCGGTCCGCGACGGCCGCCACGACGCGGACGTCCGCTTCGTCGAGCGGCCGCTCGGCGGTCGACTCGACGTTGACGATCCCGATGACGCGGCCACGATCGAGGAGTGGCGCGGAGACCTCGCTCCGGACGGCCGGATCGGCTGCCTCGTAGTCGGGGTCGGCGGTGACGTCCGGCACGAACGCCGCCTCGCCTGTCCGCAGGACGCGTCCCATGACGCCCGTCGTCGCGTCGAAATGGTCGATCGGGGCGCTGTAGCCGCGCTGCGCGCCGAGCGTGAGCCCGGTTCCGGCGGTCAAGTAGATCGAGACGTGCCGGTAGCCGAACCCGCTCGTCAGCACGTCCATGACCCGATCGAGCGCCTCAGGGGTCGGGCCGCTCTGGGCGAGCAGCCGTCCGACCTGTTCCAGACCGCTCATCTGGCGCGCCCGGCGGCGCTCGCTCCGGCGGGCCGTCCGAGTGGCCGCGAGGGCCGCGTGCATCGCCCCGATCGTCCGGCGCGTACCGAAGACGAGCAGCGCGGCTGCCCCGCCGAGCGCGATGCCACGGATACTCGACTGCGTCCCGGTGGCGCCGGTGAGGACCTCGACGATGACGTAGGCAACCACCGTGGCGATGCCGATCGCGATCATCTGGACGCGACCGCTGGCGGCAGCCATGGCGACGATCGGCAGGTAGAGCGACGTGAGTGGCAGGCGCCCGCCCTCGCCGGCTCCGACGGTGAGCACGGCGACGAACAGCACCGCGACGGAGAGGCGGGCAACCTGGAGCTGGGCTCGGGAGATTCGGCTCGAACGGCGGCCCGCCCTGGCCACGAGGTACTGCAGCCCGAGGAAGACCAGCGTCCGCGGCACCACGCGCTGTCCGGCTACCTCCGTCCCGAAGATCGCGACGAGCGACACGCCGACGAGCGCGAGCCCAAGGGCCAGCGCCTCGAAGGCGTCGAGCCGGATCCGTCGCCGCCGTGGCAGCCGGCGGAACGGGGTCGGAAGGGTGAGCGCTGTCGCCGGCGGACGGATGGTCATGCGCGGGGCGTGGATGGGGACATGCAGGGGGCGTCCGTGTGCGATGGAGGTCTGCGGTGGTCCAGTGATGTCCAACGGTAGACCCGAACACCGGCGACCCTGTATCCCCCGCTCGACGGGTCCCCCATAGCCCCTTTGGCGGACCCCGAGGTCGTTGCGCTAGATGGCGCGCATCCGGTTGTTCTTCGCGTCGTGGGTCAGCTCGGCCAGCCCGAGCGCCTCGAGCAGCGGCGGGATGTACATGCCGAACCGGCCGCGATAGCCCTTGCGCAGCCCGTACCAGCCACCGACCGGGTTGTCCTCGGCCCGACCCCAGGCCTCGACGGTGCCGTCGGCGGCCGGCTTCTGCTCATCGGCCGCGCCGAGGGGCATCCAGTCGCCGTGCGCCTTGAGCATCGCGTGGAGATCCTCGATCGCGCGCAGGTGGTACGTCAGCTTCGTCGAGCCGACCTGGCAGACGAGCTGCGGCGGATCCGTGGCCTCGTCGCGGTACAGCGTGTACTCCGATGTCCCCGGCGGCGTCTTCAGCTGCCACGGGTCCTCCCGGGTGCCGGTGCCTCGAACGTCGGTCATAGCGCTTCCTCCTGTGCCCGTGCACTTCCACGATCGGCAGCGGCTGCCACCGCTCCCTGGTAATGCGGCAGGAGCGTGCTCCAGCCGCCCATGTTCCGGTCGCGCCATTCCTGGCCACCCGTCCCGAGTCGCTCCCAGCCGCGGTGCTCGATCGCCACGCGCGTTCCGCCGGCGCCGAGCGGATCGAACCGGATCTCCACCTCGGTCGCATCGGCGCGGTCGCGGCGCAGATGCCAGAGGTAGCCAAAGCGGACCGGGGGCTCCCACACGGTCACCTCGACCCCATTCGTGCTCGGTGCCCGCGGGCGTCCGCTCGTACAGCCGTCCACCGAGACGGGGCTCGAGGACGACGACGGCATCCGGCTCGCCGGAGGCCGTGTGGTCCGCCGGCCACCAGGTGTCGATCTCGCGGGTCCACACCTCGAAGGCGCGGTTCGGCGGACACGGGACGTCGAAGGTGAGTCGAAGCGGCTCGATCATGGTCGACCGGGCCCGCGTTTCGTGTCCGCAGCCCGCAGCGCGAAGCGACTGGCGGCATCGCCCCATACCTGTTCGAGATACGTGCGAACCGCGTCGAGCCCGCTCGACTGGAGGTGATAGATCCGGCGGGTCCCGCGCGGCGTCTCGGCCACGAGCCCAGCCTCCTTGAGCAGCCGCAGATGACGCGAGACAGCCGGACGGCTCACCGGCAGAACATCCGCCAGCTCGCTCACGGAACGTCCTCCCCCAGCGAGGAGGCGCAGGATCTCGCGGCGCGTCGGGTCCCCCAGCGCCTCGAACGGATCCGGATCGGTTGCATGGGTAACCACCCGGTTACGGTAACACACGCGTTACGGATCGCTGTCGAGCTCCCGCACCCGGAGACGGTGACGGCCGGGGACCGGATCGTCGGCGACGATGCGGTAGGCGAGCTCGCGATGGCTGCCATCGAGCCGGTTGAATCTGATCGTCGAATTCAGCCGTGCCGGAGGCGAGGAACTCCGACCAGAGCACGGCGAGATCTTCCCGAATGGACGGGTCGCCGGGGTTGGTGAACTCCTCGAGCACGTGCCCCACGATCACCTCGGGTGGCAGCTCCACGATCGCCGCGAGCGCATCGTTCACCTCGAGGAACCGGCGGTCGGCGTCGATGATCGCCTCGGCCACCCCCGGCAGGTTCCAGTCGTGCGGCGGCGCCACCGACGGATCGACGATCGACCCGTACCGGAACGCGTACCAGACCACCGTGTCGGCACGCCGCGCGAACGCGTCCTGTGCACGGACCACGGCGACCGGATAGCGAGCACGAATGGCGGACTGGAGCTCGTCCGGTGCGAGCGTCACGTTCCGCAGGAGCGCGGCCCGCACGAACGATCGGAACGCATGGTCGACCGAGGGGAAGGTGCGGAGCTGGATCTCGGCGGCACGGATCGCGACCGATTCGGCCGCCTGGCGGCCCGAGGTCATGTCGTGACTCGCTCCCGGGCTTCGCCATCGACGGTGGCCCGCGTTCCTGGCGCATGCCGGTAGAACGGAACGTGCTCCGGCGGCAGCGGCTCGTTGCCGAGGATCAGGTCGCTCGCCTTCTCCGCGACCATCATGACCGGCGCGTAGATGTTGCCATTCGTGACGTACGGGAAGACCGATGCGTCGACCACCCGCAGTCCCTGCGTGTCGTGGACGCGCATCGTCAACGGGTCGGTGACCGATGCCCCGTCCGTCCCCATCCGCGCGGTGCACGACGGATGGAGTGCCGTCTCTGCGTCCCGCGCGACCCAGTCGAGGATCTCCGCGTCGGTTGCGACGTCGAGCCCCGGCGAGAGCTCACCGTCATTGAATGCGTCGAAGGCCGGCTGCGTCAGCAGCGTACGAGCGACGTGGATCGCCTCGACCCACTCGCGCCGGTCCTGCTCGGTGGACAGGTAGTTGAAGCGGATCGCAGGGTGCTTTCGCGGATCGGTGCTGCGGATCCTTATCGCACCTCGGGCGTCGGAATACATCGGGCCGACGTGGACCTGGTAGCCGTGCTCGGCGGGCGGCGCGCTGCCGTCGTAGCGGATCGCGATCGGGAGGAAGTGGAACATCAGGTTGGGATAGGCGACCTCGTCGTTGCTGCGCGCGAAGCCGCCGCCTTCGAAGTGGTTGGTCGCGCCCGGCCCCCGCCGCAGGAACAGCCACTGGAAGCCGACCCAGGGTCGGTTGCGGTACTTGCGCGCTGGCGCCACCGAGACCGGCTGCTTCGAGCGGTACTGGACGTAGACCTCGAGATGGTCCTGGAGGTGCTCGCCGACGCCAGGCACGTGCGCCACTGGTTCGATGTCGAGCGATCGCAGGTCGTCTGCGTTCCCCACGCCGGACAGCTGCAGCAGCTGCGGGGAGTTGATGGCGCCGCCGGCGAGGATCACCTCACCGCCGCGGACCTGCTTCGGACGGCCGCCACGCTCGCTGTACTCGACGCCGACGGCGCGGGTGCCTTCGAACAGCACGCGGGTCACGAAGGCGCGGGTCCGGACCTCGAGGTTTGGCCGGCCCATCACGGGATGGAGGTAGGCGCGTGCGGCAGACAGGCGACGACCGCGGTGGATGTTGCGGTCGAACGGCCCGAACCCCTCCTGGCGATATCCGTTGACGTCGTCGGTGAGCCCGTAGCCCGCCTGCTGAACGGCCGCGAAGAAGGCCCCGAACAGCGGGTTCGTGGCAGGACCTCGCTCGAGCACCAGTGGACCGCTCCGGCCCCGGAACGGGTCGTCGGGCTCGGCCGCCAGGCAGTTTTCCATGCGCTTGAAGTACGGCAGACAGTGGGCGTGATCCCAGGTGTCCATGCCCGGATCGGACGCCCAGCGCTCGTAGTCGAGCGGGTTGCCACGCTGGAAGATCATCCCGTTGATGCTGCTGCTGCCCCCGAGGATCCGGCCGCGAGCGTGGTAGACCCGGCGGCCGTGCATGAACGGCTCCGGCTCGGATCTGTACTTCCAGTCGTAGAAGCGGCTGCCGATCGGGAACGACAGCGCCGCCGGCATGTGGACGAAGATGTCCCACAGGGAGTCGGCGCGACCGGCCTCGAGGACGAGCACGCGACTGGCGGGGTTCTCGCTCAGCCGGTTGGCGAGCGCGCACCCGGCGGACCCCCCGCCCACGATGATGAAGTCGTACAGCCTGGGCATCCTGACCACCCCTCACCCGCGGCCGTTCCCCTCGGCCTTCCCCGCTGGCCAGCAGATCCTACCAGCGCCGCGGACCGTCCTCCGAACGCGGTTGCCCGCTGCGAGCCCTCTGCAACGGTGGCGGCCACGCCGACCGTGGGCGCGTGACCCGGTTCGGACAACGCTCTGCATGCGCGGCCGACGGGAACGCGCGAAGGAGTGGGACATGCCTGAGCAACGCTATCCAGCCGATCGACCGGACCCCGACCTCGAGGTGCGCAACCAGGAGGGCCGGGAGGACGCATCGAAGACCGAGGGCGGCGCGGCAACGGGTGCGCTCGTCGGGACCGTCCTCGGTGGCCCTGTGGGGTTGGCCGTCGGCGCCGCTGTCGGGTCCGCTGCCGGGGGTGCCGCCGAAGCGGCCGACCCGAGCGACGACCCCGGCGAGGAGCACGGCGCATTCGATCGCACGGGCGAGCCCGGAGACGCACGCGGGTTCGACCTGCGTGACCCGCGCATGGGCGGACACGTCGGCGGCTCCGATCCCGAGCAGTCCTGAGCGCGTCCCTCGTGCTGCCCCCCGCCCCAGCCGGGCGCGACCCAGCCGGTGACGGTGCCCGCCGGCCCCTGCCCGACGCCACCACCGCCGGACCGTCTCGCCGCAGGACGTCACCAATGCGTATCGGCGCAGGGACCGACGACGAGCATTCGGTTCGCACCCTCGCCGCGGCAGAGCTCGTCCTCGAGATCGCGACCGCGGTCTCCAGCGAGCAGCCGCTCGACGCCATCCTCCGCGATGCGCTGGTCCGGCTCGGGATCATCATCCCGTTCGACAGCGGGGCGATCTCGCTGCTCGACGGGGATGAGCTCCTCGTGCGCGCGGCCGTCGGCTCGGCGGAGGCAGATCTGGTCGAGCGCCGCTTCCGGCGTGCGTCGGATGCACGCTGGCGGGCCATTCGCGAGCGTCGCGCGGTGCGCATCGATGACGTCCAGAGCTCGGGAGACGGCCTGGCCGGTCCGCACATCGATCGCGAGATCCGCTCGTGGCTCGGCGTGCCGATCATGCGGCGCGGTGAGGGCATCGGCCTGCTCGAGATCGACGCCGGCACCCCGGGCGCCTTCTACGACGAGCAGGAAGCCCTCGTGGCCACCGTGGGACGGGCGCTGGCTGGCCCGGTCGACGTGGCGGCCCGGTACGTCGCCGAGCGGAAGGCGTCGGTGCTGCGCGACGCGTTCATCGGCGTGGTGAGCCACGAGCTGCGGACACCGATCACGACGATCTACGGGATGAGCCAGGTCCTCCGGCAGCGCCACCGCTCCATGGACCCGGCGGCCCTGACGACCGGGATCGAGGACATCGAGGGCGAGGCGGACCGGCTGCGCCGTCTGGCCGAGGACCTGCTCGTGCTGAGCCGGACCGAGGGTGGGAGGTTGACCCTGACGCGGGACCCCGTCCTCATCGGCCACGTCGTGCGGCGGCGGATCGCGGACGAATCGACCCGCTGGCCCTCGCACCGGTTCACGGCGCTGATCCCGGCCGGGCTGCCGCTCGTCCTCGGAGAGGAGCTGTACCTCGAACAGGTCATGCAGAACCTCCTCAGCAACGCCGGCAAGTACAGCCCGCCAGGCAGCGACATCCGGGTCATCGTCGAGGCCGCGGGTGACGAGCTGCAGGTCCGCGTCCTGGACGAGGGCATGGGCTTCGCCGACGAAACCCCCGAATTGTTGTTTGACCTCTTCTACCGGACCCTCGTGGCAACCCGGTCGGCGTCCGGTGCGGGCATCGGCCTGTTCGTGTGCCGGGAGCTGATCACCGCGATGGACGGGCGTGTGTGGGCTCGGAGTCGGGACCCCGTTGGCTCGGAGTTCGGCTTTGCGCTGCCGGTCTTCCACGAGACAGATGCGGGGGCCGACAGCGACGGCGAGGCGGCTGCCGAGCTCGCGCAGCGCAGGGGCTGACGCCGTCAGGCCCGATCGATCTCGCGCTTGCGCCTGTCCACGTATGTGTCGAGCGATTCCCGACGCCAGGGTCCATCGGTGGCGGCTCGAACTCGGCGAGCAGGCGCTTCCAGATCCCGTTCGCCCGCTCCGTCGCCGTTCGCGCGCCGTCCTCCTGCCACGTCTCGAAGTTGCGCCAGTCGGAGAGCAGCGGCCGATAGAAGGCCGTCTCGTAGCGCTCGAGGGTGTGCGGGGAGCCGAAGAAGTGACCACCGTGTCCCACCGCCGCGATCGCATCCACCCCGATCTCCGCCTCGTCGACACGAAACGGGGTGAGGACCTCGGCCATCATCTGGAGGATCTCGGCGTCCACGATCAGCTTCTCGTACGAGGCCGTGAGACCGCCCTCGAGCCAGCCGGCACCCTGGTAGAGCAGGTTCACGCCACCCATCACGGCGCCCCAGACCGCCATCTCCGATCTCGTACGCCGCCTGCGCGTCGACGACGTTCGATGCCGTTGCGTTCGAGGATCGCCACGGCAGCCCGTAGCGCCGGGCCATCTGCCCGCTCGCGAAGGCGGCCTTGACGTACTCGGGCGTGCCGAAGGCCGGGGCGCCTGTCCGCATGTCGACGTTCGAGGTGAACGCGCCGTAGACCATGGGGCACCGGGCCGCACGAGCTGGGCCAGGGCGACGCAGAACAGGGCCTCGGCGTTCTGCTGGGCGATCGCCCCGGCGAGCGTCGCGGGCGTCATCGCACCCGCCAGCGTGAATGGCGTCGCGACGACCGGTTGTCCCCACGTCGCCATCTCGATCAGGCCGTCGGACATGGGTCCGTCGAGACGCAGCGGCGAGTTGGTGTTGACGATCGTGATGAGGCTCGGCTCCCGGATGAGCGTCTCACGGTCGATGCCGCGCGCCAGGCAGGTCATCTCGATGGCGTCGTTCACGACGGTCGCGCCCGAACCCAGGCAGTGCCACGTCTTGTCGAGGGTCGTGGACAGCACGTGGTACATGTCGAGGTGGCGGGTGGCCACTGGCAGGTCCGTGGGCTCGAGGGGGCCGCCGCCCTCCTGGTGAATCACGTCGAGGCTGCCGATAAGGCGCACATAGTCGACGAAGTCGGCGTGATTGCCCGCCCGGCGCCCGCGGTCGAGGTCCGTGACAAAGGCCGGGCCGCCGACGGCGCAGTAGACGAGGTTGGTTCCGCCGAGCCGCACCGAGCGCTCGGGATTCCGGGCGTGGAGCGTGAATTCGGATGGGGCGAGCCGGACCAGCTCCTCGACCTGCGCGCCGTCGAACCGGACCACGCGACGCGCCCGATCGACGGTCGCCCCCGCTGCTGCGCACAGATCGAGCGCGCGATCGCCGAGCACCTCGACGCCGATCTCCTGGAGGATCCGCAGCGACGCCCGGTGCAGCGTCTCGATGGCCTCGGCGTCGAGGATCTCGATCGGCCGGTACGGGTTGACGAGTGTCCGCCAGCCCGCCTGGCCGACGCCGATCGCTGCCCGCCGAGGCCGTCGCCGCACCCGATCCTGGGTCAATCCGCCTCCAGTCCTGCTCGCCGCGGACGATAGCGCGCGAGTGCCAGCCGCGGCCGACGCGTACCGGGGAGCGGTCGGTCCACGCAACACGCCTGCAACGCGCCCGCGTCCCGTGCGCGACCGGCTGGAGCGTATCGCCGCAACGATACGGTCAAAGCCCTGAACTGCATGGGAGAGATGGATGGAAGGAATCACCGACTGGGGCGAGGCGATCTTCGTCTCGCTGTCGAACGCGCTCTACAGCCTGCTCGCGGCGATCCCGCTGCTGATCGGGGCTGCCCTGATCCTGATCATCGGCTGGATCATCTCGAACGTCCTGGCACGCGTGGTCCAGGAGGTCCTCGAGCGCGTCGGCGCGGACCGGCTCTTCGCCCAGCACGCCGGCAACGTCTACGGGTCACGCTCGCAGGCCCTCCAGCCCAGCAGGGTCGCGGCCGAGGTCGTGCGCTGGGTCGTCCGGTTCGTCTTCCTCGTGGCGGCGGCCAACGCCCTCGGCCTGCCACAGGTCAGCCTGCTGCTCAACCAGGTCCTGCTGTGGATCCCGAACCTCATCGTCGCCGCCCTGATCCTGCTGATCGCCCCGCTGATCGGGCGCTTCCTGCGCAACCTGATCGAGGTTGGCGCCGGACAGATGGGCTTCTCGAACGCGTCGCTCCTCGGGCGGCTCGCCGAGGGTGCCGTCATCGCCTTCGCCGTGCTCATCGCGATCAACCAGATCGGGATCGCGGCGGACCTCATCAACATCCTGTTCGTCGGCATCGTCGCCGCGCTCGCGCTGGCCTTCGGGCTCGCATTCGGGCTCGGTGGCCGCGATGTCGCCGCGCAGCTCACCCAGCAGTGGTACCAGGCGTCGCAGAGCGCGGCGCAGAAGGTGCGGGTGGCCGCCGACGAGAGCGGCCCGGCCACGGGTGCGTCGGCCCCGACGACCACGATCCGGACCGGCACGCCGCCCGACCTGCGGCCAACGACGGGCTTCCCGCCGCGGACCGATCCGGGAGGCGCCGGCGGTCCCCGCTGAGCGCCGAATCCTCGTCTCGATCACGGAGCCGGCTGGGCTGCAGCCGGCTCCGATGCTGTCCGGCGCGGGTAGTCTGTCGGCATGCCCGATGTGCCCGCATGGCCGGTGTTCGGCCGCGACGCCCCCGACGTCGCGTGGCGGCCCGGCACAGATCTCCTCACCCACTCGCGCCTCGCGCGATTTCTGCGCAGCACCGGTGAGCCCTCGCTCGACGCGCTGCAGGCCCGGGCGGTCGCCGATCCGGGCTGGTTCTGGGGCGCTGCCGCGGACGACATCGGCATCGCCTGGCAGCGCCGGCCGGGCGAGGTCCTCGATGACAGCCGCGGTCCGGCCTGGTCTCGCTGGTGGGGCGGGGGCGCATTCGACTACGCCCGGGCGGCCACCGAGCCACGCGCCGAACGCGACCCGGCCGGCGCCGCCATCACCTGGGAGGGCGAGGACGGCGCAACCCGCAGGCTGAGCAACGCCGACCTCCTCGCCGAGGTCGAGACCGCCGCCCGGCGTCTGGTCGCGCACGGCATCCGGCCGGGTGACCGGGTGGGCATCCTGCTGCCGCTTCTCACCGAGACCGTGGTCGCCGTCCTGGCCCTGGGCAGGATCGGCGCCATCTACACCCCGATCTTCTCGGGCTATGCGGCGCCGGCCGTCGCAGCGCGGCTGGCCGACTGCGAGGCTGTCGCGCTCATCACCTGCGACGGCTTCCTTCGCCGCGGATCGTGGGTGCCGCTGAAGGTGACGGCCGACGCCGCGGCCGCGCTCAGCCCGACCGTGCGCCGCGTGCTCGTCGTGCGGCGCGCAGGCGAGTCCCTCGACGTTCCGTGGGATCCAGCACGGGATGCCTGGTGGCACGAGGACCCGCCTGGTATGGATCTGACGGGGCGCCCGCCGGTCCTCGACATCCCGACCGATCCGGAGACGCCCTACCTCCTGATCTACACCTCCGGGACGACCGGACGGCCCAAGGGCGCCGTCCACGTCCACGGCGGGTTCCCGATCAAGGGGGCGCAGGACCTCGCCCACCAGTTCGACCTCGGGCCCGGTGACACGCTGTTCTGGTTCACCGACCTCGGCTGGATGATGGGTCCGTGGGCGATCTCGGGGGCGCTCCTCCTCGGCGCCCACCTGGTCCTGTACGAGGGCGCGCCCGACTATCCCGGCCCCGACCGGCTCTGGGCGCTCGTCGAGCGACACCGGGTGACGCACCTGGGGCTCTCCCCGACCGTGATCCGTTCGCTCATGGCTCATGGCGACGAGCCGGTCCGCGGCCACGACCTGCGCTCCCTGCGCGTCCTCGGCTCGACCGGCGAGCCCTGGAACCCCGAGCCGTGGTGGTGGTTCTTCCGGGAGGTGGGCGCCGGCCGCTGCCCGATCGTGAACTACTCGGGTGGCACCGAGGTCTCGGGCGGGATCGTCGGCGGAAACCTGCTGACGCCCATCAAGCCGACGGCCTTCTCGGGGCCGTGCATCGGGACCGCCGCGGACGTCGTCGATGACGCCGGACAGCCCGTGCGCGACACCGTTGGCGAGCTGGTGATCCGAGCGCCACTCCCCGGGATGACGCGTGGATTCTGGCGCGACCCGGATCGATACGAGGAGACGTACTGGTCGCGCTTCCCCGCGCTGTGGGTGCACGGCGACTGGGCGCGCGTCGACCGAGATGGCCACTGGTACATCCTTGGCCGCTCCGACGACACGCTGAAGATCGCCGGGAAGCGGGTGGGGCCGGCAGAGGTCGAATCTGCGGCGGTGGCGCACGCGGCGGTGCTCGAGGCCGCCGCGATCGGCGTGCCACACCCCGTCAAGGGCGAGGTGGTCGTGGTGCTTGCGGTGC
The DNA here is from genome assembly GCA_963759495.1 of uncultured Chloroflexia bacterium. Taxonomy (GTDB): domain Bacteria; phylum Chloroflexota; class Limnocylindria; order Limnocylindrales; family CSP1-4; genus DASTYU01. The sequence goes on along the minus strand of CAVWZL010000001.1, from coordinate 109,437 downwards.
TGCGCCCGGGGGACCGAGGCGACGCGGCGCTCGCTGCGGACGTGGCAACGCGGATCGCCGCCGAGCTCGGCAAGCCGCTCCGGCCCGAGACCGTCGAGTTCGTCCCCTCGCTCCCGAAGACCCGATCTGGCAAGGTGATGCGGCGCGTGATCCGGGCGGCCTACCTCGGGCGCGACCCGGGCGATCTGACGGCGCTCGACGACCCGCGGGCCATCACCGTCATCGAGGAGCTTGCGCGCCGGCGCACGGAAGGAGGCGGCTGATGCCGATCGACGCGTTCTACGCGGTCGTCGGGGGGATCGGGTTCACGCTCCACGGGCTGTGGTGGGTCGTCGTCCAGGACCGGCCCGAGTGGTCGCGCAACCGGTCGCGGCGGCTGCTGGCCTACGTCGTCGGGCTACACCTGTTGATCCCCGCGATGACGTCCGTGCTCTCGCTTATCGCCCCGGACGAGCCATTCGTGTGGCGGGCGGCCTTCGTGACCGCGGGCATTGTCGGCATCCTGGGGGTCGTGCTCGTCCTGCGAGCGATCCGCGAGGACCTGGATGCGCCGAGGCTCGCGCGGGTCGTCCAGTGGTTCGTGCTGCCGGTCTACGCCGTGATCACGATCCTGGCTGTCGATCCCACGATCCCGGCGCGCCTCGGTCTCGGGCTCAGCGCGATCCAGGTCGAGGCGATCGTCGTCTCGATCCTCATCTTCTTCGGGGTCGAGGCGGCCTGGGTGATGATGGTCGAACCGCGTCGCGAGGCCGATGACGACCCAGGGGGCCGATCCCGCTCCATGCCGCCGTCGCCCGCGTCCTTCGGGGCCGCCCGCTCGACGCCGATCAGCGCGCCCGATGACAAGGACGAGGCCGTGGCGACCGAGGGAGACCGGCGGTGACCGGCGAGCCCGAGCGCGACATCGTCTCGTGGGACGACCTCGACCGGCTCATCGCCACGCTGGCGGAGGGATTGACGGGCCAGTTCGACGTGATGCTCGCGATCACGCGCGGAGGCCTCGTGCCGGCCGGCATGCTCGCATATCGGCTCCGCATCCGGAACATCCTGGTCGCCGCGGTCGAGTACTACGACGACGAAGGGCGTCCCGGCCCCCATCCGACGTTCCTCCAGTTCCCGGCCGACCCGCGGCTGCGCGGGCAGCGCGTCCTCATCGTCGACGAGGTGTGGGACAGCGGCACGACGATCCATGCCGTGACCGAGCGCGTCCGCCAGGCCGGCGGCATCCCGACGACCGCGGTGCTCCACTACAAGCCCGTGAAATCGCGCGTCCCCGGTCAGCCTGACGTTCACGCCGTCACGACCGATCGCTGGGTGGTCTACCCGTTCAAGGCCGGGGGCTGACGACCAGCGTCACGACGCCGAACTGCCGCCGGCACCAAGGCTGACCTCGAAGGGGTCCCAGCCGTCGCCCCGATCCATCACCGCCGCTCGACCGCGTGTCCTCGACCCGGTTGCAGGTGGCTCGCCGGCCACGGCCCGCCAGCCCGTGTCGGCAATCGCCTCGAGCGTGGCGAGCGCGGCGGCCAGCATCGCCCGCGCGTGATCGAGGGCAGGGCCGCCCGGCATCGTGTCCGACAGCGCGCCCGCGACGTCCCCGGCAACGCGAGCCGTGGCGCGGGCTCGCCGAACCTGATCGAGCTGGTCGCCACCCGGCCGCAGCAGGACGAACGCAGCGACCGATGCGTACGGCAGGCCGGCACCGACGACGCTGAGCCACAGCCCCGCCCGCTCGGCCGCCAGCTCCGGTTCGTGGAACGAGACGGCGATGTCCGGGAAGAGCGCGCGGCGCACGACGACCTCGGCGATGCCCCGGGTGCCGGGTGCCGCCTCCTCGCACAGCCACGCGGGCAGGGCGTCGATCACGATCGATTCGCGCGGCACGCCCATGCGCCGGGCAAACGCGATGGCAAGGACCTGGAGCGCGAGCGCCCGGCCGGCCCGGGTTGCAGCGTCGGATGGAACGCCGCTGGCGAGGTCGGGCGCGACGACGAGCGGTCCGGCACCGATCGAGAGGGTCGTCCCGGCGCGTCGATGGAGTCGGTAGGCGAACGCGTGGTCGGACAGCGCCCGGTCGGGATCGACCCCATCGGCCACGATCTCGGTCATCGGGTTGACCTCGGTCAGGTCGATCCGCTCGAACGCCGCCACGACGGCGCCCTCAGGCACGCCGTAGGCCGGTGGAGCGGTCGCGAGGCGCGCATAGGCGTGCCGCTCAGCCGCCGCCTCGTCGAGCGCGGCCCGCACGACGGCGAGCCCGCGCTGGCTCCCGGTCGGGGCCGGTTCGGGCAGGGCCATGCCCGGTGCACCCCCGGGACGGAGCCGCGGATGCCAGTCGGGCACGTCGACACCCGCATCGTGGAGCCGGGCCGCCAGCTCGCGGCCGACCGGGATCTCCACGCGCAGGAGGTCGGCGCCGGCAGCCACGAGCCCACCGAGCTCCTCGAGCGCCCCGTCGACGTCGGTCTCGGCGAGGGTCATGCCGACCAGCGGCCGCGCCGGATCCCCGAGCAGCGACAGGATCTCGCGGCGGGCGACGCGGTTCGCATCGATGCGCTCGACGGCCCGTGCGGCAAGACGCGCCGCCTCGCTCTCCGCCACGGCCCGTCGGTCGGGCTCGCGGAGCAGCTCCGCCTCCATTGCGAGGTCGACCGAGCCGGCCGCGATGTCGAGAGCCACCTGCTGCGGCGAAAGGTCGTATTCGAGGAGCGCCATCGCGAACGGCAGGGCGACCCCGCCCGTGCGGGCCTCCGGGTCGGCCTGGCGCCAGCGCTCGACGACCGCACCAGCGAGCGGGTGCCCGTCGCGATCGAGCCCGTGCACACCGAAGAGCCGCAGGATCGCCCGCTCCTGCCCGGCTGTCGTGGTCGAACGGGCGCGCGCCGCCCAGGCGCCGGCCAGCGTTTCGGCCAGGGCGAGCAACCGCTCGGTTCCGTGCAGCGAGCGATCCGGCCCTGATCGTGCATCGGCCGATATGGGCATGTCCGGGGGCACGCTCCCCTCCGTGCTGTGCGATCCGCCGGTGCGGGCAGGCAGATCGTCGCCCCAGTCTACGGCCCGCTCGACGCGCCGATCGGTTGCATGGGCGGCCGCGCCTCAGTGCCCGTTTCGACTCGGCAGCAGGTCGCGGACGCGGGCAGCAAAGGACGCGATCTCGAATGGCTTGCCCTCGAAGGCGTTGCACCCGGCATCGAGCGCCTGCTGCTGGACCTCGCGCTGCACCGAGGCGGAGCAGGCGAGGAGCACGGTCTGCGCGACGGCCCGGTCCGGGTGGGCGCGGACCCAGCGGGCCACATCAAAGCCCGATGCGCGAGGCAGGCGCAGATCGAGCACGACGAGCGCGGGGCGGTCCGCCGCGATCCGCTCCATCGCGGCCTCGCCGGTCTCCGCCTCAACGACGCGCATGCCCGCTCGCTCGAGCACCCGGCGCATGAGCCGCCGCGTGTCTCCGACGTCGTCGACCACGAGGATGAGCGGATCCACGGTCATCGGTGCTGCTCGGAGGGGGCGAGGAGCGGGAGCGTGACGCTGAAGCGGCTCCCCGCCCCCGTCGTCGACTCGAGGAGCAGGTCGCCACCATGCAGTCGCGCGTACTCGCGCGCGATCGCCAGCCCAAGACCCGTGCCAGGGATGTCCGGCGCGGCCGACCGGTGGAACTTCTCGAAGACGCGTTCGTGGTCCTCTGGCGCGATGCCGACCCCCGTGTCGACCACGTCGATGCGGATGCCGTCGGTCATGGGCGGTCGCGTCTCGATCCGAACCGTGCCACCGGCCGGGGTGAACTTGATCGCGTTGCTCAGCAGGTTGGCGAGGACCGCCCGAAGCCGGAGCTCGTCGGCATGGATCGTCGCGGGTCCGTCATCGGCGGCAACTTCGAGCGTCAGCCCGTTCCGTGCCGCGAGCGGTCGAACCTCCGCGGCGAGGTCCTCGAGGAAGGCGCGCAGCGTGATGGGAGCGACCTGGAGCTCCACCGTGCCGGCCTCGATCTGCGACACGTCGATGAGGTCGTCGATGAGGCCGAGCAGGCGACCACCGCTCGCCTCGATGGTGCGCAGGTCCTCGTGCTGGGCGTCGGTCAGCGGTCCCTCGAGCCCGTGGAGCAGGAGGTCGGTGAAGCCGAGGATCGACGTGAGGGGCGTGCGCAGCTCGTGCGAAACGTTCGACAGGAACTCCGTCCGGGCATCGATCGCCAGCTCGAGCTCCTCGACGACCTGGGTGAGCTCGCGCGTGCGCGCCGCCACCGCGGATTCGAGGTACTCGCGGCTGCGCTCGAGGGCCGCGATGGCCTCGGTTCGCCCGATTGCGGTCGACGTGATCGTCGCGAAGCCCTGCAGGAGCTCGGGGCCGGTCTCCTCGATGCTCGGGTCACCCTCGCGCGTCGCCACCATCAGAAAGCCCCAGACCCGGTCGTCGATCGCGATCGGGGCGCCGGCGATCGCGGTGATCCGCAGGGCCTCCATGAGCGGGATCGGGAGCTCGGCCGGATCGAACGGAGGAACGTGCACGGCCGACTTTCCGGCGAGCCCGCCCTGGACGATCCCGAGACCAGCGGCCGTGGGCTCGAGATCGCGGAGGAGTGCGTGCTCCTCGGCCGTCATGCCGTGGACCGCTGTGAACCGGACGCGCGATTCCTCCTCCGACCAGCGGGCGACCGCCGCGAGGCTCGCCCCGGTGGCGGCGTGGATGGCGGTCACGAGGGCGGCCGGCACGGTCTCCGGGTCCGTCAGCGTGGCGAGACGCTGACTGACGGCGAGCAACGCCGACGAGGCTTCCGTCCGGCGGGCGAGATCGTCACGCGCGTCGAGCAGCTCGATCGCGAGCCCGGCCTGGGCCGTGAGCGACCGGGCGAGCTCGCGGATGCGGGGGTCGATCGAGGCGGCGGTCTCGTAGACGATCATGAGCACGCCACTCACCCCAGCCGACGTTCGAATCGGCAGGGCAAGCCCGGACTGCCCGCCGTACGCGCGGACGTGGGCGGCGAAGGCATCCGGCGTGCCGTCGTCGCCCGTGCACAGCTCCTCGCCGGCGAGCGCCCGATCGATGAGGAGTCCGCCGCGCTGCTCCGCCTCGCGACTGCCCGCGCCCTCGGGACGGTTCCCGGTCGTCGCGAAGACGCGGGGGTCGCCCGTGGGCGTCAGAAACACCACGGTGGCCTGCGACGCACCGAAGAGGGTCGAGGCTGCGCGGACGACGGCACCCGCCAGCTCATGCGCGGTGGCGCTGCGCAGAAACTCGTTTGTGGCATGGAGGAGCGCCGCGGCCCGGACCGAGGCAGATGACGCGTCGAACACCGGAGCTCCCGAGACCTGGGCGGCACGCTTACGGCCCGATCGTAGGAGCGCACCCTGCCGGTTGCATCATGCGAATGGATGAAGCGCGGGGCTCGATTGGTACGGACGGCGCGGCTAATCCACGCTCCCGGCAAGGCGATTCGCAGCGAGGAAGCCGCGGTACGCGCTCACGGCGCCCGCGAACGCGAGCCTGACCGTCCGATCGCCGACCCGCTCCGCGCCGGGCAGGATGGCGGCGTGATCGGCGATGACGCCGCGCGCGTAGTCGACCTCGATGACGACCGGCGAGCCGACCTCGAGCAGGGAGAGCTCACCCGCGGCCGCACGACGGACGGCTCGATCCGCGCCGTCGCGAATACGCTCGCGGGCCACGCTTGGATGGACGGACGCAGCCGAGCTGCCGCCGTGGGCGATCTTTGTGATCACCCGCTCGGCCCAGGGAAGCCACGGCTCGGTCTCGGCCGCGAGCGCGTCGTCGCCCGCGACGAGCCCGACCGGGATTCCCCACGCCCCGAGGGCGAGGGCGTTCAACCCGTACTCGCCGGTGGTCCGGCCATCCAGCCGCGTCTCGACCGGTCGCCCGGAGTACGTGTGCGCGAGCGTGCCACGGGGATGACCGGCTCGCGCGTGGTAGCCGATGAACAGGGCCACATCCCAGGGATGGTCCGGGCCGGCGCCCGCCACCATCGACCAGTGCTTCTGGCCCTGGAGCAGGGTCGCGGACGGGTGCAGCGCCTCGGGCGGCAGGTTGTACATCGACGCGTGACTGTCGTTCACGAGGATCTCGGTCGCGCCCGCGGCCAGTGCCCCCTCGATTGCCGCGTTGGCCTCGCCGAGCATGAGCTCGACGGCCATGGGGTACCGCGCGTCCTTCGGATCGGTCGGGTTCGGGTGGCTGACCCCGCCGACCCCTTCCATGTCCACGCTGATGTAGACCCTCACGCGCCCTGGTCTCCCGGGCCGGTCCGTGCCGGCTCCCCGATCCAGACGTGCCCGTCCTCGAAGCGTTCCGCCTTCCAGATCGGCGCCCGTGCCTTCGTCTCGTCGATGGCGTACCGCGCCGCCAGAGAACGCGGCGTCACGATGGGGCGCAACCGCGACCACGGCCACGGACGCCTCCCCGAGTGGGACGGCACCGCTGCGGTGGACGATCGCAAGCCGATGCACCTCGAACCGCACCGCAATCTCGTCGGCAATCTGCCCGAGCACGGCGTCGACCATGGCGTCATGGGCCTCGTACTCGAGCGCCTCGACGGTGCGACCCGCGTGCCGTGCCGCCTCCGCCTCCTGGCCGGGCGCGGGGGTTCCGGGACTGGACCGCGTTCGCCCGATGAAGGCCACCACCGCCCCGTCCTCGTCCGTCACGAGTCGCTCGCTCAGCTCGTCGAGGAGGCTCGTCCCGAACGGCTCGCTCCGGACCTCGAGGATGCGGAGCACGCCTTCGCCACCGGCGCCGCCCGACACGGGCGGGATCACGGCGAGCTCGTCGCCGTCGGCGAGCATGGTCGTCGCGTCGGCATAGTCCGCGTTGCGCGCGAATCGAACGAAGGCGCGGCCCGGCGACAGCGCCGGAAAGCGCTCGACGAGGGCGCTCCACGCGTCGTCGATCGTCCCCGGCTCGGGGAGCTCGAGCGTCACCTCGCGCGTGCCGGCGAGCTCACGCTGGATCGCAAAGAGACGGACGCGCACCTTCACCGCGACACCGTAGCGCGACCGGTGTCCGTCATACGAGCAGTCCCGCCCCGAAGTACAGCCCGGCCGCGAGGATCGTGCCCGCCGCTATCGAGCCGACGTTGATGTAGAGCAGGCCCGTGGCGGACTCCATCGAACGAGACCGGGCCGTCTGCACGGCGGCCCACGAGACGATCAGCGGGAACACGAGCCCGACGATCAGCCGCAGCCACACGAACAGTGCCCAGGAGCCGGTCAGGGCCGCAAAGGGTGCAGCTCCTGCCGGCCCGACGCCGGTCGCGGTCCACGCGGCGAACAGCACAACCTGGATGGCGACGATCCCGAGCAGCACGCGCGCGATGAGGATCAGGGGCGCCTCCGGCAGCTTTGGCGTCACGAGGTACCAGTGACCGAGAATCATCGCCGCGAACACGCCGCCGGTCGCCGCGGACAGGATCGCGAGCTGGACGAGCAACGGGACCGCGCCGAGCGGCCCGCCGCCCCACGTCAGTGCGCCGAACACGAGAACGAGCAGACCGCACGCAAAGGCTGCCGACCCGGCCACCAGGGAGCGCCTCCCGGAGCGGAGCACCACCAGCTCCACGAGGCCGATCGCGATGAACGCCACGAGCGCAATGCGGCGCGGCATGTCCCAGCTCGGGTCGGTGACGACCGGCGAGCTGCCGAGGGTCGCCGGCAGCGCCCCGTCGGACAGCCAGGCCAGGACCCCGAACGCGAGCGCACAGATGACGGTGAATCGCACGAAGCCGCGGGTGGCCTGCGTCCGCCAGCGGGCAAGGAGCGCGGCACCGTACGCACCAAGGGCGAGGCCGATGAGGACCGTCCAGTTGATGAATGCGAGGTTCTGGGCGATCTGCTGCGCCGGCACGAGCCGAGTGTAGCGGCGGCGGGTTGGGGAGCCTCCGGATACGATCTCGATCCACGCATCATTCCCGCCGGAGGCTGCCATGGCACTCGACCGCGACACCACGATCACCTGGTACGGTCACTCGTGCTTCGAGGTTCGGACGCCCGGCGACAAGGTCATCCTGCTCGACCCCTGGTTTGGCAACCCGACGAGCCCGAAGGCCGCCGACCAGGTCGCCCGGTGCGACCTCCTCCTGGTGACGCACGGCCACAGCGACCACATGGGTGACGCGGTCGCCCTCGGGAGCCGGCTGCGACCGACCTGGCCGACGATCCACGAGATGAGCCTGTGGCTGGGGCGACGGCTCCCAGGCGGGAACGACGCGGTCATCGGCATGAACAAGGGCGGTGCCGTGGAGGCGGACGGGATCACGGTGACCATGACCACCGCCCAGCACTCGGCTGGTGACTGGAACGCGGGTGGCGAGACGACCCTCTACCTCGGCGAGCCGGCGGGCTTTGTGATCGAGCTCGAGAACGGGTTCCGGATCTTCTTCGCGGGCGACACCGATGTCTTCGGCGACATGCGGATCATCGGGGAGCTGCACCGGCCGGATCTCGCCTTCCTGCCGATCGGTGGGCACTTCACGATGGGGCCACGTGGGGCGGCGCTCGCGGCCGAGTATCTCGGTGTCCGGCACGTCATTCCGATGCACTACGGGACCTTCCCGAAGCTCGCCGGGACACCGGACGAGCTGCGACGCGAGCTGGAGGCTCGCGGGCTCGGAGTCGAGGTGCACAGCCCGGAGCGGGGTGGCACCGTCGCCTGACCCGGCGGGCAGGGCGACCTCGTCTGGGCGCGGCGCCCGCAATCGCTACGGCAGCGTGAGCTCCCAGGTGTCCCCGAGCGCCCGGCTGGCGGAGGTCCCGCCGAAGAGCAGCAGACGGCCCCCGGCTGCATCATCGATCAGCGTCCCGCCCGCTCTGCCCGGCGGGCGCGCGCCAGCGGGCGTGACCGGCTCGACCGCGAGGGTCCTGCCGTCCAGGGCGAAGACGTCCCGGTGGAACGTGTTGCCCAGTCCACGCCCGCCGAACACGACCATCCGATCGCCGTGGCGGGCGAAGGCATACAGGTTGCGATCCTCGGGAAGGTCGCCCTCGGCCCGCGTCCAGGCGCCCGTCGCGGTGCCGGCACCGGCCAGGGTCCAGAGATCCCCGAGCGCCTGCACGCCCGTCGTCTGGCCGGCGTACAGCGCCAGCTCGCCCTCGTCGGTCCACCAGCAGCCATGCAGACAGCGGTTGACCGGCACGGAGCCCTCGGGCGTCTCGTCGGACCATGCCCGCGTCTCGAAGTCGTACGCCCGCGTGTCGGCGAAGCGCGTGCCATCCTCGGTGAACCCATGGCTGATCCAGAGACGGCCGTCGGGGCCGACCGCGGCGCACGAGCCGTAGCGGGCGAGGGGCCGGTCGCCATCGCCCGGCAGTCGCGTCCAGCGGTTCGTCCCCGGGTCGTAGGCCCACAGGTCGTCGAAGAACGTCGTGGGCCCGGACTGGCCGGCCCACACCACGACACCGAGCCCATCGACCCAGACAGCCTCGTGGCCGAAGCGCGCCGAGGGGCCGTCGTTCTCTGGCCGCACCCGGGACCAGGTGTCGGCGGCGAGATCGAACGCCCACACGTCATCTCGCACCGACCCGCCGTCCCGGCCGCCGAAGAGGTAGCCAACGCGTGCGGCAGGGTCGACGGTCCAGGTGTGATCTTCGCGCGCGCTCGGAGCGTCGGCCGGCACGAGCTCCCGCCATGCTGCATCGATCGCTGCAGCCGGGCTCGACGACGTCACCGGGCTCGTCTCGGCCGACGGGATCGATGACGGCTGCGCGGACGGCGCGACGCTCGGGGACGGCACGAGGGGCGTCGGCGACCCTCCAGCCGTCGGTGATGCCCCCGGACTCGCGGAACCGGTGACAGCCGTCGTGCAGCCGGCCGCCGTGGCGACGAGCAGGAGGAGCGCGGTCAGCCGGACGGCGAGGGTCTTCATCCGCCGCAGGCTACGCAGCGGGCGTGACGTGCCGATGACGACGGCACGCTGTCAGTCGCCGGCGGTACCTATCATCCCGGCCGCGACGGTCTCGTTCGTCACCTCGTCGACGAGGATGAAGCTGCCGGTGGCCCTGTTCTCCTCGTACGGATCCACGTACAGCGGGCTGACGGCGGTCAGATCGACGCAGCCGATGTCGTTCGCGGCAAGCGAAATCGCCGACTCGCGGTCGGTCAGGTCGTGGACGTCGTAGCGGAACTGGATCGAGCGGACGATCACGCGGGACCAGGCGGTCGTGTGCTTCAGGGCGTAGCGGCTGCCGGGCACGAGCGGGCGGTCGGCGAGCCAGCAGACGAGCGCGGTGAACGCGTTCGCTGCCCGCGGCGGCCGGTCCGGCGAGGCGAGCATGTACCCGCGCGAGATGTCCAGGTCGTCCTCGAGCGACACCGCGACGCTCTCCGGTGTCGACGCATGGCCGACGGCCTCGCCCGCCTGCACGATCGAGCGGATCCGGCTCGAGGCGCCTGACGGCAGCACGACGACCGGGTCGCCGACGGCTACCGACCCGCCCGCGAGGCGTCCCGCGTAGAACCGCTCCATGTTCCCGCCGACCGGGTCGGGTCGGAGGACGAGCTGGATGGGCAGGCGCAGATCCGGGAACGGCCGGCCGGTGAGGATCGGCACGGACTCGAGGTACTCGAGCACGGCAGGGCCGTCGTACCACGGCATCGCGTCGCTGCGCTCGACGATGTTGTCGCCGTGGAGCGCCGACACCGGGATGAACGTCACCTGTTCGAACGGCAGCTGCTCGAGCGACACCCGCATCTCGGCGCACAGCCGGTCGAACGCCTCCTGGGCAAACCCGACCATGTCCATCTTGTTGACGGCGATGACCAGCGACCGAACACCGAGCAGGCCGGCCACCGTCGCGTGACGGCGGGTCTGCTCGAGCAGCCCGCGGTTGACTTCCACGACGAGCACGCACAGGGACGCGCTCGAGGCGCCGGTGACCATGTTGCGGGTGTACTGGACGTGGCCGGGCGTGTCGGCGATGACGAACTTGCGCGCCGGCGTCGAGAAGTAGCGGTACGCGACATCGATCGTGATGCCCTGCTCGCGCTCGGCCCGGAGGCCGTCGGTCAGCAGCGAGAGGTCGAGGAACCCGCGCGAGCGCTTGACGCTCGCCTGCTCGAGCGCGAGGAGCTGGTCGTCGAAGATCTGCTTCGAATCGAACAGCAGCCGGCCGATCAGCGTGCTCTTGCCGCTGTCGACGGATCCAGCGGTCACGAACCGGAGAAGGTCGGCCATCAGAAGTAGCCCTCCTTCTTGCGGTCTTCCATCGCGGTCTCCGAGAAGGCGTCGTCGGCCCGGGTGGCGCCACGCTCGGTGACACGGCTTGCCGCCGTCTCGGCGATCACCTCGTCGATGGTGGAGGCGCGGGAGGGCACGGCACCGGTGCAGGTCATGTCCCCGACCGTCCGAAAGCGGACATCGAGCTGCTGGACGGGCTCGGCAGGCGCCGGCTCGAGGTAGGGATTCACGGCGAGCCACATGCCGTCCCGCAGGAAGACGTCGCGCGGATGGCTGAAGTAGATGGACGGGACCTCGAGGTCCTCGGCACGGATGTAGTGCCAGACGTCGAGCTCGGTCCAGTTCGAGATCGGAAAGACGCGCACCTGCTGGCCCTTGCGGATCCGGCCGTTCAGCAGATCCCAGATCTCGGGCCGCTGATTGCGCGGGTCCCACTGTCCGAACTCGTCCCGAACCGAGAAGATCCGTTCCTTGGCCCGGGCCTTCTCCTCGTCGCGTCGGGCGCCGCCGAACAACGCGTCGAAGCCGTGCTCCGTGACCGCGTCGAGCAGGGTCACGGTCTGGAGCCGGTTGCGGTTCTTGTTCGGACCCGGCGCCTCATGGGCGCGACCGCGGTCGATGGACTCCTGGACGGACGCGACGACCAGCTGGACGCCGAGCTCGGCGACGCGGCGATCGCGAACGTCGATCACCTCGTCGAAGTTGTGCCCTGTGTCGACATGGACGACGGGGAACGGGATGCGCCTCGGCGCGAAGGCCTTGTGCGCGATCTGGAGCATGACGAGCGAGTCCTTGCCGCCGGAGAACAGGAGCGCGGGGCGCTCGAACTCGCCCGCGACCTCGCGCATGATGAAGATCGCCTCGGCCTCGAGGTCGAGAAGGTGGCTGCGTGTGACGATCGCCATGCTGCTCGCTGCAACTGCTCCTGGAAACAGGGCAGGCCATCGTACGCGATGGGCCGCGCAGATCGTCTCGGGCGTGTCAGTCGCCGCTGACAGGAAGCACCACGAAGGCGGAGGGCATGAGCCCTCCGCCTTCGCCTCTCGCGCGGGGATCAGTTGCCGTATTCGAAGCGGCCAATGTCCGGTGCGGTGCCGACGTAGGGCCCGGTGACCCCGGTCAGGTTGGTCGCCTTGTTGATCGCCGACGACGACGAGGTGAGGCGGAAGTCGTAGGCCGATCCGTTGACGAAGCTTGGCGCGGCGTTCACGCCGTGGGCCTGCTTCCCGGTCTGCGCCGTGAACTGTGCGGTCGTGGTGGCAGTGCCGACCCCGGACACGAAGGCAATCGTGTGGCCGGGGTTGTAATCGAGGTTGTAGTCGAAGGTGTAGGTCGACATCGGAACGTTGGCGCCGATGCTGTAGATCTTTCCACTGTTCATGCTCACGACGTTGTTGATGATCCGGATGCCGTCGATGGCACCGCTGTAGGACGTCGACGCCCGATCGATCGCGTAGACCCAGAAGTCCAGGTTCTGGAACGTGTTGTGGGCGATGAGCATGTTGCCCGCGCAGCGCAGATACATGCCCTGGTTGAGCTGGTTCGGGTTGTTGTCGTAGGCGATGTTGCGGGTGAAGACGTTGTTGGCGCATGGCGTCCCGCTGTCGGTGCCGGACTCATAGACGCCCTCGTTGTCCCACATGACGTTCTCGGTCATCGTGACGTTGCTCGCGCCGTAGACCTCGAGCGCGCCGCCATCGTGGCCGTAGTCGTAGCTGACGGCCCGATTGCCCCAGATCCGGTTGCCCTTCGCCAGGGTGGCGCCCGTCGTCCGAACGAAGCCGATCCCGAGCGCGCCCGTGTCGTCGCCGCCGCCCACCGTGTTGGTGAGCATCCGGTCCTGATCGTGGACGTCGTTGTACAGGATCTGCACGCCCTGGCCGGCGTTGCGAACGTCGACGCCAGTGCCGTTGCCGTAGATGTCGTTGCGCTCGGCAATGGTGTAGGTCGAGTTGTAGATGCGGATGCCGTAGGCGCTGTTGTCGTGCAGGACGCTGTCCTGAACGACGACGTTGGAGGACGCGTAGACCTGGACGCCCGCTCCGGTCTGGCCGGGCGCCTGGGCACCCGTGACCTCGAGGCCCGAGAGTCGCACGTCGTGGAGGTTCTGCAGGTTGATGACGTAGATGACCGAGCCGTTGCCGTTGATGACGGGCCGGCCCTCACCGGGGTACCGCGTGAAGACGATCGGGGCGGCCGGCGTACCCGAGCGGCCGTTCATGCTGAACCCGGCGTAGGTCCCTGCTCGAATGTAGATCACGTCGCCAGGCAGGGCCTGATTGGCAGCCTTCTGGATCGTCCGCCAGGGTGACGAGATCGAGCCCGTGTTGGCGTCATTCCCGTTCGTGGCCACATAGAAGCTCCGAACGCCGCTCGGCGTGGGCGTGGGGGTCGGCGAGGCGACCGGCGTCGGGGTCGGCGAGGCGACCGGCGTCGGCGTCGGGGTCGGGGTCGGGGTCGGCGATGCAACGGGCGTTGGCGTCGGCGATGCAACGGGCGTTGGCGTCGGGGTGGGGGTGGCAACCGGGGTCGGGCTCGGCGTCGGGGCCGGGATGACGACCGTGTAGGTGGCGTAGCCCATGGCACCGTCGAGGGTGCGCGTGGCGGTGACGCGGTGCGCGCCGCCGGTTGTCACGGGCACCGTGATCCCCTTCGAGAACGCGCCCGAGGCATCGGCCTGGAACGGCACGGCGAGCGTGGTTCCGGCCATCGTGATCGTCCCGATCGCGTTCGGCGCGAAACGGGTGGCCGAGACCGTCATCGTCGACCCCGCCGAGCCGGAGTACGGCGACAACGTGACGATCGGGTATGGCGTCGGCGAGGGTGTCGGCGTGGGAGTTGGCGTCGGCTTGGGGGTTGGGGTTGGGGTTGGCGTGGGTGTCGGCGTCGGCGTGGGCTTGGGGGTCGGGGTTGGCGTTGGCGTGGGAGTCGGCGTGGGGGACGCGACGGGGGTCGGCGTGGGCGACGGGTGCTGGCGACGCCACCGGAGTGGGCGTCGGCGAAGCGACCGGGGTCGGCGTGGGCGACGCCACCGGAGTCGGCGTGGGCGACGCCACCGGGGTGGGCGTGGGGGACGCCACCGGAGTGGGGCTCGGGTCCGGGGTCGGGCTCGGCTCCGGATCCGGCGTCGGGCTGGGCTCCGGGTCGGGCGTCGGCGAGGCGACGGGCGTGGGCGACGGCCGCGGCGGCTTGCCCGGCCTTCCTCCCTTGCCCTTCACGACGAACGCGTCGATCGCAAAGCTCGGGCTGCCCTCGGTGCCCGACACGACGACGGTGATCGTTCGCTTGTTCGGGGTTCGATAGGCGGTCTGGAACAGGACCCGCGAGGGCGCGAACTTGTCGGCGTGTGCGCTGACGGTCCGGACGAAGCGGCCGTTCATGTAGATCCGGGCCTTGCCACGGTCGGGGCCCATGGGCCCGATCAGCGAGATCCCGCTACCGGTGAACGTGAAGGTGGCCTTGGCCCCCTTGCGCGAGGCGGCACGCACCTCGCCACCGAGATAGCGCGAATGCAGGCGTCGCGACCAGGCTCCGGAGTAGGAGGCACGGTCGGTCGACTCCTGGTATGTCTTGACCGTGGCCTCCTCGGACCAGGTCTCGATGAGCTGGGCGGCGGGCTGATTGCGCGCCGCGACCGTCGATCCGGTGGGTGCTGCGATCCCCACGACGGCGAGCGTCATTACGAGCGTTGCGATGAACGGTCGTGCAAGGCCGCGGCGACGAGCGCGGCTGACGATGGGTCGTGGTTCCTCGACCCAGGCTGAACCATCCCAGAACATGGCTGCTCCATTTCGGCGGCTCGGCTGACTCAGGGAGTCCCGTGGCTTTGCGGCCCCGCCTCGCGACGGGTGTGCCTTTTCGATGTGCGGTTGTGTTGCAACCTTGCGGGCGGCGCCCTCCGGTCACAAGCCACCGGATGGTCCACGCCTGGTACCCGTTCGACCTAGATGGTTCTCGCCCATGGGTCGTACTGAGGTGGAGACTGCGACGGTCCGGTGCGCAGCACGTCGAACGGCGGCAGGTACCATCGGTGCGGCCATGCACCGGCTAGCCCACGGGATTGGCCCTTGGGGAGATGACGTGGGCGGGACGGGACGGATAATGCCGGAGGCCGCTCATCACCTGCGTATCGGCCGCTTGCGCGCCGTCTGGGTCGCGCAGAGTCAGCTGGCTGAACCACGTGGAGGAAGCGAATGGCCGATGGGACCGGGTCGGTCAGCAGCATGCCGGCGTGCGTCCTTGCCGGTGGACTGGGCCTCCGGCTTCGATCGGTTGTGCCGGACGGTCCGAAGGTGCTTGCCCCGGTCGGCGGCCGGCCCTTTCTCGACTACGTCCTTGCCCTGCTCGCGCGCAACGGGGTGCGCCGCGTGACCGTGTGCACTGGCTACGGGAGCGACGCGGTGGAGGCGTTCTGCGGTGACGGGTCGCGCTGGGGTCTCGACCTGTCGCACTCGCGCGAGGAGCGCCCCCTCGGCACGGCCGGCGCCGTCCGGCAGGCGTGGGACCGGCTCGCGGACGACACCGTTCTCGTCCTCAACGGCGACACGTTCTTCGACGTCCCGCTGGAGCAGCTGGCACGCGCCCACCGAACCACGGGCGCCGCGGCGACCCTCGCCGTTCGGCCGACCGACGAGCCGGGACGATACGGGACGGTCGAGGTGAGCGACGCCGGCTTCGTCACCGCGTTCCGGGAGAAGGTCGATGGAGCCGCGGGCCTGATGAACGGCGGGATCTACATGCTGGACCGCGTCGTGCTCGATCGCGTGCCAGCGAACACGCAGGTCTCGCTGGAGCGCGAGGTCTTCCCCGCGATGACCGGGGACGATGCGAGACACCGCGTGGCAGCGACCCAGTTCGATGGCTACTTCGTCGATATCGGCGTGCCCGCCGACCATGCCAGGGCAAATCGCGAGGCAGCGCGCCTCGGTGGTGCCACAGGGGGACATCGATGCTGATCCGCGCCAAGGCACCTCTCCGCATCAGCTTCGCCGGCGGCGGCACGGACGTGCCGCCCTTCCCCGAGCAGGAGGGCGGCTGCGTCCTCAGCACGACGATCAATCGCTACGCGTGGGGCACGCTGAGGCCGCGCGACGACGGCCAGATCTGCATCAACTCGCTCGACTTCGGTGTCTCGCTGTCATACAGCTCGCGCAAGGAGCTCGTGCTCGACGGCCAGATGGACCTGGCCAAGGCCGCGATCCAGGAGCTGGCCGGCGAGGACGGCCCCGGCTTCGACCTGTTCCTGCACACTGACGCCCCCGCGGGCTCGGGGCTCGGGTCGTCGTCCGCGATGATGGTCGCGCTCGTCGGGCTGCTCAAGGAGTTCCACAACCTCGCGATGACCGACTACGAGGTCGCCGAGCTCGCGTACACGATCGAGCGCGAGGTCCTGGGCATCAAGGGCGGCATGCAGGACCAGTACGCCGCCGCATTCGGCGGCTTCAACTTCATCGAGTTCCTGGCGGACAGGGTCGTCGTCAACGGGCTGAAGGTGAGCCCGGACATCCTCAACGAGCTCGAGTACAACCTGCTCCTGTGCCACACCGGCGAGGTGCGCGTGTCGTCGCACATCATCGAGGACCAGGTCGCGCGCTACGAGCGACAGGAGTCCGAGTCGATCGATGCCCTGCGCCACCTCAAGGCGCTCGCGGTCGAGATGAAGAACGCGATCCTCAACCGGCGGTTGGACATGCTCGGCGAGATGCTCGATCTCGAGTGGCACCACAAGAAGCGCATGTCCGACCGGATCTCGACCCCGCACCTCGACGACCTCTACGCGCTGGCGCGGTCGGAGGGAGCCCTCGGCGGCAAGATCACCGGCGCCGGTGGCGGCGGCTACATGCTGCTCTACTCGCCGTTCGACCGGAAGCATCAGATCCGCGAGGCCATGCGGGCCGCCGGCTGCGAGATCCACGAGGTCGCACTCGAGCCGCTCGGACTGCAGACGTGGCGCGTTCCATGACGCCCGGCACACCGCTCGCTGCCGCGGGCGCCTGTCTGTGGTCGCGCTGATGGGCGCCCGTCCCGCCCCGGACTTCCTGCGCGCAGCGCTCCTCCGTGCCGGCCGGCGGCTCTCCCCGGCAACCCTTGCCGGCCTGCGGTCGGCGCTCAGCTATCTGGAGCTGGGAGCGTGGGTGAAGGAGGTCTCGCCCGACCGTCGACCGGTCCGCGTGGCCACGGTCTTCGACCTGTTTGCCGTCGCACTGCAGCGCGTAGAGGGAGAGCGCCCGCTGTACCTCGAGTACGGCGTGTACAAGGGTCGGTCCATGCGATGGTGGTCCGAGCATCTCCTCGCGCCCGATGCGCGGCTCATCGGCTTCGACAGCTTCGAAGGGCTGCCGGAATCGTGGCGGCCAGGCCTCGAGAGTGGCCACTTCCAGACCGGCCAGGCACCGGACATCGGGGACCCGCGGGTCAGCTTCGTCAAGGGCTGGTTCGACGACACCGTCCCCGGGTTCGAGCTGCCCGAGCATGACCAGCTCATCATCAACGTGGACTGCGACCTGTACTCGAGTGCCGCGACGGTGCTTCGGACGCTCGAGCCGCACATCGTCCCCGGTACGCTGATCTACTTCGACGAGCTGCCGGATCGCGACCACGAGATGCGCGCCATGCTCGAGTCGCTGGCCCGCACCGGCATGCGCGTCGAGCCCATTGGTTTCGCTCGAGGGGGTCTGGCATGGCTGTTCCGCTACGTCTAGGTCGGCGCGCAGGCTGGCGCGGGCAGCGAGGCCGGCCGTGACCGCGAGCGAAGGGATCCGGGGCGGAGCACCGTCCGGTGCGCGCGACCCACGCCACATCGAGCGGGGCATCGCGACCGCCGTCGGCCGCAATGTCGCGTACCGGCTGGGCAAGGTCGCCCGGCACGCGCCGATCGTCGGTCGCTGGCTGGACTGCGGCTGCGCAGACGGCGGATACACCGGTGCGCTCCGAGCGGCCGGCGCGACGACCGTCGCCGGCACGGACGTCGAGGCCGACCGGATCGCGACTGCTCGCGAACGATGGCGCGGGGACGATGCGATCGAGTTCGCTCACGCACCGGCGGAGGCGCTGCCCTTTCCGGACGCGTCCTTCGATGGCGTCTTCTTCAACGAGGTTCTCGAGCACGTCGAGGACGAGGCGCAGTCACTGGGCGAGATCCGCCGCGTGCTGAAGCCCGGTGGATCGCTCGCCGTCCTCGTCCCGAACCGCTACTTCCCGTTCGAGGGCCACGGCCTGCGGGCAGGCACGCGCCGGCTCGACATCCCCGTGCCACTGCTGCCCTGGCTCCCGGGAAGATTGACCCGGCACGTCATGCGCGCTCGCAACTACTGGCCTTCCGAGGTCCGCGAGCTCGTCCGGGCGAATGGCTTCGAGATCGTCGCGCAGGAATCCGTCTTCCCGATCTTCGAGGTCTTTCCGTGGCTGCCGGGGCGCGTGCACCGCTGGTACGTCCGAAACCTGCCCCGGATCGAACGTCTTCCCGTCATCCGCCGATTTGGCGTCTCGACCCTCGTCGTCGGCCGAAAGCCGCTCTGACCGACCAATCCCCCGCGCGCGCCGTGGCGCCCGGCGCTGCTACACCTGGAGCGAGGGGGCCGGCACGATGCTGAAGACGGCGCCCAGACCCGCGTCCTCGAGGTTGATCTCGCGGCGACATTCCATCGTGTCCAGGTCGTAGAGCGCGATGCGGGTGCCAAGATCCTTCCGAAACCCGCGAAGGACGAAGCCGACGTTCTCGCGGGTCTTGGTCGGCCGGACCCGCGAGAACCCGAGCCACGCTGTCCCGTCCTCGAGATGGATGCCACGGCACCAGCCGAGGATCTCGTCGCGCCGCGACGGACGCGCCTCCTTGACCTCGACGACCTGGAGTGCCTTCGGGTCGGCGATGACGATCCGGCCGTTGACGGTCGTGAAGTACAGCCGGCCCTCGTGCAGGTCGCCGTCGTGGACGCGCTCGATCGCGATATCGATCCGCCGTTCGCGGTTCGTGACGCAGAGTGCGTCGCGCTGCTCGAAGCGGGTCGCCCATGTCTCGTCCCCGATCCGGAACACCTGGTTGGGATGGGCATGGTGCGGCTTCGTGGTGGCCTCGCGCCGATAGTCGACGTCGCGCGAGAACCGGTCCCATGTATCGGTGTCGGTGCAGCTCCACTCCGCGAGCACGGTCCCGTCCATCGCGAGCTCGCAAACCATGTCGAGGCCCGAGACCGCGACGAGGAGCGTGCCCTGGTCGGTCGGATGGACGTCGTGCAGGTCGTGGAAGAACGGCAGCGTGATGTAGTCGACGAGCGCGAAGCCCGGGAGCTGGTAGACGAGGATCTCGGTCGGCGTGCACACGTAGAAGCGGCCACCGCGGATGGATCCGCCCTTGAACAGCATGGGTGGCTCGTCGGGCGCGCACACCTCCGGCGGCGACTCGTACTCAGCGGCGACTTCGACGTTCCCGGATGCCACGTCGACGGCGAGGATCAGCCCACGCTTGAACCGGTACCAGTCGCGCACGCCCGACGAGAGTCCCCGCGGGGCACGCTGCTCGCCACCGACCACATAGAGAGTTCCTGTCATGTTCCGGGTGCGCTCCGTGTGCGGCTGACAATGGCCCGCTAGGTTCGCACATCCCGCTCTCGTGGAGGAGTGGCGCGCGCGACTCTCCGGTGCGTGCAGGACCCGGCGTGTCCTCCCGCCTCTTTGGCCGCGGCGCGGTACGCCCCATAATCGCCATGCCCGATGGCAACCGCGGATGCAGCGGCGACGGGGGGAAGGACTGAACGGATGGACGTCGACGAACAACCGGATCTTGTGGAGCTCACCGCGACGCTGCGCGAACGGATCCTGACCAGCGCCGAGGTGAAGCGATCACTGGCCGATCACCTCGACGATGCCGCGGCGGTGGCGGCGGTGCTCGTCGGTGCCATTCGGGCCGGGCACAAGCTGCTGCTCTTCGGCAATGGCGGGAGCGCGGCCGATGCCCAGCACATCGCGGCAGAGCTGATCGGCCACTTCTATGTCGACCGACGACCGTTGCCCGCCATCGCCCTGACGGTCGACACCAGTGCACTGACGGCGATCGGCAACGACTACTCCTTTGACGTGATCTTCGCCCGCCAGGTCGAGGCCCTTGGCCAGCCCGGCGATGTGGCGATCGGGTTGTCCACGAGCGGCAACTCCACCAACGTCGTCGAGGGCCTGCGAGCTGCCCGTGCCAAGGGAGTCACCACGGTCGCCATGACCGGGGAACAGGGCGGCCGGGCGGGCGAGCTCGCCGACTATTGCGTGCGCGTCCCCTCGTCCGAGACCCCCCGGATCCAGGAGGCCCACATCCTGCTTGGCCACGTCTGGGCGGAGATCATCGAGGCTGCCGTGGTCGCCGCGGAACGATGACCGGGGCGATCTTTCTCGACCGGGACGGGGTCATCAACCGGAAGGCGCCCGAGGGGTCGTACGTCCGCGACTGGTCCGAGTTCGACTTCGCACCGGGTGCCGTCCAGGCCATCGCGCATCTCGCGCGGCATGGTCGTGGTCCGCTCGTCGTCGTAACGAACCAGCGCGGGATCGCGCTCGGGCACATGACCCAGGCAGCGGTTGATGACATCCACGCGCGACTGCGTGACGTCCTGGCCGCGCAGGGGGTCTCCCTTGGCGGCATCCAGGTCTGCCCGCACGAGATCGGGACCTGCACATGCCGGAAGCCCGACGTGGGCCTGTTCCGGGCCGCCGCCAGGGAGGATCCGGCGATCGAGCTGGACCGCTCCGCGGTGGTCGGCGACTCCCTCTCGGACCTGGAGGCCGGCGCGCGGATCGGCGCCGAAGTCTTTGCCGTCGCGTCAGATCCGCAGGGACTGGTGGCGCAGGCAGCCCGATCCGGGATCCAGGTGGCCGGCGCGGCACGCTCGCTCCTGGAGCTGGTTCGCAGTGGCGCCCTCGACGCGGTCCCGGCCGCGCCGCAGCGATGAAGGGGATGGGCGGGGACGAGCCCAGACGCCGGCGCCGGATCTGCGTCATCGGGTCCGGTACCCGGTTCCTGAGCGGCATCAGTGTCTACACCGCGCGTCTCGCGAACGCGCTGGCGGGCTCGAACCGCGTGACGATCGTCACGATGCGGGAGCTGCTTCCGCGTCGCTTCTACCCCGGCAAGGATCGGGTCGGCGCCGACCTGACGGAGCTTCGTCTCGAGGACGGTGTCAGGCGGTTCGACGGCATCGACTGGTACTGGCTCCCGAGCCTCGTCCGGGGGGTCTGGTTCCTCGCGCGGGAGCGGCCCGACGTGGTCATTCTCCAGTGGTGGACCGGAACGGTCCTGCATACCTACCTTGCGCTCAGCCTCGTCGCCCGATTGCTCGGCGCGCGTGTCGTGATCGAGTTCCACGAGGTCCTCGACACGGGTGAGGCAAACCTGCGCCCGGTCCGGGCGTACGTCGGGTTCGTCGCGCCAATCGTGGTCCGGCTCGCATCGGCGTTCACCGTCCATTCGAGCTTCGATGCCGCGCTCGTGCGATCGCGATACCGGATCGGCAGGACCCGCGAGATCGCCGTCCTGCCCCATGGCCCGCACGATCACTACCAGGGGGCGGTGACGAGCGAGCCGGCGGCGCCGCTGCGCGATGCCCCACCCGACGCCTGCAACCTGCTGTTCTTCGGGGTCATCCGGCCCTACAAGGGGCTCGAGGACCTGGTGGCGGCCTTCGATCTGCTGCCGCCTGACCAGATCGAGCGGTACTGGCTGACGGTGGTGGGCGAGACGTGGGAGGGCTGGACGCTGCCTGCCGAGCTCATCGCCAGGAGCCAGTACGCCGACCGGATCACGTTCGTGAACCGCTACGTGCACGACAATGAGCTCGACGCGTACCTGCGCGGCGCCGACGCCGTGATCCTGCCGTACCGACGCTCCTCGCTGAGCGGGCCGCTTCACGTCGCGATGGGCTACGGACTCCCGATCGTGATGAGCGACGTCGGCGGCAATGCCGAGGCAGCGGCTGGCTACGGCGGGATCGTCCTGATCCCGCCCGGCGATCCAGGCGCGCTTCGCGACGCGATCGAGACCCTTGCGCCCTCCGATGTGCGCCATGCGCACCCGCATTCATGGGGGCACACGGCCGCGCGATACGACGAGCTGTTCGATTTGCTGCTCGGCGGGTCGGAGGCGCGTTGAGCCGTCCGCCGCGCGTGCTCCTCGTCACCCCGCGCTACCCGCCCTCGCTCGGAGGGATCGAGCGGCACGTGGCAATGCTTGCGGCCGGGCTTGCCGGGCGCGGCCTCGACGTTGCTGTGGCGACCACGGGCAGCGAGGACACGGCCGGTCAGGAGCGGACGGGCAACCCCTCGATCCGGCGCTTCCCGACGCTCAGGGACGACGAGGTCTTCTTCCTCTCACCCCGCCTCGCGCTCTGGCTCCTTCGCTCGGCTGGCCGATACGACCTGGTCCACGTCCACTCGTATCACACGCCGGTGGCACTGGTCGGCGCGATCGCGGCGTGGCTCCACCGGGTTCCGTTCGTCGTCACACCGCACTACCACGGGACGGGGCACACGAAGGCCCGGGCGCTCCTGCACCGTCCGTACCGGCGGGCTGGAACCTGGATGGTCCGACGAGCCGCCCTCGTCCTCTGCAACTCCCAGGCAGAGCGAACGCTGGTCCAGGCGGATTTCGGGTCCGATCTCACGACGCGCGTGGTGCTTCCCGGAATCGACGCGCCCCCCACGGCATACGGCGAGCGACCGGCCCAGGCGCCGGGCACCCTCGTGCTCGCGGGCGGCCGGCTCGAGCGCTACAAGCAGGTCGACGTCGTCGTCCAGGCAATGGCGCATCTGCCCCCGGACTTCCGCCTGCTGGTCTTCGGCGAGGGACCGGATCGGGATCGGATCGCCGAAACGGCGGTCGCCTGTGGCGTCGAGGATCGCGTCGAGGTCGCGGGCCGCCTCTCCGACGAGGCGCTGCAGGACGCCTTCGCCTCGACGAGGGTGTTCGTGAGCCTGTCACGGCGGGAGGCGTTCGGCCTGACGGTCCTGGAGGCGGCCGCGGCCGGGTCGGTCGTGGTCTGCAGCGACATCCCGGCCTACCGCGAGGTCAGCGGCCTTGCCCCTCCGGGCAGCATCACCCTGCTGGATGTCGATGCGGATCCCAGCGCGGTCGCCAATTCGATCAGAGCCGCTGCCGGCCGGCCGCGACCCGATCCGGGCATCGCCGGCCTCCCGACGTGGGCGGGAACGACATCCGGGGTCCTCGATGCCTACGTCTCCGTCCTGACGCGCGACGGTCGTGCGCTTGTGCCGCCGCAGGGGGCGGCGCCCGCGCCGCGACGGCTGCACATCGCCGGCGGATCGGGATCGGGCAAGACGACCCTGGCTCGAGACATCGGGGCGCTGCTCGCCGCACCCGTCTTTCACCTTGACGACATCGCGCGCGATCCCGCGACGGGCAGGCTCACGTCGGGCGAGGAACGGTTGACGCGCGTCGCGGAGATCGCGTCGCTCCCGGCGTGGGTCACGGAAGGGATCCACGTCGGCTGGACCGACGCCCTGGTCCAGGAGGCGGACGCGGTCCTCTGGCTCGATCACACCCGGGCGCGATCCGCCCTGCTGCGGGTCGGGCGACGGTTTCTGGCGGGCGGCCTCGCCGAGAGCCGGCGATTGCGCGGCGTGCGTCGATTCCTCCGTCCGCGAAGCTACTGGCACCACCTGCGGGCGCTGCGAACAGCAGCCGCCGAGATTCGAGCCTACGAACGCCGGGCCCCGGACGAGCCGGTCGGCGATGCCGGAAGCCGGGCCGCCACCGCAGCCCAGCTGGCGCCACATGCAGGCAAGGTCGTGCACTGCGTCCGTCAGGCCGATGTGGAGGCTTTCCTCGCGACGATCCGCCACGGGGGAGCGGTGGTCCCTGCGCTGGACCTCGAATGACGCTCCGGGACGGCGGGCCGTCGGTCACGGACCGCACGTCGATGGCCGGGCTGATCGGCAGCCTGCTCGGACACGTCGGCGATCCCCTCTTCCGGCACGCGTACACGTTGATCCTCAACACGGGGCTCACGTCCGCGCTCGGTCTCGTGTACTGGGTCGTCGCGGGACGCCTGTACCCGCCCGAGGACGTCGGACGCAACGCCGCGCTGATCTCCTCGGTCATGTTCCTTGGCGGCGTGGCCCAGCTCAACCTCCGTCCCGTGCTCAGCAGGTTCGTGCCGGTCGCGGGACGGGCGAGCGCGCGCCTCGTCCTGCTGGGCTACGCCAGCTCGATCACCGTCGCGGTGGTCGCCGCCGTGTTGTTCGTCCTGACGAGCGCCATCTGGGCCGGCGCTGGCCCCCTTTCCGCGATCGCATCCGAGCCAGCGGCTGCCACCCTGCTCGTCGCCGCCACCGTCATCTGGACCGTCTCGGCGCTCCAGGATGGCGTCCTGATCGGTCTGCGCTCGACCGTCCTGCTCACCATCGAGAACGTCGCGTTCAGCGTCGGGAAGATCATCGTGGTCGTGGGCCTTGCGGCCCTTGCCACCCGGCCGGCCTTCTCGATCGCCCTGTCGTGGGCGGCGCCCATGCTGCTCGCGATCGTGGCGATCAACGTCGTGATCTTCGGACGGCTGATCCCGCGCCATGTCCAGCTTCGACCCGATCGCGACCCGCGCGTGACCCCGCGGCGGCTGATCGGATTTGCCGCAGGCGACTATCTCGGCTCGCTCTTCGCCCTGACCTATGTCTCGCTGCTGCCGGTCATCGTGATCAGCCAGGCAGGCGAGGCCGCCGCCGCGCACTTCTACATCGTGTGGGTGATCGCCTCGTCACTGCAGGTCCTGCCGGCATTCATGGTCACCTCGCTCGTCGTGGACACGGCGGGGGATCCGTCCACGTTCCGACGGCAGGGACGGCGAATGCTGATCGGCATGGCCCGGCTGCTCATCCCGACGTGCCTGCTGATCGTGGTATTCGCGCCGCTGATCCTCGCGGTCTTCGGGCCGACGTATGGGGACGCGACACTCCTGCTCCGACTGCTCGTGCTCGCGGTGATCCCCTACGGCATCAACATGCTCTACGTGGGCCGGGCACGACTCCGTGTGGCGGCCCGCCGGATCGTGCTCGTGCAAGCCGCCATGGCCGGGCTGGTGCTGGGTCTCACCCTTGTCCTGACGCCGCGAATGGGGATCGACGGCGTCGGCGTGGCGTGCCTGCTGGGTCAGGGCGCAGTCGCGCTGGTCCTGCTCGCGACCGACCTTCGGCCACTGCTGCGGCGGGAGCGGCCGAGCCTCGACCCGACCGGGCTCTAGGTCTGCGCCGGCCCCGGTGCCGATGCCGCGCTGGTCGGTGGGGTCCGTCCGGCCTCCCAGCCTTCGGGCAGGAAGAGAAAGTCGCTGACGTAGCCGGGCGCGGGTCGCCCAACTTCGAAACCGTCACCGAGCAGGTCCAGCTGGTGGCGGCGGACGTCGAACGTGGCCAGCGGCTGGAGGCCCGTCGCGCTGACGAACCAGCCCGCGTAGCCGCGCTCCTCCAGGTGGGCGAACGTCTCCCGGATGTCGGAAGATTGATGGCGCTGTTCGATCTCCACGAGGATTGCCGGTCGCGACCGCTCGAGAACCTGGTCTGCGCCGCGAAAGACGGCGAGCTCGTGGCCCTCGACATCCACCTTGATCAGGGCGATCCGTCGCGGCTCGTCCGCGAGCGCCGCATCGAGCACCTCGATCGTGACATCGACGGGGTCGAAGTGCACCGATTCGTCGTCACCGTGCTGGATGAGGCTGCTCATGGCATCGATCCGGACGCCCTTCGGCCGCGGCCGGTAGAGCGTCGCGGTCCCGGCCCGGTCCGACAGGCCAACGTGGTGGAGCGAAATGTTCCGCGACCGGCCCTTGACTGCGGCGAGCACGCGCCAGCTGTCCGGATTTGGCTCGAACGCGTGCACATGTCCCGTGGGCCCGACAAGCCGGGCCATGCGATCGGTGAAGACCCCCCGGTGTGCCCCGACGTCGACGGCCACGTCACCTGGCCGAAGAAGCCTGTTCAGCAGGACGAGTGCCGACTGGGGCCGGCGCGCCTCGATCCGCCCGAAGAGCCGAACCGCCGTGCGTGGCGCGACCCTGAGGATGAGGGCGGTCACAGCCGATGCGACGGCCGGCAGGCGCTCTCGCAGGCCCGCAGCACGCGGGGGTGAGCCGCTCACGGGTCCTGGAGGAAGAGTCGGGCCTGGCGGAATGGCTCGGCCGGGACGTTCTCGAGGTAGAGCGTTGCGACGATCGGATCCCGGCCTGAGGCGACCTCGCTCACGTCGACCTGCTCCTCGAAGGTCTGGCCGGGCGCCAGCTCCATCCGCTCCCACTCGCCCAGCACGCGCTCACCCACCTCGACGACGACGCGGACGGCGAGCGAATCCTCCTCGGCGTTCCGAACCCCCACCACGACGACGTCCTCGCTGTCGCCCGGGAGCAGCCACAGCTGCGTGAACTGCGGCTGGCTCTGGACCAGGGCGCCCTGGCCGGCGACCGCGAGCGCCCCGGCGGTCACCACGGCCGCGAGGGCAAGGAGCGCGACGGGCCCGCCCGCCTGGCGCAGATTCACCGGTCGGAGATTTCCCCACACGTCCTCGAACGGAGGGCGTCGACGCATCGCCACCGCGGTCGCGGCGAGGGTGAGGCCACCGAGCAACAGAGCCCACGAGTCGGACTGGATGCCCCGCGGGGTCGAATTGAGGGCGACAGCGCCAAGGGTCGCCGAGGCCAGGCTCAGGCTGATCGTCAGCGTGATGCGCTCGAGCGCCCCGATCGTGGGTCGCGGAAACAGTGCCGCGGTGAGCGCGTACCCCGGCAGGAACGTGGTGAACACGACCGCGGCCACCCGCCGGATCAGGGGGTCGAGTGACAGCGCAAGCCCCGCACCCGTGCACAGGATCGCGACGACGGCGACGATCACCAGATCGAGGTGCGGACGCCACTTCATCGATCAGAGACCCGAGACATCGTAGATCTGGATGTTGCCACTGTCGTAGAGACGCGAGACACGCGGTTCGACATCGTATTTCCCCAGCGCGGCGGGATCGATGGGCTCGGTGAGCCGCCCACCCCGGGACTCGCCCCGTTCGGTGTAGACGCCCACCAGGGGCAGGGCGCTGCTGAGACGCCGGTCGACGAGGACATACTGCACACGGCCCACCTGCAACGACCGAACCTCGTCGGCGCCGAGCTCAACGGCGAAGAAGACCGGGCGAAGGTTGACCCGGTCGCCCGCGCCCGTGACGACATGCTGCTGGCCGATCGTGCCGAGGAGCAGCCGGTTGGAACGGTCCGCGAGAAAGCGGTTGTCCGGTCCAAGGTTCTCCCGTGACCACTCGGCGCTCGCGATGCTCTCGGGCTCGATCGACCGTTGGTCGGCACCGACGAGATACGGCCCGGGAAGCCGCGCCCAGACGGGAACACCCACGACGACCCCTCCAGCGAAGATGACCGTGATCAAGGCGACGCCGATCGTTGCGCGCAGCGCTCGGTGGAGCCGTGCCGGCTCGGCCGTGACGATTGCCACGGCGACAACGAACGCGACGGCAAGGAAGACGAAGGTAGTCGTCCGGGCGGAGATCTCCGCGCCGCGTTCCGTGAATCGTGCGACCTGCGCTGCCGGGTACGCCTGGGCAGCGAGGGCCAGTGCCAGCTGGATCGAATTGAGGTGGCCCTTTCTGAAGAGCTGGATCACGCCGATGGGCAGCGCGACCAGGATCAGCATGACGCTGGCATACCCGAGGCCGACCTCCCAGATCGGCGGCCCCTGGCCGGCACCCCGGAACAGCTGGCGCGGTCCCAATTCGCCGAGCGCCAGCCGGATGACCTCACTCGCGGCTCCCTCGATCGCCGGCGCGAGATAGCCGACCGTCACCGTGGCCACCAACAGGAGCCAGCCGACCGCCATCGCGGTGATCACAAGGGTCGGCTTCAGGGGCGATGCGGCGGTGAAGGGCGCGCTGCGAAGCCGCTTGAGCACGTGCGCGTCGCTGCTGTCCGTGTCCCGCGCCCGCCAGCGCCCGAGCAGGTGCACGACGCTCCAGACAACGAGGAAAGCCGTCAACGCAAGCGACGAGATGTGGTGGGTCATCACGGTCGCCGCGCCAAGGGGCAGGATGATCAGCCAGGCGACATACGGTCGCTCGGCCGTTCGTCCCCTCCGGGAGATGGCGTAGATGGTCATGATCGCGAACGGCAGCGCCAGCGACTCGTAGGCGAATTGCGCGCTGAAGAACATGAAGTTCGGGTTGAGCATGTACACGAGCGCGGCCACGCCGGCGATCCGGGGCGACCCGCCCGCACTCTCGAACAGCAGGAACAGTGCGAGCACGAGCATGATCCGTGCGGCCGCCAGCAGGATGGTCCCCGCCTCGAACGTCGAGAAGTCACCCAGCGTCATCAGCGACGTCGTGGCGCCCTCCAGGCCCGGGTAGAACGGGCTCACTGGAAGCATGCTGCTCGGGGTGAACAGCCGCCCGGTACGGATGATGTCCTCCGCGGTGCGGGTGTGCAGGAACTCGTCGAAGAAGCTGAACCGGAGCGGACTCTGGGTGAGCTTCACGAGGTAGAAGGCGAGCCCGGCGAGGAGGACGAGGCCGACGCGCTCCGTCCGCGAGGCAGAGGCGCCGACGAGCCGAGCCGCCAGCGGCACGAACATGATCAGGAGGCCGATCCAGAACACGAGGACGGCCGCCCCGTTGAGCCCGCGCGCGAGCGTGTCGGCGAACGCGACAACCAGCAGCCCCACCGCCGAGGTCACGGCCAGGGCAGGGATGTACCCGAACCCATCGGGATGCGTCGCCTCGACGCGCCTGAGCCTGCAGGATGGTCCAGGGCTGCCGGGATGCCGCGTCGACCGCGCCGGTCGACATGCTCCCGGTCAAGGCCGGGACACGTGGCGTGTCGACGTGGACCCGTCCCGAACGACATCACGTTCGGCACGAGATGGCGCCGAACGCCCGGGCGACAGCCCGGCGGGGAGAGGGTTCAGCAAGGACGACATCCGGCGCATAGTACGATGCGCCGAGCGCAAACAGACATCGCGGGCCGAGCGAAGCATTGCGTGCACGCACCTATGTCGCGAGGCGCCACGACTATCCCAGACCGAAGACTGCGGTTGCGCAGGCGCGAGCACCGGCCGCCGTGGAGCCCACATGACCGTTGACCCCCACACAGGCGTGCCGTCCTCGAGTCCCTTCGACGACGAATCCGGGCCGTGGACCGGCGCCTGTGTGTGGTTCACCGGCCTGAGCGGATCCGGCAAGACCACGACGGCTGATCTCGTCCATGGGATGTTGCGCGCTGCAGGTCGATACGTGACGATGCTGGACGGCGACGTCGTCAGGACGCACCTCTCCAACGGCCTGGGCTACGGGCGGAGCGACCGCGACATCAACATCCGGCGGATCGGCTTCGTCGCCCGCGAGATCGTCCGTCACGGCGGGCTCGTCGTGTGCGCCACGGTCAGCCCCTATCGCGCCACCCGAGACGCCGTGCGGGACCTCGTCGGCTCGGCGAACTTCATCGAGGTCTACGTGGACACACCGCTCGAGGAATGTGAGCGGCGGGATCCCAAGGGCCTGTATGCCAAGGCTCGCGCGGGCGAGATCACCGGCTTCACCGGCATCGACGATCCGTACGAGCCCCCGCTCAACCCCGAGCTTGTGCTCGAGGGCGCCGCAGCGTCGCCGGACGAGAACGCCGGTCGCGTGGTGGACGAGCTCCGTGAGCGGGGGTTCCTCGGGTGACCTCTTCGTCGCCGTCGTTGTCCCCTCGGAGCACCGCCAGGTAGCTGTTTCGGGATCATGACGCCGGCTGGGACAGCACTTGCATCCCCCTGTCATGATGGTCGCCCCGGGCAGCCGGAGCCTGAACGCAGCCGGGCCACGCACCATGATCCCGCCCCAGCGGGAGGTCGTCGGTCGAGGCTTCACGGGCGCACACCGGACAAGCCAAGCAAGACGCAGGCCGGAGACGCGCGAACGCCGCTGCCCAGTGGCACGTTCCATCGTCGATGCGCCCGGTGAGCCGCTGCCTGCCACTCGAAGGAGGCGATAACGTGTCCGTTCGGCCCAACAAGCCGGCCCAGTCCCGCACTCGATTCCTCGCGGCCCCCATTGCCGCGATCGCCCTGATGGCAACCTTTGTTGCACCGGTATCGGCGGCCCCCACGACGTACCACGTCGATTGCAGCGCCGGAAGCGACACAGCCTCGGGCACCTCAGCCGCCACTGCGTGGCGAACCCTCACGAAGGCAAATTCCGCGTCGCTTGCTCCCGGCGACCGGCTGCTGTTCAAGCGCGGATGCGCCTGGACCGGCCCGCTCAACGCCCGCTGGACGGGTACGGCGTCCGCCCCCATCGTCATCGGCGCGTATGGATCCGGTGCGCTCCCGCGGATCCAGGACGCTCCGCGCGACAACATCGTCATCACCGGCTCGTACCAGATCTTTGAATATCTCTTCACGCGGTCGAACCCGCCCGGGTACGACACCGGCTGCCAGAACCAGCCGATGGGGACGACGAACGGCTTCCGTACCATGTCCGGTGCGGCATACAACACGATCCGCTACTCGGAGGCCACGGGCCTGAACGTCGGGATCTGGATCGGTTCGGGCTCCCACCACAACAAGGTCCTGAACAACGTCGTCTGGGACAACAACGTGAAGGACGCCGACCCGAACTCGGACGGTGGGTCCGTGGGCATCGGGCTGCTGGGTGACGACAACGAGGTTGCCTACAACCTCATCACCGGCAGCAAGGCGTGCTCCCGGCAGCACGGCACGGATGGGTCGGCCGTCGAGATCTACGGCGGTCGCTACAACCTTGTCCACCACAACACCGCCCGCGAGAACCACGGCTTCGTGGAGGTCGGCAACTCGCGTTCGGCCGACAACACGCTCGTCTACAACGTGATCACGTCCACCGTCACGAAGGCCAGCTTCGCCGTCGCCCGCGGCGCGAGCGACTCGTGGGGCCCCACGTACCGCACCAAGCTGTACAACAACTCGGTATACCTGACGGGTTCCGAGAGCTTCGCTGTCCAGTGCTACGGCGGCTGCAACTCCACGGTCATGACCTTCAAGAACAACATCGTGTGGGCGCGGGACCGCGTCGGCTACGTCGACGCCGCGTGGGGTGAGAGCAACAACGTCTGGTGGAGCCCGAACGGACCGAAGATCTGGTTCACCAAGAGCACCACGTCGAAGACGGCCGATCCGCTCTTCGTCAACCCGGGCGCGGGGGACCTGCGTCTGGCAAGCGGCAGCCCCGCGATCGACGCGGGGACGACCGAGTCGACCAACGCCGGATTCCGGACAGACATGGATGGCAAGTCGGTGCCGGCCGGCGGCGGGGTGGACATTGGTGCCTATGAGCGAGGCGGAACGTCCGCAGCGCCGACACGCAAACCCGACGCCAAACCCGACGCCAAGACCCCAGACGCCGAATCCCACGCCGGCGCCCAACCCGACGCCGGCTCCACCGTCGACCATCCTGGCTCGTGACCCGTTCACGCGGAGCGCACGGGACAGCTGGGGATCGGCAGCGATCGGCGGCGCGTGGTCAATCGCCGGTAGCGCGGCCGACTATGACGTGAACGGCGTGGAGGCCACCGCCTACCTGTCGGGCTCCGGTCAGATGCGGTCCGCGTTCCTGCCATCGGTGCGGGTTCGCGATCTCGACGCGACCGTTCGCGTGAAGACGAGCGCGGCTGCTGCCGGCGACGGCCAGTACGCGTACCTCGTCGCTCGCCAGGTGAATGCGTCGACGGAATACCGGGCGAAGCTGCACATCACGCCGGGCGGCACGGCATACGCCCAGGTCACGAAGGTCGTCAACAACGTGGAGTCGCAGGTCTCGCCGTATACCTCGCTCGGGACCATCCACGCCCCCAACGGGTATCTCTGGATCCGACTGCGGGTCACGGGAAGCCCGACAACGACGCTTTCGATGAAGGTCTGGAAGGACGCCGCGACGCAACCGGCCGCATGGCAGACGACCGGGAGTGACTCGACCGCCGCCCTGCAACAGGCTGGAAGCCTCGGTTTCCGGTCCTACCTGTCGTCCGGCGCTTCCGGAGCCGTGACGTACGCCTTCGACGACCTGACCGTCTCGGCCCCCTGACCGAGCCGCAGTGAGAATCCTCGTCGCGAGCGACTTCTACCGTCCGTTCATCGGTGGTGCAGAGCACCAGGTAGGGTTGCTCGCGGCGGGCCTCGCCGAGCGGGGCCACGACGTCGCCATCGCGACCGTCTGGCACCACGGATTGCCCGAGCGCGAGCGCGAGGGCGACGTGGACATCGTGCGCATCCGGTCGTGGCTGCTCGAGCGTCGAGCGTTCTCGAGCGACCCACGGCGGCGATTTCACCCGCCGTTCCCCGACCCGTTCATCAGTCGTCGCCTTCGCCGGCTGGTGATCGATGGCAACTACGACGTGGTTCACGCCAACGGCTGGATCGCGTACTCCTGTGCGGCGGCCCTGCTGGGGACCCGCGTGCCACTCGTCCTGTCCGTTCGTGACTACGGGTATGCGTGCGCCGTCAGGAACCTCATGTACCGGCAGCAGTCGATCTGTAGCGGCCCGGCGCCGGCGAAGTGTCTCCGCTGCGCCAGCGGCCATTACGGGACCGCGAAGGGCGTTGCGGCCGTCAGCGGCGTGTTTGCCGGCCGGCACCTCCTCAAGCGCAAGGTCCGTGCGATCCATGCCGTGAGCCGGTTCGTCGCGTCCGTCGTCGAGCGCGATGTGACCCACGGCCCCGATGCCGGCTGGCAAGCGCCGATCGTCAGGATCCCCGACGTGGCCCCAGGCGCAACCGTGCCAGTGTCCCGGCCGGAGGACGGTGCGGCATCATCAGAGGCGGCGCTGCCGCGCGAGCCGTTCATCCTGTTCGTCGGGCAGCTCCAGCGACAGAAGGGTCTGCAGGTCCTCCTCGAGGCCTACGCCCGGCTGGCCTCACCACCGCCCCTGGTCCTGATCGGCACGGTCTGGCCTGATACGCCCGCGACGTTCCCGCCGGGGGTCACGGTGATCCGCGAGGCGCCGCATGCGGCGGTCCTGGCTGCCTGGGACCGGTGCCTGTTCGGGGTGACGCCGTCGATCTGGCCCGACCCGTTGCCGGGCGTCGTCCGCGAGGCGATGAGCCGGGGCAAGGCCGTGATCGGGTCCGCGGTCGGTGGGATCGTCGACATGATCGACGACGGTGTCACCGGTCTGCTCGTGCCGCCCGACGACGTGGTCGCCCTGAGCAGTGCGATGGAACGGCTCGTGGCCGACCCCGGCCTCCGGGACCGGCTTGGGACCGCGGCCCGGCCCGCAGTCGCCGCGTTCACCGCGACCGCCGTCGCCGAGGAGTTCGAGGGGCTCTACCGGCAGGCCCTGGGACAGGACCTGCCGTAAGCGAAACCGACTACGGGGCGATGCTGGTCGCCCGGAAGTCGTCGTACCGGAACAGGACCGGCGCGTTCGTGGTCGAGCCGCCGATGTAGGTTCGGAGCCCAACGCCACCCGGCGCCTGCAGCGCCCCGGCGGAGTCGGTCCCCGTGTACTGCCATGTGGTGGGCTCAGCTGCCCCATCCGCCCAGGCCCGGATGCGGATCGTCGTCGGGTTGGTCCCGCTGATCTGCGCCCGCACCCAGATGAACGCGCCAGCAGGCTTGGTGAGTCCTGCCACCTGCACCTCGGACCCCATCGCCGTCTCGACGTTGTTCACCACGGCGCCGGCATGCAGATACACGCCGCCGTTCGTGCCGAAGCGCACCTTCGCGCGATACTCGGTCGAGGCATTGATGCGCCGAGCCAGGCCGTACACGTACTGGTGGGTGCCGGTCGCAACCTTGTCGGTCGCGACGCGGAACGAGAGATCGACGTCAGCCGCCGAGACGCCGGCAAGGATCGCCGATCGATTGGAGCCGGCAGCAAGCGCCATGGTCCCGACGGATCCATTCACGTCGTAGTCGCCGAGACTGCCGGAGAACGTGTACGCCCCGCCGGTGTTCGCGGAGCCCCAGGTATTGCTGAGGGTTCGGCTGAACGTATCGATCGCGTAGACCGTCGGCCCACCAGCCACGGTCGCCGACGCGCTCGGCGCGGTTCCGTTCGCGGTTCCGTCATTCGGCGTGACGGTCACGGTGACCGTGTCGCCGGAGTCGCCGTTGCCGGCAGTCGCGAGGCTGAACGTGTCGGTCAGCGCGCTTGCGCTGGAGAACGTGCGCCGTTCGACGCCGTTGACGCGCCAGACGAAGGTCAGCCCAACAGCATCCCCGTCCGCATCGGCCTTGGTCGCCGTTGCGGTGAGCGTCGCGTCAGTCTGCGGATTGGATGGGGCCACGGAGACGGTGGCCGAGGGGGCCGTGTTCGCGACCGTCACGGGGCTCGAGGTCACGGGCGAGCTGGTCGCGGCACCGTCGTTGACGGTGACCCGGACCCGGATGAGGTCTCCCCGATCGCCGTTGCCGGCGGTCCCGAGGTTCAGGGTGGAGCCCGTGGCACCGGCGATGTCGACGTTGTTGCGCGTCCACTGGTAGGCAGTGGTCAGCGAGTTGCCGTCGTCGTCATGGCTGACGACCGTGGCGGTCACCGTCTGGCTCGTTGTCGGATTGGCGGGAGTGATGGACACGGAGTCCACGACCGGCGGGGTGTTGGCGGGGCCGGAGACCGCAGCAACGTTCACCGAGAGCTCCGAGGTATTGCCGTCCGGCCTGATCTGCAGGGCAGTGACCCGGTCGCCGACGTTGAGGACCGTTGCCAGGGTCCAGGTTCCGTTTCCGGCCGCCGTCGCGGATCCGAGATACGCGGTCGGCAGACCGAACTGGCCGGCCGGGCGCGATGCTCGGTAGACCTCGACGAGGGACCCGGCCTGGGCCGTGCCGTCGACCCGCCCGGTCGTCACGTTCGTGAGAACGGGCGTGTTCAAGAGCGTGTTTGCCCCGTCGTCGCCATCTCCGGCGTCATTCGGGTTCGGGCCGGCGGTCGGGAAGAGATCGATCGCCGGGCCGTTCGTGTTCGTCACGATGTTGCGAGTGAGGCGAATGTTGTAGGCGACGGCCATGCCCTGGTTGTTGTTGTTCATGTCGAGCAGGCCGATCCCGCCCGCGGCCGCGTTCTTGATCGTGTTTCCCTCGACGACGGAGTGGGCCGAGGACCAGCGGACGACGACGCCCCAGCGCCCGAGGGGGGCGGCCACGCCGAAGGGCGACTCGCCGATGATGTTGTTCCGGATGATGTTGCGCTGGGCCGTGGGCGCCATCGTCTGGATCCCGTCGTAGACCGACGCGACGTAGTTGCCTTCGACGAGGTTGTCGTTGGCGCCGTCGTAGACGTTGATGCCCTGCCCGTTGTCCGCGGTCGAGAAGTTCTGGCCGCAGCGATATGCCGAGTCGTAGTTCCCGTTGTGGCGGAAGCCGGCCCAGTTTCCGAGGATCTGGTTGTTGTTGATCTGATACCGCAGGGAGAAGTCGGTGCCCGGAGGCCCGGACGGGTTGTAGCCGTGCGAGTACTCGATGCACTGGAGGCTGGTCCGCCCGATGATGTTGCGCTCGTTGGGGCCGAAGCCGCCGAAGAGCCCGTTCTTGGGCCCGAAGTTGTGGTCGATGGCGCTCGAGCACGACGCCGTGCCGTTGCCGTCCGGTCGAATGCAGAACAGGTTGTTCTGGACGACGTTGGAGTCCGAGCCGGGACCGTACGCGTCGATGCCTGCGCCCCAGTTGCCGATGACGTTTCGGTCAGCGAGGGCCGGGGTGCCGACGAAGTTGTGGTGCGCGCCGTTGTTGAAGACGACGCCGTACTGGCCGCCCGATGCTCCCTGCAGCGGGGTATAGCCGATCCAGTTGCCGACGACCTTGTTGCCCGTGGCGTTCGCGCCGTCCAGGAAGACGCCTCGCCACATGTTGCCGAAGATGAAGCCCTGCACGACGTTGTTCGGGCTCGTGATGAAGAAGCCCATCTCGCGCGCACCCTGACCATTGCCCCGGATCTCGATCCCTGGCACTGCGTTGGAGCCGAAGGTCGCCGTGTTCGGCGAGCTGCCGGGCTGGCTGTAGCCGTCGATCACCACCGGGCCGGAGCGCGAGGTGATGAGCGGCAGCCGCGAGCCGAGCTGGATCCGGATCGGGGCGATGCCCGTGATGTTGAACTGGATGCGGTCCTCGCCCGCGAGCCAGTCAGCCTCGGTGATTGCGGCGCGGAGGGTGCAGCGACCCAGGCTGTCGGCGCAGACCGCGTTGCCGGGCGTCGCATCGGCGGTGTCGGCGGCGCTGTTCACCGTGAAGGTGCGCAGCGGGGCGTCGGCAGCGTTGACAGCGTCGGGAATGGAGCCGCCAGTGGAGGCCGTGACGATCCGTCCTGCCTCGTCGGCGGACTTGTCCCCGTCCTTCGCAAGGAGGCCCTGCAGGTCGAGTGCATCAATGCAGCCGTCGGCATTCGCGTCGGCCGCGTCGTTCGGGCGGCAGACGTCGTCCTTGGCCCGGCTGCTGATCCAGTCGTTGCGTGCCGCGTCCACGTCGCGCCGGTCGAACGTGCCGTCACGGAAGACGTCCTTGACCTTCGCGGGCTTGCGGGACGCCTTCTCGCGATCCTTCGCGTCCGGTGCCTTGAGCAGGGCCTTGCCCCCGTCCACGGCGACCGTGGCAAGGAGATTGCGCGACTTGAGCACGACCGGGTTGCCGTCAGCGTCCGCCGCGGAATCGATCACCAGGCGGACCTGGAGCTTACCAGCGGCTTCGGCGGCGATGGCGATGTCCACCGCGTTCGCACCGTCTGCCGGCGCCAATCCGTACGCCGCGACATTGAATCCACTCGCGGAGAGCTCAGGTCGGAGGGCGGTCCCCTTGCCGCGCAGCGCGAGGCCGATCACCTCTGCCGCACCCTCCTTGACCAGGACTCGCCCGTCGAAGGCGGCGACGTCGGCGGGCAGGTCGAGGGTGACCCCGAACACCGTCGTCGAATCCGCACTGCGCGGCGCGGACAGCGACGCGTCAGCCGCGAGCTGCGGGGCGGAGACAGCCGTCGCGCCGGCTGGCAGGAACAAGCCCGCAGCGAGCGCGATGGTCGTGAACAGGGTGACGAATCGCCGGGACATGTAGGTCTTCTCCGTGCTGCGCCGGGCACCGAGTCGGGCCGGCGTCGTGTGATCGGGGGATGGTGCGGACATGCGAGTTATGGTGTGGAAGGTCGGCTATCCGCGACGTCGGCGTCGGCCGGCGTCGGTGCGGGTGCGGGCTCGAGGACGTCGTCGCTCAGGCGTTCGCTGAGGAGCGTCCGAAGGATCCGCCACCCGTCCCTGAAGGTGTTGAGGTTCGACACCCCGAAGCGTCGCGGTGATTCGAAGCTGGGAATCTCCACGACCTGGAAGCCCGCCCGGTTGGCCTTCACGATGATCTCGGTTTCGATCTCGAAGCCGGGTCGGCGCAGACCGAGCTCGTGGAGCCGGCTGCGCCGGAAGCCCATATAGCCGTAGCAGAGCTCGGTGTAGGACGTGCCCAGGAGTGCGTTCGCGAGGGTCAGCAGCCCGGCGTTCCCGAGCCGACGGAGGAGCGTCATGTCGGTCGTCCCGCCGCCCGGCACGAACCGCGACCCCTTCACGAGGTCCGCGCCGTCGGCGAGCGCCTGCACGTACTGGAGGATCTCACCGGGATCCATGCTGCCGTCGGCGTCGAGCATGACCACAAGGTCGCCAGTCGCGGCGTTCAGCCCGGCACGGATTGCCTCGCCCTTGCCCGGTACGGGGTGATCGATGACCACGACGTCGGGCCGGATGGAACGCGCGATCGCGACCGTGTCATCGGTGGACAACCCGTCCACGATGATCACCTCATCAACGATCGGGTCGAGCCGCTCGAGGACCCAGCCGATATTCTCGGCTTCGTTCTTCGTCGGGATGACGATGCTGATGGAGAGCGTGAGATGCGAAATCAAGCGATGAGGCATCAGGGCTTGATGGATCGGAGCGAGCGTAGTCGCCACCCATTCCGGTAGCGGAACGGGTATGCGCGGCCGCGGAAACCTGAAGCAACAGGCACCCCCCCACGGGAGAACTGTTCGAGATGAGTCCAGACGCGACTGACCGTCGCTTCGGATCTAGTTGATCTCCGCACCGCGCGATTGAATGAAGGTCCCGATAAAGTCGCGCCGTCCGAAAGTACCCCCCGGAGTACCAGGGACCGGGATACTACCCTGCCCCCGTCTTTGGGTATAGGGGTTTAGCGGCCGTTCCGCCGAAATTGCAAGGTAGACGGTGCCGGGCGGCAACGCGTGACCGGGGATGCCGCCCACCGCGGGCCGGCCGCGAGGGCCTGGCGCAGGCCCGAAATCGTCAGCGGAGGGGCGCGGACGCCTGCGGGCTCGAGGCGCAATTCGCGAGGGTGCGGACAGCTACCTCGAGCGCGAGGAACGGGAGAGCAAACGCGAGCGCCACGTCCGACGGGCGTCCGCTGAGGTGTCTCAACGCGAGGGCAACGGCCGTGCGTTCCGTAAGGGTCAGCGGTGCGCCTGCCCGGCTTGAAGCGACGTGCGGTGATCGGCCCTCGCGGGGGCGGGCCGGTTCGCCGCGCACGGCGACGCCGACTGCGTGGTGGACACACGGGCGGCATGGCGCACCCGGGCCGTCATCCGACGTGCCGAGTCCGAGGCACAGGCGACAGAGATTGACCACCTCGCAAGCATGGGTCTCGGCGCTGCACCGGCAATCATCCGATGGTCACGCCGGGCGTGCCCCGATGCGTCAGGGGGTCGGCAGAGGGACCATGGTGGTACGGTCCCCTTCCGCCGGGGGCAGGCTGCCCCCGCCGACATCCGTACCAGGGGAGCTGACGCTTCGCATGTCAGGTGATGACGCCCAGCTTGCGGTCGATCTTGCGGTCGCTGCCGGGCAGGTGCTCATGGGTATCAGGGCCGAGGCGGACGGCGCCGGGCATCCCATGGGCGCCGACCTCGGCCGTTTCGCGGACGCAGCCGCGCAGGCCTGTCTCAGCGCCGGCCTCGCAGACCACCGGCCGGGCGACAGCATTCTTTCCGAGGAGGCTCCCGACGACGCCGCCCGGCTTCGAGCGAACCGGGTCTGGATCATCGACCCCCTCGATGGGACGCGCGAGTTCACCGAGCGCGACGGCAATGGCCGCTGGCGCGACGACTTCGCAGTCCATGTCGCGCTCTGGAGCCGAGACCACGGGCTCGTTGCCGGAGCGGTCGCGGTCCCGGCGCGAGGACGCGTCTATCGATCCGATAGGTCCGGGCCAATCCCTCGCGGGGAATCGCTCCCCACAGGTTCGCGACCGCTTCGCGTGGCGGTGAGTCGGACCCGCCCGCCGGCCTTCATGCAGACGTTGGCGGCGTCGGGCGACGTGGAGCTCGTGCCGATGGGCTCGGCGGGGATCAAGGCAGTCGCCGTGGTTGAGGGTGAGGTCGATGCCTACGTCCATGCCGGCGGGCTGAACGAGTGGGACGCGGCCGCCCCCGTCGCCGTCGCGCTCGGTGCCGGGCTCACGGCGACGCGACTGGACGGCTCCTCCCTTGCCTACAACTGCCCCGTTCCGTGGGTTCCCGACCTCGTCGTGTGCCACCCGGCAGCACGCGAGGCGCTCGACCGCGTGCTGGCGACGAGGGCGCGCAACTGACGCAGCCCGTGCCCGCAGGGTCCTGACCGGCCGATGAGGGCGTCACAATGTGGCGATGCGCGTCTCGGCTCGATCTGACTACGCCCTCCGCGCCGCTGCAGAGCTTGCCCTCCGCCAGCGGCCCGGTGACCCGCGAGCGGATCGGCGCAAGTCAGGAAGGGAATCCCGGTCGACTTCCTCCAGCACATCCTCGTCGCGCTCAAGAACGCGGGCATCGTGATCAGCCAGCGCGGGACGGGCGGCGGGTTCCGCCTCGCGCGTCCGGCCAGCGAGATCACGCTCGCTGACGTCATCCGCGCCGTGGACGGCCCGATGGCCAATGTCCGCGGGGAGCGAGTCGAGCTGGTCGAGTACAAGCCGCCGGCCGAGCACCTCCGCCACGTCTGGATCGCGGTCCGGGCAAGCCTCCGCGACATCCTCGAGTCGACGTCGGTCCAGGACGTCGTGGACGGGACGCTGCCGGAGCGCGTCGAGGCGCTGACGCATGCACCGGACACTGGATCAGCCGCAACCGGCGTCGAAGCGGCGGCGCAGGGCCGGAGGACTCCGCCTAGCCGCCGTCCTCGACCAGGCCCCAGCGCCGGCGGATGCTCCGCTCGAGCCGTCCGAAAAGGACCAGGTCGACGGCAATCCCGATGATCAATACCACCAACATGGTGGCGAGGAGCCCCTCGGCGTCACTCAGCTCGCGGGCGAACTGCAGCCGCGTCCCAACGGATGGCCGCTGCGCGATGATCACGAGGAGCTCGCCGGCCATCAGGCTCCTCCAGGCAAACGCCCAGGCGTGCTTCATGCCACCGACGAACGACGGGAGCGCTGCCGGGAGAATGACAATCGGTAGGCGTTGACGCCGCGTGCGCCAAGGACGTAGCCCGCGCGCCGAAGGATGCGCGGCACGTTGTCGATGCCGTGGATCAGGCCGTTCGCGACCGACGGCGCGGCACCCAGCACCACGACGAAGAGGATTGCCTCCTCGCTGAGTCCGAACAGCAGGATGGCGAGCGGAAACCAGGCGATCGAGGGCATCGTCTGCAGCCCCGTGATCAACGCCGCGATCCCCGCTCGGAGCACGCGCGAGCGGACGATGGCCAGCCCGATCAACGTGCCGATCACGATGGCAAGACCGAACCCCACGGCGGCGCGCCGGAGCGTGATCCCGACCGCAAGCAGCAGGTCGTCGGTCAGCAGGTCCTCGACGAGTCGCGGGAGGACGGTCGCCGGCCCGGGCAGCACGTAGTCGGCGCGCCATCCGGACAGCACGACGAGCTGCCACGCCCCGAGGGCGAGGGCGAGGGCGACCAGCGGGGGCCACGCCGAGGACCACGCGCGGCGCAATGCGCCCGGCTCCGGCGCGATCGGCAGCTCGAGATTGTCGAGCGCCGCGAGCTGGCGGTCGCTACCGCGGCTGATCAGGCGCATGGCGCAGCACCTCGGTTCGAAGGCTGTCGAGCACGGAAATCGCCGATGTCCGCCACCCGGCGGTCACCGATCTCCCTCGGCCGGGGCAGGTCCACGTCGAAGACCCGCGCCACGCGACCGGGCCGGCTGGTCGAACAGGACGATCCGGTCACCGAGCCGCACCGCCTCGCGGACATCGTGGGTGACGAACAGTGCCGTGAAGCCCGTCTCGAGCCAGAGGCGCTCGAGCTCCTCGTGGAGCAGGTCGCGGGTCATCGCGTCGAGGGATCCGAACGGCTCGTC
Organism: uncultured Chloroflexia bacterium; assembly: GCA_963759495.1. GTDB lineage: Bacteria > Chloroflexota > Limnocylindria > Limnocylindrales > CSP1-4 > DASTYU01. Next base: position 68,002 of record CAVWZL010000001.1, on the reverse strand, counting down.
CATGAGCATGACGTCGGCGCCCCTGGGCGAGCGCCCGCACCCAGTGCCGTTCGCTGCCGCATGCCGCCCGACAGCTGGTGCGGGCGCTTGTCGCCGAAGCCGTCGAGATGGACGAGGTGCAGGAGCTCCCGCGCACGGCCTGGCCGCTGCCGTCCCGGGACCCCGGCGAGTCGCAGCGCCAGCTCGATGTTTTCCGAGGCGGTCAGCCAGGGAAAGAGCGCAGCGTCCTGGAACAGGAGTGCAACCCGGCCCTGCACCCGAACCTGGCCGCGCCCGGGCCGGTCGAGGCCGGCGACCATGTTGAGCAGCGTGGACTTCCCGCACCCGGACGCACCGACCAGGCACACGAACGACCCCCGCTGGACGTCAAGCGAGACATCGGTGAGCGCGAGGACGTGGTTGCCGGCCGGCCCGTACGACTTGTGCACGTTCTCGAGCACGATCGCGGCCCCGGCGCTGCCCGGGTCGGGCCTGGTCCGGGTCGGCGTGGGTGCATCGGCCGGCAGGGCGGTGTCCGTCACGGGACGTCGATGGTCGGTTTGCCGGCCGCGGACAGGACCTTCGTTGAGCAGCTCGAGCTCGTCGATGCCGTCGAGATCGACCGGCTTCAGCAGCCCGAGCGCCTCCGCGCGCTCGGCCGACGCTGTGAGCGATGCCGCGACCGGGTCCGTGGTGAAGGTCAACGCCGGCCACGCCGACTCGAGGGTGCCGGCCGGGAGCTCGGCCCTCGTGATGTCGGCCATCGTCGTCGCGACGATCTCCTGCGCTTCCTCCGGTTTGCTGTTCAGGAAGTCGATCGCCTTGACGTGCCCCTCGAGGAGCGCCTTGACGATGTCCGGCCGCTCCTCCAGGAACTCGGTCGCGACGATAAGGTGTGTCGTCACGAAGTCGCCGTCGGGCCACAGGTCGCGCTCGTCGAGGAAACTCGACGCCACCAGCCTCGATCTCAAGGCGGCTCGCCCACGGTTCGGCACCCACGCACCGGCGATGTCACCGCGCTGGAACAGGGTCAGCGTGTCGGCGTTGGCCGTGGGCTGGACCTTCACTGTCCCGCCGTTCTCGGTCGAATCAAGGCATTCGCCAGCAGATACGCGCGCAGTGCCACGTCCTGCGTGTTGCCGAAGCTGTGGCGTCGCAATCGTCTTCCCATCCAGGTCCGCCGCCGTCGTGATGTTCGCGTCGGGCCGCACGATGAACCGCGCTCCTGCGCTCGCGGAGCCGGCCACGATGCGTAGCGCCTCGCCGCCCGACTGCACGTAGCCGATGATCGCCGGGTTGGGCCCGATGTAGGTCGCATCGATCTCGCCCGCGAACAGCGCCTCAATGGCCGAGGGCCCCGCGTTGAACGTCTTGGTCTCCAGCGTGATCGTGTCGCCAAGCGCCTCCGCGTAAGCCCCGGTCGATACGCCGATGAGCGGCTGCGCATGCGTCACGTTCGGGAAGTACCCCAGCCGGGAGCGGGACGGGCCCGGTGGCACCCGCGCCCACCGTTGTCGCGCAGCCAGCCATGATCGCCGCGAGCAGGAGCAGCACCAGCGCGGAACGGGGCATCGACGCTCTCACTCGCAGGTTCCTGACAATGTGGACTGATTTGGTCCACTTGTCTCCGGGACCGAGGGTCGGCCGTCGAACGGCGATTGCGTATCGATCGCGGAACGCGCGGTGCGTGGGCACCCCGGCCGCCACGGCGCTCAGTGGGTCGGGCTAGCCGTCGCCTCGCATCAGCTCGCCCAGGCGCTCGGTCAGGCGCAGGTTCTCGCGGTAGTCGATCGGCACGTCGACAACCGACGGGCCGTCGACGGCGAGCGCGCGGTGCAGCGTCGGCAGCAGGTCGGCCGCGACGATCGGGCGGAAGCCCGGGATGCCGAAGGACTCGCGCGTACGCGACGAAGTCGGGATTGCCGAACTCGACGCCGAACGGCCGGCCGAACTCGTTGCGCTGCTTCCAGTCGATCAGGCCGTAGCCATCGTCGCGCCAGATCACGACCGTGATGTTCGCCCCGATCCGCTTGGCCGTCTCCAGCTCCTGGCTGTTCATCAGGAAGCGCGCCGTCGCCGCACAGCGCCACGACCTTGCGATCCGGATGCACGAGCTACGCCGCGATCGCGCCCGGCAGCGAGATCCCCATGGCCGCGAAGCCGTTCGAGATGATCACCGTGTTCGGCTCGTACGCCTGGTAGCAGGCGCGCGACCCAGACCTTGTGCGCGCCGACGTCGCGAGACGACGATGTCCGACGGGTCCGAGCGCCTCGCGCAGGTCCGCGATCGCGCGCTGCGGCTTGATCGGCCAGCCGCTGGTCGCGCTTCGTCGCGCGTCGAGCTCGCCGAGCAGCGCGTGTCCGCAGGTCGGCGTGGACGAGGATCTCGCGCGCCTCGTGGCGCTCCCCGGCGTCGCGGCCGCCGACGCCATGCGGCTGGACCGCGGCGAGCAGCCGCGCCAGCGAGCCGCTCGATGTCGCCGATCAGCTCGACCTCCGGCCGGTAGCGCGGCGTCGACCTCGGCCGGCTGCGTGTCGATGTGGATGATCCGCTTGTGGCCGTCCGGGTTCCAGCGCGCCGGCGCGTACTCGACCGGGTCGTAGCCGACCGAGACGACGAGGTCCGCGCGATCGAACCCGGACAGCACGTGGTCGCGCGCCTGGAGCCCGACCGCCATGCAGCGACAGGTGCGACCGGTCGTCGATCGCGCCCTTGCCCATGAACGTCACGGCGACCGGGACGTGCAGCCCGCGCGCAAGCGCCCGCAGCTCGGCCGAGGCGCGCGCGGCGGAGGACGCCGTTGCCCGCCAGGATGATCGGCCGCTCGGAGGCCGCGAGCAGGCGGCGCCGCGTGGGCGATCGCCTCGTCGGTCGGCTCCGGGAAGTAGGTCTGGCCGGGGACGAGCGGCGCGCACGTCGGTCGCCGGCCGGGCGTCATCGCGGCGAGGTCCTCGGGCAGCTCGATGTGGGTCGGCCCGGCTTCTCGAGCTCGGCGACGCCGGAACGCCTTGCGGACGATCTCGGGGATCGGCGTCGATCCGCTCGACCCGCGTGTTCCACTTCGTCACCGGCGCGAACATCCGCGACGATGTCGACGAGCTGGTGCGCCTCCTTGTGCAGCTTGTCGGACGCCCGCCTGGCCCGGTGATCGCGACCATCGGCGCCCGGTCGAGGTAGGCGTCGGCGATGCCCGTGACGAGGTTCGTGGCGCCGGGCCCGAGCGTGCGCCATCGCCACCGCAGCCCGGCCGGTCAGGCGGCCGTAGACGTCGGCCATGAACGCGGCGCCCTGCTCGTGGCGCGTCGTGATGTGGCGGACCGTCCGTGACCGCGACAGCGCGTCGAGGACGTCCATCGTCTCCTCGCCGGGAACCGAGAAGACGTACTCGCAGCCCTCGGCCTCGAGGCACTCGACGATCAAGCCGGCAGTCGTCCGCGCGGTGGGCGTTCGTTTCGTCACACCGCGAGTGTAGTCAGGCGCCCCCGGCGGGCGTCAGTCGGCGGATTCGGCGGACCGTCCCCGGCCGCTCTCGGCCAGCCGCTCGTCGTACCGGCGATCGCGCCAGGCGAGCGCCGCCTTGAGCCCGTCGCGCCGGACGATCTCGTCCCACTCGCGCTGCTCCGGGGTGTCCGCGGCGTTGACGATCGCGCCCGAGGTCGAGCCCGGCCTCGACCGCCAGCCGGAACCCGGCGGCGTCCATCGCCCGGTTGAGCATCCGCTTGGTCGGCGCCATGACCTCGGGCGGGGTGCGGGCCAGGCGGTCCGCGAGCGCATCGACCTCGGCCGCGAGCCGGTCGAGCGGCACGACCCGGTTGATGAGCCCGATCCGCTCGGCCTCGACGGCATCGATGAGGTCGCCGGTCAGCAGCAGCTCGCGGGTCCGCTTCTGGCCGATGAGGTACGGCATCAGCAGGGTCACCGGCGCCGAGCCGTAGCGGATCTCGGGCTCGCCGAGCCTGCGTGCCCTCGGCCGCGACGACCAGGTCGCAGGCCATCGCGAGCTCGAGCCCGCCCGCGAGCGCGTAGCCGTGGACCTGGGCGATGACCGGCTTGGGCGAGTCGAGCAGCGCAGCGTGGCGGCGACGTCCGCGGCGAGTAGCGTCGCGCCAGCGCGACGCGGGCCGTCGATGCGTGCCCCCGGCCTCCTCGCGTCAGGTCGTAGCCGGCAGCAGAAGGCCCGGCCGCGCCCTCGAGCACGATCACCCGGACGTCGGGGTCCTGGCTCGGCCGCATCGACGGCCGCGTCGAGCGCGGTGACCAGCTCGCCCGACAGGGCATTGAGCTTGTCCGGCCGGTTCAGCGTCAGGCGGACGCCCCAGGACGTCCGCGTCGGTGAGCAGGACGGGGCGTCAGCAGCCGTCGCACGAGTCGCCTCGAGGACCACGCAGCGCATCGACGGCCATCGCGCCGTCAGCCGACGCGATCACGGGGTTGAGGTCGACCTCGAGCGATGTCCGGGCCGGCTCGTCGCCGAGGCGCGCCGAGCGCGCCACGAGTATCGCGCGACCGCACCGCGTCGATCGGCGGCCGGCCGCGGACCCCGTCGAGCAGCCGGGCGCCGCGCAGCTCGTCGAGCATGGCCAGCGCACCGCGTCGGCCGGAACCGGCGCGAGGCGGATGGCCACGTCGTCGAGCACCTCGGCGAGGTGCCCGCCGAGCCCGACGAGGACCGCGGGCCCGAACTGGGGTCGCGCCGGAGCCCGACGATGCAGCTCGACGCCCGGTCGGCGCCATCGGCTCGACGAGCAGGCCGCGAAGCAGCCGATCCCGTGCCGGCAAGGTCGTCGAGCATCGACTCGGCCGCGGCCCGAACCGCGTCCTCGCCACCGAGCCCGAGCGCGCACGCCGCCGACGCTCGCTCTTGTGCGGCGAGACCCGCGGCGTCGAGCTTCAGCGCGACCGGACCGCCGAGCCGCCCGCCAGCCCGGACCGCCTCGCCGGATCCGCGGCGGCGTCGGACGGCGACGACCGGCAGGCCGGCCCCGGCGAGGAGGTCGAGGCTCTCGCGCCTCCGGACACGCGTCCCGCCGTTTCGGGCGTCCCGGATGCCGGCTCGCGCACCGACGCGATCGCGCTCGAGCCCGTAGCGACGTCGATCCGCGGCCAGCGCCGGCCACGCCGGCTCGCCACGGACCGTTTCGGCCAGCGCCGCGCCCGCCGGCCTTCCCAGCGAGCGACGACGCGATCGCGCGGAACGCCTCGAGGCCCCGCGCAGCAGCGGCGCCCCGCCGCCCTGCTCGTCGAGCACGGCCTTGGTCTCGGGCGGCGGCTCGCCCGAGGTCAGCGAGACGTATACGGGCAGGATCGCCGGTCGGTCGCGGTCGCCGCCAGGAGCTGGAGGGTGACGTCGTTCGCGGTCGCCACCTCGGATGGCAGCGAGCGGTACGGGAAGTCATGGACGAGGACCAGCACGTCGTACGCGCCCGACGCGGCCATCGCCTCGAAGCACACGCGCCGTACGCCATCGGCCGGCGTCGTCGGCTCCCCATGGGTCGAGCGGGTTGCCGATGTAGCCCATCGTCGGCAGCTGCGGCCAGGATCGCTCGCGCGCGCCTCGCCGGGATCGGTGGCAGGTCGACGCCGGTCCGCGGCACGAGGTCGGCGATGAGCGACGCCTCGCCGGTCGACACGGTGACGACGCCGGTCCGCCCGCGCCCAATCGCCCCGTCCGGTGCGCCGGATGCCCTCGACGAGCTCGGCCGTCTCGAGCAGCTCGTCGAGGTCCGGCAGCGGATGACACCTGCCGCGTCGAGCGCGGCATCCGTGACCCGCGCCTCCCCGGCGAGCGAGCCAGAGTGCGCGACGGCCGCGGCCTGCGCCTGCGTCGACTGCGACCCACCTTGACCGCCATGATCGGCTTGCCCAGCTCGAGCGCGCGATCGGCAAGCGCGAGGAACCGTTCCGGCCGCTTGAACCCCTCGACGAACAGGATGACCGAGCTCGTCTCGGGGTCGTCGAGGCAGTAGGCGAGGTAGTCGCAGACGTCGAGGACCACCTCGCTGACCCGCAGCTGATGATCCGGCTGAACCCGACGCGCGAGCCCGAATGGACGAAGGCGTCGGTCACCGAACCCGACTGGGCGATGCCCGGCCACGCCGCCACGGGGCAGGTATGGCGACACGTCGCCGATGTAGGTCGGCGCTGTTCGCGGTGAGGTCGATGACGCCCATGCAGTTCGGCCCGACGAGCGCGATGCCGTGCTCCCGGGCGATCCGCGCGACGTCGACCTGCATTGCCGCCGCCGCCTCGCCGCCCTCCACGACGCCGCCGCCCGGGATGATCACGGCGGGGATGCCGGCCGCGGCGGCGGCCTGGGTGACCGACGCGGCACGCAACGGGTTCAGGGCGACGACCGCGACGTCGGGCCGCTCCGGCAGCGCGTCGAGCGACGGGTAGCACGGCTGCCCGTGCAGCTCCTCGTATCTTCGGGTTGACGAAGTGGCAGCGCGTCGCGCTGCCCATCGACGCGCAGGTTGTCGCGGACGGTCTCGGCGATCCAGCTCCGCGGCGAGGCGCCGACCACGGCGATCTAACGCGGCGCGAACAGCGGCCGCAGGTCGATCGTGCCCTCGCGCCGGGACGACGCTGAACGTCATCCCCCGACCACCCGGTCCACGCCGCGCTTCTCGAGCGCGCGGGCGATGATCAGGCGCTGGATCTCCGACGTGCCTTCCCAGATCCGGTCGACGCGGAGCTCGCGCAAAAACCGCTCGGCCAGCGAACTCGCGCATGTAGCCGCGGCCGCCGAAGACCTGGACGACGCGGTCGGCGCACCGAAAGGCGGCCTCGGATGCGAACAGCTTGGCCAGCGACGCCTTGGCGTGGACGACCTTGGCGTCCGCACCCGCTGTCGGCGAGCCAGGCCGCCTCGCGGGTCAGCAGCCGCGCCGCCGACGCGTCCGCGGCCGAGTCGGCCAGCGGGAAGGACACGCCCTGGAAGTCGTAGATCCGCTCGCCGAACTGGACCCGCTCGGTGGCCCATTCGACGGCCAGGGTCAGCAGCCGCTCCATCGCCCCGCTGCAGCGCGCGCCGATGTGGATCCGCTCCTCGACGAACCATTCGTTGGTCAGCTCGTCCGCCGCGCCCACCTCGCCGAGGCTCGCCGTGCCGGCACGCGGACGTCCTCAGCACGAACTGCGGGTGGCGGTCGGCGAACGTGTGGGTGTAGTCGGGGTCGTGCTGCAGACGGACCCCGGGCGTGTCGTAGTCGACGAGGAACAACGTCGGCAGCCGCGCCGGTCCCCGTCGACCACGAGGCAGTGGAAGATCATGAAATCGGTGTCGTCAGGCCCCGGTGACGAACCACTTCTCGCCGTTGAGGATGCACTCCCCGGTCGCCGCGTCGCGGACCGCCGTTGCCTCAGGGTCCGCGCATCGGAGCCGGCCCCGTCCTCGGTGATTGCGTAGCTCCCCGACCGCTCGCCGCGCATCGCGGGTCGAGGTAGCGCCGGCGCTGATCGGCGTCGCATGGACGAGGACGTTGTACGCGCCCGGGATGTACGACCACAGGCCGCCCGTGACCTGGCCGAGCTGCTCGTGGACGAGGACCTGCTCGAGCACGGTCCAGCCCTGGCCGCCAACCTCGACCGGCAACGAGCCGCCCTGTAGCCGTGCGTCGATCGCGGCGCGGCGGAATCGGTCGCCCCACTCGCGCGGCACCCGGCCGTTTGCCCGCTCGAACTCGACCTCGCGCGGCTGGAGGACCTCGCGACGAACCGCCGGGCACGCTCCTGGAGCTCGAGCTGGGCCGGGGTCAGCGTCAGGTCCATTGGCGAGTGAGGATGGCCCGGCGCTCGCGACCCGCGGCGCGCCGTCCCGGGCAACGGGACGCCAGTGCCTACGGCTCGAGCACGATCGTCACCATGACCTGATTGCTGTTGGCGCTCGTCCACACGGGGGCTGCCGCCCGAACCACGTAGAAGTACGTGCTTGCGGTGCTCAGCCCGGTCGTGTTGTCCGTCCAGGTGCTGGTCGTCCTGCCCGCGATCGACGCGATCTGGACATACCCCGAGCCGCTTGTCGTCGAGCGGTGGATCGTGTAACCCGTCGCGTAGGTGTCGACCGTGGGGGTCCAGGTCAGGACCGGGCGGGCCAGCAAACCGGCGGTGCAAACGAGGAGCCCGCCGGAGCAACGGACCGTCAGGGGTGGCTCGAGCACGTCGGCCGCGATCGTCTGCGAGACCGACTCGACATCGGTCGCGAGCGCGAGCACCGCTCGGTCGCCGGCATGACCGCTGAGAAGCACCGTCGGAAGCAGGAGCGCCGCAAGCATCGCGCGTCGTCGCCGCACGTGCACTGGCACGCCGCTACCGGAGGGAGACGGGTCCGAGGACATCGGGCGCACCAACGCCTTCCAGCTGGTCGACCTCGTCATCCTCCGCCTCGGCAGCCTCGAGCTCGTCGAGAAGGAACGCGATCGTCAGCAGCAACGCCCCGGCCGAAAGCAGGGCCGCGATCCCGCTCGGCATGCTGAGCATCGCGAGCACGAATCCGATCGCCGGCACGTGCACCGAGACGCGCCCAACGACCTGCTCGGGAAGGACGAGGACGGGATCCGGCTGCTCGTTTGCGTCGCCCTTGAGCCGGAAGGTCCGCCCGCCGTCCTGGATGACGACCTCGGCCACGCGATGCGTCACCGTCGTCCCGGCTCCGATCCGGACCGTCACGACGTCGCCCGGCACGACTGCCTCGGCCGCGACGTCCGTCACGACGAGCAGCGATCCGACCGGGATCGTGGGCGTCATGGACCCGGTTCGGACAGCGTAGGGCTCGAGCCCAACGCTCGGGCCGAGGTGTGCGGCGAAACCCAGCGCCACGAGAAGCACGACCAATGCTCCGAGGAGCAGGTCGAAGATCCGCCTGAGGACGGTCATGAGCAGACGATCCCAGGGTCCGACTACGGGTTGCTGGACGTCTGTTCTGCGCCGAAGGTGAAGGTGGTCGTCGTGGTCGCGCCCTGGGCGCTGTTGCCCGTCGAGGATGGAAGCGACACGCGAAAACACAGTGTCTCGTTGGCACCGGCGGCGAGGACCCTGTCGCCCGTGTCCGCCCCCGCAGTCGGGTCGCCGAAGGCCGCACCGGTCGCACCCAGCGCACCGGTGAAGAGCGTCGCGGAGCCATCGAAGTTGTCGCAGGGCGTGCCCGGGGTCGTAAGGTCGACCGTCTTCACGACCAGGGTCAACGAGTCGCGCAAGGCGTTCCCATCGGCGTTGGTGCTTGCCGACGTCATGGCGTAGCGGAGTTCGGCCGTGCCGTCGTTCTCGACCACCACGTCATCGGTGACGACATCCCCGGGCATCAGCGCGGAGGTGGTCAGGACGAGCGCATCGACCTTGGCAGCGTCGAGCACGATGGTTCCGGTCGTGAACGTCGCGTCGACGCTTTCCTGGTCAGTGAACAGGGCTAGCGACAGGGCTGTCGTCCCGATGGTCGGAATGACCAGGACAGCGGCCACGACCGACGCGACGATCCTGCGCTGGCGGTGACGGCGACGAATTGTTTCAGAACGCTCCAAGGCGCGCTACCCCCACATCGATTGCCCGCGAGGCGCAGCCAGGTGGCGTGCAGGCGGGTTCTTGACGGACAGCATCGATTCAGGGTCGCCCGGCAGAAAGCGCCCGAAACGCCCAGCCGGAGCAGGTACTTTTCGACCGGGGCGAACCCGGCGGAGGGCCTGCGCCCTCGAGGCGCCAACCCGTCAGGGTGTGTTCGCGGATCATCTCGGGCGACGGTCTCGCGATCGCGTCCCGAGCGAACGAAAATATGCCGCGAACACTCATCACCGGTGACGAACCGGCTTCCCGTCCCCGTCGCGGGACGCCCGGCCCGCCCGGCGCGAGCCGCTATCCCGGCTGGGCCATCACCATGATCCGCAGCTCGGTCATGTCCTCCATCGCCCAGCGCAGGCCCTCCCGACCGAGCCCCGAGTCCTTGACCCCGCCGTAGGGCATGTGATCGATCCGGTAGGTCGGCACGTCGTTGACGATCACGCCACCGACCTCGAGCCGCTCGAACGCGGTCCAGGCGTGGGTCAGGTCATTGGTGAAGACACCGGTCTGCAGCCCGAACATCGAATCGTTGACCGACGCGACGGCGGCGCCAAAGTCGCTGAAGCGCTCGACCACCACGACCGGGGCAAAGGCCTCGTTCGAGCAGATCTGCGCGGTGAGCGGCACGCCCGACAGGATCGTCGGCGGGAAGAACAGGTTGTCGGGCTGCCCGCCGAGGAGCACCTCGCCGCCCAGCTGCACCGCCTCGTCCACCCAGCGCTTCGTGCGATCGATGGCGGCCGCGTCGACCATCGGTCCGACATCGGTTCCCGGGTCGAGCGGGTCGCCCAGGCGCAGCGCCGTGGCCGCGCCCACGAAGCGCTCCATGAACGACTCGTACACCGCGTCGTGGACGAACAGGCGCTGAACGCTGATGCACACCTGGCCGGCGTAGGCAAAGGAGCCCACCACCACCCGCTTGGCGGCCCACTCGAGGTCCGCAGTCTCGTCGACGATCGCACCCGCGTTGCCGCCGAGCTCGAGCACGACCTTCTTCTTGCCCGCACGCTCCTTCATCCGCCAGCCGACCGACGGGCTGCCGGTGAACGTCAACAGCTTGAACCGGTCGTCGGCCACCATGCGGTCGCCCAGTTCGCGGGTCATGGGCAGGATCGAGACCATGCCCGCGGGCACGCCGGCCGCCTCGATGATCTCGGCCACGGTGAGCATCGTGAGCGGATCCTTGGATGGCGGCTTGAGCACGATCGGGTTGCCGGTGGCGATCGCCGGCGCGACCTTGTGCGCGGCGAGGTTGAGGGGGAAGTTGAACGGGCTGATGGCCGCGATCGGGCCGATCGGGAAGCGCCGGGTGATCCCCAGCCGGCCGCGCGAGGCGGGCATCAGATCGAGTGGGATCGTCTCGCCCACCATCCGCTCGGCCTCCTCGGCCCCGAGCCGGAAGGTCAGTGTGGCCCGGTCGACCTCGACCAGCGCATCACGGATCGGCTTGCCCGATTCGAGCGCGATCAGACGGCCGAGCTCCTCGCGTCGTGCCTTGATCCCGGCGCTGATCTCGCGCAGGATCCGGCCGCGCTCGTAGGCGGGGAGATCGCGCGTCACCGGGAACGCGGCGACGGCCGCCTCGACCGCCTCCTCGTACTGCTCGGGCGTCGCGTTGAACGTCGTCCCGGCGGGCGCGCTCCCGTCGGCGGGGTTCTCGATGACCAGCTCGTCGGGCGATTCGACCCAGCGGCCGGCGAGGAAGATCGGATGCGGCTTCGTGCCGGTCACGGCGGTCATCGGTTGTGCTCCTTGTGAACCATGCTCCCCGATCAGTGTGGCAGGTGGTCGCCATCCCCGGGCACGCGGCTGCTTGCCACGATCCGCCCGGCGGACTGGGCGTCGGGGAAGGATCGCTGTGTGCCGGGTCGCTGGACGCTGTCGCTCGCGAGCGCGCACGCGACGTGCATCGAGGAGCGCAGGTCGCTGCCGGCGGCCAGCATCACGGCGAGCGCACCGACGAAGGCATCGCCCGCGCCCGTCGTGTCGACGGCCTCGACCGGTGTGGCCTCGACGCGCATCAGCCGGCCGTCCCCGCCCATCCCGAGCGCGCCCGCAGCACCGAGCGTGACCACGATTCCTGCACCTGTCGCGCGCCGAAGGGCATCGAGCCAGCCTTCGTCCGCCGGGTCGCCCTCGGGTAGGCCGAGCGTCGTGGCCACGTGCGCGACCTCGACCTCGTTGAAGACGAGCCAGTCGGTGAGGGCGAGCAGCGACGGTTCGATGGTCGCCGCCGGCGCGGGGTTGAGGATCGTCGACGCACCCCGGGCTCGAGCCGCCTCGAACGCGGCCAGCGTCACGGCCTGTGGGATCTCGAGCTGGCCGACCACGACGTCGACCGTGGCGGCGCGCTCGATGGCCCTCGCCGCAGCGGCTGCGTCCATGCGGGCATTCGCACCCGGGATCACGACGATGCGGTTCGTGCCGTCGGGCTCGACGAAGATCGGTGCGGCGCCCGTGTGCTCGCCCTCGATCCGCTCGACGTGGCGGACATCGACGCCCTCCCTGCGCAGGTTGTCGATCGTCATCGTCCCGAACGCGTCCTCGCCGACGGCGTTCACCATCGCCACCGAAGCCCCGAGACGCGCGCCCATCACGGCCTGGTTCGCGCCCTTGCCGCCACAGCCCATCGCGAATTGGTCGCCGACGATCGTCTCGCCGGCCGCCGGCGGGCGCGGGCCATAGGTGATCAGGTCGACCATCGTGCTGCCCACGACCCACACGCTGGGTCGCGGCTGTGTCACGCGGCCACCCCGTCGGCGCCGAACAGCCAGCGAGCGGGGTTGTCCACCATGATCCGCTGGATCGCTGCGGCGTCGAGGCCCCGCTCCTGGAGCGCCGGCAGCACGCGACGATGGATGAATGCGACGCCGTCCGGATTCGCCTCGGCGTGCCGGGCCTGGTCCTCGGCGGTCAGCAGCGCGGCCCAGATCGGATCGTCGTGACTGACCACCACCCGGTCCCCGTAGCCCTGCTCGACCAGGGCAACGATCATGTCGATCCGGTCGTCGACCGTGCGACCGCCGTACTCAGGCAGATTCCCGCACGGGATGCGGTCCATGCCGATGGTGTACCCACGATCGGCAAGGCCGGTGAGGTATCCGAGGTCGTAGGTATCGTCGGCGTGTCCGATGACGACGCGGTCGGGTGGCACGCCGAGCTCCTCGAAGACGGCGGCCTGCGCTTCGCCGATGCGATTCCGGGCGGCGGCGTGGGTGATGATCGGTGCACCGGTTTCGCGATGCGCGATGGCCACCGCATCGAGGACGCGCCGGTCGAATGCCGTCACCTCGTCCTCGCTCGCCACCTTCATCACGCCGCAGCGGATCGTCGTGCCGTCCGCGCCAGTGGTGAGATCGGCGATGAACAGGTCGGCAAGCTCCGTCACCGAGCGGTTGCTCATGAACACGCTGGGCAGCAGCCAGTGGCCGGTCGCGGCAAGGATCGTCACGCCTGACCGGCGCGAAACCTCGGCGAGCAGCTCCACGTCCCGACCCAGGTCAAACGGCGTCGCGTCGACCATCGTCGTCAGCCCCTCGGCACGGGCCGCCGTCAGTGCGGAGACCGCGCGGTCGATGATCGAATCGATGCCACCGCCCAGGCTTGCGGCACTCCGCGTCACGCCGGCCGATCCGCACACGACGTGCTCGTGCACGAGCACGTGGCCGAGCTCCTGACGGGCAATTGGACCTGTCACGGACGCGATGGCGGGCACCATGGTGGGGACTCCTTCGGCCACGGACGAGTCGCAAAGATACGATATTCCAAACGCGCAGCGATCCCGCGGCCTCGCTATGGTGAGAACCGCCAGATCCACCGCTGGCGTTGGCTGGAGGTCGCAGAATCATGTCCGAGCCGGGCGGCGAGGCGAGCCACGCCGATCCATTTCGGTTCGACGACCAGGTCGTCGTCCTTGCCGGAGCCGGCGCCTTCGGCCGGGCTGCCGCCCCGGCATTTGCAGGGCGTGGGGCCTCGATCTTCGTCATGGACGTGGACCAGGCCGCGGTCGATGCCACCGTTGGCCTTGCCCGGACGGCCGGAGGGTTGGCGCAGGGCGCCGTTGCAGACACGGGTGATCCGGCAGCTGTCGCAGCGGCGTTCGAGACCCTCGATTCGCTCTACGGCCGTGTCGACGTGCTTCTCAACCTCAGCGGGGGCAACCCACGGATCGGTCGCCCGGAGCAGGTCGACGTCGCCGTCTGGAACGAGGTCCTGCGCATCGACCTCACGGCCAAGCTGCTCACAAGTCAGGCGGCGGCGCGGCGGATGATCGACGCCGGACGCGGCGGGAGCATCGTGAACATGAGCTCGATTGCCGGGAGCTCGGTCCTCGGCAGGGACACGCTTGCGTACGGCACCGCGATGGCCGGCGTGATCCAGATGACCCGCGAGCTTGCCGTTGCGTGGGCGCCGCACGGCATCCGGGTCAACGCGATCCAGGCATGTCAGTTCGTGAACCCGGGCCTGCAGGCGATGATCGACGATCCCGATCAGGCCGAGACGGTCGCTCGCATCATCTCCGGCATCCCGCTGGGCCGGATGGGTCGCGCGGAGGAGATGGTCGGGCCACTCGTCTTCCTGGCGTCGGCGGCATCCTCGATGGTGACCGGGGTCACGCTGCCCGTCGATGGTGGGAATCTGGCGTTCAACGCAGGCGGCTCAGCGGCGACCCGGTGACCCACGCGACCCTCGAAAACCGGGGCTCGATCGGCTCTCAGTCCCTGAAGTAGCGCGCCACGCCGGGCTCGGTCATGCGGACCTCGTTGAGGGCCTGCAGGGCGGCGCGGTGCTCGGCGACCGTCTCGCGCACGACGGCCGCATCACGCGCGCGGACCGCCTCGATCCGGGCGAGGGCCAGCGCCAGCAGCGCATCCCAGGAAGGATCGAAGGGGTAGACGAGAGCCTTGTCGTAGCGCAGACCGACCGGCCCCACGACGACCCGGATCAGGTCGAGCAGCCGCGGAAAGCCGGTGCAGGCAAAGATCAGGAGGTGGATCCGGACTGCGAGCTCGCCGTAGCGCCGCTCGTCCCGGGCGCGGCGGGCACGAACGAGGTCACGGGCCACGCGATCGATCGTGGCCAGCTCGGGATCGGTGATGCGCTCGACGACGATCTCGTACGCGGGCATCTCAAGCGCGTCGACGAGGAAGCCCTGCTCGGCGATCTCGTTGCGCGACAGCCACCGGACGATCGCCCCGCGGTACGGCGTCGCCTCGATGAGGCCGTCGGCTTCCAGCAGGCCGATGGCCTCTCGCACGGGCGTCTTGGACACCCCCAGACGGGCCGCAAGGTCCTTCTCGACGAGCCGCTCGCCGGGAGGCAGGGTGAAGTCGACGATCATGTCGCGAAGCGTCTCGTACGTCGCCCGCTTGTGCGTTCGGAGATTCATCTCGACAGCGACGGTTGTGTGGGCTACCACCGGTCCTGCGCCTCCGCCCCTTGATCGGCCGGTCTGTCGCTGCTGAAGCACTGTGCAGCGACCGCCGGCGCGTTGGGTCGCCCGATGATACGGGCACGCCAGCGCCGCCGAGGCGGGATCCGGCACCAACTTGGCATATCGTATCTCGCATATTGCAATATCCACGACGAGATGCAAGGATGCGTTCGCCTGCATCGGCGTCGAGTCCCCGATGGCAGGCCGATGAGGATGGAGGAGCATGAAGACACTCGGTAGGCGCCCCTGGCCGGCGCTCGTCATCACTGGGCTGCTCGTCGCCGCGTGCGCCGGAGCGACCCCATCTGCACAGCCCACGACCCCCGCCACCCAGCCGCCCGCCGCCACCGGCGGAGCATCGGTCGCGCCGTCCGCGGCCCCGTCCGCGGCTGCGCAGCCGTTCGCTGGCGAGACGATCAACGTCTCGACATACGCGTCGGTGACCGACTTCGACTACTACAAGACGATCCTGCCCGAGTTCGAGGCGCTGACCGGGATCAAGGTCAACTACGTCCAGCAGCCCGTCGCAGCGATGGACCAGAAGATCCCGCTCCAGCTGTCCGCCAAGGACACGTCGCTCGACGTGTTCTTCACCGGCTCCGAGAACATCGGCAGCTACATCG
Organism: uncultured Chloroflexia bacterium; assembly: GCA_963759495.1. Classification (GTDB taxonomy): domain Bacteria; phylum Chloroflexota; class Limnocylindria; order Limnocylindrales; family CSP1-4; genus DASTYU01. The sequence goes on along the minus strand of CAVWZL010000001.1, from coordinate 52,416 downwards.
GCATCGAAGGCGTCGAGCCGCTCGACGCGTACCTCGAGGACCCGGCCCAGACCGCTGCCGATTACGAGTTCGAGGACATCGCCCCGGCCGTCCAGGCGGCCTGCCAGAACGGCGGCCAGAACTGGTGCATCGCGTCCAAGACCGGCGGCGCCGTCCTCTACTACAACACCCGCATGTTCGAGGAGGCCGGCATCACGGCCCCGCCGCAGAGCCCGGCCGAGCTGCTCGACTACGCCAAGCGCCTGACCAACGACGACCACGCGGGCTTCTGCACCCGCGGCGACAAGACCCAGAACCTGTACACGGCATTCATGCTCTGGCAGTGGTTCTACCCGTACGACAATGACGTCACGGGCAACTACTTCGACAAGGAATGGAACTTCCTGCTGGCGGAGGATCCGAACGCGACCGAGTTCGCGACGTGGTATCGCGACATCACCCAGAACGCCTCGCCTGACGGCATCGCGACGTACCTCGTCACGAACTGCCTCCAGGACTTCCAGCAGGGCCGGGTGGCGATGTGGCACGACGACTCGGGCATGATCGGTGAGGTCCTCGACCCCGAGAAGTCACGCGTCTCGGAGGAGACCGCGTTCCACGCACTCCCCTGCCAGCCGGTCAACCCCGATCACTGCTCGCTGGTCCAGCCGTTCGGCATCTGGATGAATCGCGCTTCGGAGCACAAGGGTGCCTCGTGGCAGTTCATGCAGTGGATCACCTCGAAGGGGACGCAGGCCAAGGCGGCAACCGCCGGCGCGCTGCTGACCCCGTCGCGGCTGTCCGTGCTGGAGGACCCCGCGGTCCAGGAGGCCATGCCGGCCACGTTCGCGGAGACCCTCAGCACCGTCCTCGGCCAGCCGAACGTCGCGCTGCTGCCGTTCATCCCCGAGGGCGTGGCGATCCTGCCGCCGATGCTGAACGGCCTGTCCGAGCTCAACGGCACGGACCGACCGATCGCGGACGTGATGCGAGACATGGGCGCCGGCGTCGATGCCATCATGGCCGAGGCCGGATACCCCAAGCCCTTCCCGGGCGAGTAAGCGTCATCCCCGACCCCTATCGAGGCGCATGAAGGGACACCGTCCCGAGTGACACGCTCCTCCTCCCGACAGGCCCCCGCCCCCCGCGGGGGCCTGTCGGCACTCATCGACCGCTCGTACCTGGTCATCGCGGCGTGGCCCGCGCTTGTCGTGATGGTCGCGGTCACCGCCGTGCCGTTTGCCGTGACGATCGGCCTGGCGTTCACGAACTACGACCTTGTCCGCAGCGAGAGCTGGGAGTTCGTCGGTCTGGCCAACTTCGCGCGGCTCATGGGCGACCGACAGACGCCCCAGATCATCTTCAACACGGCCTACCTGGTCATCGCGACCACCGGGCTGGAGACGCTCTTCGGGCTCGGGCTGGCGGTCCTGATGGCGACGGCGATCCGGGGCATCGGCCTGATCCGCACCGCGTATCTCCTGCCGATCATGACCGCGCCGATCGTCGTTGCCCTGACATGGCGCGCGATGTTCAACAACGACGCCGGCTGGATCAACTACGGGCTCAGCCTGCTCGGCCTGCCGGAGCCGACGTGGCTCGGGGAACAGGCGCTGGCCATGCCTGTCGTGATCATCGCCGACATGTGGACCGGCGTGAGCTTCATGGCCGTGCTGCTCCTGGCCGGCCTGCTCGCTCTCCCGACTGAGCATGGCGAAGCGGCCGAGGTCGATGGCGCGAGCAGCTGGCAGGCATTCCGCCACGTGACGCTGCCGGCGCTGCAGCCAGTGCTGTTCGTCGCGATCATCCTGCGGTTCATGGACGCGTTCCGGAAGTTCGAGGGCATCCAGGTCCTGACCACCGGTGGCCCCGGCATCGCGAGCACGCCACTCAACCTGCACATCTACAACACGGGTCTGTTCTATCACCAGATCGGGTACGCGGCGGCGTACGGCGTCGTGATGATCGTGCTCATCGCCGCGTCGGTCGGCGGCATCTACCTGTGGTTGGGGAGGTCGCGATGAGCCGTCGCAAGCGCCGCTCGACGATCGTCAGCGCGATCATCCTGCTCGGCGGGCTCGTGTTCATCTTCGTGCCGTACCTGTGGATCATCCTGACCGCCCTGAAGCGACCCGTGGATGCCGCCGCGGTCCCGCCAATGATCTTCTCCCCGATCACCACGCGGAACTTCGAGGCGCTGCTCGAAGGGCCCTTTGCCGGCTCGCTCGTCGCCTCCGGGATCATCACGGTCCTGACGACCGCGGCCACCATGCTGCTCGGAGTGCCGGCCGGCTACGCGTTTGCGCGTGGCCGGTTTCGCGGCCGGCGCTTCTTCACGGGCTGGCTGCTCCTGAGCCGGATGGTCCCGCCGGTCATCTTCATCATTCCGCTCTTCCTGTTCTTCCACCGGCTCCGCCTCATCGACACGTACCAGGGCCTGACGCTCGCCTACCTGACCGGGCTGCTGCCGTTCACGGTCTGGATGAGCGCGTCGTACTTCCAGGACGTGCCCATCGAGCTCGAAGAGGCCGCGCGCATCGACGGAGCGGGGCGCACGCGAACCTTCCTCGAGGTCGTGCTGCCGCTGGCCCGGCCCGGCATCCTCACCGTGGGGCTGCTCATCGCGATCGCGGCCTGGAGCGAGTACTTCATCCCGCTGATCCTGGCCGGCATCAAGACCACCCCGGCCACGGTCGGGCTCGTCAACTTCATCGGGATCGACACGCTCAACTGGGGAGCGCTCGCTGCCGGGGCCCTGGCCCTCGTGATCCCCACGTTCGTCGTCACGCTGCTGGCGCAGCGGGGCATGCTCCGCGGTCTCTCGGCGGGAGCGGTGAAGGGCTAGGCGGAGCCGTCGGGGGTCAGGAGCGTCTTCAAGCCGCGACCCGCGGCGACGGCCTCGAACGCCTCGTTCGCCCGGTCGAGGGCGAACCGTTCGGGCGTGAAGGCACGCACGTCAAAGGGGTGCTGCTGGAGCCACGAGGCGGCCCGGCGGAAGGTCTCCGGGGTGCCGCCGAACGCACCCACGAGGGACAGCTGCCGGTAGTGCAGGTCGTTCATGTCGAGCGCGACCGTTCGGGCGTCCGCCGGAAGCCCCGCGAACGCAAGAACCTGGCCGCCCGGCTCCACCAGCTCGATCGCCGTGTCGATCGCGGGCGACGACCCGACGGCCACGATCACGACGTCGAAGCCACCTCCGTCCACCCGCCCGCGTGCCCGTCCGATCCAGCCCTCGTCCATGCGCTCGGCGCCGGCGGCGCCGAGGATCGTGCCGGCTCGCGCCACCCGGTCCGGATCCGGATCGACGCCCAGGACCTCCGCCCCGGCCGACCGCGCGGCAGCGACGTGGAGGACGCCGATGGGCCCCAGGCCCAGAACGAGCACCGATGCTCCGGCCGGGAGGCTGACCTGGTCCTGGCCGTTCAGGACAGTGTGCAGGGGCTCGACGAGCGCGCCCCGCTCGATCGGTGCGGCGGGATCCAGCGCGACGACGCCACCGGTCCGGAGCCAGTCGGCCGGGATCGCGACCAGGTCCGCCATCCCGCCCGGCAGGTCGTAGCCGAGGACGCTGCGCTGCCGGCACAGGTTTGCGTGGCCGGCCTTGCAGGCACGACAGGCCTGGCACGGGGCGCCGGGGCAGACCGCGACACGGGTGCCCGCGGGGAATGCGTCCACCGCGGACGACTCGACCGTGCCGGCGAACTCGTGCCCGAGCACCTGCGGCCCGCGCAGGCGCGGGCTGCCGAGCCGCCAGGTCCGTACATCAGAGCCGCAGATGCCCACTGCGCCCGGGCGGACGAGGAGGCCGCCGGGCGGCAGCGCGGGCTCAGGCATCTCGTCGATGCGCAGATCACCGGGGCCGTAGAGCACGACGGCCCTCATGAGGCAGCCCCGGCCGGCGCGCCCGGGGCGTCCCACCGCCTCCAACCAGAGGCCTCCGCCAACCGGAGATAGCCGCGATATGCGTCGTCGTACACCGCGCGGTTCCGGAGGTCCGGCTCGATGCGGCGGTCCGGAACGAACCAGTCCGCGGAGGGCTCGGTGATCCCGACTGCCTCGGCGGCAAGCCGTGCGGCACCCTTGGCCGCGCCAGCCGGCGGGACAGCGACAGCCTGCTCACGCCCGAGGACGTCGGACACGATCTGCAGGGCGAGCTCATTCGCTGTGCCACCGCCGGATGCACGCAGGTGCACGACCTCGATGCCGGCCTGTTCCGCGGCCTCGATGAGGTGTCGCACCCCGAACGCGATTCCCTCGAGGACGGCGCGCGCAATATCGCTACGCCCATGGGTCAGCGTGAGCCCGGCGATGACCCCGCGGGCACCGGAATCCTGCACGGGCACGGATGTCCCCGCGAAGGCCGGCAGCACGATGACGTCGCGGGCGCCCGGCGGCGAGGCGGTCGCCTCATGCTCGAGGACAGCGGCCGCGGTGACTGCGTCGAGTTCGGGAACGAGGAGCTCGGCGAGCCAGGTCATGAGCGTGCCTGTCGTCGTGAGGCCGCCGCCCACGCAGGGCCGGTCCGGTGACAGGCCCTCGGTCACCCAGAGACCGCCGGGCTGCCGGGCCGGGCGCGCGAAGGCGGTCAACGTCGTGGTGCTGCCGTGCGTGATGGCCACGATGCCGGGCTGCGCCGCCCCCATGGCCAGCGCCTCCATCGGACCGTCGCTCGTGCCGACGAGGACTGGCACGCCTTCGCGCAGACCGGTGACCCGTGCCGCCGCGGACGTCACGGTGCCGGCCACATCCCCCGGCCAGCCCAGCGTGGGAAGCGTCGCCGCCAGACCGGGGAGACCGGCGCCCGCGGCGTGGCGGGTGTCCCACACCCGCCGATGCGCGTCGATGAACGGCGCGAAGTACGACGCCTGGTGATGGTCGATCACGGCGACGCCGCTCAGCCTGGCCACGATGAACGACGTCGCGGTGTGCCAGGCCGTGGTCCGCCGGACGACCTCCGGCTCGTGGCGGGCGACCCACGCGAGCTTCGGCCCCACCGACTGGCTCGTCAGCGGCATGCGGCTCATCCGCTGGATGACGCCCGCACCGATCTCCTCCTCGAGCAGCCGTATCTCCTCGCCGGCGCGCGTGTCGACGCCGTAGAGGATGCCCGGCCGAAGCGGGTCCCCTGCCCCATCGACCGGGACGAGGCACGGTCCGCACGTCGTGACGGCGATGGCGCGGATACGCTCCGGCGCACCGACTGCATTGGTGAGCTCCCGGCACAGGGCAACGGTGTCCCCCCACCAGACACCCTCGGCGTCATGTTCGACCTGGCCGGGCGCCGGGCGGCTGACGTCGTGGCTGCGCATGGCACGCGCGACCACGGTGCCGTCCCCGAGGCAAGCGACGCCCTTCGAGTTGGTCGTACCGATATCCACGCCGAGGACGACCGCATCGGCCCTACCCGCGGAGCCGGCGACGAGTTCGACGGTCGATCGCTCCGACACGCGCCTCCTTCCTGCAACCGCGCGATTGCGGGCTGGTTTTTGACGGTGAGGTTGAGATATCATATGCCATCGTGGTGGCCCCGAGACCGACCCGCCACCATCGCGACGAGGTTTACCGTGCCCGAGACGATCGCGCCGATCGACACGACTCGCTCCCTCGCCCTGTACGAGGCGCAGTACCGGCTGCGGACCTTTGAACGGCGCGCCCACGAGATCTTCGTCGAGGGGCTCATCAAGGGCACGAGTCATCTCGCGACCGGGCAGGAGGCGATTGCGGCCGGGTTTGCCGCGGCCATGCGCCCGGACGACTACACCTTCTGTACCTACCGTGGCCACAACCACGTCCTCTCGCGCGGTGCCTCGATGACCGCGATGTACGCCGAGCTGATGGGCCGCGCGGGCGGGCTCATGGGCGCGAAGGGCGGCTCGATGCACCTGACGAGCGTCGAGCACGGAGCGATGGGGTCCTACGCGATCGTGGGCGCCCATCTGCCGATCGCGGCCGGCGCGGCCTGGTCGGCACAGCTGCGCGGGAGCGGGCAGGTCGCGGTGTGCTTCTTCGGCGACGGGACGACCAACATCGGGACGTTCCACGAGGCGCTGAATGCGGCCGCGGTCTGGAAGCTGCCGGTCGTCTTCGTGTGCGAGAACAACCAGTACATGGAATACACCGCGATCGGCACCGTGACGGCCGTCGCTCGTCCTGCCGCGGATCGGGCGTCGGCGTACGGCCTCGAGCCGATCGTCGTGGACGGCAACGACGTGGAAGCGGTGTACGCCGCCGCGGTCACGGCGATCGAGCGCGCCAGGGCCGGTCACGGCCCGAGCCTGATCGAGGCCGAGACGTACCGGCACGGCGGTCATTCCCGGGCGGATCCGGCGACCTACCGTCCGGCCGAGGAGGTCGCCGCATGGCTGGCCCGCGATCCGATCACGCGGTCCCGCGATCGGCTGCTCGAGGCCGGCGTACCAGCGACGGATCTCGATGCGATCGAAGCGCGGATCGCCGCCGAGGTCGAGGCCGCGATCGACGAGGCCCGCGCCATGCCGGAGCCGGCCGATGACACGCTCCCCACCAATGTGTGGGACGACGGTGGGGCGGCGTGGCGGACCTGATCGCCGCTGCGCCCACGGACGACGATCTGGCTGAGCTCGCGGGACGGGCGGCCGACGCACGCAGACGCATCGTCGCGGCAGTCGGTCGGGCAAAGGCAGGGCACCTCGGCGGCCCGCTCTCTGCCGTCGACGTGCTGACAGTCCTGTACGGCGGGATCCTGCGGGTTCGGCCGGACGAGCCCGACTGGCCCCACCGCGATCGGTTCGTCCTCTCAAAGGGTCACGCCTCGATCGGCCTGTATGCGGTGCTCGCGCTGGCTGGCTATTTCCCGGTCGAGGAGCTGGACACGTTCGACGAGCTCGGCACGCGGCTGCAGGGGCATCCCGACATGACCCGCCTGCCCGCGCTGGACATGTCGACCGGCTCGCTCGGGCTCGGACTCTCCGCGGCCGTCGGGATGGCGCTCGGTGTCAAGCGCCAGGGCCGTGACGTGCGTGTCTTCGCGATGCTCGGTGACGGCGAATGCCAGGAGGGCCAGGTCTGGGAGGCCGCGATCTTTGCGGCGCGCGAGGGTCTCGACGGGCTCGTCGTCATCGTCGACGTGAACGGGCTCCAGCAGTTCGGCTGGGTCGATCCCGCTGACGGCACGCGGCGGCGTCCATGGTCGACCGAGGGCCTCGCAGGCATCTGGTCGTCCTTCGGGTGGCGGACCCTCGTCCTCGACGGGCACGATCTCGGGGCGATCGCTACAGGTTTGCGGAGCGCGGTCACGGATGCCGTCCCGGGACAGCCGACCGTCGTCCTCGCCGAGACCACGAAGGGTCGCGGTGTCTCGTTCATGGAAGGCCGCTTCGAGTGGCACGCCCGCGTCCCGACCGAGGAAGAGGCCGCGCGGGCACTCGCCGAGCTGGCCGTATGACGGCGACGTTGCCAGGGGACCGCGTGCGCTCCCAGCGGGAGGTGTTCGGCGAGACGCTCGCCGCGATGGCGCACGAACGCGACGACATCCTCGTGCTCGACGGCGACCTCGCCAACTCCACTCGAGCCGACATCGTCGCCGAACGCGCCCCACATGCCTTCGTCGAGGCTGGCATCGCCGAGCAGAACCTGTTCGGCGTGGCGGCCGGCCTGGCGACGGTGGGCTTCATCCCGTACATCAGCACGTTCGCGTGCTTTGCGGTCGCGCGGGCGCTCGACCAGATCCGGGTCACGATCGCCCAGCCGCACCTCGGCGTGAAGATCGTCGGCGGGTACAGCGGAATCCTCACGGGCTCGACCGGCAAGACCCACCAGATGGTCGACGACCTCGCGATCATGCGCGTGATGCCGGGCATGACCGTGCTGGCGCCCGGCGACGACCGCGAGGCGGAGGCGATGCTCCGCGAGGCGGCCGAGCTGCCCGGACCCGTCTACATCCGTCTCGCGCGCGACCCGGTTCGGCCCGTGTTCGACGAGTCACTGTGGCCGGGGCCTTCGCCAAGGACCCTCCGCACGGGTGATGGGCGCGTTCGCCTGATCAGCACCGGCACGCAGACGAGCCGCACGCTCGAGGCGGCGGAGCTCCTCGCGACCGGTGGTCTCGACGTGACCGTGGTCCACGTCCCGGTCATCAAGCCGTTCGACGGTGCGGGCCTCCTGCGCTCGATCGCTGGCGCAGGCCTGGTGGTGACCGTCGAGGAGCACACCGTGATCGGGGGCCTCGGCGGGGCGGTCGCGGAGATCCTCGCCGAACGGGGTGGCGGCCCGCCCCTTCGGCGCATCGGCATCCCCGACGTCTTTGGCGAGTCGGGCCCGAACGATGCACTCCTCGAGCACTACGGCCTGTCCGCGGCCCGGGTCGCGGAGCGCGTCCTCCACTGGGCGGAGAGCCCGACGACATGACCATCGCCAGCCACCCGACGGGAGACCATCGATGTCGCAGCTGACCTATCGCGCCGCGGTTGCCGCCGGCCTCGCCCAGGAGATGGCCCGCGACCCGTCTGTCGTGTTCCTCGGGGAGGACGTCGCAGCCGCGGGTGGCGTGTTCAAGACAACGTCCGGCCTCCTCGAGTCGTTCGGGCCGAAGCGCGTGCTCGATACGCCCATCTCGGAGTCGGCGATCCTCGGCATGGCGATGGGTGCCGCGATGACCGGCATGCGCCCGGTCGCCGAGATCATGTTCAGTGACTTCCTCGCCGTGTGCTGGGACCTGGTCGCCAACGAGATCGCCAAGACCCGCTACATGACGGACGGACAGGTGAGCCTGCCGCTCGTGATCCGCACGGCCAACGGCGGCGGCATCCGGTTCGGGGCGCAGCACAGCCAGTCGGTCGAGAACTGGGCCATGGCCGTCCCGGGCCTGAAGGTCGTGGCACCGTCGACGGCCGCGGACATGAAGGGTCTGCTCGCCGCCGCCATCCGTGACCCCGACCCGGTCCTCGTCTTCGAGCACAAGAACCTGTTCGCCTCGAAGGGCGAAGTGCCGGACGGCGAGCACGTGGTTCCGCTGGGTCAGGCCGCGGTCGTCCGCGAGGGTGGATCGGCGACCGTGGTTGCGCTCGCCGCCATGGTCCCGGTGGCGCTGGCCGCGGCTGAGACCCTGGCCGCGGAGGGGATCGAGCTCACCGTCATCGATCTCCGGTCGCTCGTCCCGCTCGACATGACGACCGTCCTGCGTTCCGTGGCCGAGACCAGCTGGCTGTTCACCGTCGAGGAGAACCCGCGGCTGTGCGGCTGGGGCGCGGAGGTTGCGTCGATCGTGGCCGAGGAAGGCATCGACGACCTGTCCGGCCCGATCGTCCGGATCACCACGCCACACCAGCCCCTCCCGGCCGCGGAGAACCTCGAGCGACTCGCGATCCCCACCCCGTCCCGCGTGGCGGACACCATCCGTCGCACGCTGCGCTGACCCAGCCCCCACGAGGAGCCCACCCCGATGGCTGACGAGCCCCGCTACCTGGTCATCCGGACCGACGACATCGAGCCGTTCACCCACCCTGGTGACCCGGCGTACCACTCGCAGCACGTGCTGGGGGAGGAGACGACCGGGCGCCACGACCTCCTCCTCAACCAGGGAACCGTGGACCCCCACCAGGGGCTGGGCGGTGGCAACCACCCGGACAACGACGAGATCTACTACGTCGTCAGCGGGCAGACCCTGGTCGATCTCGGCGGCGACCCGCACGACGGCACGGGTTGCGAGACCTACCGGCTCGTGCCGGGCATGGTCGCGTTCATCCCGGCCGGCGTGTTCCATCGACTCCGGAACGACGGCGACGAGCCGCTCGTCATCCTCACCATCTGGCCGCAGCCTTCCGTGACCGGCGCCAACGGCATCCATGACGAGCGCCTCGAGACGTGGGGCACGGGGTTCCGGCTGCGCGAGGGGCTTGAGCTTGTGGACGGGGGCGGCGCCGCCCGTGTCATCGCACCGGCCGAGGGCTGGGACCCACGCGTCTCGGGCTGATCACTCGAGCCGAGGGTCGAACACCGTCTTCAGGCCGTCACGACGCTCGAAGGACTCCAGCGCGGTCGGCCACGCCCGCAGCGGCAGCACGTCACTGATCAGCGGCTCGAGCTCGACCTGCCGCGCCCGAACCAGTCGCACCGCCCGGAGCCACGAGGCGGGTGAGCTCCCGAACCCGGCCCGGACCCGCAGCTCGCGCGTGACGATCTCGCCGAACGGGACCCCGATCTCACCGGACAGGAGCCCCATCTGCACGAGCGTTCCCCGGGGCCGGAGCCAGGTCAGCGCCGATCGAACGGCAGCCGGCGCCCCCGAGGCCTCGACGACGACATCGATCCGACGATCCAGGGCAGCCTCGTCAAGGTGCGCCCGATCGTCCGGATCGTCGATGACCCGCGTCTCGAAGCCCAGCCTGGCTGCCACCGCGAGCCGTTCGCGGTCCCCGCTGGTGCCGACGACGGTCGTCTGTCCACCTGCGATCCGGGCGAGCTGCGCTGCGAGCAGGCCGACCGGCCCCGGCCCTGTCACGACAACCATGTCGCCGGCTTCGACGACCCCCGGGTCGAACAGCGAGTTGCAGCCGCACGCGAGTGGCTCCAGCAGGGCGGCGGCACGATCGTCGAGCCAGTCCGGGAGTCGATGCAGCTTTGCAGCCGGCACGACCACCGCAGCGGCGAACCCGCCGTCCACGCCCGATCCGACCGAGAGCCGTTCGCGGCACAGCATGGGGCGGGCGGTCCGGCACCAGTCGCAGCGACCGCACGTGCCGAATGCCGTCTCTGGTGCGACCAGTGCGCCGATCCAGGCCCCATCGACTCCGTCCCCCACCGCGTCGACGCGTCCGGCGATCTCGTGCCCGAGCGTGACGGGTGGCTTCGACGCGTAGTCGCCCGCGAGGATGTGCAGGTCGGTCCCGCACATGCCGGCCGCCGTGACCGCGATGCGCGCCTGTCCCGGCCCGGGCTCCGGCAGCGGCACCTCGGCAACGCTGAGCGTCGTCGCCTCCGATGAGAGCTTGCGCAGGGCGAGCATCAGGCGCGGAACCCTCGCTCGGCGCCATGACCCCGGCCGATCTGGGTCACCGGGCCGTCGGTGAAGACCCGGTAGTCGTGCGATGGCAGCAGGTGGCCGGCCGCCCGCAGCGTGTCGAGGCTGTCCATCGAGGCATCGACGTCGACGTGGTACCCGGGCGGAAGGTCGCGGTCGACGGTCTCGTAGGTGCACACGGCGTCGCCGGCAATCGCGAACGTGCCGTCAGCGGTGTCGACGACGAGCGCCTGTGAGCCCGGGGTATGACCCGGTGCCGGGAGCAGGCGCAGGCCGGGCAGGAGCTCGTGCTCGCCGGCAACCGTCTGGAGGTTCGGAACGAGGTACGGCGGCGTCCCCCACCCCGAGGTGGGTGCCAGGAATGCCTTGCGGAAGAAGCGACCGGGTGCGATGGCGTAGCGCAGCTCGGCCTCCTGGATCAGCACGCTGGCTTCCGGGAAGAGATCGCAATTGCCCGCGTGATCCCAGTGCAGGTGCGTCAGCACGACGTACTCGACATCCTTCGGGTCCACCCCGGCGAGCCGAAGGGCGTTGGCAGGCAGCTGGTCCGTGGAGCGCTCGAGCGCCTCCCCGATGAACTCCGACGCGCGCGACCCCGGCGGCACGCTCGTGTCGACGATGACGGTCGTAGGCCCCCGAACCACCCAGATAACCCGGGGAATGCGCACGATCGTGCCGGCTCCGGCGGTGTAGGTCAGCATCGACGCGTCGAGGGTCGAGGTTCCCGTGTCGAGCGCATGGATCGTCCACTGCGGATGCGCCGCAGGAGCCATGGGTTTCCCTCCGAGCGTTGCGCCGTCCGCGCCCTGAGATATCATATCTCACCCATCCCGCCCGAACGACACGAGGGATCGCATGCACGGGACCGTCGAGCGGCTCTTCCACCCCGTCATCGCGGCGAGCGACCTGCCGAGGACCGTCGCCTTCTTCCGCGATCTGCTCGGGATGCAGGTGACCTTCGATGCGGCGCACGACCCTGCCGCGATCGGCGCGCTGTTCGGACTGACCGACCCGGCCGTCCACGCGGTGGTCGTGTCATGCCCCGACGGGTCCGAGATCGAGCTCGTCCAGCTCCGTTCCGAGCAGCGGCCGATCACGCGGCGCTCGCCGTTCGACCCGGGTCTGATGGCGGTCAACCTGCTCGTCCGCGACGTCGACGCGATCGTCGAGCGGCTCACGGCCGGCGGCTACCCGCCCATCTCTCCGGTCGTGCCCCAGACGCTGCCCGACGGTGGTGGCATTCGCGTCGTCGTGTGCCGAGCGCCGGACGACGTGACGATCATCCTCGTCGAGCTGCCACCCGGTCGGACGTCGCTTGCCGCGCCAGGTGGCGAGGCGCAGGCGGCACCGGCATGACGCGACCCACCCGAAGCGTCGTCGTCACCGGCAGTGGGCAGGGCCTGGGCCGGGCAATCCTCGAGCGACTCGCCACCGATGGCTGGGCGGCGGTCGGCATCGAGATCGACCCGGCCACGGCCGCCGACGCGGACGCATGGCTGCGCGACCACGGAATTCCCGGCACAGTGATCCACGGGGATGCCGCAGACGTGGCAGACCTCGAGCGCGCTCGGGACGGCGCCACGGCGCTCGCGCCCCTCGCCGGCTGGGTCAACAACGCCGCGATCGTCGCGACGGATTCCGTCCACACCCCCGACCCGACTGCCGTCGAGCGGCTGTTCCGCGTCAACGTCTCGGGCACGTATTGGGGCGCTTCGGTCGCCGTTCGGACGTTCCTGGCCCAGCGCTCCGGTGGCTCGATCGTCAGCATCGCCTCGATCCACGCCCGGGCCGGCTTCCCGAACTGGGCCGCGTACGAGATGAGCAAGGCGGGGATCTTCGGGCTGACTCGCAACCTGGCCGTGGAGTACGGCCCCGCGGGCATTCGAGCGAACACCGTCGATCCCGGTGCGATCTGGACCGAGTGGAACCAGCGGATGGTCGAGCGCGCGCCCGACCCTGACCTGGCGTTGCGCAACCTGCATGCGCTCGCCACGCTGGGGCGCGTCGGACAGCCGTCGGAGGTCGCCTCCGTCGTCGCGTTCCTCCTGTCCGACGAGGCATCGTTCGTGACTGGGGCGAACGTGCCGGTGGACGGTGGTGCGGCGGCACGGTCGTTTCCGATCCCGCCCGATGCCTCGGTTCTCGCCGGACGGCCGAACACGACATAGACGGCCGTCGCCCGACTGCGCGATCGGCCAACGAGTGTGGACCGCCCGAGAGGACGGTCCACACATGCGGCCGGTTGCGGTACAGCTGGCCCTAGTTCAACGGACAGCCCGCCTCGTTGGCGGTCTCGAACAGGTCCTTGAGCGCTCCGTAGTCACCGCCCGGGTAGACGGCGTTGAACATGTCGATGATCTCCGTCGTGGTGTACGGGTAGTCCGAGCTCACCGACGGATTCGCCGAGTTCAGGAGCGCCGCCACGGTGTGGCGACCGAGCGCCTGCAGGCCGCCGCCCCCCTGTCTGAGGACCGCGTACAGGCTCTTGCCTCCGAATGCGTTGTCGAATCCCGCTGACATGAAGGTGTCGAACGGGTCGTAGGGCGCTGTCCACGAGTCGTGGTGGTGCAGCTGCTTCCAGTAACCCGGCGTGCACCCGGCGCCGGGGTCCGGGGTGGGTGTCGGCGTCGGCGTGGGTGTCGGCGTCGGCGTGGGTGTCGGCGTCGGCGTCGGCGTCGGCGTGGGTGTCGGCGTCGGCGTGGGTGTCGGCGTCGGCGTGGGTGTCGGCGTCGGCGTGGGTGTCGGCGTCGGCGTGGGTGTCGGCGTCGGCGTGGGTGTCGGCGTCGGCGTGGGTGTCGGCGTCGGGTCAGGGCCACCCGTGGGATCCGGTGTCGGCGTGGGCGTGGGAGTCGGAGTCGGCGTCGGCGTCGGCGTGGGGGTCGGGGTGGCGCCCGGCGTCGGTGTGGGCGTTGGTGTCGGGGTCGCCCCAGGCGTCGGCGTGGGCGTCGGCGTCGGCGTCGGCGTGGGCGTGGGCGTCGGAGCCGGTGTGGCTCCCGGCACGCAATCGGTCTGCACGTTCGCCACCGTTGCAAGCCGGATGTTGTCGACGAAGGCCGCCGAGTCGTACGCCGGATCGCCCTGGTCGAAGATCGACAGGTAGAGACTGTGCGCGCCGCTTCCGATTGGGCTGGCGGCCTGGAGTCGGACCGTGGCACCGTCATATGTCGTGCCGGCAGCGTTGCTCGCCGACATGCCGGTCGCACCGGTGCTGTTGATGCTGACCACGTCGCCCGTGCTGTCGAACGCAAAGTTGTTCGGGGCCGAGATGGTGCTTCCGCTCGTGGTCCAGGTCGACGAGTCGACCTCGGCGATGAATGCGTCGTTGTACTGGCTGCCGACGAACTCGGGGAACTCGTCGGAGTAGAACGCGAAGTCGAGCAGGAGGCAGTTGGTGCCGGCCGGGACGTTCAGATCCAGTCGCAGGATGGTGACGTCGAAGTCGGTGTCTCCCCGGACGTTCGCGCCACCAATTCCTTCGCCGGTGTCCGGCGCCTCGTTTGGGTCGTCGGCGAGGCTGACGTTGCCGGTCGTCAGGATCGCAAAGGTTCCGCCGTTCGACGGGAACGGCCCGAGTGCATCGGAGGTGCCGTTCGGGGTACCCGTCGGCGGATGCGCCACGAAGCTGGCCGCGGTAAGAACCCCGGGCGAGACGAGCATCGCGTTGGCGAGCGTCGCTGCGCCGGTCGCGTCTCCGGCTACGGGGACGATGGTCGCGGCAAGCACCCTTCCAGGCAGCACCACCATCATCGCGACGAGCGTGATGCCGCTCAGGACCGCCGTCGATCGACGGTGCCGAGATGCGCGAATGCGTGTTCGCATGCGGACCCCCAACGGAAACTGCAACTGCGAATGACACAACTGGCGACGGCGTGAGCGTCCTGTCCCCGGGCACACCTCCCCCCTCGGGCGGCGCGAAACCTCGAGGGGCACGGGCAAGTCGGGCGATGTAGCCCGACGACCGTCGCAAGCCTCTTCGGCCGGTCGCGCAGCTTCGACCTGCCGGCACATCCGCCCCCGCCCTGGCCGGATCGTGAGGTCTAGCAGGGCCAGCGAGCCGCGTCAATGTCCTGGCCGACAGCAAGGCGCTCGTGCGACGATATGCCCGTGGCACTGACCAAACTGGCCGAGGTTCTGCGCGTCGAGCCGGGCCGCCGGGTCGACCTCGGCAAGCTCGATCCGGGCGACACCCGTGGCTGGGACAAGGAAGCGGCCGTGGCGGCAACGGACGAGCTCCTCCCGGAGCTGACCGAGCTGCAGGAGCGGCTCTGGGCGGAAGGGTCGCGCGCCCTGCTCGTCGTCCTGCAGGGCATCGATGCCGCCGGCAAGGACGGGACGATCAAGAAGGTGATGACCGCGTTCAATCCCCAGGGCTGCCCGGTCACGAGCTTCAAGGTGCCGAGCGCGGAGGAGCTCGATCACGACTTCCTCTGGCGGGTGCACAAGCGGTCCCCGGCAAGGGCGAGGTCGGCGTGTTCAACCGGTCGCACTACGAGGACGTCCTGGTGGTCCGGGTCCACAAGCTCGTTCCGCCCGAGGTCTGGCGCGCCCGGTACGACCAGATCGTGGCCTTCGAGGACCACCTCGCGGCAACGGGCACGACGATCGTCAAGTGCTTCCTGTACATCGACAAGGACGAGCAGCGTGAGCGGTTCCAGGCCCGCTACGACGACCCGACGAAGCGCTGGAAGTTCGCTCTCGGCGACCTCGAGGAACGACAGCACTGGGACGAGTACATCGCGGCCTACGAGGACGCACTGTCGAAGACCTCGACCGAGCGCGCGCCGTGGTACGTCATCCCGGCGAACAGGAAATGGTTCCGCGACCTGGCGGTCGCGACGATCCTCGCGGAAACCCTGCGCGAGCTGAACCCGGCCTGGCCGGCCGCCGCGGACCTGCCCGAGAACCTCGTCGTCACCTAGGCTCTCATCCTTCGGGACCGGACCTTCGGCCCTCGGCGTTGGGGCGAGTGGCCGATCATCCGGCGCGGGAGCCTCTGGTATCGTGCGCGCCCTGACGGGGTTGCCGCACGGTGCGAGCGTGCCCGCCGGAGGCTGCTGCAGGAGCCCGTGTACCAGATCGGCAACATGCGCCAGGTGCTTCGCAGCCGCGGCAGGGCGGGTTCGGCCGCCAGCCGGCGCCCGGCGCGGAACGTGGTCCTGCTGGGCCTGACGAGCATGTTCACGGACGTGTCGTCCGAGATGGTGAACGCCGTCCTCCCGATCTACCTCGTGGCGACGCTTGGCCTGACACCGTTCGCGTTCGGGCTTATCGACGGCCTGTACCAGGGTGGTTCGGCGCTCGTCCGGCCGATCAGCGGGTATCTCGGCGACCGGAGCCGGAGTCCGAAGCTGATCGCCACCGCGGGTTACGCGCTCTCGGCGGTTACCAGACCGCTGTTCGTCCTGGCCCAGGGCGCGGCGTGGTTCACCGGCCTGATCGTCGTGGATCGGATCGGGAAGGGCATCCGAACCGCGCCGCGGGATGCGCTCATCTCGTTGAGCACAAGATCCGAGGACCTCGGGCTCGCCTTCGGCGTCCATCGGGCCCTCGACACCCTGGGCGCGATGGTCGGCCCCCTCGCCGCGTTCGTGATCCTGCTGGCGATCCCGGGTGGGTTCGACGTCGTCTTCGTCGTCAGCTTCAGCTTCGCGCTCGTGGGGCTCGCTGTCATCGGCCTGTTCGTCCGCGACGTCCGGGCCGACGCCACGTCCGGTGCGGGGCGGGTCGCCAGGGTGACCCTCCGCGATGCAACCGGGCTGCTCCGCCAGGGCGACTTCCGGAGGCTCGTGATGGTCGGGTCGATCCTCGCGCTGCTGACGGTTAGCGACGCGTTCATCTACCTGATCCTGCAGCGGCGCCTCGGCTTCGGAATCCAGCTCTTCCCGTTGCTGTTCGTCGGGACGGCCCTCGCGTACATGCTCCTGGCCGTGCCGTTCGGGCGGCTCGCGGACCGCTACGGTCGCAATCGCATCTTCGTCGCCGGGTATGGCGTGATGGCGCTCGTCTACCTGTCGCTGCTGTTTCCGGTCCTCGGCCCCGCGCAGGCGGTGCTGTCCGTCGCGCTCCTCGGCGCGTACTACGCGATGACCGACGGGGTGCTCGCCGCGCTGGCAAGCACCGTCCTGCCGGTGGCGACGCGCGGCACCGGGCTCGGTGTCCTCGCGAGTGCCACGAACCTCATGCGGCTGTTCGCATCGGTCCTCTTCGGGGTCGCGTGGACGCTCTGGGACGTGACCGGTGCAATCGGCCTGTTCCTGGCCGGCCTAGTCATCGCGACGGTGGCCGGGTCGCGCTTTATCGCCCGGATCGGGCCTGCGGCGTCCCATGCGTAGCTCGAGCATGGTTCCGCGACTGTCACGCGGCGCGGTGTTCGTCCTCGTGGTTGCCGCATGCGTGCTCGTCCCGACGGTCTACGCCGTCATGGCCGCGAACCGGGGGCCGACCGCACAAGCGCCCGCGGCGACCGGGGGGCTTCCGCCCCCGTCGTCCTCCCAGGTTCCGCAAGGCTCCGCCGATCCGCCGACCGGTTCCCAGCAACCCACTCTCGGACAAGGCGGCCAGCTGGTCGTCCAGCACGTGGGGCGAGACGAGCGATACGCGAAGGCGGCCGTCGCGAGCCTCGACGACCCCAACGGCCCCCGAACCGCCACGAGCCTGACCTGCGAGCGCGTGCACGCTGCTGCGGGGACCGGTCTCTGCCTCGTCCCCGAAGGCGGCCTCGTCACGCGCTACTGGGCGGTGATCTTTGGCAGCGACTTCACGGAACGGGCGAGGGTCGAGCTCGGCGGATCCCCCAGCCGGGCCCGCGTGTCGCCCGATGCCCGCTACGGGGCGACGACGGTCTTCGTGTTCGGCCACTCCTATGCCGATGCGGCCTTCTCGACGCAGACGTCGATCATCGACCTCGCGGCGGGAACGGTGGTCGGCGAGCTCGAGCAGTTCACCGCCTACAGGGACGGTGTCGCGATCCACGCCCCGGACTTCAACTACTGGGGCGTGACGTTTGCCGAGGACAGCAACGTGTTCTACGCGACGCTGCGCACCGCAGGCCAGACCTACCTGGTCAAAGGTGACGTGGCCGCCCGGGAGGTCCGGGTGATCCACGAGAACGTCGAATGCCCGTCGCTGTCACCAGACGGGACGCGCCTTGGCTTCAAGAAGGGCCTCGGGACGGCGGGCGCGTGGCGGTTCACGGTGCTCGATCTGGAGACGCTCGAGGAGACGCCGCTTGCGGAGACCGAGAGCATCGACGATCAGCTCGAGTGGCTCGACGACGACCGCGTCCTCTATGGCAAGGCTGGCGGCGTGTGGGTCCTGCCCAGCGACGGATCGGGTGCGCCGGAGCTGTTCGCGTCGGACGCGCTCTCGCCCGCCGTCGTTCGCTGACCGTGGCCGGCATGGACGGCGCAGGCCTCGTGCTCCGGTGCGCCGCGGGCGTCGTGTTCCTGTTCAGCGGTCTGCAGAAGCTGCTGCCGGCCGCCGGCACGACGGCGGGCTACTTCCGCGAGCTCGGACTTCCCGCGCCCGAGGTCCTCGCCGCCGCGGTCGGCTGGCTCGAGCTCCTGGGTGGGATCGCCCTGCTGGTGGGCGTGCTGACGCGCGTGCTCGCGGCGTTGCTCGCCGTCGAGATGGTCGGCGCACTCTGGGTGGCGCGGCTTCCGGAGATCATGGCGGCACGAAGCGTTGCGGACGGGGTCGGTGCGGTGCGGGTCGAGGTGCTGCTCATCGCCGTGTGCTGTGCGCTCGTGCTGAGCGGGGCGGGCCGGTGGTCCCTGGACGCCGCGGTCCATCGCCGTCGCGTCCGGCACATGGGCCAGACGGCTTGACGGACGGCGGGGTATGAGTCGAAGACGCGATCGGCGTTCGCGAACCGCTCAGAACGATCGGACGAGACCGGCGCCACCTCGCGGCCCGCAGCCGCCCCCGCCGCGACGGACCCCACCGGTGGGTGGACTGGTGGCCGTCGCGGCCGTGGGGGTGCTCGCAGTGCTGCTCGCGACGTATGGCGTCCAGGCGCTGCAGGGAGGCGACCAGCCCAGCGCGGCTGCGCGCTCGCAGGCACCCGGTGCCTCCCCAACCCGGGACCCGCGGGAGCCGTTGACCCTCGACTCGATCCAGCGCGACCCGCACCTCGTGTTCCAGAACGTCATCCGTGGCGACGAGTACGCGCACGTCTCGCTCGTGCCCCTGGAGGCACCGGGCGGCGCCAGGCTTGGGACGGACCTCGTCTGCGAGCGCTTCCACATGGCGGGCGGTGTCGGCATCTGCGTCGTCGGCGAGCACGAGGAGGAGAGCAACTACCACGCGGTCGTCTTCGACGACCGGTTCGAGCCCCGAGGTCGCATCGCGCTTGGCGGTGCCCCGGTCTTCGCCCAGGTATCGCGGGACGGACGCTACGCTGCCCTGTCCGTCCAGACGCGACCCCCGACGGCGGAGGCTCCCCTGGCGCCGCGTCAGACGCTCCTCGTGGACATGGCCGCCGGGCGCGTCCTTGCCGACCTCGCCTCGTTTGCCCTGATCCGAGACGGGGTCGCGCTCGATGCGACGGACGTTGACGTCTGGGGCGCCACCTTCCAGGGCGACTCCGAGCGCTTCTTCGCATCGGTGCGCACAGCGGGCAACACCTACCTCGTTGAAGGCGATATCGAGACCGAACGGATGGAGGTTCGGGCCCCCAACGTCTCGTCGCCCGCCCTGTCCCCGGATGGGACGCGTCTCGCGTACGCGCGGCTGGTCTCGAACATCGGACCGACGTGGCGATTCCACGTGATGGACCTCGCGACCGGGACGGAGACGGCGCTGGCCGAGACGAAGAGCATCGACGAGCAGCCGGAATGGCTCGACGACGAAACCCTGCTGTACGGGCTGGCGACCGACATCTGGAGCGTTGCCGCGGACGGGTCGGGAACGGCCCAGCCCTTCCTGTTCGACGGCCTCTCGCCCGCCGTGATCCGATGACACTTCGGACGCGCCTCGGCGGGCGGTCCAGGCGAACCATGGTGGTTGCAGCCACCCTTGCGGTCGCGGCCGTCTGGGCCATCGCTCTGCCCGCATCTGCGCATCCCCTCGGCAACACGTCCGTCAACATCTACGAACGCGTCGAGATCGGCCGGGACGACATCCGGGTGCGGTTCGTGATGGATGTCTCCGAGCTTCCGGCCCTTGATGAGAAGCGCTTCGCCGACACGAACGACGACGGTGCCGTCGACGACCAGGAGGCACAGACCTACCTCGACGGCTTCTGGGGGTATCTCGAGCCAAAGCTCGAGCTCACCGTTGCGGGCGCCGCCGTTCGCCTCGAGCGCACGACCGAGAGCCTGACGTTCCCACCCGGCCAGGGCGGGCTGACGCTGATGCGCGTCGTCTTCGACCTCGTTGGCACACACCCCGGGGTCGAGCCGAACGTCCCGGTCGACGCGACGCTCACGGAGACCACCTTCGAAGGCGTTCCCGGCTGGCACGAGATCGTGGTTCGGGCGTCGAAGGGCGGGTCCATCGTCCAGAGCGACGTCCCGGCGGAGGACCTGAGCGACGAGCTGACGGTGTACCCGGAGGACCGCCTGGACGACCCACTCGGCGTCCGTGTGGCCAGCTTCACCTACACGATCGCACCGGGCGGCGCGGAGCCTTCATCGCCACCGCCCGCCGGCACGCCCCCGATCGCGACCCCCGCCCCGTCGGTCGATCCCGCGCGCCCGCCCGGCGACCCGCTGGTCGACCTGGTCACCGGCGATATGACCGCCGGCGCCGCGCTGGTCGCCGTCCTGGTGGCGCTGGGGCTCGGCGCCGTGCACGCGGCTTCGCCAGGGCACGGGAAGACGCTCGTGGCCGCCTATGTCGTCGGGACGAGCGCGAGCATCCCGCAGGCGTTGTGGCTCGGCCTCACCGTCGCGGTGACCCACACCGCCGGGGTCCTCCTTCTCGCCATTGGTACCTGGTTCGCGGCCGAGTGGTTCGCACCGGATCTGCTCGTCCGCTGGCTCGGCGTGGCGACCGGCGTGCTCATCCTGGGGATGGGGGCGGTGCTCGTGTGGCGCGGCTGGCTGACGCGTACCCACGCCCGAGTCCACGACGGCGACGATCCGCACACCCACGACCACGGCCATCCCCATCCGCATCCCCATGCGCACGGCGGCTCCGGCCGGCTGGACCTGCGGACGCGGGACGTCGCGGCGCTCGGGATCGTGGGCGGGCTCGTGCCGAGTGGCTCAGCGCTGATCCTGCTCCTGAGCTCGATCACGCTCGGGCAGCTTGCGCTCGGCGTCGTCCTGATCGTCGCGTTCGGGGTGGGCATGGCCCTCGTGCTCGTGGGCATCGCGGCGGGCGTCGTGCTCGTGCGCCGGACATCGTTCGCGCGGGGCCCGCGGTGGCGCGATCCGCGGATGGCACGACTCGCCGGCGCACTGCCGGTGCTTGCCGGGCTGGGAGTCGTCGCGCTCGGCGCCATCCTCACCTGGGACGCGCTGCGAAAGCTGGGCTGAGCAGGCCCGGTGCCGGTTGTCCACACCCGTTTATTGCAGTTATCGAATCCCACTAGTACTTCCGTACCCGCGTCGCTATGATCCGCGCCTCCCCGGCCAATTGGCCCGTGTCGAGTGAGTAGTCAGCCTGGGGGCTGGCTCCACTACGGGCCTGGTCTCGGGGCATGAGGGTGGGGCATTGTCGTTGCGCGGTCCCGTGTCACAGAGTGGCCGATTTCGGCGCGCCAGAAGGGCGCTGCTGGCATCGCTGCTGACCTTGACCGTCATCGGCTCGGTGCTCCCGACGCCGATCCCGGCGGTTGCCGCAGGCCCGACGATCGTCCTGAAGGCGCCGGCATCCGCTGAGGTCGGTGAGCCGGTCATCCTCCGCATCGAGGTGGTCGGGGCCCGCGACGTGGGCGGGTACGAGGCACTCCTCCGCTTCGACCCATCGGCCGCCGAGTTCGCCGGCGTCTCCCACGCGGGGACCGACGTCTCGGACGCGGGACGCGGGATCGCCGCGCTGGGCCCGGTCGAGCGACCGGACGGCACGGCCTTCGGCTTCTACTCCTGTCCCGTCGCGGACTGCTCGAGCAATGTCGGGCCGCGCACGACCGTCGGTCCGTCGGGCCGCGTTCGACTTGCGACCGCCCAGGTCGTGCCGCTGCGCGAAGGTCTGCTCGAGATCGCGCTCGGCCCAGCCAGCGTCGTCGACACCAACGGCCGCGCCATCGCGACCGAAGACGCCCCCTCGGTCATCGTCCAGGTCGGCCGCGGGACGACGGCGAATGGCCGCGCGGCACCGCAGACGAAGCTGCAGCTCGTGCGGGGCGGAGCGCGACCGGGCGCGGCCGCACCGGGCGAAGCTCCCACCGACATGACACGGGACGGCCGGGTGACCAACGCCGATGCCCGCGAGGCGGCCATCGAGTGGAACATCGCCCGCTACGACGACACATGCGAAGCCGACTTCGGCGACGTCAACGGCGACGGCTGCATGAGCGTCGGCGATGTGCAGGCGGTGGCTGATGCCTATACCGCCGAGACGGCGGCGGACACCGCGGAGCCGGAGGACGGCGGGGGCATCGTCGCGCTGGCCGCCTCGCCGGTCGACTTCGTGCCGACGGCGACCTGGACCGTCAACACGACGGCCGACACGGCGGACGCCGTCATCACCGACAACATCTGCGCGACGGCGGCCGGCACCTGTTCGCTCCGGGCCGCGATCGAGAACGCAAACCGGCACGCCGGCACGGACCTGATCCGCTTCGCCATCCCCGGCACGGGCGTCCAGACGATCGACCTCGGCAGCCGGCTGCCGACGATCAACGACGGCACCGGCGGGCTCTTCATCGACGGGTACACCCAGACCGGGGCCGTCGCAAACACGGCGACCCTGGCGAGCAATGCGGTCCTGCGCATCGCGATCACGGGCCTCGGCGACTCCGTGGAAGAGCCGGCGTTCACCATCACCTCGCCGGGCAACATCATCCAGGGCCTCTCGATCTACGAGACATGGCGGAAGGTTTGGATCAGCGGCCCGAACGCCGCCGACAACCTGGTCGCGGGCAGCTTCATCGGGACGAACCCGGCGGCGACGTTCGTCTCGCCCTCGTTCATCGGCTCCGCTGGCGGCGGCATCGTGATCGACTCCGGTGCGCATGACAACCAGGTCGGCGACCGCACGCTGGCCGGCCGCAACGTGATCTCGGGCACGCAGCGGAGCGGCATCCAGATCACGCAGGAGAACACCCGCGCGAACGTCGTGGTGAACAACATCATCGGCCTGTCGCCGGACGGCACCCGCCGGGTCCAGAACCTGACCCATGGCGTCGACCTCGACCTCGGCAGCCGCCAGAACGTCGTCGGTGGAACGGCCGCGCTCGAGCGCAACGTCATTTCAGGCAACGGGAACATCGGCGTCGAGGTCGCCCACCTCACGACCTCCAACGGGAACCAGATCGTCGGCAACTTCATCGGCACCGACCTCACCGGCAATGCCGGTCCTGGCTACGCAAGGAACACCGGTGAAGCCGGCGTCCACGTCGACGACGGGCCTCCGGGGACGGTCATCACGGACAACGTCATCGGCAACCACGCGAACCCGGGCGTGATCATCGACGGCCAGCTCACCGCCAACACCGTCGTCGCGCGAAACCGCATCGGCGTGTCACTCAATGGCACGCCCATCCCCAACGGCAGCGCGGGCGTGGTCATCACCGACGGTGCCTCCGGCACGACGATCGGGCCCGACAACATCATTGCCAACCATCCGATCGGCATCCAGATGAACGTCGAGCGGTCCAACGTCTCCAACCGGATCACCCGGAACTCCCTGTTCGACAACGGCGTCGGCATCGACCTGTTCCCGTCCGGCGTCAACCCGAATGGCCAGTTCGGCACGCTTGGCCCCAACCGGTTCCAGGCATTCCCCGGGATCAGCTCGGCAACCACGACGACCGTGACCGGCCAGGCGTGTGCCGGCTGCACCGTCGAGGTGTTCCTCGCCGACGGTGGCGACAACGAGTTCGGCCAGGGCCGGACGTTCGTCGGCTCGGCCGTTGCGGTGGCCAACCCGACGGGCGCGACCACGGGCCGCTTCACGGCGACCGTCTCCGGGCTCGCGATCGGCGATTTCGTGACGACGACCGCGACCGACAGTGCGGGCAACTCCTCCGAGTTCTCCCTCAACCGGCGGGTGACCGCGACCGGCCTGGCGGCGCCGGGCGCCCTCCTCCTTCGCGACACCTTCGACCGTTTCGTGACCGCGGCCATCGGCATGTCCGACCGCGGCGGACCCTGGACGACCGTGACCACGCCGCCCAGCGAGTACTCGACCAATGGCCGCGCACACCTCGTGTCGCCCGCCGCGAATGTCGTGCGGTCGGTGCTGCTGAGCAGCGTCTCCGAGCGGGACGTCGATGCCACGGTCCAGGTCCAGACCGACAAGCCGGCGGCCGGCGGCAACCAGTTCGTGTACGTCGTGCTGCGCCGGCACGGCAACAACGAGTACCGCGCGAACCTGCGCTTTGCCACGAACGGTCAGGTGTTCGTCCAGGCCAGCCGCGTCCTCAACAACGCCGAGGCGATGGTCAGCGCGGCCGTCCAGGTTCCCGGGATCACGACCGGTGGCACCAACCGGGTCTGGGTGCGCGTGCAGGCGGTCGGCGCATCGCCCACCACGATTCGCATCAAGGTCTGGGCCGACGGAGCGCTCGAGCCCACGGCGTGGACCTATACCGGCACCAACAGCGACGCAGTCCTGCAGGCTGCCGGCGAGGTCGGGATCCGCACCTACGTGAGCACGGGAACGACGAACACGCCGGTGACCTTCTCGTTCGAGGGCTTCCGCGTGAACGCGCCGGCGCCCGTCGATGCCGTTGCCCCGGCCGCTCCGACGGGGCTCATCGCCGCCCCGGGCAACAACGCCGCGTACCTGAGCTGGAACGCGAGCCCCGAACCCGACCTCGTCGGCTACCACGTCTATCGCGGGACGACGTCACCGGTCTCGATCACCGGCGCGCCCCTGAGTGGGAGCGAGCCGCTGACCTCGCCGTCGTTCGTCGACACCACCGCGGTCAACGGGATCACGTACCGGTACGTCGTCCGCGCCGTCGACGCGTCGACGAACCGATCGGCCGCCTCGAACGAGGCCTCCGCCACACCCGATCCGTCCGCCGGCAGCGCCCTCGACTTCGACGGGACGAACGACTACGTGACGTTCGGGCCGGCCCCGAGCATGGGCGTCACGAGCTTCACGATCGAGACCTGGTTCCGTCGGGACGGTCCCGGCGTGGCGACGGCCACGAGCGGTGGCACCGGCGGCGTAACGGCGATCCCGCTGCTCACGAAGGGCCGCTCCGAGGATGACGGCACCACGACGGACATGAACTACTTCCTCGGCATCCGGTCGTCGGACAACGTGCTGGCGGCCGATTTCGAGGACAACGCGACCGGCGCAAACCACGCTGTTGCCGGCACGACGCCGATCACGACCGGTGTCTGGCACCACGCCGCGGCAACGTACAACGGGAGCACCTGGCGCCTGTACCTCGACGGCGTCCTCGACGGAACGCTGAACGTCGGCGCCTTCACGCCCCGCTCGGACAGCATCCAGCATGGCGCGCTTGCCACCTCGATCGATTCCATCGGCGGAACGGCAGGCTTCTTTGACGGCCGGCTCGACGAAGCCCGTGTCTGGAACGTCGTGCGCAGCCAGACCCAGATCGCAACGGCCAGGGACCTCCAGCTGAACACGGCAACCGGCCTCATCGCGCGGTGGGGCCTCAACGAGGGTGCTGGGAACACGGTCTCGAACAGCGCCGGGGCGGCAGCCGGGAGCGCTGTGGGCGGTCCGCTGTGGGTCCAGGGCGCGCCGTTCGCCGCCGGCACCGATCCCGCACCGAATGCGCCGACCGGCGTCGCCGCAACCCCAGGCCCCGGCCGGATCGACCTCGGCTGGACCGCGAACAGCGAAGCCGATATCGCGGGCTACAACGTCTACCGCGGGGGCACGCTGACGGGGCCGACGGTCTCGGCCGTGGCGGCGGGCGACATCGCAAGCTGCTCGTCCACAGGCGACGAGGCGACCGCCGCGCTCGTCGACAACCTGCCCGGGACCGTGTTCGTCCTCGGCGACAACGTCTACGAGAACGGCACGATCACCGAGTTCAACAACTGCTACAACCCGACCTGGGGCCGGGCGAAGGCGCGCACGTCCCCGGCAGCCGGCAACCACGAGTACCAGACCGCGAACGCCGCCGGCTACTACAGCTACTTCGGCGCCGCGGCGGGAACCGCCGGGCAGGGCTACTACAGCTACGACTACGGCACGTGGCACGTCATCGTCCTCAACAGCAACTGCGCCAACGTGGCCTGCGCTGCCGGTTCGGCCCAGGAGCAGTGGCTGCGTGCCGACCTCGCGGCCAACCCCGAGGCCTGCACGCTCGCGTACTGGCACCACCCGCGGTTCAGCTCGGGCGACAGCCATGGCAACGACGCAACCATGGCCCCGTTCTGGAACGCGCTCTACGAGTTCAACGCCGACCTGATCCTGACCGGTCACGATCACACCTACGAGCGGTTCGGACCGCAGACGCCGGGCGCTGCCGCCGATCCGGAGCGCGGCATCCGACAGTTCGTCGTCGGGTCGGGCGGCCGCAGCCACAACGGGTTCGATGCGCCGGAGCCCAACAGCCAGGTGCGAAACGGCGATACCTACGGCGTGCTCGCGCTCGACCTGAAGCCGGGCGGCTACGACTGGGAGTTCGTGCCGGAGGCCGGCCGCACCTTCACCGACAGCGGCTCCGACGTGTGTCACGACGCCAATGGCCCCGTGACCAACAGCGCGCCGGTCAACGGCGACACGCTCGTCCCCGGCACGTCGTTCTCCGACACGGCGGTCGCCGCCGGCACGCAGTACAGCTACACCGTCCGGGCAGTCGACGACGCCGGCCATGAGTCGGGCGACTCGAGCGTCGTCACGGCCACTCCCGACGTGTCGACCAACAACGCGCTGGACTTCGACGGGACGAACGATCACGCGACGCTGGGTGCCGCCGCTGCCTACAACAGCAACACCTTCACGGTGGAGACGTGGCTGCGCCGCGACGGCGCGGGTGTGGCCGCCCAGACGACCTCGGGTGCCGGCGGCGTCACCGCGATCCCGCTCGTGACCAAGGGTCGCTCCGGCACGGGCACCATCAACTGGTTCCTCGGCATCGACAGCACCACCGGCCGTCTCGCCGCCGACTTCGAGAGCGGCAGTGACGACAGCAACCACGGCATCACGGGCACGACAGCGCTCGCGAACGGGACCTGGTACCACGCCGCGGTCACCTACGACGGCACGACCTTCCGGCTGTACCTGAACGGTGTCCAGGAAGCGTCGGCAGCCGTCGCGAACGGACCCGGCACGGCGAGCAACCAGCCGCCGGCCCTTGCCACGGCCATGGACGGGGCGGGTGCCCCCGCAGGGTTCTTCAATGGCGTGCTGGACGAGGTCCGGATCTGGAACGTGGCGCGGTCGGCCGCCCAGATCAGCGCGGCCCGCGACCAGGAATTGATCACCGGCAGCGGCCTGCTCGGCCGATACGGCCTCAACGAAGGTGGCGGCGCCTCACTCGCGAACTCGATTGCCGGCGGTCCGGCCGGAGCCGCGGTTGGCGGCCCGCAGTGGGTCGCGGGCTCGCCCTTCAGCGTTCCTGACCCGGCCCCGGCCGCGCCAACCGGTCTCGTGGCCAGCCCCGGCAACGGCACGGTCTCGCTCGCCTGGGTCGCCAACACCGAGCCCGATCTTGCCGGCTATCGCGTCTACCGCGGTACGAGCAGCCCGGTCAGCATCGTCGGGACGCCGCTCAACGGCGCGACGCTGCTGTCGAGCCCCGCGTTCGCGGACAGCACGGCCGTCAACGGGACGTCGTACTTCTACGTGGTCACCGCGGTCGATGACGCCGGTCAACAGTCCCAGGCGTCGAACCAGGTGCAGGCGACACCGGCCGCGTCCGGCCCAGGCACCGCCCTCGACTTCGACGGGGTGGACGACCACGTCACGTTCGGCCCGGCTGCGGGCCTCGGGCTGACCAGCTTCACCATCGAGACCTGGTTCCGGCGCGACGGCACCGGTGTCACGACGCAGACCAGCGGTGGCACGGGTGGCGTGACGAGCGTCGTGCCCTTGGTCACGAAGGGCGCCTCCGAGAGCGACTCGCCGGCCAACCTCAACATGAACTACTTCCTCGGGCTGCGCACCACCGACAACGTGCTCGTGGCCGACTTCGAGGACACGGTCAACGGCGGCAACCACGCCGTCACCGGCGTGACTCCGATCACGTCGGGTGTCTGGCACCACGCCGCAGTCACCTACAACACGGCAACCGACACCTGGAACCTGTATCTGGACGGCGTCCTCGACCGGACGCTGGCGATCGGCGACTTCACGCCCGAGTCGACGAGCAGCCAGCACGGCGGCCTTGGCACCGCGCTCAACTCGACCGGCGTCCAGGCGGGCCGCTTCGACGGCGCGCTCGATGAGATCCGGATCTGGAATGGCGCGCGCAGTGCGGCCGAGATTGCCGCCGCCCGCGACCTGCAGCTGACGAGCGGCACCGGCCTCGTCGCCCGCTGGGGTCTCAACGAGGGTGCTGGCGGCAACGTCGGCAACTCCGTGCCGGGTGGCGTCAACGGAACCACCGCGGGTGGCCCCGCATGGGTCCCGGGCGCGCCCTTCTCGGGTGGCGGCACGGATCCTGCGCCGGAAGCGCCGGACGGCCTGGTCGCGACACCTGGCAACAACCAGGTCGGCCTGTCGTGGAACGCCAACACCGAACAGGACCTGGCGGGCTACAACGTCTATCGCGACGGCGCACCGGCCGGCCCGACGGTCACCGCCTCCGGCGCCGGCGACATCGCTGCCTGCTCCACGAGCGGCGATGAGGCGACGGCAGCGCTGGTTGCCACCATCCCGGGTGACGTGCTGGCGCTTGGCGACACGGTCTACGACAACGGTACCGCCGCTGAATACGCGAACTGCTACCAGCCGAGCTGGGGCCAGTTCAAGACCCGAACCCGTCCCGTCGTGGGCAACCACGAGTACGGGACCGCCAACGCCTCGGGCTACTTCAACTACTTCGGGGCCGCCGCCGGCACCCAGGGTCAGGGCTACTACAGCTACGACTACGGCGCCTGGCACGTCATCGTGCTCAACAGCATGTGCGCCAATGTCGGCGGCTGCGGAACGCGGCTCGCCGCAGATGACGTGGCTCCAGGCGGACCTCGCGGCGAACGACGCGTCCTGCACGATGGCGCTCTGGCACCACCCGCTCACCAGCTCGAGCCGTGGCGTCAACACCGTCACCCAGCCGCTCTTCCAGGCGCTCTACGACGCCAATGCCGACCTGGTCCTCACGGGCCACGACCACACCTACGAGCGGTTCGCGCCGATGACGGCGACGCGCACGGCTGGACCTCAACCGCGGCATCCGCCAGTTCGTCGTCGGCTCCGGCGGGCGGAGCCACTACACCTTCGACAACCCGCAGCCGAACAGCGAAGTCCGCAACAACGACGCATACGGCGTGATCAAGCTCGACCTGGCGCCCACCAGCTACTCGTGGGAGTTCGTTCCCGAGGCGGGCAAGACCTTCACGGATACAGGCACCCAGGCGTGCCACGACGCGAACGGCCTGCTCGATGCCGCCAGCGAGCCGCTCAACCCGACGCCCGTTGCCGACCCGTTCTACCTCGACTCGACCGCCACCAACGGCACGACCTACGAGTACACGGTCACGGCCGTGGACGACGGCGGGAATGAGTCCGAGGTGTCGAACGCGGCCACGGCCACCCCGTCGGCGGCGGCCGGGTCAGCCCTGGACTTCGACGGCGTCGACGACCATGTCACGTTCGGTGCCGCGCCGGGCCTCAACAGCGACACCTTCACGATCGAGACGTGGTTCCGCCGTGATGGCACGGGCTCGCCGGCCACGACCAGCGGCACGGGCGGGATCACCGCGATCCCGCTGGTGACGAAGGGCCTGTCCGAGTCGGGCCAGCTCCTCAACTGGTTCCTGGGCATCGACAGCGCGACGGGTCGCATTGCCGCGGACTTCGAGAGCGAATTCGACGATGCCAACCACGGCCTCGTGGGCACGACGACGCTGACCAACGGCACCTGGTATCACGCCGCCGCGACGTACGACGGGACGACCTTCCGGCTGTTCCTCAACGGCGTCCAAGAGGCGTCGGTCGCCGACGCGGATGGACCCGGGACCGCCAGCCCGCACCACGCCGCCCTTGGCACCGCGATGACCACAACCGGTGCCGCCACGGGCCGCTTCGATGGCGTGCTCGACGAGGTCCGAATCTGGAACGTCGCACGAAGCCAGGCCCAGGTGAACTCGACCCGCAACCTGGAGCTCACTGCCGGAGCCGGCCTGCTCGCCCGGTGGGGGCTCAACGACGGCAACGGGACGACCGTGGCGAACTCCATCGCGGGCGGCGTCGGCGGCACCGCCGTCGGCGGACCGTCGTGGGTTGCGGGCGCCCCGTTCGGTGGCGCGGGCAACCAGGCGCCGGTCTTCAGCACGGATCTGCCCAACCGGACCGACGTCGAAGGTGCGTCAGTGAACCTGGACGCCGATGCGACCGATCCCGACCTCAACACGCTGACATACAGCGCGACCGGCCTGCCGGGCGGCATCACGATCGACGCCGCGACCGGCGTCATCTCCGGCACGTCTGAGCGCGACAAGCTCCGGGACGCACAACGTCACCGTCACCGTGTCGGACGGCACGCTCACAGACACCGACACGTTCACCTGGACGGTCACCGAGCCGGGTGGGGCCGGCAGCGCGCTCGACTTCGACGGCGTGAACGACCACGTCACGCTCGGCGCGGGCGCGACCTTCAACGACAACTCGTACACGGTCGAGGCCTGGTTCCGGCGCGACGGAACCGGCGTGCCCGTCGCGACCGCCAGCTCGGGCGGGATCACCAACGCGATCCCGCTCGTCACCAAGGGCCGCTCGGGCGGGGGCGTCATCAACTGGTTCCTCGGGATCGACGCGGCGACGAACCGGATCGCCGCCGACTTCGAGAGCGCCGACGACAGCAACCACCCGCTGATCGGCACCACCACGCTCGTCAACGGGACCTGGTACCACGCCGCCATCACCTACTCGGGCGCCACCTTCCGGCTGTATCTGAACGGTGTCGAGGAGGCCAACGTCGCCGTCGCCAACGGGCCGGGCACCGCGAGCAATCACCCGCCGGCCCTTGGCACAGCCATGGATCCCGCAGGCGTCCCCGCCGGCTTCTTCAATGGCGTCATCGACGAGGTCCGGATCTGGGACTCCAACCGAAGCGCCGCGCTGATCCTCGCCAACCGCGACCTGGAGCTCACCTCCGGCACCGGGCTCGTCGCCCGCTAGGGCATGAGCGAAGGCAACGGCGCGACCGTCGGGAACTCGATCGCTGGTGGCGTGAATGGAACGGCTGTCGGTGGCCCGCTGTGGGTCGCCGGCGCGCCCGCCCTCGGGGGCGGCGGCAACCAGGCGCCGGTCTTCAGCACCGACCTCCAGGATCGCTCGGATGTCGAGGGCGCGAGCCCGACGCTCGACGCGGACGCAACCGACCCGAACAACGACCCGCTGACCTACAGCGCGACCGGCCTGCCGCCCGGCGCGACGATCGTCGCGAGCACCGGCGTCATCACTGGTCCGCTGAGCTCCACGTCGTCGGGCACGCATCTCGTCACGGTCACGGTCTCCGACGGCTCGCTCACGGATACCGACACGTTCACCTGGACGGTGACAGATCCGGTGGCCGCGGCAACCGGCCTCGACTTCGATGGCACGAACGATCACGTCACGCTTGGCCCAGCCACGGGTCTGAACAGCAACACGTTCACGGTTGAGACCTGGTTCCGGCGGGACGGCGCGGGCGTCACTGCGGCCACGACGAGCGGCGCCGGTGGTGTGACCGCGGCTCCGCTCATCACGAAGGGCCTGTCGGGTGGCGGCGTCATCAACTACTTCCTGGGCGTCACGACGGACGGGCATCTCGCGGCCGACTTCGAGAGCGCCGACGACAGCAACCACGGCATCACGGGCCCGTCGCCGATCGCGAACGGCACCTGGTACCACGCCGCCGCGACGTACGACGGCGCGAACTTCCGGCTGTACCTCAACGGCACGCTCGAGGCGTCCACCGCCGTCACGGCAGGTCCGGGGACGTCGAGCAACCATCCGCCGGCCCTTGCCACGGCCCTGACGACGACGGGCACGCCCACCGGCTTCTTCAACGGCGTCATGGATGAGGCCCGGATCTGGAACACCGCTCGCACTGCCGCCCAGATCGGCGCCGGAATGAGCCAGGAGATCACGTCGAGCGCGGGACTGCCTCGCGCGCTACGGCATGAACGAGGGCGCCGGCAGCAATGTCGCCAACTCGGTCGCCGGCGGTCCCGCGGGCACCGCCGTCGGTGGTCCCCTGTGGGTCGCCGGCTCGCCCTTCACGCCCCCGCCCCCGCCGAATGACCCGCCTGCCGCGCCCGTGCTCGTCCAGCCCGCCAACAACGCCACGGGGATCGCGACGAACCCGACGCTGTCCGTCCAGGTGACCGATCCGGAGAGCGGCTCGCTGAGCACGACGTTCTTCGGACGTGAGGCGGCACCCGCGGCAGCGCCCGACTTCACGATCATTGCCCTCCCGGACACGCAGCACTACGTCGACAACCCGGCCAACGCGCCGCTCTTCGGCGCGCAGACGCAGTGGGTCGTGAACACGCGAGCAGCGCGCAACACGGTCTTCGTCACGCATCTCGGTGACGTCGTCGAGCACCGCGACGAGCAGGACGGCGAGTGGCAGACCGCCAGCGCGGCCATGGCGACGCTCGACTCGAACGGCGTGCCCAACAACCTGACCGTCGGCAACCACGACATCAGCACGACCGGCAGGCCACCAAGTACGACCAGTACTTCCCGCCGAGCCGATACGAGGGCTTCAACTGGTACGGCGGCTACCTCGGCAAGCTCGCCACCGACCCGGTCAACCGGCTGAACAAGAACAACTACGAGCTGTTCTCGGTCGGCGACCTCGACTTCGTCATCCTCCACCTCGAGGTGGACGTGCCGAACGAGTCGATCGCGTGGGCGAACGGCATCCTGGATCAGTACCCGAACCGCAAGGCCATCATCACGACGCACGCCTACGTCAACCAGAACAGCCAGCGTGCGACGGCAGTGACGTACCGGACCAACGGCGGCAACTCGCCGGAGCAGGTCTGGCAGCAGCTCGTCGCGCCGAACTGCAACGTGATCCTCACCCTCAACGGCCACTACCCCGGCGAGGGCCGGCGGACGGACACCAACAAATGCGGCGATCCGGTCCATCAGATCCTGTCCGACTACCAGGAGCGGATCAACGGCGGCGACGGCTGGCTGCGGATCATGAAGTTCCGCCCGTCCGAGAACAAGATCGAGGTCTCCACGTTCTCGCCCACCCGGGCCGGCGGCGCGGGCGAGTTCGAGACCGACGCCGACAGCCAGTTCAGCATCGACGTCGACCTCTCGGGTGGCGATCCCTTCGAGCCGATCGCGACCGTCACGGGGACCGCGTCCGGTGGCACCGCGACGACGACGTGGCCGGGCCTCGCAGGCACGACCGACTACGAGTGGTACGCGGTCGTCAACGACGGCAACGCGACCACGACCGGGCCGACCTGGACCTTCCGGACCGCGGCCGATGCGGTGGCACCCGTGGCTCCGGCCGGCCTGGGCGCCACCCCGGGCACGAGCTCAGTGGCGCTGACGTGGACGCCGAATGGCGAGCCGGACCTCGCCGGCTACAACGTCTACCGATCGACGACGTCGCCCGTTGCGACGACCGGCACGCCGCTGAACGGCACCACCCCGCTCGCGGCCGCCTCCTACACGGACACGACGGCCATCGGCGGCACCCAGTACTTCTACGTCGTCACGGCGGTCGACGCCTCCGACAACGAGTCGCCCGCCTCCGGCCAGGTCTCCGCCACGCCAACGGCTCCCACCGGCACGGCCCTCGACTTCGAGGGGACCGATGACCGGGTCACGTTCGGCCCTGCGCCTGGGCTCGGCCTCACCTCGTTCACGATCGAGACGTGGTTCCGACGCGACGGCGCGGGCTCGATCGCGAGCACGGGTTCGGGTGGCGTCGACCAACGCGATCCCGCTCGTGACGAAGGGCCGCTCACAGGCGGACACGCCGGCCAACGTCAACGCCAACTACTTCCTCGGCATCGATGCGACGACCGGCACCCTTGTCGCCGACTTCGAGGACACGACCAACGGTGGCAACCACCCTGTGACGGGGATCACGGCGATCCCGATCAGTGCGACGTGGCACCACGCCGCCGTCACCTACGACACGGCAACGGACACCTGGAACCTCTATCTCGACGGCAACCTCGAGCGGACGCTCTCGACGGGCGGCAACTTCACACCCGAATCGACCAGCATCCAGCACGCGGCGCTGGGCACGGCGATCGATGCGAACGCCGCCATTGCCGGCTTCTTCAATGGCGCGCTCGATGAGGTGCGCTTCTGGAACGTCGCGCGGACGCAGGCCCAGATCCAGGCAACGAAGGACCAGGAGCTCAGCTCGGGCACGGGCCTCGTGGCCCGCTACGGCCTCAACGAGGGCAGCGGCAGCTCGATCGCGTCGAGCGTTGCCGGAGCCCCGAACGGAGCGCTCGCGCCCGCCGCCGGCCCGGCCTGGGTTGCCGGCGCCCCGGTCAGTCCGCCCGCAGCCAATCAGGCGCCGGTCTTCTCGACGGACCTCGGTGACCTGACGCTCGACGAAGGCGCTGCGATCAACCTCGACGCGAATGCCACCGACGCGGACCTGAACCCGCTCACCTACAGCGCCCTGGGACTGCCCTCCGGCATCTCCATCAACGCAACGACCGGCGTCATCAGCGGCACCCTGGCGGACGGCACCAACGGCAGCCACCCGATCACGGTCACGGTGTCGGACGGCTCCCTGACGGACCAGGACACGTTCACGCTGACCGTCAACGATGTCGACATGCCGCCCGCGGCCCCGGTCGGCCTCACGGCCACTGCGGGTGACGGCTCGGTGAGCCTGGCGTGGACGGCGAACGGCGAAGCCGATCTTGCCGGCTACCACGTGTACCGCGGCACCAGCCTGCCGGTGAGCACGGTCGGACCGTCGCTCAACGGCACGATCCTGACCAGCGCCTCGTTCGTGGACACGAGCGCCATCAACAACACCCAGTACCACTACGTCGTCGTGGCGCAGGATGCCAATGGCGGCCGTTCGGCGGCATCCACGGCCGCCTCGGCCACCCCGTCCTCGAGCGCCGGCACCGCTCTCGACTTCGACGGCACCAACGACCGCGTCGCCTTTGGCGCGGCGCCGAGCCTCGGCGTCACGAACTTCACGGTCGAGACCTGGTTCCGCCGCGACGGGGCCGGCGTCGGCGTCACGACAGGCACGGGCGGCATCACCGCGATCCCGCTCGTGACGAAGGGCGGCGCCGAGGGCGAGAGCCCGGCCAACCTGAACATGAACTGGTTCCTGGGCATCGATTCGACGACGGGGGTCCTCGTCGCGGACTTCGAGGACACCACCAACGGTGGCAACCACCCGGTCAGCGGCGTCACCGCGATCCCGGCCGGGCCAACGTGGCACCACGCCGCCGTGACCTACGACACGGCCACCGATACCTGGAACCTGTACCTCAACGGCAACCTCGAGCGGACGCTCGCCGTCGGCAACTTCACGCCCGAGGCGTCGAGCATCCAGCACGGCGCGCTTGCAACGTCGCTCAACTCGACCGGCGCGCCCGCGCAGGCAACGCCCGGCTTCTTCAACGGCGCGCTCGACGAGGTCCGGGTCTGGAACGTCGCGCGCACCCAGGCACCAGATCCAGGCAACGCGAACGCAGCAGCTCACTTCCGGCGCCGGGCTGATCGCCCGATGGGGCCTGAACGAAGGCGCAAACACGTCCGTCGGCAACTCGGTTGCGGGCGGGGTGAACGGAACTGCCGTCAACGGTCCGCTGTGGGTCGCCGGCTTCCCGGACCCGACCACCAATCAGGCACCGGTCTTCAGCACGGACATCACCGACCAGACCGACGCCGAAGGCGACGATCGGTCGCCTCGATGCCGACGCGACCGATGCCGACCTCGACACGCTCACCTACTCCGCGACGGGTCTGCCGGCGGCGTTCGATCAACACCGGCACGGGCGTCATCAGCGGCACGCTGTCGGGCAGCGCGGCCGGCACCCACAACGTGACCGTGACCGTGTCCGACGGCACCGCTACCGATACCGACACGTTCACCTGGACTGTGAGCAACACCAACCAGGCGCCGGTGTTCACGACGGACCTGGGCGATCGGACCGATACGGAGGGCGCGGGCGTCAACCTCGACGCCGACGCAATCGACGGCGACCTGCAGACGCTGACCTACAGCGCCACGGGTCTGCCGGGTGGCGTCTCGATCAATACCGCGAACGGGTCCATCACGGGCACGCTGTCGAACAGCTCGAGTGGGACCCACGCTGTCACGATCACGGTCTCCGACGGCACGGACACCGATACCGACACGTTCACCTGGACCGTGACCAACACGAACCAGGCGCCAGTCTTCAGCACCGACATCACCGACCAGTCCGACGCCGAGGGCGACGCCGTGTCGCTCGACGCCGACGCGACCGATCCGGACCTCGACACCCTGACCTACAGCGCGACGGGCCTCCCGGGTGGGATCTCGATCAACCCGACGACGGGCGTCATCAGCGGCACGCTCAACTCGAGCTCGAGCGGCAGCCACGACGTGACCGTCACCGTGTCCGATGGCACCGACACCGATACCGACACGTTCACCTGGACGGTCGCGGGGGTGAACCAGGCGCCGGTGTTCAGTACCGACATCACCGACCAGACCGATGCCGAGGGCACCACGGTCAGCCTGGACGCGGACGCCACCGACCCTGACCTCGACCCGCTCACCTACAGCGCAACGGGGCTGCCCGGTGGCGTGACGATCAGCCCGACCACGGGCGTCATCAGCGGCACGCTGTCGACCACGAGCGCGGGCACGCACAACGTCACGATCACCGTCAGCGACGGGCCCGACACCGATACCGACACCTTCACCTGGACCGTCTCGAACACGAACCAGGCGCCAGCCTTCACGACGGATCTCCTCGACCAGACCGATGCCGAGGGCGCCGCAATTAATCTCGACGCGGACGCGATCGACGGCGACCTCGACTCGCTCACGTACAGCGCGACCGGGCTGCCGGGCGGCGTCTCGATCAACACGGCGAACGGCGCCATCACCGGCACCCTGTCGTTCAGCTCGGCCGGCTCACACAACGTCACCGTCACCGTGTCCGACGGCACCGACACCGACACCGACTCGTTCAGCTGGACCGTGACCGCCACGAACCAGGCGCCGGTGTTCAGCACCGACATCCCGGACCAGTCCGACGATGAGGGCGACGTCGTCAGCCTCGACGCGGACGCGACCGATGGCGACCTCGACGGCCTGACCTATGGCGCCACCGGCCTGCCGGGCGGCGTGAGCATCAGCCCGACGACCGGGGTCATCAGCGGCACCCTGTCCA
Source organism: uncultured Chloroflexia bacterium (assembly GCA_963759495.1). Classification (GTDB taxonomy): domain Bacteria; phylum Chloroflexota; class Limnocylindria; order Limnocylindrales; family CSP1-4; genus DASTYU01. Next base: position 14,847 of record CAVWZL010000001.1, on the reverse strand, counting down.
ACAGTTCGAGCGGCATCCACAACGTCACGATCACGGTCAGCGACGGCACGGACACCGACACCGACACGTTCACCTGGACCGTCGCCGAGCCGGTCACGGGGTCGGGCCTCGACTTCGACGGCGTCGATGACCACGTCACGTTCGGGTCGGCGCCGGGTCTCAACAGCAACACCTTCACGATCGAGACATGGTTCCGGCGCGACGGCACGGGCACGTCCGCCACGACCAGCGGCTCGGGTGGGGTCACGGCGATCCCGCTCGTCACGAAGGGCCTGTCCGAATCCGGCCAGGTGCTCAGCTGGTTCCTCGGCATCGACAGCGGCACCGGGCGCCTGGCGGCCGACTTCGAGAGCGCATCCGACGACAGCAACCACCCGCTCATCGGCACGACCACGCTCACGAACGGCACCTGGTACCACGGCGCCATCACCTACGACGGCACGACCTTCCGGCTGTTCCTCAACGGCACCCAGGAGGCATCGGTCGCGATCGGCAATGGCCCGGGCACGGCCGGTGCTCACCACGCCGCGCTCGGCACCGCCATGACCTCGACCGGGGCGGCGACCGGCCGCTTCGACGGCGCCCTCGACGAGGTCCGGATCTGGAACGTGGCTCGCAGCGCCGCGCAACTCGCGGGCCGACGGACGCAGGAGCTTGCGGCCGGGACCGGCCTGCTGGCCCGCTATGGCCTCAACGAGGCGGCCGGAAGCTCGGTCGCCAACTCTGTCGCGGGCGGCGTTAACGGCACGGCCGTCGGTGGTGTGGCCTGGGGCGGTGGCGCCCCGATCGGTCCCGCGACCAATGCGGCGCCCGAGTTCAGCACGGATCTCGCGAACCGGACCAACCCGGAGGGTACGGTCGTTGCGGGCCTTGATGCCGACGCGACCGACGCTGACGGGGACACGCTCACCTACTCCGCGACGGGTCTCCCTGGCGGGGCGACGATCAACGCCGCCACGGGAGTGATCTCCGGCACGCTGAGCTCGACCTCGAGCGGCATACACAACGTCACCGTCACGGTCTCCGACGGCGTCGCGACCGATACCGACACGTTCACCTGGACGGTGACTGACGTCGCGGTCAACAACGCCCTCGACTTCGACGGCACCAACGACCACGTCACGTTCGGCGCCGCGACCGCGGGTCTCGGTGTGCAGAGCTTCACCATCGAGACCTGGTTCCGCCGTGACGGCGCTGGCGTCGCCGCGAGCACGGGTGCAGGCGGTATCACCAACGCCATCCCGCTCGTCACCAAGGGCCGATCAGAAGCAGACGGCTCCAATGTTGATGCCAACTACTTCCTCGGGATCGACGGCGCCACCGGCACGCTCGTGGCGGACTTCGAGGACAACGCGACCGGACTGAACCACCCCGTCACTGGTGTCACCGCGATCCCGGTCAGCGCCACCGTCTGGCATCACGCCGCCGTGACGTATGACACCGCGACCGACACCTGGAACCTGTACCTCAACGGGAACCTCGAGCGGACCCTGCCGTCGGGTGGCGAACTTCACCCCACGCTCGGACAGCATCCAGCACGCGGGCCTCGGCACCGCCATGAACAGCACCGGCGCACTCGTCGGGTTCTTCAACGGCGTGCTCGACGAGGTTCGAATCTGGAACGTCGCCCGCACCCAGGCGCAGATCCAGGCGGACCGCAGCCAGGAGGTCACGTCGGGCACCGGCCTCATCGCCCGCTACGGCTTGAATGAGACAGCCGGCACCACGGTCGGCAACTCGGTTGCCGGTGGCGTCAACGGCACCGCCGTCAACGGTCCCGTCCGTGGTCGCCGGCTTCTCCGCCGGTCCCGACACGACGCCGCCGCCGGCGCCGGCCGGCCTCGCCGCCGCGCCGTCACCACGTTCGTCAGCCTGGCCTGGACCGCGAAGAACGAGACGGACCTTGCGGGCTACCGCGTCTTCCGCGGGACGAGCCTGCCCGTCGACACCACGGGCAACGGCCTGACCGCCGCGCTCCTCACCGGCACCGCCTTCACCGACGCGCACCGCCGTCAACGGCACGGCCTACCAGTACGTGGTGATCGCCATCGACAGCTCGGGCAACCGCTCGACCGCATCGACTGCCGCGAGCGCGACCCCGTCCGTGGCTGCGGGCGCCGCGCTGCAGTTCAATGGGCCGAGCGACTACGTCACGTTCGGCGCAGGCTCCGCGCCTCACGCCACCAGCTTCACTCTGGAGACGTGGTTCCGGCGAACGGGACGGGGTCGGCGTGACGACCGGCACCGGCGGCATCACCGCGCCATCCCGCTGGTCACCAAGGCCGGCGCCGAAGGCGAGGCGCCCGCGAACCTCAACAGCAACTGCTTCCTGGGCATCGATGCAGCGACCGGCGTGCTCGTGGCCGACTTCGAGGAGACGGCCGGCGGCCCAACCATCCGGTCTCGGGCGTGACGGCGATCGCCGTGAACGTCTGGCGACACGCCGCCATGGCATACGACGCCTCGACCGGCACCTGGCGGCTGTACCTGGACGGCGCGCTGGAGCGGACGCTCGTGCTCGCGAGCCCATTCAGCCCCAGGCGTCGAGCATCCAGCACGGCGCGCTCGGCACATCGCTGACTCGACCGGTGCGGCGCCGCCGACGGCTTCTTCGCCGGCGTGCTTGATGAGGCTCGGATCTGGAACGTTGCCCGGACCGGCGCGCAGATCGCCGCCAACTTCGAGATCACCTGACCGCGGGCGCCGGGCTGATCGCGCGCTGGGGTCTCAACGAGGGAACCGGCACCGCGGTCGCCTCGGTCGCAGGCGGCCCAACGGCACGTTCGTGAACGCCCCTGTCTGGGTACCGCGGGCCCAGCCCTGAGCCGGCGGCAACCAGGCCCCGGTCTTCAGTACCGACCTCACCGACCAGTCCGACGCCGAGGGAGACACGGTCAGCCTCGACGCCGACGCGACCGATGCCGACCTCGACTCGCTCGCCTACAGCGCGACCGGGCTGCCGGGCGGCGTCTCGATCAACGCCGGCACGGGCGTCATCAGCGGCACGCTCAGCCTGACCAGCGCCGGCACCCACAACGTGACCGTGACCGTGTCCGACGGCACGGCGACCGATACCGACACCTTCACCTGGACCGTCACCAACACGAACCAGGCGCCGGTCTTCACGACCGACCTGGATGATCGGACCGATGCCGAGGGCGCGGCCGTCAACCTCGACGCCGACGCGATCGACGGCGACCTGCAGACGCTCACCTACAGCGCAACCGGTCTGCCGGGTGGCGTCTCGATCAACACCGCGAACGGGGCCATCACGGGCACGCTCTCGAGCAGCTCGGCCGGGACCCACAACGTGACCGTGACCGTCAGCGACGGCACGGATACCGATACCGACACGTTCACCTGGACGGTCACCGGCGTGAACCAGGCGCCGGTCTTCAGCACCGACATCACCGACCAGACCGACGCCGAAGGCGACGCGGTCAGCCTCGACGCCGATGCGACCGATGCCGATCTCGACACGCTCACCTACAGCGCGACGGGCCTCCCGGGCGGCGTGTCGATCAACACCAGCACTGGCGTCGATCACGGGCACGCTCTCGAGCTCCTCGAGCGGCACGCACGACGTGACCGTCACCGTGAGCGACGGCACCGACACCGATGCGGACACCTTCACCTGGACGGTGACGAACGCCAACCAGGCGCCGGTGTTCAGCACCGACATCACCGATCAGAGCGACGTCGAAGGTGACGTCATCAGCCTCGACGCCGACGCGACCGATGCCGATCTCGACACGCTGACATACAGCGCCACGGGCCTGCCCGGCGGCGTATCCATCAACGCGACCACGGGCGTCATCTCGGGCACGCTTCGAACACGCAGCGCCGGGCACGCACAACGTGACCATCACCGTCGTCGACGGCACCGTCAGCGATACCGACACGTTCACCTGGACGGTCGTCGAACGCGAACCAGGCGCCGGTCTTCAGACCGACATCACCGACCAGACCGACGCCGAGGGCGACGCGGTCAGCCTCGATGCCGACGCGACCGACCCCGACCTCGACACGCTGACGTACGGCGCCACGGGCCTGCCCGGCGGCCTCTCGCATCAACACCGCCACCGGTGTGATCAGCGGCACCCTCTCGAGCAGCTCGGCCGGTACGCACAGCGTCACCATCACCGTCAGCGACGGGCCCGACACCGATACCGACACGTTCACCTGGACCGTGACCAACACGAACCAGGCCCCGGTCTTCAGTACCGACCTCACCGACCAGTCCGACGCCGAGGGCGACACGGTCAGCCTCGACGCCGACGCGACCGATGCCGACCTCGACTCCGCTCGCCTACAGCGCGACCGGGCTGCCGGGCGGCGTCTCGATCAACAGCCGGCACGGGCGTCATCAGCGGCACGCTCGCCTGACCAGCGCCGGCACCCACAACGTGACCGTCACCGTGTCGCGACGGCACGGCGACCGATACCGACACCTTCACCTGGACCGTCACCAACACGAACCAGGCGCCGGTCTTCACGACCGACCTGGATCGACCGGACCGACGCCGAGGGCGACGGCCGTCAACCTCGACGCCGACGCGACCGATGCCGACCTCGCAGACCCTGACCTACAGCGCAACCGGTCTGCCGGGTGGCGTCTCGATCAACACCGCGAACGGGGTCATCACGCGGCACGCTCTCGAGCACGCTCGGCCGGGACCCACAACGTGACCATGACCGTCAGCGACGGCACGGACACCGATACCGACACGTTCACCTGGACGGTCACCGACGTGAACCAGGCGCCGGTCTTCAGCACCGACATCGCCGACCAGACCGACGCCGAGGGCGACGCGGTCAGCCTCGACGCCGATGCGACCGATGCCGATCTCGACTCGCTCACTACAGCGCGACGGGCCTCCCGGCGGCGTGTCGATCAACACCAGCACGGGCGTCATCACGGGCACGCCTCAGCCGCAACCAGCGCCGGGTACGCACAGCGTGGCCATCACCGTCAGCGACGGGACCGACACCGACACCGACACCTTCACCTGGACCGTGGCAAACACGAACCAGGCGCCGGTGTTCAGCACCGACATCACGAACCAGTCCGACGTTGAAGGCGCAGTCAGTCTCGCTCGACGCCGATGCAACCGATGCCGACCTCCAGACGCTGACCTACAGCGCGACGGGCCTGCCGGGTGGCGTGTCAATTGACGCGGGCACGGGCGTCATCAGCGGCACGCTCTCGAACCGACGAGCGCCGGCACGCACGACGTGACCGTGACCGTCTCCGACGGCAGCGCCACCGACACCGACACCTTCACCTGGACTGTCTCGAACGCGAACCAGCGCCGGTCTTCAACACGGACATCACCAACCAGACCGGATGCCGAAGGCGCGGCGGTCAGCCTCGACGCCGACGCGACCGACGCCGACCTGCACACGCTCACCTACTGCGCGACCGGTCTGCCCGGTGGCGTCATCGATCAACACGGCCAACGGCATCATCAGCGGCACCCTGAGCCCGACCAGCGCTGGCGTCCACAACGTCAGATCACCGTCACCGACGGGACCGACAGCGATACCGATACGTTCACGTGGACGGTCTCGAACACCAATCAGGCACCGATCTTCAGCACCGATATCACGAACCAGACCGACGCCGAGGGCGCCACGGTCAGCCTCGACGCCGATGCCACCGACGCCGATCTCGACACGCTGACGTACAGCGCGACCGGCCTCCCGGGCGGGGTCAGCATCAACCCCACGACGGGCGTCATCACGGGCACGCTCTCGAGCAGCTCGAGCGGCAGCCACAGCGTCACCGTCACGGTCAGCGACGGGACCGCCACCGATACCGATACGTTCACGTGGACGGTCACGGGCGTGAACCAGGCCCCGGTGTTCAGCACTGACATCACGAACCAGACCGACGCCGAGGGTGCCACCGTCTCCCTCGACGCGGACGCAACCGACGCCGACCTCGACACGCTCACCTACATGCGCCACCGGCCTGCCCGGCGGCGTGACGATCAACTCGACCACGGGTGTCATCAGCGGCACGCTCTCGAGCACGAGCGCCGGCACCCATACCGTCACGATCACCGTCAGTGACGGGACTGACACCGATACGGACGCCTTCACCTGGACCGTCACGAACACCAACCAGGCCCCGGTCGTCGACTCGGCCACGATCAGCCCGACGAGCCCGACCACGGGCCAGACCCTGACCGCCACCGTGACCAGCCACGATGCCGACGGCAACCCGCTGACCACCGCCTACCAGTGGACCCGCAACGGCAGTCGACATCAGCGGTGCCACGGGCGCCACGCTCAACCTGGCCACGGCCGGCAACGGCGACCGGGGCGACCTGATCCGGGTGCGGGTCACGGTCAACGACGGCACGGCCACGAGCGCGCCCGTACCTCCAACCCGGTCACGGTCGCCAACACGGCACCGGTCGCCACGGTCGGGCTCGCCCCGGCCAACCCGGGCACCGACGCACCGTGACCGCCACCGCGACCAAGACCGATGCCGACGGCGACCCGGTCGGCGCTGACCTTCGTGTGGCGGGTCAACGGCACGGTCGCGCGCACCTTCGCGAACGCCAGCGCCCTGACCGACACGCTCGACCTCTCCCTCGCCGGCAACGGCGACCCGGGCGACACCGTGCCGCGTCGAGGTCACGCCCAACGACGGCACCGCCGACGGGCACCGCGGTCAACGCCTCGGTCACGGTGGCGGCGGCCGCGCCCGACCGTGTACGCCAGCGACACGTTCACCCGGACCGTCGACCAACAGCTGGGGCACGGCCACCACCGGTGGCGCGTACACCCTGACCGGCAGCGCGGCCGACTTCGACGTCACCGGCACGACGGGCACGATCGCCCTCGCCGCCGGGCGCCAACCGCGCTGGCCACCCTGGCTGCGGTCTCGGCCCAGGACGTCGACCTCAGCTTCCGGGTCGCGACCGACAAGGACGCCGGTCGGCGGCTCCACTACCTCTACGGCGTGGTCCGCCGGGTCAACGCCACCAACGCCTACCGGCTGAAGCTCCGGTTCGCCCCCAACGGCGCCGTCTTCGTCCACGCCGCAGCCCGGTCGTCAACAACGTCGAGACGGCGATCGGCACCGAGGTCGCGGTGGCCGGCCTGACCAACGCACCGGGCTCGTTCATCCGGGTCCGCGCGCAGGTCACCGGCACCAACCCGACGACCATCCGGATCCGGGCCTGGGCCGACCGCGGCACCGAGCCCACCACCTGGCAGTACACCGCGACCAACACGGCCGCGGCGCTCCAGGCGGCCGGCGGGGTCGGCCTCCAGGCCTACCTGTCGGGCAGCATCACCAACGCACCGGTCCTGGTCACGTTCGACGACTTCCTGGCCACGTCCCTCGGCGGTCCCAACACGGCCCCCGGTCGTCGACTCGGCCGCGATCACCCCGACCAGCCCGACCACGGGCCAGACCCTGACCGCCACCGTGACCAGCCACGATGCCGACGGCAACACGCTCACCACGACCTACCAGTGGACCCGCAACGGCACCGACATCAGCGGTGCCACGGGCGCCACGCTCAACCTGGCCACGGCCGGCAACGGCGACCGGGGCGACCTGATCCGCGTGCGGGTCACGGTCTCCGACGGCACGCGCCACGAGCGCGCCGTGACCTCCAGCCCGGTGACGGTGCCAACACGGCACCGGTCGCCACGGTCGCGCTCACCCCGGCCAACCCGGGCACCGGCGCCACCGTCACGGCCACCGCGACCAAGACCGACGCCGACGGCGACACGGTCAGCCTGACCTTCGTGTGGAGGGTCAACGGCACGCCCGTGCGCACCTTCATCGAACGCCACGCCGCTGACCGACACGTTCGACCTCTCGCTCGCCGGCAACGGCGACCCGGGCGACACCGTGCGCGTCGAGGTCACGCCCAACGACGGCACCGCCGACGGCACCGCGGTCAACGCCTGGTCACGGTCGCGCAGCCGCCAACACGGCCCCCGTCGTCGACTCGGTCTCCGATCAGCCCCAGCTCGCCCGACCACGGGCCAGACGCTGACGGCCACCGTGACCAGCCACGATGCCGACGGCGACACGCTGACGACCGCCTACCAGTGGACCCGCAACGGCAGCCGACATCAGTGGTGCCACGGGCACCACGCTCAACCTGGCCACGGCCGGCAACGGCGACCGGGGCGACCTATCCGCGTGCGGGTCACGGTCTCCGACGGCACGGCCACGAGCGCCCCGATGACCTCCAGCCCGGTGACGGTCGCCAACACGGCACCGGTCGCCACGGTCAGTCTCGCCCCGGCCAACCCGGGCACCGACGCGACGGTGACCGCCACCGCGACCAAGACCGACGCCGACGGCGACACCGGTCGGCGCTGACCTTCGTGTGGAGGGTCAACGGCACGACCGTGCGCACCTTCACGAACGCCAGCGCCCTGACCGACACGTTCGACCTCTCGGTCGCCGGCAACGGCGATCCGGGCGACACCGTGCGCGTCGAGGTCACGCCCAACGACGGCAGCGCCGACGGCACCGCGGTCAACGCCTCGGTCACGGTCGCCGCGAGCCGGCCCGACCGTGTACGCCAGCGACACCTTCACCCGGACCGTCGACAACACCTGGGGCACGGCCACCACCGGTGGCGCCTACACCCTGACCGGCACGCCGGCGACTTCGACGTCATCGGCACGGCGGGCACGATGGCCCTCGCCGCGGGCGCCAACCGGCTGGCCACCCTGGCTGCGGTCTCGGCCCAGGACGTCGAGCTCAGCTTCCGGTTCGCGACCGACAAGACCCCGGCCGGCGGCGCGCAGTACATCTATGGCGTGGTCCGGCGGGTCAACGCCACCAACGCCTACCGGCTCAAGGTCCGGATCGCCCCCAACGGCGCCGTCTTCGTCCACGCCGCAGCCCTCGTCAACAACGTCGAGACGGCGATCGGCAGCGAGGTCGCGGTGGCCGGCCTGACCAACGCACCGGGCTCGTTCATCCGGGTCCGCGCGCAGGTCACCGGCACCAACCCGACGACGATCCGGATCCGGGCCTGGGCGGCCAGCGGCACCGAGCCCACCACCTGGCAGTACACCCAGACCAACACGGCCGCGGCGCTCCAGGCGGCGGGCGGGGTCGGCCTCCAGTCCTACCTGTCGGGCAGCATCACCAACGCACCGGTCCTGGTCACCTTCGACGATCTGCTGGTGACCGCGATCCCGTAGCGCTTCGCGCGAACCTAGCGCGAGCGTCCACCGCCGAAGATCGTTCCGAAGATCCCGCGCAGGACGTTGTGCGTCGTACGCGACGTGAGGACCTTGCCACCGGTCCGGATCGCGGTATCGATCGTCCGCTGCCGCGCACGTTCGTTTCGGGCCATCTCTGCGGCCTCGGCCTTGCGCTGCCGCTCCGCGGCCTTCTGTGCCGCGGCGATCTCGCGCGCCTGGCGCTGGATCTCCTTCCGCTGCTGGGCCGCCGTCATCGTGTTGAGCCCGGCGTCGGTCGTCGGTGTCACGCCGTCGCGCATCGTCGCCTCCGCCACGGCTGCCCTCGCGGCATGGAGCCTGGCCGTGATCCGCTCGTGCGCGCTGTCGGGGTCGATCGTCTCGCCATAGGCCGCGGTCAGCGGGCTTGCCGCCACCCGGGCCGCGAAGTCGGGCTCGGGGATCGGCGCCATGAGCGAATCGGGTGGCAGGAGCCGGCATGCGGCGAGCGGCAGCCACGAGTTGCCCATGTTGCACGCGCCGTCGCCGACGAACGCCGCGGTCAGGCCGGCGAGGGTGCCCCGGCGTCCTCCTGCGCACGGTCAGCAGGTCGGCCAGGCCTTGGCACGGGTGGTAGTCGTCGGTGAGGGCATTGATGACCGGGACACCGGAGTACGCCGCCATCTCCACGGCGGAAGCCTGCCCGTAGGTCCGCCACACGATCATGGACGCCTGCCGGCCGAGCACCCGCGCCACGTCGGCCACCGACTCGCGCTTGCCGATGCCGGCGAGGGCGCCGTCGACGAGCATCGGGTGCCCACCCAGCTCGGCGATGCCGGCCGCGAAGGACGCCTGGGTGCGCAGCGTCGGCTTGTCGTAGATGGTGGCGACGGTGCGCGGGCCGGCGAGCGGCTTCGCGTCGTACGGCGTCCGCTTCAGCTCCGCGGCCAGGTCCAGCACCGCGGCCTGCTCGGCCGGGCTGAGGTCGTCGTCGGCGAGGAAGGAGCGGGTCCCCTTGCTGGTCACTGTGGGCCTCCGAAGGCGTCGTCGAGGATCCCCGGCCAGGCGGCCAGGAACGCGTCGACGTCATCGTGGCCGATGACCAGGGGCGGAGCGAGGCGGACACGGTCGGGAGTCGGGTTGTTGATGATGAAGCCCTTCGCGAGCGCGGCGGTGGCGACCTCGGCGGACAGCGGCCGCGACAGGTCGAGGCCGACCAGCAGGCCGCGGCCGCGGACCTCGGTGACCCGGTCGTCGACGGCCAGGCCCGCGCGGAGGCGTTCGCCCATGGCAGACGCCTGCTCGAGCAGGCCGTCCTTCTCGATCGTGTCGAGCACGGCGAGGGCGGCCGCGCAGGCCACCGGGTTGCCGCCGAAGGTGGTGCCGTGGTTGCCGGGCTGCAGCAGGGTGGCGGCGTCGCCGAGGCCGATGCAGGCGCCGATCGGGATGCCGCCGCCCAGGCCCTTGGCCACGGTGACGACGTCGGCGTGGGCGACGTTGCCGGCGAACCACTCGCCGGTCCGGCCGATGCCCGTCTGCACCTCGTCGAGCCAGAGCAGGGCGCCGTTGTCGCGGGTGATCTCCCGAGCGGCAGTCAGGTAGTCCGCGGGTGGGACCACGACGCCGGCCTCGCCCTGGATGGGTTCGAGGATGACGGCCGCGGTCTGGTCGGTGACGGCCTTGGCGAGCGCGGCCTCGTCGCCGTACGGCACGAAGGTGACGTCTCCGGGAAGCGGCTCGAACGGCGTGCGGTACGCCTCCCGCGAGGTCAGGGACAGCGAGCCCATGGTGCGGCCGTGGAACGACCCCTCGGCTGCGACGAGACGGGTGCGGCCGGTACGCCGGGTGAGCTTGAACGCTGCTTCGTTTGCCTCGGTACCCGAGTTGGTGAAGAACACCCGGCCGTCCCGGCCAACCAGGGCCAGCAACCGCTCGGCCAGCTCGATCTGCGGGGCACTGGTGAAGAAGTTGGAGACGTGGCCGAGGGTGGTCAGCTGCTCCGTGACGGCCGCAACCAGGGCCGGGTGGGCGTGGCCGAGAGCGTTGACGGCGATGCCGCCGAGGAGGTCGACGTACTCGGTGCCGTCGACGTCCCAGACATGTGCGCCCTGGCCACGGGCGAGCACGAGCTTGGGCGGACCGAAGGTGTTCATCACGGCGCCGGCGTAGCGCTCCTGCCACTGCTGGCTCATGAGCCCTTGGCCTTCCGGATCTTGGTGGCCACGCCGGGCAGTACCTGGGTGCCGACGCCCTCGTCGGTGAAGAGCTCGAGGAGGACGGCGTGGTCCTCGCGGCCGTCGACCACGGTGGCGCGCGGGACCCCGCCCTGGACGGCCTGGAGGCAGGCCGCCATCTTCGGCACCATCCCGCTGGCCAGCGCGGGCATCAGCTCGGCCAGCGACTCGGGCGAGATCTCGCCGATGACGTCGTCGCTGTCGGGCCAGTCGCGGTAGAGGCCCTCGACGTCGGTCAGCACGAGCAGCTTCTCGGCGCCCAGCGCGATCGCCAGCGCGGCGGCCGCGGTGTCGGCGTTCACGTTGTGCACGGTGCCGTCGACGTCGGGGGCGACGGAGGAGATGACGGGGATCCGACCGGCCTCGACCAGGTCGAGCACCGACTCGGGCCGCACGCTCGCCACCTCGCCGACCAGGCCCAGGTCGACCTCCTCACCGTCGACGACGGTGTTGGTGCGCTGGGCGGTGAACAGGCCGGCGTCCTCGCCGGACAGCCCGACGGCGAGTGGGCCGTGCTCGTTGATCAGGCCGACCAGCTCGCGCTGGACCTGCCCGACGAGCACCATGCGGACGACGTCCATGGCCTCGGGCGTGGTCACCCGCAGGCCGCCCCTGAACTCCGACGCGATCCCGAGCCGGTTCAGCATCGCGGAGATCTGCGGGCCGCCGCCGTGCACGACGACGGGCTTGAAGCCGGCGAACCGGAGGAAGGCGACGTCCTCGGCGAAGGCGCGCTTGAGCTTGTCGTCGGTCATGGCGTTACCGCCGTACTTCACCACCACGATCTTCCCGTGGTAGCGCTTGAGCCACGGCAGGGCGGCCGCGAGTACGGCGGCCTTGGCGGGCTCGACGGCGGGACGGGTCTCTTCGATCGTCATGAGGAGTACGCGCTGTTCTCGTGGACGTAGGCGTGGGTCAGGTCGTTGGTCCAGACGGTCGCGCGGTGGTCGCCGGACTTGAGGTCGACCGTCACGCTCACCTCGCGCGGCGCCAGGTCGACGGTCGCGGGGTCGGCGGCCGGCGTGGACTGCCGGCACACCCAGACGCCGTTCATGGCGACGTCGAGGTCGGCTGGGTCGAACGCCGCCCCGGTGGTGCCGATGGAGGCGAGCACGCGACCCCAGTTGGGGTCGTTGCCGAACACCGCGGCCTTGAACAGGTTGCTGCGGGCGATGCTGCGGCCCACCTCCAGCGCGTCGTCCTCCGACGCCGCCCCCTGCACGGTGATGGCGATCTCGTGGTCGGCGCCCTCGGCGTCGGCGAGCAGCTGCATCGCCAGGTCGGTGCACGCGCGGGTGACGGCCTCCGTGAGGTCGGGCAGCGACGGCGTGATGCCGGAGGCGCCGCTGGCCAGCAGGGCCACCGTGTCGTTGGTCGACATGCAGCCGTCGGAGTCCAGGCGGTCGAAGCTCACCCGGGTCGCGGCGCGGAGTGCCGTGTCGAGGTCCTCCGGCGACGCGACGGCGTCGGTGGTGAGGACGACGAGCATGGTGGCCAGCTGGGGCGCGAGCATGCCGGCGCCCTTGGCCATCCCGCCGACCGACCAGCCGGCGCCCTCGACGACGACCTGCTTGCTGACCGAATCGGTGGTCATGATCGCGTGCGCCGCGTCGTCCCCACCGCTGCCGGCCAGGGCGTCATACGCCGCGTCGGCACCGGCCAGCACCTGCTCGCGCGGGTTGGCCAGCCCGATCAGTCCCGTGGAGCAGATCAGCACGTCGATCGCCCCGACCCCGAGCCTGTCGGCCACCCGCTCGGCGACGGCGTGCGTGGTCTGGAAGCCGTCCGGGCCGGTGTAGCAGTTGGCGCCGCCGGAGTTGAGGAACACCGCCCGCACGACGCCGTCCTTGACGACCTGCTCGCTCCACAGCACCGGGTTGGCCTTGCAGCGGTTGGCGGTGAAGACCGAGCGGCGGCGTACGACGGACCACGGTTGACGACGAGGGCGACGTCCTTGCCGCCGCTGGTCTTGAGACCCGCCTCGACGCCGGCGGCGGCGAACCCCGCCGGGTGCGTGACGCTCACGGTGCGAGCCCCACGGTCGTGAGGCCGGTGGTCTCGTCGAGACCGAGGGCGAGGTTCATGCACTGCACCGCGGCGCCGGCGGTGCCCTTGGTCAGGTTGTCGACCGCGCCGACGGCGACCAGGCGACCGGCGCGCTCGTCGACGGTGACCTGGAGGTGCACGGCGTTCGACCCGAGCACGGCCTGGGTCTGCGGCCACTGGCCCGGGGGAAGCACGTGGACGAACGGCTCGTCGGCGTACGCCTTCAGGTACGCCGCCCGCGCGTCGTCCGCGGTGACGCCCGGCTTGATGGGGGCGGAGCAAGTGGCCAGGATGCCGCGCGGCATCGGCACGAGCACGGGGGTGAAGGAGACCGTGACGGGGCCGCCCGCGACGGCGCCGAGGTTCTCCTCGATCTCGGCGTGTGGCGGTGCACGCCGCCGACGCCGTACGCCGACACGTTGCCCATCACCTCCGAGCCCAGGAGGTTCGACTTGGCGGCCTTGCCGGCGCCGCTGGTGCCCGAGGCAGCGACTACGACCACGTCGGGCTCGACGAGACCGGCCGCCAGGGCGGTACGAGGGCCGGGAAGACCGTCGGGTAGCAGCGGAGTACCGCGATCCGATTGGCGCCCCGCAAGGCCTCGCGGGCGCCGGGCAGCTTGGGCAGACCGTACGGCCAGGCGCCCGCGTGGTCGGAGCCGTAGAACGTCGTCCACGCGGCCGGGTCGGCGAGCCGGAAGTCCGCGCCGCAGTCGACGACGACCACGTCGTCGCCCAGTGCCTCGGCGATCGCCGCGGAGGTCCCGTGCGGCAGGGCGAGGAACACGACGTCGTGACCCGCGAGCGCCTCGGGGGTGGTGGCCTCGAGGATCCGCTCGGCCAGGGCCGTCGAGTGCGGCTGCAGGACACCCAGCGGCTCCCCCGCGTTGGAGCCACCGGGCGCAGGGCGCCGATCCTCCACCCGGGATGCCCGAGGAGGAGGCGAAGAAGCTCCCCCGCCGGCGTACCCACTGGCTCCGGCGACCGCGACTCGCGTCCTGCTCACCTGCATGACTATACCGACAACCGCATAGTCATGCACATCGGTTCTCGACCCGTGACGATGTCGGTTTCCCGGACTACCGTCGCTCCATGAGCCTCTTGAGCGCCTCCCGGGCACCCGTCCGCCATCGAGTCCGAGTCGGCACGGTTCAGGGAGGAAGCCTCCGCCGACGCGGACCCCGCCGCCCCCGGCGCCCACGTGCCCCGCATGGAACGCCCACGACCTGGTGCACCACCTCGCGTCGACGCAGGCGGTCTGGGCCTGGCAGGTCGACAACCGGCCCGAGGGACCCGAGGAGCGCCCCGAGCTTCAGCGCGCGGCGACCTACGCCGACTCCCTCACCGCCTTCTACGAGGCCTCGGCCGGGCTGGTCGCCGCACTGCGCGACGCCGAT